>JAUIAP010000043.1 GCA_030425205.1 Anaerolineae bacterium
TGGCTATCCAACGGTCGAGGCAATGTGCGGCAAACTCAGTCCGCGACCGGGTGAGAAATCTACGGCGTTTGTGCGGGCGAATTACATCAAAGAGTTGCGCTCATATGCGGAGATGAACAACGTGATTTAGAGCTGCTACTTTTTTGGAATAATGGCAGTTCTAGGAGAATGATATGGCACACGTACTTATTTTGTATGCAACGAGTGAAGGACAGACGGCGAAGATTGCGGGGGAGATGGTCAATCATCTGCGCGAAATGGGGGTTGGCGCGACGCGCAAGGATTTGGAGAGTTGGCCGGGCATTTACGAAGCGTCTGACTTTGACGCCATCATCATAGGTGCATCTGTCCACTTTCACCAATATCCGAAAGAGATCGTCGCGTGGATTGAGACCAACTTGGAGACGTTGCAAAATCGGCCGAATGCCTTCTATTCTGTCAGCCTATCCGAAGCAGAGACGAGCGACGACGGTAATGCACGGGTCGAAGATTACCTGACCCGGTTGATCGACCACACGAGCTGGCAGCCCGATTACGTCGCCTCCTTTGCAGGCGCGATGCGCTACAACGAGCTGAACGGCGTGCGGCAGCGCGTGGGGCAGTTTGTAAGCTGGCGCACGGGTGGCGAGACGGACGTCACACAAGACAATGAATATACCGAATGGGAGCATGTGCGGATGTTTTCGGCCGAATTCGCCAACTACTTGAAAAACAAACAGACAACCGCGTGATTGCGATTGTTGGTGTCTGACATCCGAATCCCCTATCTCTTGGAGGTTATTACCATGTTTAACAAAATTCTCGTTCCCCTTGACGGTTCTACGTTGGCAGAGACCGCATTACCGCTGGCGACGCGCTTAGCGGATCGTCTTGTGCTGACGCGCGCGATTGAAACAGAATTTATGATGATTCCCGCTGGTTTTGAATTTGAAGTGACCCATTTTGAACAAAACCAGACACGCCACATCGATCAGGCGCGTGCCTATCTGGAAGACATCGGTCGCTCACATCGATATGATGAGATCGAAACGACTATCGTGACCCACGTTGGCGATCCCGCATCGGTCATTCTCGATGCCGCGGCTGAGCAAGAATGCGACCTGATTGTTATGACGACGCACGGCTATCGCGGATTGACGCGCTGGATGTTGGGCAGCGTGACAGAGCGCGTGTTGCGGCACGCCCCGTGTCCTGTCGTCGTGCTGCGTGAAGAAAAACCGATCCAGCACATTCTCGTTCCGCTGGACGGCTCTGATCTATCGGAAGAAATTCTCACGCCTGCGTTTGAACTGGCCGAACGGCTCGACGCAGCGGTGACGCTGCTGCATGTCGATGATTCGCTCTCATTAGTGGAACACGCCTCACTCGACGCGCTCGACCAGTTTGAACCCAACATAGCGGAGCAATTACGCGTCAGCTATGCCAACCGCAGCGAGATGTATCTGCGCGATATGCGGGAGCGGCTCGACACGTTTGTGCCAGTAAACACGATTTCTGTCTTGGGCAAGGCCGCCGACGAGATTTTGACGGTTGCCCAGCACGAGTCGTGTGACCTAATCGCCATGAGTACGCACGGGCGTAGCGGCGTGCAACGCTGGGTGTACGGCAGCGTGACAGAGAAGGTGCTGCGTTCTACTGATACATCGCTGTTGATTGTGCGACCTGACGCTTGATCTGGGAACATGGATGCCTCATCCGCCACAACGCGGGTGAGGCGACTGCGCGCCGACCATTAGCGGCGATGTTGTGCCGCCGTGACCCGATTGGAATCGGTAACCTCGCCATCTTCAAATTGTGTGATGTTGTCGACAGTCGTCTCGGCGATGGCGCGTAACGCCTCCTCTGTGAAGAACGCTTGATGCCCTGTGATAATGACGTTGGGGAAGGTCGTAAGACGCATAAATTGGTCGTCCTGAATGATGTAGTCGGATAGATTTTCGAAGAACAGGTCGGCCTCCTCCTCATACACATCCAATCCAAGATACCCAATTCTGCGCTCTTTGAGACCGTCGATTACCGCCTGTGTCTCGACCAGTGCGCCGCGACTGGTGTTGATAATCATGACCCCCTTTTTCATTTGGGCGACGCTGTCGCTGTTGATCAGGTGGAAGGTGTCGGGCGTGAGGGGGCAGTGCAGGGTAATGATGTCACTCTCAGCAAAGAGGGTGGGTAAATCGACATAGCTTGCAGTTACGTCATCGTTGGGGAAAGGGTCATAGGCGAGCAGCGTGCAGCCAAACCCTTGCAGAATGTCGAGCGTACATCGGCCGATTTTCCCCGTTCCAATCACCCCAATCGTGCGCCCACGCATATCAAACCCCAGCAGCCCGTCGAGCGAGAAGTTAGCTTCACGCACGCGATTGTGGGCGCGGTGAATTTTGCGGTTGAGCGTCAACATCAGCGCGACGGTGTGTTCGGCGACGGAGTACGGCGAATAGGCGGGGACCCGAGCGACGGTCATGCCGAGTTCCTCCGCAGTGGCGAGATCGACGTGGTTGAACCCCGCACTGCGGAGGGCGATCAGGCGTACGCCGAGTTCGTGGAGTTTTGTGAGATTTTCGGCCGAACCTTCATCATTCACAAACAGACAAACCGCATCATGCCCCGTCGCCAAACTGAGCGTTTCGCGGGTCAAGCGGGGTTCGAGAAAAGTTAACGTGTGCCGCCCATCGTTGGCGGCGGTCAAGAATTGTCGGTCATAGGATTTCGTACTGAAAACAGCAACGCGCATAATCACTCCTCAAGTGTCAAATTTTCAGGGATGATACGCCCATTTGTAATTGTAGGCAGTAATATTCATAAGCGTTCTACATGTCACTTGTCATTATCATAGCGGTACTCATTAAGGATAGATCGTAGCCAATTGTCATATCAAATAGGTGACATTCCTCAGCCCACAATGGGGCGTGTTTCTCTAAAATAGTTGACGTAGCAACGAAACGATAACAACAATTGGAGAAACAGCATGTTTAACCTGACACAGTATGGAATTGAAGTAGACAACATCATTCGCAACGCAGCCCCCGCCAAGCTGTATCAGCACGCGCTGGCGTATGAGCCAGAGGCGGCGATTGCCGATTCGGGCGCACTGATGGTGCGTTCGGGCGAAAAGACGGGGCGCAGTCCGAAGGATAAGCGCATCGTCTGGCATGAGGATTCGGCCGATGATATCTGGTGGGGCAACATCAACATCGCGGTTGATGACCACACGTTTGCCATCAACCGCGAACGCGCCCTCGACTATCTCAACACGCTCGAACGCCTCTACGTCGTGGATGGTTTTGCAGGCTGGGATGAGGAGGAGCGCATGAAGGTGCGCATCGTCTGTACACGCCCCTATCACGCGCTGTTCATGCACAATATGCTGATTCGGCCGACCGACGCGCAACTCGCCAACTTTGGCGACCCCGATTTCGTTATCTTCAACGGTGGGCAGTTCCCCGCCAACCGCCACACGACGGGCATGACCTCCAAGACGAGCGTGGACATCTCGTTTGAGGATGCCGAAGCGGTCATTCTCGGCACGGAGTACGCAGGTGAGATGAAGAAAGGGGTGTTCACGGTGATGAACTACCTGATGCCGAAGAAGGGCGTTTTGTCAATGCACTGTTCAGCCAATGAGGGGGACGCGGGGGATGTATCGCTCTTCTTTGGCTTGAGTGGGACAGGCAAGACGACGCTTTCGGCCGATCCCGAACGCCAGCTGATCGGCGATGACGAACATTGCTGGACAGATCGCGGGGTGTTCAACATTGAGGGGGGCTGTTATGCGAAGGCGATCGATTTATCGGCCGAAAATGAACCCGAAATCTACAACGCCATCCGCTTTGGCACGGTGCTGGAAAACGTCGTCTACGACACGCACACCCACGGCGTCGACTTCAGCGACACCTCGCTGACGCAAAACACGCGCGCTGCCTACCCGATCGAGTTCATCGACAACGCCAAGATCCCGTGTGTCGGCGGGCATCCAAGTAACGTCATCCTGCTGACCGCAGACGCATTTGGCGTGTTGCCACCCGTCAGCAAGCTGACCCCCGAACAGGCGATGTACCACTTCATCAGCGGCTACACGGCAAAGGTGGCGGGGACGGAGATGGGCGTGACCGAGCCGCAAGCGACCTTTTCGGCCTGTTTCGGCGCGGCGTTCATGGTCTGGCATCCGAGCAAGTATGCCGAACTGTTGGCTGAGAAGATGGAAGCGCACGGCGCGACGGCCTGGCTGGTCAACACGGGCTGGACGGGTGGTGCCTACGGCACAGGCTCGCGCATCAAGCTCAAATACACGCGCGCCATCATCGACGCGATTCACGACGGTTCGCTCGACAGTGTGGAGACGGTGACAGACCCGATCTTTGGGTTTGCCGTACCGACGAGCTGCCCCAATGTGCCATCTGAACTGCTGATTCCAAAAAATACGTGGGCAGACAAAGCCGCCTACGATGCACAAGCCAACAAGCTGGCACAGCTGTTCAACAAGAACTTTGCCCCCTACACCGCTGGCAGCAACGACGCGATCATCGCCGCCAGTCCACGTGAGTTAGCTTAATCTTATTGGCGCGCATGCCTCATCCGCCATTGCCGCGGGTGAGGCGGCCGCGCTCCTATAGTGGCAACCTATCAGGCGTTGTCGCAAGCGATTGCGGCGGCGCGGCGATAACCATGAATCACATTGTAGAGGATGACGAACTGACATCACTATCGCGTGCAGCGATGCAGGAAGTGATTGATCTGTCGCTTTATGCAGGGCAATTGCTGATGCAGTTCGGAGCCGACACAAAGCGAGTTGAAACGATCGTCCATCATTTAGGGACGGGGTTGGGTGCAGAATGGCTCGATGTCTTTGTCTCCCCCAATGCACTGATCATTTCAACGACTGACCATCGAGAGTTTCGCACCAAAGTGCGCCGCGTCATGCGTTTGGGTGGGGTCAACATGTCTGGAATCGCAGAGATCAGCGATTTGAGCCATCACGCAGCACAACTCGACCGCGAATTTGTCTTGCATCGCCTAGACGAGATCGCCACACAGCCGCGTCACTATGGACCCATTGTGCAATGCGGCATGGTCGGCTTGGCATGTGCAGCGTTTTCGCGGTTATTTGGAGGGGATTGGGCTGTCTTTGGCGTGACGTGGGTAGCGGCATCTACAGCGATGTTGCTACGCCATGAATTATCCAAGCGACAGCACAACTTTGCCCTTAACGCGATTATCACGGCGTTTGTCGCTACCTTGTTGGCGAGCAGCGCAACGCTTTTTGGCTGGAGTGATGAGCCGCAGATCGCGCTGGCAGCGAGCGTCTTATTGCTCGTTCCGGGCGTGCCGCTTGTGAATGCGGTTGAAGATTTGCTCTCAGAGCATTGGGTGGTGGGGATCGTGCGCGGGGTTGTCGGGCTAATCATCACGATGAGTGTCGCATTGGGGATTGTGTTGGCGTTGGGGATTGTGCAAATCGGCCGAATTTGGGAGAGCTTCTCACCCGATCTGACGCTGCCGGACGACATGCTGTTCGCGGCAATCGCGGCCGTCGGATTTGCCATCTTGTTCAACGTGCCGCCGCGTGTCTTGTGGGGTGGTGCATTGTGTGGTGCGCTTGGTCACGGTCTGCGCTATCTGCTGATTGCGGCGGGCTGGCAAATTGAGGTGGCGACGTTTGGTGGCGCGTTGCTGGTTGGCACGTTAGGATTTCTCTTGGCACGCTGGCAACGACTGCCCACCATGCTTTTTACAGTGAGCGGCGTGATCCCAATGGTTCCCGGCACCTTTGCCTTCAGCACTATGATCGGTTTACTGCGTGCGGTTGGTATGTTAGGCGGGACGGTCAATTCGGCCGAAACCCTCGCCCAATCCTCCATCGACGGCGTTCGCACGGGCTTGATTCTCGCCACGCTCGCCGCTGGCATCGTTTTGCCCAGCTATCTGCGCAGTCAACGTCCAGTCGTCTGATAGGATTGGTCAGCCCGCTAACTATGTCGCGGTCGCGGCCGATTTTCGTCAAGTGATAAATCAGACGTGGATTTAGCTGACAGGTCGAATAGGTTCACAGTCTGGCAAACTGGTTGGCAATGTAAACCAAAAACACGCGCCATGATCACATCTACTTTCAACACCGACCTCACCATCAAGTTTGTGGACGATACGCTCGACAATCGATAAACCCAAGCCATGCCCTTGGATGCGTTGCGAGTCGAGTTGCGTGAAGGCGTTGAAAATGTGGGATTGCTGCTCGGGCGCAATCCCTTTGCCATTATCGCGCACCCAAAAACGCACTGCATCGTTGTAATGCTCCGCGCCCACAACGACGTGCGGCGGCGAACCGCCATATTTGAATCCGTTGGAGATATAGTTGAGCCACACTTCTTGAATCCACGGCGCGTACCCGATTGCTGACGGCCATTCGTCTGGCAGGACGAGCGTGCCGCCATAGCGTTCTTGCAGCGTCGCCAACTCACTGCTCAACTCAGCGAAGATGTGGCGCATGTCGAGCGGGGCTGGCACGGGTTGTCGGTGACGTACATCGGCCAATTGCAGCAGAGCTTCGATAATTTTCGCCATCCGTCGCCCGCCGCTTTGAATCCTCTCGACTAACTTTTGTTCTTTGGGCGACCATTGCCCTGCCATCAGCCGTTGCAATAAATCGGCCGAAGTCAGCAACCCTGTCAGTGGTGAGCGCAGATCGTGGGCGACGGAGTGGGCAAATGCGTCGAGTTCCTTGTTTTGGATTTCGAGCTCCTGCGTGTAGCGTTGTTGCATCTCGATCATCTGCTTGTTGGCGAGCGTGGTGTTGAGACGGGCATGGAGCAGCACCGCATCAAACGGCTTTGGCAAGTAGTCAATGGCTCCCATTTCGATACACTGCACAATGGTTGCCATCTCGTCTGTAGCGGAGATGACGAGGACGGGGATATGCCGCCAGCGTTCGTCGGCTTTGATGTGCGAGAGCAATTCGATGCCATCCATGCCCGGCATGACAAGGTCGAGCAGCAGCACATCAAACTCATGTTCGCTCAACAGGTCGAGGGCGCGATAGCCATCGTCAGCGACGGTGACAATGTACCCCGCTTCTCGCAAGTTGGTGGTCAACAAAAGTTGATTGATGATGTTATCTTCGACGACGAGAATTGTCGCGGCGGTTGGTTGTTCGTTTTTCATGCGGTTGGCAAATGGGCGGTGAGATGTTCGTCGGTGATGGCATAGAGCTGTTCGGCCGATTGGAGCAGCGTTGGCAGTGTGTCCATGTCCTCAGCAGTGGCATGTTGCTCGATATCACGGGCAACCTCAGCGAGGGCGCGTGCACCAAAGTTGAGCGCGTTGGACTTGAGCGTGTGGGCGAGTCGATGAAGCTTGCGCCAGTCGTGTTCTTGATAGGCCACATGCATTTGGGCGATAAGCTCAGGGGTTTCAGCGGCAAATCGGCCGAATAACTGCGGCAACATCACGTCTGCATGATCGCCCAACGTGTCACGCAGACGATCCATGGCGGCGGGATCAAAAATCGGCAGCACGTTGGCCGGCGGGGTTTTCGGCCGAACGGCTTGCAGCGCCTGCATCAATTTCGCCACGTCGAATGGCTTACTGATGTAATCATTCATCCCCATGCTTAGGCAGATTTGTCGATCCCCCTGCATCGCGTTTGCGGTCAGCGCGATAATGTGGGGCTGCCGCATTGACGGGAATGTCTGGCGGATGGTGCGGGTCGCTTCTAGCCCATCCATGACGGGCATTTGCACATCCATCAAGATCACGTCATAGGGTCGCTGGGAAATCGCCTGTACCGCCTTTTCGCCATTTGACACCAAATCGGCATGATAGCCGAGTCGTTGCAATGTCATCATGGCGAGTTCTTGATTGATGGCGTTATCTTCAGCCAACAAAATTCGCAGTGGATGCTTGCTTGCCATCTCGTTGTCGATATGCTGGATTGGTGCGGCAGCGATCAGTTTTTGGGCAATCTTGTCGTCAAAGATGTCGAGGAGCGTGTGGCGCAAGTCGGTCGAGCGCGTCGGCTTGGTCAACGATGTGACATTCGGCAGATCGGTATGCTGATCTTCAATCCAACGCAACACGACCGTAGGGATAGTACTGAGTCTTTGTTTGATCTGCTGGATGGTGTTCGTCGGTTTTGTCGCACCGTCGATGATGACGGCATCATATTGTGCATGGCCGCCGACCATCGAGAGGGCGACATTGCCATCCCCTGCTCGCTGGACACGAATCCCCCAATCCTGTAGACGTGTTTGCAAAATATCGCCACTGCGTGAATTCTTGTAGATCAACAGCAGACGTTTCTTGTAGAGTGGGGCATAGAATTGGGGTGGCAGGTCGCCCGTTGGTTTGTCTGCAATCGCACACACCACATCGAAGCGAAAGACAGAGCCTTCTCCGATAATACTCTCCACCGCAAATGACCCATCCATCATCTCGACAAGCCGCTTGCTAATCGCCAAGCCCAATCCACTGCCCCCATATTTGCGCGTTGTTGAGGCATCGACTTGGGTAAACGAGTCGAACAACGTGTCGAGACGGTCGTGTGGAATGCCGATGCCGGAATCCTGCACGGCAAACGCGATGCGACCTTTACAAGCCGTGATCTTTTCGGCCGATACGGACAGCACGATTTCGCCCCGTTCGGTAAATTTGATGGCGTTGTCCAACAGGTTGACCAACACCTGGCGCAAGCGCGTCACATCCCCAATCAGCATTCGCGGTGTCTGCTCAGCGATTTCATAAGCGAGATCGAGTTCTTTTTCGCTCGCCTTGTTGCCCACTAAATCGAAGGCCGAGGCGATACAGGTGTGCAGGTCAAACGGGTGTTGTTCAAAGACGATCTGCCCCGCTTCGATTTTAGAAAAGTCGAGAATATCGTTGATAATGTTGAGCAGGGCATTGCCGCTTTGTTGAATCGTTTGCGTGATGTGTTGTTGTTGGGGTGTTAGGTCGGAGTCGATCAGCAGACGTGTCATGCCGATGACGGCGTTCATCGGTGTGCGAATTTCGTGGCTCATGTTGGCGAGAAATTCAGACTTGGCGAGATTGGCCGCCTCGGCCGCTTCCTTGGCGGCCGTCAACTCGTCGTTGGCGGCGGCAAGAGCGTGGGTGCGTTCGGTGATGCGCTGTTCGAGCGTGTTGAGCAGGTTGCGTAGTTGATCGACCATTCGGCCGAAATGTGCCGTTAATCGGCCGATTTCATCTTGCCCAGCAGGTGGCAGTGGTGCATCTAAATTACCCGCCCCAATTTCCATCGCCGCATTGCCCAACGCCAACAATGGATTGGTGATAAATCGCCGCGTCATCGCAAACAACACAGTCGCCCCAACCAACCCCAAACCAATCAAAACGACCACTGTTTCCCGCAGCAATTGTCGCTGCAAATTGTGAATTTCGTGCGTTGAGACCTCGATGCTATAGACGGCGATGACCCGATCATCGTTGTAAAACGGCGCGTAGAGAACGCGATGCAAAATACCATTTTCCAGTTCGGTCGTTTGACTAATCTCCCCGTCGAGGGCTGCACGCCACAGATTGAGATCGACCGCCTCAGTACCACTTTCGATGTGCGCCTGATGGGTACTATCCGCCGTTTCGCTTGTGGCGATAATCTGGCCATCGGGGCCGTGCAGGTGCAGGAGCGGCGCGGCGCGATCCATGTTAAGCGTGACCATGCGCTCATTATCGAGAACGCGGCCGAGCGCGGCCACGCCAATAATGCCGACTGGATCGCTTACAGGGGCCACGGCGATGAGATGCCATGCGTCGTTGATAAAGACCAAGCTCCACGTTGAGCTGCCGTCTAGCGCACTTTGATAAAGGAGTTGCAACTCTGGTGGAAAGGCATCGATGTTGTCGAAGAGGAGCAGGTCATCCGCCGTGCTGATGCGTGCGAGGTCGATTTGGTACTGCACCTCATACGTTGCAACGACGTTGCTCAACCAAGATGCATTGTCGATTCCGATAGCCGTGCTGACCAGTTCATTCGTGACAAAATCGGTCAGCACATTTTGCAAATCATGTATCTGTTGGTCGAAATGGACGATGGCGAGATGATTTTCATCGGTCAATTGCGTTGCCGACACGCGATTTTCAAATGCCTGAATCGCATTCGATACGACAGCCATCGCCAGCCCCACCGCGATGATAAACCCAACGATCACGATCAGCGTCGTTCTGACTTGCAAGGAGAGGTTTGACAATTTGATGCGACTCATTCTTGCACCACAGGTTGTGTTGTACCACTACGCACGAAGCCTTTGTCTTGCCACTTCTCGAAAATCGCCTCGATCTCAATTTCCGCATGCGCCACAGCTTCTTCTGCGGTCATTTCATCGAGTGCCACCGCCTTGACCATATCGGTGATGATGTTCTCAAAAAAGATTTCGGCTACAGCGGGGTGCGCCACGCCCGGAAAACCCAGATGCGTTGTCCACTGTTCGGCCGATTGCAACACGGCTAATTTGTCGGCTGGACGTGACCCAAAAGGATCGCGATTAAGCCAGCCGTCTTCGGCGAATAGGTCAGGCGCAGTTGCCGCAAATGCGGGGAAGTTATACAGCTCGCTGTTGAAGACCGCTTGGTTGTAGTTATGGGTGAGGTGCAACAAGAACGCCTTGGCCGCTTCAAGTTCTGCACCTTGCACATAGTTGGGGATGACATAGAGTGACCAGACATGTGCAGAGGCATATTGATGGCCGTTGGGGCCTTGCAGCGCAGCCACAAAGCCGATGTTGTCGGCCGCTTCAGGATCGACCTTTTGCAAGCTGCGATAGGCAGAAACAGAGTTGAGAATGTAGGAGAGTTCGCCCGAAATCAACCCCTGATTGTTGGAGGCGGGATCCCAGTCAAAGACCGATTCATGCGCCGTTTCGCGGTAGAGTTGCGCCATATACTCGACGGCGGCGATCACTTCGGGGGAGTTGATGACAACGTGCTCGTTTTCATCTTGGATCGCACCGCCAAATGACCAAATGATGTCGCGCTGGGCCATTTCGGAATCCATTTCGGCCGAAAAACCGATCCCCACCGCGACGCCTGTTTGCTCACGGATAATATGGCCACCCTCCAATAACGCCTCCCATGTCGCCGGGCCGTCTGGATACCCGACTTCTGTCCACAACGTAATGTTGTAATCGCCGGGATCTGGCGTCCATCCACTACAAAACGCATAATATTTACCCGTCGTCGGCAAATAGGAGTTGGCGTGACACGTCTGGGCTTGCTTTCCGAACATCTCTTGGGCGGCTAAGTTGACATCGGTCAAGTCGTGGACATCTTCCACAAAGGTAGCTGCGCCGATCACCAACTCAACGAGCGATGGCCCTTCCCCAGCCTCAATTGCCGCTGTTAGTGCGTCTGGTAACCTACCCAAGCCGATATGCTCGACCGACACATCGACATTGACAGAATCACCCCACACTTGGGCAAAGGGATCGAACCAACGGTCATATTGCGGCACGAAGTGGTTCCATTGCAAGATATGTATTTTGGTGTCGTCGGGATATTGTGTGGTCGTGGCGAAGTCGAGTTGTGAGCGTGTTGTCTCGCTGTCCGCAGCAATGTCTGGCTCGTGGTTATCAACCTGACAGGCGAACAAACTCATGACAAGAACGATACATGCACCCCAGATGAGCTCTTTTCTCATCGATTACGCTCCTCAACAAATCACATTGTCTAAAGTGGCTTCGTACATTATATGGGATACGTAAGCATTAAATTGCGTGGTCGCATAGTACGTTGGTCTTATTTGATCGCTTTTTGGAAGGGCGTGGAGGACTTTTGTAAGTTGGTGAGCAAGTGATCTGTTTCAAAATGCGGCCCGGCACAATAGTATCTTTTTGTGCGGGGTTGGTCGCGACTGTGTCACCGTATAGTTTTTGTGATTAACAGGAGTGGGATGGTAGCTATATCAGTTTGGGTGAGATGGTGGAATAGGTGCTATTTTTAGCTCGTCTGCAATTATATAATTAAACTAATAACATTAACTTGTTTAAACTAATCCTACCATTATCCCTTACGATAATCACGCTTAGCGTAAGGGATATTATTATTGCAGAACATGACGATTTCGGCCGAAATCTCGATCACTCCAGCAAGGCCAGCGAGCGTGACAATCAACTGGTTGAGTAGGTTTCGGCCGAAAATCAATGCTCTAGCCTAGCTTGTCGCTGGCGAGTCGTGTTCCCTCAACCCGCGCTGCAATTTTTGCAAATGCGGTATCGCGGCTAGTGGCGATGTCGTCGCTAAATGGTGAAAAACCACAATCATCTGTTGTGCCAAGCTGATTAGCTGGGATGTATTCGGCAGCCATTAGGACACGGTCACGCACCATTTCGGCCGATTCCACTTCCTCATTGATGACATCGATCACGCCAACGTACACACGTTGATCGGGCCTCAAATTTTCAGCGATAGATTTGAGCGCGGCTTCGGGATTTCGGCCGATTTTGTTTCAGCAATATCTATGTCGAGAACTGTTGGAACAATTGAACTTATCTGACTTAATTGATCGACTTGAATTGGCCGATCACTCTCCAAGACCATCTTGATTTGATCTGTTGCGGCGTCAGGCGTCTTTTCAATCCGTTGATCAATCGTATTGAATCCAGCTCTGCGCACTGCCGCTCTTAAGCGAATCAAATTGCCTGTGCTAGATTTGACAGTAAAAGTCACGTCGGTCAACATAGTAATTTTGCGAGACGGGGAGCAGCTTCGCGCCGCAAATCATCTTATAAAATATAGCTGTTCACCATTTGATCGTAACATTTATTATTAAAAATAGCGTGCTGAAATAGAGTCTTGTCTGTATCGCAGATGACAATTTACGCTTAGAATCGCGAATATTTCGTGAATACGAAAGCAGAATTGTAAGAAAGACCGTCAAAATTTTGCTGTCAGCGTCTCGCCCACAAGTCAAAACGTTGACGATCAGAGAAGAACTGCCTCATGCTATAACGAGACTTTGCCAAAATCCTATGGCTAAAGCCGAAGGCTGATATAAGG
Source organism: Anaerolineae bacterium (assembly GCA_030425205.1). Lineage (GTDB taxonomy): Bacteria > Chloroflexota > Anaerolineae > Promineifilales > Promineifilaceae > CALECP01. Next base: position 12,994 of record JAUIAP010000043.1, read on the forward strand.
TTGATCACTGTAACCGAAGCTCTTGATCACCTTACATCAGCCAATGTCTCAGCCATTTCCGAGCTTTAGGGACTAATGTCAACTCGCGCGCGGTTTGCGCCGACGTGAGCCGAGCAGGTATAGGGTCACGCCAAGCAGCAGCGGCAACAACATCGCCGCCCAAAGGACGGGGTATGCCGTCACGACGGATTTGAGACCTAAACTCGTCGGCACAGTCGTCACCGATTGCCCGTTGATGATCGCCCACACGTTTTCGGCCGGCATGTCGTTAAACATGTGCAGGTCGCCACGCTTGATTTGCGCCTCCATCCAGAGTCGCATTTCGGCCGATGCCTGCCCATACACGTCGTCCCACAACACGCCAAACTCCGTCACAAACTGGCTGGGAACGATCTGCCCATTTGCCAATAGCATCTCGAACTCACCCTTCAGACGCATCGCTTCTGTACGCATCGCCTCGTCACGGGTCATCATGCCGAGCAACTCAGGATAGAGATTGACCGGGAAGGAGCGCACGATGTTGGCATTGACGAGCGATGATGTGGTGTTGACTGTCGCTTGTCGCGCTGCATCGCCCACTGTGCCAGCCCCATATAGACAGAGTGCGTTGGCGGGTATCAGCTCGCGTGCGCCGTTGGGCGGTTGCCATGCGACCGCGTAGTAATCACTGCCCCAGCTTGTCTGGTGTAGCCCTTCAATGTAATAGGCTTCACCCGCCGTTAGCTGGATGGGAGCTGACTGTTGTGAACTACTGTAGTCCCAGCCCAATTCGGGTGACCAAGATGTTTGGGCGATCATCGTCACATTGTCGGGTGTATTATCGCTGCTCAACCAGAGTTGCCCCTCGTTATCGCTGGCGACCCAGAAGGTGTAGCTGCCCGTCACGGGTGCGATTAGATAAGCCTGCATCCGTGAGCCATAGCCATCGGCCGCATTGGTCGGCACTTGCAACGTGCTGAGCGTTTCGGTCGATGTTGGGTTATCGGGATAGCGGGCATCGTTGACGAGATCGGCCACCTGACCGCTCCACACCTCTGTCCAGATGTCGCGATGAACCCCTTGCGTATCGCATGTGCCGCCGTTGGGCGGGCTGGAGTCAACGGTGATGGTGGTTTCGGCCGAATCGCTCTTGCCATCATTGTCCACCACAGTCAACGTCACGTTGTACGTCCCTGCCGCAAACACTTTTGGCGGCGGCGTGATTGCGCTACTAGTCGAACCATCGCCAAATGTCCATGCGTAGCTGACAATCGTGCCGTCCGCATCGCTTGAGGTTGAGCCATCAAACGAAACGGTGAGCGGGTCTGTGCCTTGCGTCACATCGGTCACGATCCGCGCCGTTGGACGCACGAGCGCGACACCACCAAGCGTCTGGCATAGTGCATCTCCGCTGATAATTTGCGGTGCAGCATTGCCACCGCTCGGTGTTTGCCACGCAACGGCGAAGTAATCGCTGCCCCAACTCGTCTGGTGCAATCCTTCGATGTAATACAGTTCCCCTTCAATCAGGTCAATCGACGCAGAGCGTTGCGTTGTGTTATAGAACCAGCCCTGCTCAGGCGACCAATAAGTTTGGGCGATCATCGTCGCATTGCTGGGGTTGATGTCGCTGCTCAACCAGAGTTGCCCCTCGTTGTCGCTGGCGACATAGAAGGTATAGCTGCCCGTTTCGGGTGCAACGAGATAGCCGACCATGCGCGAGCCATACAGGTCGTCTGCATTGGTTGGCACGATGAAGGCAGTGATCGTTTCGGTTGAATCGGGGTTGTCGGGATAGTCGAAATGGGCCTGTAAGTCACGCACTTCGCCACTCCATACCTCTGTCCAAATCGAGCGATGCAGGCCATACGTGCCACAGCCCGCCTGCTGCGGTTGGGTGACGACGATGGTCGTTTCGGCCGAATCGCTGCGCCCGCCGCTGTCCGTCACCGTTAAGCGAACCACATAACTGCCCGCATCCGTATACGTCTTGTCGGGCGGATTGGCGACACTGCTCGTCGTGCCATCCCCAAATGTCCACGCATAGCTGACAATGTCGTTATCGGGATCGGCCGAACCAGCCCCACTCAAGCTGACAGTCAGCGGTGCATCCCCCGTTGTCACGCTAGCGGCAATGTGTGCTGTCGGTGCTGAGACGGTCGGTTCATAGGCGCACAGCACGTTGCTGGCGATCAGTTCGATTGCCTGCCCGTCCAACGCCCACGCAACGGCTAGATTGTCCCCTCCGCCCTGCTCCTTAGCCAATGCCTCGATGTAATAGCGTTGACCCGCTTGCAGGGTGATGGGTGCGGACTGCTGGCTTGCTGCCCAATCCCAAACGCGAGGAGGACCCCACTCTGCCACAAACGCAATCTCAACCGCATTGGCGGGATCATCGTCGCTGCTCAAAAGCAGTGAGCCGTGGTCATCGCTGGCGATCCAGAATGTATAGTTACCGGTCAGCGGCGGCACAATATAGCCACGCACGCGCGTGCCAAACTCAGAACCAGCGTTGCTCGGTGCCTCAAACAGATCGGTTAGGTAAGTGGTCGAAGAGGGATTGTCGGGATAGTTTGCATGAGAGGTCAGGCTGGCAATATCGACTCCCGCAATGCCGTCCCAACGCTCGTACAGCAAGCCGTTCTGTTGTGGCGCACAGCTAACGGCGGGGAAGCTGGCGAGGTGTCCAACCACCGCGCTGTTGTCGTCGACTTGCTGGAGGAAGGCGACGAGATTAGCGAGGTCGCCACCCGTGATGTTGATGTCGTTGTGCGCGTTGACCGCGTCGCCAAGCGTGGCGGCCGAGCCATCGTGCAGATAGGGCGCGGTGCGCCACAGACCGCGCAGCGTTGGCGTGTCGAAGCCGTCGAGCGTGCCGCCGAGTCGCTGGCCGCTGGCCACTGTAATCGTGCCGACATCATGACGCACATCGAATGCCGAGTCGGTAAATTCAGTGCCGCTGTGACAAATCGCGCAGCCGTGTTGAATGTAAACATCCTCTCCCGCCACGCCTGCGGTGGTCAACTCGCCTGATGATTGGCGATGCGGACTGTTATCGACTGAACTGAGCGACTGCATATACGCGGCCAGCGCGTCTAGGTCTGCGCTCAAGCCAGACTTGGGATCTCCCAACGGTTGAGAGATCGTGCCGCTGTTGAATTCAGCATCTGCCATCAGCCCTGTACCACCTGCAAAGGCGCGGATTTGGGCTTCAAAGTCTTGGAATTCATCAAAGTTGCCGCTCCAGTGCAACATGCCTTGATTCCCATGCCCAAGCAGCGAGGCGGTGTTGCGCAACCCTTCGCCAACCCCTGTGAAATCCCAGACACGGCCATCGTCGCCCGCATCATTGTGGCAGCTCGCGCAGCTCATGTAGTTGTCGAGCGCGAGGCGGTCGTCGCTTGCATCATAGAAAAGCTGTTTGCCGTTGAGCACTTCGGCCGATAACAGCTCATTCGCGACGCTATCCCACGTCGCAACCGTCGTGTACATTTGCTGCCCCGTTGCGATTAGTGGCGAAATATCGATCACACTGACCGAACGATCCATAAAGTTGTGAACATAAAGCCGGTTACCATCGGCCGAAAGCGTGATGCCTTGCGGGGCGCGGCCGACGGGGAATCGGCCGATTTCCTCGCCCAAATACGGATCGACCACCGCCACGCTTTGATTTGTCTCAAGCGCAACAAACAGATAATTCCCGTATGGCCCAAACGTCGCCGCACTCGCAACCCCCGCATTGTCGTGGTTGATGCGGTCTAAATACGTCTCGCTGCCGTCCACGAGGTTGATCTTTGATGTGATGGCGCGCACCGCTTGGTCGAAGACTAGCTCTTGACCATTGCGCAATATGCCGCGCGTGATGTTGTCCTGTTTAGATGGAACCCACGCGCTCAAACCACTCGGCGCGATGATGGGGGCTTGCAGATAGTTGGGCAAGCCGCCGCCCACAAGTGCCGTGTCGGGCAGATCGCTGTGTTCCAAAATGAGCGTGTCCTCAATCGCCAGCGTGGCTGGATCGATCGCAAGCACCTCGCCGCCGCCAGCATTGGTCTGCACATTGGCGGTCGCCTCACCGGGGAGAGGCGGTGTGATAAAGCGTGCGACGTAGAGCGTGCTGCTGTCGCCGCTGATCGAGAGATGGCGCGGATTGTCACCGACGGCGAGCGTTGCGAGTGTTGCACCGGTTGCTGGGTCGAGCTTTTGCAGTTCGCCGCGTGCTTCCAACGTGACAAACGCGCTGCTGCCGTCTGGTGCAAAGAGCAGCCCGTGCGGTTGCGATGCGTATGGCAGCGCAATCGTGTTGAGAACGGTCAGCGTCGCGTCGTCGATTACGCTGATGGTGGCGGCCGTTTTGTTGACGACCCACAGGTTGCCGTTGGGGGCTTGCGCGAGCGTGCGCGGGCTTTCGCCGACAGCTATCTCAGCCAGCTTCGTATGGGCGTTTGCGTCGAACACGCTGACGGTGTTGTTGTCTGGATTGGCGATCCACACGCGATCGGCCGAATCTTGCACGATGCTGCTGGAGTTGACCGGCGCGACGCTGGTCAGCGGTTCGTGAATCGCCTGATAAAAGAGAACCGACTTCGTTTGACCACTGCCGTCGTTGACGGTTAGCTGCACGCTGTAGCGGCCGGGTGTGGTGTAGGTATGGCTGATGTTGGGGTCAGTGCTGTAGGGCGTTTCGGCCGATCCATCGCCAAACAACCACTTGTAACGCAGCGTGCCATTTCCCCCGCTCGCATCTGCCTGCCACGTCACCGCTGTGCCAGTCGAGTGCGGGGTCGTTGTCGGCGTTGTGACGACGAGATCATCGGCCGCCTGTACTGTCCACGTAAAGTTTGCGCTGTCCATGGCCCCATCGCTGTCCTCAACGCTGACCGTCACATTGTACGCGCCAACTGTCGTGACCGTACCATTGATAACACCCGTCGTTCCGTTGATGCTCAGATTGGTTGGCAAACCCGTTGCGCTAAACGTCAACGGATCGTTGTCGAGATCATCCGCCACAATTGGCAGCGTCACGCTGTCCCCCTCGATATTCGTTTGGTTGCCGGGATTGGTAATCACGGGAGCAGGTTGGCAGCCATTGCTCGTCTCGCCATGACGCAGCACGATGTTGCTAAATATCGACTCGCCATTGTGGGGACTCGCATCATGGTCGGCGTTTAACACCAGATAGTTAATCGAACCTGTAAAGTATTGGCCGATGGGAATCACAAAATGTTGGTCGTTCCCGCTACCGTTGTAGCTATTAAAGTCAAGATTTGAACCGGTATTGGTTTGCGTGCCATACAGTTTGAAGCGATGGGAGCTAGACAAACTCAAATCATTGTCAAATCCAATCAGATGTTCCTCGCCCTCAATGGTGCTGCGGAAATCGAATTCGATCACGGAATCGGCCGAAATTGTCTCTGGCAGCGGAATCGCCTTCCAACCATTGTCGACAATCCGAATCGAAAGTCCGTTATTCAAAATCGTAAACTGCCCCTGATCCTGACCGCCACCGTAAGATTGAATGGTGCCGGCGTCAAACACGATAGGCAAACAGCTCATGACGCGCCAAGTGAACTGGGCGTCTGTCGATCCACCCTCGCCATCGCTCACGGTGACGGTTGGTTGATATGTCCCCAACGCGCTGACCGTGCCGACAATCACACCCGTGTTGCTGTCGATTTGCAACCCTGTCGGCAGGTCTGTCGCGGAGAACGTCAGCGGATCGCTGTTGGGGTCAAACGCATTAATCGCGAGCGAAACGGTGCTGTTCAGTTCGGTCACCTGATTGTCAATCGCCGTGATAATCGGCGGCGCATTACTCGCCATGCCACCGCCAAATATCTGCACTTCCGCCAACTGTAGCGAATTCGTGCCGTCGAGCTGCACGCGCACGTAACGTCCCATACGGTTGATGGCAAAATCAGTTTGCCGTCCTGCGGTGCCGGGAAATGCGAAATCGCTCACACCTGCCTGTGCCTGCGTGCCATTCACGCTTTGTGATGTGAACGGCACATCTGACACAAACACGTGGAAATTGGACAACCGATTGGCGCAACAGTCAGTACGGTTAAAGAGTGAAATCGTGTCGATTGCATTGACAGCACCCAAATCAACTTCCCACCACGCCTCGGCCTCGCTTTCGGTGCGGGCTAAAGATTTGCCTGCCGCGTCCCCATTGAGATTGCCATCGACTGCGTTTTCAGAATCGTAGTCGTTTGAACTTGGCTGTGTTGAAGATTGGGATGTCGATCGGCCGAGTGCGAGATTTGCCAACGGCTGCGACGGCTGCTTGACTTGCAAAACGGCCGCCTCTGACGGTACGCCGCTATCATCGACCGCAAACAGCATCCAGTAGCCGGGCGATAAGACGTTGATGTTGTTGTGCAGTGAAAGCTCGTATTGGCCAGCCGCTGATTCGACAAATGGCACATTGAGGAAGCGTAAATCTGTATTGACCGCGTGGGTGGTGGCCGACATCTTGATCAGGCTAAATTTAGCCATCCCATCTGTCGCAATGACATCGATCGTCTGCCCCGTCGTGACGAGGCTCGGCGCGGTCGCAATCGTCGGTCGCGCAGCCAGCGAGCCGTCTGGCTCAAACAGATAGGGCGGATAGTAAATTTGAGCGTCGGGATGATCTGCGGAACAGTTGCAGAGACCACCACCGGCCGAAAGTACCGTGCCGTCCGTCAAGAGCAGGGCAACCGAATGATAGGTGCGCGGCACGTTCATCGCATTCAGCAACGTCCAGTTACCTGTATCGGGATTCCACGATTCCGCTTCGAGATGGGCGGCAGTGTCGTCAAAGCGGGCAAATTCCCCCTTGCCGCCGATAGCCAGCACGTCACCAGTCGGCAACATGACGGCGTTGCCGTAGTTGCGATTGCGGTGCATGTCGCTCTGGTCGGTGACAACTGGGGTTGCGCCATTCATATCGACAACGCTTGCGTGATAGCTGGCGTTTGTATTGTTGTAGCTGTTCGTGCCCCCAAAGACGAGTGCTTTACCCGCTTCAAAGTAGACCATACCACCGCTGTTGGGATACCACGTGTCGTCGAATTCGCCTGAGTAGGTGAATGAGCCGTTCCCGCTTGTCGTGATGGTGTGCATGTCGTGATGCGGCCCGATTTGTTCGATATCCCCATCTGGTGCAACCTGAAAGAACGGCCAGTTGTTATCTTCATGTGCGCCCACGTTGGAGAGGGGCGCAAAGTTGATGTTCGACAAGACGCGCCAGCCATCGACGGGGTCCCAAATTTCGGCCGTATTTTGACCACCAGTCCCAGTTCCGATAAATACGCCGCCATCGGGCAGGGCGATCGACGTTGGATACCAACGCCCATAGTTCATCTCTTGCTGTGCGCTCCAACTATTTGTGCGATAGTCAAACGTACTCGTCCACGGGCTGTCGGCTGCATTGCGCCCACCGCTGACCATCATCAACCCATTTTCGAGCATGACGGGATGACCACAAAACATGTCGTGTCCCTCATAAAATATCTCGTCAAAGGTGTTTGTCTCGGGGTCCCACGTTGCGGTATACGTCTGCTCTGGCCGACCGCTGGGAAAGCTCGTTTTTCTGTTCGAGGCAAAGGTCAATATGCGGCCATCAGGCAAATTTGAAGCGGTTGCCGGCACGTGCGGCCACTGAATAATAGGTCCCCATTCGCCACCGATGTAGCTAGGCAACACGGCGATCCGACTGCGCGCCGCATCGACATCAAACGGCTGCGCGTCTTTTGCCTGTTCGATCCAATACTCATCCAACTGGGCGTGATCGGTTAAGTCAATCGGCTCTTCCTGCGGCGGGTTCGGCGGCTCCTCCTCACCCGTCGGCAGATGGACAACGCCATTGTGGGCACTGACAGATCGCAGTGAGATCGCAAATAGAGTGATGAGTGAAAAGAGGAGTGCTAGCAGGCGATAGTTGTGACGGGTATACATTACAGGGCCTCTGCTTAGGTGTGTAGCCACTTTGGGTGCGTCGGTTGCTACACATATCATGCATCTGAACAGTCATTATCTCGGGTGATGTATCGCAGACGAGGATATACCGACAGGCAGGATGCATCATGCTCTGCCTCAACTTACATTTACTTTCAACTCAATACAATAGCGACAGAGCGTTGGTACTATGGTACTAGGAACTACTTACAGTTATTCTTGTGAGAACCCACCAAGTTCTAGCATCTAGGTTGTGTGAGCCGCTAACGACGGTCAAGCCCCATCTACTTGACTTATGCCATTTGCTGCACATATTGGTCTAGCAACTTCAACTCTTCCTTATAAATCGGCCGCAACAATAAGGGGCTCAGCATGGCTTCAACCCAACCGCGCAAACCGCTATCCGTTTTTCCATGTGTATCAAACGTGACGCGACACCGACTCTCTCCTAGGGGTTCGACGATAAAGCGCGAACTGGTTCCATTTTCGCGGATGTCCTCTTGCAGAATTTTACCGGGCTCGGGTTCACTAATCTCCATGGTCAATGTGCGATTGCCTAGGCGTGGCGCAGTTTGAACGGCAATCACGGTGCCAGCACCATGGCCTCCCTCAAAAACTGTGACGGTGGAAATAAAGGTTTTTGGCAATATGGCTGGATGCCCAACTTCATAATCCGCGATCACGTTGTAGGCAACACTGGCAGGTGCGTTGATTTCGGCCGATTCTTTTATTCTGTATGTACTCACTGGGTTACTCACTCCCGGCGTACTCGCCGATAATCCGCTTGATAATCGCATCAAGCGGTAAGTTTCAGATTGTATTGTCGTCGGGCTGCGCGAGCTGATCCAGAATTCACATGATAGCTGTACGCATTGTCCCGTATCGAGCAGCGGGCCAATCCAATCAAGCTGTTTCGCCCAACTGCATTAGACAACGGCCGGGCGTCGTTGCGGCTGTCGCTTGATTTTGCGCCGAATCACCAATTCGGCAATCAAAATGTTGATCAGCCAGCCAGCACCCATTGTTAGCGCGCGCATCGCATCATTAGATAAGTCGGGCGCGATAGCGAGCGGCAGCTGGGTGAAGACCTGCGTTCCCGCGCCCATAGCGAGGGCATAAGCGCGCAGCATCCACGCGCCATGTGCCGCAAATTTATAGCGGCGCACGGCTTCTACGCCAATGACGAGCGCAATCAGCATCGCCGTGCCGACAATCAGGCGCATCGTGTAGAGCGCGATCCCATCTCCGTCTGGCCATGGATAAAACAGCGTCATCCACAGGCCGGAAAGCGCAACGGCGAAACCAGCCGGGATCAGCAGGCGACCACTCCACCGATGCCACTTAGGCCAACGATGGCGCACGCCGCGCGGAAATTGGAACGCACCAAACACAGCATACAGCATTGAGCTGACAATGTGAATCAGGATCGGCAGTGGGGTTGAGATAAAGCGTGCGTTTTCTGGTGTGATTTCAGCACCACCGAGCACAGTTGCCATGCGGACGGCACCCGCAATGGCTGGTATCAGGCTGAGCAGCAGCAGTCCAGCGATAATCAGCCAATCAGTCGTTGTAATTTTGCGATTGTTTTTCATTGTAAACTCCTTGTGGGAAGGATAAAATGACCGCGAGGGAATCTCTTCCCCACATATGGGGATTTAGGTGGGGAAATTTGAGTTTGACACGCCCCAAATCCTCTTCCCTCACTCGGTGCTGTTCCCATCCGTTCACAACCCGTTCGACTGACGGCAAAATAACGAGAGTATTTGCGAAACATGTCGGAATCTCTTTTAGCCACAAAACTTCTCATTCCCCGTTGCGCGCCAAAGGTTATTTTCCGTCGCCATCTGGTCGAACGCCTGCATGAGGGTTTGCGGGCAAACATCAAGCTCACCCTTATCTCTGCGCCGGCTGGTTTTGGAAAAACGACCCTCGTGAGCCACTGGATCAGCGAGTGTCAGTGCGCTGTCGCTTGGCTGTCTATCGATGTGGGGGATAACGATATCGGCCGATTTCTCGCCTATCTCATCGCTGCGTTACAGACCATTGAGCCATCATTTGGAAACGGCCTGCCCGAACTGCTGCAATCGTCGCAACCCCCCTCGGCCGAAGCGATTCTGACCGCGCTGGTCAATGATCTATCCGCTTTTCCACGCGCCTTCATTTTGGTTCTCGATGACTATCATCTTATCGATATTAGACCAATCTACGATGCGATTGCCTTCCTGCTCGATCATACCCCACCCCAGATGCACTTGGTGATTGCCAGTCGTGAAGATCCGCTGCTCCCGTTGGCGAGGCTGCGAGCGAGCGGTCAGTTGACCGAACTACGGGCTGCCGATTTGCGCTTTTCGCGCTCCGAATCGGCCGAATTTTTCGATCACGTGATTGGCCTCAACCTCTCCGTCGAAGACGTCAGATTATTGGATGAGCGAACCGAAGGTTGGATCGCCGGGCTAAAATTGGCTGGCCTGTCTCTGTCTGGTCGTAAAGATGTTTCCCAATTTATCCTCGACTTCGCCGGCGATCATCGTTACATCTTGGACTACTTAGTTGAAGAGGTGCTCCAGCAGCAACCGGCGCCCATCCGCAACTTCCTGCTCCAGACCTCTATTCTAAGTCGTATGACGGGTTCACTTTGCGACGCTGTTACTGGACAGGAGAATGGACAGGCACAGTTGGAAGCATTGGAGCGCGGAAACTTCTTCATCGTTTCTCTATCTGATAGACGACAGTGGTATCGCTATCACCATCTGTTTGCCGAAGTGCTTTCTCTGCATCTGGCGACTGGGCAACCTGACCATGTGGCCGTATTGCATCAACGTGCGAGCGCGTGGTATGCACAAAATGGTTTGATGATCGATGCGGTCCACCACGCTCTGGCCGCACCAAACTTTGCCGATGCAGCCAATCTCATTGAACAGGCAATGCTGGCGATGCGTCAGAATAGACATGACGGTATCCTGCTGGAATGGTTACGGGCGCTTCCCGACGAGCAGATCTGGCAACGGCCCATCCTTGCCGTCGCCTATGCCCATGTGCTGCTAGCGAACGGTCAGTTGGAAGGTGTCGCAGAGCGGCTGGACGCAGCCGAGCATCGGCTTGAGGCAGTGGCTGCGGTCGGCCGGCGAGCGGACTCGAACGTGGACACGGAGATGTCCCGCCGTCTGCTGGGCGAAATCGCTGTCGCTCGCGCTGGGTTGGCTCTGGTACATGGGGATATGTCTAACACCGTCACCTACGCACAGCGGGCGCTTGCAACAGTTCCCGCGGACGACCATCTGACACGCGGCGGAGCGGCCGGATTCTTGGGACTCGCGTTTTGGACAAACGGCGATCTGCTAACTGCACACCAGACGTATGGCGAAGGCATGATCAGTCTGCAAAAGGCTGGCAATATCTCCGACGCCGTCAACGGGGCGATTGCATTGGCGACGATCTGCATTACCCGAGGTCGTCTGCGCGAGGCGATGCGCACGTATGAGCGCGGCTTGCAGCTTGCCGCGGCGCAAGGTGGGCTACTTTTGCGTGGCGCGGCCGATATGCACGTGGGCATCAGTGAGTTGCTGAGGGAGCGAAACCAGCTAGATGCGGCTGCGGAGCGACTACAGCACAGCAGGGAGATGGGTGAGCACGCAGGGTTTCCACACAACCGCTATCGCTGGTATCTGGCGATGGCGCGTGTGCGTGAAGCACTGGGGGATTTTGATGGTGCGCTGGCGTTACTTGAGGAGGCACAGCGTCTGTACATGGTCGACTTCTATCCACCGATTCGGCCGATTAGTGCGGTAAAGACACGGATACTGCTGGCACAGCAACGGATGGGAGAAGCGCTCGATTGGGTCATCGAGCAGCATCTAACCGCTGATGATGAGTTGCACTATCTGCGCGAATTCGAGCATATTACGCTGGCCAGAATACTACTTGCCCGCTTTAAAAACGAGCGTTCCCCTCATATCTATGCTGATGCAATGAGACTGCTGGCGCGGCTATTGGAAGCTGCGGAAAAGGGTGATCGAACAGGCAGCGTCATCGAAATCTTGATTTTGCAGGCACTTGGTTACCAGATGCAAGAAGACATCGTTGCCGCACTCGCTCCGCTGGAACGCGCCCTGCGATTGGCGGAGCCAGAAGGCTATGTACGACTGTTTTTGGATGAAGGTTCACCGATGGCGCAGCTGTTGGAAGCAGCCATAAAACGCGGCATGACACCCGACTATGGTCGTCATCTGCTCGTCGCTTTTGGCCATACGGAAACCACGCCATATGGGAAGCCGCAGTTGATAGAGCGTTTAACTGAGCGAGAGCTTGAAGTCCTGCGTCTGCTCGCCACTGATTTGAGCGGCCCAGAAATCGCACGCAGGCAGACTGTCTCTCTGAGTACGATCCGTACCCATACTAAAAATATCTACAGCAAGCTCGCCGTCAACAGCCGACGCGCCGCGGTGCGCAGAGCATTTGAACTCGATTTGCTTTAGTGCGGTTGTCAGCAGTTCCAGTGCCTCGTGCATCCGCACATCCGCCGTTTCCCTCCTAAGCCAGATCCTCATCATCGAAATCCCCACATGTGAGGATGCGTTCTCATCACATTGCCGACTACTATTGAGCGAAGTTACAAACAACACGAACAATACAACTGCTTGAGACTCAAGCGGACGTAAGTATGTAGAGACGGACTATGGCTGATGAGCATCCAACTGCTGGCGTTTACGAGATTCGCATTCAGGGTCACCTCGATGACCGATGGGCTGTTTGGTTCAACGAGATGACCATTACACATGACGCGAACGGCGAGACGCGGTTAACTGGATCGGTGCTCGACCAAGCGATGCTATATGGCTTGCTCAGAAAGGTGCAGGATTTGGGGTTGCCTCTGATTGCGGTCGTCCGACTACACAACTTTTAAGAAAGATTGAATTAAGGAGAATCACATGAAAATCACAACTGCAACCCTATTGCGTTCGACTGGTATTGCCGCGATGGTGGCTGGACTCACATTCGCGGCCATCCAGCCAATCCACCCGCCCGACTTTCTGTCGTCCGTTACCACGATCGGCTGGGCTATCATCATGCCCGTGAAGACGGTCATGTGCCTGCTTTTTCTGGTCGGCTTAACGGGTATCTACGCCCAGCAAGCGGAAGAGGTTGGCTGGCTCGGATTGATCGGCTATCTACTTTTTAGTCTCAGTTGGGCGATTAACTTGGCGTTTATCTTTGCCGAAGCCTACATCTTGCCGGTAGTTGCAACCGCTGCGCCGCAGTTTGTCGATAGTTTCTTGGGCATTGTCAATGGGATTCCCGGCGAAATGAATGTCGGTGCTCTGGCGGCAATCTACGGCTTTTCTGGATTTGCGGGGTACATGATCGGTGGTTTGCTATTCGGTATCGCGCTGTATCGTGCTGGCAGCCTACCGCGTGGTGCAAGCGCGCTATTGGCTATCACCGCTACATTGACGCCACTCGCTGCACTGCTCCCTCACGAAACCCAGCGGCTCGTCGGAATGCCGGTTGGGGTGGCTGTGGCTTGGTTGGGGTATGCCCTATGGGCTGAACGGCGTGGAGTCGTTTCAGACTATATGCCCAGCATGGGCAATCCGCATCTCGACCCACTTGCCGAATAAATTAGACAGAATCGGCAACAGATAAGCGGGCGGCCAGGGGTCGCCCGTTTGCGTTGTCGGAAAGATAGCTCGGCTCTATTTGGGTGGTTTGGTAACTGCAAGCGTGGCTAGTGGACGCGGTGGTTGCACCATCTAGCAGCACATGTGTCGCGGAACCGCCAGAAACATACATCGCCGAGCCGTGCGGGAACAAAGCTAACCCATCCTATGGGGGGAAGTGGTCAATGTCGCATCTCTTATCAAATCGCTCCCCTAATGCGCGGCCAAAAATGCCAGATAAAGCTGATAACGGCCGCAATTTCCACGCCCCGCCCGACAACCGCCACCATGCGCCCCATTCGCAGAGCCGTCCCCGCAACGACGAGCCAAATGCCCAGATTGAGCAACATAAAGGCGAGTTGGGCGTAGGTCGTTTTCGGCCGATGTGGTTTCTCCCAGTAGCGCGGCAAAATCCAAAATGCAACCCCCATCGTCACCTGTACGATCCAGCCAAATAGCAGGAACTCGATGTGTGCGGGCAGCCATCCCCACAGCCAAAATATGCGAAAGAACGGCAACCCTTTGTGGGTCAACAGCAGTGCGCCAAACGTGAACCCTAACAGCAGGTAGAGCAAGGCGGCGCGAATCATCCATTGGCTCAGACGAGGCATCTCACTCTCCCCGATAGCGATCTTTGACACGCGGCCACGCCAACATGACAAAGAACAGCGCGGCTCCCCACTGCAGCAGGGCCGCGATTGCCAACAGCCAGCCCCAAATTCCGTAGGGGCGAGCGTTGTTGATCGGTTCCGCCACGACGCGCAGCAGCAACCCCACATTGAGCAATGCAAACGTCGTCCAGCCGACCCACGCATCTCCACGCGGATTGGCGCGAGTGATGATGGGAAACATCCAGTAGATCACGCCGAAGATCATCTGTGTGACCCAACCGACGAGAAAGAGATGGAAAAATGCGGGATTCAGCGTGCGAACAAAGGCGGGCAGTGGGATGGTTGTGGGCATCGCCAAGACAAATCCCAGCAGTAAGGCAACCGCCAGATAGACGAAGGCAGATTTGATAAACGCACGGGTTAGGGTAGGCATGATTTGTTTGTGTTACACTGGTTAAAAGTTGTCATTCCCACCTACGCAGGAACCTATCTCGCCTTATGTCCAAGAAACAGTCTGATAGCGCAATCATCGCAAACTGTGCCTTACTCAACGGATTGTCCCCGTCTGAGGTCGCGTCCATTTTGGAACGTGGACATCTACGACACGTGCCTGCGGGCGAGTTCTTCTTGCATCAGGGCGAAGAGTCGTCCACGATGTATATTCTCTGTGCAGGTCGCGTCAAGTTAAACTCGCTTTCGGCCGATGGACACCAAGTCATCGTCGGCATTTTACAGCCGGGCAACGGCTTAGGCATCATTGTTTCGTTGAGCAATATGCCGTATCCCGTTTCGGCCGAAGCCCTCGAAGATTGCACCGCCTACGCATGGCAGCGCGACGACATGACTGCGCTCATGCTGCACTATCCCCAGCTTGCGCTCAACGGCATGGAGATGATCGGCCGACGCTTTGCCCAACTGCAAGAGCAGTTTCGTGATGTCTCGACGCTGCGTGTCGAGCAACGGGTCGCGCTCGCGCTCAATCGGCTTGTGCGTCAGTTGGGCAAGCGCACCGATGCGGGTGTGCTAATCGACCTGCCGCTCACCCGTGAAGAGCTTGCCCAAATGACTGGCACAAACGTCTTTAACGTCAGCCGCATTTTGAGCAAGTGGGAATCGGCCGATATTATCAACACGGGTCGCAAACGCATCGTCGTACACAATGCCCACGCACTGGTGGCGATTGCGGAAGATTTGCCCTCTACGTAATCATCAACAACAGCATTTGTACCTCTGTCTTTGCCACAATGCTGTGTGGCAGGTTAGCTGGCATGTGAACCCAGGTGCCTTTTTCGGCCGAAATTTTCTCCTCCCCCAACGTGACATCCGCCTCCCCTTCGATGAAATGCAGAATGGCAGCATAGCTGCTCGTATGCTCCGACAATGTTTCGCCAGCCGCAAATGCAAACAATATCACTTTGATTTGCTTATCCTTGTAGACAGACCGACTGATAATTGAATCGTCAGGCAACGTTGGAATCAGCGTTAGTAAATTTGGCACGATTTTGTTGGCGGTTAACTGTGTCATGTTTCCTCTGAAAATAAGGATGAAATATGAAGTATGGAGTGGGACGTTCATCCTGTTATTTTTGTTCATTCCAAGTTTAACAGGTTGCATCGGTGGGTCTTTGCATTTTTGCAAAGACGAACCATCCATTTCCCCCTATGCTATCTCCATCGTGGGGGTCACGCACCTGTCCCTTCCCTATGGGAGCCGCGCGATCCCACAAATCAACCAGCTAATTGTCTGCCGCTGTTGCGTTCAGACAAAAGGAGATCGCGCAGATGAAATTTGCACAAAAACGCTCGTGGAAACCGTTGATCGCGCTCTTATTGCTATTGGGCTTGGTCGCTGTGGTGGAGACAAGCTGTGGGGATAGCGGCAGTGATGGGGAGAGTGCTGGGGAGACGGCGGGATTATCGGCCGATGCGTCAGCCATCGCCGCCGCCCGTGGTTTGACCCCCGCCGATATTTCCGCCGCCCTCAAAACATACACCCCCTCTGGCGTACACGATGAATACCTCATGTTCGCATCTGGTGGTCATAGTGGGCAAGTCTACGTCATCGGAATGCCCTCGATGCGGATTATCAAGAAAATCGCCGTCTTTACGCCTGAGCCGTGGCAAGGGTATGGCTATGGCGCGGAAGGGACGATGGCCGTACTGGAAGAAGGCGACCCCAACGGCACAGATATTCGCTGGGGCGACACCCATCACCCTGCCCTCAGCGAGACGGCTGGCGACTATGACGGCCAATTCCTTTTCATCAACGATAAGGCAAACGGTCGCGTTGCCGTGATTAGCCTCAAAGATTTTGAGACAAAACAACTCGTTAAAAATCCGCTCGCGCTTGGCGATCATGGCGGGACGTTTGTCACACCTAGCACCGATTGGGTCATTGAAGGTGGACAATACGGCGCACCGTTGGGCTGGGAATATGCCTCGATTGACGACTACAAAACAGATTACCGCGGTCTCGTCACCATCTGGAAATTTGACCGTGAGGCAGGACGCATCGACCCATCACGCTCATTTGCGATAGAGCTGCCCCCCTACTGGCAGGATTTATGCGACTCTGGCAAGCTGGTGAGCGAGGGTTGGATCTTCTGCAATTCGTTCAACACAGAGATGGCAACGGGCGGCGTCGAAGATGGCAACGCGCCGTTTGAAGCAGGTGCGTCGCAGCGCGATATGGACTATCTGCACGTCATCAACTTGGATAAGGCGGCCGAAGTTGCGGCGGCTGGTAAGACGATGGATGTCAAGGGGTTCCCCGTCATTCCGATGGCGACCGCGGTCGAAGAAGGGTTGCTGCACTTTATTCCAGAGCCAAAAAGCCCGCACGGGGTCGATGTGACGCCCGATGGCAAATTTATGGTCGTCTCTGGCAAGCTCGATCCGCACGTCACCATTTACAGCTTTGAGAAAATTCAGGCCGCCATCGCAGCGGGTGGATTTGAGACAGACGATTATGGTATTCCGATTCTTGACTTTGACAGCGTGATGGAAGCGCAGGTTGAAGTCGGCTTAGGCCCCCTACACACCCAATTTGACAATCTGGGCTACGCCTATACCAGCCTGTTCTTGGAACCCGCCGTCGCACGCTGGGCGTTGGGTGGCGATTTTGCCGACCTGCATGAGGAAGAGTCGTGGACGCTGGTGCATAAAACGCCCGTCCAGTACAACGTCGGCCATATCGCGGCGGCCGAAGGGGACACCGTTAGCCCTGATGGACGCTTCCTTGTCTCGATGAATAAGTGGGCGATTGACCGCTTTGCCAACGTAGGGCCCTTGCTGCCGCAGAACTTTCAACTGCTCGATATTGCCGAACCCGGCATGAACATGCCCGTTTTATACGACCTGCCCATCCCTGATGGTGAGCCGCATTACGCGCAAATCATTAAGGCGGACAAGCTCGATCCGTGGGAGGTTTACCCAGAGGTGGGCTGGAATCCACATACGGGCGCAATTGACGAAAATGCGGTGCAGCTTGGGGAAGAGCGTGTGGAGCGCAACGGCAATGAGGTTGAGATTTGGATGACCTCTGTTCGCAGTCACTTTACGCCAGAACATGTTTCGATTAAGCAGGGCGACCACGTCATTTGGCACATCACCAACGTCGAACGCGCCTATGACGCGACGCACGGCTTCTCGATTCCGTTCTACAACATCAACCTGAGTATTGAACCCGGTGAAGCGGTGACGTTTGAATTTGATGCAGAACAAGATGGGGTTTTCTCCTACTACTGCACCGAATTTTGCTCGGCGTTGCATCTTGAGATGACGGGGTATCTGTTTGTTGAGCCTTAATGCGTGATGCGTAAAACGTGAAACGTAAAACGTAATGAGGTTGTCTTCATTACTGCGTACTACGTCAAAATGTGCGTGGTGTACCTAAAAAAGTTGTATCACAGAGTTACACAGAGATGGCACAGAGTTACACAGAGAGAAGAAAAAGCAAGAACTCCGTGACCCTCTGTGTCTCCTCCGTGTAACTTTTGATTGTGGCTTCACCATTTTATGTTTTACGCAATACGCTTTACGCGCCAGAGCGATGACAATGACCGCACTAAAACGACTGATCGGGCCGCGAATGCCGGATGATTTATCGGCCGAAAAACGCGCCCTATTCCAACGTCCAACGATTTTGTGGATTACGGCCGCCGTGCTGCTAATCATCTCTATTTTTCTGCCGTACTGGAAAATGACGCTGCTTGCGCCGCAATATCCCGGCGGGCTGCACGTCATCACCTACGTCAATCGGCTGGAAGGGGACGTGATGGAAATCGACGGGCTAAACCACTATATCGGGATGCGCCCGCTCGGTGAGGCAGCACAGTTGGAGCGTGCGGTGAGTATCGTCGCTATTAGCGTGTTGGCGATGTTGGTGCTGGGCGCAATCTTTATCCACACCAAATATGCGGTGCTGCTGACGCTGCCAGCCATCCTGATGCCGTTCATTTTCTTGGCCGACATGTACTACTGGATGCGAAATTTCGGGATGAATCTCGACGAGACGGCCGCGCTCAGTTCGATTATCGAGCCGTTTGTGCCCCCGATCTGGGGATCGGGATTTGTCGGGCAGTTTGAGACGATTGCCTCGTTTGAATTGGGGTTGGAACTGGCGTTTTTGTCATCGCTGCTGATCGTGATTGGTTTGTACTTTCATCGCAAGGCGTACAAGCCACTCGTGGACGGGATGTAATGAACAGGCAAAACTGCTTCATTTGGGAAATAGGAAGGGTTGCGTGGTGCGTGGTACGTGGTGCGTGTCCAAAGTACGTACCACGCACGACGTACTACGCACTTATCGTGTGTCTGATGTGGATGCAGGAGGGCGTGGTGATGGCGGCGGGGATTTCGGCCGAAAATCTCCCCGCCGCCATCGCCAACGCAGCCGACGGCGACACTATTTATGTAGACGGCGGCGTGCATCATGGATCGCTCGTGATTGATAAGCAGGTGACGTTAATCGGCCGAAATTGGCCCATTCTCGACGGCGACAACAGCGGAACCGTCCTCGCCATTCACGGCGCGGGCAGCACCATCAGCGGCTTTCTGATCCAGAACAGCGGTGACTCGCTCGATCAGGAAAACACAGGGCTGGCGATTGAAGCGTCCGATGTCTTAGTCGAGAATAATCGCTTTGAAAACACGCTCTTTGGCATCTATCTGCGCCATGCACACGGCAGCACGATTCGTGGGAACGCCATCACCAGCAAAGATTTAGAAGTCCAGCGGCGCGGCGACCCAATCCGCATCTGGTACAGCAACGATGTGACGGTTGAGCAGAACGAGATACGGTTGGGCCGCGATGTGGTGCTGTGGTATTCGGAGCGACTGATCGTCCGCAACAATCGTGTTGAAGATGGTCGCTATGGGCTGCACTTCATGTACTGCGACGATGCGTTGATTACGCAAAACAGCCTGCTCAACAACTCGGTCGGCGCGTTTATGATGTACAGCCGGCGCGTGACGCTGCGCCAAAACACCATTGCGGGCAATCGCGGCCCCAGCGGATATGCGGTTGGCCTCAAGGATATGGACGACATCATCATTGAGGAAAATCTCTTTCTCGACAATCGCATCGGCGCACATCTCGACACGTCGCCGCGTGAGGTGGACAGTATCGGCCGATTTTCCAACAACGTTTTCGCCTACAACGACATCGCCGTAGAGCTGCAACCATCCGTCCGCAACAACCATTTTCAAGGCAACAGCTTTGTCGAAAACGAGGAACAAGTCTCTATCTCTGGTGGCGGCACACCGGGCAAAAATTTGTGGACGGTGGACGGTGTGGGCAACTATTGGAGCGATTACGTCGGCTATGATGCTGATAACAATGGCCAGGGTGATCTCGAATACAAGTCGTTGCGGCTGTTTGAAAATTTGATGGCGCAGGAGCCAAATCTACGCCTGTTTCTCTATAGCCCCGCCGTCAACGCCATCGACTTTGCGGCCCGCGCCTTCCCATTTGTGCAGCCCAAGCCAAAGCTGATCGACACCCTCCCCGCCATGCAGCCCTCCATCCCGACGGGCGCACCGCCGCTTGAACAGGCCAATGCAAACGGCTGGTATGCGCTGACGTTGACATTGACGCTCTTAGCATCTGCCGTCGCCATGCTGCCCCAAGTTAGGCAGCGAGGATATAAATTTTCATGATTGAGGTAAGCGGACTGTCTAAACATTTCGGCCGATTAGCCGCCGTCGCTCAGCTCTCCTTTCACGTTGCGGCGGGTGAGGCGGTTGCCCTATGGGGCGCAAACGGCGCGGGCAAGACGACCGTTCTGCGCTGTTTGCTGGGACTGATCCCATTCACGGGAGATGTAACCATCGCCAATCACAACGTCGCCAAACGGGGCAAGGCGGCGCGGCGCATGGTCGGCTTTGTGCCACAGGATTTGACCTTTCACGACGATCTAACGGTGGCAGAGACGTTAACATTTTATGGGCGGTTGAAGAAGGTTTCGGCCGATTTTGATTTCACCACCCTACTCGCCCAATTACAGCTTCAACCGCACATCGACAAACGAGTGGGCGATCTGTCGGGCGGTCTCAAACAGCGGCTTGCGCTGGCGCTTGCCCTACTCGCCGACCCGCCGATTTTGCTACTTGACGAACCCAGCGCAAGCCTCGACATCCGCGCCCGCGACGACTTTTTGCATCTACTCAACGGCCTCAAGACGGCTGGCAAAACCTTTGTGTTTTCCTCCCATCGGCTCGATGAGGTGACGGCGTTGGCTGACCGCGTGTTGCTGCTAGAGGCGGGCAAGCTGGTCGTTGATGCGCCGCCGTCTGAGCTGGAACAGCGGCTCGGTTTACCCAGCACATTGCACCTCTACATGCCGAAGCCAACGGCGATAACCGCTTTAGAAACGCTAACGGCGCAAGGATTAGCCGTCCATCTCAACGGACGCGGCGTGCGCGTGCAGGTTGCCGCTGGTGAAAAGGGGCGCGTCCTGCGACTCCTGCACAATTCTGGCATTGAAATTGACGACTTTGTAGTTGAATGATGAGCCACAAATCAACCGCGCAATCACACAAATCACAATTCGTGTCATTCGTGGCCTCTTTCGCGGAGTTATAAAGATGGATTTTGAAACCGTTTTGATCTTGGCTCAAAAAGAGTTAACCGACGCACGACGCAACCGCTGGTTCTTGCTTTATGCGCTGGCGTTTGCGGTTTTGTCGCTATTTTTGGCGTGGTTGGCGTTGTCAGGCGCGGGCAGTTATGGGGTGGCGGGTTTCGGCCGAACAACCGCCAGCCTGATCAACCTCGTCCTGCTAATCGTCCCGCTGATGGGCTTAACGCTTGGCGCACTCAGCCTTGCGGGTGAACGCGAAAATGGCACGCTGCTCTATCTGCTCGCCCAACCCATCGACCAGCGCGAACTATTGCTGGGCAAATTTATCGGTCTCGCGCTCTCGCTGATGGCGGCATTAGGGGTTGGATTTGGGCTGACCGCCCTGCTGATTGCGATACGGGGCGGCGGTGCAGATGCGGCGAGCTACGCCGTCTTATTGGGATTAGCTAGCCTGCTGGCCGTCGTCAGTTTGAGTCTGGGTTTTCTGATTTCGGCCGCCGTCCAGCGCAGCGCAACCGCGATTGGGATCGCCCTTTTTCTCTGGCTGCTGCTCGTTTTCTTTGGCGATCTAGGCATCATGGGCAGTGCAATCGTGATGCAGCTCGACGTGGGGCAACTGCTAACCGTCGCGCTCATCAACCCGCTACAACTGTTCAAAATCGCTGCCGTGCTAGACATTCGCCAAAACCTCGAAGTGCTTGGCCCAGCGGGAATCTACGCACTTCGCCGTTGGGATAGCCAGCTAATGCCGCTGCTGATTGGACTGCTGATCGCATGGATTATCGCGCCGCTGTTGTTGTCGATGCGGCTGTTTCGGAGGCGCGGGGTGTTGTGACATTCGTGGTGCGTGGTGCGTGGTACGTGCCTGAACAGTTTACGCAACACGCAATACGCCTACTTTCACAAACAATAACATGAAAAAACAACTTCTTCTATTCCTAATTTCCACCCTTCTTATCGCCTGTTCTGCCGCCGTCGATACATCGGTCGCGCCTGAGATACGACATGGCGAAGACGTCTGCGAACGCTGCGGCATGATTATTAGCGATGACCGCTTTTCGGCCGCCTATTGGACAACAGACGGAGAGGCGCGGCTGTTTGATGACATCGGCGGGATGTTGGCGTATCACGCGGAGCATGGGGAGGCTGTCGGGAGTTTTTGGGTACATGATTTTGAGAGTCGGGAGATGATTTCGGCCGAAAATGCCCACCTCGTCTTCTCCGACATGCAAACGCCGATGGGTTTTGGTATCGCCGCGTGTGCGACCGCAGCGGAAGCGCACGCATTGGCAACCCAGCATGACAACGCAATGGTGCTGTCTTTCAAAGACACACTCTCACAGCTTGCATCTGGTGATCTCTCGCTCGATCCTGAACATCGCCACAAACAAGACGATCATCAAGATGACGCACATAATTAAGGAGCACAAAATGAAACGATTGCTTTTGATTGGCCTATTGATTAGTTTGACTTTCACGCTTGTTGCGTGCGGCGGTGATGAAACCGCTACGTCTGATGATGGCGGTCCCGCCGTCACGTACAGTGGCGACCCCGTCCATGGCGAAGCGTTATATGACTCAACCTGTGTTGCCTGTCACGGCCCCGGAGGTGAAGGCGTGACCAATTTGGGCAAGCCGTTTACGACGAGTGAGTTTATCAGCAGCAAGACAGAGCTAAATTTGCTCAACTTTATCAAAGAGGGTCGGCCGTCCTCCCATGCCGACAACACAACGGGGATTGACATGCCACCAAAAGGCGGCAACCCTGCCTTGTCCGATGATGATATTTTGGACATCATCGCCTACATCCGCACTATTCAGGAGTAATAGCCTGCCGTTGGAGCGCGACTATGATGGTCGCGCTCCCAGTCAGATATGGCAAATCCAGAACAGCTTCACCCCGACATGATCGTGGGCGATGTGTTGCAAAGATGGCCGCAGACATCAGCTGTCTTCTGGCATTACCGCGCCGCCTGTATCGGGTGCGCGTTTGAGTCATTCTGCACGCTGGCGTATGTCGTAGCTGTCCATCAAATTGAGCTTGAGACACTGCTGCACGAATTGGCTGTTGTGATCGAAGATGATCTAGCCGCCTGACCAATTGGAGCGCGGATGCCTCATCCGCCGCAAAAAAACGCGGACGAGGCGTCCGCGCTCCGTAGAAATTGCCTAGACTCTGCCGATGAGCGCCGCGTTCTCTTCGATTGATGCAACGCCATCATGCACCATGCGCCAAAGCTGTAGACCAACTGGCAACATCGCTATCACCCAAAGTAGATAGGCTATGCCGTGCAGCGTCGCCTGTGCTGAGCTGACAAAGATGCTTGCCCAGAGAAAGATGCCGCCCAGATTGACAAAAAGTAGGCTCAGCCATGTGCCACCTAACTTGGCGGGTTGGTTAGGCATCAGCGTGCGTGCGACAAAGTAGGGAATGATCGCAAATCCAAACTGCAAGACCCATCCGTAGATCAATGCTTGCGGTGCCGACGCTTCAATGGCGGGACCGGGCAATCCGGGAACGTTGAATAAGACAAAGGGAGCCATCGCAATTGGGGCAAGTATCCAAAAGTAGGAGAGAATGAGATGGTAGACACCTGCCGTCCAGGCTGGTTTGTCGCCCCATATCGGCCGAATCACATTCACCAACAACCCAATCGTTGCCGCAAGATGCAGGACTAATCCGGGAACCAGCAGATAGGTATTGGCGAGCCACGGCCCAAATATCAACCCAAATGCACCGAAAAACATCATCCAGAAAATAGCGGCCACTGATTTGGGATACGCCAACGCTCTGCCCGTCCAAACTGGATACAAATCGACCAGCAGACCCGTAAACACCAGCGACATCATGCCCCAGCTATTGGCGTGGATATGCACCTCTTTCCCATTCCCAATCACACCGAGCGGCGTCATCCAACCATTCCAAAGACCCGTGCCAATGAGAATGCCAAGCAAGAAGTAAAACAGGCCAGCGAGATAGAATTTTCGGCCGATACCGCTCAGCAACTGGTCAGACTTTTTCGTCGGGGCGGATGAACGCATGGCAGCCAGCTGGAACATTAGCAAAGTCGTCGCAATAAAGACCAGCGTGCCACCCACGATGATCGGGACGCGACTGACCAGTGGAATACCGACCAGCAAGCTCAGGATACCTGCATTTAGCGTTAGCCAAATATCCCAACGAATTTTGGGTCGCGCCTGTTGTTGCCGAATTGCGGTCAGTATTGGCAACATACCGAAAATAATTTGGGTCAGTGCGCCCAATGTGATGAGATGGACACGCAGCCAGACCATGCCGCTAAACCACGGCAACACGCCCAAGCTGGCAAATGATGACTCTAGCGCAGCCAAAATTGCCAATACGAGAAACAGGACAGCCATCAAAATATAGGGAATCATCTGACACCTCCGTGAGATGTTTGGGTAGTTTCGTATTTTGAGGGGTTGCAACCCCTCAAAATACGAAACTACCCAATATATTTAAGCAGCGGGTTCAGCGGCGACGGTTGCCGCTTGTGCGATGCGGCGCACAAAATCTTCAACGAACAACAAGTTGCCAGCCGCATGTTTGATCGTTTGCAAGAGTGTTGTCATCGAGGCCACTTCTTCGACCTGTTCGGTGACAAACCATTGCAGGAACTGTTGGCTGGCGTAATCATTTTCGGCCGATGCCACGCTCACGAGATTGTTGATCTCATCGGTGACCTTCATCTCCTGTGCCAGTGCAAACTGCACCGCATTAGAAGCGCCCTCAAACTGATTTTTCATCTCTGGCAAACTGGGAATCAGCGGTTTTGCGCCAGCGTCGAGCATAAAGCGCACAATTTTCATGGCGTGCATGCGCTCCTCTTCAGATTGGCGATAGAAGAAGCCAGCCAAGTCGGGCAGACTCTCCTCATCAAAGTAAATGGCAATGGCGATGTACTGTGCGGACGCGGAAAATTCGCTTTTGAGTTGCGTATTCAACGCATCAACAACGGCTTGTTTGATAATCATGATATTTTCTCTTTGCCACGATGACAGCTCGCTTGGCTAGGCTTCATATGTGTGATGCACGGCTAATGTTTCGATGTCATCCTGGTAGATAGTTAAGTAAATTGTTTCTGTGTTGATGCGGGCGATGTTGTCGATTGGGATGAGGCGATAATCGGCCGCATTCGGCCGATTACATAACAGCAGATCGGTGGCCGTCTGACTTTCACAGTTGACCAAGACGGCGGCAACGACGCCAACGTGTACGCCCTCGCAGCTGATTAGCTGCATTCCGCGCCGTACCTCACCCACTGGCGCACGCTGTATCTGCCATTGCACCATTAAACAGTGCTTGCGCTGGATAGATTGTTGGTTAAGTTCGCCGTCAGATCGTCTGTTCATCTCAACTCCCTACAAACAAAATCGCTCACATGACACAAGCGTATCAGGTGAGCGATTTGATTACGCCGACTTTTGTCGGGTTTACGAACGAGTTGGTCTACTGTTGTTGTGCGACAATCTCCAACGCAGCGCGATCCAAAATACGAATCTGCTTGCGTTCTGTTTCAATTAACCCATCCTGCTCCAACTGACGCAACGCCCGCTGCACAACGTCTGGCACGGTTCCCAGCCGCGCGGCCAGCTCCGCCTGTGTGTACCAACGCGGCCGATGCAACACGTCATCCGTTGCTGACGTCAGCAGCAGGTGGGCGAGCCGCCCTGTCACGGGCAGCAACGACAAATCGCTGACGAGTGAAACGAGGTAAAGGAGACGATCTGCGAGCTGGGAAATGATCAGCGAGGCAAAGTCGGGTTGTTCGTGCAGTAACCGCTGTACCGTCTCCTTGCGGATAAACCAGACCCCAGCCGCTTCAAGCGCGATGGCGGTGGCGGGATTCGGCCGATTTGCAAACACCCCCATCTCATTAAATGTCTCACCTGGCTCCAGAAAGCGCAATATCTGTTCACGTCCATCGAGTGAATACTTCACAACCTTGATCCAACCCGACTGCAACAGATAGAGATGCGGTGTCGATTCCCCTTCCAGCACGACAATTTCACCCGCCGCATACTCGTGCCAAATTGCGTTGCGCGCCAGTGTTTGCAAAAGCGCATCAGATAAGTCAGCGAAGAAGGGGATTGCTCGTAGTTGTGCAATGAGAGAATCATTGGGCGTAGATGACATAGTTGTGTTCATTTTGACGGAGAAAGTGAAGTGATTTGTTGCAACGCGCTTGAGCATACATATCACCAGATTGTTCTTGGCTACAATCTTAACAGATAGATGTTGCAGGATATAGGACAACATGCGGCTTGCTGTCGCACATAGATAGATCTCGTCAGCGCGCTCCCCGCTTAAAATGTGTCATTCGGCTTCTCCACACATGACATTCCTCACTACTGCCAAAATCCCATAGCCCTTATCATGCCAGAATAGTCTATTGAGTGACGATATATTGTTATTGTCACTCATCGCGTTGACACGCTTGCAGATATCGGCCGATTCGATGTCGGCTACAAAGCGGGTCATACCGCCTGTGCTGCCTGAAGGTGGCAGGGTGCTTCTGATGGGTCGAAAAACATGTCCATACTTAAACCGTTCCGCAATCTTCCGACGCTGTTCGTTGCCATTACGCTAGTCAGCATGATCACGGGGCTGATAGCCGACTGGCAAGCCCTGCCGCTGCTGGCGACGGTCAGCTACACCATTGCCTACATCACGGGCGGGGCATACGGCGTGAAGGCGGCATACGAATCGCTGCGTGCGTGGCGGATCGACATCGACCTGCTGATGATTCTCGCGGCGCTTGGTGCAGTCATCGTCGGCGCACCGTTTGAAGGGGCGATGCTACTGTTTCTCTTTTCGCTCTCGAACGTGTTGCAAAGTTATGCAATCGGCCGAACGCGCCGCGCCATTGAAGCATTGATGGAACTACGCCCCGCACAGGCCAACGTGCTGCGCGATGGCAAGAACATCGTTCTGCCGATTGAAGCGGTGCAGGTTGGCGACTGGTTCAGCGTGCGTCCGGGCGAGGCGATCCCGCTCGATGGTGTTATCGAAGTGGGACAAGGCGCGGTCAACGAGGCATCACTGACAGGTGAATCGCTGCCCGTCTCAAAGCACGTCGGTGATAGCGTATTTGCGGGCACCATCAACGAAAATGGCTCACTCGACGTGCGCGTGACCCAGCGAGCCGAAGATTCGACGCTGGCAAAGCTGATCCAGCTTGTCGAAGTCGCCCACAGTGAAAAGGCGAACACTCAACGCTTCATCGACCGCGCCGAGCAGTATTATGCCGTCGGTGTCATCCTGCTGACGATTGTGGCAATTGTGTTGCCAATTTTGGTCTGGCAGGCATCGTTTGACAGCGCATTCTATCGCGCCATGACGCTGATGGTCGCCGCCTCACCGTGTGCGCTCGTCATCAGCACGCCCGCCACAGTGCTGTCCGCAATTGGCAACGGGGCGCGTCACGGCGTGCTGTTCAAGGGGGGCGTATACGTCGAACGGGCAGCGACGATCAAGGTGTTGGCGGTGGACAAAACGGGAACGCTGACGGTGGGCAAGCCGCAAGTGACCGATGTGCGCGTTGTGCGTGCGGGGCTGTGTGAAGATGAGCTGTTGCAAATAGCGGCGGCGGTCGAGCAGAAATCGGAGCATCCGCTGGCACAAGCGGTCGTGCGTGAGGCGCAACGCCGTGCGCTCACCGTGCCAGCGGTGAGCCAATTTGAGTCGCTGGCGGGGCAAGGGGTGTGGGCGACGGTAGAAGATAGACCGATTTTTGTCGGCAACTTGCGCCACCTAACAACCGACAACAAAGCCGTCGCCATCGAACACGTCACGGCGTTGCAAGCGGAGGGTAAGACGGCGGTTGTTGTCGTTGAAAAGGTCGCTGAGACGCTGTGCGTCATGGGCGTCATCGGGATTGCCGACGTGTTGCGCGAAAACGTTGCCGACATCATTCAGGCGATCCATCAAGCCGGTGTGCCACACGTCGTGATGCTGACCGGAGATAACTTGCGCGTCGCCAACCACGTTGGCAAACTGGCAGGAATTGAAGAAATCTATGCCGACCTAATGCCAGCCGACAAGCTGCGATTACTCAAAGAATTGCGCGAGAAGTACGGTGCGGTGGCGATGGTTGGGGATGGGGTCAATGATGCGCCCGCATTGGCGACGGCCGATTTGGGGATTGCGATGGGGGCAGCTGGGACGGATGTGGCGTTGGAATCGGCCGATGTGGTTCTCATGGGCGACGACCTCAGCAGCATCCCCTACCTAATCGCCCTCAGCCACGCGACGCGACGCACGCTGGTGCAAAACCTGACCTTTGCGTTGGCGGTCATCGTCGTTTTGGTTGCCGCCGTTTTGGGTGTCGGCCTTGCCCTCCCCCTCAGTGTTTTGGGACACGAGGGCAGCACCGTTCTCGTCTCGCTCAACGGCTTGCGACTGCTTGGATTCAAAAGGTGATTTGTAGCTACTCGGCATTGACACGCGAACTAGCTTGTCATCTTGCACAAGCCATTACGTGCAGCCCTACTCTTTCTTTGCTGAAATGCTGACCAGCTGAATTGCTGAATTGCTGAACTACTGACTCATGCCGTCACACTAGATATTGGGGATAGGTTCGTAGCAACTGCCTTCGTGGGCGACAAACTGTCTAGAGACATTGCTACGAACCCGACTGGATCACTCAATAGCGTGCGCTGCATCACGCACCAGCAGCACAGGCACATCGGCCGCACGCATCATGCGCTCCGCCACGCTACCCAACAGCCAACGACGCACGCCGCTACGCCCATGCGTCGTCATCACAACGAGATCGGTCACCCCATTGTTTGCCGCGCCGACGAGCGCATCAGTGACGCGACCCTGTTCGATAATTTGCTTGTGAACGGTTAAGCCCTCGCTACGCAGCGAGTTTTGCAGACTATTGATGTAGCTTTGTGCATGCTCAATTGCCATGCGGCGTGTTTCGACGATCAGTTCGGCCGATTCAGCCGCCATGTACTCCGTCACATGTACGACGTGACAAAGCGTGATCTCACTTTCAAACTTCTGCGCCAACACCCGCGCCGTTGCCAGCGCACTTTCGGCAAAGGCCGACCCATCCAACGGAACCATAATTTGTTTAAACATTGTGTTACTCCAAAATTTCATTAATGTGCTTTTCCGACCCACGCAACAGCAGCACGGGAATCTCTGCCCCGCGCACGACCTGTTCTGCCACGCTGCCCAGCAGCCAGCGCGACACGCCGCTGCGACCATGTGTATTCATCACAATCAGGTCAGCATCGAGCGTGTCGATCAACGCCAACAGCCGTTCAGCAACGGGCGCACCTTCTATCATTTGCGACTCCAGTTCAACTGGTGCAGCTTGCCAATCTTCCCGAACCCCTTCCAAATAGCCTTCCACCTCTGCCAAAATTTGCTGTTGCAGTGAGAGATAGAGATCGGCCGCATCGGGCAGTCCCGTCATAAAGCTAGAGGCACGCAGTTGCGGTGTGGTTGCCACGCGCACGAACGTCACCTTCGCATCAAACGCACGCGCCATGTTGATAGCTGGCTCAATCGCCGTTTCTGCCAGCTCAGACCCGTCAAGTGGAACGACAATATGCTTGAACATAGTTACTCGCTTGCCGATGTGGATCGGCCGATAAGAAGTCACAATTAATGCTGGCTCTTTAGGATTTCGTGGGGCATAAAGCTGTTACATGGTACGTATTGACCTCTGGATACGCACCACGCAATACGCAATACGTTTCGTCAAACCCCTCGAATACCCAAAGATCCTTTACGCTTAGTGTAGGAGATTTAGCCATCGAAACTAACTGCAAAATGTCACCTCAATCATATGACATTCTTCACTCTGGCGAATGTCGCAACCGCCGTACACTATGGACAGGTTACGAAACACAACATAACAACAACACTTAAAGGTGAAACAATGAAACTTACACGACTCTTCCCCAAACTTGTAATGGTAATCGGTATTGTGATGGCACTGGCTGGACTGGTAACGGCTGGCGCGGGTATCTATGTGCGCTCGTTTGTCACGCAGCAGTTGGCATCTCAAAACATCACGACACCCGATGACGCGACTATCCCTAATGAGCCAGTGGCAAGCATCGCCACAGCCCTGAGCATGGCCGACATCATCCAACACCATGCCGCTTCTAGCTCAGGTGGCTTAACATATGCCGAAATGGGACGCTTCGCGGTGGAAAGCGGCGACCCAGCCGGCACGAGCAACAGCGAACTCGCCCTGCTCGATGCCAATGGGAAGCCTGTTGCCAATGGGGCGCGTAACACACAGTTGACGGCGGCCGGATTGGTGACCTCGCTCAGCTTGTCTGCGATGGCGATTGGTGTCTCTTACGCGGCAGTTGCACTTGGTCTTGGCTTCACGCTGCTCGGCATCGTCTTTGCGGGACTTGGATATGCGCTACTCGGACTCATCACGCCAGAGCTTGCAGAACGGTTTGGTGTGCGCCCCGTTGCAGCATAGCAGAATGCGACCAACGATATATAACTGTCTGAATCGCTTCATTCTAAATATAGAAACCACGATCAGAAAATCAAGCACAGGGTGATGGAAGTAGCCATCACCCTGTGCTTCTCTCTTTAACCACATGAACGATAAAGTCAGCGCGGTTATTCCCGCCTATAACGAGGCAAAACGCATCGGCCGAACTTTGCAACAGGTCGCACCGTTTGTCGATGAAATCATTGTGATTGATGATGCGAGTCATGATGAGACAGCCACAATTGCACGTCAACATGGCGCAAAGGTGTTGGTTCAGCCAACAAACCAAGGCTACATTGCCGCAATCAAGGCTGGGTTTCAGGCGGCAAGCGGCGAGATAGTCGTCACGCTGGATGCGGATGGGGAGTTTCCTGCGGATGTGATTCCAATGCTGATTCGGCCGATTCTCGACAATCAGGCTGACATGGTGCAAGGTCATCGAGACATCGTTCCCCGTCCGTCTGAACGATTTTTGACGTGGTTGGCGCAGCGCAAGGCAGACGTTGGCGATACGGGAACAGGCTTACGTGCCATTCGCACCCCGTTAGCACGCAAACTCAAACTAAAGGGAGCCTGTATTTGTGGTGTCTTTTCGCTAGAAGTTGTCGCAAATGGCGGACGGCTCGCAGAAGTACCGATCAAGCTGCAAAAAGTCGACAAACCACGCAAGGTCGCGTGGTTTCATGGACGACAATTTTTCTATCTATTACCGTGGCTATTCAGACGAATTCGTTGAACAATTCGTTTGGGAATTATAGAGGGGTGATGTTGGGGGTTCCTCTTCCAGTCGTAAGCCGGCGAAAGGTCACGTTAATGGGGCAAGCGCGGGCGCAGCCACGCATACAGATACATGCCGCCCATTGCACCGATAAAGGTAAGGAGCGCGATCCATTCGCCACCGCCGATTTGAGCATAGATTGGGCCCGGACATGCACCCGTGATTGCCCAGCCCATGCCAAAGATCATCCCACCAAAAATGACACCTTTATGATACGGCTTTGGTTTATAGACAATCGGTTCGCCTGTCATATCCTTTACCTGAAACCGCTTGATAATCTGCATTGAAATGCCGCCCACGACGACTGCTGTCCCGATGACGAGATACATGTACGGTTCCCGAAACAGGAACATATCATGGATGCGCTGCCAGAGAACGACTTCCGTCTTAACTAAGACAAGGCCGAAGTACACGCCAACCGCTAAAACACGGATATAGGTTGCCATAGACATGCCGCTGCTAGATTTTGGTTTTGAAATTGCTTGTTGCATGATGATTTTGAACTGCAGATTTGGGATTTTGGATTGATCGTAATCCAAAATCTAAAATCGCAAATTTAGAAGATGATGCTGCCCAAGCCCCATGTCACAATGAGACCGCCGACGAAGAAAAATGCTGTAGCGACCATACTCGGCCAGTTGAGATTGGAGATGCCTGTAATCGCGTGACCTGATGTACAGCCACCCGCATAGCGTGTGCCAAAGCCGACGAGCACACCGCCCCCTAGCAAACGCATCGCGCCGCCAAATGAATAGTAGCTGGCGGGAAGAAATTCGATGGGATCGGATGAAAAGAAGTTGACGGCAAAAAATGAGCCGACGATGATGCCGCCAGCAAAGACGAGATTCCAGATACCGCCACGCCAGTCGTGATTACGGAGATAGTCGAACGAGGTGTTGGGGGTACAAGCTGCGCCGATGTGTTGTAGACTGGTCGAAATCCCAAACGCTTTGCCAGCGAGAATGTAGAGGAGCGGAACGGTGAGGCCAATCATGATGCCAGACAGCCACCACGGCCATGGTTGCAGAAGAAATTCAATCATTATAGTTTTCCCTTCGGTTAGATTTGCCCAATCATAGGCTGTTTTTGCAAGTCAGATACAAGGTGTGTGTAAGGGTCGTGTAAGGATGCTAAACGTAGCCGATCTGTTGCATTGCGGCGTGCGTCGTTAGGTGGATGTTGTTTGCGCCAATATGGTCTGTGAAACCACATCCCTTGAGTTTATCGAGAACAGGGCCTTTGAAGGCAGCAAGATGAAGCTGTATCTGATTCAGTGCCAAACTGTGCAGAATACCCTCTAACGCTTCCAGTGCGCTGAAATCTATGTCGTTTATTGCTGTCCCAACGAGGACAAGATGTTTAAGGTCTGGTTGGTCGGCGACCGTTTCCGCAATCGTTTGTTCAAGCTGTTGTGTGTTGGCAAAGTAGAGCGATGCGTCGATGCGGACGAGGGCAATTTCAGGCCACGTTTGAACAGCATGCCGTTTGATATTGCGATAGAAATGTGAGTCTGGCAGTTTGCCGAGAATGGCGACATGGGGATTGCTGGTGCGCCAGATAAACAGGATGAGGCTCAACGCTGCGCCGACGAGAATGCCGTTTTCGATGCCAATTGCCAGCACCGCGATAAACGTTGTAATGAGTGCGGCCGCATCACGCTTGTCATATTTCCAGACGCGCCGGACGGTCTCAATGTCAATTAAACCAGTTACGGCAACTATAATGATAGCGGCGAGAATCGTCTTGGGGATGAAGAAGAAAAGTGGGGTGAGGAAGACGACGGAGAGGCCGATCAGAACGGCTGTGATAATGGAGGCAAGCGTTGTGCGTGCGCCGGCCGCATGGTTAACGAGGGAACGGCTAAAGCCACCTGTGACGGGATAGCCACCCGTCAATGCCGCGCCGAGATTGGCAACGCCCAGCGCGATTAGCTCTTGATTTGCGTCAACTTTTTCACGTCCGCGCGAGGCGAGCGATTTGGCAACGGAGATACTTTCCATGTAGCCAACAAAGCTAATTGCCAACGCCGTCGTTAGCAGTTTGCGCCATGTCTCAAATGAGAACGAGGGCAACGTGATGGGGGGCAGTCCGGCGGGAACGTCGCCGACAACGCCAACGCTTGCGCCTTCGTTGAGATTGAAAAGGATCACGAGCAGCGTGCCAAGCACGACGATAAGCAGCGGCGCGGTTTTTGTGATGGGCAATGCCCATGCATTGGGGACGCTCCAGCGTTGCAGCTGCGCGGCCAGGCCATTCTTGAAATAGAGCAAAATAAAAATGCCGGCGATACCGAGCGCAAGCGTCATGAGATTGGTTTGTGGGAGACGTTGGGCGACTTCGACAACCTGTTCGTAAAACTGCTCTGAACGTGGAATCGAGATGCCGAGTAGGCTTTTGACTTGGCTAAAGCCGATAACAATGGCGGCAGCGGCTGAAAAACCGACCAGTACAGGATGGCTCAAGAAATTGACCAAAAAACCCGCCCGCAAAAAACCCATTGCCGTTTGAATCATCGCAACAAGAAAGGCGAGCGTGATGGCTAGCGTGAGGTATTCACCACTGCCTTCGACCGCCAACGCCCCCACGCTCGATGCCGTCAATAACGAAACAATCGCCACAGGGCCGACGGCGAGATAGCGACTTGTGCCGAGCAACCCGTAAATGAGCAGTGGCAACATGCTGGCATAAAGCCCCTGTTGCGGCGGCAATCCCGCCAGCAGTGCATACGCCATTCCCTGCGGAATGAGCATAATCGCCACGATGACTCCCGCGATGAGATCGCCAGAGAGATAGTCGCGCTGATAGGTGCGCAGCGTATGAATGATCGGGATAAAGCGTAAAAGGGATGCGGGGGGTGTTGGTTGCCCGACTGCCTCGCGCTGTACAGTACGGCTTGTCATGCGTCAGCGCACCGTTGCAAAACCCGCTTTTTGCCATGCGAGTAAGCCGCCAGAGAGATTTTGTAACTCCGTATAGCCTAGCTTGTGGAGTTGTTCGCACGCCATTCGGCTGCGTGCGCCAGAGCGACAGGTGATGATCATCGGCCGATTTTGCGGCAACTCTCCATGTCGTGCAGGGATGGTTCCCAGAGGCAACAAACGCGCGCCCGCAATATGTCCGCTGGCGAACTCTTCGGCCGATCTGACATCGATCAGCATGGGCGACTCCCCTGCTTCAATTTGCGCCTTAAGCTGCGCGACGCTGATATTTTCAAACGCTTTTGTCGCTGATTTTGTTCGACTTCCAAACAATGTTTTGAACATAACAGACTCCTTGACGATATGTCATTTTGTTCACGCTCCAAGCATAGCGGTGGGATGTAAAGGGTTTGCAAGAGCGATGTAATGATCGCGTAAGGATAAATTGGCAAGCTTAAATGTCTGCACAGAAAAGAGGTATGCTTTTTGAATGGCACTTGCAGCACATTGGAAGACGAGACAACCCAGCCTAAGTTTGACTAAAGGAGCGTACCATGCAATCAATTCGTGACTGGCTAATCGGCAAAGGGGGCATTTATGTATTGGTGCAGTTTGCGCTGTTTGGCGTGATCTGGGTTGCGCCTGCAAAATGGCTCGGCGCATGGGCAGAGCCGTGGGCAACGGCTGGGCGAGTGATCGGGGGTGTCCTGACGCTCTATGGTGTGCTGATGCTGGGGATTGGCATTCTTAACTTGGGGCGTAATCTGCAAGCCGAACCCCACCCCAAAGAGAACGCAACGCTTGTCACAAAAGGTGCCTATCACTTTGTACGTCATCCGATTTATAGCGGCATCATTCTCGGCTGGACGGGCTGGGGTCTCTTCAACAACGCTGAACAAACCGCCCTACTCGCCTTTGCTCTGCTATTCCCTTTCTTCGATATCAAGACGCGCCGCGAGGAGCGAATGCTCGCCGCCAAGTTTCCCGCCTACGCTGACTATCAAACCCGCGTTCGCAAGCTGATTCCGTTTGTTTACTGAAGCGGAATAGTGATTACAAAATGACACCAAGCACGCCTTCAGATTTGCACTGTTGTGAGTTAAGTGACCGTCTTGAACTTCAACGAACACGACGCAATAATCCAACGTGTAAATGGTGTTCCAAATCAAAAGAAATTAAGACAACGACTAACATCATGATCAAAAAACTAACCCTTCTCCTGTTACTTTTCCTGTTGGCTGCGTGCGGTGGCGAAAGCGCACCCGCTGTGACAACAGAAGAAATCGACCTCGCAACCTTGCCCGACACAATCGACGTGCAGATGACTGCCGCGCTGCAAGAGCGCGACGACGTGGTGCTGATCGACGTGCGCGAACAGTGGGAGTACGATGAAGGCCACATTCCGGGCATCACGCTGATTCCGCTGAGTGAATTTGAGAGCCGTGTCGCTGAGGTGCCGACTGATAAGACGGTGGTGTTGACGTGTCGCAGCGGCAATCGCAGTGGACAGGTTTATGACTACTTAAATCAGTTAGGCTACGATAACGTCCACAATATGCAAGGTGGCATTTTGGCGTGGGAAGCGGCTGGGCTTTCGGTTGAGCAATGATTGCATGTGCTATACTGATAATATGCAACTAGAAAACTACTTTGACTTTCTTGCAGAAAATGATATCCGCATTCGTGGAACACGAGTGGGAATTGAGACAATTCTGTTTGACTATCTCGATTTGGGAATGACCCCTGAACAAATTGCCTATCGTTATCCAACAGTGACGATTGAGCAAGTTTACGCGACAGTCACCTATTATTGGGGAAATCAGGCAGTCATCGAACGTTATCTTCAACGGACAGATGAAGAAGTGGCTGCAAGTCGGGCGGCGCAAGAGCGTTTGCCATCTCCTGCTGTTGCAAGGTTACGTCAATTAGCGCGGCAACGTGAATTGATTGCGGCATGAGTCAGACAAACTTCCTTTTTGATGAAAATGTACCACCAATGGTTCGCAATTTTCTCTTGCAAACCGCTCCTGAAATTATTGCCTATGCAGTAGGGGATGGTACTGCCCCACCAAAAGGAACGCTTGATCCAGCCATTCTGGATTGGATAGCCGAGCATAATTGCTGACTTGTGACAAATAATCGCGCTAGTATGCCTGTGCATTTGAAAGATCATCTTGAGATTGGTAAACATATTCCCGGAATCATTCAGCTCCCGCGCCGCTTAGAAGTGTCATTAATCGTGGCAGATTTAGTATTGTTATGGTCACTTTCTCAACCTGATGAGTTTCAAGATCAACTGATTCATCTGCCTCTTTGAGTCAAAATTTGTGAGATCAAGCAAGTGGTAGCGTAAGCGTAAAGGTGCTGCCTTTACCAAGACCTGCACTTTCGGCCGAAATCTCCCCCCCCATCCCCCAAGCCAAATGACGCGCAATTGTTAAGCCGATCCCGCTGCCGCCGCTCTGGCGCGAACGGGAGCGGTCGGCGCGATAGAAGCGTTCAAAGATGTAGGGCAGATCTTCGGCCGATATCCCCACCCCCGTATCGATCACCTGCACTTGCGCCATATTGCCAACGGGCTTTAGCTCCACACGAACCTTCTCACCCGCCGGCGTATAGCGAATAGCATTGGCGATCAGGTTAGTCAACAGTTGCGCCGTGCGGTCGCTGTCGGCGTGGACGGTCATTGGTGGATCAGCTTCGTGGACTTCGAGCGCAACTGCTTTCTCCTCAGCTTGCGTTTGCAGATGCAGAATAACGCGCTGGACAACCCCACACATTACAAAATCTTGAAAGTCGAGTTGGATCGCACCCGCTTCAACGCGGGAGAGGTTTTGAATGTCGTTGACAAGACGAGACAATCGGCCGATTTCCCGCCCCATCATGCTAAACGTGGTGGCATCGGCCGCAAACACCCCATCTTCTAATCCTTCCACGACCCCACGTAATCCAGACAGCGGCGTTTTTAACTCATGGGCGACATTCCCAATCATCGTCACACGCTGCTGCTCGACCTGCTGTAACGTTCCCGCCATCTGATTAAAGTTGGTCGCTAACTGCTGCATTGCCTCGCCGCTTTGGGCAGGGAGCGGAACACGCTCATCATAACGGCCATCGGCGATACGCTGGCTACTTGCCGCCAGCATCCGCAGCGGAACGACCAGCGTGCGCCAAAGCAGCCAACTGGCAATACCGCCTGCGATAAGCGACCCAACCGCCGCAATGCCAACAGAGAGGAGGATGGCGTTGCTGAGATTCGGCCGAAACTCAGCCGGCGCACTCCCCAAAATAATCAGCCGCATCGTCACCAACATCACGCCAACGCCAATCAAGACAACAAGCAGTTGAATCCCAATCAGCCGATACCGCAATCGCTTATACCATTTCATAAGAGACAAAAGAAAAGAGGTTTACCGCAGAGAGCAGAGGGCGCAGAGATTTTGAATAGATTACAAT
Organism: Anaerolineae bacterium; assembly: GCA_030425205.1. Taxonomy (GTDB): domain Bacteria; phylum Chloroflexota; class Anaerolineae; order Promineifilales; family Promineifilaceae; genus CALECP01. The sequence continues at coordinate 50,916 of JAUIAP010000043.1, forward strand.
CTACACGACCAATCCAAAATTTCATCTATTAACTCCTCTTCTCTCTGCGCTCTCCGCGCTCTCAACGGTGACCCTCTTCATTCTTAAACTTATAACCCACCCCGCGAATCGTTGTGATGAGCGCGTGACCCGTCGCCTCCTCAATTTTGCGCCGCACCTGCCCAACATAGACATCGACAACGCGATCATTCCCTGCGTAGGTCGTTCCCCAGACAAGATCAAGCAACTGTTGGCGGGTCAAAACCTGCCCAGCGTGCCGTGCAAATTCGAGCAGCACGTTGAACTCGGTTGTGGTCATTTCTATCTGTCCATCGGCCGTCCAAACTTCGTGGGCAGTGACATCAATCGTCAAACTAGGAAAATTGAGTTTTTCCTGTGGGGCATTCTGTTGGCGCTGACGACGCAGCACAGCCTCCACCCGCGCCACCAGTTCACGCGGCGAAAATGGTTTGGCGATATAGTCATCCGCCCCAATTTGTAGTCCACGAATGCGATCTTCTTCCTCGCCCCGCGCCGTCAGCATAATGACGTAAACATCAGATTCCAGCCGCAACTGTTGTGCAACTTCAAAGCCGCTCATGCTCGGCAGGTTAATATCGAGAACGACGAGATCTGGTTTGGTGTCGAGTGCAAGCGTTAGGCCAATCAGCCCATCATCGGCACAGGTAACGCGATACCCGGCCGCCTGCAGATAATTGCGGATAACAAGTTGAATACTTTCGTCGTCTTCAACGACAAGAATGTGACCTTTCATAAGGGTGAGTATAGGGGATTTTCGGCCGAACTTATGTAATGATTGTGTAACGATCTTTCCGTTCCTTGCCGCTACTTTCTGGTTAGCACGCTATCATTTTACAAAACGTGACCATTAGCTATCAGAAGTTCCACTATTTCAAAAAGTGGGACTTCCAAAAACTATGAATATCCCAGAGAAAGAGTACGAGCGCATTGCAACCATGATCCACAGCGACAGTAGCCCTGTTGGGATCGACGCGAAAAAGACACACATCATGTTGCTCTACATGATGGAGCAGATGCAAGCAAAGATTGATGAAATGGAAAGGCGGCTAGCAACAATTGAGCAGACAAATTGACTTTCCTTACACAACCCTTACCATCGCATTACATCCCCCTTGCAACGGCTGTCTACACTTTCTGTAACATGAAAACTAACTGATAAGGAGTTCCGCACAATGTTGCTCAAATACTTTTACGACAAAGACCTTGCCCACGCATCCTATATGGTTGGGTGTCAAAAAACGAATGAAGCGTTGATTATCGATCCTGCGCGTGATATTTCGCCCTATTTGGCGATGGCGGAACAGGAAGGGATGCAGATTGTCGGCGCGGCCGATACACACATCCACGCCGACTATGTTTCTGGCGCGCGGGAGCTAGCTGAGCGCGTGGGCGCAAAGCTGTACGTCTCGGAAGAAGGGGGCGAGGATTGGCAATTTGAGTACGCGACGCAGTACGACCATGAGAAGATCCGCGAGGGCGATAAGTTTATGGTCGGCAATGTGCAGCTAGAGG
>JAUIAP010000044.1 GCA_030425205.1 Anaerolineae bacterium
CCACAGGTAATCCGCATCAGGCAGCCATGCCATCTCCACCTGTGCAATCTCGTCACGCGACAGCCGATCATAGCGACCCGCCGTCAAGAGTGCATTCGCCCGCTCTAAACTATCGATCCCGCCATGCTGATACAGTACGGCAACGATGCCAGTCAACAGCTTGCGATAGTAATGGGGAATTCCATTGCGTCCATTTTCCCAGAAGCTCACCATCTGCTTGCTGACAACGGCAACTTCCGTCTGCATCTCTTGCAATGCGGCTGCCATTGTTGTTTGCGTCAATCTCTTTCTTCTGCGTGCCTTTGCAACGCGAACTGCTTCGCGGCGTGTGGCACGAAGCTCATGTGCGAAAGCTTGCTGAATAGGCGACGTGAGCAGGTCTGGCATAATTATTTTGAAAAGTATGCAGCACCGCATACTTTTCAGAAAATACATTTTGCAGACATAGTATGATCGCGCTTAATTAATTGAGCAAGTTAAGTTATTGACTCTCAATTGATCCAGAAGGTGTGGGTTCCTCAAGATCGTTAGGGGTGAACGTCGCATTTTGGAAGGGGAGGAGCTGTTCCCTCCTCCCCTTTCGCACAACCAGTTTCAAAATCACAAGCGAGTGTAGACATAAACAAATAAAGGACTTCGTTATGGCATTTGTCATTCACTGTTGGTTCTCGCGTTAAGCGTTTCCGTGTGCTGTTGACTCAGCAGCCCCAGCAGTTTGGATGATGGCGTTGTGTCATTTGCGACTGCGTCGAGTGAAGCTTTCGTGAAGAACCGATAGGGATGTATTATCGGCCGAATCTCTCCCCACCACTTACACAGAATCATAAAGTTAGCCTGGCAGGTCAACCTGATTCTACAGATACAACAACCCTGTCAGGTCTTTTTTTGAACTGGGGAGAGTCATGAAAATCACAGTACATCGGGAGTTACCGCAGCGGCCAGCGCTAAGATCCAACCAAATTCACGTTACGCCAGATCTGTTGCCAAGTTGCCGTGGCGCAATCGCCTATCGTTTGCCGGTGGCATGATTAACCTTGCAAGTAAATTACGTCGCCGCATGCTCCTGCGGTTTCTCGACAACTTTTTTGCCCACTTTTGGCACAATATCTTGCCGCTTTATCTGATGGTGGCGTTTGGCATCTTTTATTTCTTTAGCATCACGCCGACCTATCTCAGCCATGGCGTGCTGTATGTGCAGAACGATTCACTGTTGACGACATTGACCAATGCACGGCAAAACGACTACATTTGGGTGTCACGTGGACAGACGGTTGTCGAGCAATTTGATAGCTTGATGCAAACGGATGCGTTTGCACGGGCGATTTTGCAGCGTACCAATTGGGAGGCTGAACTGCAAAATGGTGTGCCACTCAACGATTTGCTCAATGCTGTGCGCAGTAGTTTGTGGGGTGAAGTTAAGGGCGAGAAACACGTTCACATCGTCGCGCAGTCAGATGATCCAGAGATAGCGTTTCAACTGGCGGAGGCGGCGATTACGCTCTACCGACAGGGCAAAGTCAATCTTGCCGTCAGCGAAGTGGCTAACTCAGTCGACTTTTTGGAAGGAATCATGGCTGGCTATCAGGAAGAGTTGGAATCGGCCGAAATGGCGCTCCGCACCTACCTGACCGACTATCCCGAACCCGCATTTGGATTGCGCCGACCCGGTGAAGAAAGTGCCCAGATTGCACATCTGCGTGATAACCTCTCGACCGCAGAACGCCGCATCCTTGAGACCCGCGCCCGTATCGATCGCATAAAACTTGATCAAAGCCAAGCATTGCAGGAGGTTGAAAACACCTATCTGCTCGTCGATTCACCCAAAATGGCGCACTCTCCAAAATACACCATGCGACAGCGCATTGTCGTTCTGTTCATCTTTGTGGGCATGGGGATGTTGCTCTCGCTCGGTGCGGGGGTCGGCGCAACGCTGATGGACAAAACGTATCGTTTTCCACTCGATATGGATATCGAACTCGCGTTACCCGTTTTGGGCAACATCCCAAAAGATATGGTCGCACTACCCACTGAAATGCTCGGCGTCTTTGATCACGATGCGACGCCGCACGCACCCATCCGCCTAGCTCAGCGCAACGACACACCGCCGACGCTGATTATTTCGCCATGAAAATACGACAACTCTTCTTTACATTCTCACTCCTCCGCCTGCTCACAGGCGGCTATCTCGACCCCAACACGGGCGGTATGATCTTCCAAATGTTGGCGGCTGGCTTCGCCACGATCTCTGGCTTCGTTCTCGTTTTCTCGCGCCGCATTAAGTTATGGATCGTGACAAAGCGGCGGCAACGACGGGAGAAGGCAGAGCGTATGTAGCGGCGGCATTATGGATGCTAACTATTTTGCGAGGGAAGGGTGTTTGGGGATGTCCAAATCTCGAAACGACCAGACCAGAAGAATGGATTCCCGTCTGCGCAGGAATAAGGCCTCTATGCCAGCAGCGTCATGGTATCAGCCGGACGCTACCTTGAGATAATATGAAAACTGTACTGGTAGGCCTAGACGCATTTGACCCCAACATCTGCGAAAGCTTGTATGAGCAGGGTGTTCTGCCCCATTTGGGCAAGCTAATGGCGCAGAACAAATATCGTCGTTTTGGGGTTGCCAATCCGCCGCAGAGCGAGGTGTCATGGGCGAGCATTGCGACGGGGTTGGAGCCAGCACAGCATGGGCTGGTCGATTTTGTGCATCGCAATCCTGAGACATACAACCTACACCTCTCACTTTTGCCAACGCGCATAGATTGGCGCGGCACCCATTTTCAACGTCCCAGCAACGCCACCACGCTGTTTGAGATGGCAGCGGCCGATGGGTATCCCGCGACCGCGCTTTTTTGGTCGGGGCAGTTCCCCGCGCAGCTCGATTCACTCGTCAACTCTGTGCCGGGACTCGGCACGCCCGACCTGCTGGGGCGTTGGGGTGTCGGCTCATTTTTCTCCACTGAGCAAGAGTCGAGCGGGAAAATTCCCGTCAATCGCTTGCAAAAAAAGGGTGGCAGTTATCACGGCACGTTGTACGGCGTGCAACGCAAAAATGGCGAGGCGGCGACGATGCCATTTAAGGTTGCGCTGGACGGTCAGTCGGTGACGTTGACGGTCGATCAGCAGCGCGTGCAGTTTGTGATCGGGGGATGGAGTCCGATTGTCAGCGTGACGTTTAAGGTTGGGATGTTTGTCAAGGTGCAGGCGTTGACGCGCATGACCGTGACAAGCGTAGGGGGCGCAGTGCGGGTGTATGCGCTACCGCTGCAACTGCACCCGCTCAAACCGCTGTGGCCTTATGCCAATCCGCGTAGCTTGGCGCGAACCTTTTGGGATGAATGTGGAGCATGGTTGACGGTGGGATGGACGCAAGATACGGCGGCGTTTAATGAGGGACGGATTTCGGCCGATCAATTCCAAGCCCTCTGCAACGACATTTTCCAACAGCGCGAAAAGATGTTTATGCACCAGCTCGCAAGCTTTGAAGAAGGGGTGTTGGGCTGCATTTTCGATACGCTGGATCGTGTCCAACATATGTTTTGGCGTGACCGTCCCGACGTGATTGAGGCATGGTATCGCAAGCTCGATGGGCTGATCGGGCGCGTGCTGGCGCGGATTTCGGCCGATACACGTCTCGTCATCGTCTCCGATCACGGCTTTACCGACTTTGACCAGAAGGTACACCTCAATCGTTGGCTGCAAATAACAGGGTATCAACTTAGCAACATTGCACACAGTGAAGATTTACAACCGATCAATTGGCAACAGACAAAAGTGTATGCGATTGGGTTAAATAGCCTCTATCTCAATCTACAAGAACGGGAAGGGCAAGGCACTGTTGCGCCCGACCAAAAGGAGCATCTGTTGAATCAATTGACAAATGATCTTGAAAGTTGGCGTGATGAACATGGGCAGCGCGTCGTTGAGAAAGTTTATCGAAGCGGTGGTGAACCTGATTTGGTGATTGGGTATGCACGGGGATTTCGGGGATCGGCCGAAACTGCGCTCGGTGGCTGGGCTGAAACTCCGCTCGAACCAAACAGCGATCAATGGTCGGGCGATCATTGCGTCGATCCGTCCATCGTTCCCGGAGTTCTCTTGGCAACGGAGGGTCTCGAAAATTTCCCTACGCCAACCTACCACGATATCCCCGCCCTAACCATCGGCAAAACACCCGACGGACGACCGATCAAGCCGATCACCGTCACAGATGACCCCCTCACCGAACGCCTAAAAAGTCTAGGATACTTAAATTGATTGTTGAATCAGAAAAGCGGCGTCGCGACCGCTCACTGTTGACTGTTTTTCTATTAACGGCCTTCCCGATCCACCTCTACAGCTACTACAACAGCTTTCGGGAGTTTCCCGCATGGCTGGCGCGGCTCAACACGGGCGATTTGGTGACGACGGTTGCATTGACGCAATTCTTCACGCTGTTAGAAACGATCATCATCTTTATCCCTCTGAGCTTATTTATGGCTATTTTGCCCAAACAGATACCGCGTCAAGTTGTTGCGACGCTCTTGCTAACGATTAGTTCAATCTGGGCAATTGGCGCGCATCTTTATATTGAAGCGTTGCGCGCTTGGGGGATGGTGCAGTATGGGATTGCGGGCGTGATCTACCTGTTGATGATACTGCTCGTTTTGTGGATTGGTGTCCAGGTGCAGCGCACGATTCTGTCGATCAATGAGCGATTGGTTGTGTTATCTGGGTTGTATATTGTGCTGGATTTGATCGGGTTTGTTGTTTTAGGTATTGGAATTTTGATCTGAATGTTATGAACCGACGCGAATTTTTGACGACAGGAGCATTGACGACATTGGCGGCCGCATGGCCGACGAGCCAACTGTTGGCGCGCAAAAGTACGCAAGCGGCTGGGAAGCCAAACGTGCTGGTGATTGTGCTGGACTCATTTTCGGCCGAAAACGCCTCCCTCTACGGCTATCCCCGCCAAACTACCCCCTTCCTCGACCAGTTTGCAGCGTCTGCAACCGTTTTTCACCGCCACTATGCAGGGGGAAACTTTACAGCTCCTGCGACGGCATCCCTGTTAACGGGAACCTATCCATGGTCACATCGGGCGGTGAACATTATGGGGACGGTTTCGGCCGAATATCAAAACCGCCAACTGTTCAACCTATTTGGACAAGCCGACTACGAACGCATCGCGCTGGCTCATACGCCACTTGCCGCCGTTCTGATGAGCCAATTTTCCCGCGACATCGACACGCTGCAAAGACTCGAAAACGTCGCACTTTTTCACGACACGATTCTCTCTGCGGCCCTGCCGATGTCTGAATTCGACATCGCCTTTCCCAGTGAGATGCAATATCTGACTGGCACAATCGACGCGATTGATGGACAGGTACGACCGGGATCACTTTTTCTCTCCAACCTGCATCGTTTGTGGCGCGTCAAAAAGCGGGAGCAGGTTGTGGCAAAGATGTTGGAACTGTATCCAAAAGGTGTCCCCAAGGCGGGTAATTCAATCATGTTCTTGATTGAAGATTCGATTGATTGGCTGCTTGAGACATTGCCAAAAGCGAGCCAGCCCTACCTCTCCTATTTCCATTGCTATGCGCCCCACTTCCCTTACACGCCGCGCCGTGAATTTGCAGAAATGTTCAAGGATGACGGGTGGCAACCGGAGGAGAAGCCGCGCAGTCGATTTGCCAAAGGGAACGTGTGGGGGAATGGGTTATCAGAAGCAGAGTTGCGGCGTTGGCGATTGGACTATGACCAGTATATTGCGTTTACCGATGCGGAAATCGGCCGATTGCTCACCACCCTCGATCTCGACAACACCATCGTCGTTATCACGGCCGACCACGGCGAACTGTTCGAGCGCGGCATCCTCGGTCACGTCACGGCGGCGATGTATGATCCCCTGTTGCGAATTCCGCTCTTGATTCGGATGCCCAACCAAACACAGCGCGTCGATGTCCGTACACCAACGAGTGCGGTTGACGTGTTGCCGACTCTCCTGCACCTGACCGATCAAGCTGTTCCCGCATGGTGCGAAGGCACGGTTTTGCCACCCTATGGAGAACGTGATTCACAACGTTCCGTTTTTGCGTTGGAGACAAAGCGGAGTAGCAAACGTGGTGCGTTTGGTAAGCGGTCAGTGGCGGTGATGCAGGGCGATTATAAGCTGGTGCATTATGTTGGGTATGAGGATGCGGAGGATGTGACAGAGCTTTATGATGTGGCGGTTGATCCAGAAGAACGGAGCGATTTGAGCCGCGAACAGCCTGAACTGGTGGCAGATTTGGTTGCGGAAGGGATGGCGCGGCTGGATGAGGCGGGGGTGTTGCCTGTGGCGCAAGCCTCAGGTTAAGTTGGTCGTATGCTTAAGCATACTCAACGGACACGCTCTAAAATATGTGTCGGGATCTGGAAATCCCGAAACCGAGTTGCCGTCTGTTTAGGACTGCTTCTTCTCTTGGCATTTTGCATACGCTATCCGCTAGTCGAGTACAACCTGCCCGTCGCCGCACATATCGACGAACGGGGGAGCGTCGGCATTCTGCGCGAGTTGCGCTTCACATCGTTGAATCCGCGCTTTTTTAGCTATCCGATGCTCTATTTTTATACGTTGGGAGGGATCTTGCGGTTTGTGCCGTTTGAGGAGACGCTGTATTTCGGCCGATTTCTCAACCTCCTCATCGCCATGACGCTCAGCCTTGCCACATGGCTACTCGCCCACCAAATCACTCGCTCTCATCTCGCCGCATTCATCGCCGCCGCGCTTACCCTGTTCAGCCCTATCCTCGTCTACAACGCCAGCTATATTTCTGTCGATACGCTGTTTGTCACGCTGACGCTGTTTGCGCTGTGGGGCTGGACTCGCTTTTTTGATGCGCCCAACGGCAAACGCTGGCTGGCGGCGGCAGTCGTGACGGGGTTGGCAGTTAGCACAAAGTACAACGCCGTCCTGCTCATTCCAGCCGTGATTGTTGTTGAGCTTTTTTGGGGCGACCGCATCAAGTGGCGACGCGAAACAATTCCCACAAATTGGTGGTCAGGCTTACTGGTTCTGGCTGGCGCAGCTCTTTTGCTAGTTAATTTGATACCGCTTGATTTCTTTTTAGAGATTGTGCGCTCAGAGGCGGCGGTCAATAGTGGGGTGGATTCGGCCGATTCTCACTTCATCCAATCCACCCTCCAAAAACTCAATCTCGCCGCTATACTTTTACTTACGGGAGGGGTTGTTTCGAGAATCACAATTCTCGAAACATTCGCTGGACAGCTTCTGTACCCCCTGCGTCGCTGGCGCATCTACTGGCTCATTTTTGTCGTTGGGATTGTCTTTCTGCTGGTCAACCCATTTGCACTGTTCGAATGGCGCATCTTCGTGCGTGACTTTGGGCTAGAACTCAAGAAGAACGCGCTGACGGGAGAAGCACCCGTTTGGCGGCACTATATCGTTTGGTGGTGGGAATGGGAGAGCATCACCGTGATTGTGTTGGCAATAGTTGGCGCATGGGCTGGCTGGCAAAAACGGCGACGCTCAACCGTGCTTTTTTTCATCTATTTGCTGCTTATGTTGTTCATGATCGGCACGGCGACACGTGGATTTGTGCGCTATCTGTCACCAGTTGTGCCAATCTTTGCACTTTTCGCGGGTGTTGGTGCGGCATGGCTTTGGCAGCGACAACGGGTGATTTTGATTGTGCTGTTATTGTTGTGTTCGGCCGAACTTGTCCCAAAAATAACCACACAAGTCCAACGTGCCTACAAGACTGATTACATGCACGAAGGCTTCATCGTTGCAAAAGGGCTACAACCAAACACCGTTTTCGCCGCAGGATTCACGCCAATCCAAGAGTTGCGCCACGCGGGGTTTGCCTATCATCATTTGTCGGATGAAGCGTTGCAGACAGGTAGCTTTTTGGTTGATTGGCAGGAAGGGGATTTGTTACTGGTGGATGCGGAGAAGCTTGGGTTGATGGGTGGGGATTTTCGGCCGATTTGGTCATCAACTGAACAGTTGGGATTGTACTTACTGACGCGAGATGAAAATTAAGTCTGTCGGGTCACTTCCCACTTTTCGCGGTCAATGAGTGCTATCTCTGTTCGTCGAGAATTGCGTCGCCAATGTTATCTTTGGTACGCCTATCAATCGCGTCGATGGCACGCTACACAAACGCTATGTTGGGAAACTGGAGGCTCTGACGCTGTTCGATCCCGGCTGCCTGCATGCGTTGTCCAAACTTATGGCGAACGGATCGATAAGATCGAGATCGCGTTGGGAGATACGGCTCGCTATGTCTCAGATGGGCAGGCGAGCAAATTGTCACAGGCGATCAAAGTGATTGCACTAGAGCTTGGCAAACGCAGCTGCCGCAATGAGTTTGGCGGTGTTTATGGTGAACTATATCGCCGCTTTGACATCACAGGATATAAGCTGCTGCCAGCCGCGAAATTCGAGGATGCGATGCAATTTCTCAAAAGCTGGTATGAGTCACTAACGGATAACACAAGTACCATTTTAGCTAGAACGTCTACTTGATGTCGTTGTCGATTAGGATAGGCGAAACTTCGCATAGTCATTGGTTTTCGTTCATATCGTACAAAGTAGTACAGCGCAAAGTAAGTCCCGTCATACCTGCGCAGGCAGGTATCCCTTCTTTTCTAAGACTGGATTCCCGCCTACTCAGGCATGACAACGCCTAAAATTCACGCCACACTGTAGTTAGTCTGCGGGACTCTATATCTATGGTAAGGGAGCAAGAGCGAATCGGCCGATTCGCTCCTTTCTTTTCATTTACCCGTCCAAAGTGTAACGTCCCGAGGGATGCAACGATCACGTTAGAGCCAGTTCGATACGATCTCGATACGTTTGTTTAATACACTCGTTTCATGTCAACGAATAAATTCCTCTAAAATAGCGAATGTCTTGCGAATCACACCAGAAATCCGAGCCGATCGGCAATCTGTCGTTCTCAAGTTGATAAAGGAGAATCCAAATGCAACGTAAGCGAATTGGCCTAGTTTTTATTTTGATAGGCGTTTTTACAATCGGTTTTGTGCGCTATGCGCGAGCGCAAAGTGACCCCGCATCTGTTCTGCACAATGCATGGGCAAGCACCGAGCGGGCGGGGCAGTATGGCTTTGAAAGCCGCTTGACCCAAACGACGATTCCTGCTAATCGGATGAGTGCTGCGGGTCGAACCGCAAGCACAGAGACGCTTTTCATTGAGGGAATCAGCGATCGCCGCGATCGATCACTCCACCTGACTCTATGGGATGACCCCACAACCGTGCATGAAACACGACAGGCGATGGAGATCAAGATTGAAGGCACAGAGGCGATGGGACGCATGTCCACCGCTGAGGATTTCCAGCCAATCGACAATTTGAGCGATGCGTTTGCGCCGTCGGGTGATGCGGCGGCATTTTTAGCAGCGGCCGAGAACGTTTTGCCGCTTGGCTCTGAGACGCGCAGTGTGCCGACCCGCTCTGGTGAGATGATCGATATCTCGTTTGACCGCTACCGCTTCACGGTCAATGGTGACCAGTATGCGGTGATGATGCGTCAGCAGTTGCAAGACGAACTCCTACGCACGGGCGCGTTACCACGCGGTTTGACGCTTGGTGCAAGCGACACCTATCGCAATATGGTTGCGGAGGGAGAAGCATGGATCACGCCTGACGGCTTGCCGCTGCGCTTTAGCTTGGCAATCGAGTATCCCGTACAGGCGAATGGGGAGCGCGTGTTGGTTGACATGACGACGACATTTGTCGAGTTTGAGCGCGTTCCCGTTGGTATGGGGGTTCGATCAACCGTCGCCAACGCGATTGAGGGGCTGACACAAACGCTGTTCACAACCCAAGCCGCGATGAATTTGTCGGTTGTAACGGTCGCGCTGTTTATGACGGTGGGACTATTGGTGTTGCGTCCTGAAAAGACACAAAAGCCGTTTGCGCTGTTGCTTTCGGCGCAGATGGCGTTTGCACCGTTGACTGCCGTTATGGATGGGCAGACGTTGCGCGAGCTAACGGAGCAATTTCCCCACATGAAGGTTGCGGTTGCAGATTCGGCCGAAATCGCCCAGCAAGCGATCAACGACCTGCTCAACACCCGTGCCCCCTTTGACACGACCCAGCCACCGCTCGTCGTCGGTCAACAACAGGCAGAGGTGGCCGACCTGATCAAACCCGACACCGTCCGTTCCGTTGCAGCGGGTGATGACGTGGACAAAGACGGACTTGATGCGACACTCGAATCCGCCTTTTTTACCTCGCCTAACAACGCTGACCATGACGGCGACGGCCTTTCGGACGGCACAGAGGTCGCGCTTTGCCCCGACAAAACGGGCTGGCCCGGCGGCTCCCCCAACGAAGGGATCGTCACCTGTCCCGATCCCTACTATGCCGACACCGATCTCGACGGTTTGCTCGATGGGGAGGAGGTCGATTATCTCGGCACGCACCCCCAGCAAAAAGATAGCGATGAGGACGGCATTACCGACGGCGCCGAAGTGCAGGGGTTCTTGATGCCCGATGGCACGACGCGTCGCTACTCCGATCCGCTCAACCCCGATCATGATGGCGACGGGCAAATCGACGGCTTGGAATGCCCCCAGCTACAGCGACCCGCCATCACCGACGACTATCGCGGCGACACAAGCGGCAACAGCCCGTGGTCAGCCAGCATTCAATGTCAAGACAGCGATGGAGATGGTCAACCTGACATCTTCGACTTTGATGACGATGGGGATGGCGTGCCGAGCAACATCGACCTAACCCCTGTCGGTAGCGTTTCGCAGCCATTTAACCGCACCACGCCGATGAAGCTGGAACTACAAAACTTGACGGACAATAAACCTGTGCTGGTGGAGCTGCAAATTCGGCCGATAATTCCCGAACATCTCTCCTATGCACTCAATGTTCTCGACTGGCCGAGTGGCGATGGCGCGGGGCAAATTCAGCGGTGGAACAATTCGACGTTTGGCAGCGTCGCGGCCGACACCAGTTTGTTGCGTTCAAACGACGCAGCCTTTCAAGGGGATATGCGTCTTTCTCCGATGCTCGAAGTTATCATGCCGGGCAACACGACCGATTTGCCGCGCACTAATGCCAACCACGAAATATCGCTCAACACCAGCGGCAACCTGCTCAGCACGCTCGACTTTACCATCCGCGCGAGCGGTGGGATGACCATCACCGTGCGTGATGCTGGGGATGAACGCCCTGCCACCGCACGTGTCTACAAAAGCTCGTGTGAAAACGTTGGCAGCTCGCCCGTCGTTTCGGTCGGTACCTACAGCAGTTCAGGGTTCAAAACCACGACCCCCATCAACCTTGCCACCATCGCCGATGGTAGCCATGTCATTCAGCTAACCCGTGACGCCAAAGTGTACTGCCAATCGATCCCGACGCTGGTTGACGGCACGACGACACTGCCCATCTACATGCAAGACCCCGGCGAATCGCTCGGCACGCTCTACATGGAACAGTCTGGCACAAACGTCGTCTTCAACCCCACCTACACAGACACCAACGCGAGCTATGACCTCAGCGTAAAAGCGGGAACATGTCGTGATCGCGGCGCATTCAAGGGCGGCATCGACAACTTAGGCCATTTTGGCTATGAAAATATCTCCAACGTCTCTCAACTGGTGGACATCGTGGATGGGTCACACGTCTTAATTATGGAAATAGGCAGTCGGGAGGTGGCGTGTCTGCCGCTTGGCAACATCGTCAACGGCGATCTCAACACGATGATCGACAGCGACGCGATGGCAGATTACCAGATTACCGTCAGCGAAAATCAAGACGGGACGCTCTCTGCGCTGGTTCCGCTGCTGTTGGCGACCGATCAGGCGACGGGACGCAACGAAGCGTTTAACGCGCAAATGTTTTATACCCACAGCAGCGGGACGCTGAACCATACGGTGAATCTTGTTTGGCTCGTTTCCGCACTCACCGACTACTGCCCCGATGGCGATTGCAACCATCCAGCGGCGGTTGAAAATCAACTGCGGATCGTTCATCGCTATCGGGATGAGCAGTGGATTTTGGCGGGTCTTGACGTGACGGAGCAACATGGCATTCAAACGGCGTTGGTCTATGAAGACCCATCGGCCGAAACTGACACCCTAGCCGAACGCGAAGAAAACCTGATCGAATGGGACGACAACCTGTGGCATCTCGCCAACGGTCTCCAGCGTGTCTTTTTGGAAGGACGCGACTGCGACGCGGGTGATGGTGAAACGTGTGCTGGCAGCACGGACGGGCAGCGCGACCTCAAAGTGACCGACATCAAGACGCGCTGGGACAGCGGGAATCCCCCTTCCGACGTGCAGCGTTGGGGCATCGACAGCGACGCGCTGAATGTCGAAGAGCTGACGCTGGCGCATCCCGGTCAGCTTGGGCAGGTTACCAGCGTAATTGATGACATTCTCGCCAATCAATTCCAGCCTACCTACAACTTTACGTCCACCACTGGCACGCCGACAACGGTTGTTTACCCAACCGTGCTGATCGCCAGCGAACACAAGGCGCGCACCATTGGAATTGGCTCCGACGACCACTTTAACTTTGCCAACAATACCGTGACCGTTGATTTTGAACCATCGGCCGCTCAGCGCATCGACCTAATTACCCAAGCGACGTTGACATGGAAACCATTCCGTCACACGGGCGGTGAGTGGAAGGCGATGCCGATCACCGAATATTGGGATCGGCTCGAACGCCATCTGCCCAACGCGGGCGCATACACGGCGGGAGAGGATGAGGTGAGCGAGTATGAGACGGCGGCCGACATTCGACTCACCCAAGTCGCTTATCTGACTCTCTACAACGGAATGGCAAACCCCGTTGAAGTGGGCGAAGCTGGCACGGCGCAACTGTTGTACAACCTCGAATCGGTCGATGCTGTCACCGACAACTCGCTTGCCGACACCTCTAACTCGATCAAGGCGAGCGGCAAAACGGTTGGCGGTCTGACGCTTTCATTCCTCAAACCCGTCATTGCTGAACTAGATCAAGATTATTCGATCTATCAGGCGACGAAGAAGCTGTTTGGCGATGATATTGGCGTTTACAACAAATTTTCTGCGCGTGAATCGATTGGTCGCGCCCTCAAGAGCGCAGCCCCCGACGTTGTCGGCTGGACGCGCTTCCGCGATACAAGCAAAAATGTAACGCTGAGCGGACGGGCGCGTGGAGTTGGGTCGCTGTTTAATTCGGCCGCCGCCAACATCGCCGTCGGAACCGCCAAATCTATTGCCAGCATCGGTCATGATAAGAGCAGCACGACGCAAACGGTCGTCATCAATACGCTGCAAGGCATCGGCACGGCGCAGGCGATTGGCAGTTCGGCTGCACTCTATCGCAAAGTGCAGAAGCTGCGTGCGCTCCCCGCCAATGCGGGCAAGGGGATCAAGACGTGGAGCCAAGGTCTCAAGCCCAACAAGGCAGGACGGTATGCTGGCACGATTGGACTCGTGTTGGAAGCTGGCTTTTCCATTGCCGTATTTGCCTTCCAAATGGCTTCTGCCGGCGTCGTGGCGTTTAGTTTGGCATTCAATTCGGCTGCTTCCGACGTAATCGCCAGCCTCGTCGTTTCGGCCGCGCTGCTCGTTCTCGCCTCCACCGGTATCGGTGCGATCATCGTCGCCATCATTGGGCTGATTGACGCGCTGATTGCGCTGTTTTGTGGGCTGTTCCCGCCCAACGATGAAAACCCGACGCTGGGTGACAAGGTGGCGGCATGGACGTGCAAGGGGATTACGGGCATTTTGGCGGCTGGCGTGGCGTACTTCATCTACGATGACAACGACATCATCGACATCGACAACCCGTATCGTCTGAGCATCTTGCAGATGAATCCACTGCTTGCCAATCCTGCCGCAGGGTTTGCACAAGGCGCGGCGATTGATATGGAGATGACGGTGCAAAACGTGGTGCAGACGCAAGGGCCAGACAGCCTGTTGAGTGCGCTTTACGCATGGCAATACAATGAGAGCAACACACGCAGTACGTCGTTTGCCTATGCCGTGACGGCCGAAGAGGAGCGCGACACGACGAAACAGATTCACAACGAGGTTGAGCTTGACACACACCCAACCCAGTGGAACTACGATCTGCAAACTGACAAATATCTGTTGACAGTGGACATTGATGAGACAGAGGGTGTGGCGCTTGACGATAGCGGCATCAACGTGCCAGTCAGTGCTTATCTCGCTGAGGGATATGCCTCTCCAACGCAGGAGTGTTTCCTGATTCCGCCTGTGCCACCCGTCAATCCCGTTCCAATTCCCGTCTGTCACGTGCGTTCACGCAACGAGAGCAACTATCAACCACTCAATTTGCAATTTGATGTCTTCCCCGCCACGCTCAGCGGCTTCTATCAGCTTGCGCCAAAAGATGGGGGGCAGAGCTTCGCATGGGGACGCGGCGGTAATTTATCGCTGCAATTCCCGCGCATGGCGGATGCGGATGGCGACGGGCTACACTACACGATTGACCCCGACGATAGTAATTTCGACACCGATGGGGATGGGCTGACTGACTTCCGCGAAAAGGAGATTGGCAGCAATCCACTGCTGGGCAACAGCGACGGGGATGCGCTGTCCGACTTGGAAGAGGTGCGCTTTGGAACCGACCCGACGTTGAGTGACACGGACGGCGACGGGCTGGACGACGCGGCCGAAAAAGCGGGCTGGGATATCGCCTATAACTACGTCGATAACGTTGCCAAGCTCAGTTGGGCGTACCCAAATCCAAAGATGAGTGATGGAGACGGCGACACCATTTTTGACCGCCGTGAAAAGGCTTTGGGCTTTAGTCCGCACGTCGTCAACGACCCGCAAGTTCTCGATCCAAAGGTCGTTCTCGCCGAGACAGACGCGGTGAAGTTGATTGTTGGGCTGGATGAAGGCGCAAACAAGGCGATTTTTGCCGATACGAGCAAGCCAAACAGCAACATTAAGGGGACATGCGCCGACGATGCTTGTCCCACGAGCGGTGTGCGCGGCTTTGTCCGCAACAGCGCATACTTTGACGGGGATGATTTTATCTCGCTGGGGTATGTGCCGCTGGTCAATCAGCAGACGAACAACTTCTCGGTTGCGGCATGGGTGCGCCCCGATAATCTGAGCGGTAATCGCCGCATCATCAGCGTGGCACGCACCAACGGCAACGACAGTTTCGGTTTTGGCACGGTCGGCAACCAGCTCAAGTTCACAATGTGGGGCGTTGCCGATTTTGTCAGCAGCGCATCGAGTGAGTTAGTCGTTGGCGAATGGGCGCATGTGGCGATGACGACGAGCGCGTCGGGTGGGCAGACGACGGTGAATTTCTACGTCAACGGCGAACTGCACGACAGCGTAACGCAAAGTGTGAGCGGCGCGACACCGTCACCAAATGACGATGTGCTGATCGGGGCAGCGACCGAGACGAGTTCGATAGAGCTGATCGAGCCGTGGATCGGCCGATTGGATGAGGTCGTCATGCACGGCTTTGTGCTGAGCGAGACAGAGGTGTTTGAAACGCTGTTCACCATTTACAACCTCAACGACAACATCTTGACTGGAGATGCGCCGTTTACGCTTGAATCTTCGCTAGAAAACAAGCTGCTCAACCGCAATCTCGAAGGGGTGCAGCAGACGACTTATTCACCCGAACTCACGAGCGATATCGAGCCGCGCAATTTTGTCTTGCCGCCCAAATCAGAACTGCCGCCACAACTATCATTCTTCGGCTTTGCGAACGCAAATACCGCGTCAGGGAAGTATGCCATTGAGCAGACAACCGCGGCGATTGTCGATGTGCCGCCTGTGAGTGCGCCGAGTACGGATGCAAATTTGGTCTATCGGCGTGCATCGGTGGGTAATTTTAATGGGACTTCGGATCGGGTGTCGGTTTCGGCCGATTCTGATCTCCATCTCAACACCACTGACTTCACGCTCTCCGTTTGGCTCAAACCAAGCAGCAGCAGCGTGCGGCGCGGCGTGCTGGGATACGGCAGCGGCGACGGATACGCCTATCCGTCGATCCAGTTGCAAGGCAGCCAACTCTACTTTGGCTATGGCACGGGTGACGCGATCAATCCCACCTACATTGAACGCTCGTTGAGCAACGCCGTTCCGCAAGATGGTGAGTGGCACCATGTGTTAATCAGCTATGACCGCAACAACGGCGCAGGCAACGCCGTCGCCAGCGTCTATGTAGACAGCAGCTTTAAGGGAGACCTCAACTTCGGCAGTCAAAGACCGTTTTCGGCGTTTAATCAGTTTGACATCGGCCGATCTTCCCAAAAGGGCAAGTTCAAATTTACGACGTTTAACCTAACATGCGAGGCAGACGGTGCGGGCGATGGCGAGTACAACATCAACTACTATGACGGCGGTGCTCGCACTAACAATCTCTACTGGTCAGGCTCGGGAACAGACGGTCAAAATCTGTCGATTCACGGCAATTGGCACACATTTACCAACAAGACGACGATTGCCATTTGTGAAAATGACGCGGACGGCAGCGACCGGACGACGTGTGACGACAACGATGAGTTGATGCAGCGTCTTTCCCTGCTGCCGCTGGTGTTTGACACGGCGACATCGCTGGGGGATTCGGGATCGGCCGAATTTTCAACCACACCAAACGACCCCAACTGTGGTTTCTGGACGGGTTACGACGACACGGCAACCGTCGCGTGGGAATACCAAAATAACTCGCTGCCATACAAGGGCGCAATGAAGGACGTGCGCCTCTACAACCGCACCTTTACCACCACCGATGTCAACAATCTGTTCCAAAGCGACACCATTATCGCCTACTACAAAATGGATGACCGACCGGGAGCGACCATTTTTGCCGATGAACTCGCATCTTCCAGCGCGACGTGCGGCAACGACTGCCCGCTGACAGGCGTTGTTGGACGTGAAAACGTGGCGGTGCAGCTTGACGGGGTGAATGATTTTGTCGTCGCCGACAAGGTCAGCACGCTTGCTGCCAGCGCAGCCAACAGCGGCAACAAAGGACTGTCATTTGGTGGCTGGGTCAAGCCCGATGTAAATCTAATTGACAATGAACCCTACATCATGAGTTTCCACACGAGCGCCTACGGCAATCGGTTGCTGCTCGGTCTCAAAGATTTCAGCCCGAACGTTTCTGCACGCATCTTCACCGACAACGGCAGCGGCACAACCGAGGATGTCTCATCAGCCGCACTTTATCCCGCTGGCGACTGGCTGCACGTCTTTGTCACCATCGACTACAACAACACGGTCAACAACGGCAAGCTGTTTGTCAACGGGGATCGCGTTGCATACTTCTCGACCAACGCGAAACCAACCAGCACGGGACGCTTCTCGATTGGGCAAGAGTGGGATGGCAGCACGCCGTCCGATCTGTTCAACGGCGCGATTGATGAAGTTATTGTTCTGAAGAAGGCGTTGACGGAGGCAGAGGTCGAGGCGGAATACAACCGCGTGCCGCGTCTGCTGCTGGCGCAAGAGGACACCGATGGCTTCTTGAAGATCAACACGCTCGGTCAAATCAATGGCTCTGCCCGTCGCAGCGTCTTCATGACGCACAATGGTGTGCAGGTGTTTGACTTCGAGTTCAACAGTTTTGAAGGGACGACACAACTTGTGCCAGACAGCGTGATTCCAATCCCAGCGGGCGAGCAGCGGTTTAAGCTATATGCGATTAACAGCAGCGGCACGATTATCGCGCTCGGCACCATCACGGTTCCGGCCAACCGCAACTATGGCAGCTTCTTCACCAACTACAACGGGACTGAAACGAGCTACACCATCTTTGAATCGGACGCGAATACACCTGTGGGTGCGGAAGGGCAGATCGGGGATGGCGCGAGCTTCGAGCCAGACCAATATCTGACCATCGGCGGTGACAATGAGGTGGAGGACAGCTACACGGTCATGACGTGGGTTTATCCGCGCACGGTGGTAGGGAGCGGGACGGTTTATCGGCCGATTGTGGCAGCCGAAGCTGGCACATACGACTCCTTAGATAACCGCTATGAAACCCGGCTAAACGCCTCTCTTTGGCTTGGCCTGATCGACGGCAAGCCCGCGATGCAGAGCAGCACATTTTTCAGCCCCACGCCCCCGCCGCTTATGGCTGATCTCGCCATCCCGACAGAGCAGTGGTCACATCTGACCTTCCGCAGCACGGTGTCGGGCGGTGTCAACAACTACCAAATTTACGTCAACGGCACGCCCGTCAAAAGCGGCACGACGAGCCACAATAACTCCGCTACAAATCACGACCGAACGCGCGTCTTTCTTGGGCGAGGTCACGATCCAGCCACCGAGACACAGAGCTTCTTCGACGGTATCATCGACGAGACGGCGATCTATAAGCGGGCATTAACCGACGAAGAAATCGTCAATGCCTACAACTTCCAAGTCGCATGGCTGGACGAAGAGCGCAGCTTCTCTGTGACGGTTGACCGTGATGAACCGACTGTTTCACTGGCGGAAGAGGGAGAAATTCTGCCACAGGAGACGCAAACATTGGTGCTTGATGTGTTTGACGAACACTCCTATGTCAACTCGGCCGCTGTTCTCTACGGCGATGACAATGGTGACGACGGTGGCGCCGTGTTTGCCGCACCATGTGAGGATGCCGAAGCGGATGGTCGCACCTTCTGCTTTAGCTTTACGCCAACGGCTGAAGGTCGCTATGGGTATGAGTTCACGGCAATTGACGCGGCTGGAAACTTCCCAGACGACGGCTCCAACCACTACATCTACTTCGACGGCACTGGCCCAACGTTGACCCAAACACCGCTGCCCAGCACGCCGTTTGCGTCCACGATTGTCAACAATAAGCCGGGCTTCCGCTCGATAGAATTGAGCGGTACAGTCGTCGATCCCAATCTGCCCGGCGGCTATGCGCCAGCGGGTGTGACGACGGTGGCGGTGACGCTCTTTGCAGAAAACGGCGAACCCGTCGGCGCACCCATCGAACAACAGGCATTTATTGACGGCACGAGCTGGTTGCGCAGCTATCAAATCAACAAAAAGGATGCGACAGGCATCTACACAGGCGTGATCGTGGCGACGGATGCGGTCGGAAACGAGACGCAACTGCCAATCGGCAGCTTTACGATTGACGACACGGCGGCAGGTGTGACGTATGGCAACGGTGGCGGGCGGCTTTCGGCCGATAATGCGCTCAACCTCAATACGCCTATTATTGGCTCTGTCAGCGATGATGAGAAGCTGCCAACCCTGCCCAGCGCAGGCGTCAGCGGCGTGCAGTTTAGTCTTGAAGCACAGCTTCCGCACGGCTCCCAACAAAACGAGGTGCGCCTTTCAAATCAGACGGAACTGTTCTTCCCATTTGATCGCTCCCAGAGTATCGACGGGCAGACGGACAATAGCTTTGAGAACCTCGCTGGATTTAGAACCGCAACGTGCAGCGACACAGGCTGCCCGACCAGCGGGATCAGCAGCCCCAACGGGCAGGGGCTGCAATTTGACGGCGTGGACGATGCGCTGACGTTGTCCAACGATGACGATGTAAACCAGTTAACGAATGATTTTACGGTGGCGGCGTGGATCAATCCGCATGCACTGTCGGGAATCGGCCGAATCATCAGCACCGCCCGCACCCTCAGCAAGGACAACGGCTATGGGCTGGGTCATTTCAATGATCGCTTGATATTGACCACCTTTGGCGTAAAGGATTACATCACCGCTGGCAGTTACCTGCAACCGAACCTCTGGCAGCACGTCGCCGTTCATCTCAACAGCAGTAACGACGCGGAATTTTATGTCAACGGCGTGCTGGTGGAGACGGTCAGTCACAGTAGTCCAGCGATTCCAGACACCGACGACCTGTTCATGATCGGCGCAATGACAACGCAGGGCGACCCGACACCGATTCAGCTATTCAACGGCATCATCGACACCCCCGCCGTTGTACACGGTAAGCCCGTTCACGCCGACTGGGATGCGCTGTTCGGAATGCAACCGACGCTGATCGTGCCGTTTGATGAGCGCGGTGTCGATTTCCTGACGATCTTCGACGTGGAAGGGGAGATGGGTGCGTTTAATAGCTTCTTCGGCATACAGGGCGGGGGTGGCTATGGCGAGCCAAACCACGACGTACCCGGGGCGGTTGGCGCACGTGCGCTGCGGCTCGGTATCATGGGCAGCGAGGTAAGCGTGAGCGCGCCCGACGGTGTGTTGCCGCACGGCGATGACTCCTACACCATTTCGCTGTGGGTTGAAGATATGGGGTATGGCGGCATCTTGTTTGGCGACAATGTGCTGTACTTCGACATCAATGGTCTCGAACACAGCTTCAACAACAGCACGTTCACAACGGGCTACCCACGTCCCGGCTCAACGACGGGTTGGCATCTGCTCGCCTTCACCTACGACGCAGAGACGCACACCCAAGCGATCTATCACAATGGTGAGCTGCTGCGGTCGGATGTTGTACCAAGCGCGGATCGGCCGAATGGAACCCCGAACGAGTTGCGCCTCATCTTTACCTCCGACCATCAGGGCAACATTCGGTCGTACTCAGTCGATGATCTGCGGGTTTATCAGCGGCCATTATCGGCCGAAGAGTTGACCGCAATGTCAAAGACGCGCTGGCAAGACGCAGCGCTCAACAGTCGCTCCAGCCAGTTCAACGCGTCGCTACCGGCCGATGTGGAAGGCTTCTACGACCTGCTGCTGCGCGGCTCCGACGCGGCGGGCAACGTCGATGAAGAGGTGGAGCCAGTCTTTAGCGGCATTGTCGACACAAAACGGCCGATGATGACGATTACAGAGGCCCCCATCAGCGGCGGCTTCCGCTACACGCTCGTCGCCCACGACTTTGCGCTCAACATCGAGTCTGTCAGTTGGCCGAGTGCGTGCGACGGCAACAGTGCGCTAGTGGATGGCGCATACAACGAGTCGCCGTGGGTGCTTGCACTGGAAGAGCAGGCAGGGTCAGCGGTCGAGTTGCTCACGATGTTAGAGGCGACGTGTGAGGTATCATCACCGTTATCGCCATCCGCTCCTGTGACCATCTGCGACATCGCGGGCAACTGTCTGACAGTGACGGTCGATGGCACAGTCGTCCCAACGGCCGTTCAACTCAGCAATATGAGCCATGCAACCTCCTCTGCGGCGGTGATCGTGTTGGCAACGTTATTGCTGCTGGGGCTGTCGTTGGTGGTAAGGAGAAAACGGCGATATTGATTACGCCACGGCACATTAAAGCGTCCTAGTTAGTGCGTGGTACGTGGTGTGATATGCACCACGTACCACGTTTTGTATTGTGGCGAAAAGTTCGTGACACGAATGAAAGTTTCGCATCATTCATCCATCGCCAAAATTGCAGAACGCCAACCAAAATGAAAACATAAACAGATCGCTGGGATAGCATATTTTTCTACCTAATCAAATGTTATGATAGCTGTTGCGGGGTTTCAAAATCCCGCAATCGTTTTGATGTTGCGAGATTTTATGAAGAAACTTTATCCCCTCCTTTTACTTTTTATTTTCACAATCGCGGCGTGCAGTGAACCGCCCCTACCACCCACAGCGACGACACAGCCGACAGCGATTCCACCGACAAACACGGTGATCCCGACTGATTTACCCCCCACGGCGACTCAACCACCAACCAGTCAACCGACTGACGAACCAACCGCAGAGCCAACGGCAACCCCAGAACCAACGCCAGACCAGTTGCCCGGTGGTGGCTTCACTTATGACATGCCTGATGGCTTTTTGCTCAATCCGGCCGTTGGGCCGACGGGACAGGCAACGGGAGACGGGCAGTCAATTTTGTTGGGCAAAGAAGGGGTGACAGATTTCGGGCCGTTCGTGCGCGTTAGTGGTGGGGTGTTGCAGGAGCCATTTTCGGCCGAATCCCTCTTCTCCTACTACCAAAATCTCTACGACCTCGAATACCGCCTCGACATCAGCGATACCGTTCCCATCAGCACAGCCAATGGATTGACTGGCTCACAGTTCAACTTCACGTTTACCGTCCCACCTGAAAACGTTGGCACAGGACAACTAACGCTGTTGGCAAATGACGATCAGTTTGTGACGCTGGCGGCGATTGCGGATGCGGCGGCGTGGGAAGGGGAATTTTCGGCCGAAGTTGCCACCCTAATCGACTCCATCACCTTCACCCGCGTCTTTCCCGACCTGCCCGATGTTGCCGCGACCGCTTTCTTGAGCGAAACGACGCTCATGCCCCAGCCATACTCACTCGGCTGGACGACACTGACGCTGCCCGACAATGCGACCGCCGTCGTCAGCGACACGCTGTACAGCCGACCCGCCAAACTGGAGGGGATCATCGCCATGCCAGAGGGGGAAGGGGAACACCCCATCGCGCTCGTCTTGCACGGTCGCTTTTCGAACGTCTGTCAACCGTTGCCGGGCAGCTACAGTGCGCCAGCGTCAGCGTCACTGTCGTTTTGTTTGCCGGGATCAGCCGAAACCCGCTACGATGTCGGCTTTGCCAATCTCGTCGGCGCACTGGCAGAAGAGGGGTATATCGCCCTCTCGATCAACGTCAACGATGCGTATCAAGTGTCACAAGACGGAATGCAACAGTTCAACGACAACATCCTCGACCAATATTTCGTCCCGCAACTGGCACAGTTGCACCTCGACGCATTGGTAAACGACACATTTCCCATCGACCTGACGGGGCGCGTTGATCTGAGCCAGCCGCCGCTGTTGATTGGTCATTCGCGGGGCGGACAAAATGTCGTCAAGATGGCACAATCGCAAAATCCACAGGGATTATTGCTGTTTGGCGCGGTCGGCGAGGCTGGCTTTTCCGTGCCGTCTAGCGTGCCCCTCGGCATCATCTACGGAGAGTGTGATGGGGATGTCGCCTTATGGGAGAGTCAACGCTACTTTGAAGAGGCGGAGAACGATCCCAACCGCAGCGCATTTGCGTCATCCGTGCTGCTGGTCGATGCGAACCACAACTACTTTGACGGCTTGATCGGCATCCGCGATGACAGCGGGCGCAAGCTCAACAGCACCAAATGCGCCATGCCCGACAACGGGCTAACCCGTGCCGAACAGCAGGCGTTTATGGTCGCCTATGTGCGTGATTTTGTGGCACAGCTGCGCGGGAAAGCGATTTTTACCGTTGAACAGCCCGCGCCAGAGCAGCTATACGGTTTCCCCGTCATCACCAATTTGACGACGGGTGCGAAAGAGATGTTGCTCAACGATGCTGCCACGAGCGACAACCTGACCATCACGCGATGTGAAGCGGGAGATGTCTGCCATCCGACCATCATTCCGCAGGAGTTTGTGATTCCGGGTCGGCCGATGGCGCAACGTCTCACATGGGAACAGCCCAACGCCAGCTACACGCTCACCTTTTCGCCAACCGACGCGACAATTTACGACGTGCTCAACATTCGCACCGTTCTCGACCCAACGAGCGAGCTAAACAATGGTGCGGCGGTCATCAGCTACACCGTCACGCTAGCGGATGCGCTCGGTAACAGCACGACCATCACCACGACAACGACACCCCTGCTGACGACGGAACCGCACGAACGCTTTGGTTTTGGCGGCGTGCCGATTTTGGCGGGTGCGACACACATTTCGCTTAACGTGCTCGACGGCGTAGATTTCACGCAGTTGACGGAGATCACGCTGCAATTTCCGCAGGGGAGTGGGGATTTGTTGCTGTTTGATGTGTCGCTGTTGAGTGATGGGTTTTCGACGCTGTTGGAGGAGGATGCGGGGTTGCGGGGAATCGGCCGAATCAACCTCTCAGGTAGCTGCACCGCAACATTCATCGATCCTCAAATTATCGCACACCAACCGCCCGCTTATGCCATCACCAACGGTCACTGTATTGAATGGCTGGCCAACAGCGCAATCGTCAATCAGGAAGATGTTGAGGGAGAGGTGATTTTCAACTACTTCGCAGATACACAGGACGCACAAATTCGTGTCCCGATTGAGCGCATCGCTTATAGTACGATGCAGGGTATGGATATCGCCATTCTTGAGCTAGTGGCGACCGAGGCAGAGTTGCGAACAGCAGGTGTCGAGCCATTCCCATTGGCTGACGCACCGCTGGAAGCAACACAATTGCGCGTCGTTGGTGCGCCGACGAACAGGTTGTCGCCTGAAGAATCATTCTTGCGGCAAGAAGATTGCGCCCTCACAGGTCGCGCCGATCTACTCGAATTCAACTGGCACTTCTACGACACCTACCGCACCAACTGCCAAGACATCTTCGGAGGCAGTTCGGGATCGCCTGTTTTTGCGCTAGACGACAATCGCATCTACGCGCTCATCAACACGACCGTCGAGGGTGAAAGCGTGTGCTACTTGGGCGTGCCGTGCGAGATTTCAGAAAATGGCGTCTCGCTCAGTGTGACAAGCAGCTATGCAACACCGATTGTTGGATTGGGCAACTGCTTTGATGAAAACGGCGAATTTGCGCTAACGGATAGCTGCCCACTGCCACCCGTCGCACAACTATCCATTGAAGGCAATCCAGCCAACGCCAGTCAGCCGCCGCTCAGTTGGAACAGCACCGTCACGGGAACGCTGCCTTACTATCGCTACAAAACAGGTGCGGTTGGCGGTACAGATTGCCGTGTGGAAGATGGCTATAGCGACCCCATCGCATTGGCAAATGATAACAGCATCAACAGTGCTATTCCCGATGATGAGGGATTTTACCTGCTGTGTGTGCTGGCGGGAGAGAGCGAGACGGTCGATGCAACATGGCAACCGCTCGAACATCCGACCGTTGTGTTCGCCCAAATTGACACCACGCCGCCCGACGCGCCTGTGATCGACGTGCGCGAATCACCCGAAGCGTATCGCGTGACGCTCGTCTTCCAGCCGCCTGAGTTGTCCGATTATTTGTTTAAGTTTGGATCGGCCGAAACCACCACCTGCGCCGACCCAAGCGACTACCAACGCTACCGCCGCATTCCGCTCGGCATTGAGCGCGGAGCCGATCCGATCCGCCTCTGCGTCATCGCCAGCGATAACGCAGATAATCAGACGGAACCGCTCGATCTGTTGTTGAATGAGTCCGCAGACGGGGACAATTAATGCAGCCACAGACGAAGATCGCACGACTACGCCAGCAAATGCAGATGGCCGGCATCGCTGCCTGGATAGTGCCGACCGCCGACCCACACCAGAGCGAATATGTCGCCCCATGTTGGCAAGATCGCGCATGGCTTTCTGGGTTTGCGGGGTCGGCTGGCACCGTTGTCGTCACGCAGCAAGAGTGCGGGCTGTGGACAGACCCACGCTACCATATCCGTGCGGCGGCCGAACTGGCTGGCTCAGGGATCACGCTCTTTCGTTTTGGTGAAGCGGATGTGCCATCTTACGCGACGTGGTTGCGCCAACAGTTAGCGGCTGGCAGCGTCGTCGGTTTTGACGGGTCGCGGCTGTCGATTGCGGCGGTCAGGGAACTGCGGGAAGCGTTTGAAGGGACGCAAATCACGCTTACGGCACGGCACAACTTGCTTGACGCTGTGTGGCTAGACCGCCCAACGCTGCCATCAAATCCCATCTTTCTGCACGACGATTCATTCGCCGGTGAATCGCGCACAGCGAAGTTTCAACGGGTGCGCGAACAGCTACAGCAGCACGGCGCACAGGCGCAACTTGTCACTGCGCTGGATGAGGTGGCGTGGTTGTGCAATCTGCGCGGCAGTGATGTTGCCTACAATCCTGTCGCCATCTGCTATGCGTTGATTACCCAAGAGGCGGTGTGCCTATTTATCGATCCGCGCAAGCTGTCGGACGCGGTACGAGCCACGTTATCGGCCGAAAAGATCACCTTCGCGCCCTACGAAACCATCTTCTCAATTGCAGATTATCTTCCCGAAGCGGCAACTGTTCTGCTCGACCCAGACCAGACAAACGAGGCACTTTACCAAGTCGTCGCGCAGACACAGCGCGTCGTGCTGGCACAGAGCGTGATCGGCCGATTGAAGGCGATTAAGAATTCGGCCGAATTAGCCGGCATGCGCCAAGCGCACAGACGGGACGGCGTGGCGGTTGTCAAATGGTGGCATTGGCTTTTGCAGCAGACAGATGATGTCGTTCACACCGAATTGACCGTTGCCGAAAAGCTCGCCGAGTTTCGTGCTCTAGGCGACCATTATCGCGGTTTGAGCTTCGGTACCATCGCTGGGTTTGGCGTGCATTCAGCCATCGGCCACTATCAGACAGACCCCCATGCGCCACCAATGATTGGAAAGCGCGGCTTATTGCTGATCGATTCAGGCGGCCACTACCTCGATGGGACAACCGACATCACGCGCACTATCGCGCTCGGCACACCGACGGCTGCCGAAAAACACGTCGCGACGACCGTGTTAAAGGCGTTGATTCGGCTCTCTCGCGCCCGCTTTCCCGCCAAAACCACAGGTGCAGCACTCGACACCCTGGCTCGTGAACCGCTCTGGCAGCAAGGGTACAACTGTCGGCATGGGATTGGGCATGGGGTCGGCTCATTTCTCAACGTGCATGAGGGGCCGCAACGGCTGTCACCGCGCAACAACGTGCCGTTTGAGGCGGGGATGGTCTGCACCATCGAGCCGGGTGTCTACTTTGAGGGTCGCTTTGGGGTGCGGCTCGAAAATGTGGTGCTGACGCAGCGTGCTGGCGAGAGTGAATTTGGTCAATTTTATCAATTTGAGACAGTCACACTCTGTCCATTTGACCTCACGCTCGTCGATGAATCGCTGTTGACGGCGGAGGAACGGACGTGGCTCACTACTTATCATCAGCATGTGGTGAACACGCTGTCACCTTACCTGACAGCGTCTGAACGTGCATGGTTGCAGCACAAGGTGCGACAGCCACAATAACAGGATGGATGACCCGCTGCAAAGCAGTCCCAAACGCTTCAAAAACAGCAAAGAACATCGCTCGCTGCCCGTTTGCACGCAAACAAAAAAGCCCGATTTCAACTTGAAATCGGGCTTTGCCAAAGAGAGGGGTCGTTTGTCTATGCGTCGTTCGACGGGATAGTTGGTGTATTGTTGTTGCGTCCACGTCCGCCGCTATGCCCACCGTTGCAGCCATCTTCAAACTCGGCCGCTTGTTCGGCCGTCAGTGTGCCGTCCGCAACGGCGTTGGCAACCAGTTCAGCATAAACAGCTTCTTCTGCATCGTTGACTTCAGCGCGGGTCAGTCCAAGCTGGTCGAGCAGGTCGCTGTAGCTCGTGTTGGCAGCGCGTGCGGCAGCGAGTTCAGCTTCGCTGATACCGAGCGACTGTGCCAGCACCGCGTCTTCATCAATGGTCGCCTCAAATGCGTCGAGTGCAGCGTGGTCGGCAGCCTCTTCTTCAGTCAGGCGGCCTTCTGCAACGCGCTCAGCGAGCTTGGCGGCGTCGGCGGCATTTTCGGCCGATTCTAACTCACTAACACTCACGCCCAGCGCATCCGCGATGAACACGTCCTTATCGAGAACGTCGTAGTATTGACCGCGTCCGAGATTGGCGAAGCGAGTTGCCTCGTTGAGTTCCGCGGCTTCATCGGCCGAAAGCCAGCCCATCGCCACCAGCTCATTGTTGTAAGCGACCGCCGCTTCATCGCGTGCTAAGTCATACGCTTCTTCCGTCACGCCCAGCAGTTCCAACTCAGTTTCGCTGGCGTGTGCGGCTGCAATCTGCGTGCCGCCAATCACAAATGCTGCAATCAACATCATAAAAATCGTCGTTAATCTTCGTTTCAAAGTCATGTTATTTGCTCCTATTTTGAAGTTCGTTGTGTCGAATTGACACTCGGAATGATAGGGAGCAGATGCGGTGAGATTGTGTTGAGGTTGTAAAAAAGTTGTATGGTGTTGCTGAGAAAGAGATGTGCGCTGGATGATTTATGCGACTGTATGACCGCACCATGCGCCAATGACCCGTGTAATCAGACGACATTGCTTGAGGCAACAAAAAAGCTGTCTACGTTGCATGACGAAAGAGGCGCGGCAGAAAATGAAAAGAGCAGCTGTAATCAATGAGATAGCTTATCTTTTTGGTGGCCACGCCGTCGAACGACGCTGGACTAAACGCGCCGGCAATAGGATGCGTTGCGCGGGGAACTGATCCCCATTTAAGCGACGGAGCAACAGGTTAGCCGCTTGTCGACCGATCTCTTCACCGGGCAAGGCAAACGTCGTCAACGGCGTATCAAAGAAGCCCGCAAAGGGCATATTGTCCACAGAAATGAGCGATAGATCACGCGGAATCGTCAAATTGAGTTTGCGAATCTCTTTCTGCACCCAACCAGCGATTTGATCGTTGAAACAGAAGATGCCCGTTATTTCTTGGCGCGCAACTTGTCCCCACAGCTCGGTTAAATCATCTGTCTGGACGTGCCTCATCAGGGCAGGGGCGAGTACGCCGGGCTCATTCGGGGAGATCACAAGCTGAGGCGCTAGTCCCGCATCGGTCATCGCAGCGACGTAACCAGCGGCGCGATCATGTGCTGTCGATGTGTGGCTGCCTGCAACATGCAAGATGTTGCGATGCCCAAGATCGATCAGATGTTGTGTCGCATCATGGCCGATCAGGTGGTTGTTGGCGCCAATATAATCGACGTCGCCTACGTTTTCTACGTCACGGGTTAAGAGCAGCGGAACGATCTCTTGTTGTTGTAACCGCTGCACCGTTTCCCGCGAGTCGTTTTGGTTTGGTGCAACAATGGCGATGGCCGCCGCATGTTGCGTCAGCAAACTTTCCATCACCTGCGAAAACGTTTCGTAGCGATTGTTGTGAATATTGAGATCGATGCGATAGCCTGCATTGCGTAAGCTGCGGCTGAGCGATGAGATCAGTTCTGGATAGTAAACTGAATAGTTGTTGTCTGACACGACAATCCCAACGAGTGGGTGATGTGTGGGGGAACGCTGCGGCTCCAACACAAACGTGCCTGCACCCACGACCGACCGCAACATCCCATCATGGATCAGGGTCTTGATCGCTTGCCGAATCGTGACACGGCTGATGCCCAACTGTTCCTTCAACGCCCGTTCTGGAGGAAGCGCGTCGCCGGGTTGGAGGGTTCCATCGGCGATTTGTGCATGGATAGCGTCACGTACCCGTGCGTGCAGTGGCGCTGCACCTGGTGCTTGTAATTCCTTCACGATGCGTTTGATGTCGAGCATAGTTCTATCCTTTAACTGCCGAAATAATACCGGTATTTACCAATATTAGAGTGGAGATCGTCTAAAGTCAAATAATTGGTATTGACAAAAATATAAATGTCGTGCTAGACTAATTGGTATTAACCGGTAAAGATAAACCGACAGACATCATCCACAGGACACCAAGATGGAATCACGTTATCCCGTTCATCCAGAACAAGTCAAACGCATGACAACTGCAGAGTTGCGGCAACAGTTTCAAGTCGAATCACTGTTTGTGGCGCAGCAGCTCACGCTTACATATTCGCACATCGACCGCGTCATTATTGGTGGCGCGATGCCAACGACGACA
Organism: Anaerolineae bacterium; assembly: GCA_030425205.1. Taxonomy (GTDB): domain Bacteria; phylum Chloroflexota; class Anaerolineae; order Promineifilales; family Promineifilaceae; genus CALECP01. Next base: position 29,455 of record JAUIAP010000044.1, read on the forward strand.
CCAATTGCATTGGCAGCGGACCCAAAAGCGTTAGCGGCCGACTATTTTCTTGAAAGGCGCGAAATTGGCATTATCAACATTGGGGGAGAGGGGATGGTTTCGGCCGATCCGAAGGGTGGTACGCCACAATCTATCCCCTACACACTCGCCAAACGGGACGCGCTCTACATCGGCAAAGGGGTGCGCGATGTGCAATTTAGTTCGCTCAACAGTGACGATCCCGCCCAATTCTTTCTCTTTAGCGCACCCGCGCACACCAGCTACCCAACGACACACCTCAAAATCGATGCGGCCACGCCACTCAACTTAGGCGACGCACTCAACAGCAACAGGCGCACCATCTACAAATATATCCATCCCGACGGCGTGCAAAGCTGCCAAATCGTGATGGGCATGACGCTGCTAGAGCCGGGCAACATGTGGAACACGATGCCCGCGCACACGCACGAACGGCGCAGCGAAGTGTACTGCTATTTCGATATCGACGAGGACAACGTCGTCTTCCACCTAATGGGTGAACCAAACGAAACACGCCATCTCGTCATCCGTGACCGCGAGGCGATCATCTCCCCGAGCTGGTCAATTCACAGCGGCATGGGAACGGGCAGCTACACCTTTATTTGGGCGATGGCGGGCGAGAATCAGGCATTTAGCGACATGGATGCCGTGTCGATGCACGCTCTCCTTTAGCAGAATGCAATGCGGTGGTTCGTCTCCGACGGTTTTTGAGCATTCAAAAATTAATCGGGGTATCGAAATCCTGTGGCTAAAGCCAAAGGCTGACACGCAAAACACGCTTAAGCGCGCTGTCTTCCAGTGCGTTTGAACGCACTTTGTATAACAGCCTGCGGTTTTAACCGTAGGATTTGGATTGCCGCACCAAAAACAAACACTCCGATTCACACAGGATTCTCAATGATTCTAAATCAATTCAAGCTAACGGGACGCACCGCACTCGTCACTGGCACAAGTCGTGGTTTGGGGCAGACGATGGCACGCGCACTTGCCGAAGCAGGAGCCGACATTGTCGCGCTGGATCGGACGGGTAGTCCAGAAACGGCCGCCGCAATTGCCGCCACAGGGCGCAACTTTCAGCAGGTAAAGTGCGATTTGCAAACGGTCAGTGCGGCCGAACTCGACACATTGGTCGAGACGCTCGGTGATGTCGATATTCTCGTCAACAACGCGGGCATCATTCGCCGCGCTCCCGCCCTCCAATTTAGCGAAGCAGATTGGGATGACGTGATGCAGGTTAATTTGCGGGCTGTTTTTTTCCTTTCACAAGCGGTGGCGCGACGCATGGCTGCGGGAACGGGCGGGAGCATCATCAACATCGCGTCGATGTTGTCGTTTCAGGGCGGCATCACCGTTCCAAGCTACACGGCGGCTAAAAGCGGTCTGGCAGGATTAACCCGCGCATTGGCAAACGAGTGGGCAAGCCAAAATATCAATGTCAATGCGATTGCCCCCGGCTACATGGCAACCGATAACACCGCCCCCTTGCGCGAAGACAAAGAGCGAGCTGCTGCCATTATCAACCGCATCCCAGCCGGTCGTTGGGGAACCCCCGATGATCTGATGGGCATCGTTGTCTTTTTGGCTTCCGATGCGGCGCGTTATCTACACGGTGCTGTTGTGCCGGTCGATGGCGGCTGGCTCGCACGCTAAGGCGGCAAATGGTCGGCAGTGTGACCGACAGACAAGAGATTCAACATGCAACTTTATCAAAAAGCTCTCGATCTTTGTATCGAACGGATTCGGCACAATATCGGCCGATTCGACACCCAATTTCCCTACATCGGCAGCGGCGATCACTATGTCCTGCGCGAAAACGACCACTGGATGACCTCATTTTGGACGGGACAGCTGTGGCTAGCATACGCTGCGACAAATGATGCAGTGTTCCGTGAGGCGGCCTCCTCCCATCTGGCGAGTTTTCGCCAGCGGCTTGAGAAAAGAGTCGACCTCAGTCACGATATTGGATTTTTGTACACCCTCTCAGCACGCGCCCAGTTTGATCTGACGGCAGACAGTGCAGCGCAACAGCTTGCATTGGAAGCGGCCGATCATCTGGCAGACCGATTTAACCCCACTGGAGATTACATACAGGCATGGGGGGAGATGGGAGATTCGGCCGAAGCGGGTCGCTTTATCATCGACTGCCTGCTCAATCTGCCGCTCCTCTATTGGGCTTCCGTGCAAACGGGTGATCCGCGCTACGCCGACATCGCCAATCGCCACGCCGAAACCACACGCCGTTATCTAGTGCGCCCTGACGGCAGTACGGCACACACCTTTTACATGGACACGACGACGGGCGAGCCAATTGGTCAAAAGACCCATCAAGGGTACAGCGACGATTCACTTTGGGCGCGCGGGCAGGCGTGGGCGATTCTCGGCTTTGCAACTGCCTATGCGTGGCATAGTGAACCAGCATTCTTGGTCGCTAGCCAGCATACGGCCGACCGTTTTTTGGCTGAGATTTCGGCCGATTACTTCCCACTCTGGGACTTCCGCCTCCCCGCCGACGCGATTCAGGCGCGTGACACATCGGCCGCCGCCATCGCCGCCATGGGACTGTTAAGACTCGCGGAACTGCCCGAATGCCGCGACAAATCCGCGCACTACAGCGCTGCTGCCAATAAGCTAATCACCCGCCTAGTCGAACAAGCCTTTGACTGGTCGGAAGATGGCGTGGAAGGGCTGCTGCGGCACGCGACGTATCATGCAAGTCGCGCCGAATATAGAGAGCAGTACACGCTCTTTGGCGACTACTTTTTTCTCGAATGTTTGCTCTGGCAATGTGGACACCGCATCGACTTATGGGGTTAGCAAAACGCCGCTTCATACGTCTTGGAAAACAAATTAAGACAAATTATCAAATCAAACTGATAAAGGAAAAACTATGAATCAACAAGAACCAACACTCGTTTACTTTCCACCCAACGATCTGCTTGCAGGAATTGAGCGCGATGGTCCGTTTCGCCAGCTCAGCGTAGATGGACGGGCAGGTATCAACGCGACCAGCATCCACAGTCGCCTGAAGATTCCAAAACACACGATTAACGAGGATAAAGGCACCTTGACGCTCTGGATCATGCCAACGGAGGATCTATACTCAGCTTCTGTGCCGACCTATATCGATCCCTACGAGCCACTCTACTATATGTATACGATGCTCAGTGACATCCCTGATCTCAAGAATGTCTCGGATGCCTCCTTTGCCCTGCTCTGGAACTCGAAGCAATGGCGACAACTCTCTTCTAAGTTCTACAAGGGCAACATCTTTGAAGACGCGCTCTATCCGCACGACATGTCCCTCGCCTCATCTGGTGAAAATGTCTCACTCAACGCGAAAACTTGGTATCAGATTGCGACCACGTGGGATCGCCAAGAGGAAGTGTTCCGAATTTTCATCAACGGCATTCCAGTCGGCAGTTGCGCCATGTTTGCGGATGAAGTCAAGCACGACCCTTGCGGCGAAACGCTTTACGCTGGCAACCCCGCGCTCGCCCTCTCCCAACTCTCTTTCTACGATCGTATTCTCAGCCCAGAAGAGTTGGCGAACGTCTTTGAACATGAAGCGACCAAGATTTATTACGATGTGCAGGAAGCCCTATGGGATCGGCACGTTGGGGACGGGCTGCGCAAGTACACGTGGAAGCCAATGGGCGATGAATGGCAGCTCAAAATGGATGTCTCGCTCACCGAGCCAGAGCAGTTTGATCTATTCCATGTGCAAGGTTGCCCAACGACCCCACGCATCACAGACGACGGCTTGCTCTATGAGACGTACATGACGCGCACCGAAGAGGCCAAAATCCCGAAAGACACGCCGCCACCCACTGAGGTGATCGATCCAGACCAAGTCTATCTGTGGACAAAAGAGTTTTTTGAAGGCGATCTTGCTGTCGAGTATGAGTTTATGTCGTTGCAAGACAACGGATTGAGCGTTCTCATCGTACAGGCATCGGGAATGCAGCATGAAGACTTCATGGCTGACTATCCGCTACGTGAATCTGGTTCGATGCGGATCGTGTGGGGCGAGAACGTCAGAAACTATGACTGGGAGTATTACCGTGAGATGGATGATGTGCGTCACGACATCGAATCGCACGTCCTCAACAAGCAGCCTTGGGGTCGCCAACTTGCTTATCAATGTCAGCCCCAACATTGGGAGAAAAACGTCTGGCATCGCATTCAATTTGTCCAAGAGGGTCAGAGAATTCGCGGCACGATTAATGGTGTGCTGATCTTTGACGTCATCGACGACCCAACCAACTACAGTGGCCCGACCTTTAACTGCGGTCACATCGCCATCCGCTGTATGTGGAAGACACGCCTGCTCGTGCGTAATCTGAAAGTGTACAGCAAGCCACTTTTTGAAGATTCCGTTGCCCTATAACACCCTGATTTGATGCTATGAGGAACTCATCGTGAGTTCCTCATGCAATCCCAGTTCGTCACGTGACGGTGCTGGAGCAAATCACTTATTGAAGGAGAACGAAAATGAACATGAATCGAACGACTAACTTGAATGGAAAAATCTCCGCCGTAACAATTTTATTGATTGGGCTACTGCTATTCTTGATGGCATGTGGTTCAACAGAACCTGCGCCAGTAGATGAAGCGGAAACGGTAGAAACGACAGCGACCGAAGCCCCTGTCGATGAACCCGCAACGGCCGAACCCGTCGAAGAGGATGAAGCACCAGCCATTGGCGCCCATCTGATTGGTGAGGTTGAAGGCCCCCATGTCGTCACAGACCCCGCACTGTTCCCAACCACGTTCCAAGAGGCACCTATGTTGGCCGAACGAGTTGAGGCAGGCGAATTGGAACCAGTCACCGAACGACTCGGCAGCGATCCGCTCGTGATGAGTCCCGTCCATGAAATTGGCACGTATGGTGGCACTTGGCGACGCGGCTTCACAGGGCCCGGTGATGGTCTCAACGGCATTCGTGTTGCGACTGGGCGTGATGGGCTACTGCACTTTGAATACAACAGCACAAACCTGACCCCCAACATCGCTAAAGATTGGACGTTGAGCGATGACGGAACAGAGACAACCGTCTTTCTGCGCGAAGGGATGCGCTGGAGTGATGGGGAACTACTTTCGGCCGATGACATCATGTTCTGGTATGAACACATCTACCTGAATGAAGAGTTGGTTCCGAATGGTCACGATGCGTTCAAAATCAATGGCAAGGATGGTGTTGCCGAAAAGATCGACGACTACACCGTCAAGTTCAGCTTTGAAGAGCCAAACTTCCTCTTCCCATCACGACTGGCCGCAGCAGGGTGGGGCGGAGAAGGTTGGCTGATGCGCGGTTTCTATGCTCCAGCCCACTACCTCCAACAGTATCATCCCGACTTTGTCGACCAAGAAGAGTTGGATGCACTGGTCTCTGATGGTGGTTATGACAATTGGGTTGGACTGTTTCGCGCAAAAAGCGACTGGCGTTTTAATCCTGAACAACCCGCCGTCACCCCTTGGATAAACGTACAGCCACCGAATGCCCAGACGTGGGTGCTAGAACGCAATCCTTACAGCATTTGGGTAGACACAGAGGGGAATCAACTCCCTTACATCGACCAGATTGTAATGACATTGGCGGAGGATACAGAGGTATTAAATCTGCGTGCCATCGCGGGTGAGTACGATATGCAGGCGCGTCACATCAGCATGACAAATTTGCCCCTCTTTGTGGAGAATCAAGAGCAGGGCAACTATGAAGTGTCACTCGACCCTGGGCCACATAGCGAGTTTGCAATCACCTTCAATCTAACCTTTGAAGAGGATGAGGAGATAGCCAAGCTACTCAATACGACAGATTTCCGCCGTGCGCTTTCGATAGGCGTCAATCGTGACCAAATCAATGAGGCGTTTTGGTTGGGAACGGGCAAAATCTGGAACATCCTGCCACCAGCCGACAACAAATACTATCCTGGTGGCGATTTCGGCACGCTATGGACTGAGTACGATCCCGATCGCGCAAACGAAATGCTCGATGCGATTGGCCTCGACCAGAAGGATGCGGACGGCTATCGACTCCGCACAGATGGTGAGGGACGACTGACGATTGAACTGACGGCAATGGCGAATCAACTTGTCCCGTATGTCGAGGCGAGTGAGATGATCCGCGAACAGTGGAAAGATATTGGCATCGACTTGAAGGTTAACAGCGTTGAGCGCAGTCTTGCTCTCTCCCAATCGGCCGCCAACGAAATCCAACTCGGTGCATGGGTCGCTGACGGCAACGATGATCCATTCCTCTTCCCGTTCAACGTACTCCCCGTCATGTCTGCCCCCTCAATGAGTCAGGGCACGCTGATCGGTCTTTGGTATCAAACCAATGGTGAGGAAGGGGTCGAACCAGAACCCGCCTTGAAGGAAGTCCTCGAAAAATTGCGGCGTGCCTCTGGTGTCGGCGAAGAAGAGCGCATCCAAATGGGTAAAGAGATGTACGAAGCAATGGCGGAAAACGTTTGGCAGATCGGTGTCATCGCACAGGGTAGCAACTTCTTGGGAACCCGCGTCACCAATCTGAATATGGGCAACGTGCCAGACAGAATCTGGAATAGCCCGTTGTTCATGAACCCCAACAACGCACGACCGGTTACCTTCTATTTCAAGAATCCTTAGGCGTAAATCCGTTCTGAAATAGACGTATTGCGTATTGCGTATTGCGTAGGAAAATGCCCTACGCAATACGCAATACGCAACAATCAATCGCAAGCGAGGAAAATCGTCATGCTTGGATACATTCTCCGTCGAATCGCGATGGCTGTGCTGACCATCATCATCATCTCAATCGTCTCGTTCATCATCATTCAGCTCCCACCCGGTGACTATATCACCACCTATATTGGCGAAATGGCTGCATCAGGATCGGCCGTAACCGCTCAAGAGGCCGACAACTTGCGCGCGTCGTATGGACTTGACCAGCCGCTCTACGCGCAATACTGGCGTTGGATCAGCAAGATATTGCGCGGAGAATTTGGCGTTTCGCTCGCGTGGAATCGCCCCGTCATCGACGTGATTATGGATCGTCTGCCGCTCACGATGGTGCTGAACATCTTTACCATCACCGTAACGTGGATGCTCGCCTTGCCGATTGGTATCTACTCCGCCGTGCGGCAATACTCATTTGGCGACTACGCATTTACCTTCATCGCCTTTTTGGGTCAGGCAACCCCCGCCTTTCTGATCGCGCTCGTCGCCATGTATGTCGGCTTTGTGCTGTTTGACGCGCCCATCGGGGGTCTATTCTCGCCCGAATATCTCAATGCGCCATGGAGTGTCGGCCGAGTCTGGGACATGCTCAAACATCTTGTCCTGCCCGTGATGATTCTAGGGTTGGCGGGTGTCGCCCAGTCTACGCGCGTTATGCGGGCGACGCTGCTGGACGAGATTAAGAAGCCGTATGTCGATACGGCGCGTGTCAAAGGGTTATCCGAAATGCGGCTCATTCTCAAATACCCCGTGCGCGTCGCGCTCATCCCATTTGTCAGCACGATTGGCTATGTCTTTCCTTACTTGGTTTCTGGCTCGGTCATCGTCGCCTTGGTGTTGGGGTTGCCGACGTTGGGGCCGCTGCTTTTAAGCGCGTTGGTTGCACAAGATATGTTTTTGGCGGGTGCAATTGTGTTGATTCTCGGCATTCTGACAGTCATCGGCACATTGATCTCTGATCTATTACTTGTCGTTCTCGATCCGCGCATTCGTTTGGAGTAACCACATGATTCAACAAACTGAAATAGAACGACCGGACAATGCGGGCGTGGACGAAAAAATTCAGGTCGCTGGACAGTGGCAACTGACATGGTGGCGTTTTCGCAAACATCGGCTCGCCATGATCAGCATGGTGGTCGTCGGCTTGTTCTACATGATCGTTCCCACCGCTGACTTCTTTGCCTACTCAGACCCAGAAGCGTCTGATGCGTATCGCGCCCTGATTCCGCCACAAAAAGTGCATTGGTTGGAAAACGGCCGATTGCGCCCACACGTTTACGCATTGGAAAGTGAACGTGATCCAATCACCTTTCAAAGAGTCTATGAGGTCAATCCCGATGAGAAACGCTACCTCGACTTCTTTGCGGCGGGTTACACTTACAAATTCTTGGGTCTATTTCCCACTGACGTCCATCTCTTGGGTGTGCAAGATGCCGCCGCTGAAGAGACACTCTACCTTCTCGGCACCGATGATCAGGGACGTGATTTCTGGTCACGGATTTTCGTCGCCACACGCACCTCGCTCACCGTCGGCTTGGTGGGGGTCATCATCAGCCTGTTTCTCGGGGTGACGCTCGGCGGAATATCGGGCTATTACGGCGGCATCATTGATACGGTCATTCAACGAGTGATCGAAGTGTTGCAGTCGATTCCCACAATCCCACTCTGGATGGGGTTAGCGGCTGCCCTGCCGCACACTTGGGATGTTGTCATGGTCTACTTTGCGATCACCATCATCATTTCACTGATTGGCTGGACGGAGATTGCGCGGGTTGTGCGCGGGCAGATGATGTCGCTGCGCAAGCAAGATTTTGTTGTGGCGGCCGAACTGATTGGATGCAGCCAAATGCGGATCATCATGCGCCACATGATCCCCGTCACGTTCAGCTTCATCATCGCCGCAGCGACGTTAGCGATTCCGCGCATGATCGTGAGCGAGACGGCGTTGAGCTTTTTAGGGCTGGGGTTGCGCCCCCCCGCCATCAGCTGGGGCGTACTGTTGCGGAGCGCACAAAACGTGCATACGGTCGCCAATTCTCCTTGGCTGCTCTTGACCGTCATTCCAGTTGTGCTGGTGGTTCTGGGCTGCAACTTTATGGGTGATGGATTACGCGATGCGGCCGATCCCTATTCAAATTAGTATGCAAACTATCTGTACAACGATTTGCCAAATCGCCGTACAGCCGAAACTGAATTATGAATGAAAATAATCAAGAGCCGTTGCTAGAGGTCGTTGGACTCAATACGCACTTCTTTCTTGAAGAAGGCGTGGTCAAGGCGGTCGATGGGGTCAATTTGACCATTCGGCGCGGGCAGACCGTTGGCATCGTTGGCGAAAGCGGCTGTGGCAAATCTGTTACCGCTCGCTCGATATTGGGAATCGTGCCATCGCCGGGTAAGACCGTAAGCGGTGAAGTTATCTTCTATGATGAAGAGACAGCCCCAAATGGTGAATCGAAACAGCCCGTCAACCTCTTGGAACTCGACCCTAAAGGGAAAGAGATCCGACGCATTCGCGGCAAGAAAATTTCGATGATCTTTCAGGAGCCGATGACCTCGCTCAGTCCCGTGCATAAGATTGGTAGCCAGATCATCGAAACCATCATCCTGCACCAAAAACTATCAAAAGCGCAGGCGAGGGAGCAGGCGGCCGAGATTCTGGGGCGCGTAGGTCTTTCGCAACCGTTTGAATTACTCAATCGCTACCCGCACGAGCTGTCGGGCGGGATGCGCCAGCGGGTCATGATTGCGATGGCGTTGTCGTGTCACCCAAGCCTTTTGATCGCCGATGAGCCGACGACCGCCCTCGATGTGACGACCGAAGCGCAGATATTGCGGCTGATGCGTTCGCTGCAAGCAGAACTCGGCATGGCGATTATGTACATTACGCACAACTTGGGGGTCGTTGCCCAAATGACGGATTACGTCATCGTGATGTACTTGGGCAAAGTGGTGGAAGAAACGGATGTCGATACGCTCTTCTTCGACCCGAAACACCCCTATACTAAAGCACTGCTGCGCTCGATTCCGCGTCTCGGCGCGAGTCAGGGACAACCGCTGGAGGTGATTCACGGCTCTGTGCCTGATCCCTACAACAAGCCCTCTGGCTGCCCCTTTCACCCGCGCTGTCCAGAGCGCATTGAGGGTGTTTGTAATACGCAAGTTCCCGAAGTTATCGAAGTTAAGCCGGGCCACCGTGTTCGCTGCCACCTGTATGTCTAAAACGTCCCCGATTGGATAGGATTCAATATGAACAACAACGCCGTAAAGAAGGAGCATTTGCTCGAAATTAAGAACCTCCGCAAACACTTTCCAATTCGGAGTGGATTCCTGCAACGACAAACGAAGCTTGTAAAAGCTGTCGATGATGTCAGTTTTTTTGTTGAAAAAGGGGAGACGCTGGGGCTGGTTGGTGAAAGCGGATGTGGCAAAACGACGACGGGGCGCATGATTTTGCGAGCATTGCAACCCACTAGCGGTGAGATTTGGTTTGAAGATGCCAACCTCGGCCGAGTTGATGTCGCAAAGCTAGATCGCCGTCAGCTAAAGCATGTGCGTCGCAACATGCAGATGATCTTTCAAGACCCGTATGCGTCGCTCAATCCGCGCATGACGCTGCTACAGATCATCGGTGAACCGCTCTTGGTTCATGGTCTCGCCAACAGCAAAGAGCGTGAAGAAAAGGTGGGAGAGCTGCTGGAGGCAGTCGGGTTGCGACCGGAATATATGAATCGTTATCCGCACGCCTTTAGCGGTGGACAACGCCAACGGATCGGCATTGCCAGAGCGTTGACGACACAGCCAGAGCTGTTGGTTTGTGACGAGGCGGTATCGGCACTTGATGTCTCCGTGCAGGCACAAATTCTAAATTTGCTGCAAAAGCTGCAACGGGAATTTGGATTGACCTATCTGTTTATCGCCCACGATCTGAGCGTGATTGAGCATATTAGCGACCGCGTGGCGGTCATGTATGTTGGGAAACTGGTCGAAACGGCAAAAACGGCCGATCTCTACGCCAGACCAAGACACCCCTATACAGAAGCCCTGCTCTCGGCCGTTCCACGCCCCAACCCGCGCGCACGCACTGAGCCGATTATCCTGTCCAGCGAAATTGCCAATCCCGCCAATCCGCCAACTGGCTGCTACTTTCATCCACGCTGCCGCTATAAGACGGCGATTTGTGAGACGGAGCAGCCGCCGCTCGAAGAGGTTGCCCCCAACCATTTTGTGCGCTGCCATCATGCGAAGGATTTGGAGCTGATGGGGACTGGTGAGATGGCTAATGGGGTTGTTGCTCAATAAAAAATCCTGCGGTTAAAACCGAAGGCTGGTACGCCAAAGTGCGTTAAAACGCACTGGGGAGACAACGTATTTTGGGGTGTTTTGCATATCAGCCTGTGGTTTTACGCACATAGATTTAGCACAAGTTTAGACACTCAAGAATATAAAGGATGACAGACCTTAGACGATAGTCCTACGCAATCGTCTATTGGCGGTCGTCTATCGTCATGCGGCAAAACCGCTGTTACACAGGAGTTCAAAATGAATTTATCTGAAGAAGTGAAATCGAAATTATTGTCCGTTGCCCATACGCTGATCGATCAAGATAGCGCACGTGTGATTGTTGAGCCACAGGAACGTAGCTCTGGCTTTTGGTTTGGTGGTGGCAATATGGTGATGGATGCGTCTGGCAATTTGGTTGTAATCGGCCGATATCGGAACTTTGGCGACTCGCGCACCGGTCTTGGACGCGGGCAACGAGGATTGGAACTGGCTATCTTTCAGTCATCAGATGGCGGCCAGACATTTGAAAAGGTATTGAGTCTCGATAAAGTTGATTTAGGAACGGAAACCACGCCGGTGCTTTCTATTGAAGGGACAGCCCTACATTTGACAAGTGAGGGGGTTACACTGTTTGTTTCGACAGAAAAGGCAGATCTTTCTTACCCAGCTCACTATGCTGAGTTTCAAAAGCCCGGCACTGGCGTTTGGAGCATCGATATGATCCAAGCCAAAAGCATTGCGGAGTTGGCATCGGCTCCTATTAAACCCCTGCTGGCCTGCGACGATCCGCGCTGGCTGCATGTCAAAGACCCCTTTGTGTACGAGAATGCCAACCATGATCTGATCTTAGGGTTTGTGACCCATCCATTCTCATGGGCGAGTGCGAACGCTGGCTACATGGTTCGTTGTGCAGGCGCAGACAGATTTTCTGACCCCGTTTACGACTACTTTCCGCGTGGCTTTAGTTGGGATGTGGCGATTAGTCGGTTGACGGCCTACATGCAGGTTCCGAGCGTGGGCGTCATGTCTGGGTTGCCCGCCTACACGCTCGCATTCTACGATGGGGGTGAGTCGATGCGTGACTTGGATGAACACAAGGCTGCGGCAACCAGACCGCGCGGCTACTCCTGCGAAGAGCTGGGCGGTGTGGCGGTGTGTGATGTGACGGGGATGGGTGCGTTTGACCGTTTATCAACGGAACTCCCCGCCTTTGTGTCGCCAAATGGGACGGGTTGTAGCCGCTATGTGGACATTCTTGAAACAGAGGCGGGATATTTTGCCACTTGGCAACAATCGCAAGCGGACGGTTCGCAACCGTTGGTCATGAACTTTGTGAGTAAAGAGCAGGTGGAAAAGCTGCTCGCATAGGATTTTTGGCGCGTTCGCCTGAAGAAACGACCAGATAACGGCAACATCAATGGAGCGTGTTGCCGTTTGCACCTTCGCTGGGAATCTAGTGAGACGCATCCCCCTTCCACCTTCACAAAATCAACTGCAAATCCAAACAACCTCTTCACAGAATCTGAATAACTGACTGCTATGCTTTCAACTGTTGGCAAAACGGATTGACTTGAACTGCCAACATCAACTTTAATGGACGACTAGATTGCGATAATCTAGCTGTCAAGATTATGGAGCATACGGTTATGAACACAAATTCTCTTTATCGAAAAATGCTGATGGGAATTGGCTTGTTGGCCGCCCTGTTTGTGCTTGGTGGTGCATTTGCGTTTTCATCGGCACCCGCTGCTGCGCAGGTGGAAGAATCGGCCGATTCAGCCGCTGACGCAGAATCGCCATCCAGAAAACGCGGGCGGCGCGGTGGACTCTTTGCTGACCGCACCACCATCAACGAGGCGATTGCCGACGCACTCGGTATCACGGTCGAAGAGCTTGAAGCAGCCTATGCAGACGGCACGCACTGGCAAACATTAGCCGATGAGCTTGGTCTAGATGCTGCGACAGTGCAGGCCGCAATCAATGACGCAATTGAAGCGGGAATCGCGGCCGCAGTTGAAGACGGCACGCTGACACAAGAAGAGGCCGACGCGCTGCTTGAACGTATGGCGTTGCATGAGCTGGCGCAGACGATTGTTGATCGTGATGTCATTCGTGCCGCGATTGCCGACGCGCTCGGCGTGACGACGGACGAACTGGAAGCGGCCAAAGAGGCAGGCACGTTGCGCGAGCTGGTCGAAGCATCAGGCGTGATCCGTGAAGCGTTGCGCGAGGCGGTACAAGCAGCACGTCAGCAGCAAATCGAGCAGGCCGTTGCTGATGGCTTGATCACACAAGAGCAAGCCGATCAGCTACTCGAAGGTCGCATCGGTCGTGGTTTCGGCCGAGGTGGTCTTCGCGGGCATGGCTTCCCCGGTCTGGGTAGTGGGACACGCCCCGATGGACAGGGGTTCGGCGGTCCTGGTCGTTTCAATCGCTCGACACCCCCTGTGGTAGACACGATCGACGCTTAACGTACATGGCATGGAATGCAAAAGGCACGGCTGAAAGATCTTCAGCCGTGTTTTCTTATTGCAATGCAATTTCTTCGGAAATCCAAACAGAGTCTTTGGCAACTCTTCACACTTTCTGAATAACAATCTTTATAATGTAGGCTATGAAAACAATCCTAATCGTCGATGATGAGAGAAATCTGCGCGATATGCTGTCTGTCTATTTGGAGCAGGAGGGGTATCACGTTGTTGAGGCGGCAAACGGGCGCGAGGCGTTATATGTGGCGCGTTATGAGAAACCCGCACTCGTCATCCTCGACTTGATGATGCCAGAAATGAGTGGCATTGAGTTTATGCGCCAGTTTCGCAAAGAGTCAGATACGCCCGTGATCATGCTGACAGCGAAAATTGAGGAGACGGACGAAGTGTTGGGGTTAGAGCTTGGCGCAGATGATTATGTGACAAAGCCGTTTGGCGTTCGGCCGCTGCTCGCCCGTGTCTCCTCCGTTTTGCGACGCACAGACAGAAGCGAAGCGGTGCAGGATACCATTCTGCGTGCAGGCGAGTTGACACTGGATGTGGGTGGACGCATCGTTAAGCTGGCAGATGAAACGATTAATTTAACGCCGTCAGAGTTTGATTTGCTGTATGTGTTGATGTCTGCGCCGGGTCACGCATTCTCGCGGATCGACCTGTTGGAGAAGATGTCTGGCGCGGCATTTGAGGGGTATGAGCGCACCATCGACGTACATGTGCGCAACCTACGCGCTAAAATTGAGCCACAGACCGACAAGCCGCGCTATGTGCAGACGGTTTATGGGATGGGGTATCGTTTTTCGCCCGATCTGTGATAACGTCGGGCAAAAGCCGCAACACGACATTTCTTATGCACTCTCTGACCACCAAATTCACCCTCGCATTTCTGCTAATCGGCGTGTTAGGCGCGGGCTTGGTTGCGCTGCTGACGACGCGCAGCATTCGTGCTGAGTTTGACCGCTTTGTGAATGAGACAAGCACAGAGCAAATCGCGACGCGATTAGAGACACTTTATGCGGAAAATGGTGGCTGGGATGGGATAGAGGAGCCAACGCAAGAGTGGGTGCGTGGGGGGCAGCGCGTTTTGCTCGATGCGGATGGCAACGTCGTGTTGGGCAATCCGAATGCGGCCATGGGCCGTTTTGCCAGTGAGGTCACGTTGACCGTTGAGGAAGAGCATATCGGCACGTTGTTTATGCGCGTCGATCCCTTCGGTATGCAACCCAATCTTTTTCGGCCGTTTTCGGCCGAAGCACGCTTTCTCAACAATATGCGGCAGTCGGCCGTTGTGAGCGGCATTATTGCGGCAACCGTTGCGCTGGGGGTTGGCGTGCTGCTAACGCGCGGACTGTTGCGCCCCATTCAGGCGTTGACAACGGCGACACACAAAATGGCGGCAGGCGAGTTTGGGGAACAAGTTGTCGTGCAGTCGCGGGATGAGGTGGGTCAATTGGCGACCGCCTTCAACCAGATGAGTCACGATCTCGCGGCTGCCAGCCAAAAGCGTAAGCAGCTAACGGCCGACATCGCCCACGACCTCCGTACACCGTTGAGCATTCTGCTAGGCTATATGGAAGGGTTGAAGGATGGCTCACTCAGTGGCTCACCCAAGATATACGACGTGATGTTCGCAGAGGCAAAGCATCTTGAACACCTGATCAAAGATTTACGCACGCTCTCGCTGGCTGAAACGGGCGCACTATCGCTCAACAAACGCGCCGTTGATCCCCGCGCACTATTGGAACGGACGGGATTGACCTATGCAATGCAGGCGCAACAACAGGGGGTCGCACTGCGGATCGACGCGCCGACGCAGTTGCCCTCTGTCAACGTGGATACAGAGCGCATCGCGCAGGTCTTGAACAATCTCGTCTCCAACGCACTGCACCACACCAAATCGGGCGAGATCGTGTTGCGTGCATCGGCCGAAAATGGACAGATCGCTCTGCAAGTGCGCGATACAGGACAGGGGATTTCGGCCGATGCGCTGCCCCACATCTTCGACCGCTTCTATCGCTCCGATGCCTCACGCCAGCGCAACGCCGACGGCACCGTTTCCTCTGGTCTCGGCTTGGCGATTGCCCACGCGCTGGTGCAGGCGCACGGCGGCCACATTCGCGTTGAATCTTGCACAACCGCGCCAAAAACTGGCACCACGTTCACCATTCAACTGCCCGCAAATCCAAACAACAACCAAATCAGTTCTTCATAACATCTCAACAACTTAGCGGTATCTTTGTACCCATATGTTGTTGAAAAATTGAACTGGAATTCGTGAGATTTTTGGGATGCTGCTGCAGGTTTATCAATAAACGGGTAATTAGCACCTATGGTTAAAACCAAAGGCTGACACGCAAAACACGCTGAAGCGCGTTGTCTTCCAGTGTGTTTTAACGCACTTTGTGTAACAGCCTTCGAACGCGAAGCGGGGGCGGTAGCCCTATTTTAACCGCAGGATTTTGTCCCCGTTTTATTTGTTAACTTACAAGAGCATTCCAAAAACCCCATGAATTCCAGTTTTTGTTTGGAGAACGGTCATGTCCATGTGCAGGGGGCGCAAATTCAGGTGCAGCAGGCGCAACTTTCGGTTCAACAGGCACAGGACGCATTAGAAGAGGAGGCGGCGACAATTGGCGACCAAATTGCAGTCGCGCAACGCGCCGTCACCCAAGCCGAGCTAAATCTACAACAGGCGCGGCTAAATTTGCTGTCCGTGATGGATACGAGTCAGGCTGAGCTGAACTTGCGACAGGCTGAATTGAATTTTGAGGCGGCGCGGCGGCGATCGGCCGATACCGCCATCATCGCACCTTTCGCGGGAACCATCCTCGCTGTCTCCGCCAGTGTCG
This sequence comes from Anaerolineae bacterium, assembly GCA_030425205.1. Classification (GTDB taxonomy): domain Bacteria; phylum Chloroflexota; class Anaerolineae; order Promineifilales; family Promineifilaceae; genus CALECP01. The sequence continues at coordinate 45,809 of JAUIAP010000044.1, forward strand.
GGCAGACGGCTGGCACGACGCCGCTCATCACGCTCGCCAACCTCGATCAGGCGATGATTGAACTCTATTTAGACGAAAGCGACATCGCCAGCGTCGCCGTCGGCAATCCGATCAGCGTCGTGTTTGATGCCTTGCCCGAACAGACCTTTACGGGTGAGGTGATGTACGTCGATCCCCAGCTCATTGTCGCGAACAATGGCACAACCGTTCGCACGCTCGCCTCGATTGAGACCGACCTAATCGGCACACAGCCCGTCGTTGGTATGAACGGCACGGTTGATGTCATCGGCGGACAAGCCCAAAATGCGCTGCTTGTTCCGATAGAAGCGGTGCGCGAGCTATCGCCGGGTCAGTTCGCCGTCTTTGTGATGGAAAATGGCGAGCCAAAATTGACCTTTGTTGAGGTTGGTCTACGCGACTTCACTTTTGCCGAAATTACAAGCGGCCTCCAAGTCGGTGATATCGTCACGACAGGGATCGTCGAAACACAATAAAGCCGGAGCGCGGACGCCTCGTCAGTCAAAAAGCGGACGAGGCGTCCGCGCTCCTAATTGGTATGAAATCAATCATCCAAACAAATGGATTGCGAAAAATTTACGGCATGGGCGACATTCAAGTTGCCGCGTTGGACGGCGTGGACGTGCGGATTGACGAAGGGGAGTTTGTCGCCGTCATGGGGCCGTCGGGGTCGGGCAAGAGTACGCTGATGAACATATTGGGGTGTCTGGATCGGCCGACTTCTGGCAGCTACTATCTTGCGGGACAAGACGTGAGCGGACTAGATAAAGTCGAACTCGCCGCCATCCGCAACTATCGACTTGGCTTCATCTTTCAGTCGTTTAATCTACTTTCGCGCACGTCGGCACTCCGCAACGTCATGCTCCCACTAGTCTATCAGCGACACACTCGCCTCTCGCAGAAAGAGCGTGAGGAAAAGGGGATGGCGGCGTTAGAGTCGGTCGGATTGGCTGACCGGGCCCACCATGAGCCGATGGAATTGTCAGGCGGTCAGCGGCAGCGCGTGGCGATTGCACGTGCGTTGGTCAATGACCCCGTGCTGATTATGGCAGACGAGCCGACAGGCAATCTCGACAGCAAGACGACTCATGAAATCATGGGGCTGCTGCACGACCTGCATGGGCGCGGCCGCACCATCGCCATGGTGACACATGAGCCAGAGATGGCGGCGCAAACGCAGCGCACAATCATTTTGCGGGATGGCAAAATTGAGTCAGACGGACGCGCCGTTTTGGACGTAATGGCCGAAAATTAACTGGAGCACGGACGGCTCGTCCGAACTTTTTTCCAATAAGCGACGGACGAGGCGTCCGCGCTCCCAGAGATATGACTGTACTAGAACACGATATAGGCGTTGACATGGCGCCAAATAGACCAGAGGTTGCTCTCGAAGATTTCGCAGGTGGCATCATCAATCCGGGTGAGATCGCACGCATATCATGGGAGGCGATCATTCGCAACAAGGTGCGCTCGTTGCTGACAATGTTGGGGGTCATCATCGGTGTGGCGGCGGTCATCATTATGGTGGCAATCAGCGCAGGGACGGAAGCGGCAATCGCGGCACAGATCGAAGGTCTGGGCGCAAATTTGGCGTTTGTGCAGTCGTCGTTTGGGCGTGGTGGGCCCGGTGGCGGTAACAATAACCAACCCACATTGGTGCGCGATGATGCTGACTTGATCGCTGACGTGAGCGGGGTCGTCGGCACAGTGGTCGAGCAAAATACGGTGCAGACCGTGCGGGCAAACAGCATCACGCTTTCGGAAGCGTCAATTGTTGGCACAACCATCGACTATCCCAGCGTGCGCGACGTGCCGATTGCACAGGGTCGCTTTTTCAACGAACAAGAGGAAGACCGTAGCTCAAAGGTCGCTGTGTTAGGCGCAGGTGTCGCAACGGAGTTGTTTGGCGAAGTTGATCCCATCGGTCAACCATTGACGATTGGCACGACACGCCTCGTCGTCATCGGTGTTGCTGGGGAGAAGGGAGTTGTCGGCAATGTCGATTTTGACGCACAAATCTATCTCCCAATTCAGCTTGTATTCGACAAATTCCTGCCATCACAATTTGCGCGGTTTTCGGGCAATCAGGTGCGGATCATCTATGCTGAAATAGCGGAGGACGCGGTGATGGACGATGTCCTGCTGCAATTGGAGTTAAAGCTGTTGGGGAGTAAGGGGTTGACGGCCGAGGAATCCCCCTTCACGATTCAGACCCAGCAGGATATTGTAGACACGCAAGGGGCGGCGACGGAGGCGTTCCGCAATTTGCTGGCGTGGGTTGCGGGCGTGTCGCTGGTTGTCGGCGGGATTGGGATTATGAATATCATGCTCGTCAGCGTCACTGAGCGAACGCGCGAGATCGGCATTCGGCAATCGGTTGGCGCAACGCCCAACGATATTCGACTGCAATTCTTGACCGAAGCGATTATGTTGAGTTTGGTCGGTGGATTAATTGGGGTTGGATTAGGGGTTGGTGGTGCGACGCTTTTCGGCCGAACTTCCGACATGCCCACCTTGGTCGTGCCTAGCTCGATCTTTCTGGCATTCGGCTCAGCCGCTGCCATCGGCATCTTCTTCGGTTTTTTCCCTGCAAACAAGGCAGCACAACTTGACCCAATTGATGCGCTGCGGCATGAGTAATTGTGTCGTGCTGTGAAGCGGATATGACAGTCTAATGGCGCAACAGAACCGTCAGTGATTTGACGGTTCTGTTGCGGATTAGCTGCACAACCCAAAATTTTTACTCGCCTTTACTTAAACTAATCCAGCCAATATCTCTTACGATAATAACCCTTACAGGAATCTACACCTAGCAGCTACCGCTGAAAGTCACGAACTTTCAGTGGTGAACCTCGGGCCAGTGTTCAAAAGGTGTCTCAATGCAATATCCGTTTTCACCATTATGCAGCACTGCTTCATAAAAATTACTCACTGAAAAGTTTGTCGTTAGCTCGATTGATTTTGCATTCTCACCAAGACGTAAAAGAGATGACCTATTTTCTTCGGACCTGTCTAAAATCGTTTTATTATTATCTGGATTCCAAACCGATGGATCCCAAGTGATCAATTGTCCGTACTCTGTGTGCCCTAAACAACCAATTATAACCTCGTCAACAGTACTGTATTTGCCTTTTATCTCATATGCCACATAAAAGCCATGACTAGGATAGTAAATGCTCAATCGAAACATCTCAGAATTTTGGAAAGCCTCAATCCAAATGGCTGCTGGTTGTCCATATACTTCAAACAATGACCTCACAGAGAATGATGTATGTTCAGGCAAAGTCACCAATGCCTCGTTTAGAACCCCATTTATGAAATAGTATTCTTGTCGCATGTCAGTACCAGCCGTATACAGAGGTGAATCCAGAAAAACACCTAGAATAACATCACCGTCTGATGTCTCGTAGGTATCAAAATATATGGTGCGTTGCATAATCCAACGCAATACTTCGTCGTATTTGGTTTTTTGAGGATGGAAATTTAGAAAGCATGGTAGCAGACAATTGGGATCCTCAAAAATATCTTCCATGTCGATTGCTACACTCTCAGGAGATATTGAAGTTACTTCAATTGTTGCAACCTTTGTAGATTTGACCTCTGGCGATAAAGTGATAGTTTTATCGTTTATATCAAGTGTAGTATCTACTACCACCTCAGTTGATGCTAAAGACGTAACATCTGTATGTGTTTCTTGATGATTTTTGTCTTGTTGATCCATTGTGATTGCAACCACTGTCTCATTCTCATTCGTTGTAATCGTTACCTCTGGAACCTGTATGGTTGCACTGGGGATCGTAGCTCTTTGTATAGAGACATTTGGTTCGGTTATTGAACAAGCACTCAATAGTATTGCGGTCAATAGATATACTAAGTGCAATAGCGAACGGAAATATTGACAAATCATCGTCCACCTCCTGTGTCGAGTGCTTGCCAGTTACGCATGTAGTTATCCATATAGGTGGCACGGCGCCTACCAGCATCGTCAGCTGCCCACTTATTAAATACCCAACCTAAGAACATATCAGCGAATATCTCCTCTTCAATATTCGAGCGAGATTTTTGCCATTCAGGATAATTGCCATAAAATCCTCCAGCCGCTCTATTTTGGGGAAAAAGCTGATTGTTTGCAATATATGTTCCTAAATCACCGCTTGGCATTTCATTCCTCAGAAAATCATATACATGACCAAGCTCATGCACAACCAATCTCGAATTCCCGACTATTTCACCAGCGGCCACTACTCTTGTACGGATATTTCCCTCAGCATCTCGCAAAGGATCACCATTTTCATCTGTTAGAGCTTGTCGGGTATGAGTATATACGTTAACAGTGCTTGGTGAATTGCGACTAACACTTGCTGTACAACCAAGATCAACTTCGCAAATACCATTTGTCAATAGTCAGTTACGATGTACCACCTAAATTGGCGAATACGGTGTCCCAGAAAAACCTCAGTTTGTAAGTGAAAATTTGTTTCAAAAAGTCGCAAATGCGACCCACATTTCGGCCGAAAAAACAGCCCCACTAGCTAACTCAAAACAACATCACCTCCCCTTCTTTTTCTTTTTCTTTTTCTTGTGTCTTCATGAATCACAAATAGCAGTAGGGGGTGTGGGTATGTGGGAAACAGTCGTACCGTTTTCCACATATCCAGCACCCCAGCTTTTAGGCGCGACAACGAGTTATCAAGCGGCGCATGACGGCATCGAGTCTGTCCAGATCAAGAACGGCCGACTTACCCAGATAGGCGTTGTGTAA
>JAUIAP010000045.1 GCA_030425205.1 Anaerolineae bacterium
TAACACGCTGCGAACACATCATCTGTGTACAGTGTCCCAAACTTATCTCGCATCTCCATATATCGATTCCCATTGCGAAATACTTTGTGCGCGATTCGTGCTGTTTCTGTTGGGATTGCTGGAATTGCCTGTTGCGGTAATGACATCGGTGATCTCCCTTTCTTCAATTTATTCCATTGTCACCTGTCATCACCCTCTGTGTCAACTCTTCCTGAGTTCGCCAACAACATTAAAGTGCGCATGAGCCCAAATACCGTTAAAATTGACGCATAGTTAATTTAATCTAATTTCCATCCCTTACAATAATGTGTATTATCGTAAGGAATGCGAATGAGATTAAATTAAGTATGAATATGTGTTTAGTTTAAGTATTCGATGGGATTAGTCTTAGATGTAAGCACTATTTATGCGCTGGATTACAGTAAGGGGCAGTTAAGTAGGCAAGTATGCGTTACTAAAAAAGATGGTACTAAAATGCTAAACAGAAATCTCGAAACGACTCAAAAAAGGTCGCCAATAGTGCTGATCTATTAGGTAGAGTAAATAATCTGGCAAGAAAATTGTCACTTAGCAGACCGTTTTGGCTTAGTTAGCCACGTCTTGCTGTAATCTGGCGCGCAAATAGTGCTTATACTCAAGTCAGTCTTTCGGCCGAAAATCTTCTAGCCAGTTGCCACTTTTCTCAGCGATTGTATAATTCCAAATATACATGAACAACTATGCAGATATTCAATGATAAAAACATTCGTCGAAGAACAAACCGCCGCCGAGCTCGCTGAACTATTCCGCGCATTGGGCGACACCAGCCGCATCCAAATGTTGGCCGCCCTCGTAGAAGGCGAGCAGAACGTTGGCGCATTGGCAGAACAAGCGGGGATCAGCGAATCTGCCACATCCCACCACTTGCGCCATTTACGCCAAATGCGACTTGTGCGAACGCGCAAGGAAGGACGGCGCGTTTTTTACATGCTCGATGATGAACATATCGCTGAGTTGTTCCGCTGTGGATTAGATCATGTGCAACATGGCTAACCGTCACGTTTACCTGCTTTTCCTGTTCAATCTGCTAATTTTTGGCGGAATTGTCGCGCATCATGTCAACGATGCGTTCTGTGATGTGATTGCATCAGATTGTGTGACAACATTGGAGGCAGAAGAGGATTCTATTCTCCATGGCAACTTTGCGTTGTTGTCGCAAGCGATTGATACGGTCACAACGACAGCGCAAACGAGCGCAAAGTCAGACTATTTGAATACGTGGCATTTTGTCACACCCCCACGGTTGCGACCCCCCGCATAACCCGCCCCTCCCCACTTTCACGCCCAACAACCGATCCGCAAACCAACCGTAAATAAGTGCGGCACTTTGTCGCTGTAACAAAATAGATCATGTCAGAGCAAACCATTCAACTCGATATTCCCTTAATTGCCCCTGAACTACCTGATGAGCGCGACCACTGCTTACAACAGTTGACGACAATGCTGCAACATCGGCGCGGCGTGCAGCGCGTTCACATCACCGACGACGCGCAACCGCAACTTTGCATCCACTATGATCCCAACCTGCTGACGCTCAGTTCGGTCGAGCGGATGGCAAAAGAGACGGGCAGTGCGTTTACACAGCAGTATCGACATCAGGCGTGGGGGTTTGTGGGGCTGGATTCGGCCGATTCCGCCACCACACTTTCAGACCAACTCGCCCAACAAAAAGGCGTTCTCCACGCCACTGCCAACTACGCGGCTGGCACGCTCTCGATTGCCTACGACAGTGAACAGACGGATCGTGCCGCCATTGGGCAGACGCTCAACCGCTTTGGGGCGCGATTTTCGGCCGATGACCACAGCGATCATGACCACGACCACGACGAATCACACGACGATCACGGTCACGGCAGTGCGCCCACATTCTTGCCTCATTGGATGCAGGAACAGTGGACATTTATCCTGATTGCCTTCGCAGGCTTGTTTTTGCTCTTGGGTTTTCTGGGTGAACGCTTTTTCGGCTTCTCGCCCACCGTCTCGACGATCTTCTATCTACTCGCCTACGCTGCGGGTGGGTATGACGTAGCAACACACGCAATTCCCGCCCTACTCAAAGGCAAGTTTGACACCGACGTGCTGATGCTGGCCGCTGCTGCGGGGGCCGCGCTTTTGGGCGAATTTGGCGAAGGCGCATTTCTGCTCTTTCTGTTTGCACTCGGTCATGCGGGGGAACATTATGCCCTAGAACGAGCGCGAAACGCCGTCAACGCACTGGGCGAACTCATGCCCAGCGTCGCACAGCGCAAAACGGCGGCAGGAATCGAAGAAGTTCCCGTTGAGAAGCTGCAACTTGATGATGTCGTTGTCGTGCGTCCCGGCGACCGTGTGCCGGTTGATGGGGCGGTTGAGCGTGGCAGCAGCAATATCGACCAAAGCCCCATCACGGGTGAAAGCGTGCCTGTCTCCAAGACAGTTGGCGACGAGGTGTTTGCAGGCACGATTAATCAGGATCAAGCGTTAGACGTGCGCGTGACGCGGCTGGCAAAAGACAACACGCTCGCTCGCGTGATGCAGTTAGTCGCCGAAGCACAGGGCCAGCAAAGCCCGACTCAACAGTTCACCCAACGCTTCACCAGCCGCTTTGTGCCAGCCGTGCTGATTATCACGCTGCTTGTGATCGTGTTGCCGCCGCTGTTTGGCTGGATGGAACCGCGCGACAGTTTTTATCGCGCCATGCTCTTGCTCGTCGCCGCATCGCCGTGTGCGCTGGCGATTGGTACACCTGCGTCCGTTCTCTCAGGCATTGCGCGTGCTGCACGCAATGGTGTGTTGATTAAGGGCGGCGTGCATCTCGAAAATTTAGGTCGCTCGCAAGTGATGGCGTTTGACAAGACGGGAACGCTGACGGCGGGTGAGTTTGGTGTGACCGATACGGTGACATTTAACGGGGCGAGTGAGCGCGATTTGTTGCGAATCGTTGGGTCAGTGGAGCAGCAATCGAATCACCCGCTGGCAAAAGCGGTCGTTGAGCATGTTGAGCGCGAGGGGGTTGCGATGGGCAATGCGGACGCGCTTACCAACATCGCGGGACGCGGTATTGCAAGCGCGATTGACGGCAAGACGGTGCAGATCGGCAACTGGAAACTATTTGCTGAAAATCCCGACCATCCACAAGACCAAAACGTGCGCGAAACGATTGAGCGACTCGAACAATCTGGACGCACGACGATGGCGATTAGCTACGATAACCAATTTATCGGTGTCTTGGGGATGGCAGACACGCCGCGTCCACAGGCGAAGGCGACGCTGGCAAAGTTGCGCGATCTCGGCATCAAACATCTCGTTATGTTGACAGGTGATAACGACGACGTGGCGCAGCAAGTCGGAAAAGAACTGGGGTTAACCGACATCCGCGCCGAACTGTTGCCAGAGCAGAAGCTAGAAGCGATCCGCGAGTTAGAAGCCGAATATGGTGAAATTGCGATGACGGGTGATGGCGTGAACGACGCACCCGCATTGACGACGGCGACGGTTGGGATTGCAATGGGTGGTGCGGGAACGGCGGTGGCGTTGGAAACGGCCGATATTGCATTGATGGCTGACGATCTCAGCAAATTGCCGTTTGCGGTTGGTCTGAGCCGTGCCAGTCGCCGCAACATCCAGCAGAATCTCGCCATTTCATTGGGCGTGATTGGGCTGTTGATCGTTACGTCGGTGACTGGGTTGATCCAGTTAAGCGGTGCAGTCATCTTGCATGAGGGCAGCACGATTATCGTTGTTCTCAACGCATTGCGTTTATTGGGCTACCGATTGCGTGTGTAGAGGGGTATATACCGTTCAATATGATGTTATTTCGGCCGATGGCGACATCGTGCGCGGCAGCGACGAGTTTGCTATCGCCGTTCCAATCACGATTATGGATATGCTGACATCTCCTTGGTTACTTGCGACTTACTACCTCCTTTTTCTAGCTATCGCCGTCGGCTGGCGAGCTTATCGCGTTTGGCGGCTCTCAGGCGTGAACGCGCTGACGCAGTACCACACCGAAGGCGTTCACGGACTTGCCTCCAACGTATTTCGCGCCGTCTTTGCGGGCATTGGGCTTGTGCTGCTCATCAACGCACTCTTTGTTTCTGCACAACCTTATCTCGTTCCCATCGCATGGCTGGCGTGGTCGCCGTTGCATCTGCTCGGCTGGGGTCTATTGCTAATCGCCTTTGTCATCGTCGTCGTCGCCCAAGTTCAGATGGGGTCAGCGTGGCGCATTGGCATTGATGTCGGACAGAAAAGCGAGCTGGTCACGGATGGCATCTTCCGCTATTCGCGCAACCCGATCTTTTTGGGAATGCGTTTTACCTTTCTTGGTCTATTTCTCTTGCTGCCGACTGCTTTCACGTTGCTGCTGTGGGTGTTGGGGGACGTGATGATACAAATTCAGGTGCGGCTAGAGGAAAATTATCTGAGCGAAACGTTTGGCGCGACGTATCAACGCTATACCGAACAGGTTCGTCGCTGGATATAGCATGATGAAACAGAAATTGATATTGATTGCTGTTGGCGTGCTGCTGCTCGTCAGCGGTTTCGGGATTGGGTATATCGTGCGTGGGGATGGTGTGCCGAGTGAAGATTCGGCCGAAGTCGGCTTTGCCAGAGATATGAGTGTCCATCACCTGCAAGCGGTTGAGATGGCAACTCTACTCTATGATAGAACGGAAAATGAAGCGTTGCGCTTCCTTGCGTATGACATTTTAACAACCCAAACAGGACAGATCGGTACGATGTCTGGCTGGCTCGACTTGTGGGGCTATGCCAAAAACAGCAGCACGCCGCGCATGGCGTGGATGGGAATGCCGATGGAAGGCATGATGCCGGGCATGGCGACACCTGAACAACTTGCCGATCTGGAGGCAGCCGAGGGAGAGGCGGCCGATGTGTTATTCATGCAGTTGATGATCCCGCATCACGAAAGCGGTGTGCGAATGGCACAAGCGGCAATGCTCAACGCCGAACAGTCTGCTGTACAAATTCTCGCGCTCAAAATGGCGCAAGCGCAAGAAAGTGAGATCGACTATATGGAGTCGTGGTTGCGTGAACGTGGGTACGATACAGCGTTAGAAGATGGATGAGGCACATGCCTGTCATCCTGCATCGTTTTTTAATGTGTAACGTTGTCAGCTGATACAAGCCGCCTGGTTATTTGACATACATTCCCAAGACAACAACTCCCTTGCGGATTGCGAATCTCACAAGCGCACCGTCCTGCTTTTGTCAGTGCAGTAATACGGTCAGCGACATCGGTGCGGCCGTCCGCCATCTCAAGACGGATTGAGTTGGGCGTATGCTGGAAGCAGTAGCAGACCAGTATATCGCCATCATCGGGATGTTTTTGGTGAACGCGCTCCCGCAAATCTGCCTCGACAAAGTGGTGAGACAGATCTTCTGCGAAGTAAACCAGATCACAATCGGGGCTTTTGCAAAAGCGATAGCTCGTCGGCTGCACCCGTTCGAGGTTGGCAACCATCGCTTTAACCGTTTCCAGTTCGACCGTAGAGCCTTTGGTATTGCACTGTGGGCAGTGTGTCACAACGGTGTTTTCTGGAATAGCGCAACCGCACGCATCCCGTTGATCAGAAGGGTTTGAGCAGCAATCTACACTCATTTCGCCCTCCCGTTTTCATGTTTCCAGACAGCATACAGCGTGATGCCGCAGAAAATAAAGAGCGCGGGGAGCAGCACGTAGTCGAGATAGCCGACAAACGCGCTCAGTCCAACGGCTCCGAAGAGGAGTAGCATGATCGGTGTGAAGCAACACAGCGCGGCAATGAGCGTGCCGATGATTCCTGTTCTGAATAAGGGTGATTTTTTCCACATACTGCAATGGTACACCTTGCAGTTGCTATAAGGTCAAGGGGGTTGTTTCAGCAAATGGGAGAGTTGGGCAGCGATTATCCCTCATTTTTGACTTGCTCACGCACCAGATGGCAAACGCACTGCTTGCCCAAAATATCTTCTTCTGGAAATGTCAGCCCTAGCGCGTGCAACGTCCGCAAATCTATCTCCAGTTGGGCAAGTTCAACAATGCGCTGCTGGATTTCGTCCGCTTTTTGCTTGAGCATTGCCAACACGGTGCTGCATGGTGCTTCCCCTGTATCGCGCAGGGCAAGGATTTCCCGAATGTCATCAATTGACAGTCCTAATTGCCGCGCTCCTGCGACAAAGCGCACGCGCTCGACATCATCCGCAGCGTAATCTCGATATCCATTGGGTAGGCGGTCAGGTTTGGGCAACAGATCGACCGACTCGTAGTAGCGAATCGTTTGGGCAGTCACGCCCGTTTGGTGGGTAACAGCTTGAATTTGCATGATTATGTTCGCGGCCACATGATGATGATGACACCGAGTAACGCGACCAACGCACCGAGTAGATCGTAGCGGTCAGGCTGCCAGCCATCGACGCGCCATGCCCACAGCAACGCCAGCACGACAAAGACCCCACCATAAGCAGCATAGACACGCCCAAAGGCGGGTTCGCTTTGCAGTGTCGGGATGATGCCGTAGAAGATCAGCACCAACCCACCGACGACACCCCAACTCAGTGGCTTGCCCTCGCGGATCGCTTGCCAAACCAGCCAACCACCGCCGATCTCTGCCAGACCCGCGACAATAAATAAAGCGGCTGTTCGCAAAATTTCGTTCATGTGCTGTGATATTGTGCGAAGTGCAGTAACACCCCCGACGGATCCCATACCCATGTCACCAACGCGCCGTAATCTTGCTCTTTGGGGCCGCGCAGTCGGGCGTACTTCCAATTACCAGCCGCGATTACTTGCTCCGCATGATCGCGCCATGCTTGGGCATCCTCAACGGTGATGTGGAGCATGAAGTTATTTGCCCAATCTTTGTTGTAGTAGTTTTGCAGATAGAAGCGACAGCTCGCCAATTCAAGCTCCGCGAGATCGTCGTTTTCTGATACCCATTTGGCTGTCCAGCCCATCGCCTGATAAAACGCCAGCGACTCCGCGAAATTCATCGCGGGTACAAATGTCTTCACATCAGTTGCATTCAAATTCATCATCACCTTTTTGTTCTATTCGGCCGAACATTTCATGCAAACATCGCTGTCCTTGTACATTCATGTCCATCAATTACGATTTCCAATCCTTGTGGCTCCTGATCAGAGACTCTCAACTTATCTACGTCAATCCACCTGCCGTGATGTGTCACAAAACTGCCTGAATCCGACAATCCAATCATACTCTCGTTGTCACAGATAGGTGAATGATACAGTAAAGTGTAGAGCAGCAATGCTCTATCGCGGTCGTCGCCACGATTAAAGTAGAGCATTTCATCTGGCAGTGCAAGCCGCTCTCGACTCTCAAAGATAGAGGTTTGTCCCGCAATGTTAGCGACAATGTGCAGCGCATCTGAAAGATGGTTGACTCTTTGTGCCAACGCTTTCACATGCGGGTCTCGCAGTGCAGCGCGAATGTACACTTGCGGATATACGACATCGAGTTGACGAAACGCATACAGCGCGAGCGCATAGAGCGAGTCAGGCTGTGCGTTGGCGAGTGCAGTGATAGCGGCACGATAACTTTCGGCCGAATCATAAGCCAATGGATCGAGTATCTGCTGCTCGGACTGCACAAACTGGATATGATCGGGGTTTGGATGGTGTAATGGATTGTCAACAAAACGACTAATTTTGGCGTAAAGATCGGTAATCATCTGCTGGGGAATCTGTGATGTCTGAGCATTACAATCGCACATCCCCATTGCAGGATTGTAGAAAAATGTCGTTGCTGTACTTGAGGTGACAAGACGCACAAACTCAGACAGATCAGATCGGTTGTTGATTCTCGTCGCGCTAAACCACTTTGTATTATTGAGCAGATGTCCGTCTTCTTCGTCTAAGAAGACAAACATATGCGCCCGATTGCCAATAATGACAATCTGATCTAGTGGAAATCGCCCCCAGATGCACATCGCGGCCGCCCATAACAAGCTCAATCCAATACACTTGCCCGCTCGTTTCCCACCCATTGCATCCACCCCAGCAAAAGCGTTCATCACTTCGACAGTTTCATTTTTGAGACGTGGAAAATAGCCTTGCTGATAAATTGGATGATTGATAATCTGACCAAATTGAGAGTCTGGATTTTCAGTAAGCAATTTACGAAAGGTCGCGTCATATTCTGCCTGAATCTGTTGGACAAACGCCGTGCCAAAACGCCTCTCTTCTGCGGCAAAGTTGAGCAACCCCCAAGCGTCTCCCCCCATTTCGTCTGGCAGGTTAAGAAAGGTGTAACGGTGCAGGAATCGCTGGAGTTTGTTTAAGCGACTCTTTGGTGTAAGCAGTGTACCATCTTGTGAAAAGGCGTTTTTCTCTGCTCGCCATGCCCAAAGTTCTGGCGACATCAAATTTGCCATCAGAAAAGCGGGGAGCAGTTGATTGGGATTGAAATCGATTTCCAAGACGGTGAGAGTAACTGCCATGGAGAGCTGTTCGAGTTTGTCATTCGTTGGTGTCATAGATGACTCTACCCATCCACTGTTTAGTGGCATGGCGCAATAGTGCCTGAATGAATTACACAGGTTTATTTTAGTTTACACCTTGTAGTAGCTGTAAGGTCAAGACGCAGACCAGAATGGATGTGGTCAATCAGTAAATTTGCAACATTTGCCGCCGCCCACCAACTGCGATCCTAAGCATCGCGCTTAAATATCATTCCAAGAAAATTAAGCCAAATGGCGGATACACAGCACGTTGCGTGTTCGCTATACTTTAACCATACCCCCCCCACAGGGGTTGGGAACAAACATTATGGACGTAAAAACGAAAAAAACACTCAAACGACGAATTGCCAGTGCAGCGGGACACCTTAGAGGGATCGAGCGCATGGTCGATGAAGATGCGTACTGTATCGACATCATTCAGCAGGTGCAGGCAGTACAGGCGGCGTTGAACAAGATCAACACCATTCTGCTGGACAATCACCTGAAAACATGCGTCACGACAGCGATTCAAGGGGATGACCCCGAACAGCGCGAGCAGATGTTGAGCGAGTTATCGGCCGTTTTTACCGCCAAAAGCAAACTGTAAGGAATACAAGATGAACACAAAAACAATCACCGTCCCAAGCATTAGCTGTGGACATTGCACAAACACAATTGAAATGGAAGTCGGCGAACTGGCTGGCGTGAAAAACGTCAACGCCGTTGCAGACACGAAGCAAGTGACGATTGAATGGGAATCCCCCGCAACGTGGGATGAAATCAATGACACCTTGCAAGAGATTGGCTTTCCGCCACAACAGTTAATTCAGTTATAACCATTTAAAAACAGAAGATAGCCACAGATTGCGCGGATTAGCGCAGATAAAATCAATCTGAATCCGCGAAAATCTGCGTAATCTGTGGCAAAACAGATAGCACAAACCCATGTCCGAAAAAATCCTAACCCTCCCCATCACAGGCATGACGTGCGCCAACTGCGTGCGCTCGGTTGAGCGCAACGCGGGCAAAGTTGAAGGCGTGCAGTCCGCGACGGTCAACTTTGCGACGGAGCAAGCGACCGTGACGTATGACCCCAAGGTTGCCAATCCGCAAGCGGTGATTGAACGCATCGAAAAGGCGGGCTACGGCGTGCCAGTGGCGACGCTGGAACTGCCGATCACGGGCATGACGTGTACCAACTGCTCGAACACGGTGCAGCGACGACTCGGCAAGCTAGACGGCGTGCTTGAGGCGAGCGCGAACTTTGCCAACGAGAAGGCGGTCGTTAAATATGTGCCGGGAACGGTGACACGCGGCGAGATGATTGCGGCGGTTGAGAAGGCGGGGTATGGCGTGGTGGAGATGGCGGAGGGAGAATCGGCCGAAGATGCCGAAGCCAACGCCCGCGAAGCCGAAGTGAAACATCAGGAGCGTCGCCTTTTAATCGGCGCACTGTTCACCATTCCGCTCTTTATCTTTAGCATGAGCCGCGACTTTGGGCTTGTCGGTCACTGGTCGCACGCGCTGTGGGTCAACTATCTGTTTTTGGCATTGGCGACCCCCGTGCAGTTTTATGTCGGCTGGGATTACTATGTCGGCGCGTATAAATCGCTGCGCAACGGCAGCGCAAACATGGACGTGCTGGTAGCGATGGGGTCAACGGTCGCGTACCTCTATAGCGTGGCGGTCTTAATCGCCAAAACGATTGGCGCGTTTAACCCAACATTTGACGGCAATATCATCGGCGATCACGTCTATTTTGAGACATCCGCGATGATTATCACGCTGATTGTCTTGGGCAAACTGCTCGAAGCACGCGCCAAAGGGCGCACCAGCGAGGCGATCAAAAAATTGATGGGGCTGCGTGCGAAAACGGCGCGTGTCGTGCGAAATGGTGAGGAGCAGGACATCCCAATTGACCGCGTGATTCGTGGCGACATCGTGATTGTGCGCCCTGGTGAAAAAGTGCCAGTGGATGGCGTTGTGGTCGAAGGGCGTTCGACAATTGACGAGAGCATGTTGACCGGGGAAAGTTTGCCCGTCGATAAGCAGGCTGGCGACAAAGTGATCGGCGCGACATTGAACAAGCAAGGGCTGTTGCGTTTTGAGGCGACGGCGGTGGGACGTGAAACGGCTCTGGCGCAAATCGTCAAGCTGGTTGAACAGGCACAGGGCAGTAAGGCTCCGATTCAGAAGATTGTCGATCAGGTGTCGGCGTATTTTGTGCCGATTGTGATCGTGCTGGCGTTTGCGACGTTTGGCATTTGGCTGGCAGCGGGAGCGGGATTTGTTCCTGCGCTGATTCGCCTAGTCGCCGTGCTTGTCATCGCTTGCCCCTGTGCAATGGGGTTGGCAACGCCTACTTCTATTATGGTTGGCGTGGGCAAGGGGGCAGAAAATGGCATCTTGTTCAAGAACAGCACCGCGTTGGAGCAGGTGCAAAAGCTGACGGCGATTGTGTTGGACAAGACGGGAACGCTGACGAAAGGCGAACTTTCATTGACTGACATGGTGGCGAGTTCAGAGGCGAAGTTTAGCGAGCGTGAGTTGCTGCGGATGGCGGCATCGGCCGAAAAAGGCAGCGAACACCCCATCGGCGAAGCGATCGTCAATGCAGCCAATGCGCAGAATCTCGCCATTGCGACCCCTGCCGACTTCCAAAGCATCACGGGGCATGGCATTGCGGCAACGATTGACGGGCATAAAGTGTTGCTCGGCAACATACGCCTGATGCAGAAAGAGAACGTTCACCTGAACGGGTTGGAGCCAAAGGTAGCGGCGTTGCAGCAAGAGGCAAAAACGGCGATGTGGCTGGCGGTTGACGGTCAGGCTCAGGCGGCGATTGGTGTGGCGGACACGGTGAAGGAAAGCTCGCGGGAAGCGGTCGAGCAGATGCGTGCGGCAGGTCTGACCGTCGTGATGATGACGGGCGACAATCAGGCGACGGCCGAAGCGATTGCTGAGTCGGTCGGGATTGATCGCGTTTTTGCAGAGGTGTTGCCCGGTGAGAAAGCGGCTTATGTCAAGCAGTTGCAAGAAGAAGGGTACACGGTGGCGATGGTGGGCGACGGCATCAACGATGCGCCCGCATTGGCACAGGCAAACGTCGGGATGGCGATTGGGACGGGGACGGATGTGGCGATGGAATCTGCTGATATTACCCTCATGCGCGGCGACCTCCTTTCTGTGCCACAAGCATTACGACTTTCCAAAGCAACAATGCGAAACATCCGCCAAAATCTCGGCTGGGCGTTTGGCTACAACATTGCGCTCATCCCCGTCGCGGCGGGTGTCCTCGCGCCATTCGCTTTTGTCCCAGACATGTTGCGCCAGCTTAACCCGATTTTGGCGGCAGGTGCAATGGCCTTCTCAAGCATCAGCGTTGTGACGAATGCACTGCGTTTGCGGAGTTTCAAACTAACCAATGAGTAACCCAACAATGGGACAATTCGGCCGACATCTGCTCATCTGCACCAAAGGGTGCTGTGCAGATTCGGCTGATGCTGTCGAACTACAAGCCACTTTTCGCAGATTGCTCGGCAAACGCACAAACAAGCAGAACGCGGATCACATCAAGGTGAATCAAACCGACTGCTTGGGCGTTTGCGAACACGGCCCACTCGTCGTCGTATATCCCGATAACGTTTGGTATCACAGCGTCACAC
The DNA here is from genome assembly GCA_030425205.1 of Anaerolineae bacterium. Classification (GTDB taxonomy): domain Bacteria; phylum Chloroflexota; class Anaerolineae; order Promineifilales; family Promineifilaceae; genus CALECP01. The sequence goes on from JAUIAP010000045.1 coordinate 12,143, forward strand.
CAGCCGTTGCCGAGCAGATTGTGTCGCAACATCTCAGTGACGAAGCCACAGTCGTGACAGACTTTCTCTTAAACGCCGCATCGAACGAATAGAAATCTAGCACCTCAAGGCAGATAAAAATGCAAACACCGTCCCATTTCATCATGACGGCTGCTTTACGCTACCCATTACGCCGTCAAACAATACGGATCAGCACATGGGGATTGCTCATTGGCTCCATCCTGCCTGATATTCCATTTACGCTGCTGACGATTATCTACGAAATTTACTATCGCATTGCAGGTATCAGCGTTCCCGCACCGTCGATCATGGAGTATCTGCACTTCGACCTATTTTTCAACGACCCCATCTGGATTGTGGGACACAACACGTTTCATTCACTGGTGGTCAATGGGGTGCTTTTAGTCATTGGTTATTGGCTTTATCGAAAAAATGGGCGCACGTTTTTGTTTTGGCTGGCGGCGATGACGTTGTTACACACCGTCATTGACATCTTTACGCACAGCTCTGACGGTCCGCTCTTTCTCTTCCCGCTGAACTGGACATATCGCTTTGCGAGTCCGGTCAGCTATTGGGAAACGGCAAATGGAGCCGTTTATTTCGCTATTTTTGAATATACGCTTGATGCACTGTTGTTGGGATTTGTCGGCCGAAAATATCTCCAACACCGTAAGGGGAACACGAATGCAACATAACCACACAGACAACCACGACTCAGAAAAAGAGCAGCTTTACAAAGAGCAAGCAGGTCTTGAACCGATGGAAAAACACGCCAGTATGGATCATAGCCAACACGATATGAGCGGCATGGATCACGGCGAGATGGATCATAGCCAGCACGAGATGGGCGGCGAGATGGATCACAGCGGTCATGGCACAGACCACACGGGGCATGAAAACATGTTCCGCCAACGCTTTTGGGTGTCGCTTGTGCTGACGATTCCCGTCCTGATTTTCAGCCCAATGATCCAAAGTTGGTTGGGCTATTCAATTGATTTCCCGCTGAGTCAGTGGATATCGCCATTGTTCGGGGTGATCATCTTTGTCTACGGCGGTCTGCCATTTTTGCAGATGGCGTGGACTGAATTTGAGCAGCGCGAACCCGGCATGATGGCATTGATTTCGCTGGCGATCACGGTCGCGTTTGTCTACAGCGTCTTCACCCTGTTTGTCGATTTGGGCGGCGAGAGCTTTTGGTGGGAACTGGTGACGCTGATCGACGTGATGCTGCTCGGCCACTGGATCGAAATGCGAAGCGTGCGGCAGGCGAGCGGGTCGCTGGATGAGTTAGCAAAGCTGATGCCCGATGAGGCGGAGCGCATCACCGACGGCGGCACGGAGACGGTGGCGGTCAGTCAGTTGCGCGAAGGGGATGTGCTGCTGGTGCGGCCGGGCGCGAGCGTTCCAGCCGATGGCGAAATTGTCGAAGGCAGTTCGCGACTGGACGAGAGCATGATTACGGGTGAGTCAAAACCTGTCAAAAAGTCGGACGGCGATGCGGTGATTGCGGGGACGGTCAACGGGGATGGCTCCCTGCGCGTGCGCGTCACGGCGACGGGGGACGCAACGGCACTAAGCGGGATTATGCGCTTGGTCAACGAGGCGCAAAATAGCAAGAGCAACACGCAGCTTTTGGCGGATCGTGCGGCGAAGATGCTGTTTTACGTTGCGCTTGGTACGGCGGTATTAACGGCGATTGGCTGGATCATTGCGGTTGGGTTTGATGTAGAGGTGATTCGACGGGTTGTGACAGTGCTGGTGATCGCATGTCCACACGCGCTAGGGCTGGCGATTCCGCTCGTTGTGGCGATTTCGACCTCAAAGGCGGCGAACAACGGCATTCTGGTGCGCGACCGCCGTGCGTTGGAGGCGGCACGAGAGCTAAACGCAGTTATCTTCGACAAGACAGGAACGCTGACGAAGGGAGAGCAGGGGATCGTCCGCATGACAACGGTGGACGGCGTGAGCGAGGATGACGCGTTGGCGTTGGCGGCAGCGATTGAGGGGGACAGCGAACACATGGTGGCGCGCGCAGTGCGGGAAGCCGCACAGGAGAAAGGGTTGAGTTTGCCGCAGGTGCGCGACTTTACGGCGATTAAAGGGCGTGGTGTGCAGGCGACGCTGGACGGGGAAAGCGTTTACGTCGGTGGACCGCGCTTGTTGGAAAAGCTGAATTTGACTTTACCCGACACGTTGCAGAATTTTACGGACAGAGCGGGGCGTGAGGGGCATTCGGTGGTTTATCTGATTCAGCATAATCAGGCGGTGGCGGGGTTTGAATCGGCCGATGTCATCCGCCCCGAATCCCTGCAAGCGGTCAAAGCCCTGCACGACATGAACATCGAAGTTGCCATGCTGACGGGCGACAGCCAAGCGGTCGCTGATTCGGTTGCGGCAGAACTTGGCATCGACACGGTGTTCGCACAAGTCCTGCCCGAAGACAAGTACAAAAAAGTTCAGGAGCTACAGTCCCAAAACAAGAAGGTGGCGATGGTCGGCGACGGCGTGAACGACGCGCCCGCCCTCACCCGCGCCGATGTGGGGATTGCGATTGGCAGCGGAACCGATGTCGCCGTCGAGAGCGCGGGGATCATCCTCGTGCAGAGCAATCCGCTCGATGTCGTCAAGGCGATTCGCCTGAGCAAGGTCAACCACCGCAAGATGGTGCAGAACATCTGGTGGGCGGCGGGGTACAACATCATCGCCATTCCGCTGGCGGCAGGGGTGTTGGCTCCCGTTGGGTTTGTGATGCCAGTGGCGATTGGTGCGCTGGTGATGTCACTCAGTACAGTGATTGTGGCGATTAACGCCAATTTGTTACGACGAGTTGATCTGTCTGAGGCATAACCCAAGCGTTGTGTCTCGCTGGTGAGGAACCAAACAAACTGAATGAAAAAAGTAATGTTGTTGCTACTAACGCTGATGACAGTGGGGCTGGTTGGATGTGGCGGCGCGGAGCCGCAAGCAAGAGCGGTGACGATAGAGGCGGAAGGGTTTGAGTATCGGCCGACGGGCATCGAAGCGACCGTCGGCGAACCGCTGCGTCTGACGCTCGATAACGTCGGGACGCTGCTCCACGATTGGAGTATTGATGAGATACCGTTAAATGGTGAGGCGCGGTTTGTGGAAGAGGGGCATTCGGCCGATCACGACATGAGCGACATGGAAACAGACGATCCCACCGTCCACGTCGTCGCGGCGGCGGGCGAAAAAGGAACGATTGTCTTCACCCCCTCACAAGCGGGAACCTACACGTTCTACTGCACCGTTGAGGGGCATCGTGCGGGCGGGATGGTTGGTGAATTGGTCGTAACCGAGTAAACACAGTGTACGCGCAGTCACAGAATGTACGGTGGCTGCGTTTTATGAAGGATTCGCAAGCATGAGCTATTTGACAATGGTTATTCTCTCACTAATTGGCGGCTTTTTCACCGTCCGGTTGGCGGCACGACATGAAGTTACGACGTTCACACCACTTCAATTCGCCATCATCTTTCTGCTGACCGTCACCGCGATTCACCACATCTATCTAGGTAGTTTGGGAGATTGGCTATTGCTCGCCAATGGCATTGGCTACTACCTGCTGCTGCTCGCGCTCTACTGGCCGATAGATGTCGCACAACCCTACCGCCGCCCGTTGAGTTTCGGGTTGTTGGCATATACGTTGATTACGTTCGTCGGCTACTTCGTGACTCATGCAGAGATGTTGCAAATGATGTTTGATCGCGTTGGAATAACAAACAAGCTGGTCGAACTCGCGCTGTTGCTGCTCATCGGCCGACAGCTACTACGGCGCGGGTATCTTGGCAACCAGTTGAGTGAGGGAACGAGTTGAGCTTGAAAGTAGTCGTTGCCGCAGTGGTGACAGCGTGGGGGATTGTTTGGTTCGGCCGATCTCAACGCCTCCTCTCCGAACGCCTCTACCTCTCTATCGTACTATTCGTCATCGCCCTGCTCTACGTTGCGTTTGGCCTCCACGACGGCGACCCCAAACATCTGCGCGAGGAGCTAATCGGTTTGGCGATCTATGGGTTGCTGGCGGCAATCGGGTATCGTCGCTCCATCTGGTGGCTGGTCGTCGGCATTGGCGGTCACGCCCTCTGGGATTGGGCGCATAAGCCTGACATGCTCGAAGGATATACGCCAACCTGGTATCGGGAGTATTGTATTTGGGTCGATTTGCTACTGGCAGGGTATGTTGTACGGGAGTATGTGTAGACAGAGGATATGCTTTTGAACTAGAGTTAAGATGCTTCCCATTCTGCAATTACCTTATTCGCAGTACCAGCGAACTGCTCCATTAACATATCAAATGTGTCCAGTGAGCGTTCTCGGGTTTCGCTATTGCGTTGTGATGCATCATGTATTCGCAGGGTAAGTCTCATTAGCTTCTCCATGCCAGAATCATGAGCAAATCCCCCCGCTGAGGTCAGAGATAGAGTTTGTATAAGCTCTAGTGACCATGTTGGATCATGAATACCGTGTTCCCAAAGAGAATCAGCGATATAGCGAGAATTCTGCCTAAGCTCAGTACATGCATAAAGTTCAATAAGCTCTCTTAATTCAATGAAATGTCTGAATTCTAAATTGTGGAACAGCCAATCAATTGTCTTGCGTACATTCTCATCAGAATCGTCAAGTAAACTTGTGAGTCTGTCTATGCAGTATCCTTGAAGTTCAACTGATTCAGATGTCTTTGCATTGTGTGCATAAATTCTTGCTGCTCCCCGTCGCCATGTATCCTTCCCAGAAATTATTTGCTGCTCAAGTTCTGTCGCCATTAGTCGAGCTTCTTCATCTTCCATTGCCCCATGGGAAAAAGATGCAATGCACGCTAACTCTGCGCCACGTTTCTGCACTTGCTCATTGGGATGATGCAGCATTTCTTCAATGTATTGATAAATATGTTTGAATCTTTTGTACATTGCCCAATAGACAAATTCGCGCACATCGTGAACGCCTAGCATAAATGCTCTGTCATCTACCATCCGCTCGAATAAGGTGAGTGATCTATCTCTATTCTTGGTAATGACAAAAGTGAGTTCCCGAATTGCACCAACTTTCAAAACGGTCGAAGGATCATTTGCTGCAAATTCAATTAAGCTCCAGATATTTTCAAGGGAGGCATCCGTGTTACGTGTATGCAGGATCCGCATTGCAGTCTCGAAGGCTATACCCCGATTGCAGTTGATAAAGCATTGGCGAGCGTCTTTTCCTTCGGGATTTTCCATCCATCTAATCTCGCTTTCACCAATGTCAGCTGTTGCCCACTTAATCAACAATGCAAAAATATCGTCGGGAACGCCAGCATTATAAAGTTTTTGTATTGACCAGCAGGCTTGGCGTTGAACGAACGTACCCTCTAACGTGTCTGCAAATTGACGAATTGTCGCATAAAAAAGTTCAGCCGTCGCGGTAGAAGCGGCAAAACCTTCGATAAACGCTCGTATATAGCTTTCATCCAAACTACATGGAGTGCGGAGCATAAGTCGATAAAATCTTTCAGGATTTGTCTCAGTGACTTTCTGTAATACGCTTGATAAGTGTCCCGCACCGCCCTTAAAGGGTTCTGAATGGTCATTTCCATTTTGGTATCTAGCGAAAGCACGTAGCCAGCTTCGGTCTGACATTTTGACTGCTTTGCTTTCGTCTATTGGAGATTCGACCGTTCTTACCATAATCCCAGATTGGGTCTCTGGTGGCTGATAGTCAGGGTATTTACGCTGCCATTCCTGATATCGCTTTAAGGCCAATGGTGATAGCTTTGAAAAGGGTATTGCATCAAGTAAGCGAAATTGTTCCATGCCCGACAAATAGAAAGACCACCATTCTACTGGTGTAGATGCGCGCCGCTCTTTACGATATGACAATATTGCGTCTTCTAATCGCTGTTGTTGTGAAGAGTTAAGATGCGGGAAGACAGCCTTAATTAACCTGCGACTATCATATTGTCCGCTGTGTCCAATCTGAAAGCGACGTATATCACTCAATAGATAATCGAGAATTTCAGATGGATAGTGTTCAGCCGTTATGACATATACGTGAGTGATCAACTGATGAGGCGTTGCAAAATTTGAGATAGCAAGTCTGTCAGCGATATGTAGCCACTTAGCCCGATCTGAGCGAGCTATTACAACCAATGCCTTGATTAGCCCGTTCACAAAAGCGAGCTGCGTTTTGAAGGTATCGCCGTGCCAATTGTAGCTTAAATCATCGCCCAAATAAGACAGACGATCACTGCTCCAATAATTTTTCTTCCCAATGACCACAAGTGCCCACTCTATAAATTCGTCAGCGAATTGGACTGGGGCAGCCTTGCTCAACTGCTTGATAATCTCCGTAATCTCATGTTGCTCTCCGCGAAGCAAGCCAAACAACTCTGTATTTGTCTCGTCCATGCGCTGCAACTCACGATCTAGCAACATCGTATCCAATATGCAACGTAAAGTGCGACAGGCAGTTACTGGTGCTACTTGAGCTAACTCTTGTAGTCGCCAAAATCCGCTACTGGTCAATCTCCCTGTTGTATAAACTTGCGTCTCAAACAAGTTTTGAACTTCTGAGTGCTGCCAAAATGGATGGCGAAACAAGATAAGCTGCACTTGTTCCTCATGCCATTTGCTGACGTTTACGCTGGGTAAAACAATTTGCACAATCTCGTTTATGGAAACATCGGTCAATGTGGATAGATATGCGTAGGCTAGCCTTGCGTCTTCCATCGAGGCTTTAACAGCTCTCTCAAGTGAAGGGCGCAGATAAGTTAGCCATCCTGAATTGCCATTCATTGCTTGAAATAATAAGTTGTTCGTATTGCTTTCACCAAGTAGCTGTTGTGCAAACGTCCATTCATCATCATTAGGGTTTGGAATTGAACCGAACCACCGAAACAATAAATCGCTTAAGTGAAAACGCAATGATTCAGCGCGGAAGAGTTCTGTTAGGCTGTGTATATATAGGCTAGGATCAGAACTACGAAGATAAGCAATAATCTGTAACAGCTTTGGTCGAAGATGAATGCCTTGTTTTGATCTAAATACTGTTTCGACAATATCATTGCCATTATCTACAAATTGACGAGCATAACAGTAGTCGAAGAACGTTTGGTGCGTGAATGTCCAGGTTGTGGGTGTCTCGCATAAAATTCCTTGACTAGCTAACCAACGCAAAGCATTTTCCAAATGGATATTCTCAGAGGAGAACAACCACATTGATGGAACAGAAATTCGTTGCTGCTCATCCATATAAGCCGTTATCCGTTGAATCGCTTCATTTCTTTCAGCTTTAGATGGCTCATGTGCAACCTCACGCATGACAACTTCTTGCCAAATTAGATGATATAGCTCTTGCAAACTGACGATACCGCGTAGCTCATCCGTCGATACACCGCGTTCAATAGCGCGTGTAAATAGGTCAAGATGCAAAGGGGTAGCCAAGAGGTCTCGCGTAGCGGTTGATAGTGCGTTTATGTCAATTTTTAGATGTGACAATACGTTGCCAATTTCATCTATCTCAAGTTTTGGGATTGTAAAAGATTTCCCTAGTTCGATTCTTTTCAGACGCGGATCGCTATTTCTGTCGAAAATTCTACATGACATGAGAATACGAACATTTGGTGTTCGTCGAAGTCTTGCGATAAGGTCAATCACAATATCGAGCGCAGGCTGGTCATGCGCCATCGACAATGAGAGAGCGTCAACTTGATCAATAAGGACGATGACACGCCGCTCCGTTGCTAACCGAGAGACGATATTTATTGGTGAGTCAGGGAGTCCAAGTTTATGCTGTATTTGGTCTAATGTATCGACATCATTCAATTGCTGATCGGCCTTGATGGCTAAAACATCGGCCGATTCTGAGAGCATTTCAAGCACGTCTCGCATTACGACTGTCTTGCCCATACCCGCCTGATCGAGCAACATAGCGACGTTCTTTTCTACTACACCTTCATCGGTTAACCATTCTACAATCTGTGCAACTACTTGACGTTCAATATGGATACCTGTCTCGCCAAAACTGTTGTGCTGCTGGTGAAGGAGCGAATTAGACTGTGCTAGTAACTCTCGTAACTGTGCAAAATCCTCTGGCTCTTCAAATTGGATCGCATTGTCTGTGAGTTGCTCGATCTCATTTCGGAGAGTATTGGCCGTGAAGCTTTGGCGAATTCTTGCACCTTCCCCAATTCGTTCAAGCAATAGGGCGAAGACTTCACGCGCTGTTCGATTGGCTTTGGGCATCCAGTCGGGAACTTTATCCCTCCGAATAGCGACAGTTGGAATAATCTCAACATCAACATGCTTGAGCAGTTGGAAAACGTGGTCGTCTGTCAAACCAGTAGGGATTAAATGTGGCTTGATCTTCGAAAGTAAATCATTTTGAGCCTGCGTCAAACGAGATAGCCATTCCTCATTGCTTTCAGAAGTTTTTGCCCGCTGGCATAACCACGAAAGATGGTCATGTTCGTCGCGCCACAGCCCAATGATGAACGCAATTCGATCATGGCCTTTCTGAAATTTCGAGTCACGAAACTGCTCATCGAATTGCCTCCATGTCTTAGCCCATGAAGTACCGCTACTCGTGATATTCTCTTTTGCCTGAATATACAGTACGTGATCGTCAGCAAATCCTACAATTGTGTCATCAACATTTTCTGGAGCTTCTGTGCGGACGTACTCAACGCGGTCGCTGCTTGGTCGACTCCGTGAATCAAGAAGCCGTCCTAAGTAAAGAGCGGTTAGTGAATTTTGATAATCTATTCCTGATTGAGCTGTCGGGCCGCCTGCTTCTGGCATTTTAGTTCCTCATTTCGAAAAATCGCAGGAGCTATTTTAGCATAGGCGCGTCGCAATTGTTGATTTTGTACAACAGACTTCTGCGAGATCAAGAGATAGATATTGTAAGTAGTTTACTCCTGATCTCGTATAAGCCAGTCGAGCGCGGTTTGCGCGGGGTAAAAGTTGGCGTTGACGTTGAGGGATTCACGATACGCTTCCCCTGCCCCAGCGGGATCATTGACAGCGGATAGCGCGTGACCGAGCCAAAGGTACGTTTCCTCGACATTGCGACCGCCGCTTGTTTCGAGGGTAGCGTTGGCGAGGTCGATTACATCTTGGAATCGGCCGATCTTAAAGTAAGCCATATACGGCCGATGCTGATACCACAACATGCGATACGGTAAGTTGAGCTTACGCGCCTCATCAAAGGCGTTTGCGCCTTCCTCATAGAACGCCGCTTCTCCCGTGAGAATCCCTAGCTCCGTCAGACTTGTTCCCAAGTTAAACCACGCAAATTTGTCGCTTGCATCGGCCGCGATCTCCTCCCGCGCACGGGTGACGCTGTTCTCCCACATCGCTCGTTCGTCTAACTCGCCGACAATTGCCAGCACCTCCGCTTCACGCGCATCGGGATAGACGACAACGAGTTCGTCGCTTAAATCGGCCGAATCTTCACGCGGCTGCGGCAACCCCGTCGCAGGAGGCGGCTCAGAGTTAGGCAATCGCTGGGCGATACTGGCGGGTAATGCCGACGGCAACAGCCAGAGGACGGCTGCACCCGTCAGGATGAGCGCAACGACAAGAATGAGAATTCGCGTGGATTTAGATAGCATAGAAAATATTAGTCGCGCCAACTGCTTGGTAGCAGCGACCTATCGGTGTTGTCGCCGTACTCAAACACGTCGAGCCACGGGACGTATGAACTGGCGATGATGTCCTGATCGCGCAGGTTGCCATCGGCATTGTAAACGTAGCGCGTGATCTGCACGTCCGCGCCACCCGTCGCCCACTCGACCTGTTTGAGGACTTGCCCTTCCCACTCAGGGTTGTAGCGGTACTCGGTCGGGCGCGGGTCGGTCTCGTTCCACATCGCCACATCGCCACATCGCGCTGCACGGTGCGCCCTAGGCTGGTGCTGTAGAGCTTGAAGGTGAGCGATTCGCTGTCGGCGTTGTAGTAGTTTTCGATCAGCAGGTGGTGCGGCGTGTTGTAGTGAAGGTGAAATCGACGATGGGGGAGCAGATGGTCGCATCCATGCCGATATTGCTCAGTCCATCAGGCGCAATTGCATCTTGGTAGTAGGAGACGCGATAGCCGTGCTGCCAACGTTCGCCAATCTCAGAACCGCCCCAAAATGCAGCTTGGTAAATCGTTGTGCTGACTTGACAGACACCACCGCCGATCCCTTCAATATTCTATTTTGATTATCTCTATTTTGTACTCAACCTTCTCCAACTCAACTAAGATAAAATAATTCGAAGAACTACGCTATGAGACATTTAAGGAAATGCAATATGATGGACATGTTTATCCCAATTGTTGATGATACAAAACTTCATCCTAGCTTCAAGGCAATGAGTACTGGACCTTACCATCAAGCAGCTCGTCGATTGATGAACGAGATATTCACCACATATGAAGATAAGGATGGGAATTTCTTAGAACAGTTTCAGACAAGTGGTTTTGACCAGAGAACCTTTGAGCTGTTCCTCTTCACATATTTCATGCAAGGAGGCTACTCGCTTGATCAGAGCAATCCTGCCCCCGACTTTCTTATTGCAAATCAGGAAGGAGTGACGGTTGCTATTGAGGCAACTACTGCCAACTCTTCTGCCACACAACCCAAGCAGACCGAAACTTTCGAAGAGGAGTTTCAACGAAAAATTTTGCATGAACTGCCAACCGTTTTTGGAAGCTCTTTATATAGCAAACTAAATCATGAACATGATGGCAAAAAGTACTGGGAATTGCCCCAATGTAAAGGTAAACCCTTTGTGATTGCACTTCAAACATTTCATGAGCAAAATTCTTTAGCTTATCCTGATGCTGGACTAGCTACATTCTTATACGGATTACAACCTGTCGCTAAGCGAACAGATGGATCACTCGTTGTTAAGTTTGACAGAATTGAAGAGCATCAAAGGGAAAATAAGGCTCCTATATCTTCAAGTTTCTTTGACTGGCCTGAATGTGAAAACATAAGCGCAGTGATGTTTTGTAATACTGGTTCAGTACCAAAATTTAATCGCATGGGTTGTCAAGAGAAGTATCACGATCCAAAAAAGATCAAATTGTTTCGTTTCGGGGAATGTTACGATCATAATGAACAGGCTCACTTACCGATGCTATTTGAGTATGACGTTGAAAATCCACCAATTAAAGAGACATGGGGTCAGGGAATATCTGTATTTCTCAATCCAAGAGCAAAAGTACCTCTCTCACCGAGCTTCTTCAAAGATGCTACGCACTATTATTTGATAGACGGCGAGTTAGTGGGCGAGCCATCAGGCTTTCATCCATTCAACTCAGTAACTGAGATAGTTGATTTGGAACGTCCACCTCACTATCGTGTTATAACTCATGCTGAATTTAGATCATACGGCATTCCGTCTACACAGTTAGGTAGAGAAATTGAATGGTTTCGTAATCCTCTAAATCAAAGGCTAGGGGTAGTAATTCAGGATAGGACAGATAAAGATTTTGCCATAGCCGTGTTTGAAGAGAACAAATTGAATCATTATGAGTTGGCTGTTATGCACGCAAGTATAGAGACTCTCAAAGTTGCTAGGAGCCTGCTTATCACTGCCTTAAATGCTGATTAGTTGCTTCTCAATCAATCAGCTGTCTTATTCAACAATATGCCTCAGCAGATTTGGTAGTAAGAGGATGATGATTACCCCAATAGGTAAATCGCCAATTGCAAAAATTGTCGTCACTGCTTAATTGCATTTACCTCAAATGGTCGGCAGGGTCAGACGTGTGGACAAGCACCCACAAATCACCATCCGCATCCTGCGACCAGTTCCACGCCCATTCCGCATCCTTGATCGACATATTGACGCAGCCGTGACTATGCTTGTAACCAAAGCGGTCGTGCCAAAATGTGCCATGCAGGGCAATGCCGCGACTGATCTTGAAGTACATGATGTAGGGAATGTCTTCGATGAAGTAGTAATCAACCTGCCCTTCCGCGCCCGACATCTTGTACCCGCGTAGGCGATCGCTGACCTGTTACAGTCCCTCATCTGTCGGCCAGCGGTTGAGGCCGGAGGAAATCAGCGTTGCATACACCATGCGGTCGCCTTCATAGGCGGTGAACGTCTGCTCAAAGAGATCGACTTCCACCCAGAACTCGTTTTTGCCCACTTCGTCGGGGCGTTCCGTCACTTCAATCACGCTAAACTGTGTCTGGCGCACCCAGCGACCGTCGCCGATGTCGTACTAAACCCAATCATCTTCACCAAGCACTGCGTCATAAATTTCGACCATGTCGTAACGTTCTAGCTTTGCAAAGTCGGGATTTGGTTCGCCGTCGGGTTCGCTGCTGGGGCGAATTTCCTGCACGACCCACGCGAAGGGGCGCGTTGGTTGGCGGATTAGTTCGACCCCTTGGAAAGGGGAGGGTTGGGCGGTAGTGGCGTTATCGGCCGAAACATACTCCCCCCGATTGATCTCCAACCACGCCTCACCCGCATCACTTGTCACGCGCCGATTAACTGTCGCAAACAAAAACCCATCCCCAACGTTGCGGACGATGGGCGCGTTGCGGTTTGGCTCCGCGTAAACAGGGGTGAAATCATCGAGACGGACGTACAAGCGTCGGCCGAACAGCGTGTCATCGGGTGGCTCTGTCTGCACGAACGGCGGTTCGTCAAGCACCAGCGGTTGGTTGCACATCTCAGCGTCTACCGCAAATCGCTCGCATTCACTCGCCCTTGCAACGCCTACGCTCATCAACGACACAATCAAGCTAGCTAAAACCAGTAATCGTTTAACCATCATAAAACTATCCGCTAAATCATTATTGACCGAGTTGCGCCAGCGCATCACTTGCTGGCGCAAAGTACGGGTTAAAGTTATTGGCCGCTTGAAAGTCGGAACGCGCCTGTTCGACGTTGCCAAGTGCTTGATAGGCACGTCCGCGCCAATAAAAGGATTCCTCAAAGTAGGGGCGATTTGCCAGCGTTGCATCAGCCAGCAAAATAATGTCGTTGTAGCGGCCTGTTTCGTAGTACGCCTCGTAGAGGCCAAACTGATACCACAACATGCGCCATGGCAAGCCGATGATACGGGCTTTGTCATAGATGGCGGCGGCTTCTTCGTTTCGGCCGATTTTCATCAGCGATGTTCCCATGTTGAACCACGCAAACGCATCCTCTGGTATCGTCTCCGTTTCTGCCTGCGCTACCAGCAAACTCTCCTGCCACATCGTGCTGTCCTGCCAACTATCCCCGACGAGGGCGGCGAGTTCTGCCTCACGCGCTGGCTCATAGACGATGATGTAGGTGCGGTTGAACTGTCGCCAGTAGGTGGCGAGATCGTCATACGTGAAGCGGCGACCTTCGGTTGAGTTGAAATCTTGCAGAGAGGCCGCATCCCAGATCAGCGAGTCATAAACCCACAGCCCGTTTTCCGCATCGTCATAACCGACCGCCAGCAGGTAGTGACCGTACCATTCGAGCCACGCCACTTCGCCGGGCGGATCCATCCCGATTTCGATAATCACGGGAAAGTCGTTGGCGAGCAGCGTCTTGAGCAGGGGCAGCGTGCCGTTGACGCGCATTTTGGCGTTGAGACCCGTCTGATCCTGAATGTAACCCGCCATCTGTTCAGGCGACACGTTGCGGTCTTCGGCGTTTGGCTTGACGATGGCGGCGGTGTCATACTGCGTTTGCTGTACGTCAAAGATGCTCAACGCCATCGCCAGCGTCGCGGGGCCACAGTTGTTCCAATCTTGCTGGTGATGCACGATTCCGTCGATGCGTGTCGAGGCTGGGAGCGTCGTTTCAGTCGGGAGCGCAGTTGCCGCCACGCTCGTTGTGAGTGTGGCGGTTGGGGTGATGACGATAGCTGTTTGTTGCGTTACGGCAACGGTGGGTAAGGAGGTCGCTGATGGGAGTAGTGTCGGTGTTGGGACAATGGGTGTTAAGGGAATGGGGGTGATTTCGGCCGAAATTGCCCCCGCATCCGCCACAATCCCAACCGTCGGTAGCGTTGCACTCTCTGGCTCAGGAATCACCCAGTTTTGCACAAATTTTGGAAAACGTGCGAGTTGACGGGAGGGCAGATTGTTTAACAGCATCCACCCACCCGCAGCTCCAACGACTACAATTAGCAGGAATCCAATGATCGATTTTCGCATATTCTATTTTGCAGAAAACAGCGTTTCCTGCGGTGGGTTACTTGCCGCGCCCAATCAGATAGCCGACTAAGCCAACAAGCACCAAGATAAGGATGATCCATAAAAGCCAGACACCCATCATTCCATTCATCATACCGTCCATCATAATCGTTCTCCGTTACGCCACGATGCGATAGTTTCGCATCATGCCGCCATCTTCGTGTTCTAAGTTGTGACAGTGATAAACAAACATCCCCGCATGATCGGTGAAGCGCATCAACAGCGTCGCCGTCTCGTCAGGCATGAGTAACACTGTATCTTTCCACCCCTCATCAACATATCCCTGCGCCACTGCGCTCGGTGTTCCCGTGCGCTTTAGCACTTGGAATTGGTTGCCGTGAATGTGGACAGGGTGAGGGAAGCCGTTGCCACCATTGCCGACGTTGGTGACGTGCCATAGCTCGGTTGTGTTGAGCTTGACGATTTCGTTGTCGGCGACTGCGTTCATCTCAAATTGGCGGCCGTCAATCGTCGGGGTCATGTGGTTGACGAAGAAATCGAACGAGCGCGGATTGTCGGCGTTGACCACATCGGCCGAATTTTCCCAATTCAACGCCGCGAACTGGGCGGGCAACGTTTGTGCCGACTGCTCTTCACGCGCCACGTTAAAGCGCATGATTTCAAATGTGTTGTTGTTGGCTCCTGCGAGGGGGAGCGCGACCAGTTTGGGTTGGTCGTTGAGCTGATTTCGGCCGAAATCGTGCCACAACTCAACCCGTTCACCCGGCGAGAGCAACAGATACGGCTTCTCAACAGGCCGCCATCGCTGCCAATCACCGTTAAAGGCGTGTCATCATCCCACGCCAACTTATAAACCCGCGCATTAGAGCCATTGAGCAAGCGCAGTCGGTAGGGGCGCGTTGCCACTTCATGCTGATAGTTAAGCTGCCCGTTGACAAGCATCTGCTCTGCCCAAAATCCTTGCATCACTTGGTGCATGTCGCTGACGTAGACAAATTCATTGGCACTGCTAAACGTCCGATCTTGAATCACCAGCGGCACGTCAAATTCCCCACGCGGCAAGTCATAACTTTGTTCGGTCTCATCTTCAACGATGAACAAACCCGCCAACCCGAAATAAACCTGTGCGCCCGTCATGCCGTGCGGATGGGGGTGATACCAATACGTTCCTGCCCGATTGTTCACGGTGAATTCATAAAGATATTCCGATCCGCTAGGGATAGCGTAACGCGGATGACCGTCCATCTCTTCTGATAAGCCGAAACGTTCTCATACGTCTTGGGCTGCTTTTCAACAACAATCGACTCATCGATCTCAACCGACTCAATCACTGGCGCAGTCGTCTCTGCACCGCACCCAAAGAGGGCAAGGATAAAGGCAAGCAAAATAAAGGTTCGCATCCTTACATTTTAGTCGGCTCACGTCATCTCAGACAGTCGCCAAATAGCCTAACTTTCCATCCGCTAAATGGCGGATGCAAGAGGAACCCCTGCCCCTTTGTGTATCTAGCCAAAGGCTATTTGGCGGATGTCTGTCCCTATGCTGTTTGATAGAGTTGAATGCAAAACAATCAATAATGTGTGATGGGCTACCTCCCGTCACAACAACAATAGGACACCACCATGCACCACGATAAATCCTCCTCCATCCCCGAAAAGTACCGCGAATGTATTGAAGCCTGTCAAGCATGTTATCTTGAGTGCCAAATTTGCCTGATCGAAATGCTGGGCAAGGACAGCATGAACGACTGCCCAAAATGCTGCATTGACTGCACCGAACTGTGTCAGCTTGCCATTGGTTTTATGGCACGTGACAGCAAAATGGCCGCCAAAGTGTGCGAACTGTGTGCGGAAATTTGCGAATGGTGTGCTGAACAGTGCGCGGCGCACGATCATGACCATTGTCAACGTTGCGCCGAAAGCTGCCGTCGCTGTGCCGAGAGCTGCCGTAAAATGGCTGAAATGGGCTAACGTTTCCCTTCCCTTCTCCTCCTAACGAGCGTAGCCAGTTGGCTGCGCTCATTTTTTATCGCCTACTATCAGATTCAATCACCCAAATAGGCAACATAGCAGATGCGAAATGCACGTTGTTATGTCGCTACAGTAAAAATCATGGATAAATTTGAAACACACACAACCGTTCCCGTTCGTGCCAAAGAGATCAATGTCACCGACCGTGCAGAGATGCCTGTCGATCTCTATGAAACAGATGCTCACGTTGTCATCGCCGCTGGAATGCCACGCTGTTTACCTAACCGAATTGAGATCGGGGTGCAAGGAGACACGCTATTCATCGCGGCTGAAGAACATCAAGGCGAGCAGAAGCTGGACGCAGCGCGTACCTATCACATGCGCGAACTGCCAGCGGGCAAAATCGGCCGATCAATCCCCCTTCCCACCTGCAATGCAGACAGCGCAATCGCCCATTTCAACAACGGTCTGCTGGTGATCACGTTTGACAAAGCAGTGTCGGGATGAGCAACCAAATCAAAAAAGTTATACGCGCCAAGCGGCAACCTACGATTGGACAGAGAAAATCTATCGGCTGTTTGGTTTCCGTGAGGAAGCGTATCGACGTGCCGCGATTGAGGCACTCGATTTGCAAGCGGGTGATACGGTCATCGACTTGGGATGTGGGACGGGGAAAAACTTTGCGCCGCTGTTGGAGAAAATCGGCCGAACGGGCATCCTCATCGGCGTAGACCTGACCGCCGCTATGCTAGAACAAGCGCAAGAGAAAATAGACGAGAACGATTGGCAAAACGTCACGCTGGTTCATGCTGACGTTGCGGATTATCAGTTTCCCGACCAATTTCCGCCCGATGGGATATTGTCTACGTTTGCATTGGGATTTTCGGCCGATTATGCCCAAGTTATCGAGCGCAGTGCCGCCGCATTAGCTGAAAAGAGCGGCACGCTCGCAGTCGCTGACATGCGCTGGTCGGATAAGTTGCCCCGTTGGTTGATGCGAATTGGCACGAAATTCGCCGCGCCGTTTGGCGTGAGTGAAACATCGCTAAAAAGGGATTTGATGGGAGAAATCGGCCGAAACTTCCCTCAAACAGAGCAGACGCTCCACTATTTTAATACCGTCTTCGTGGCGGTTGGAACAAAAAATTGAATATCAAACAATCCTCACCGTCGAGAAAACAGTCTGTCTGGCTCTTATTTAGCCTCTTCGCCATCATCGTTATCATTGGACAAATCTATGTTTTGGTTGCGCCTGAAGTGCAACCAGAAACCTCGCCGCTAGCTGCATCTGGTCTTACCTATATCCAGAATGCGGTGCAAAATGCGGCTGATAATCCCGCTTTTCCCTTTCTTGCCCTGCTTGCCGCCCTGCTGATTGGGGGTTTGCACACCCTCACGCCCGGACACAATAAAATCTTAACGGGCGCATTCCTCATTAGCAGCAAATCCCCTTGGCGACACGCCATCTTTATCGGGGTTGCCACCGCCCTTTCTCACACCATTGCCGTAACGGTTATTGGCACACTGGCACTCTCAACACGTGGTCAAGCGTTGAGCGTTTTATACTTGCGCTATTTGGGAATTCCAACGGGGATCGCTGTCGTCGGCTTGGGGATTATGCTCGTGTTGAATCATCTTAGCGGCGGTGGTCATATGCACATCGGCCGAGGAACCCACTCGCACGGTGCAGAAGGTGAACACACACACGGGGATGATTACGTCATGCCCACGCGCTTGACCTTAACGGGGCTGGTTATTCTCGCCCTGATTCATGGCGTTGTCCCAACCACTGACGCGCTGGCGATTTTGCTTGTCGCGCTCTCGCTCAAACAGGCGTTTCTCGGCATCAGCCTCATCATCGCCTACAGTCTTGGCATCGCCATCGTCATGAGTACCATCGGCATTCTCTTTCTGACAACGGGCGAACAACTCACAACACGCTTTGAGCGACAAACCCGCTGGCTGCCGCTCATTGGTGCAATTTTGGTTGTTCTATTTGGTTTATCCATTATTGTGCGGTCGTTTGTGGCACTCTGATACGATAACACGACTATGCCAAAGTCATTCACCCCAACACCCTCAAACACAAAATCGCCCACTATAGTTGGCGATGATATAATATGAGCGCAATGCAAAAGACAGTAATCTTTTACAAAGATGCGCAGGGTGATGAGCCATTTACTGATTGGCTCAATGCGTTGCGCGACCCACAACACGGCGGCGTATTCTTAAACGTCTATTCCGTGTTGAGCAGGGCAATTATGGTGACTATAAATCGGTTGTCGATGGTGTTTATGAGCTGCGATTTTTCTTTGGCTCAGGGTATCGCGTCTACTTCGGCGAAGACGGCGACACAATTGTTGTCTTGCTAACGGGTGGTGATAAGGCGAGCCAGAACAAGGATATTCAGACCGCCAAAGATTACTGGGAGGATTATCAAAGTGACACGTCAATATAGGACACTGCATGAGGTAACAGAAGAATATCTAAATGAGCATCCTGATGAGATCGATGCATTTCTCACCGAGATATTTGCCGACTACGCGGAGGATAGCGACTCAGCTGCGCTGCTTTCGGCATTGCGGGTCATTGCGCGCGTGAAAGGCATTACCAGCATGGCGAGTGAGGTTGGAATGAGTCGGCAGGGATTACAGAAAGCGTTGTCAAGCAAAGGTAACCCTCGGCTTGACAACATAAACTCGATTATGCACGCGATGGGGTATCAGTTAATGCCGCTCCCTCTAAGCTGAGCCTCTCGCACGCATTCCTTACGGACCGGCTGAAAAGTCAGGAACAGGTCGCGCATCCGCTTCTGCCTGCGTCGTCGCCTTGCCATTTTCCTCGATATCTTCCAGCAACCAGTTCATCTCGTCAATCTCGCGCCGCTGTGCTTCGATAATTTCGTTAGCAAGCTCTTTCACGCGCACGTCATCGATTTCCGCCCGCTCGCTCGTCAAAATCGCAATTGAGTGATGGGGAATCATCGCGCTCATCCATGAACTATCCTGAACGGTTGTTTGACTGCGGACAAAAACAGCGCGGCAATAAAGACAACCAGGCTGCCCAAATAAATCCCCATATTTGCCTTGCTGCTGTTGTACATGCCCCGCATGAATGACAGCATAATCACTGCCATCGCTGCTCCCATGATGAAGGTCATGAAAAAGCGCGTTTCGCTCCAGCGGACGTGTGATAGCTGATAACTATTGAGATACATCAGCAAATACATTGCCACCATCGACGTGGCAATCATCGCTGCAAACTTTTTGTAATTTCCATTCTTGTGTTGATTCATGTCGCTCCTTAATTTTTAGCTCTTAACCAAAGGTGATCTCTAAGCCATTCTATGGGAGACGCTATGTGTTGCCATCCGCCATTTAGCGGATAGCTCGAAACAAAAAGGAGTATAGACAGGGGAAATTATTGACTCTCGGCATGTGAACCGTGATCGCTCACCTGCTGGTCAAACCATGAATGTAGGGCGGTGATGAGCGCAGGATCATCAGTCGTGTAAAGGATTTGTGCGCCGTCGGGGAGTTCGCTGTACTGGATGTCGATGCGGTCAGCACCTGTGGTGAGTTCATGCAATCCCGCCATGTCGTCGCCGTGAATCATGGCAGGGTCGTGGAAATCGCCGTTACTAAAGTCGGTGGCTTCTTCGGTGAGATGTTCGCGGATTAGGGCAATTTCGGCCGAATCTCCATCATCCGAAATTACCTGTTGTAGCCCCCCATCTTCCCGCTTCTCAAAAATATGCGTCGTGCGGTCAAGGTCAAACGGCATCACTTCCGCACCTCTCTCTGCGACTTCGGCGTGTCGTTGCGTTGCGTCATGCGTGCAGCCGATTAGCCACACGCCGAGCAATGCCACTATCAGAAACTTAATGCTCACTTTCACGAATTGCCTCCACTAAAGTTTTTAAAGAGTGCAGAACAGTTGCGCGTTGGGTTGTGGGGACGTGTTGCCAGACGGCGGCTAATTTTGTTTGACGGGCTTGGGCAAGTTCGGCCGATTTCACCTCCCCCACCTCCGTCAACACCAAATCCCACACCCGCCCATCATCCACATTGCGCTGCTTGACGATCCAACCGCGCTTAACGAGTTTGTCCACCAAGCGACTGACCGTGCTTTTCGCCAAGTTGAGCCGCTCAACCAAAACAAGCTGTGAGAGCGGACTCGCTTGCGATAGTTCCAACAGCGCGTGTGCTTCTGCAATAGGGATAGACTGTCCGCATGGGGTCTGCATCGGCCGATGCCAACCAAACGCCCGCGTCAACGCCACAATTTCCGCCTGCAACTGGTCTTCATCGTTCATAATAGTTCGATTATACAACCATTTAGTTCGATGACACAACTAAACAGCCCGTGCATCCGCCATTTAGCGGATGCAAAGTTAGGCCAATTAGCGAATGTAACTGACGACAACTTACTGTTATCCTCTAATGTGGTAGGAACCTGCCTAAATAATTTATTGGAGAGACTGTTATGTTGAAACGATACCTGTTGATGTTCGCCTTTTTCTTTGCGTTGTCCTTGCCTGTTTTGCCCGCTTTTGCCGATGGTGGACATGGAGACCCTGTTGATGATCACGATGGCGAAGTCGCCAGTGGCAGCTGGTCAATGCCAATTTTACTAAGTATCGGAGCAGGTATTGTGGTTGCTGGCGGCGCAGCAACGACCAAGAAATTTAATCCGTTCCAACTTGGCGTAATCGGTTTAGGGGTTGCCGTTGGTTTGGTACATCTCATTCTTGGCTTTGGTGGCGATACGCTGCTTCTACTGAATGGGGCGGGCTATCTCGCGCTGCTGGCAGCAATTTTCATGCCACTCGGTCAATTCGATCAGTACAATCAGCTGATCCGCATCGGTCTGCTCGGCTACACGATTGTGACGCTGCTCGGCTACTTTCTCATGCACTCTCCCGCTCAATTTAGCACGATTGGCATTGTCACAAAGGGGCTTGAAATTGCACTATTAGGCATCTTAGGCCTGCGGATTTGGCAGTTCCAAGCAGAACGCCGACTCCCAATGACAACAGACTAATTTAATCTTTTAACTGATTTTAGTTTAGGATACGCAACGCCTGAAACATGCTCAAAATGACCTTCCCTCCTACCTTCGTGTCGCGGGAGTAGGATAACTCCCGCGACATTTACTTCCATGAAAAACCTAAGGCAATCCCCACTTCTATGCTTGTTTATGCTTTTTCTTGTCGCGTGTGGCGCGGAGGAGGGGGCAACCGTTGCCCCCTCCCAAAACCAGCTTGCCCTAGGTGAAACCGTCTATGTTGAGAATTGTGCCAGTTGTCACGGTGCAAACTTGGAAGGGGAACCGAACTGGCAAGCGGGCAACCCCGACGGCACGCTGAAAGCCCCACCGCACGACGATGACGGTCACACATGGCATCATCCCGATGAATACATCTATGAGCGCATCCGCTATGGGACAGAAAATCTAGCTCCCAACGTGCAGGCGCAGAGCAATATGCCCGCCTATAGAGATGTATTGACGGATGAGGAGATCACGGCAGTTGTTGAATATATTAAAAGCCAATGGTCAGACCGCGTGCGCGAGATGCAAGAGGCGCGGAACTAGACATATTGCGTAGGACATTGAGTTTTACGCAATACACAATATGCATGAAGCAATTACTTCTCTTTTTATCTGTTCTGCTGCTCGGCGCGTTTGCCGTCGCGTGCGAGGCGAAGGCGACGGTTGAGCCTGTCGTCAGCGAGCCGACGTTTTTTCTGTTCTACACCTACGGGTGACCGCCCTGAGAGCAGTTTGGACACATCGTGCATGTGTTAGAAGCAACTTACGGTGACGAAATGACGTTTACGCAGCTCAACGTGGATGAACCCGAGAACGAGGCGATACAGCGCCACTTCCGATTGCGTGGACATCCGTCAGTCGCCATTGTGACCGCAGATGGAGAGACGGTGCAGACATTTGTGGGGGTGCAATCGGCCGAAACGCTCGCCCCTATTATCGAGCATGCAATCAGGTAGGGCATTGGCAGTGCGGTTTTAGAAACAACGATAACCTATCCATTCGTAATACCTCACCCAATTCCCCACCGCCACGATTACACCCTAAAACCGCACCTGTCAAAAGGGTGAGGCAATGCGGAGGATAAGAGATAGTTATCTCTCGAATCATACCGCATCGCCCCACCCCTACGGGGCGTTTATCAACCTATGAAACATCTTATCTGGATCGCTATTCTTATCTTTGCAGCAGCGTGTGGCCCCGCTGCCCCACTGCCCGAACGGGTTGCGCTGCCGACGAATGAGGCAGAGATTGCCAAACCGACCGATGCACCGAGCGACTCTGTTGCTGATGCACCTGTGGCAGTCGTTGCACCTGCAACAGACGGAGCTAGCTACATGAGCATTGGCGACCCCAATGCGCCAATCACGATTGTGGAATATAGTGATTATCAATGTCCATTCTGTCAGCGTCATTCGTTGGAAACGTATCCGCAACTTAAAAGTGAATTTATCGACACGGGACGCATTCGCTATGAGTTCCGCGATTTTCCAATTCCGTCGCTGCATCCGCTGGCGTATCGGCTACACGAGGCGGCGCGTTGTGCGGGATCGGCCGCTGGTGCAGACGCCTATTGGTCAGCTCACGACCTTTTCTTCACGGAAAAAACCCGCTTTGAGTTAGATAGCGAACCTGCAATGGATAGCGAGATCCAAACGGCATTTGGTGAGAACGGACTACCCGATGTGAGCGACTGTCTGATTCGCGGCGACTTTGCCGAGGCGGTGCAGGCCGACTTTGTGGCGGGTCAGGCGGCTGGCGTGACGGGAACCCCTGCCTTCTTTATCGACGGGTATCAAATCTCTGGCGCACAGCCGTTTGCAACGTTTTCGCAAGCGATCATCGCGGCAGAAGAAGGGCGTTTGGCTGAACTGTTCGCGCCAACCCCCGTACCGCAAGCGGTCGTGCCAACCCCCGCCACCATCGAAGCCCGTGCCAGCACCGCATTGGGCAACCCCGCTGCCCCCGTAACGATCGTGGAGTACAGCGACTATCAATGTCCGTTCTGCCGTCGTCACGCGCTGGAAACGATGCCGCAGATGATGGACATGATCGACGCGGGACGACTGTACTACGTCTTCAAAGATTACCCGATCGAGGGGTTGCACCCGCTGGCGTATCGGATGCACGAAGCAGCGTTGTGCGTGCGCGATGTGTCGGGAACAGACGCATTTTGGGAGACGCATAACTACTTTTTCACCAACGTGGAGGCATTTGCCAAAGATGGCACAGCCGAAATGGATGCGGCGATTGTGAGCGAATTGAGTGCCGCGAATCTCTGGAACGCGGAGACGCAGAGCTGTTTTGACAATGGGGATACGGCCGCCGAAGTGCAGGCCAACATTCAAGAGGCGTTGCGGCTCGGCGTGAGTGGTACACCGACGATGTTTATTCAGGGCTTCCCAATCGTCGGCGCACAGCCGTATCAGACGCTTGAACTGGCGGTGCAGCTGGCAGAGCGCGGGGAGTTGGCAGACGCATTTGCCCAGGCGAACGCGCCACGTGATGGTAAGGCACAGGCGACAGCGCAAGCACAGGCGGCGCAACCTGTCGATGTACCCGTTTCGGGCGATGAGCCTGTGAAGGGTTCGGCCGATGCGCCCGTCACCATGATCGAGTATTCAAGCTATCAATGTCCCTTCTGCAAACGCTACTTTGACCAGACGATGCCTCAAATCCAGCAGCTGATCGATGATGGCATGGTGCGCTATATCTTTAAAGATTTCCCGCTAACGACACAGCCACAAGCGTACAAAGTGCATGAGGCGACACGCTGCGCGCGCGCGCAGGGTGGTGACGACTTCTACTGGCAAGCGCACGACATTATGTTTACCAATCAGGCGGTTTGGGCAGGGCAACCTGTGGGCCCCCATGTCGAGACGATCAAGACGTTGTTGAGCGTGATGGACGGGTTGGATTCGGCCGAACTTGCCACCTGCATCGACACAGATCGCTATGCGGCGGCAGTGCAGGCTGACTTAGAGGAAGGGGTTGCGCTCAACGTGCGCGGCACACCTTCCTTCTTTATCAACGGTCGCTTTATCAGCGGCGCACAGCCTTTCAGCGTCTTCCAACAGGCGATTGCGCAAGCATTAACTGAGAGCCAATGAGCATCGCCGCGCCACCAGCAGAGGCACAGATGGAGTCGCAATTACGCTCACATCTGCGCGTTTACACGGTGGCGCACGACCAGCCGCAAACATTTTGGCGACCCGTTGCTGGCTACCTTTTTACATTTGACAGGGAGATTATCTTGCGCCGCGAGCGTGTAACGGCGCGACCGTTCGGCATGTTGCTACTGCCCCAAATGGTTTGGCCGCTCGCAGCACATCGGCTGATTCACCTTGCGGCGCCGCATCGGCAGACTGCAACTATTGGCTGGTTATCCGTGTCAAGGTTACGCAATCTATTTGTACATTGCCCACAAGTTGCGTCTTTTTGTCTTGAACGGTTGACGCAAGCTGAGATGCGGTTAGGTCAACAACTTGGGCTCGCATTATGCCGTACCACGCTGCCACGCACAGCTCAACTGCTGCTTGACCTCTGGGAACTATCCGACAGACAGTTTATTCATTGGTCACAAGCGGAGTTGGCGATTGTGCTTAACACCAATCGGGAGAGCATGTCCGTTTGGTTACACGAGCTCCAGCAGCGTGGTTTGATCCGTTTACACTATCGACGCATTGAGGTGAGAGACCGCTGGGGATTGCAGCAGGTGGCTGAGGATTATTAAAGGAGAAACGATGTCACACACAACCAACACATGGTTTGTACAGAAGCTTGAGGCAAGCGGCTTGCGCGTGCAGCGGTCGTTTGTGTGGCAGATGGATGAGACACTTGGTTGCACCTGTCCGCATCACAATACGGCAAAGTGCAACTGCCAGATGGCGATCTATTTGGTTTATGGCAGTGAGGCACGCCCCGCAACGCTCTTGGTGCATAGTGGGGAAGGACGCACACGGGTGCGGCTGGATCAGTCGGTTGGGCAGCGGGTTTCGGCCGATTTTCAATCCCAAATTATGACCGCCTTGCAAACCCCCTTGCAAACCCAATGAGCCGCATCATCAACGCATTTGCTCGTCACTGGCTTTGGGCGGTCGTGCTAATTTATGGCATGTTTGTCTGGCTGCCCTTTCTCGCGCCTGTGCTGATGGAGGCTGGCTATGTGCAATCGGCCGAACGCATCTATTTCATCTATCGTTTCTTTTGCCACCAACTGCCGCAACGCTCTTACTTCTTGTTTGGCGATCAGTTGATGTACGATCTCTCCACCATCCAAGCCGCATTTGAACAGACGACCAACCCAATGATATTGCGCCGCTTTGTCGGCACGGAAGCAATGGGCTGGAAAGTCGCGTGGTCAGACCGCATGATTTCGTTTTATGGTGGTATTTGGCTCTTTCTACTGATTTGGCTCCTGCTGCCACGTCGTCCCCGTTTTTCGTTCGTCACATTTCTGATGCTTGGCACACCGATGGTGATCGACGGCTTTACGCACATGATTAGCGATATGCTGTCTGGCATCGGTAGTGGTTTTCGCCACGACAACGCATGGCTGGCGACACTGACCAATCACGCCTTTTCAGCCAGCTTCTATGTTGGGGATGGCGTTGGCTCATTTAACTTTTGGCTTCGCATCATCACGGGGCTATTATTCAGTCTCGGCGTCGTCTGGTGGGCAGTTCCGCTCATCACACGAACCTTGACACCTCACTATGCAGACTACGACCCACGAGCCCATTCGCGTTTTACTCGTCGATGACCACGCCATGCTGCGCGCTGGCATTCGCCAATTTCTGGAAAAAGACCCTGCCATTCGTGTCGTTGCGGAGGCGGACAATGGCCTTGCCGCACAGCCGCTCGTCGAACAACATTGTCCCGATGTCGTCGTGCTGGACATCAAAATGCCCGAGATGAACGGGGTTGAGTTTACAAAGTGGCTCAAAGTGCATCAGCCTGACATTTGCATTCTGATCCTGTCGGCGTTTGATGATGACCCCTACGTGTTGGCGACGTTACGAGCAGGGGCGAACGGCTACGTCCTGAAAACGGCTTCTCCACTTGAGTTAGCAGCGGCAGTCAAGAAGGTGTATGCGGGACACTCTGCGCTCGACCCAGCGGTGGCGCAGAAGGCGATGTTAGGGATGATGGGAGGCAGTTCGGCCGAAATTACCCTCACCAACCGCGAACACGACGTGCTGCAAGCGGCGGCGGCGGGTCTGACCAACCGCGAAATTGGGGAGCAACTCAACATTAGCGACCGCACCGTGCAGGCACACCTCGCTAAAATCTATCGCAAGCTCGACGCAAATACGCGCACCGAAGCGGTCACGGCCGCCCTCGCCCATGGCTTGCTCGATCTCCCCGCCGCATGAGTCGTCGTGCCATTCCTCTCCAGTTTTTTGTTGGCTCTTTTCTACTTGTCTCGCTGTTGGTCGTCGGGGTGGCGATTGGCAGTGTTTGGTTGCATCAACGTGCGATGCGCGATCTCGTCCTGGAGCGCGACGCACACAATGTCCAATCATTGGCAAATCTACTCGACCAAAGCCCGGCTCTCCCCGTTATTGAATTACCACACGCATCTGCGCTATTTATTGTTGATGAAACGGGTGAGATCATCTATCAGCAGGGACGACTGCACGGTGAACACGTCGATCTGGCGCAACATGCAGGGGTTGTTGAGGCGCAAGCGGGACGTAGCGGGGCGTTATTGGCTCCTGCCGAAGACGGGGAACACGTCATTGCATATGCGCCGATTCCCTCGCAGGGTTGGTCGCTAATTATGGAGGAGTCGCTAGCCGATGTTCTCGACACGCGACTCAATACGACATTGTTAGCTCCACTGCTGGTTGTGCCGCTGATTGGGATGGCGGTGGGGGTGCTGTGGTTTGGCAATCGGCAAATTGTCAGGCCATTGCAGCGATTATCGGCCGAAGCCACCGCACTCGGCAACGGCGACTTTAACGCCCTCTCCCAGCAAGTCGGCGGCATTGACGAAATCCGCAAACTACAAACAGAATTGGCAGCGATGGCGGGGCGCGTCGAACGGGCGCAGCGCAGCTTGCGCGACTACGCGGGAGCCGTCACGCTGGGGCAAGAGGAGGAGCGCAAGCGGCTCGCCCGTGAACTGCACGACGATACCATTCAATCGCTGCTCGTCATCAGCCAGCGTATCCAGTTAGCGCAATATGAATGTACGGAGCCAAACGTCGCGGACGAACTGGCGACGACGCATCAACAAATTTTGCAGATGGTTGGGGAAGTGCGTCGCTTTATTACGGCGTTGCGGCCAACCTATTTGGAAGAGTTAGGACTGATGCCCGCACTGCAAATGTTGGCTCAGGAGAAGCAGACAGCGTGGGGGATTCCCGTGCATTTTGAACAGCAGGGGGCGGAACAGCGACTTCCAACAACGGTTGAGCTTGCGCTGTTTCGCATTGCGCAGGAGGGGTTAAGTAACATCGAGCGTCATGCAGGGGCGAGTAAGGTTTGGATGGGGGTTGACTTCGACAAGCTCAGTCAGCAAATTATCTTTACCCTCCGCGACAATGGGCACGGCTTTACCGTGCCAACCCCCGCAGAGATGGCGTTGCAAGGGCATTATGGGTTGGTTGGGATTTTTGAACGGGCGGGGATGGTGGGGGCAGAGGTGGCACTTTCGGCCGATAATGAACAGGGAACAGTCCTAACTGTGTCCTATGCGGAGGGATCTCACACAATCAACCTTGCCAGCACTTTAAGCTAGATCCATCATTTCATGTTGATGATAATATGATATAGCGACACGGTTGTGTCATTTCGCCTCTGGTTTGTTAGCTTCCTCTAACGCCGCTTATCGTAAGAGACTGACAACACACCCAACAATCGGCAAAAATAAGACAGACAGGTCTTACGCACATTGAAATCAAATCTGAGAATTAAACTGGAATTGATGGAATTTCTGGAATTATTTTGTCTTCAATTCCATCAATTCCACTAATTCCAGTTCATTTTCTTCAAATGCGTAAGTCGTGCCAGAGTCTCCGTACTCACTGGTTCGCCACAAGCCGCCAATGACGTAAAACTGGCAAACGCCCCTGCGCCACCGCCAATCCCAACAAAATAAACACCAACCCTGCTAACGCATTCCAGCCCGGCTGTTCTCCCAACACGAGGAACCCAAGCACAATTGCCACAATGGGAATGAGAAAGGTAACCTGTGAGGAGTTGTTTGCGCCGGCACGCAGCACGATGGTAAGCCATACCATGAACGCGATAGCCGTGTTGAAAGTTGCCAGTGCCAAGACGGAGCTGACGGCGACGACTGTGGGTTGCACTGTCCACGGCGGCGCAAGCCAAAGCGAGATCGGCAATATCAGCAGCGTTGAGGCAACCAACATTGCAGCAGTCGTAATAGCGACAGGTAGATCGCGCACACGACGACCATAAATACCTGCAAACCCATAAGAGCAGGTCGCGCACAACACGGCCAACTGCCCGCCTACATTGCTGGCTAATCCTGAAAGTGCGTCTGCCCCAATCAGCAGCACCACGCCAACCATGCCGCACAAAACACCTGCGATGCGTTTGCCGTTGAGACGCTCATCTTGTGTCAGAAAGTGGGCCAGAATCGCCGTAAATAATGGGGTCGTCGAATTGAGAATACCCGAAACGTTGCTGTCTATTTGTGTGCCAGCCCAAACAAACAGGGAGATTGGCAGCGCGGCACGCAAAAAGCCGAGTAGCAACATCTGTTGCCAAAACGCACGATCCAAGGGGAAGCGCATTCCGCGCAAGTAAACATATGCTGTCAGCAGCAGGGCGGCGATCCCGATGCGACCTAGCACAACGGTAAAGACGGGCAAATCCTGCACCGCAACCTTCATAAACAAGAAAGAACTGCCCCACAAGCTGGCAAGTAAGAGGAGCAGTAGCCAGTCAAGCCGCTCCATTTTTAGCGTTGGTTTCATTGGTTTTCGTCCAGAGTAGATTTGCAGCATAAGCACGCCACGGTCGCCATGCTTCTGCGCGGTTGGTTAATTGGATTGTGGAGATTAAGGGTGAATTGGGTGGCGTGACGGCTTGGCGCAGCGCCAGATCACCTGCGGGAAACGCATCCCCTTCCCCCATGACACGCATGGCGAGCATGTGTGCCGTCCAGTTGTCGATGCCGTCTATCGCTGTGAGGATAGCGATGGTTTGTGAGAGTGTTTCGGCCGAAAACCAGTCTGGCTCTCCCGCCACCCACGCACGCGCAATGACCCTAATCGTTTGCATAGCGGGAATCCCGATTTGGGCTATATCGGCCGAAATCAACTGTACTGGGGTTGGAAAAAGCCGTGTCAATTGTTGATCCACGGCAACCACGTCGCCAAAAGATGCAATCAGCCGCTGCAACAGAGGGCGTTCCAAAATGGTCTGTAGCACAGTCTCAAACGCATCCCATGCACCGACAAGCCGCACGCCTGCCTGCTGCGCGAGTAAATCTGCCAAGAGCGGATCATCTCGCAAATTCTGGGAGACAAATGCGGGGTCTGTCCGCAAGTCAAACAGCCGCTTGCACCGTTCGGTTATCGTCAACAGATGACGCGATAATAGATCTGGCACATGCAGCAGCAAATAGTTGTCATCCAAGAAGGGTGTGACGGTCACAACGCCGACATCTTCCCCAAAGCGCACAACGCGCCGATACATGTCCGCGTCTATCTGCTCAATCTGCGGCAAGGCACGCGCTTGCAACTGTTGAGACAGCAGCGACCAGTTAAACGGTGGTCGGAAAAACAACTTAAGCGTTACCCCATTTGCCAAATTTGCCGCCCGCCGATTACGGCGACTGTTGCGGATTTCGGTCGGGGTGCGATCATATGTTTGACGAATCGCTGCATTAAAACGACGCACGCTGCTGTAACCCGCGCTAAATGCGACCTCTGTCATCGGTAATTGCGTCTCATCAAGCAGTTTTTTAGCGAACAACAGTTTACGGGTCTGCACAATTGCAACAGGTGGTGCGCCTAACTCTTGTACAAAGCGGCGGCGCAGTTGGCGTGAACTCAGATGCAGGCGTGCGGCTAACGCATCTCCCTGTACATCTTCGGCAATCAGGCGCAACGCATGGCGCACCAAGCGTGTCACGCCGACCCCCTCTGGTCGGTCTGGTGCAGATTCAGGACGGCAGCGCAGACAGGGACGAAACCCCGCTTCGGCCGCCGCTGCTGCCGTCGAGAAAAACAGCACATTTTCGGCACGCGCAGGACGGGAGGGGCAGATCGGCCGACAAAAGATGCCCGTTGTCAGAATGGCGCGGTAAAAATGCCCGTCATAACGGGGGTGTTTTTCTGTCGTAAACTCAATGCTGTGTATCTCCATGCACGAAGCATAGCTGAAACAATCCGCGCTCGCTGGCTATTTTCGGACACACTTCTACATTGTCTTTCATCTACGTCTGACCTTGTGAAATGTCAACAGAACCTAGTTCGCTATAATCTCCCCATGAACATCCATGGGCAAATAGTGCATTGCTGCGGATCCTGTTAGTTCTGACTGGCACGGGTCTTCTTGGCCTGATGCGTGGCGATGCACGTTCCGCTTGGATTCTCATTTCACACGGTATTGCCGCCTACGCGCTCATCTTCCTGTTTCTCTGGAAAAGCCAAATCATCTTGGATGCGTTTCAGCGCAAGAAGCGTTGGACGCAAGCACGTATCGCGTTTTTTGTGTTGCTGTTACTTTTATGCTTGACGATGGTGTTGGGACTGCTTTGGACAATGGACGGGTCGTTGTTTATCGGCCGATTTAGCCTCGTCAGCCTCCACATCTATACGACCGTTCCCGTGACATTGATCGACTATATGCAATATACGAGACGTAATAGAGGGCATCGTTGACAAATAGCAGGGGTAGGTGCAGATGTGGCGGAGAAAATGGTTGCGAGCGGGTAGAGTCGCGTTGTCGGTGACGGTGGCTCACTGCCACCAGAGAAAAATTGGACTTCTTTCAGCGAGGATGAAACATTTTCATGCTCGGGCGCGTTAGTCAATAAAGCAGCGTGGCATTTTTGGCTGTGACACTATGGCGAAACATTGAACAAGATGATGAAAAATATCTTTTTTGCCCTCCTTTTCATATTTATCTTCTTTGGCTGTCAGCCACCGCCAGAGCCAATCGACTTTCCGATGCGGCGCGGCAGCGGTTATCCGATTGAAATGGTGCTAAACCCTGTCGATGAGCGCACGCAGCTTGGTTTTGAACTCTCGTTGTATTGTCGGGAGGCGGTTATGGTAAAACGGTTTGGTGCGACTTTCACATGGCATGGTGAACCAATTGCGGTGAGCAATCTGCCAATTGATGCACCATTTATCTGTGATCCTGCGGACGAGCCGTTTGCCATGCTGACACCCACACTAACGGGTGTTACGGTCAACGATATGGTGCGCGCAGGGTTCGAGGTGCGTTACGACAATGGTGGCTATGACGTGAGACAGATACTGATACGGCAACGCAGGGGATGGGCGTTCACAGAAAACCTTTTTAACAACGTTTTAACCGCACCGCCATTCACTTTGGCAGATAGCGAGGCGATTCGGTTGGAGATTACGTGTGGCGCATCGTCCTGCGAATCGGCCGAAGAGCGCAGTACAACCGTCTGGCGCATCGCCGCTGTTTGTCAGGAGCCAGTCGCCAATCTTACGATGGTCGAACTCTTCGTTCGCGACCTAAATGGACGCAAGGGGAGCAGCTCCGACAGCGACTTGCTCCAATGTAACAGTGGCGCAGAGCTTTTGAGCGATACGCACCACCTTGACGACGTGCCGCTTGGACATGCGCTAGACATCGGTCTGCGTGTACGCTTTGAGGACGGAGGCTACGAGATAGCACAGACGTTTCTTCGCACCTCTGACGGCTGGAAGTTAGGCGCAGTATCATACGACGAATGATAAAGTTGCAATCAAACATATGGAATAAGCCAGAAGAGCATCTATTCAGGAGGTCAAGATGAGAACCAAACAGATTTGTGGACTGCTTTGTGGCTGGCTATTGCTTATCGGCTGCCGTGCGCCGGCGCAAGTTGCGACAATCGTGATACAAACGGTGTTGCCCACCCATACAACGCAACCAACAGCAACTGCGTCTGCCATCCCCACGGCAACCCCATCACCCGTTCCGGCAACAGACACGCCAACGCCGTCTCACACGCCTACCCCAACCTCAACGCCAAGACCCAGTGAGACACCAACGCCCAGTCCGACGGCGGTGAAATCGGCCGAAAATTGGCAAATCTATCCCCTCACGGCGATTTTTGACACCATCGCCGATAGCTTGGTGGGAGAACCCGTCGTCAGCGATATTGCCGTTGGCGAGCGCGTCATTTTTGTTTACCTCCGCAATGTCGTCTATGTACTGGACTATCAGACCGACACCATTCTCGGCTCGCTTGAACTACCTGCTTCAACCAGTGCGGACAACATCGCTGAACATTACTATTTTCAATTTACGTCACTCGCACTGGCTGGCGAAACGCTCTATGCAGTCGATGAAAACATCTACGTGATCGACATCGCTGACCCCACCGCGCCCCAACTGCAAACAACGCTGCCCCGTTCGGGATATGGCAATACGCATGCCAAGATCGTGGACGGCTGGCTGCTGATTGACGATTCCAGCACGCTGTTTGTCTATGACATCAGCACGCCGACCGCGCCGCAGTTAACCGATTCACTGCACATTGTCGATCCCGATTTCAGCAGCGGTATCTATGCGATTGAACTGATCCAACATCCGCAAGGTGACTTCCTGCTCATTGCAGTCGGGTCGCGCTCACTGGTCGCGGATGGTCGTAGCGGCTTGGTGATTGTCGATTTCAATGATCCTACCAATCTATCAGAAAGGGTCGCGCTGCCATCAACGCTGTTAGAGTATGTCTCGCAGGTTGCGGCGGTGGGGGAGCGGCTATACGTCAATGAATATGCCAACGAAATCGGTTGGCTACACGAGATAGCGGTGACCAACATCGACGCGCCGACAGTTTCACGTTCTCCATTGACGGGATATGCGTTTCGGCCGCTTGTCGCCTTTAATGACCAACTGCTCTTTTTCCATCGCACGAAAACGTGTCCGCTCTGCCTCTACTTTTTTGATGGGGTAGAATTGACTGAGCTTGACATATCGGCCGAACGCGCCTTCTGGGGAACAAACGGACATACCCAGCGCATCACGCTCAAGGCAACCGAAAATGCCCTCTTTCTTGGTGGTCAAAAACATCTTTACTATTTGGCGCAGGAGTGAATTTCACTAGATGTACTCCAGTGTTGTGAAATTGGTGCTTGACAAACAATAAAACAAGTTGTCAAGCAGTAGAAAGTGAGACCACCATAAAACGGAGGCAAAGGTCAACAAACCGAGCTATCGGCACTGAACAAAAATGACACTCAATAGCTTGCCCCCGTTTTGTTCTCCTCTCCTAATCAACAGATTATCAGTCGTGCTGAAACAACTGAATTTAACCCTAGCGGTCACTTTCACGCGCTAATTGAAAATTGTTGGCCATTGTCGCAAGCGTGCTGCTTGGCACAAGGCTGTCATGTATCCAATTTAACGTAAACAGTTGACCCTCCTGCTGCCAGGTGATGGTATTGTAAACAACCCACGCCGCATTCTTATTGGTCATACTGGCCTCATCACGCAGAACATTTTCATATTGATAGGCATAGGCGGGGAACTCTCCAACCGTTATCGCTTCATCATCGTAAATATTGGTGACATCGACACGCGCCAGCGGTTGATAAATGACGGGTAACGGGGGTGTTAGGTCGTGATTTTCGGCCGAACGTTGTGCCAGAATAAACGACATATCGCCCGATGGGCCCGCCAAGACAAAAGCTAGCTCTAATACGCCCGCACTTTCATTCAAACGCGCACCGCTAAAGGACATCGTCGCCTGCATCTGTTGCGGCAAGTACAACTCACCATCCCATCGCTCCAACACGGTATCAAGCGGCTGAGTATATTCCGCATCCTCCAAGAAGTTTGTTGTCGTAACCGCCACGTCTAGCAGGCTCACGTAAACATAGTTGCGATTCAGCGTTGCCGTGGGTTGTGGTGTTGGCGTTGGGGATAGGGTCGGCGTTGACACAACTGTCGGTTGTGCCACAGGTTCGACCCCGTTCTGGTCAATCAAAGGCCAGCTAAAGATAAAGCCAACAACGGCTGCAATGGCGATTGCCGCATAGCCAAACTGTTGGGCGATGTTGGTGATGCGGTTACGGCGTTTTTGACGCGGGAGAGCGGTGTTGATTTCGGCCGAAATCGCCCGCAACGCCTCGGCCGACCATCGTGCATCTTGCCCACTCGCAACATAATGTTCCTGCAAATGTTGATGCATCGATGCAACGAGTTTTCCATCGTCTGTTGCCAATAACTTCTGTAGCATCGCTTGCTCCGCCTCCGTCAATGGGCGACTCTCAGCCGCATGCAGCAACGCAGCGAGTTGTTCGCTTGAAAACGCGCTCATAGCTGCCCTCCGTACAAAAGCAGCACGCTTTCTACATCTAAGTCAAGCAAGCGTGCCAGTTGTTTTTGTGCATTATGCAGACGTGAGTTCACCGTGCCTTCTTTAATCTCCAGTAGTTCTGCAATTTGGCGAATCGGCAAGTTATGTCCAAAGCGCAGCACAATCGGCAGACGGTGCTTCTCGTTTAACGACTCAACCGCCCGCCACAGTTGTTGTACCGTTTCATTCCTTGCCGCAATATCCTCCGGCATCCTGCCATCCGTATGACCGCCCCATAGCTGCTGCCAACGCGCCCGCACCTTGCGCCGTCGCAACAAGTCACGCGCCTTGTTGACCGCAATTTTCGACAGCCACGACTTGTAATTGACGTTTTCGGTTGCGTTATCAATTGTCAGCAGGGCGGCGATAAATGTCTCTTGGGCTATATCTTCAGCCTCACCCGCATCATGCACAATCGACTGCACAAGCCGCACAATGTAAGGGTAATACAGTCGCACCAATTGCTCAGTCCGCTGGTCAGGTGTGGGTGTCGATTTCGGCCGATTCATTCAGCAAGCAGTATAACTGTCAGCACATTATTGCTCTATCAAACTCTCTAAATATGCGACAACATCTGGATAGTTGTTGCTTTGTGCATGGGTCACGGCGGTGCCTCCGCTCGAATTCTCTACCGCTGGCAGCGCACCCAAATCGATCAATGTTTCAATCGTGGTTAGATGACCACTATAGGCGGCAACGTTGACAGCCGTATCACCCCAATCGTCTGCGGCTTCAATGTTAGCACCGCTGTCAATCAGTAGCTCAACCATCTCGACATTTCCAAGAAAGGCCGCCGCCAACAGCGGTGTGAACCCGAACTCCGTACGTCGGCTTTCCAAATCGTAATCGGCCAACGTCATTGCCTGTTGTGCAACCTCAAACCCATTGTGCGTTGCGGCAACGTGCATGAGGGTTTCACCTGCATAGTTCACAGCGTTGATGTCAGCCCCAGCCTCGTGCAGCAGCATGAACATCTCCAAGTTATTGCGCACGGTCGCAAAATGTACCGCCGCCATGCCCGATGAGAGATTGATGGCATTGGGGTCAGCCCCTGCTTCAAGAAATGCGGCAACATCCTCTAGCTTATTGCTCTGCGCCGCCCGCACCATCGCCCGATCTATCTCTTCCTGTGTCATGCCGTCGGCAATGCTCGGCATCATTGTCGCCGTTGGTTCAGCCGTTGGCTCAGGTTCAGTGGTTGCGGTTGCCGGCACGTCAGTTTGGACAATCTGCACAGCCACCTCGCTCTCTGGCGCCGCATCTGGCGCCGCTTCTGGCGCACTGCACCCTATCATCAACAATAACATCAGGCATACGTTTATCTTCCAAAAATTCAACATATTTGCTCCGTAAAGGTTTGTAAGTTGCTCATAGTACGCAGAGCTGTCAAAAACCTTCAATATTGGTCGGAGCAAGAGTATTTCTCCACGCTATTCATTCGCCGATGAGACAAACGCAAGCTCTAAGATCACCGCATCTTCGACTGCATCGACCGATTGGGAGAAGGGAATTTCGAGGTTGAAGTCGGCGTAGAAGATTTCGGCCGAAGCCATCCCACTCTCGCCCATCGTCACGCTTTCAGACAGTCCGTTGGTCGCCGTTGGCACAAAGGTGATCAATTCATATTCATCCGTCAGCAAAATCGCGTTGCCAAGCGCTTGCGCGCACTCAAGATCACCTTGCCGAATGCCAATCAAGCTGTGCTGAATCCCAATTCTGGCTGATTCGATTTTGTCAGCAACAGCTAGCCCACGTTCCAGCCATTCAGTCGCCAGTGCCGACCGTCTTGCCAAAGTGCGTCTTTATCAACTCAGGGTGCAATTTTTGATGGGGGCAATCTCCTTTGGCATCTACCTACGCTGTGCATCTGGCGCTTGATTGAGATGCGGGTACTTTTTATCCCCTCTACGAACCGCTACAATCATTGAGCATCCAATGCGTTTTCTTGTCAGGCAAGAACGACTTATGCAACAAGCTCGGGGTCGGCGATCCCTAGAAGTAGGCAATTATGCGAAAACGATTACGCGAACTTGGCATCATCATCGGCCAATTCCCAACTGGCCCCCACAATGCGATCACCGACGTACCCGGCGTGCGTGTCGGACACTGTACGTTGATTTCAGATACCCCGCGTGTTGCTCGTACCGGTGTCACGATGGTCGTGCCGCGCAACGACGTTTGGCTCAATCCCTGCATGGCG
Source organism: Anaerolineae bacterium (assembly GCA_030425205.1). Taxonomy (GTDB): domain Bacteria; phylum Chloroflexota; class Anaerolineae; order Promineifilales; family Promineifilaceae; genus CALECP01. The sequence goes on from JAUIAP010000045.1 coordinate 49,020, forward strand.
GGTCATTATTCCTTCAATGGCAATGGTGAAATGACCGGTTTGTTGTGGCTAGCTGAGTCGGGACAGCTTGGGTCACCAATTGGGCTGACAAACACCCATCAGGTTGGGTTGGTACGCGATACGCTGGTCAAATATGCTGTAGAGCAGGGGTTTTCTGACAGCTTTCATCTGCCGGTGGTTGCAGAGACATACGATGGCTGGCTAAACGACATTGAGGCATTCCACGTTCAGGAGCAGCATATCTACACGGCTCTAGCGGCGGCCACGGATGGACCCGTTGCCGAAGGCAATGTCGGCGGTGGCACGGGCATGATCTGTCACGCCTTTAAGGGTGGGATTGGCACCGCCTCTCGGCTGGTCCAGACGGCAGCTGAGACGTACACGATCGGTATCTTGGTGCAGGCTAATTACGGGATGCGTCATCTGCTGCGCGTTGACGGTCGGCCGATTGGGCGCACGCTCGATCACGACCGCGTGCCCATTCCAGAACATAAGCGACCAACAGGTAATTCAATCATCGTGATTGTCGCAACCGACGCCCCGCTGAGCGCGGGTCAGTGCACGCGGTTGGCGCAGCGAGCGACGATAGGGCTGGCGCGGGTCGGGGGGACGGGTCACAACGGCAGTGGCGACATCTTTCTGGCGTTTGCGACGGGTAACGAGCTGCTTCGGGATGGACGCTCACACCATGCTGTGAGCATGTTGGCCCATGCGACGCTTGATCCACTGTTTGATGCTGTGGCTGAAGGGGTCGAGGAGGCGATTCTAAATGCACTGTGCGCGGCGGAGACGATGACGGGGCAGCTTGGACGAACGGTGTATGGGTTACCGCTGGAGAGTCTCGTCGCGTGATTCTGGGTCTTGGGGAATGACACAATATAGCGCGTGGTGCGTAACATAATCTGGTTACAAACACCGTTTCAGAACAGTTGAAACCAACCCGAAAAAGGCGTGTCGCCACCCACTATCTC
>JAUIAP010000001.1 GCA_030425205.1 Anaerolineae bacterium
GCAATTGATCGGGCGACCAGCATCAAAACGGTCGGGCTCTGCCACAGCGTCCCACACACGGCGCACGATCTCGCAGACGATATGGGGATTCCGCGCGATGAACTTAACTATCTCGTTGCAGGGATCAATCATGTCGCATTTTTCCTCAAGTTGGAACATGAGGGGAAAAACATGTATCCAAAGTTGCGTGAGACGATGGCGGCGTTTGAAAAAAGCGGTGTTTGGCCAAAGCGCGGTCGCATGACCGACCACGTGCGCTATGAAATGTTTAAGCGTCTCGGCTATTTTGTGACTGAATCGAGTGAGCACTTTAGCGAATATTCACCATGGTTTATCAAGCACGATCAGCCTCAATTGTTAGAGCAGTTCGATATTCCGCTGGATGAATACATTCTGCGTTGTGAAGCGCAAATCATGCAGTGGGAATACTTGCGCCGTGAGTTGGAGGATGAGGGCAAACCTATTACGGTTGAGCCAAGCGTCGAATTTGGCGCCGATATCATCCATGCCATTGAGACAGGACAGCCGCGCCGTGTCTATGGCAATGTGCCAAACAATGGCATCATTGACAACTTGCCCGCTGGCGTTCCGGTCGAGGTGCCGTGTCTGGTGGACAAGAATGGCGTGCAACCCGTAAAAATTGGCGTGATTCCACCCCAGTTGGCGGCGATGATGCAGACAAATATCAACGTGCAGGCATTGACGGTTGAAGCGGCATTAACCGGCAAGCGCGAGCATATTTATCATGCCGCGATGTTGGACCCACACACATCGGCCGAACTCAACCTCGACCAAATTTGGTCTCTCGTCGATGATCTGATCGAGGCGCATGGGGAGTGGCTACCTGAGTATCATTAAACAGGAAGCTGACTGTAACTTGCATTAAATACTGGGCGTATCTTTCGTTTTTAAGTGACACGCACTTTGTCACACGAATAATAACCGCGCTTCTTACGGAAACGCGGTTTTTTGATCCACAAGCGGGTATCCTCTCCCTATGGAACTGTTATTTATCGAAAATTTGCCCTTTCGGATCGGAAAAGGTGCGGTGTATGGTTGGTTATTGGACGAAGGTCGATTGCGTAAGGAGGAAATCGGCCGAATTCGCATCAACCACGCGACCGCAACCGTTGAAATCGATCAAGACGATCTCTCCACACTCGTCCGCAGATTAGATGGCCTCACCATCGAATCGCGCCGCATTCACGTCTGGCGACAAGCAAAACGCGGCGAACAGCCCCATTTCGACAACCTACTACGCTGGCTCGATCTAGAGGCGGACGCGGAAAAGGAACAGCTCCAAAACCGCATCGAAGACGCGCACAATTTGAGCAGTCTCGTCATCCGTGAGGAATCGATTGGTTTAGGAGGGCGCATCGTGTTGCGCTTGGGACTGCGCAACGAGCAGGCGCGACTGCCATGGACGCGGCTAAACGTCGGGTCACCCGTCATCATGACAGGTGAAAATGGCGCATGGCGTGGCGTTGTGGCACGGCGTAGCAGCTTGGCGATCGATGTCGCATTCTCACAGTCACCAGAGGTCGATGGCACGGTGCGGCTCGACTTGGCGCAGGATGAAATTTCACGGCGGCGCATGGCACAGGCAATTGGGCGGGTCGCAGCGGCAAAAGGCAATCGGCTAGCGCAGTTGCGGGATATTCTCTTGGGGCTGGAGTCACCACAATTTACCCGCGATGGCGCGCATTCTGCAATCAAGGGCATTAGTTCGTTGAATCGGGTCCAGCAGGAGGCTGTGGCGTTGGCACTTTCGGCCGATGACGTCGCCCTCATCCACGGCCCGCCGGGAACGGGAAAGACATCGACGCTCGTCGAACTAATCATCGCCGCCGTTGCGCGGGGCGAGCGCGTGCTGGCCTGTGCGCCGAGCAATTTAGCGGTCGATAACCTTGTCGAGCGGTTGGCTGCCACGACGCTCAACATCGTGCGCGTGGGCGACCCGATTCGCGTTTTGCCCGCGGTGCAAGATCGCACGCTCGATGCGCTCGTCGAACAACACGCTGACTATCGGGTGGCAAAAAAGTTGCGCCGCGAGGCACAGGCATTGCAGCGCGATGCGGATCGCTGGAAGCGGGCGCGACCCGCCAAGGGCGAAAAGGCAGCGAAACGGGCGGAGGCTGGCGATATGTTTGCGGAGGCGCGCGAGTTGGAGCAGAGTGCGGTCGAGCGTGTGCTGAATGCGGCACAGGTGACGCTGGCGACCTTGACGGGGATCGACAGCACGACGTTTGGGCAGCGACAATATGATTTGTGCGTGATCGATGAGGCGGGGCAAAGCACGGAGGCGGCGACTTGGATTCCGATTGTGCGGTCAAAGAAAGTCGTTTTAGCGGGGGATCATCAGCAGTTGCCGCCAACCATCCTCTCACAACAGGCGCGGGACGAAGGGTTTGGACGCAGCTTGCTAGAGCAGTTGATGGATCGGGATGGGGAGAGGATTGCACGACAGTTGATCGTGCAGTATCGAATGCATGACGAAATTATGGCGTTTAGTTCAGGGGAGTTTTACAGTGGGACGCTGGAATCGGCCGATTCCGTCAAGTCCCATCTCCTAGCCGACCTCCCCAATGTTCAACCCACGCCGCTCACCACATCCCCCCTCACCTTCATCGACACGGCTGGGGCCAGCTATGATGAAGAGCAGACTGAATCCTTTAGTCGCCGCAATCCGCAAGAGGCAGAACTCGTCTTGCAACAGGTTTCCCAGCTTTTGGAGGCGGGCGTTTTGGCAAGCCAGATCGCGCTTATCACTCCCTATTCGGCGCAAGTTGATCTATTGCGTGAACGATTGGCTGGTGGGGAAAACGGAAGCACGGACGCCCGCCTGCGTGAGAATGACCAATTAGAAGTAGAGGTCGGCTCAGTCGATGGCATGCAGGGGCGTGAACAGGAAGCGGTGGTTATTTCACTGGTGCGATCGAATTATGAAGGTGAGATCGGATTTTTGAGCGAGGTACGCCGTATGAATGTGGCATTTACACGGGCGCGGCGTAAGCTGATAGTGGTGGGGGATAGTGCAACAGTGACGGCCGATCCGTTTTTTGCACGGTTTGTGGCCTATTGCGAGGCCATAGGAGCCTATCAGTCAGTTTGGGAATTGTAAAAAAGCGATTCCACTTTCAAAAAATGGAATCGCTAATTCATTCGTTTATCTCGCCTAAGATACTCGGAAAGGGGCGAGACAAACGATATTGACAGCGCGTCAACTGTAAATATTAAGCCGTTTGCCTAGCCGCTAAGTTTGTTTTTAGAGGCGTTTTGCCGAGCGTTTTATGATTGCGATTGTCAACCCCATCAACCCAATCAGCAATAGGATTGCCCACTGCCCACCATTCACGGTTGCCTGCTGACTGACCTGCACCGCTGTCGGTGTGTTCGTCACAACGATGGTGCCGGCATTAAACGGATTGGTCGGATCGACGTAGGTGAATTCACCGTTGGTCGTCATCTCCCATGAGAACGTTGCACCAGAAGGGATGATGCCACTTTCCCACGCGCCGCTACCATAGCCATCGACCGCAAACGTCTTGTCGCTCATCGAGCCATGATCGTCTGCATCAATGTTGGTGAAGTTGATTACGGTGCCGGGTAGCACTTCGACATAGGCAGGGTTAAAACCTGTGCTGTCGATTGTAATCTCTACAGAGGCAGCACGCGCAGACGGAACGGGCGCAAGTGCCACCGTTCTGCTTGGCAAGGCGGTTATCGTGCGGGTGCAGGTGAGACAACCCGTCCAGGCCGTTCCCGGAATTTCTAAGCCACGAAATGCTTGGAACGCCGCGGCATTGACCAAGATTGAGAGCGGATCACGCGATGGGAAGAGCATCGTATCGCCGCTATTGTCTGTTGTGCGCGTGTGATCGGGCAGATTTAGCCAGTTGCTGATTGTCTTGAGACGCGCGGGGCCGATACTTGCCCAATCGGCCGCCGTCCATGGCAAGTCCGACCGATCAAAATAGTCGTTGACGGTTGCGCCAGCTATGGGCGCGCCTGTGGTTGCATCGACAACGTTGAGCGCGGCATCCGCTTGGACGAGCGTACCCTCTGCGATGGAAACGGTGCCATCGGCCGAAATTGCCTCAATAAAGAAGCGTTGCGCCGTTGTTGCGCGGCTCTGTGGCTGCAACTGCACGGTGAAGACGCATGGTTCACCCTCTGGGACGACCATCGGGACGACCGTGCCATCTTCATAACGGATGCGCATGGCCGCTGCATCGGAACGCATGGTTAGCGTATAGGGTGAGTTGCCTTGTGTGATGATGCGCCAACCGTTTGTGTCGAGGCGGCCGTCTGCGCCAAAGGGACTGTAACGATTGCCAGTTGATGCGTCGGTGACGTGCATCGTCGCCACATCAAAACCGACCGTCCCATCGACAATGAGCGAACTGGTCGCCTCGGCATCTCCGCTAACAATGCGCAACATGTGCTGTCCCACACCTTTTAGCGTTGCGGTGAGCGGGGTTGTGTAGACGAATGTGCCATCTGGATTTGGCGTGATGGTTTGCAGGAAGGTGTCGTCCCAAAATAGTTGCAGTGGCGCGCGACTGGCGGTGTTGTTGTGAATTCGGCCGATAACCTCAATCTCCGTCGCATCTGAAATGGTTCCATCAACGGGCGATTCAATTGCAATGACTGGCAAGTTGCCCACATAGATCCGCTTCGCCGATAAGACGGTCGCATTGCTTCCATCTATGAACGCCTCAGCCTCAACGTTCTGCCCCACAAGGACATCAGTGCGAATCAAGACCGTGCCACTTGCGCCTGCTGGCAAGCTTGGCGCAGAGACCATCAGCCCCGTTGCGTCAGATGTACACGTGAGATTTTCGTTGTTGCACAGGGCATTCAGCACAACCTGATCGGGCAAATTGATGTCCAGCGTAAAGTCGTTGATCGTTTGCTCGGATTTATTGGCAAACCGCACGCGCCAGTTGAATTTATCGCCGTCGCCGTCGGCAAAATTGCCTTCTATGTCGAGTCCAAACTGCTGGGCGGCATTCAGCAGATAATCTTCCGTTTCACCACTGGCATAGGGCAGCGCACGTCCACGTCCGTCGCCATACGATTGTCCGGCCAGTTTTACTGCGGGCGTACCAGTCAACATGACACGCGCCCATGCTGGATTGTTCGCCTGCGCGGCCGGCCATGGGACACGCCCCGTTGGAACGTTGACTGTGTGAATGCCTGCACCGAGCGCGGCAACATCGACGGGCGCATCAATGACGATATGTTCAGGGGCCGCGTTGCCGTTGCAGTCAACCACGTCTGCCCAATCACCATCACGGTTGCCATCTGTCCAAATGTTGATGTAGCCGGGATTTGCGCCAAAGGCGGCAACGGCAGCAGGATGGATAAAGACACGCACGGGGATGGTGGTCGTTTGGCAATGATTTAGCGCCCATGCATTCGGCAGAACGCCATCGTCGGCCGCATCGAGGTCTGCGACATTCGCGGGGGCTTCGATATTGTTGGCGGGATCTTGGTCGGGACCAATATCGGCTTCAATTTCCGATGAAACGCCGTTGCCTAAATGGAAACGGGCTGAATTGAGATGCGCTGGGCCTTGCGGCATACCCAATGCGGGATCATGCACAGTCGGGAAATTGGCGGGGATTCCCGCATAAGCCAGCATAGCAGCCCCAGCATGGTTTGTGCTGTCTGGCGCGTCGCCTAAATCACGATGGGTTAGGAAGTATTGCAGCTGTTGATTTTGCGCTTTGCCATTGCCGCCGCCGTCACAATCGGCATCGTCAAAATCGGGAAGGCAGATGTCGATATCGAGCGGCAAGCTCGTTTCAAACATGATTTGGTTGGTTGGCTCGACATAGAAATCCATGAAGTAGGTGTCGCCGGGATTGACGCGGATTTCATAGCGTGCGTTTGCAACTGTTGCGACATGATCCGTGTCAGCGGCGCGGGTACAGGTGAGGCAACCCGTCCAACCTAGTGTGGTACGGAAATCGGTGGTCGGCATCACTAAGCGGAAATCGAGCCGTTCGCTTCCGTTATTCTTGAATTGTAGGCGCATAAATCGGCCGATAACCGCCGCGACCCCCTCATCCCAGCCGCGTGTTGCTGTGGCATCATAGGGTTGATCGGCAAATTCGGCCGACCAGTCGAGATCGTTGAGCGACGTTGAGCCGCTGCAATCGACGGTGAAGCTGGCACTATCTCCCATACTGCCAGAACCGTTGACATTGGAAACCAAGACATTGTTGGTGATCGTTTTGTTACTGGTCGAATAACAGCGACCGACGCGCACGGGGAGCAAAATTTCAATGCCAGTTCCCGCGCCAAAATCAGCTTTGTAGCCAACCGTGCGATTGCGAATATCGCGCATCACGTTGGTTGGGTCGCTGCCTTGCAACACGTTGCGGGTCGGTTTGCGAATCAGGCGCACGCCTGTTGGCAATGTATCGGTCATGATTAAGCTGACTGGCGCGGCGTTGTTATTGACAATGCCGATGCGATAGGTGATGACGTCGCCGGGTTGAGCCGTTGTGACGTTACCAACAATCGTTTTGGTCACGTTGATCGCAGTTGGGTCGGACGCGGCAAATGTTCCCCACGTCGCCGCCACTGCCAACACGGTGACAAAGATGAGAATGATAAATCGTTTAATCGAATGGTGTTTCATAGTGTTCTCCTGAATTGCTGGGACGGGATTGCACGATTTGGTCGGGCAGTTCCGCACTATTACGGTTAAGAAAGTCGTTTAGTCGTGCGAAGTCGGTAAAGGTGTACCGTTTTCCAGAGTAGGCGTCCTGTACAATGATACGCAACCGCTGCAAGTCGGTCTGATACCAAATTCGCACAAGATAAGCAGTATAGTCGGCCATCTTGTCTCCAATTTTTCTGAATCGTCAATCCCACTATCAGTGTAAGAAAAAAACGCTCCGAAAACGCTTATTTGACCGATTCGGCCGATTTTTCGTTACAATGTTACCCATGCGGACGACCATGCGGATCGACGCCACGTCGTCGGGAATGCATCGAGATGGGGATATTTATTAGCCATTATGGATCAACAATTAACGATTTCTCTTTTTGGTACACCTGTCATTCGTGTCAATGATGTTGCCATATCCAACTGGCCGTCACGGGCAGCGGAAGCGGTCATCGCCTATGTTGCGCTGGCCGGTCAACCTGTGCCGCGCACGATTTTGATCGATCTACTTTGGCCTGAAAGCGAACCAAAGCAGGCCGCTGCCAACTTGCGCACCATTTTGACGCGGATTCGACGCGAAGTCGGCGACGCGATTGCGGTGGATCGCAAGACGGTCACGCTCAACGCGGCAACGGTGGACGTGCTGCAATTCGCCAAACTGGCCGATCTCAACGCGCCGATTGCACAGCTAATCCGTGCGGCCGACCTCTACACGGGGGCATTTTTAGACGGTTTTCAACTCCGCAGTGGCTACCCATTTGAAGAGTGGATGATTTTGGAGCGGGAGCGTTGGGCGCGACGCTATGAGCTGGTGCTGGAGCGGCTTGTCAGCCATCATTTGGCGATTGGCGCATATCGTGAGGGGGAGCGTTTTGCGCAAGAGTGGGTTGCGCTTGAACCGCTGCATGAACAGGCGACGCAACAGTTGATGTTGTTGCAACTGCGGCAAGGGCGGCGAACCGCTGCGTTGCAAAGCTATTCACGCTTGGCAACAGTGCTGCAAGCAGAGCTAGCGGTTGAACCATTGGCAACGACACAAGCGGTCTGGACGCGCGCAAAACGGGCGCGGCAAATCGGCCGAAATAATCTACCCGTTGAGCCGTCGCCGTTAATCGGCCGATCTAGTGAACTCACCAGCCTGACCCAACAACTGGGCGACCCCAATACGCGGCTTGTGACGATGTTGGGGATGGGCGGCATTGGCAAGACGCGACTGGCGCAGGCAATCGGCCGAAAAATTATCGCTGAGAAGACGGGGATGTTTCTCGATGGGATCTGGTTTGTCAGCTTGGTGGCAGTGGAAAATTTGGCCGAGCTGATTCAAGCGATTGTCAGCAGCTTGAACATCAACGTGCGCAACAATCGCAGCGTCCGTGAGCAGCTTGAGGCCTATTTCAAACCACGCGAACTGTTGTTGATTCTCGACAATTTTGAACAACTCGTCAACGATGATCCCGCCGTGCAGTGGATCTCCCAACTATTGCGCGATACCCCCAACCTCAAGCTGCTAATAACGTCACGCGCACAGCTAAATCTCTACGAAGAGCAGCTTTTCTATCTGCAAGGTCTGCCCACAGACGATGCGGCCGACACCCCAGCGGTCGCCCTATTCTTGCAACATGCAGCGCGGCAGGCTGTGCAATTGGCGGAGGGAGAATATCGGCCGATTCTTGAAATTTGTCGCTGGCTGGAGGGCGTGCCGCTGGGGATTGAGCTGGCGGCCAGTTGGGTCAATCAATTTTCGCCCGCTGAAATCCGCGCCACGATTGTCAAAGACCACGATTTTCTGCAAACGCGCTATCGCAATGTGCCAGCCCGTCAGCGCAGTTTGCGGGCTGTCTTTGAGCATTCATGGGAGCTACTTTCGGCCGAACAGCAAACCTGTTTTGCGATGCTCGCCTACTTTCCCAATTCGTTTGACGCGACGGCGGCGGCGGCCATTGTCGCCGCGACGCTGACAGACCTGCGCGAGCTAGTCGGCAAGTCACTGCTGCAACTCGTGGACGGCCAGCGATTTAACATCCATCCGCTGCTGCGCGAATACGGCTTGGAAAAGCTTGCAGAGCGCGCAACGCTGGCAGAAAAACATGCCGACTACTACTTATACTGGCTAGCTGCCGAATATCCGAAGCTGTTGGAGACGGGGCAAGATGAGATTCATACGGATGTGCCAAACGTGCGCTTGGCATGGTCAGCTGGGGCTGCGGTTGCCGCGCAGGTCGCGGCGATCGGTCCAACTGGCTACTATTGGCGGATGCGTGGCTGGTATGCGGACGGGGTTGCGCTATTGCAGCCGTTGACATCGGCCGATCACCGACTGTTGAAGATTCGCGCCCTCAATGAAGTCGGAACACTTTATCATCGGCTCGGCGAATATGACAAAAGCGCAGCTTGTTATGAGCAGGTGCGGGCGATGACGGCGGGGGAAAGATCGGCCGAACGCGCTAAGGCACTCGAATGGAGCAATCAGGTTGCCATGCGCCAAAAGTCGATGGAGGCGGCAGTCGATTACATTACGGAAGCAGTGGCAATCCGCCGTGAATTGGGCGACGATGCACGCTTGGCAGGTGCGCTCGGCATCATGGTGCAAACATTGAGCTATAGCGGACAGCCAGATGATGCGCTTTTTGATGAGGCGATGTCGTTGCCAACCTATCCCCTGACGCGCGTTAATCTGTTGGCGCAAGCCGGTCGAACGCAAATTGCCGCGGGGAAGTATGCGGAGGCGGTTGTCACGTTTACCGAGTGTGAACGGCTCCATCGGCAATTGAACTACCCGCCCGGTGTGGCATCTGCGACGCTCAATGCCGCCATCGCCGCAACCTATTCAAAACAGTGGCAAATTGCAGAGGCGCAATTGAACGATGCGCTTGTCCTGTTTGAGGAAAATGATGAAAAGTTTGGTACGGGTCTCATCTATTTGCATCAAGGAATGGTGCAAGAGGAGGCGTATGCCAACTTCCCAGCCGCCTATCAACACTATCTCGACTCGGTGCGCGTCTTTGAGGCGATGCAAAGTGGCTACGGCGTCGGGTTGGCGAGTGGTTTTATGGCGGGGGCTGCGGCACGGTTAGGGCGTGATGACGCATTGCAGCAGTTGCAGCGTGCGCTCAGACAGCTTCATGAGACAGACTCAGTGCAACTCTTTTCATCACAACTCACCCCCGTTGCAGCGGGGTTAGCCCATCTCGGTCATGTCAAAACGGCGATGTTGCTGTGTGGTTTTTCCCTGCACAAAGGTTATACGGAAGCGATTGCATTGACGCGCATCGATCGCATCTTTGCGACATGGCCGCTACCGGGCATTGAATTTGAAGATCTGGTTGAGCGTGGGGGGGAATTATCGGCCGAAGAGCTAGTCGAATTAGTTGAAGAACTTACGGGGTGATGGTCTATTTATTAAAACCCACCCGGTGATTTGGCGTTACGGTTCGGGGCGTTTCCTAAATATCGTTGGCGTAACAGGTGACATTCCTGCCAAAAAATGCTAAATTTTGCTCTATTTGTAATTTGGAGCAAACATGCAAATTGGCATTGACTTTGGCACGACTCACACTTCAGCAGCCGTTCAACAGGACGGTCAACTGCACTTTTTCATGCTTGACCGCCCTAGCAGGTTGTTGCGGTCGATGCTGTATATCACCCGCGAACATGACGTTGAGGTCGGGCAAAAGGCGATCCGTCGCTATCTCGAAGAGAACACGGGGCGGCTCGTCATCACTCGTGAAAAGGTGGTTGGCACGATTGATACGTGGACGGCACAGATGTCTCGCGGACCGCTCGACCCAGATGGGCCAATTCACTCGATTTACGATGTCACGATTGACGAAGATATTTCCTCGCCGGGTCGCTTGATTCAGACGATCAAAATGGGGTTGGGACAAGAGGATTACGATGGCACACGTGTCTTTGACCGATTCTACACTGTGCAGGAATTGATCGCACTGCTGTTGACAAACGTGCGCGAGAAGATCGAGATGCAGATGGGGATGGATTTGCAGAATGTGCATGTCGGCCGACCGGTACGCTATTCGGCCGATCCCGCCGTCGATGCTGCCGCCATTCAAAAGATGCGCGAAGCGTGTGAACTGGCTGGGTTAAAAGATGTCACGTTTGTGCCAGAACCGATTGCCGCCGCCACTTTTTACACAAGCGAACAGACAAGCGAAAAAGTTGCCTTAATTTTCGATTTTGGGGGCGGGACGCTCGATCTCTCGGTGATTCATGTCACACCACCCAATCGTCATGAAGTATTGGGGACGTATGGCGTTGTCGTTGGGGGCGATAAATTTGACAGCGCGATCATGACGGGTAATGTGGCGAAGCTGTTGGGGCGCGATGCACGCCTGTTGCCAGAAGATCGGCCGATACCCTCCCATCCCTACGAGCTGCTTGAACGCTTCGAGACGATCCCCCTGCTCTCCCGCGCCGAAAATATGTCGATTATCCGCAACGCTGAGACGAAAAGCAGTCAGCCAGAGGCGTTCGCCAAGCTGCGCGAGATTGTCTTGAACAACTACGGCTTTGCGCTGTTTCAAGAGGTCGAGGCGGCCAAACGACGCTTGTCAGAAGAGGAAATGACGACGATTGCGCTCGAAATCGCGCAATTTGGATTGCATAGCGACATTACGCGGCACGAGTTTCAGGTGCTGATTTCGGGCTATATCGTCGAGGTGCAGCAGGGCTTGGTGGAAGTGTTGAAGCGAGCGGGGATTTCGGCCGATCAGGTCGATGCAGTCGTGTCAACGGGTGGCTCGTCGCTAATTCCGATTTTCAAGAACATCCTCAAGACGCGCTTCCCCAATGCGGAGCAGGTGCATTCAGATACCTTTGGGAGCGTGACGGCGGGGTTGGCATTGTACGCGGAGTGATCAGACCAAATTTCGCGTTTGATTGGTGCGTTTCTATGGTGCAAATACGGCGTGTGTCTCATCGGTCGATGTGTTGAACAGGCGCAGCGGCACGTTGTCAGTTGTGGCGGGATCGATGACGTAGAGATCGAAATCGCCGTCAAAATCGGCCGAAAACAGCACATATTTCCCATCAGGTGTCCATGTCGGATTGCGTAGCTCACCAAGACTCAAATCGGTTAGACGTGTCACCGTGGCAGTTGCAAAATCATAGCGATAGAGATTCCAGAAACTTGAGTAGTTGGCGATAAATACAATCGCATCCCGCGTCGGTGACCAAGCGGGCTGGCGTTCTACACGTGCGCTGTTGGTTGTGATGCTTTGTAAATCCACCGTTTCAGGCGTAAAGAGATAGATGTTGTCCAACTGCGAATAGCCGCCGACAAATGCGATGCGCGTGCCATCTGGCGACCACGTTGGAGAGGTGCTGACCATTTTATTGAGTTGTTCGTCTGTCCCATCGGCCAAATCATGCAGCATCAGGCCGCGCTCACTTTCGAGCGTGTAGGCGACCTGTCGTTGCGTTGGTGAAAGTGCCAGCGACTGATAAGGTTTGTTGGTTAACTGAGTTGACGCGACTGAACCATCAAGTTCGAGCGAGAAAAACAGCGTGATATTCGCCTCTGAACACGCCATAAATGGTGCGTCGGGGTCTGACGGCCATGCGACTGCCTTGATCTCGCCGCGACAAGCCGCTGGTCGCTCTAGCGCACGGTGCGTCTGAGCGACGGTATCAAACAGATTAATCGCATCGCCATTGGTGAGATAGGCCAAGCGGAGGTAAGGGCTTAAGTCGATGTCAACTTGTTGGCTAAGCTCAGAATAACTTGGTGCAATTGGTGTTTGCATCACAACGCTCGTTGACGTGGGAACATTTGGTAACGTAAGGAGCTCTGAAGGTGTCCTAGAGAACAGTTGGTTGCATGAGATGAGCAAGAAGGCCGAAAAAAGATACAAGAAGATTAATGCGATACAACCAACCTTAAAGGAAGGACGCCAACGGCGGCGCACTTTTTCAGTTGGGTCAATAGCGATTTGGGCGGCGAGGTAGTCGGTGAGGGTTTCGGCCGAAAATTCCCGATACTCTTTGCACTGCGGACAAATCCAGTTCCCCTTCTCAAAATTGATGTGCGACAACTCGCAATGATTTTCGCATACGCCGCACGTCACCAATAGCGTCGGTTTGCCGCAGTTGGGGCAGACAGCAACGCCGTCAGCCGTGCTGACCTTTGTTGTATAGCGATAGTCGCAGTGGTCGCACCAGACGTCGCGGGAAGTTGTTTTCGTTCGGCTCATGGCATTCCCCACACGGGATATCGTTCATTTTGGTTTGTATCAAACAACTTTACGGCCTCACCACCCCATGCTGGCACAATGTATAAGTCGTAATCGCCGTCCACATCAGAACTAAACGCGATGTACTGACCACCCGGTGACCATGCGGCTGACAGAACGTCGCCTAGGGTCGTTCTGCGGGTGACGGTTTTGGTGGCAATTTCATAGTGGTAGAGGTCGGGTTGTCCATCGCGATCAGAAACGAACGCGATTGTAGTACCATCGGGAGACCAGCTTGGATTGCGATTTTGCGCTGTACCATCGACAATACGATCTGCTCGTCCGTAATCGACTACGGACAGAATGTACAGGCTGTTATCGGCCGAAAATACGATCCGCTCCCCATCAGGAGACCATGAAAATGAATCGATTTCCCGCTGAATCGTAAAAATGGTGTCAGCCTGATCGTTCAATATCTGCATTACAGTCAGATGTGATGCCCAATTCGCATCAGTGGAGGTGAACGCAACACGCGATCTGCGTGGAGAAAATGCGATTTCGTCCCACTTGCTTGGCAGACCTTTAAGCGGATAGTCAGCAGAGCCTATCTGTCGCCTACTTACTAACATCAGGCGTCTTTGCCCATCCCCAATTCGCGCATACACAATCTGACCATCCTGATTCCAAAAAAGTGGTTGCTCACTCGCAACGTCCTCATCAATGATAGGCAAGCGCCCTTGATGCAACGTTGTCAAATCGACCAGATACAATCGGTAAGGGAAATTGGCTTTTAATGTCTCAGGATCGACGCGAGGAACTGTTTGAGCATAGGCTATCACGCCCAACGCGGAGAGGTCATAGGTGGGCTGTGCGATAACCTGTATCGATTGGGGCGGAAGCTGAGCGGTTGAATGCCCCTGCTCATCACGAACTGTTGCGAACGGTATATATTGGCTCGTTTGCGAAGGAATTGCATCTGAAAGCGTTATCCATGCAAACCAAGAGAACAGACCCACGATAATTACTGTTCGAAAGCTAAATGGTAGTCCACCGCGCGGTCTTGATTGCGCAGGTTGATCGATATGGATAGCGTCAAGCAAAGGGTGATTGCTATGAGCTGCGGGAAATGGAAAATGCTCCTTACACGTTGGACAAATCCACGTCTCTTGCTCAAATCGGCGCGTCGCAATTTCCGAACGTTGTTCGCATGTCGGACACCAGACAACAGTTGTCTGGTGTCGGCAATGGGGACACATTGCGGTAGTCGTTCCCGCATCGCGTTCTAATTCAGCCGCAAATTGCTGATGGCAGTGATCGCACCAAATCTGGACATAGCTCATGGCATTCTGATTGTAGCACTTCGACACACCCGATAAAATCAGGATTATATGAACCTTTTTACAAAATATCTGGTGCGAAATCGCAAAAATCGACCCTTACAGGAATTTATTGAGAACTGGGATCAGCTTGAAATTTTGGTGATCACGATTTTTAAGTCACAGGAAAATTCGGCCGATGATGAGGCAGTATACGCCAAAACACGCGCTTGGCTGGTCAAGAACTATCCCCGTTGGGCAAGCGACTTGCAACCGTTGTGGCAGCAGACGTTGGTCGGTGGCGAACTTGCGCCAGAAGATCCGTTTCGGCGCATATTTCGGGCGGAGAAATCGGCCGAATTTCTAACCGACTGGGTCGCCATGCAAAATTTGGCAGCGGCACGCGAGGCGTTGAATCGACTTGTTCAAGCGAGCGATGATTAATCCCGATCCCCTAACCTAAAACAAACCCCCATCAGCTATAATCCCCCAGAAATTTCAGCACAGTGTCCTAGCCACTAGCAACTAGCCACTTAGCAACCTACAAAACTATGCTCATTCTCCGACTGCTCGATCAAGGCGTTGACGTTGCCATCATCTTCGTCATCGTCATTTCACTCTCCTTTGCCTATCACGAATTTGCCCACGCCATCGTGGCAGATCGATTGGGCGATCCAACCCCGCGCCAACACGGGCGCATCACGCTCAACCCGTTCCCACATCTCAGCTTAGCGGGGTTTGTGATGCTGTTACTCTTCGGCTTTGGCGGCGCATACACGCCCGTGCGACCACAGCTCTTACGCGGCGACTGGCGCAAATCACACGCGCTCGTTGCAATCGCGGGGCCTGCTGCCAATTTGATCATGGCGGTCATGTTTGCGGCCATCTATCGCATTTTGCAAACAGATATGGTTCCACTTAACACAACGACCGTCTTTATGACCTCGTTTGCCCAAAGTGGTGTTTTTTGGAATCTGTTTTTGATGGCGTTTAACCTTGTGCCGATTCCACCGCTAGACGGCTTTTCAATTTTGCAAGGCGTGTTGCCGCGCGAGATTTCTGTCCAGCTAGACGGACTGCGACAATATGGCCTGCTTATTTTGGTTGCCGCACTCTTCTTATTGCCTAACGTTGGCTTTGACCTCTTTGGTGACTTTATCTTTCCGTCTGTCCAGCAGTTGCAGTCTATTTTGTTATTTGGTGGGGGGTTTTGATACTACAATGAGATTTCGCAGGACTGATTATAGAGCCTGTGGTTAAAACCACAGGCTGTTACACAAAGTGCGTTGAAACGCACTGCAAACAACGCGCTTAAGCGCGTTTCGTGTATCAGCCTTCGGCTTTAGCCGTAGGATTTTGGCCAAGTCTCGCTGTAGTCATTGACGTCATGCTATATCGAATCAGGCAGCTTTGGTGGGCGGTAACGGCGCGACCCGTTGCGGATGCAGTGGTGGCAGAGTGGCTCAACTCGGCCGAAATCGACCTCTTCCGCCACTACTCCCCCAATGACCAACAACACACGCTGCGCGTCGTTGAACACCTTCAATCGATCGATGCCACTCACCCTAGCCTCATTAAAGCCGCTCTCATTCACGACGTGGGGAAGACAAAAGTCAGCTTAACCGTTTGGGATCGCTGTTTTATTGTGATAGCATCAATATTGTTGCCACGATATGCCGCCCAATGGGGACGCGACGAAACGCACTATGCCAGTTGGCGCAAGCCCTTTGTCGTCAGGCAACATCATGCCCATTGGGGCGCAGAAATGGCAGCCGCAGCGGGTTGCGACACGATTACGATTGACCTGATCGCACGCCATCAGGATAAAAATATAACCTCCAACAATCCAGAAGTGGACGCATTGTTGGAGAAGTTACAGTGGGCAGATGACCGAAGTTAGTTCGGCAATAGGCAGTCAACAGGATATCGCAAGCAGTGGTCAGGGCTTGAAAGTGCTGATGATTGCGCCAACCTCCTTTTTTAGCGACTATGGCGGGCATATTCGCATTTTGGAGGAGACGCTGGCCCTGCGCCATTTGGGGCATCGCGTCACGATTGTCACCTACCAGCAGGGACGTGACCTCGATGGCATCGACATACGCCGCACGGCCAAACTCCCCTATCGCACCGATTACGAGGTCGGATCATCACGACATAAAATCGCCTTTGATGCACTGCTCGCATGGAAGGCGTTGCGCGTTGCCCAGCAGATTCGCCCCGATGTGATTCATGCCCACATGCACGAGGGCGCGCTGATCGGAGCCGTCATAGCGCGTCTTTTCAACATTCCGCTTGTCTTTGACTATCAAGGCAGCCTGACGGCCGAGATGATCGATCATGACTTTCTCGACCCGCAAGGCAGCATCTATCCCATTCTGCACAGCATCGAGAAAAAGATTTGCCACGCATCGCCCGTCATTTTGACCAGCTCTTCGCGTGCCAAACGGTTGCTGATGCGCGAATTTCGGATGCCACAAAAGCGCATCGTCCCACTACCCGATTGTGTCGATCTGAGCCGCTTTGATCCACAACGGTTTAGCGACCAAGAGCGGGCAAACCTGCGCGCCCACCTCAATATCCCATCGGAGCGCGTCATCGTCACCTATTTGGGCCTGCTTGCCGACTATCAGGGCACGGATCATCTCATTCAGACGGCGCAAATCCTCAAGGCACAGCGCAAAGATGTCCATTTTCTGATTATGGGATATCCCAACGTCGATAAGTATCAAACGATTGCCAACACATTTGGCGTGTCAGATCGCGTCACGTTCACGGGCAAAATACCGTATGACAGCGCACCCCTCTATCTCTCACTGGGCGATATTTCTGTTTCGGCAAAGATGTCGGCGACAGAAGGGAGCGGTAAGGTGTTGAACTATATGGCCATGGGGCAGCCGATTGTCGCCTATGATAGTCAAGTCCATCGAGAATATCTGGGCGAGTGGGGGATTTACGCGCCATCGGGCGATGTGGAGGCGTTTGCGGCCGCGATTGGAAATTTGATCGACCAGCCCGAATGGCGTTCCGAAATCGGCCGAAATCTCCACCAACGCGCCGAACAACAATTTAGCTGGAGCGCGGCCGCCTTGCGCATCGTCAGCGTCTATGAACAGCTAATCCACGCAAACGATTAGCTAAATTTAGGAATTGTTGTATTTGTCCACAGCGATGTGGATAGTCATCCGTTGTTTTACACAGGTGGGGAAAATCGGCCGAATAAATTGCACCACTTTTGCACAATCTTTCGCTATAGTTAAGCCACTATGAAACGTTGGTTGATACCCCTATTTCTGTTTATGATCAGCAGTGTGGCAGCCGCCGCACCAAGCCATACGTGGCACGCGACCTATTGGAATAATGTCGATCTCGCTGGATCGCCCGTGCTGGTGCGCGATGAGCCATTTTTGTTCTATCGTTGGAATCGCGGCAGCCCTGCACCGAACATCGTCAACAATGATGAGTTTTCGGCTCGTTGGACGCGCACGGTTAACTTTTCGGCCGGCACTTGGGAGTTCAAGGCCGCCGTCGATGATGGCGTGCGCGTATTTATTGATGGGCAACTCTTGATCGATGGCTGGCAGTTGAGTGCATTTCACACGCTGTCGAACGCACGCTACCTGACGGCGGGTGAGCATGAGATCGTCGTTGAATACTATGAACAGGGGGGTGAAGCGGTCATGCAGTTGACATGGGACAAACTGCTCGACGCGGAAAAGCCCGACGCAACGCCCGTCGCGAGCCCACCCGTCGGCGCATGGCAGGGCGTCTATTTTTCCAACACCAATTTACGCGGCAACGCGACCCTCGTGCGCATGGATGAGAAGATCGATTTTAACTGGGGCACTGACTCGCCCGACCCTGCGCTTCCCGCCAACGGGTTCTCTGTGCGCTGGACCAACGCGATCACGTTTGCGCCGGGACAGTATCGCTTTACGCTGACCGTCGATGACGGTGCGCGGCTTTTTGTCAATGGCAAGCGCGTCATTAACGACTGGATTGACGACCCTGTGCGCGTTGTGACGGCCGATGTGGCGATCACGTCTGGCACCGTTCCCGTCATGCTCGAATATCGTGAGGGCGTGGGCAGGGCGCAGGTCAAGCTCGACTGGACATTGCTCGTGCCGCTCGATGACTTTGATCCAGCGGGGGATCGTGAGGCGGTGACGGCGACAGCGGTCGTGACGGAGCCAAGCGCATTGCGGCAATCATTTGGATTTGATGCGCCCGTCAAGCAAATTATCAATGAGGGGACAACGGTGCAGTTAGCAGGGCAGAGATCGGCCGATTCTGAGTGGATTCGCGTCATCACGCCGCTCGGTGTCTGGGGTTGGGTCGAAGCACGTGTGTTGCAAACTGATTTCCCGCTGGCTACCCTTGATGTGTGGGCGCAAGATTGGTAAGGGTTGGTTAGGGCAGAATATCGTTTAATTTGGTGCGTGGTGCGTAGTGCGTGTTTAGTGACGCACCACGCACCACGCACCACGTCCGACATCAAAAAGACTCACATCACGAATAATTACCCTCAAACTCCCCAAAAATTTCCACCCCAATCTAGTCGAAAGTTTGCTAAAATGGGTTTGTGTCTAATTCAACGCCATTTACGTTTAAGCCCATTAATGAGGTTTTCAATACGCAACATATGTCAGCCGATGGGATGGATTTTCTCTGGGCGAATGGTTGGCGGCACTTCGGGGAAAAATTCTATCGGTACAATGCCGCGATTATGAGCGGCGAATTGCAACGGATTATTCCGCTGCGCACGGTATTAAGCGACTTTAAGCAGTCGAAAAGTCAACGCCGCGTCATTCGTAAAAATGGTGACTTAAAAATGGTGATGAAACGTGCCGAATTGGACGATGAGAAGTGGCATATGTTCGAGGCACATCGTCAGCGTTTTGACGAATATATGCCGACCTCCCTCTATAATTTTCTTTCTGAAAAACCTGATCGCGTGCCTTGTCTCTGCTTAGAATTTGGCGTGCGCGACCCACAAGATCGGTTGCTGGCAGTCAGTTTCTTAGATGTGGGCCGCACCAGTGTTTCATCCGTCTTTGCCATGTTTGACCCATTGCATCAGGAACGTCGGCTGGGCATTTTGACGATGTTGCTCGAAATTTTTTGGGCGCAGCAACAGGGTAAGCAATACTACTACTCTGGTTACACGACGGAAGGTTCAAGTCGCTACAACTATAAAAAATGTTTTCATGCCCTTGAGGGATATGATTTTGATGGCAATTGGGAGCCGTTTGAGCGGCAATGTTGACGACTATGCCGACGCAACGGGTACGGTTTCTTCGCCCGTTTTGTGCAAATAAGCCAGTAGCTCATCCAACTGATTACGCCGTTTAAGATGCAACAGGATTTGTCGCGCACGCTGCTTTTTGCCGCCGTTTAGATTTTCCCAATCGATTCCGAGCTTGGCGGCAACGGCTTCTAATTCGGCAAGTGAATGGGTCGCGACGAGATATTGGCGGAGGAGTGAGGGGGGAGATTCGGCCGATAATTTCTCCGCACGCGGCAAACTTTCAGCGGGCAGCGGAGTCAAAATTCGCTCAACCGCCAGCGCCAACGTCCCCGTCTGCCCCGTTTCTTCTGCCATATTGAGCAGTCCTACAATCACCGACGGCATATCGAGCGCAGGATTCAGGACATCATTTTCTTTCAAATCGAGGTCAAAGATTAGGTCGCGCACATCATCGGGACTCAGGTTCGTGCGGATT
Source organism: Anaerolineae bacterium (assembly GCA_030425205.1). GTDB lineage: Bacteria > Chloroflexota > Anaerolineae > Promineifilales > Promineifilaceae > CALECP01. Next base: position 19,904 of record JAUIAP010000001.1, read on the forward strand.
TGTTCAAAGATCATCTGGCTATCAAACGCTTTGTTTTTGGTGGCGCGGCCACGCAATGGCTGCGCCGTTGGCACGCTTGGTAAGGCGTCCGTCATTCCTGTCGGCCACAGCAATCCAACCAGCCATAAGAAGGCTCCACCAGCCAGCATACCGCCCAGCACATAATCAAAATAGCCGATCTCATCAAGCACGCCACGCACACGCGCTGCGTCAAGTAGCACCATCAGCGAGACGGTCAACAAGCCGATGCCCCAGATGCGGCTGCCACGAATGACAAAAATCAGCAGAAAGAGCAGAACGATGATGAAGCGAATAATCCATAACCACATATGGGTAAGTTTAACATAGAGTCGCGTTGCATAGACGACGATTGATGGTCGTTCTACACGCATTGTCATAGGTTGTTTATATGCAACTGCTGCTATGATTGAACGTATAGAAAGTGTCATTCTAACACTGGAGAGAAAATGTCAAACCAACAAAAATCCCAGACGAGCATTTTTAACGATCTAAAACTCGTCTTTAATTTAATCCGCGACCCGCAATCACCTAAACTGCTCAAGCTGCTGCCACTGGCGGGAATTATCTACTTCCTTGTACCAGAATGGGTGGCGTTCCCACCCTTTTCGTGGGTTCTCGCCTCACCGCTCGACGATATGGCGGTCTTCTACGGCATTTTCCGCGCGATGGTCAACCTCGCCCCACCCCATCTGATCGCCAAGTATCGAGATGGCATTGAAGCGGATGTTGTGGATGCGGAATATTCGGTTGCGGACAGCGTTGATGTCGAAAATGATATTTACATCAACCCAGATAAGTTGAAATAGGGGCAGGGTCGTTGCGCAAGATATGGGAAGACGTGGTGCATCGTGACGGCCAGTTCGACACCACGCCTAACCTATGGCACAGCCCAAAAGCCAATCATTCCGCAACCCCATATTTGGAACAGATCATACATGCGGCAGGATCATGCTGGCGCGCAGGGCAGTGTTCGCGTCCATAAAAGATAATCTGCAAATGACGGCGATTCCACTCTTCAGGTGGGAATAACTGCTTCAAATCTTGTTCTGTCTGCTTGACATTCTTCCCGTTGGAAACACCCCAACGTTTGGCAAGGCGATGGATATGCGTATCGACTGGAAATGCGGGTTTGCCAAAGGCGGCCGAAACGACAACTGACGCGGTCTTATGTCCAACGCCGGGTAGCTTTTCCAGTTCCGCCAGCGTCTCTGGCACCTTGCCATCATGCTCATCCAATAACATTTGACTCAATTTATAGATATTGCGCGACTTGGTTGGTGCAAGACCAATCGAGCGAATTAACGCCTGAATCTCAGCGGGCGTAAGTTTGACCATTTCGGCCGGTGTGCTGGCGGCGGCAAAGAGGTCGGGCGTGACCATATTGACACGTAGATCGGTCGTCTGTGCGCTCATTAAAACGGCAATCAGCAGCGTGTAGGGCGAAGTGTGGTTGAGTGGCGGTTCGGGGTTTGGGTAGAGTTGGTCGAGAATTCGGCCGATTTCTGCCGCCTTCTCTTCACGTGACATCATGTTCATTACACAATTTTAACATGCTAAAGGTATAGATTTGGGTATACCCATCTCCCATTTAAGGGGTTATGACCACTAGTAGCACCATTCTCCTATATCAGATGTAGCTTCATTTTGTAAGAATTGGCGTAAGTTAGTCACAGGCGTTAGTGAACAACTGTCTGTATTGAAATAAGAGACGGAACCAGATCAAGCTATTTGGCTTGATTACCGTCCAGTATTGGTAAGAGCAAACAAAATGAAGAAAGTTACATTCCCCCTCGTATTCGCGTTCTCGCTGTTATTGGTTTTAACCTTTTCAGTGGGGGCATTTCCCGGCATGAATTACAGTGGCGAGGCACAAGCCAACAACGTCACGGCAACACTCAATGTACTATCAATTCCCATCCTTGGCGGCGGCGTGTCTGCTGACGTCAAGGTTGGAGAAGCGCAGAGTCATGGCGCAGGAACACTCGCTGATCTCATGACGACATCAAGTGAAAGTATTGCCGCAAGCGTAAACGGCAGCGTACTTGGCATCCCTGTCAACCTGCCAATCTCTTCCCTAAGTAGCATACAAAGTTATCTCACACCAAGCCCCGATAATCCCGACCTCGCATCGAATTCATTGACCGATGGACTTGATGGAACGCTGCTGTCCTTGGGCGTATTACATAATAGCACGAGCGCCCTACTGAATGACGCGGACATGCTCCCGTCACTTGTCAATCCGACAAACAGTCTCAGCGAGGGCATGAGTGGTGTGGCAGGGATTGGAATCGGTCTGGACATTCCAATCTTAGGCCGATTATCAATCATCGACGCGGGTGTTGTCTCCGCGACGAGTAAGGTACAAACAATTGATGCAAGCACGGTCACAACGCAAGGGTATGATGCCGTTAGTTGTGAATCGCAAAGCATTATTGCGGGGTTAGATTTGTTGGACGGGTTGGTCGTAGTCGACGCGATTACGACGACGACCACTGCCAACGTCAACGGGCAAGTCGGCACTGTGACGGGCTCGGTTCAAATTGCAGGTCTAGAAGTTGCTGGTGAAGTACGCGATGACCTCGTGCTAGAAATTGGTTCGCTACCCCCGCTTGACATCAATTTGGCTGGAGGAAACATTGTGCTCTCGCTCGCCCCTGTGCTGGAAGGATCGGCCGATAGGGGACTCGCAACAGCAAGTGCAACCGCCTTGCGGCTCGAAGTCGTTGCCAACGCATTGGGTCTTGGCACGGGAACGGTGATCGAAATTGGTAGCAGCGAAGTGACCTGCGCCGCCGCTCGTGGCAATTGGAATCCAAAAGACGATACAGATAACGATGGCGTGATTGATGAACAGGATCTCGACGATGATAACGACGGAATCCCCGACCTGCTTGAAGGTGATGCTGCGCTTGACACAGATAGTGACGGCATTCCAGACAGCCGCGACCTCGACAGCGACAATGATGGGGCAAACGACGTGATTGAAGCGGGTCACAATGACCTGGATTTGAATGGCGACGGACAGATTGATGGTGCAGTCGGAACCAATGGGCTAAGCAATTTGGTTGAAGTTGCCGACGATTCTACCGGTGACTTGATATACACGCTCCGTGACTCTGATAGCGATGGCATTATCGACGTGCGCGACCTCGATAGTGACAATGACAGCATCCCCGATCTGATTGAGAATGGTTTTGCGGCACATGATTCAAATGGTGACGCGATGGTCGATGGCGCAGATGACGATTTTGATGGGATTCTCGCGCCTGTCGATGGTCTCGCCTCATATGGCGATAGCGATGTCGCGCCACAGGCAGATGCCGATGGCGACGGAATTCCCAATAGCCGCGACCTCGATAGCGATAACGATGGCACGCTCGACCTAGTCGAGAATGGACAAGGCGCACTCGACACCGATAACGATGGGATGGTTAACGGTGATGACTTCGACCAAGATGGTGTGCTTGGTGCGGCTGACACAATGGGTCTCGAATATGGCACAGGTTCAACGATCGTCGATACAGACGAAGATTCTGTTCCAAATGCGTATGATCTCGACAGCGACAACGACGGCGCGACCGATGTAATGGAGGCGGGGCTACTCGGTTCTGACCCTGATGGCAGTGGCACGCTCGAAGGAGTCGATACCGATCAGGATGGTGTCCCAGATGATTGGGACTCGATCCCCGCAGAATTTGGCGCGGGCAGCAATGAACTGCCAGATGCGGATGGCGACGACCTCCCTGACATGGTTGAGTTGGACAGCGATGACGACGGAACATTTGATAATGCTGTCTATGGGGATGGGACAGATAACAACAATGATGGTATGGCAGATGGCGAAGATCCAGATCAAGATGGTATTCCAGAATCGGCCGATACTGCACCAACAGAATTTGGTCTCAATGGCACACCAACCGCCATTTCACTAGCCAGCCACCGCGTCCAATTAATGAGCAGCAGCATTCTATTGCTCGCCCTGTTCACTTTACTTGGCCTCACAGTAGCACTCAAGACGCGCGAGTAACTTCAGCGTTCAACCGCAAGCACAACAAGAAACCACCGCGAATGCGGTGGTTTTTTGTTGTCTATGACCAAGCTGGACACGCTCCTAACTTACCCTTGAAATGACGTTGAATCGTAAAAATAGTTTCGTTGCTCCCCTTGCGTCTCGTAAGAACGGAGAAAAGTTTCACCGCAGTTCTTAAGCGAGTTTGTCTTTTTCATCTCAAAAGGGGGACTAGAAAGGTATAGATTAGGATATAGACGGTCCGTATTTTAGTACCTGTTTCCCACTAAATTCGCTCATTAGCCCTCATTTCCTATTTCGTTAAATTAGTGTATTTGTAAGAATAATCGTAAGTCAAATCAGAAAATGGGTAAATAAATTTTCCAAATTTGACAGATAAGTAGATAGACAACACACGGTATCGTATAGTCTCAACTGTTATTAATAGTCGTATTTGGTAGGAGTTCAATCCATGAAAAAATTACTATCCCCACTCGTATTCGCCCTTGCACTCATATTGGTGCTAACCCAAACAACTGCTGCATTTCCGGGCATGAGCTTTAGCGGCAATGCCCAAGTGACCAACATTAGAGGCGCTATTGGCGTGTTATCGTTGCCAATCATTGGTGGCGTGGATGCCAATGTTGTTGTTGGAACAACTGAAAGCCACGTAAACGGAACGCTCGTCGAAATGATCACGGCGAATGGTGAAAGCACGGGTGCGCTGGTTGTCGGCTCAGTGCTGGGGGAAGCTATAAATCTACCCATCGCTGATGCGGCGAGCCGTCAAAGCTATCAAGACCCAAGCGCAAGTAATCCAGATACCGAAGCGTTTGCCCTGACCGACATTGACCAAGAAATTCTCACATTAGGGACGATCAACAACGAGAGCATTGCTGGCTTGTATGACAGTTCGCGCTCACCGAATATTGTCAACCCGACCAGCAGTCGCGCAAATAACAACAGCCAGACGGCTGACATCAACATTGGACTACCACTGCTCGCTGACATTTTACATGTCGACACAGCACTCGCGACAACAACTGTCGAGACAACAGATGCAAGCGCAGTGACAACGCAGGGATATGATGCAATTAGTTGCGAGGCAACGAGCACAATCGCTGGTCTGAACGTCTTGGGCTTAATTTCGGCCGATGCTATCACGACAACGACATCCGCAACGGTTAACGGTCAAACAGGAGAATCGGCCGCAACGGTCAGCATCCTCAATTTAGTTGTTGATGATACCGTCAATGAGCCAATTGAAATTGACTTGGGGACAACCCCTCCCGCTAATTTCAACCTGCTCGGTGGCGACATCATCCTCTCAATTGCGCCTGTGATGGAAGGTTCGGCCGATTCTGAACATGCGACAGCCAGTGCGGTTGCCCTGCGCGTTGAGGTTCTTGCAAACGTACTTGGAATCGCCGCTGGCACGGTTATTGACATTGGCGCAAGCAATGTAGATTGTGCCGCACTACGTGGCAACTGGAATCCCGGCGATGATACAGATGGTGACGGCGTGATCGATGCAATCGACTTAGATGACGACAACGATGGTCTGCCTGACACACTCGAAGGGGATGCCGCACTCGACACCGACGGCGACCGCATTCCAGACAGCCGCGACCTCGACAGCGATAACGACGGGGCAAATGACGTTTGGGAAGCGGGACATCCCGACCTCGACTTGAACGGTGACGGACAAATCGACGGCCCAACTGGTGAGAATGGGTTGAGCGATTTAGTCGAAGAACCCGGCGACTCTGCGACCCTCATCTACACACCACTTGATACGGATAACGACGGCGTGATCGATGTGCGCGACCTCGACAGCGACAACGATAGCATCGCCGACGTGATTGAGAACGGATTGGTCGCACTCGATGCCAATAATGATGCGATGGTCGATGGCGACGATGACGATTTCGATGGCATCATTGCACCAGCCGACGCATTTGCCACCTACGGCGACGCAAATGAAGCGCAGCCTGCTGATACCGACGGCGACAACATCCCGAACAGCCGTGACCTCGACAGCGACAACGATGGACTGCTTGACATCGTGGAAAACGGTCAAGCTGCACTCGACACAGACGATGACGGCATGATCAACGGGACAGAGCTCGAAGGTGATGGGATTCTCGGCGACGCAGACACGCGACCATACGAGTACGGCAGCGGTGTCAGCGCGCTTGATAGCGACAACGATTCAATATTCAACGCCTACGACCTCGATAGCGATAACGACGGGGCAACCGACCTCGCTGAAGGTGGCCTGTCGGACTTAGACCCAACCGGTACAGGACATCTGCAAGGTGTTGATGCCGACTTGGACGGCGTGATTGACAGCCGTGATACGCAACCGACGCTCTATGGCTGTGGCTTATTCGTCGTACTGCCCGACGCAGACGGCGATGATGTGCCAGACTATATTGAATTGGACAGCGATGATGATGGCACGTTTGACATTGACGAGCATGGCACGGGAACGGACGCCGACAATGACGGGATGGCAGATGGCCCAGACGACGAGCAGGACGGTATTCCAGAATCGGCCGATAATGCCCCAGACCGCTTCGGTCTCAACGGCATCGCGCCCACGGCCGTTGCGCTCAGCGGTAGCAACACGCAGTCAATCGGCAACATCGCCCTACTGCTGACGTCGACGCTCCTGCTGACTTTAGCAACCGCATTTGTGAAACAAGACTAGTCTCGACTGCTCTTACCAACAAAAAACCCCTGCCTACGCGGGGGTTTTTTGTACTTTTTTGGAAGCGCGGCGGCCATCCCTACGGCAACATGCGCCCGAATAACTTGTCAAGGCTTTTTGTGCGCTCAACCCACTGTCCAACTAATCCCAACTTCATCTCGTAGTAGGTGTTCCCCCGCTGGTTGACCTCCTGCACAACGTTGCGCTGAACAAGCGATTGCAAGGCGGTGGTCACGTCACTCGGCGTTAGGGCAATCTTGTATTCGTTAAGCTCTGCCACAATGTCAGTGACGCGGAAGGGGAGTTCGCGATCGATCAGGTGGGCGATGGTGATGAGGACGGTGCGTTCGGCCGAATTACTGCGCTGCCAAATGTAGGCAAAGTGGACTTCCCCCAACCCAAGCATCTCATCAACCGTTTCGTTGACATCTGTAATCGTGATATATCCCGTCCGTTGCTCATTGGCCCGCTTGACCAAACTGTAGCAGACCAACTGCAAGAAATAGGGATGCCCTGCCGTCAAGCGGATAATTTTGTCGATGGCGAGGTCGTCGTAGGTTAAGTTAGGTGCAACTGGCTCGGAAATCAACTGTCGCGCGGCCTCCTGATCGAGATAGCTAATCTCCTTGTAGAGCGCGATGTTGAAGAGCACAGACCAGTAGTTTGTCGTCATTTCTTCCAGTCGATGGGTTCCGACAAAGATGAAACTCAACCCTTCCCCATGCTGCATCAAATGGCGTAGATAGGAGAAGATGGTGCGCGGAAGAATGTCGTCGTTGACCAGATTTTCAAGTGCTTCAAACTCATCAAAAACGAGAACGATTTTTGCATCATCATCTAACTGGTCGCGCACAAATGGGATAAATTCGTGTTGGAACCACTTGCCCGGATTGACCCGCTTTTCCTCAAGCTCTGGCACCTCAATGTCGATGTCTCGTTCAAACAGGATATCGGCAATCTGCCACGCAACATCTTGAAAAAACGCCGTCATGCCGGGCAACACGCCGAGCGATTGACAGTCGATGTAGACGGGGATGAGATGTTTAGGCAGATGCTGACCCAAGCGCAACAGGGCAGACGTTTTACCCGTGCGGCGTTGACCAACCAGAATCAAAACATGTTGTTGAGTGACGCGCTCGACCTCTGCGGCGATAAAGTTGAACAGATCATTTCGGCCGAAAAACAGCGAACTATCCCGACGCAGCGGTGTGCCGGGTGAATACGGGTTGCGAATCGGCCGAAAATCCTTCACGGCCGCCAAGACGTGGACTAAATTGGCATAATCAAGCGTGCGGGCATCTTGTTGGCGATCGGAGTAGGTGATTTGAAAGGCGACGCGAAACGCATCTGTATCTGGCAAATTAATGCCAAACTGGACGGTGCGCTTGCGCTCGGGAGCAAGCAGGGGAATCGTCTTTGTGACGCCGTTTAATGGCATTGCCTCCCCTGCCAGCAATGTGATAGTGACCTGCTCAGCGGCGGCGCGACCAATGTTCTGTACTTCAAGCGCAAGTTGCGCCTCCTCTGTGGGCGCGATGCGCTGTGTTTTGAGCTGCACGTCAAGTCGCGCTCGTCCGCGCAATGCCTCAATTGTTGCGGTGACGAGGCCACGCCAGCGCGTCACAATCGTCTGTACAAGCACCTTGCTCAAGCTATGTTCTTCATCGGCGACCGACTGCTCAAGACGCCGCAACATAATTTCGGCATCGCCCAAATAGGTTAGGCGATCCTCGACCGTATCGACGCGATCGGCGTCTTGCAACGCATCGAAGATGGGCAACAGTTGCGGAAATGATCCCGGCTCGCCACCCGTCTGCTGGTTGGTCTTGAGCATCTCTTCCAAGCGTGGACGCATCAGACTCAACTCGGTCAATGTCTGCACCTGCAAGAACGCTTCGGTCGAGCCAAACATCGTCGTCCACTGCTCATAGTGCGAGATCTCTGGTGAAAGTTCTGCCAACGTCGCATTGATGACGGCGAGTGCGGCATTCGGCCGATCTGCAACCAAATACAGCCCGTCGGCCAACGCTGCCAGATTGGCGTTTTGATACTGTCGTGCGCTCGTCGAGACGTTGACAAAGAAGCTTGGATCTCCTTTGAGGAGGTTGTACTGATGGCGCAGCTCATTCAAAATCAGCGTAGGCGTGCGTTCAACAAGGCGCACCAAGCGCAACGCACGGCGACGTGGGGATTGCCGTTGGCGGGCAAGAACGAGCGTGCCGCCGACAAGTCCAAATGCGATGGCCACAAACAACAAGCGGCTAGATTGCGGCGTAATGGGTACGACGATGGGGAGCGGAATAACAGGCGTGATCGTGCCTTCTTGTCCCGCACTGTCCCGATATTTGAGACGATAGGTGGCGTTTTCGGCCGAAGTTGGCGCGTCGATTTGCCATTGCAGACGGTAAATCTGCCCCGTTGATCGTTGCTCTTCATGCCGTTGCCACACAGCGGTCTCGGGATCATACTGCTCCAACGCCACGACGACTTCATCCCCTTCTGGATCAAAGAGACTTAGCTGGAGGGTCACCTGATCGTCGTTGAGCGTCGTTTGTGGCGTGCCAAGCAGCGGCGGGTAGTTTGAGCGAAAGGTCAGTCGGTGGATCAGGCTGTTTTCTGTCAGGACGCTCAACGTCGCATTGTCGATGTTGTGCAGGGCGGTCAAAAACAGCACGCGACTGCCAAACTGGACCGTCGTGTCGTTGGCCCCATTGAGATCGAGGAGGAGTGAGCCATCAGATCGGCCGATGGCGACATCCTGCCGCCCATTCCCCGTCATATCATCACTATAAAATGTTGTAACATCGCTGATCGTCTCACTTTCCTCACCAAATGAAAGCCCACCCCCTTGAATCTCCTCATCGCCAAATAGGTTGCTTTCCGACCATTTTGTCCGTTGCAAGCTTGCAAGACGCACCGGTTGATAAGTGAAGGTGTCCGATGTATGTGCCGTTGGGCGCGTGCTGCTCCCGAGCAACTGCTCCCACAAACCGAGACGGCGATTTAGCAGACAGGGTTGTGAAACGTCACCGCCGTAGTCGAGTAGATAGAGCAGTTCCGCGGGACTTTCACATAGCTCTGTGGCGTTGTTGATTTCGATAAAGTAGAGGCGCGTCCCTTCTGCATCGTAGCGTTGCACCGTGTTGCGCGTCGTGATCACAAAGCGACTGCCCATTTCGGTGTCACGCTCAAGCAGTGCACCATACGTGATTTCGCTGGGCAATGACAATGTCCAGTTGTTGTCTGTTTGCACCCATGAATTACGTGCGCCAAAGGTCGCATCATCTTGATAGACCAGCTCAAATTTGGCGAGGACGCCGTTGTCTAAACCAACCAACACATTGGCTAAGTCGGGTTGCGCCTGATCGACTAAGAGCGTTACCGTGTGTCCGCTTATGCTGATCGGCTCCTCCCAGACCAGACCACCGTCGAGCGTGCGGCGCAGTGCCAGCGTGCTATTGCGAATGGGAGGCTCCCCCTCACCCTGTTCAATCAGCCGATTATAGACGGTGAGAAAGTGGTCACTTTCGGCCGAAAATCCCGTCTCTGGCGTTTTGAGTAGGGCAAGTTTGGCGACCGCTACCCCCTGTGTTTCTGGCTCGATCCAATCGGCGTTAAGCGTCTCCCAATCGCCATAAAGTGCATCACCATATTTTGATAGTCGTCCGCTCACGTCCCCGACGATCATCTCGTCGATGCGATCCTGATTGAAATCTCCGACGAGCAGTGCGCTGGGCGGGCTGGGCAAGGTCGCATTGACCTGCACGGGGCTGCGGCGACTGGTCGAGGGGCTGATCAGATCGACCGAACCAAAGGCTGTCAGCAAAAATTCGTTGCGTCCATCGCGGTTTGTGTCCACCAAAAGCGGTTGCGTCTTGATGGGAGAAATAGGATAGTTTTGGAGCAGATCGAGTGAACGGTTGAAGAACAGAATTTCGGCCGAACTTTCCCCTTCCCGCTCTAACAGAGCGACGAGGGCAACCCCCTGTGCCTCATCCCCCGTTCCAACCTCAAGCCGCTGGATGCGACTCGTGAATGGTGTGTCACACTGCGTGCGCGTCACAAACAGCCCATTCTCTTCACAAATTCGGCTCTCAAAGATGCGCCGTCCCGTCGCCCCCAAGCCGACAATTTGCCCATCGCTCGTCGCAGCGACCAAGATTCGATCGGCCTGTGGCCACTCGGCCATCGTCAATGCCGTGATTGGCTGTTCTAGGCTAAGCGGTTCCCAGATGCCTTCTTCTGCACCATTGATCATGACGATATTGCCTCGATCATTGCCCACGGCGATGGCGGAGGTGCCATTGGTAAAGCGCACGGGCGAAAATGCCGTCACCCGTCCGTCTATAGTTGCATCCCACTTGACCGATCCATCTTGGCTGTCAATCAACTGAATCAGGCTACTATTGGGTGTGGTCGGATAACCAAACAATACATCGTCCAACCCATCTGCGTCTACATCACCAACCAACACGATTTCATCTGTAATTGAAATAGCATCCTCAGGATGCTCATAGTGCCAGCGCAGCGAACCTGTCCGATTATAGAGCTGCATCGATCCGTCATTAAAAAGAACGAGCAGACTCGATCGGCCGAAAACGTCGATCACTGCATACAAATCCTTGACCGTCGGTAGATCAGAAATTCCCTCCGACCAATCAATTTCACCGTTGACATCAACCTGAACCAGCTGTTGCGATGTGGCATAGACGACTGAATCAGCACGGGCCGTAATCGCCAGCACGCCCGCCCCCGTCTGATGGGCTGAACTCCACAGTGGCGTGCGATCATTACGTAGTAGTTCGATTGTGTCGTCAACGGTGACAAGTCCGATCTCCCCAAAGCCGTCCTGATCGATGTCGGACTCAAATGTGTGGATAATGCGTGCGGGTGCTTCATGCCGCCAATATATTTGCAGCGTGTTTGACGTTTGGGCGGCGGTGCGCCGTGCGCCGCTGCATAGCAACACAATCAACAACACAGTAACACCAGCTATCCAACGTTGCATAGATTTAAGCCCGTTATCCGAATTGATTAGCGATACAGTCGCGCCCCAAGCGCAACGATGAGCAGCAATGCACCAACTCCGATGAGTAAGCTGTCTCTTTGCGTTAACCCAATCGCCAAGAAAACACCACCGACTATCATGATAGCAGGGTGTTGCAGTCGAACGACCGTTGCACCCCCAGAGATGGTTGCGCCGCGTGCTTCCAGTGCATCGATCAGTTCACGACTGCTTGGCTCCGTCAGTGTTGCACCATCGGGAAAGACGAGCGTCGGCACGCTGGCAAATCCCCCGTTGATTTCCAACACGCGCTCATGTGCTTCTGGTTCGCGTTGGATGTTGATATATTCATGCGCGATGTCTGCCCGCTGCAATGTTCGCAAGACGGGGGCAACCATCGGGCAGGTTGGGGTTCCATAGACGATCACTTTTTCGCTCATAAATGATGCGCTCCCGCGCTTAGGCAGGAAAGATCAGAGTCAATATCTCCGCAACGAGTGCAGGGCGATCTTCCCCTTCAATCTCAACTGTATTTAACGTTTTTAGTAGTAAACCGCCCCGTTTTGGTGTGGCGGAGATTAGTTCGACGCGATTACGAATCCGCGCATTGACTTTGACAAAGCTGGTAAAACGCAGCTTATCTGCGCCATAGTTCAGGACATGACCCACGCCAGACGGCACAACACCGACCTCTTCGATCAGCTTTGAAAGCAACGAAAGGGTGAGATAGCCGTGTGCGATTGTCGATCCAAGCGGACTTTGTGCCGCCTTTTCAGGATCGACGTGAATCCACTGATGGTCAAGCGTTGCGTCGGCAAATGCGTTGATGCGCTCTTGATCAATCGTAATCCAGTCGGAAACACCAACCTCCTGACCGATAAAATCTGTGATGTTTGCAAGTGTGTAGTTTTCCAATGTCATTATCACTTCCCATGTTATTGTGAGCGTTTTCGCCCCTCCATACATTGTACTCGAAAACGGATGGGGGGCTTGATCTGCTATAATGACGCTGAAAATTGTGAAGAAACGTCCACGCTGGACGCGAAGGAAACGATGAAAATATGAGACGTTTGATCTGTTTGATATTGCTATTAATTATGCTGATTGGCTGTGGAAATAGTGGTGAAGAGGCGACCCAATCGGCCGATATTCCCCCAACTGCAACCCCCGCCCCCGTTGCTACTGAAAATGTTGCACCAACACCCACCAACACACTGCCAGCCGCTGTTGTGACGACAACCGAAGCGGCCGACGATGGGGAAGAGACGCTCGCGGATGTCGCCGTCGCTAACGACTTTACGGAGTTGGATAGCTACCAGTTTACGGCGGAGTATGTGATCGTGGATGGGGATTCGGCCGAAAATCTCCAGCGCATCGACGTGCGCTGGCAGTATGCGGGCGACGACCAACGTTTTGACCTCAACACGCGCGGCGTTGACGCGCAGGCTGTCACAATGGTAGTGCAGGGCGCACAGGCGTACATGGTGTTGGAAGGGTTGGGCTGTAGCACCATGCCAGTCGCCAATGCCAACGTCACACAATTTGCGGAGATCGTCAACACCGAACAGTTTACAGAGCGATTGGGTGATGCGCGACGAATTCGGCCGAATGAGATGATCAACGGCGTTGAAGCGGCGCACTATCAATTTGACAGCACCGCGCTTTCGCTGCAATCGGGCGGCATTGGCACACGCGCGACGGGTGACATCTACCTCGACGCAGTGACGAACCGTCTCGTTCGCCTCGTCATAGAGGGCAGTGACCCGCAAGCGTTTGGCATGAACGACGCACAATTTACATCGGACGACACCTTCAGCATCGTTTACAACGTTACCGATGTTGGTGTGCCGATCGATATTTTGGTGCCTGACAGTTGCACAAATTCGGCCGAAACCCCCTCTTATCCGCAACTCCCCGACGCATATGACATGACGACGATGAACAACATGGTCTTCTACTATACGTTGGAAACACCCGAACAGGCGGTTGCCTTCTATCAAGAGTCGCTGGCGACCGAAGGCTGGGTCTACGTCGATACAGATTCAACACTTTCGCCACAAACCAATCTGCTCTCCTTCACCCGTGACGATGAATCCTTAACCATCATCATCTCCCCCGTCGCCGACCAAGATGCAACGACGGTGACGATTATGGGCGAATAGACAATCAATGACGGTCTTTCAAGAGCCAGAAATGGGTTACTATCATTAGGTTTTCGCCACAGCGCGTGGTGCGTATTCAGTTCACGCACCACGCACCACGCACCACGTTTTACACTGTAGCGAAAACCTCGTGACACGAACGAAATCACCAGACATTCCGCGCGTTTGTCCCGAACCATGTTATACTTGTGGCATAGTACAACAATAATCCACACTCACTAAAATATTATGTGCCAAAATTGCCAAGATAAAGAGTTCGTCCATCTGCACGTCCATAGCGAATATAGTCTGCTCGATGGACTGAGCCGCATTGATCATCTCGCCAAACGCGCCATTGAGATGCAGCAGCCCGCGCTCGCCCTCACCGATCATGGGGCGATGTATGGAACAATCGAGTTCTATCGGGCGTGCAAGAGTGCGGGAGTCAAGCCCATCATTGGGATGGAAGGGTACGTTGCCTCGCGTTCGATGTATGACCGCGATTCACAATTGGATCGCAAGCGGTTTCACATTTTGTTATTGGCACAAAACAAAACGGGCTACCTCAATCTGCTCAAAACGGCCTCCGAAGCCCAGCTCAATGGCTACTACTACAAGCCGCGCATCGACCATGATTTCATGGCAAAACATAGTGATGGGCTGATCTCTACCACAGGCTGCATGGCAGGGGAAATTCCACAGGCGTTGCTAAATGGACAGACAAAACGCGCCGATGAGTTAATGGGCAAGTATCTCGATATTTACGGCAAAGATAACTTTTTCATCGAGTTACAAGAGCATGACATTCCCGATTTGACCAAGATCAATCAGCAGTTGGTGGCGATGGCTCCGCGCTTTGGGTTAGAAAATAGCTTCTTGGTAACAAATGATGTGCATTACACGACGGCCGAAGAAGCACAGCCGCATGAGGTGTTGCTCTGCATCCAAACGGGCAGCACGACCGAAGCCCCCAAGCTGACCCTCTCCAACTACGAATACTACCTGAAAGATTACAATCAGATGTGGGGAACGTTCAAGGGGTATGACGAGCGTGTATTGCACAATGGGTTTGTCAACAGCTTGAAGATTGCCGAGAAGTGCGAGGTGAACCTCGACACGGAAGGTTACCATCTGCCTGAATTCGAGGTCCCAGAAGGATTCAATCCCCACACCTATTTACGGCATCTATGCGAGGAAGGGTTAAAGTGGCGTTACGGCGAGCGAGCGAGCGATGAAATCTTTCAGAACCGCTTAAACCATGAGTTGAATATCATTCATGGCATGGGGTTTGATACCTACTTTTTAATCGTTTGGGATTTATGCGAATTTGCCAAACGTGGACGGGCATGGTGGGACAAACATGGGGCAACTTTCTATCCCGACAAAACTTATGAACAGTGGGCGCGTGACGATATATGGTGGAATACACGTGGCTCTGCGGCGGGATCAATTGTGGCCTACTCATTGGGGATCACTGGCATCGATCCGATCGGCAACGATCTCATTTTTGAGCGGTTTTTGAATCCCGGTCGCATCTCAATGCCCGATATTGATCTCGATTATCCCGATGATCGACGGCACGAGATGGTTGCGTACACAATGGAGCGGTATGGGGCAGATAAGGTCGCGCAAATCATTACGTTTGGGACGATGAAGGCGCGGGCAGCAGTGCGCGATGTCGGCCGGGCGATGGACATTACGCTCGAAGAGGTAGACCGTATTGCCAAGATGATTCCTGCCATTCCCGGCAAGAAAGTTCAGATCGACGATCTCTTTGTCGAGGGGCATGAATTTCACAACAAAGAGTTTGTGACACTTTACAACAATAATGCGCAAGCTCGACAGCTCATCGACACGGCACGACAATTAGAAGGGGTCAGCCGCCATGCATCGAGCCATGCCGCAGGCGTGATCATTTCGGACAGACCGCTGGTAGAGTATGTGCCGCTCAATCGGCCGACTTCTGGCGATGCGGGACTCGGCGGCGTCGATCGTGTCACCCAATGGCCGATGGAGATCGTCGAGTCGATTGGATTGCTCAAGGTCGATTTTCTCGGACTCAGCACGTTGACCGTCATGCGACAGGCCGCTCGCATTATCGAAGCACGGCACGGTATCAAATACGGGATGGACGATATTCCCTACGACATTGGACAGATCGGGCCTGATCCAACAAAAGATCCGCAAAAGCTGTTTGACCTACTCGCGGCTGGGGCGACGCCGGGCATTTTCCAACTTGAAGGCAATGGAATGCGCCGACTGATGATGGAGATGCGACCGACCCGCTACGATCATCTCGTCGCTGCGGTGGCACTCTATCGGCCGGGTCCGATGGATAACATTCCAGAGTATATTGGTCGAATGCATGGCGACAAACAGGTACGCTACCATACCCCCGTCTTGCAAAATGCGCTCGAAACGACCTATGGGATTATCGTCTATCAAGAACAAATTATTCGCATCGCCACCGATTTAGCAGGATATGAACCGGGTGAGGCGGATATGATCCGTAAGGCGGTTGCTAAAAAGAAAGAAAAGCTGATGGAGGAACATCGCATCAAGTTTACGGCTGGCGCGATGAAAAATGGCTACTCACAGGATGTGTGTGATGCAATTTGGGGCGACATTCAGTTTTTTGCACGCTATGGGTTTCCAAAAGGACATGCCGCATCCTATGGGAAAATCACCGGACAAACCGCATTCCTCAAAGCGCACTATCCCGTCGATTATATGTGCGCCCTGCTCTCGGTTGAGCGCGAAAAATCGGACAAGGTCACAAAATATATGGCGGAGGCGCGCCGGATGGGAATCAAGGTCGTGTCGCCAGAAATCAACAAGGCACGTGTCAGTTTCAACATCGAACAGCAAGATGGAAAAGATATTATTCGCTTTGGATTTGGGGCGATCAAGAACGCGGGTGAAGGTGCGCTGCGCTTGATTACAGATGAGCGCGACGCGAACGGCCCGTTTGCTGATATTTATGATCTGTGTGAGCGGGTTGATCTGCGGCGGGTCGGCGGGCGTGCGCTGGAGGCGATGGTCAAGGTGGGTGTCTTTGACTGCTGGGGAACGCGACCGCAGTTTTTGGACGGCTATCGGCGCATGATGGCGTATAGTGGCAAACACATTGATGAACAAGCATCGGCCCAGATGAGCTTATTGGGGCTGTTTTCATCACCAACGGCGGTCGAAAAACCAATGTTGCTGCGCGACGAGTTTGAGATTGAGCCGATCAAAAAGCGCAAGCTGCTCGATTGGGAGAAAGAGTTGATCGGCGTGTATCTGTCGGAGCATCCGCTGACAGAGAAGTTGGAGGCCATGCAGGGGTTTATTAGTCACGATTCGGCCGAACTTGAGCCCACCGATAACGGCAAAGAGGTGCGGCTAGGCGGCATGATCCAAAGCATTCGCCCCTACTCGACAAAGAAAGGCGACCCAATGGCGTTCGGCGTGTTGGAAGATTTGACGGGAAAACTCGATCTCGTCTTTTTCCCGCGCACATGGGAGCAGGTCAAAGAGATCGCGCAACCCAACCAGATCGTCATGCTCAAGGGCAAGGTGAACGTCAAAAATGACTCGCTCTCTATCTTGGTCGATAGTGTCACAAAGTCACTTGAAATTGCATCGGCCGCCGTTGAAGTAGAAGAAGAACAGATCGACCTGCAACCCCGTTTGGAGGATGTCGCCATTGCCGAGCAGGAAGACGAGACTTGGGCTCCCGCCGCTTGGGATGATCTGGGAGAGGACGGAGAAGAGGACGAGGTGAGCAATCAACAAATTGTTTCGTCTAACGAGCCGACGGCTGTGCGGGAGGTGGCGGTTGTCTATTCCAAGCAGACCGCTGCGCCAACTTTTGAGCAAGACATTGACGATGTACCACCAGAACCCGAGTTTAACGATGATTGGGGATTCGAGACGTATGACGCACCGCCAGATGGCAATGTATTGCAACCAAGATCAGCGGAGAATGGAGGGTCCAGCAAGAATAGCGGGCAGGTTGCAAAAAATGGTGGCGGACGCGAGCCTCGCAAGCTGTTGGTTGAAGTTGCACCGACAGGAGATTGGCGGGCGACGTTGATGCGTACCGTGCGGTTGACAGAGGAGTATGAAGGGCGCGATCAGCTCGTCGTGCGCTTGCGCGATTACGATTACGAAATCGAGTTTCCAAAACGACGCACAGATTATTGTGATGAGTTGGTGGGGGCGTTGCGGCGCGTGTCGGGAGTCGAGCGTGTTGTTTCCCAGACGTTGTAGATTCGTTAATTAGGGACAGGGCAGGGTTTTTTCGGCCGATTCATAGTCCAAAGCCATCCCAAAATAGAGCGATGGATCGAGCGTATTGTCGATAAAGTACTCATTCAGATAGGTTCCGCGACTGTCTTTCACGACCGACACATGCACGTGCGTCCAGATGCGACTCGGTACGTTGCCATCATAGTTGCCAATATATCCAATCAGCTCCCCCTGCTTAATCGGCACCTCCGTCACACCCCGCTCAAATTGTGGCTCGATAAAATCATTGCCCTGCACATCTGCCATGTGGGTGTAGTAGACCCAGATTTGCTGGTTGGGTTGCAGGGGGTCACTGGGAATGCGTTGGATGACGGTCGCAACCCAATCATCTTCACGATAGATAAAACCATCGGCAACGGCGTAGACGGGTTGGGTTCCCGGCGCCTCGTCGGTGAATATGTCGATGCCTTGATGACGACGACTCTGTGAATAGGGCCCACGCGGATCGTTCCAAAGCAGACCAACAAATCCCTCGCTTGGCAAGATAAAGGGAGCTGTCGCGCACGGGTCACGTTCAGCGATAAGGGTGGCACGCACGTCATCATCGCCCGTTGCCCACGTCAGAAATTGCTGGTTGCGCGGATTGCGCCATGCACGCACAAGAAAGATAAGGCTGAGAAGCAATGCCGCGCCGATGATGTAACGAAATAAACGCATTTAGGTGCTTTGTGAAGATCCGCTTTTGCGATTGCCACCCGCTGTGAGGATCTGATCGAGTTTTGCCTCTATTTGAGCGAGCGTCGAGCTTTCATCAACGCGATTTTCTAGCGCAGCGACTTTTTCGGCGAGGGCGGTAAGATGCGTTTCCAGTTCACGTGTCACCTGCTGAAAACGTTGGAAAAATTGCTGACTCTCGCTTTCCATAAAGATGTTGAGAAGTTGATTTGGCATGAGTACGTTGGTGCGGGCGTTGCCTCGAATCGCGTAGCGGCCACCACCTGTACAGTAGGGCTTGTACTTTCCGCTGGGGATTTCGATTCGAAAAAAGGGCTTGTCGTCTGTGTTTTCGATAATCACTTCTAATTCGACAGGTGGAATACAGCTTGATGCGCGGTTGACGATTTGCAGTTTGGCATTGTCGCTCACCTCCACGCCCACCACTTCGCCGCGCTGTCGGCCGTCCTCCAATTGAATCTCACGCACGCCAATCAGAATGGTTCCCCCTGTCACCGAGTTGGCAAACGCCACCAACGTCTGATTTTTCAATCCCGCCAGCGACTCCTTAAATTCGACATCGACCTGCTCTGATCGAGCGATTAACTCCTGCGAACGCTTGGTAATTGTGCGAAATTCCTGTTGTGACATAGCGGTGAAATTGTAGCACGGCTGGTATACTCGACGTATGAAATGGGTACGCCGACTCCTTCTTCTTCTCATTGTTATCTTGCTGTTCGTTACCGTCTATGCGTTTTGGCCGTTGCCTGATCGACTCGCCTATCTTTCGGCCGATGCAGAAGCATACGACGTCGAAATTTTGCGCGATACGTGGGGAGTCCCACACGTGTTTGGCGTCACCGATGCGGATGCCGCGTTTGGGCTGGCCTATGCTCACGCGGAAGATGACTTTTTAACGATTCAGCAGGGGGTCGTCGCGGCACGGGGAGACCTGTCTAAAGTTTACGGGATGGACGGAACGGCGAATGATTACATGGTCGCGCTGTTGCGGATTTGGGAGGTGATGGACGCACAGTATGAGACGCTTTCTCCAGAGGTGATCGCAATCTGCGAGGCGTATGCAGCGGGGCTGAATTTGTATGCAGCACAACATCCAGATCAGGCGTTTCGCGGCATGTTCCCAGTGACGGGACAAGATGTCGTCGCGGCATCGGTGCACAAATCACCGCTGTTTTTCGGGTTGGACGGTACGCTGGGGCGACTGTTTGAGCAAGTCAACAGCGAGGCTGCCGCCAACAGTGAACAGTGGACAGTGGACAGCGGGAATTTTAAATGGGGATCGGGCATCGGAAGCAATACGTTTGCGGTTGCGCCGTCGCGGACAAATGACGGTTCGACCTTTTTTGCCATCAACTCCCATCAGCCGTGGACAGGGCCAGTCGCGTGGTATGAGGCACACATACATAGCGAGGCGGGCTGGAATGCAACGGGGGCACTCTTTCCCGGTATGCCCGTCATCACACATGGTCACAATGAAAATTTGGCCTGGGCATTTACGGTCAATTCGCCCGACTTAATCGACGTTTATACGTTGACGCTCAACCCTGACAACGCCGACCAATATCTGCTGGACGGCGAGTGGCGCGATTTTGAAACGTGGCACACAACGATTGAGGTGAATTTGATCGCGTTGGCGGGTTGGGGAGATGAATATGTCGGTCAGCTCAACTTTCCGGTCAGGCAAGCTGTCACGTGGTCGGCGCATGGCCCCGTGTTGCGGAATGAGAATGAGGCGTATGCGCTGCGCTATGCAGGATATGGGGTTGTGGGAATTTATGAGCAGCTATATCGCATGAATCGGGCAGATAACGTGCGCGAATGGCTCGATGCACTGGCGCATCCGGGATTACCGATGTTTAACATTGGGTATGCCGACAAAGAAGGCAACATTGGGTATGTCTACAACGCACTTATGCCCGATCGTGACCCAGCGTTCGATTGGGGCGAGAATCTGCCCGGCGATACATCGGCCGCCATCTGGACAGAGTACATTCGCGTTTCCGATATGCCGATGGTTTGGAATCCGACGATTGGGTTTGTGCAAAATGCGAATAGCACACCGTTTAAGACAACTGGAACGGCTGAAGATCCGCAGGAAAGTGACTTTGCAGCGACGTTTGGCATTGAAACGGGGATGAGCAATCGTGCATTGCGCTTAACGGAGTTGTTCAGCGCAGATGAAAGCGTGACGTGGGAAGAGTTTGTGGCGTATAAATATGATATGGGATTTTCGGCCGAATCCTCCATGCCCCACCTTATCGATCTCATCACACAACAAAGCTACGATGATGCCAACGAACGCATTGCCGCACGCCTGCTTGCTGAGTGGAATCTGCAAACCACCCCTGACAGTCTCGGCGCGTCAGTGGCGATCTTGACGCTGTATCATCTGCGTGACTATGCTGATTTCTCAGTCTCTAACTTTGTTGGAGCCGATATCTCGCAAGATGCGGCCAGTGCTGCCTTCAAGGATGCGGTTGAAACGCTAATGACAAAACATGGGAAGGTGGCCGTTGCATGGGCGCAGGTCAATCGCGTGCAGCGGGGCAGCGTCGATCTCGGTGTCGGCGGTGCGCCCGACGTGCCACATGCGATCTATGGCAATCTCAACGAGCAAGGTCGCTTTATCGGCACGGCGGGGGATAGCTCAATCATGCTTGTGCGCTGGGATGCCGCAGGGAATCTACATTCTGAAAGCGTCCACCAATTTGGGAGCGCAACGCTCGATCCCACCTCCCCACACTATGCGGATCAAGTGCCGATCTTCGTCAATCGCCAATTGCGCCCCGTTTGGTTCACAGAAGCGGACATCCGGGCAAATCTCGAACGCGCCTATCGTCCACAAGATCAATAATCAAAAAAATGCGTTAGGCAGTTCCGTTGTTCTTGATTTGCTGATAGTGTGTGTGCTGGGCCTGTTTTTCTTCGAGCCATGCGACGAGGGCGTCACGGTCACCATCATTGACCATTTCGACAACGGCCGCGAGTTCCCGCTGGTAGCGCAGCAGTTGCGAGATGACGGCGGGGCGATTGGTCAGCAAGATGTCACGCATCATGGCAGGACTTGAGCCTGAAAGCCGGCTCATGCTGCGAAAACCTGATGCACTGACATGCCAGACCGTGTCCGTGCCATTGGCGATGTTTGAGGCTTGCTGCATCAAGGTGGCGGAGAGCAGATAGGGGAGGTGGCTAATGAGTGCAACCGTTTGATCATGCTCTTTCGGGGGGATGATGATCGGGTTGGCGTTGAGTGCAGCGATCAGGGCCAGCGCGACCTCTTTGAGATAGGGTGTTGTGCGAACGGTCGGTGTGAGGATAAACGTTTGGTTGTCGTAGAGATCGGCCGAACTGACCGCAAAACCACTCGTCTCCTTTCCACACATTGGATGACCGCCAATCGCCTGAAACCAGCCCGGCAACCCATTCATTGTGCGACAGATGTCCCACTTCGTGCTGCCGATGTCCATCACCATGCAGCCTTCTGTGGCGAGAACGGTCAATCGGTTGAGCGTGTCGATGATTGCGCTAACAGGTGTGGCAAGGATGACGAGATCATCGGCCGAAACATTTACTTCTTCAATCGTTGCAAAGGCGGCATCGGCAATCCCACTTTCAATGGCTGCATTACGGGTGGCTGCATCCGCATCGACAGCGATGACACCGCGCATTTTCGGCCGAACCGCTCGCGCCAACGACCCACCCATCAAGCCAAATCCAACAACGATCAACCGCACATCATCCAACATAGCGGGGGATTATACGCGACTGGGAAGACATTTCCGAAACGAGTGGGACGAAACGCGGTAAATCTGAGGAGAAATCGCAACGACTAAGCCAATATCAAGGCGCGTAATTATTGCGCGCAGGCAGAGTAACGATGACCGCCTGACACCTGTGTATATTTCAAAGATGCTTGCGCATTTCTTGGGGATCGGGAATGCCGTAAGCACCCGCCTTAAGGACTTTTAACGAAAGCATCGCACATTTCATGCGTGCCATGCTCAGGGGAATGCCCAGCAAGTCGAGCAAATCCTGCTTGTCATAATTTTTGAGCTCGTCCAGTGTTTTGCCCATAATATCCTCGGTGAGCAAGGAGGCGGAGACTTGACTGACAGCACAGCCATCGCCACTCCAGCGCACGTCGCTAACGCGCCCGTCCTCCCCCAACAATACGTCCATCCGAATCACATCTCCGCACAACGGATTGTCCTCTTCATAGGAGAATGTGTTGGGGTCGAGCTCACCGAAGTTCATCGGGCTGCGATAAAGCTCTATCATCTGTTCGCGGTACATTTCTGCGGTCATAAGAATGAAAGTCGTGGCAAGTTGCGAGTCGGAGCTGGCAACTTGCCCCTGACTAATAGCCAAAAGTCTTACGTGCTTTGTTGAGGCTGAGAACGAGCGCGTCGATCTCGGCCGTTGTCGTGTGAACATAGAAGCTGGCGCGCGCGGTCGCCGTGATGCCCAACTCTTTGTGCAGGGGCATGGCACAATGATGACCAGCACGGACGGCGATTCCGTCAGCGTCAAGCAATTGGGCGATGTCATGCGGGTGGACGCCTTCAAGCGTAAAGGCGGCGACACCTGCACGTTGGTTGGCGGGCGGGCCGATAATGTTTAATCCCTTCACGTCACTCAACGCTTCCAATGCGTAGTTGGTGATAAACGCTTCATGCGCATGAACGTTGTCCATCCCCAGCTCGGTCAAATAATCAACGGCCGCACCCAAGCCGATACCTTCGGCGATGCTGGGCGTTCCCGCCTCAAACTTGTAGGGCAGGTCGTTCCATGTCGAGCCAGCGAGCGTGACGCGGCGAATCATGTCGCCGCCGCCCATGAATGGCGGCATCGCGGCTAGCAGGTCACGCTTTCCATAGAGAATGCCGATCCCCGTCGGCCCGCACATTTTGTGGCTGGAAAAGGCCATGAAATCACAATCCCACGCCTTGACATCAACGGGCTTATGCGGGACAGCCTGTGCGCCATCGACGACGGCAATTGCACCGACAGCATGGGCTGCATCAACCAGCGCGCGCACCGGCATGATTGTGCCAAAAACGTTGGAAACGGCGGTGAAGGCAAATACCTTCGTGCGTTCGGTGAGATAGTTGGGGAGTTGGTCTAGCGCAAGCGTGCCGTCCTCATGGTTGAAGGGGAGATAGCGGACGGTCGCGCCCGTCATCTCAGCGATCATCTGCCACGGGACGATGTTGGCATGATGCTCCAGCGCAGTGGTAAGAATTTCGTCGCCCGCGCGCAAATTGGCACGTCCCCATGTGTAGGCGATCAGGTTGATGCTTTCGGTCGCGTTGCGCGTGAAGATCGTTTCTTCATAGGGCGCGTTGATAAATCGGCCGATTCTTCCCCGCGCCTCCTCATACGCATTGGTCGCATCTTCACTCAACCGATGAATCCCGCGATGGACGTTGGCATTGTACTCACGGTAGTATTGATTCATCGCCTCGATCACGGCGGTTGGCTTTTGGGATGAGGCTGCGCTGTCGAGATAGATCAGCGGGACACCTGCATGTGCCTCTACATCCAATATCGGAAAATCTCTGCGAACTTGTTCTACGTTTAACATGTGTGTTTCTGGCTCTTGAAAAGTTTTAAGCTCGGCAGTGCGTGTCCAGTGTTCGTTACGCACAAATCTCATTAAGAGCCGAATTCTATCTATGCATCATACCATTGTAATTTAACAGTTGCGAAATTTTTGTGAGGGTTCCTACAAACGATAAAAGCGACAAAAAAATCTATGCTATAATCAAAATGACAATTTAGTTATTCGGAGAAGAATCAATGGCAAAACTTGCTAAAAAGAAAAGTACAAAACGGCGCAGATCGACATCAGAGAAAATTTGGATTGTGATCGCCGTTTTGCTCGCCTTGAGCATGGTGATGACAAGCATCATCTCTTTGTTCTCATAGTCGTAACCGACGTGAACAAACGAAAAGACCGGGTTTCTTAATGAGAACCCCGGTCTTTTCGTTTTTAGGGCGACTCACCGCATTGGGCGGCACGTCATCAGTGAACTCACGATTGAACATCAATGATATTCCTATTTATAAGCTTATTCTTGGCAATCGCGTGGATCGACTGGCATAAGCGAGTTATCTGGCACGCAATAACTGTGCCATCAATTGGGATTGCACTGATGGGGAGCCAGCAATTGCCTGCGGGAAACTGGAAGACGTCATTGTTTGGACTACTGGTCTGTGCGGGACTCTTATTGGGCGTTTGGCAGTTTTCGCGGTGGCGGTTTGGCGCAGGTCGGTTTGGGTTTGGGGATGTGATGTTGGGTGGGTTGATCGGGACAGTCTTTGGGGCCGTGCTGGGGCTGTGGGTAATCGCGTTGGGCATGTTGCTGGCGGGTGGTTATGCTGGCGTGTGCCTCTGGCGTGGGGCAAGTCGTCAACAGGTGTTTGGATACGGCACATTTCTCGCGCTGGTGGCCGCATTTTGGCTGCTCGTCTGATCGAAAAAAAGCGGTAATTTTGCGGAATTAGGGCAATTTTCCCAGTCAGGCAAATTTTTTTGGGTATAGTTGTAGTGGGTGCGTGACGGCAGTAGTACAAGGGAGCCACTCCATCCCATAAGAGACAATTTCATTGTGGTAACGCAACAACGATCATTCCAGATCGTTGATTTAGGATATCAACTTTGCGCGTAACGAGCGGGTAAGGCTGAAATCCAAGTTGCGAACGAGAGAGGAAACCAATGGACTGGACGACAACTGTCTGGTTTGGTGTTGGTGTACTGCTGGGAATCATTGTTGGAGCGATTGTCTGGCGGCAACGGCAGAAACCGATTTTGCAAAGTGCAGAAAGCGTAGCAGAAGAAACGCCTGAACACGCGCGAATCAAGCAATTAGAAGACGCGCTCGCAAAAGCGGAAACTTTGGTGCATCAAAAATCACAACGACTCCATTCGGCCGAATCGCAACGCTCCGCCCTGCACGCGCAATTTGAAGTAACACACGCCCGTATGACGCAGTTCCGCGAGCTGTTGGCGGAGGCAACCAACAAGCTCAAACTGGAACACAACGCACGACGCACAGCGGAGGAGCAGGTGCGCGGTCTGGATGGTTTGGTGCAGGCGGTTCAAGCACAACTCGTGCGAATGGAAAATGAAAAGCGCAAACTTTCCAGCGAACTCGACCTGTCTCAGCAAAAATTACCACAGCTCGATGAGACTGAGCAAAGTTGGCAACAGCGGGCATGGCTGCTGCAAACGTCTGTGCATGAGTTAAAACAAGCCAACGAAGAGTTTGCTCGCAAGCTGGCCATGACCGAAAACAAGCTGGTCAATCGGACGTATGAACTTCGGGCGGCGGAAGAAAAGTTGCGCTCAGCTAAACTCGCCTCGACCAGCGCGTATTAAAGCCTGCGGCAGCAACCAAATGCCTAGCAGATCGGATGTCAGATCAAAGAGATCAAATGTCCGATGGGTGAGCCAAAGCTGACTGATTTCCTCCAGTAACATCACGCCAGCAACCAGTAGACTCCCCAATAACAGATGGGCAAATGGCAGCCGTATTCTGCGCCAGTTGAGACTCAAGTTGATAAAACACGCCAATGTTCCAACGAGAAAAAAGTGTCCTAATTTGTCCCCAAATGGGACGAATCGAATCAAGCGAAAGATAAACGCCTCGCTTCCTTGATTGGCAAGCGCGATGATGAAAATGATAAACGCGACAAATGCGCCCGTGTAGAGATGTTGTTTTTGCATGAGATAGAGGATGCCATTTTTGGGCCTGCGCGGGCAAGCACCCGAGTGCGTAGTGTGTAAAGAAGGCTTGTGCACACCGCGCAGAATATCCAGACAATTTGATATAAGCCGTATGCCCCAACCCATCGCATGAAGATGGCACAAACGATTTGCCACTTGGGTTGCAAATGGCGGTTCGTCATGCTACGTTTCCAACATATTTCCAAAAATTCACAAGGGTAGGCAACGAAGAGGTTTGTTGCTGTCTCACAGTCAATGAAACAACAAATCCCCATTTGGGTTGGTCTTACATTTTTAATGATATTTCTGGTCGTCTTCGCGGGGTTTATCTTTGCACTGCAAGGGCGAGATGAACTACGCAGCACCGTGGCGACGCTTGAACTTAGTGTGACCGATTCGGCCGATTCTCTTAATGCACTCTCCGTCACGGCAACGGCCGACTCAGCGGCGCGTGCAGATGCAGTGGCGACGCGCGAGATATTATCGGCCGAACTCACCGACAGCCAACTTGCGCTAGAGGCTGCCCGAAACGCGGAACCAGTCATTGAAACGATTGTCATCGACGAGACAGACGAGCGGCCGATGGTCGCCATCTTTTCACCGCTACCCGACGTCGTTTATAAACCAAATTCACCCATCGATCTACTGGTCAGTGTCAACGATCCACTTGGCATCGCACAAGTCACGATCATGCTCAACGACGAGACGCTCAACATCTACAACGGGGAAAGCCTCACCCAATACAATGTCAACGAGACATGGCTGACTGATGCCGAAGGAATATACACATTCACCGTTTCCGCCATCAACACGGCGGGATTGGCAAGTGAGACGCTGACGACCACGATTACGGTGGAAGACCGCGAGGCGCGACTGCGCACCATCGTGCAGGAGGTGCAGACGTCCGTCGAATCGCTGCGTGGCCTCACGGCAACGGCTCCCATTACACTCACCTTTTATACACGCGACGAACTACGCGCCAACTTTGAGACATTATTTCTCGATGAGTTAACCGAAGAGGAGTCACGCCGCGACGTGATCGAGCTGCACGCTTTTGATTTTGTTGCACTCGATTATGACCTCTATAACGTGCTGCTCGACCTATACAGCGATTCGGTGCTCGGATTTTACGATCCCGATACGAAAGAGCTGGTCGTTGTCAGCGATGATTCGGTCCTCAGCCCCGCTGAAGAGTTGACGCTGGCCCATGAGATCACGCATGCATTGCAAGATCAGGCCTTTGGTCTCGATTTGGAGCTTGAAGATTCAGAAGCAGCCTTTGCCCTTCGTGCACTTGCAGAGGGAGACGCGACCCTATTACAACAGCGTTACATACAGGCAGGGTTTTTATCACAGGCAGAGGTGGCCGAGTTGATGGCCGAATCGGCCGCAGCCGCTCCCCCCGACTTTAGCGATGTGCCAGCCATCATCATCGAACAACAGTACTTTCCGTATGATGCAGGTGGACGCTTTGTGCAATCGCTTTTTTCGGCCGATGGCTTTCCCGCAATCGATGCGGCATGGGAAAAGCTGCCTGTGAGCAGTGAGCAGATTATCCATCCCGATAGCTATAACGCCGACGACACGCCCACATTAATCGCGCTCTTGCCGTTGACCGAGACACTCGGCGTCGGGTGGGAATTTATCAGCGAAGACACACTGGGGGAGTTCGCGCTGTCAGTTTACCTTGAGCAACAGTTGAGCGACCGCGTGAGCGATGCGGCTGCGGCCGGATGGGGAGGCGACCGCTATGTCGTCTACTGGAACGAAACGGCGCAAGATATCGTGCTGGCGTTGGCGACAGAGTGGGATACGGAAGATGACAGTGCAGAGTTTTTGCGCGTTTCGGCCGATTATCTCGCCGCCAAGTATGCAAGCCCATCCGAATTCCAAGACGATGGCAGCCAATGTTATCGTGCGGCCGATGTGACCTGTCTCTATGAACGGGATGGGCGCGTCACCCTAATTCGTGCGCCCAGTTTTGCCTTGGTTACGGCAATTGCACGCGACATTCGCTAGCAGAACTTATTCCCACATCTCCCCAAACACACGCTTCGCTAGATTTTGCATATTCCCTGCCGTCTCATGATCGAGTCCGGCCGTCTCCCAGTAGAGGCTTAGCAACTCGTCGGGAGTCATCTCCTCAATGGCATGGGCATCGCCCAGACGAGCGCGGTTCTCGTCAAGACGGCGTTTAGCAATTTGCAGGGAAAGTGCTGGGCGCAGAATTCGGCCGATTTCCCCCTCATCCAACAATGGCTCAAACTCGCGCGGATAGGTCAATTGCAAGCGCACAATACTCCCCGCCACCTTTTCTGGTGCGGGCAGTCGGTCTAGAATATCCTGCATAAACGTCTCCCCATCGTGCAGGTCAATCTTTATATCGACAAATTGCCGCGTGTCTAACGCGACAAACTCCCACGTCGTCTCTCCCTTCGCCACGTTTACCAACACAAATCCCTTCTGCTCTTTCACTTCACCAAAATCGACGCGCTCAATCGAACCCGCATAAACCACGGGCGGATAACCCGTTCCGACCTCTTGATGCTTATGAATATGCCCCATCGCAACATAGTCGAGCTTTGGATGTTTGACGATGTTGCCCGAAAGTTGTAAATCGCGCCCCAACATGACCTGTCGTTCACTGCCATAGGTTGCGCCAACCACTGTCGCGTGTGCTGCCAAAATCAGCGGCACGTCGGGATCAGCATCCTCGATAAACATTTCCAAAATCTCCTGCACCCGCTGCTCACGCGAAATTCGCAACTCATTTTCGCTCAAGTTGAGCTTCGTCTCGGCCGTCAAGAGATGGCTCTCCGACACCCAGCCTGCCGCAATCACCTGCACGGGCAAGCCAAGCTGGGCTTGTGTGTAGAAGTCAAACTGATGCGTCACGTAGATGTTTGGCACGTTGAGCGTCGCAAACTCGTGCAGCGCGTGTCCCCCACGCACCGCTGGCGAGGTGTCATGATTGCCAACGAGCAGAATGGTCGGAATACCCGCCTCAGACAGCCGCATGATGCGTTGCTGCCACTGCTGCTGAAAGCGTGGATGGGGTCGCTGGTTGCGATAGGCATCCCCCGCAAAGATCACAAGATCGACAGGTTCGCTTATAGCGCGGTCGATGATCGCATCAAGCGAACGTAAAAAATCCATCACGCGCACAGGCAGACCCGTTTCTGGGTCATGCTGCCCATAGTTGATCATGTCGATATGCGCGTCTGCAAAGTGGAGAAGTTTAATTGGTTGCATCGGTTATATTTTAGCAGCGAACGTCTTATGCGCGTTGCGAATCAGCGTGTTTCAATTAACAAACGATAGTTGCGCGTCGGGTTGGGTGTCGTGTTTTCTTCAACAGCGATGACAAGATAGTACAGCCCCGTCGGTAACTCGCCCGCGATCAGTTCATTTGAGTTCCCGACATTGTCTGAGACATCCAGTTCGGCCTTATTGCTCGTATAGAGAAACATGTCGTAGTTGTCGCCCGTCGGCACGTTGGACAAGGTAAACACATATTCGTCCAAAATGGGGGCGGTGAAGGCGTAGACGTGAAAGCGGTCGCCCGGTTGATTGAAGTTATTCTCAACAAGCTGACCCACCCCAACTGGAATCGCTTGTGATTGCAAACTGCGATTTAGCACTTTCTGCGACAGTATCGACGGCAGGAAAACTTCATTGTCATTTGGCGGGTTAAGCAAGGGGATGTTGTTTATGCGTTCAACAAAGTTGGTGACAAATCCGCCAAAACTATCGTTGCTAATGTCCGCCTCTCCACCAACAACCCATAAATCACCGTCAACAATACCGCCATTTGCCCATGTGCGCGCCGGATTTGTGATGCTATAGCGGTCATCCAGAACGACCCATGCGCCTAACTCAAAATCGTAAATTTCGATTTCTGGCACCGCGTATAGGCCGTTAGATCCAATTCCCACGCCACCATAGACGATCCAACTGCCATCTTCGCCGACCGCACTGCTGGCATTAAAACGTGGGATATTTAGTCCTGCAATCGTTTGCCAGCCATTTGCGGGCAGGTTGATATTTAGACAGATGGTGTCGCTCAAGAGAACATTGATCGGATCACCAGATCCATCAACACCATAGCCCACGCCTCCTGTGACGCAAATAAATTGATCCAACAGCGTAATGCCTGTATGCGCGTAACGGCCTTGTGGCAGTGGAGGGAACGGTTGGTTCACTAACCACAAATCGTTATCAACAAAGTAAGTGTAGACGTCACTGCTTGGATTTTCCTCGAAGGGATCAAAAAATTTGTCTTTGACACCCCCAACAACCACAAACCCATTGCTAAAGTTGTGGACAGATGTATAGATCGGTGCGTCATCGTTGATAAATGGCGCGTCTGTACCCTCTGCCCAACTGTTTGTATCGACATTGTAGACACAGTGTGTCCCACTGTGAATTTCGGCATCGCCAACATAGCCACTGGGGAAAAAGACGCGGCGCAATGGGTTGCCGTCGTCGTCTTCATTGACGTAGTAAGTTGCATCGACGTTTGAATAGCCTTGTGTCGAGCAAACGCCCAGCATCGTCGCCTTTTGTTGCCATGTGCCATCGGCGGGATTAAAAACGTGTGTCGTCCCCGTGCGCGTCGGGGCATCTTCATCGACAATCGTCTGTCCGCCAAAGACATAAATTTTGTCGTCAATTACTTCTGATGCATGGCGGCTGCGTATGGCGGGAGATTGGTTCCAGGTTGGGTCGGTTGTACTAAAATCGGCCGAATCGATCCGCACCGAAAGATTGACTTTAGCATCCCCATTTACCTCTAAATTGTAATCCGCAATCTCAATAAAATAGGTCTGCCCCTGCGAAACGGATAGCTCGACCAACGAGAGGAACCCATTTGCATCATCATTGCACGCGACCACAACCGCTGTCGCACAGCTATCACCCGTCAACAGCGTCAAAATTGTGTCGTAGTCATCCCGATGCGAAAAGTTTGGCAGCGTTGTGACGGTTAACTGTCCCGTTGCTGGCGCAACAAAACGATACCAAACGGTACGGTAGCCCCGCTGATTGGGCAGTGGCGCGGCGGAACAAACTGCTGGATCGGTCGTTTCAACCGTCGTACCGTTCACAACGGTTAGATCACTGGCGAGATAGATGGTGCCGTCTTCTGAGACGTTGAACGCTGGTAAGTTCGCACTGACTGGACAGACATCATCGGCGGCGCGTGTCCCTCGCACGTATGGAATCGGCTCTAGCTCAATCGGCACATACATGCCCGTCACCATCGGCTCCCAAAGTGCCACTTCGGCTGGCAATGGAATGGGTGGACTTGCGGCAGTCGTTTTGAGTGTTGGCTCGTCTTTTTGCGCCGTTGCAAGTGCGGCCGATATTAACAATAACAGTCCAAATAGTCGAAAGAAGCGTCGCATGAAATTCTCCAGCATGTTGCGTGAAATTATAACCGTTTTATAACCCTTACGTATGAACGGTCTGTCGTATTCACATTTCGCTCAAAATGTCGTCAATCTCAAACAGCGACAACCCTGACCACAGATGCTGCTCAAAATTTTCCAGTCGCAACGCATCGTCGATCTGGATACCTTCCATGCGCAATAAGTCGGCCTGCTGGTGTGCCGAATGCTCTCGATTCGCGATGCTGATACGTCCGACATGGTTGACGACGCGCTGCCATGGCACATCAGTTAATGCGCCATCTTTGTCATCTTTCAGTGCGTTGAGCGCATATCCGACCGCACGGGCAGCACGTGGTCGGCCGAGCATGCGCGCCACACGTCCATAACTCGTCACGCTGCCACGCGGAATTTTGCGGACAACGGCATAAACTTGATCATAAAAGTTGGGTTGACTCATCGTTTTGTTAATCAGAATACAAAAAAGTGTCAAAAACAGGACTTTGGAACTATTGGTGACTGTACTGACCTTCTGCAATTCACATTGTATCCTATATATATCTCGGTTGAGCCGAGTGACCAAGCAAGACCAAACAAGGACAGATTTACAGACTTGGAGACACCATTAGATCACAGTCTTCAAACAAAACAGCCAGAGAATTCTCTGGCTGTTTTTCTTTTCTACAAAGAGATAATTGCATCGTCAGTGGCGCGACAATCATTTCAATGAGGCCGCAACGGGTACAAACCTGTCATACCCGCGTAGGCGGGTATCCACTCTTATTACCTTAGGAACGTAACTTGAATAACTGTCCGAAGTAGAAGAATGGATTCCTGCCTTCGCAGGAATGACGGTACGACAGTAATTTAAGTCTCGATCCTTAGCGAAGAGTGGATTGCCACCTGCGTGGGAATGACAATCCTTCTTTGGAAGAAGGACAGGTTTGAAACCTGCCCCTACGATGCCCAATTGCCCACAAGACGGTGTTTATCCCGCCAAAAACTCTTCGACGCTGGCACGAGCAATACGCACGGCGTTGCCCAATTTGCGGGCTTTCAAATCACCCGATTCGATGGCCGCGAGAACATCTTCTTCACTAACCATCAAATAGCCCGCCACCTGCGCTGGGGTCATGACAGATGGCATTTCAGCATTGCCGCTGCTGGCTGGTGCCGCCTGTTGGGGTGCGGCTTGTTGGGGTGCAGCCTGTTGTTGCGGCTGCCCCATCTGCTGTTGCATTGCGCCAATTCCCATCATGCCGAGACCAAGCTCACCTAAATTGCCACCGCCACTGGTGTTTTCGGCTGCGGCAACGGCTGCCTCCGCCATTTTGACCTGCGTAAAGCTCGTCCCATACCCCATGCGTGTCACGACATCGAGCGAATCAGGATGCAGGTTGAAGCGAATGTTGAAATCGACCAACACCATACCCAGCGAATCAAACTCTGGCTGTAGTAAGCCAACGAGCAGTTCGTTTAGCTCTTGTGAGAAGGATTGTAATTGCGCGGGGCCAAGATTTTTGGCAATCGCCAATTCGCTCAGTTTGTCTTGCAACAAGACGCCCAACAGCGGATCGAGACGATCTTTGAGATCACCAATTTTGACGCTATCACGAAACGCATCCATCGCCTGCAAGAAACGCCATGGGTCGCTGACTTTAGCGACATAAGTTCCGTTGCCGATGATCGCGCTTGCGCCGGGGTTGCGCTGCGGATGCTCGACGATAATCGGCTGCTGCGTCCCCCACTTGAACGTCATCTCCGTTGTTTTGAGGAAGTAGACGTCGGCCGTAAAGACGTTTTTTCGGCCGAATAATCCCGCCTCCAACATGTCGGTCAGGAATGGAATGTTGGCCGTCGTCAGCGTTTGCCGACCCGGTTCCAATGTCCCCATTTTTTTGCCACCACGCACGAAGACGGCCGTCTCATACGGGTTTACGATTGCTTGCGAGCCTAAGGCGATATCCCCTAACCCACCGGGCGGGAACTTCTGAACAATTTCTTCACGACCCCAATGGTCAATTGCAACACGGTCAAATACAGCCATCTTGTCTCCAATAGTTGTTAGTTGCGGTCAGTCGCAACGCGCAATTAGCAACTGGTCACTAATCCATTCCTGCTAAAATTTCTTGCCGTTCGGCAAACGCGCTGGCAGCTTGTTGCACTGCCGCGTTTAGTTGTGTAAGTGCACTGCCGATGTCGCCACCTACTGTGACGGTCTCTTCCAGCGCGGCGACTTGCCGCCCGATTTCATCGGCGTAATCAAAAAATTGGGCATCAAATGAATAGATGCGTTCTAAATCTGTCTCGTCGATTGTGTGACGGGCGAGAAAACCCGTATAGCCCGTTGGTGCGTCCATCACCTTTCCCGTCAGCCCACGCAAGCGGGTATCGACGTTGCCAAGACGCTCGGCATATTCCATCGCCAGCACAATATCTTGGCCTAACTGTTGGTGAACGTTGCTGAGTTGGAGGCGGGCTGCTTCCAGTTTTCGGCCGATTGCCGCCCGCAACGCCTCGTCCGCCTCGCGACGCTCATTCTTCGCCACATAGCCGCGAATACCCGGAATGCGGTCTAGCAATCGGGCAAAGCCACTCTTTTCTGTTTTTTCTGGGAACGGTGGGGGTTTAAGACGAGAGACGTCGTCCTCAATTTCGGCCGAATCCTTCATATCTGCAAAAAGTTCATCGTCCATTTCAGACTCCTGTAAGGTTTCATTAAAGTCAACTCTACAAAACTTTCTTTAAATCGGCAACCCTACCATTGGCTACTGTGACCAGTGTGGCAGGGGCAATCGGGAAGACGCTGTGCGGCGTTCCAGCAGCTGCCCAAATCGTTGTAAACACCAACAAATCTTCATCGACAAACAGGGGCATTGGCTCATTGTGACCGAGTGGGGCAACCCCGCCAATCGCATAACCCGTCGCACGCCGCACGGTGTCGGGATCAGCGCGCTTGACCTTTTTCTTGCCGACACCCATCAAGCGCGCCAATTTGCCAGTATCGAGCTGATTGTCACCCGAGACGAGCGCCATGACGGGGACATCATTGACTGTAAAACAGAGGCTCTTGACAATTTGTGCAACCGTGCACCCAATTGCCTCAGCCGCCTCATGTGCAGTACGTGTGGGCTGCACAAAAGTTGTAATTTCAATGTTGAGGCCACATGCGCTTGCCGCCTCGTGAAAACGTTGAACAGAGGGTTGCATTGTCATAACAAAAGTGGGCATCCGTAGATGCCCACTCATATTACACAGACAGCGTAGTCCATGTCAATTGCAAACAGAAATGTCTGCCTTATTTCATGCTTTATCCATCGGGGCAAGCGACCTGACCATCATCAATTGAGCAGCCATCGCTGTTGTCAACCAAGATTGGCAAATCGAGAATGCCGCGCTCGCTCAGTGCATTGACGGGAACCCAGCCAGCATCGCCACCGCCTGTGACGGAGACCCAGCAGCCCCAGAAATCACGACCGACCATTGTCACCTCAACGTTTGGCGTGTAGGCGCGACCCGTTGTGCTGTCGGGATCGGCCGTTTCAAAGATGTCTGTCCAGCGTGTCGTTGAAGCCATCGTTGCGTTGCCGGGACGACCGCAAATACGCGCATCGAATTGTGGGGGCGATTGGCATGACTCGCCAGCAAAGTGGTCGGTCCAGACGTCGAACGTGCTGATGTCAACGCTCGTTTCAACAGAGCTGGTTGGAACCCATCCATCACCCGCATCTGCCCAGATAAAGAGCCATGTGCCAGATTCATTACGCGCCAAAATTTTGACGGGCGTGCCTTGCGCAATAGGTGCAATCGTGCGATAGCATTCATCGGCACCCGCTTTGATATCGCGGCTGACGCGCATAATGCCGTTGGTGATGATGCCGTTGCCACTTGGCGCAGGAGCTGGCCCATCAAATTCACCCGCACGATTTTCATCACCCTGCCCATTGTCCCAAATCGGCAACACGTTGATGTCACCATTAATGGTGATGTCGCTTGCAGCGACCCAGCCGTTAAATTTGTCTGGCCCTGTGCCAGCGGCGATATAGACAAGTGAATTGTCGCGATTGCGTCCTTGCAACGTTACGGGCGTTCCTTGCGGGAATGTGCCGACGATGGGGGAGCTTAGATTGGGGTCTCTGTGAAGGTTGACCGATTCGGCCGAAACGGTGCCGCTCAATTCTTCTGCATAAACAGCTGTTGTGAGTGCGAGAATTGGCAATAGTAGCAACATGAAAAGTTGCCAAAAGCGAAGTTGATAGGTGCTTCTCATTATGAACTCCTTTGTTTGAGTCACACTGCGAAAATGCAGCGTAATTTAGTCACTGCGACGAAGCCGCATTGTTTGTTTAATTATCCCTAATTTTGCGTTAATGACTAGGGGAATTCAGTGGTAGTTTTACACCATTGGTCCTTTTCCCCACCTATTTGCGACGATTGACCCACGCAGATTGGGTTGCATCGGCAATGCGCTATAATTCAGCCTATGATTGTCCAAGTAGCCGTCGGCGACACAGCACAAATGCGCAAGTCTCATCCATGCGGTAGTTCCGAGTGGCGTGTCACGCGCATCGGTGTTGACATCGGGCTACAATGTCTCGGTTGTCAGCGGCGCGTCTTGATTCCGCGCAGCAAGTTTAATAAGCAAGTAAAGAAGGTCGTTCGTGACCCCGCGTCTGACACGGGTCCCGATTAAGCCCCATCTATAATAAAATGGCAATTTGGTTAGGAAGATTTTACGTCGTCGTGTTGGCGGGGTTGGCACTCTATGGCTGTCTCGGAATCGTGACGCTGCTTTTTTATTGGCGACATCGTCACAGCAAACAACTGCTGCCACAGGTGCATGAGCGCGACTTGCCACCCGTGGTGGTGCAGTTGCCGATCTACAATGAGCAGTTTGTTGTCGAGCGGTTGATCGATGCGGCGGCGCAGCTTGACTACCCACGCGATCGGCTGCATATTCAGGTGTGTGATGATTCGGCCGATCTCACCACCTCGCTCGCCCAAAAACTGGTCGAAAAATGGCAACGGGCTGGCGTTTCGATTACGCTGTTACACCGCACAGATCGCATCGGCTATAAGGCCGGTGCGTTGCAGGCCGCGCTCGATTGTGCGCCATCCGCGCCCGACACGTTGATCGCCATATTTGATGCTGACTTTGCACCATCGGCCGATTTTTTACGGCGCACCGTCCCCCACTTTCTGCACAACGACGAACTGGGCGTGATCCAAACGCGCTGGGGACATCTCAATCAACCCGAATCGACACTCACGCGCGCGCAAGCCATCGCCATAGACAAACATTTTATGCTCGACCAACTGGTGCGGCATCGCGCGGATCTATTTCCCAAATTTAATGGCAGCGGTGGCATTTGGCGACGCGATTGTTTGATCGATGCGGGCGGATGGCAGGCCGACACCGTCTGTGAGGATTTGTGCTTAAGTACGCGGGCGGTGCTGCGCGGCTGGCGCTTTAAGCTGTTGGACGAGGTGACGGCTGCGGCCGAATTGCCCAACACAATTGCCGCATTCAAGACACAACAGGCACGTTGGGCCAAAGGTTCGATCCAATGTTTGCTTAAGTTTTTCGGCGCAATCATCAGCGCACATGAGCACAGTTGGGCTGCGCGTCTCTACGCCGTGTTTACCATGCTCGGCTACTTCACCAATCCACTGCTCCTTCTCTTGCTGCTGCTCCAACTGCCCATGATCGCATTTGACGTGCAGCTCTCACCCTTGCTTTGGCTGTTTACGCTCGTCGGGCTATCACAACCGCTGCTATTCATTATCGGGCAACAACTACTCTATCCCGACTGGCGCAAGCGCATCCGCCACTTCCCTGCCCTGCTGCTGATCATGACAGGTCTGACGCTCAGCCAGACCCGCGCCATCCTGCAAGCGTTGACGCGCCGCGACCACACGTTTGTGCGCACGCCCAAAGGGATGGGACAACACACCCAATATAAGTTACCATTTGACTGGATTTTATTGACCGAAGTAGCCTGCACACTGTATGCACTCGTCGGCATTGCCTTTGCGCTGCACCAGCGACGTTTTGGCGCGTTGGCGTTGCTGCTTAACTGCGCCATTGGCTATGGCTACATTACCTATCTTGGCCTACGTGAAATCAGGCGTGCGGTCGTCTCGCCCGTTGCAGAGTAGGCAACCGCACGCACCAAACCATGACAGCATTAAACCTATCCCGACAAGATGCCCGCCGTTTTGCCGTCAAAAAACAGCTCTTGAGTGGGCAACGCCCGCCGCTAACGAGTGCAGGGGTGATGGAGGTGTTCCGCGCACTCGGCTGCGTGCAGCTTGATCCCATCCGCGCCGTTGAACGCACGCAATATCTCGTCCTTTGGAGTCGCATGGGCAACTTTGACCGCCAACTGCTGCACCAAGTGCAGTTTGAAGAGCGGCAACTGTTCGAGTATTGGGCGCACGCGGCGTCGATTGTCTTGACGGAGCATTTTCCACTGCATCGCAATCGGATGGATCGGGCGCGCACGGCAACAGGCAAGTGGCAACTGCGACGCAATCAGTGGTTGGAGGATAACGCGACATTTCGTCAATTCGTGCTGGCAGAAATCGGCCGAAAACAGCCCGTACATTCGGCCGAAATTGAAGATCGCGCAGACGTGCCATGGTCAAGCGGCGGCTGGACAGAAAACCAAAGCAAGCGCAGCGTCACACAACTACTCGACTACCTTTGGACATTGGGGGAAGTGACCGTTGCACAACGGGAGGGATTGCGACGCAAATGGATGCTGCTCGATGACTTTTTGCCCGCCCATATTTCACGTGAGCCGTTGAGCGATGAAGAGGAAACACGTCAGGCGATTCAAATCGCGCTAGCCGCGCTCGGCGTTGCAACCAAACGACAAATCAAAAAACATTTCACACGCGGCGGCTATCCAAACTTTGCGAAGCAGTTCAAAAAAATGGAAAAAACGGGCGTGATTCTGCCCGTAAATGTTGAGGGGATGACCGATCAGTGGTTTATGCTGGCGCAGGATTTGCCCATTTTGGAACAGTTACAAGCGGGGCAATTCGCAGGGCGCACGGTATTGCTTTCACCATTTGACAATTTGATTTGCGACCGCGATCGGACAGAATCATTGTGGGATTTTTACTTTCGGATTGAGATCTATGTCCCCAAGGCGAAACGGCAGTATGGCTACTATGTGTTGCCGATTTTGCAGGGGGAGCAATTAATCGGCCGAATTGCTCCCCGCATGGATCGCAAGACCAACATCTTAACCATCAATGGCCTGTATGCCGAACCCGACGCGCCTCGTGACGCCGCCACAACCGCCGCCATCTACACACAAATTGGCACGCTGGCGGACTGGATTGGCGCAAAAGAGATTCAGTACAATCCCGAAAAGCCACGCGATTGGTAAGACCAGAATTAAAGTGCACCGAGGCCACAGCGATCAGTCATCGCCTGCGCGGATTTGTTGCCTCATCCGCGCAATCGGCGACAACGCTGTTTGTTAAACGTCGTTTCACTCAATTGGCGCACATTGACGCCGTCATCGAAACCTATTGCATTGCAGCAACCGCGTTGGCGATATTAATAAACTCGTGATAAGCCCGCTCTGCGCCTGTCTTGGCGACATTACGATTCAAGTCAGAAAACGTCCCGCCTTTTAGACAGAACAACATCGCATCTTTTGCCGTGTCGACAAGCGACGTGACAGAACGTTCGTAGCCATCGACCAAGTTCCGCGCATTGTTCGGCACGCTGTAAAATTCAGGCGAGAGTGCAATCAGCACATACGCCCCGACGATTGCATCACAATCGGGTGTGGCGGGAATTAACGCTTTCTGGATCGCGTCTGCACTAGCGGCCGAAATGAGTTGAACGCGGAAAAATGTTTCAGCATCATAGGCAATTTTGGCCGGGCTGAGCGCATCCATATCAACCAAATTGACAATGTCTTGAATGACACGTGGGCCACGTGTTTGTCCATTCCATTCGAGATAGAGGTTCACTACGGTGTCCGCCAACGCTTTTTCTAGATCAGTTGGAGGGGTGCCGTCGTTGTCACCACCCATATCGCCGCCAGCATCTCCACCACCAACGACTTCTTCATCTTGCGTGATTGCGTTGACTGGCACAAAGCCATTGCCCAATGCGGATTCCATCTTCGCCCAAGCCATATCTATTGATGTCACTGTCAGTTTAGTGCCGGGCGGAATCGCCACGCCTGTAGAGCTTTGTGGATTGGGTGCGCTGTAAATATTTGTCCAGCGAATGGTGACCGCGTTGCCCGTCGTCGTCATGCCGCCTCCCCCAGAACCTCCGCTCGTCGATCCGATACGCAGCGCATCACGCGGGACATACCCATCACCTAATGGCGATGTGATTTTTACCCAGCGTCCTTCATCTGAGACAATGGTGACATGCGTATTGGGGGGCAACGCCTTGCCTGTCGCCGAATTTGGGTTGGGTGCGCTGTAGATATTTGTCCAGCGCACGGTGACGGCGCTGCCCGTCGTGCTATGGTCGTCCCCATCATGGGCATTGGCAATTGAGACACCACTGAAGATCAGGATTGCCAACAAAACACCGATAAATGCTGTGAAACGTCGTTGGGTTAACATCGGGATCATTCTCCTTTGTTGCATAGGTTTTTGAAGCGTTGAACGTCTTGTCAGTAAAACAAGACAACTTTATTTTAGCGAGGTTGCATCCTATTTGCATGACGGTGACTGTATATTTCTGGTTACAGCTTTGAGAAACCAAACGGGGTCTGCTAGCGCAAACTAGCAGACCCCGTTTAAAAGCGTGCGCTTATACGATTAAAGTAGGAGTGAGGCGCCAGCCGCGATATTCAAGAAATCTTCGCGGGCAGCTTCAGCACCGGCAACACCAATTGCACGATTGAGGTCGGTCAGATCACCATCGTTAAGACAAGTCAACGTGACATCCTTTGTTTTGTCTAAAACAGCCGTAAGTGCCGTTTCATAGTTGTTTACCATCGCCTGCGCTTCGGCCGGCACGTCTGTGAACTCGGGTGAAAGTGCGAGCAATGTGTACGCATTGATGATGTCCTCACAGTTTGGATTGGTTGGTGCAAGGGCGTTGGCGATTAGATCGGCCGATCCCGCTGAAATAAACTGCACCAAGAAAAACGCTTCTGCATCAAACTCGACAACGGCAGGGTTGACGAGGCTTGGATCATCGGCCAAATCAACAAGATCATCAATCACACGTGGGTCACGTGTTTCGCCTTCCCATTCAATATAATAGGTTGTGACAGCTTTGGCAATCGCTTGTTCCAACGAATCTGTTTCGTCGTCCATATCACCATCATCCATGTCGCCATCGTCCATGTCGCCGTCATCCATGTCGCCGTCGTCCATCTCATCATCAGTTGGGGGAGCGGCATCAAAATCAAGCGCATTAAGCGGGACATACCCATCACCCAATTCAGACTCGATTTGCGCCCATGTCGCGGTCATCATGACCACATCAACGGGGGTCGCTGGAGGCAACGCGCTACCTGTCGCTGTTGTTGGATCGGGTTCACGATAGATGTTTGTCCAACGTACGGTGATAGCATCACCCTCCATCGGGGTATCCATATCCGCATCGTCCATTGGCGGCATCTCTTCGTCAACTTCTTCAGCCACATCACCAATCAACGCTTCAGCAATTGCCAATGCACGTTCACCAGCGTTCAACGACGTGGCGATTGAGGTATAAGCAAGGCCATGATCGAAGTTATTGACGCGGCCATCATTTTGGCAGCCAAAGTACGCGGGGCGTGTGCGGTCAAGCGCCGTCACAAAGGAGAAAAAGTAAAGATTGTCCGCGACAACATAGTTGACGGGAATCGTTTCAGGATCAAAAAAGACACTTTCCTCTTTAATCGTCTCATACGTCGTCGTAAAAACCATACAGTCGGCTGCGCTACCCGCTTTCGCGCCATCGAGCGCGTCGCGCATAATGCGAAGATGTGTCACCAGCTTGCCTGTGCGGTCGAGAAGTTCCAAATCATTAAATGGGACAATTGGAAACGTCCCAAGCTCTTCATCTGGGTTCGATTCATAGACAATCGTGATGGTTTCAGTTTCGCCACCATCATCATTTTCTTGTGCGGAAACCACATTAATCCCCGCAAACATAAACAGTGCCAACAGTAACATCAGCAAGGTCGAACGTTGCATCAAGATCGGTTTTTTCATTCGTAGAAACTCCTTTATTTGTTGAATGAGAGTCGCAAAAATCTGGCCTCATTCCCACAAACATCATTTCTATCGTAGTGGGGCTACATAAACAGAAGCTGATGGACGCGGCACATAAAGAGTTACATTTTTGTTAGATTGTCGTAAGATTAGGGCGAAAGATGCCATTCATGATGCGTGGTGCGTGGTGCGTGTCCAGTTTACGCACCACGCACCACGCACCACGACTCATCTGGTAGCAAAAACCTCGTGACACGAATTGGAAATACTAAAAGCGCAACACTCCCCTCAAGATTCAAGCGCGATTTGCACCGCGAGCAAGATGATTCTGTGTTCGGTACGGTGCATTCTGGCTGCGA
The DNA here is from genome assembly GCA_030425205.1 of Anaerolineae bacterium. Lineage (GTDB taxonomy): Bacteria > Chloroflexota > Anaerolineae > Promineifilales > Promineifilaceae > CALECP01. The sequence goes on from JAUIAP010000001.1 coordinate 62,430, forward strand.
AGGATTCGAGGGTATCATTCGGCCGAAAATCAACTCGCGCCGTCACCAATGGCTCACCCGCATCAACTTCGGGAATAACATCATGCACCATGCAGCCACTATGGGCGATCTCGCCTGCTTCGTAAGCGGCAAAGGCACGTTCGATGGCGTGAATGCCCGCAAATTGGTTTGGGAGTGCGGGGTGGAGGTTGATGATCTTTTGGGGAAATCGGCCGATAAACTCCGCACTCAAAATGTGCATCCAGCCTGCTAGCACGATCAAGTCTGGCTCGTATTGCGCAATCAAATCGGCCAGTGCGACATCATACGCAACGCGATTGGGATATGTCTTGCGACGATGAACGTGGGTTTGAATGCCCGCATTGGCGGCACGGTTTAATCCATAGGCGTTTGCTCGATTACTGATGACGCTGACAATTTCGGCCGAAATTTCCCCGCTCTCAACCGCGTCAATCAATACCTGCAAATTCGATCCACCACCTGAAATCAATACCACAATTTTTGACATAAGTTTCCATTTGTTATGGTTTAGCTGGTCAGCATTTCGGCTAAGTGTAAAACAGCCTACGAGCATGTGCCAATGATCTAACATCGGCCGATTTAACGCGCATCACACCAAGAGCGCGAGCCAAATCATAGTCAGTCGCACGAATGCGTTTTATACTCCTACAAACAAGTAAATCTAGGAGAACTCAAAATGGAATCAACTCGCAAGATCACGCTGTCGGAAAACGAAATTCCGACCCATTGGTACAACATCGTGGCGGACATGCCCAATAAACCATTACCGCCGCTCAATCCTGGCACCCACGAGCCAATTGGCCCCGAAGCCCTTGCGCCTCTGTTCCCGATGGAACTGATTATGCAAGAGGTTTCGCAGGAACGCTGGGTCGAAATCCCCGATGAAGTGCGCGAGGTTTATAAAATTTGGCGGCCGACGCCGATGTTCCGCGCCACTGGCTTGGAAAAAGCACTCGGTACCTCTGCGAAAATCTACTACAAATATGAAGGGGTTAGCCCGTCAGGGTCACACAAGCCAAACACCGCCGTTCCGCAAGCGTACTACAATATGAAGGAAGGCGTGAAACGCATCACGACCGAGACTGGCGCGGGCCAATGGGGCAGCGCACTCAGTTTCGCCTGTCAGATGTTTGGCATCGAATGTGATGTCTACATGGTACGCATCAGCTTTGACCAAAAACCCTATCGCAAAATGATGATGCAGACTTGGGGCGCAAACGTCTACCCGTCGCCGAGCGAGCGCACCAACGCGGGTCGGCAAATCCTCGCACAAGACCCCGACACACCGGGCAGTCTTGGCATTGCGATTTCCGAGGCGGTTGAGATGGCCGCGATGCATGACGACACAAAATACTCGCTCGGCAGCGTTCTCAACCATGTCTTAATGCACCAAACGATTATCGGGCAAGAGGCGATCAAGCAGCTTGAGAAGGCGGGGGCAGATATGCCCGATTATGTGTTTGCGCCGTTTGGCGGTGGCTCCAACTTTGCGGGGCTAGCGTTGCCGTTTATCCATAAAAATCTGACCGAGGGAACCAATATCCGCTGTATCGCCAGCGAACCAACCTCCGCACCAAAGTTGACACGCGGCATTTTCCGCTATGACTTTGGCGACACCGTTGGCATGACTCCGCTGATTCCCATGTACACGCTCGGCCACACCTACGTGCCAGCCAAAATCCACGCGGGCGGCTTACGCTATCATGGCGCAGGCGCGGTTGTCAGCCAGCTTTTGGCCGACGAATTGATCAGCGCAGAGGCGATAGACCAACTGGAGACATTTGAGGCGGGTATCACGTTTGCAAAAGCAGAGGGCATTATCCCTGCTCCAGAAGCCAATCACGCGATTGCCTCTGTCATCCGCGCTGCAAATCAGGCAAATGCAGCGGGTACTTCACCAACAATTCTGTTCAACCTTTGCGGGCATGGCAACTTTGATATGCTGGCGTATGAAGATTATTTCGCGGGCAAGTTGCAAAAACATGAAATGACACAGGCAGAGGTTAATGCCGCGGTCGAAAAAGTGGACACCCCGACCATTTCGTCGGTTCAGGCGATGTTGGCGCAAATGTAACACTGAGCAGGTAACTGTAGTGCGTAGGGCGTTTCCAACGAATGCTACGCACTACAGTCAATCAACCCCGAATTCCAAGAGTCACCCACCCTCACCCCATCGGAGTCCAATGATCACAATCGGATTCCCCACACTTCCGGCCGCCACCTCGCCACCGATCTCACATAAACTTGTCTTCCCCTAAAATGTGTCAACGCGAGTGTTGTCCACATGTTAAACCTCTCCTCCGCGTAGCGACTTTTTCGCATGGCGAAAATAGTGCCATCCCTTCTACGCCATTTTAACGACTTATAACGGACTCCGAACCACGTTTGCAAGGTTTTTCGTAAGGTGACAACAGTACCTTAGTACCAATGTTTGACATCCATTGCGGAAGTGGAAATGTAAGGACAGCAATTTGTAGCGATTAGTTATACGTGCACCCGTTTGCCCATTTCCAGCAGCTGCTTAAAAAAGCGTTTAGTTTAGTAATGTAAAGGGAGTTTGAAATGTTGAAAAATAAGTTTGTCGGAAGAATACCCTTCCGTGTATTTGTTCTTGCGTTTGGTATGGTTCTGGTCGTTTCAGCCTTGCGCGTTTTTGCCGCCCCACCGATCAATCTATCTGCTGTCAACCAATATAATCAATTGAGCTTTGGTGATGCCAATTTAGAAAATAGTTATGTGCAAGGCCCCGTTGCCTATGGTGGCGATGGCACATTTGATGGTGTGTCGCTTGCCACTAACCTGTTCAACGCGCCTTGTCCATCGGGCGACGCGGTCGTTGAAATCGCCGGGTCGGTTGTCTATACGACAGGCACCGTTTTTGGCGGAAGTGGTCGCTATGGCTCAACGTTAACAACAGGCAGCCAAACCTTCGGTTGTTCACAAGACAGCTGGACGCAAGCCGCCCCAACTGTCGATTTTGCCACATTGCAAAGCGATCTAACTGCGCTATCAGGTAGCTTGACGAGCGCCGTCACAACAGGACCAATGAAGATTCGTGATTGCTATATTTCTGCTTCACGCACTACCTCAGATTTGAATGTTTACAACATCGACGGTTCAATTTTTGAGAATACCAATCTAGCCCGTTACTGTTCACTGACGATCCAAGCCTCCTGCAACGCAACTGTATTGCTCAACATTAGCGGCACAAATTTGAATTTGACCAATTTCGACCTGACATTGGGCAATAACGGTCTAACGCCAAACCGCATTTTGGTTAACTTCTATGAAGCACAAACCCTCAATCTGAACAAAGTACAAATTAACGGGACGGTGCTTGCGCCGTTGGCAAATGTAACGGGGGCGGTCTCCAATACAACTTACAATCGCATCATCGGCGGCTTGTTTGCGCAAGAGTTGAATGGTCAATTTAACTCAGAGGAGGCACCATTTATTGGAGGATCACAAGATGGCTGCCCAACGACACTGACCTACGACTTCGGCGATTTGCCAGACTCGTACAGTGTCAACTTATTGGAAAATGGCGCACGCCATGAGATCGGCAACCTGTTCCTGGGTAATGATGTCGATGACGAGACCGATGGACAGCCGACAATCGGGGCAGATGGTGATGCAGTTGGTGATGACGGCATCGTGACCGACCCGGCAACATGGTCAAGTGATGTTCCTAATGGGGGCAGCTTCATGACATATGCCAGTGGAGACGGCTGCTTGAACGGCTGGATTGACTGGAACGAAGATGGTGATTTTGACGACGCCAATGAGCAGATTGTCACCAATGCGTTGGTTGATACGGTTGGATCGGTGATTAACTTTGACGTGCAATATGTGCCGATGGGTAGCAACCGTTATGCACGCTTCCGCCTCACCGAACGCACCGATGTGAATGGACAACTGCTCTGCACCGACACGATTGAACCAACTGGTTTCTATCAGAATGGCGAGGTTGAAGATTATCTCTATATCTTCGCAGATGCGACGGCGGTTTCGCTCAAATCGGCCGAAACCAGCACGCCAACCATTGCGCTCATCCTCTTGCTCACGCTCTCACTCGGTATGGCAACTGTGACGCTGCGGCGCAGAGCGTAAGCCAAATCGTTCAAACAACTTCTTAGAGAGTGTAAAGGGTGTCCATAGCGACACCCTTTTTGCTTGCCTGATAGACGCATCCCCCCCACAATTGCCCACATGATAGAAAAACGTTGGCTCAGCTTGAAGGATGCCGCCGCACAACTGGCCGTGCACCCGACGACGTTGCGTCGTTGGGCAGACAGTGGCGCGATTGCCGTACTTGTAACGCCGGGCGGGCATCGTCGCTTCGATTCGGCCGAAATTGCCCAATTCGCCAAAACGCAACATATCCGTCGCCGCGACAATGTGCAAGATGTCTGGGCAGAAAACGCGCTTCTGCAAACACGTCGGCAGATCACCAATCGGCCACCCGCCGACTTTATGCCGACCGATGATGGCGCCAAGCAGCAGCTACGCACGTTGGGACAACGGCTAGTCGGGCTGGCGATGCAGTATATGGCGGCGGAAAGTGAGACAGAGGGGTTGCTTGTCGAGGCGGAGGAGATCGGCCGATCTTATGGCACACTCTCCCAAGCAAACGCCCTATCCCTTACCGAAGCTCTGCGTGCGAGCCTCTTTTTCCACCAACAGCTACTTGAATCGTCACTCGAACTCCCCGAAAATGCGCGCGTGATGCCCGCGACCAATCGCCGTATTTTGCGTCGCATCAATCGCTTGCTCAACACGGTGCATCTTGGCATTGCCGCAATGTATGAGTAGAAGTTCAATGGGAATCGGCTACAATTCATCGAATAGGGTGGGATGCTGCATCGGATGTCATCCTTCATCTCACATCGTTCATTTTTGCACAGAAGGGAACATACAATGATATTAAATGGCACTCCAACGTTGGAGCAATACGAAACATTTTTGGTGACTGTGGTGGATTCTGTGGCGCATGTTCGGCTGAATCGGCCGAAAAAAGCCAACGCCCTCAATGCAACGGCATGGCAAGAGATGTGGCAAATCTTTACCGCACTCGACGCAGAACCGAGCGTGCGCGCCATTATTTTGAGCGGAGAAGGCAAAAACTTTTGCAGCGGGATCGATCTTGGCATGTTGATGACATTGCGTCCCGGTGGACCTGAGGAGTGCCAAACCCGTCACCGCGAGCGTATCCGCAAATTCATTCTCGATCTGCAAGCCCCGATCAACGCGATCCAAAACTGCCGTAAGCCTGTCCTCGCCGCCATCCAAAACGCCTGTGTCGGCGGCGCAGTCGATGTCACCAGTGCCTGCGATATGCGCTATGCAACAAAGGACGCATTCTTCTCAATTGCGGAAGTCGATATGGGTTTGGTGGCTGATCTTGGCACGATGCAACGTCTGCCGAAACTGATTCCCGACGGGGTAGCACGCGAGTTGGCCTACACGGGTCGGCGCATGTATGCAGAAGAGGCATATGCTGTCGGATTGGTCAACAAGGTATATGACGACTACGAAACGATGATGACCGCCGTCACCGAGATCGCACGCGTCATCGCGAGCAAGTCGCCCGTTGTCATTCGCGGCACAAAACATATTCTCAACCATAGCCGCGATCATTCAATTGCGGATGGACTAGCGTATATGGCGACATGGAACGCGGGCATGATCCTTTCCAACGATTTGAACGAGGCGTTTATGGCGAAAATGCAAAATCGGCAACCGACCTTCCCCGACTAATGTTTCCAACCCTGACACAAATTCGCCAGCTCGACGTTTACAATCGCGTCACCATACCTAGCGACTACCTCGATGCCATGGGGCATACCAACATTCGTCACTATGTCGGCATGTTTGACGAGGCGGCATGGGGTTTGTTCGTTCAATTTGGCATGACGCTCGACTATATCAACAATCAGCAGGGCGGCGCGTTCGCGCTTGAACAACATCTGCGTTACTTGGCCGAAGTAAAGCTGGGTGAAACAGTCGCCATCTACTTTCGCGTTGTAGGACATTCGCCAAAGCGCGTGCACTTTGTCGGGTTCATGATCAATGAAACAACGGAGACATTGGCCTGTGTCTTTGAGAGTTTAGGCTCCCACATCGACTTATCGCGGCGTCGCACCTCGCCGTGGCCAGCCTCACATGCGGCGAAAATTCAAAAGATCCTTGACGCGCACAATGCGCTCGAATGGGATGCGCCATTGACGGGATCGATCAGCGTGTAATCAATCTACGACTGCCTCTCTGCACAGAACGGGCAGTCGTTCCTATCATGTATAAACTCCACCATATTGGTCTCTTTTGTCACTCGATGGCCGCCAGCCTAGCATTTTACGAAACGATTTTGCAGCATCAGCAAATCGCCCGTTTTCATGCAGACGGAGAATACAACTACGCCTTTCTTTCAACAGGCGGCGATTTTTTACTCGAACTGATGGCGGCTCCCTTTGCCGACAGTGAACGGGCGTTTATAGATGAACATGGTTACACGTTCCATCATCTCGCCTTTGCTGTCCCAGATTTAGATGCGGCGTATGCCCAGTTAAAAGCGGCCGGACTGAAATTTGTGTGGGAACCTGATGACTTTCTATTTGTGCGCCATTTTGGGGTCTTTGACGATTGTGGCAACGTCGTTGAGATTTTACAGGAGAATGATCCCCTGCCCGCACCCGATTCCCAGCGTGCATTTCCCTATCAACTACATCATGCCTGTCTTCTTAGTGACGATTGGGAACGCACCACAAATTTTTACGCCACCCACTTTGGCTTACACATCCCATTTCCAGCGACACAAGATCATGGCAGGAAATCGATCTATTTGGCCGACCCAGCGTTTCATCCACGCAAGCATAACTGTTTGATTAAGGTGCTTGGGGCACTTTTGCAGACGGAAGAATCGGCCGAAACCATCCCCACCATCGATCACAACGCCTACGTCGTCATCGATGTCAGAAGCGCCTTTCAAACTGCTGTCGACGCAGGGGCAACCCCTATTCATGCGCCATACGCGGACAGCGAAACAGACATCGCGTGGCTACGCGACAACGAGGGCAATAGCTTGGCGTTGATGGGATGAAAGCTCACGCGCCCGCAATCACTTCGTAGCATGGTATTCACGTTCGGCAAGGCCAGCCCAAGTCCCGCTGCGACAGGTTCCCGCCGCTTATACACGCTAGACAGCGATCAACCGCTCGTGTCTGATTTTCAGACGACGCGCGGTTATTTATTTGTATTGGGCTGAAATAGTTAGGGGAAAGACGACACCGATTAGGAACGAAACGCCTCTGTTACGCAGCATGGGCAGCCGTCGCGGCTGGTGCGTCGTTGTAGAGGAAGCGATGTAGGGCATAGGCGGCAATGCCCGTGACGGCGGAACCAACAGCGACCCCGCCGATCACCCAACCGCGTCGTGTATCGTTGACCCATAGACCAGAGTCGTCAGAATGATAGTCGAGTAGTGTGGTTTGCAGGTTGGCGATAAATTCGGCCGAAACTGGCACCATTTTCAACACCTCAGACAATCCTTCCGCAATCTGGAAATAGGTTGTCAAGTCAGGGTATTGTTGACACATGATCTGTGTGGCATCCACTTGCCCCTGCGCAAGCATCTCCCCATGTGTATTCAAAATCTCAAGTGCGACAAATTCATTCATAGCCAACTCCAAAAACCCTATGCTTCAATCTCTTTATTACGCTGCCAAAAACGCAAATTGCGTCGTTTCTCTTTTCGTTCAACAGCAAAATCTTCACCTAAATCTTCACGCAACGCCAGCAATGTACGATGATAAAGCGACTTGATCGCCCCTTCACTGCGCCCCATGATCGCGCCGATTTCCGAATTGGGCATCCGATTCAAAAATTTGAAGATGACCAAATCTTGACGCTCTTGCGGCAAACGACGAATCGCTTGCAGTAGACGATCTTCGTTCTCGACCATTTGCATCAACGTTTCAGGGCCATGATTCGTGTTGCGCCACTCACCGATTTCATCAAGAGAGACAAAGCTACGCTTGCTCGTATCCCGATGGTGGTTGGCGACGAGGTTGTGCGCAATGCGATAGAGCCATGCAGTAAAGGGCAATCCCTTATCCTCGTATGACCCCACGTGCTTTAATGCCCGTTGGAACACCCGCGCCGTCAAATCCTCAGCATCCTCACGGTTGCCTGTGCGATAGTAGATATAGCTGTAAATTTTCTCAACGTAACGTCGATACAGTTCACCAAACGCCTCTTTGTCCACTTTTGCATGGGCAACGAGCGTTGACTCATCCATTTCTGACCATTCCGTTTTTTCTATCAATTCACTACTCAACACGCCCATTCAGGAATCTCCATCTATGACGAGCGTGCATACAAATAAACACGCATCATTGAAATTGGTTACGCCCATAATGATATGTCGTCTATCCTGTTAACGACAAGGGCAGCGGCGTGACGTTTCGGGTTTGATTATGTAGACAGTACGTGACTATTTTGAAAATCGTTGCAAAAACCTGTTTGGATTTATATTTCTGGATGCTATAATCCCTTTTCGCGCTTCGGGGACGTGGCGGAATTGGCAGACGCGCATGACTTAGGATTATGTACCGCAAGGTGTGAGAGTTCGAGTCTCTCCGTCCCCATCATCAAAAAAGGAGCTTCATTATGAAGCTCCTTTTTGTATTTGAGGGCAGCTTGACCAATTTACGACAACTTAAAGTACACCGTAAAGCAAGTCCCGTCATACCTGCGAAGGCAGGTATCCATTCTTTTTCTGGGACTGGATTCCCGCCTGCGCGGGAATGACAGTGCCATACAATTTACCTTACGGTGTATTAAGCCTTCAACATATCGTAGAATTTCTTGCGTGCCTTGGAGACTTTGGGGGCGACGACAAACATGCAATACGGCTGTAGGCGATTGTTCTTGTAGTAATCCTGATGATATGCCTCGCCTACATAGTAGTTTGTGAGCGGGGAAACTTCTGTCACAATTGGATCACTGTAGAGAGCTTCCTGCTCGAACTCTGCGATTTTCGCTTCGGCCGATTTTTTCTGCTCCTCATCGTGATAGAAAATTGCGGAGCGATATTGTGGCCCGACATCGTTACCTTGTCGATTCAGCGTCGTCGGATCGTGGATAGTGAAGAAGACGTTGAGCAGATCATCATAGCTGATCACGTCCGCATCGTAGGTGATCTGCACGACTTCAGCGTGGCCCGTTTGTTTGCCACATACCTGCTCGTAAGTTGGGTTATCGACATGACCGCCTGCATACCCACTGACCACTTTTTCCACACCGCGTAAATCTTGGTAGACCGCTTCTAAACACCAGAAGCAGCCACCGCCTAATGTTGCTAGCTCTTGATTCATCATTTTACCTATAGGTGGGAGGCATTCTCCCAATATCGTTGCCAAATCGTATGTTGTGCGTATAGTATGTGAAGTTATCGGCCGATGTTTTTAACAAAAGGCTTACATACCTCCTGTATCATCGATACTATGAACTATTAGACGCTTGAAATAAGCATACGCTTACTAAAAGTTCAAACTTTCATAACAACTTTAATCTATCATCAAACAATACAAATTCCACGTCGTTGGACGTGAACATCTCGGAGAGTAGACAATTATGGCAACCCCATTACGAGTTTTAGTGGTTGAAGACGAAGATCGCATTCGTCAATTTTTACAACGTGGCCTTAGCTATGAAGGGTACCGCGTCGATGTTGCAGAGGACGGACAGACAGGACTTGATATCGCACGCGATCATCCGCCTGATTTGGTTCTGCTCGACGTGATGCTGCCCGGCATTGACGGAATCGAAGTATGTCGTCGCCTGCGTGCTGCGGGGGACGTGCCGATCCTGATGTTGACAGCCAAGGAAGCGATTGAAGATCGTGTGGCAGGACTCGATGCGGGGGCAGATGATTATCTCGTCAAGCCATTCGCATTCGATGAACTGCTGGCACGTATACGCGCCCTGCTGCGTCGTGTTCAGCCAAGCAAGCCAGATGTCTATCGCTTTGTCGATCTTGAACTTGACACGGGGACGCGACAAGGGAAACGCTCTGGTCGCCTATTTGATTTGACGGCAAAGGAGTATGAACTGCTTGAGCTATTTATGCGCAATCCGCGCCGCGTCTTGACACGTGAAATTATCTATGATCGCGTTTGGGGCTATGACTTTGGGGGTGAGAGCAACATCATTGAAGTCTACGTGCGCTATTTGCGACAGAAGACGGAAGCGGGTGGGCTCACGCGCCTAATCCACACAGTGCGTGGGATTGGCTACGTTTTGCGCGAGCCAGAATAAACAGATAACGACACACAAAAACGCGAGGTTAGACCTTGCGTTTTTTATATCTTGGTTAATTCGATTAAGAACGTCAGGTGCAATCCGACGTGACACTTTTACTGATCCCGTCGGCGCATGAGCCAAATTCCCAAACCAATCAGCATGATGGGGGCCAAGATGGAGAGATCGATACCGATATTGGCAAGCAGGAAGTAGCCGCCCAACACGATAAGCAACCCAGCCACAAAGCCACGATTGGTTTTGCGGGTCGATTCGGCCGATTTCAACCCATCGACATCATCGTAAACAAATTCAAATTCGCCGTCCACACTCGACTCTTTCGGCGTGATAATCGTCAGGACAAAATAGATTGGAATGCCAATTCCCGACGCAAACCCCAAAATCACAAATGCCAGACGCACCAATACAGGATCAACATCGAGATATTGCGCCAACCCACCGCAGACGCCTGCAATCACGCGGTTCGATTCACTGCGTGTTAATTTTGTTTGTACCATAATTCTTCTCCAAATAAAATGTAGAATACCATTTTCTGCTAACTATACGCCGCAAGAACAACAAAGTTGCGCTATTATGGGGTGTTCATTTTTCGGCCGAAAGAACCCAATCCCCCCACTGAACGCTTATAATTAGCCCAACATGCCGCGTCGCTATCTATTCTTTGCACTGCTTCTCACACTACTGCTCTTTCGCGGAAACGCGCAAGCGCAGGTGCTCGAACCATCTCCCACGCCGCTTGTATCGGGAGAGATCATCTATGAAGTGCAAGCGGGAGAAACACCGCAATCTATCGCGGCTAAATTTGGTTTGCCGCTGCAAACATTGCTCGATTTGAATGGATTATCGGCCGATACGCTGCTTCGGACAGGGCAGCGATTGCTCTTAGGATTTGCGGGGGATGAACCAGAAACCACACCAGTTCCTGCACCATCGGCCGATTCAGGTTATCCAATCCCCATCACACTGACTGTGGCATCTGATACAACTGCGCCGACTGAAACACCCATCCCGCCACCAACCGCAGATCTTTTTCGCTCCACACCCACACCGCAACCCGATGGCCGCATCATCTACATCGTTCAGGCAGGTGATACGCTGGTCGGCATTGCGTCGCGCTTTGGCTATTCTGTGGCGCAGTTAAATGAGCTATATGTCCTCAACAACATCCAACCGAGCGACTTTTTACAGTTGGGACAAGAGCTGATTCTTGGTGAAGACCAAGGGGCAGTCGTCTTGCTTGAGGGGAATATCCCGCCGCGTTATGCTGGAGCAACCTACCGCGAGACGGACAATGCGTTTGTTCATCGCGTGCAGGCAGGGGAGACGTTGATCGACATCGCGCTGAGATATGGGTATCGGACGATGGATGAATTTTATGCGGTCAGTGGATTATCGGCCGAATCGCTCATCACAGCCAACCAAGAGGTGATTGTCGGCTTCAAACCGATTCCTCAACAGCAAGGCGGCTCAACGGACCTGCCAACGGCGACCCCCCTGCCCACGCCAACCCCCTCAAACACGCCGACGCAAACGCCGACACCTACCAATACGCCCCTCCCATTCCCAACGCTTGCGCCCACCAATACGCTGCCGCCACCTGTGCAAATGGATCAGAATTCGGCCGATTGTCTGGGCGACGCATGTGCTTCCACTCGGTCAGCCATCACGCCGCTGCTTGTCCCCATCATCGGCATTTTTGCGACACTTCTCATCATTAGTGCCGCAGGCTGGCAATGGTGGATGGGTCGAAAATAGGGTTATAATCCGCCCCGCGACAGCACTCAATACAATTTAAATTTGTCGCACCTTGCACGATAAATACAATTTAATTCAGGTTAACAATGACATTATCTATTTCAAATTCAAAGGTCGGTGTCTACGTCGATGCTGCCAATATCTATCGCAGTGGCGGTTCAGGGATGCAATATGACATTTTGCGCGAATTTGCGACTCGTGACGGCGGAGAGCCGCTGCGGCTCAATGCGTATGTGACGTATGACAATCAACGCGCCCAAACAGACTACGACTATCGCAAAAAGGCATTTGGCTTTCACAATAAATTGCGCGACTTTGGTTATAAAGTGATTCTCAAACATGTCAAATGGTATGAGGACGAGAGCGGCAATCGCTATGCGAAGGCAAACGCTGACCTCGATCTCGCCGTTGATGCACTACTGCAATCTGAATCGCTCGATCGTTTGCTGATTGCAACAGGGGATGGTGACTTTGTACAGGTCGTGCGTGCCTTGCAAAATCGCGGCTTGCGGGTCGAAATCATCGCCTTCGACAACGTGTCTCCACAACTGCGCCAAGAGGCCGATCTCTTTATGTCGGGCTTTCTCGTTCCCGGCTTGCTCGTCACCAATGAGCGGGAATTGCCATGGGGTGAGGTTGGCTCAACGGTGCGTGGCTGGTGCTACTACTATGATGAAGAGCGCGGCATTGGGTTTATGCGTTTCTTAAAAGCGGTTGCGTCTGGCCTTTGGGTGGTTGATACGCGCCATGAAGATTCCCCCTACCAAACGGCGTTCTTCCATCATTCACAGCTGCCAAACGAATGGGTCAAGCAGCAACTCCCCAGCCGCGATCACATCTTCCAGTTCAAGCTGACCCAATCAGAACGCCATCCAGATCAATTAACGGCCGAAGATATCGAACTTGTCAACAAACTTTAGACAATCTGCCAAACAAAAACGCGCCAAATGGCGCGTTTTTGTTTTCTCTCTTGTGTGCCCAGGAAAGGACTCGAACCTTCACCCCGTTAAGGACACGGCCCTCAACCGTGCGCGTCTACCAATTCCGCCACCTGGGCGAGCGGCTTGAAATTATAGCAATGACTACACGGATGTCAAGTTGACTTTAACGGTTGGGTGTGGCAAAATGCGGGGCGCATGATTCGTCCCCATAGCTCAGAGGATAGAGCGTCGGTCTCCGAAGCCGGAAGCCCAGGTTCGAGTCCTGGTGGGGACACAAGAAACAAAAACGCCACATCAATTGATGTGGCGTTTTTGTTTCTTGTGACGTTACAATCATAAGATAACCATGCGTCGGGATTTGATAATCCCAAAGGAGCAAGCGTGAACGAGCAAACGAGAACCCACTACCGAACCTGTAACCTGTGTGAAGCGATGTGCGGGATTGTGATTACGCTGGATGGGGAGCGGATCACGTCAATTAAAGGGGACAAGGCTGATCCGTTTAGTCAGGGCCATATCTGCCCAAAAGCGACCGCATTGCAAGATATTTATGAAGATCCCAATCGCTTGAAACAACCCGTGAAGCGGACGGCCGATGGCTGGGAACAGATCGGATGGGAGGAGGCGTTTGATCTCGTTGCAAACAACATTAAGCGCGTGCAGGCGGCGCACGGCAATAATAGCGTCGGTATCTACTTGGGAAATCCGAACGCCCATAATTTAGGGGCGTTACTGTTTGGTTCAACACTGATCAAGGCACTGCGAACGACCAATCGCTTTTCGGCAACATCCGTCGATCAGCTGCCACACCAATTTGTGCAATACCAGATGTATGGTCATCAGCTCTTGTTTCCCATTCCAGACGTGGATCGCACCGACTACATGCTGATTTTGGGCGCAAATCCGCTGCAATCGAATGGGAGTTTAATGTCAGCGGGAGGCATTGAGCGCAGACTAAAGCAGATGCAAAAACGAGGCGGGAAGCTCGTCGTTGTCGATCCACGGCGCACTGCGACAGCTAAGCTAGCGGACGAGCATTTCTTCATCAAGCCAAACCATGATGTCTTGCTGCTGCTGGCGATGGTGCATACGTTGTTTGATGAAGGATTGGTCGAGATGGGCAAATTGGCCGATTTTACAGAGGGCGTTGAGACAGTGCGCGAGTTGGTGCAGGGATATTCGCCTGAGCGGGTGGCGATGGCGGTGGGATGGAAATCGGCCGATATTCGGCGGATCACCCGTGAACTCGCTGCTGCAAACTCAGCCGTCGTCTATGGACGCATCGGCACATCGATCCAACGCTTCGGCACACTTTCAACTTGGCTCATCAACGTGCTAAACGTGCTGACGGGCAATCTCGACCGAGTGGGCGGCGCGCTGTTTACAACGCCTGCATTGGAAATTGTCGACAAGAGACGCAGCGGCAAGCCATCGCGCTGGCAGACGCGGGTACGCGGGTTGCCAGAGTTTGGGGGCGAGCTTCCCGTTGCGGCACTGGCAGAGGAGATGTTGACGGAAGGGGAAGGACAGATTCGGGCAATGGTGACTGTGGCGGGAAATCCTGTGCTATCAACGCCAAATGGCTCACAGTTAGATGCAGGGTTCGAGCAGCTCGATTTTTACGCCGCGATTGACATTTACATCAATGAAACGACGCGCCACGCAGACGTGATTTTGCCGCCCACCACAGGGCTTGAGGTCGATCACTTTGACGTGACATTCAACGTTTTAGCGGTGCGCAATGTGGCAAAGTGGTCAGATGCATTGTTTGAAGTGGGGCAAGATCGGCGGCATGAATATGAGATCGGCCGAGAAATCGCCAAACGTCTCGCCACAGACGAGCGACCCTTTAACGAAGATGAGCCACGTAACCAGATGACGCCTGCGCAAGCGGTTGATCTAGGGCTAAGATTTGGAGCGTATGAGTTGACACTGGACGAGCTCAAGGCAAATCCGCATGGGATAGATTTGGGGGCGTTACAGGAACAGTTTCCGGCACGTCTGTTTACACCCGAAAAGTGCATCAACCTCGCACCCGAAATTATTGTGCAGGATCTGCCGTATGTTGATCACCTGTTTGAGGGGACAGATGATTTGGCGTTGATCGGCCGCAGACACGTCCGTGACAATAACTCATGGCTGCACAATAGCCAGCGACTCGTGAAGGGCAAATCTCGCTGCACGGTATTGATCAATCCAGATGACGCGGAGACACGCGGCGTGCGTGATGGGGAGATGGTGCGGGTGTCTTCACGCGTTGGCACTGTGACGCTCCCCGCGCAGGTAAGTGACGCGATGATGCCCGGTGTGGTCAGTATTCCACATGGCTATGGGCATGGTCGGGCGGGTGTGCAGCTAGATGTAGCAAGGGCAAATGCAGGGGTGAGCGTCAACGATTTGACGGATGATGATTTGGTTGATAAGGTGACGGGCAATGCGGCACTCAATGGTGTCGCGGTGACAGTTGAAGCGGTTTAGTGGTGATGGGATAATCGGGTCTTGCAAACTTTTTAGGGCATCAATTTGACGATAAACGTCCAGCGACCGAGCAATTTTTCAAAAACCAAAATATCTCTACAGGAATAACATGACGACAAATAAACAGTGGCAATTAGCGGCGCGTCCAGAAGGGCGGCTGACAGATGACGATTTCACATGGACAGAAGAGACGCTGCCAGAACTACAGGCAGGACAGTTGCGGCTGCGGAATGTGTATATCTCGATGGACCCAGCCAATCGGGCATGGACAAATTCGGCCGATACCTATCTCCCAGCCGTCCAAATCGGCGACGTGATGCGGGCAACGACGATTGGGATCGTTGAAGAATCAAAAAATGAGCGGTTTAAGGTCGGCGATGCACTGCTGGGGATGGGTGGCTGGCAAGAGTATCTCATTACGGATGGTCGTGGTTTTCAGAAGGTGCCGTCGTTGGCGGGCTTGCCGCTGACCGCGCATTTTGGGCTGCTCGGTCATATCGGGATGACGGCCTATTTCGGCTTGCTCGACATAGGTGCGCCAAAAGAAGGGGAGACGCTGGTTGTTAGTGCGGCAGCGGGCGCAGTCGGCTCAATTGTCGGGCAGATTGGCAAAATTAAGGGCTGTCACGTCGTCGGGATTGCGGGAACGGATGAGAAGTGCGCATGGTTGACAGATGAATTGGGGTTTGATGCGGCCATCAATTACAAAACGGAAAATGTCTACAAGGCATTGAAAAAGCACTGCCCCAATGGCATCGACATCTATTTTGAGAATGTTGGCGGCGCGATGTTGGATATGGTGTTGGCGCAGGTCAACGATTTTGCGCGCATCCCCGTCTGCGGCATGATTTCGCAATATAACGTCAAAGAGCCCTATGGCGTGAAGGCGTTACCCGTGATCATTTCACGGCGCGTCAAAATGCAGGGATTTATCGTGCTGGACTATTTTAGCCGTGTGCAAGAAGCCTATGCCGAGTTGATCCCATGGGCGTTGAGCGGCCAATTGCAATATCGCGTACACGTGGAAGAGGGGCTTGAGCGCGCGCCTGAGGTGTTAAACATGCTGTTTGACGGTGGGAATCAAGGAAAGCTTATTTTGAAAGTGGGCGATGAATAGCTAGTCGTGAACGGTGAACGCAACTTTGCACGCGCACTTTGGAAAGTTTATCGGCGGGGGAATCGGCCGATTCCCTTCGCCTATCAGGGCAACTTACCCTATGACGATCCTGCGTTTGGACGGCGCATGTTGGCACGGATGCTGGATGAGCAGGATGCGGCGGGGTCGAGAATATCGGCCGAACGCACTCTGCAAATCAATTGGCTCACGAACAAGCTAAATCTTGCGCCTGAGTCAACCTTGTTCGACGTGACGTGTGGCGCAGGGCTGTATGCCGTTCCCTTCGCCATGCAGGGGTTGCGTGTGACGGGCGTTGACTTCGCCTCCATCTCGATTGACTATGCGAAGGAATTTGCGGCGCGTGAAGGGGTTGCGGCGCGTTGTGAATGGCATATACAAGATATTCACAAAATGGACTTTGCAGGACGCGAATTTCATGCCGCAATCCTGCTCTATGGGCAGTTGGCCGTGATGACAGAGGAGCAGGCACAGGCTGTCTTGCGCAAAATTGCGGCGAGTTTGCGGGCGGGCGGCAAGCTCTGTTTGGAGATGTTGAATCCCGATATGGTCGATAAGACCAACTCGACATGGTGGTTTACAGATGATCGGGGTCTATGGGGGAATGCGCCGTTCTTGCATTTGGGGGAGCGGATATGGGACGAGGCAGCGCAGACGTCACTCGAACGCTATCATATTTTGCATCTGGAGACGGGCGAGATGGATGAGATATTGTTGGGGGATCGGGTCTATTCGGTCGATTTCCTAACAGAAATGCTGCATACGGCTGGTTTTTCATCCGTCCATACCTATCCAGCGTGGGACGGGCTCCCGCTATACGATGCGGATGAATGGATTGTTTACATTGCGACTATGTGAAATTTGAACGGTCTAAGATAGAGTTTAGGTAATTCTAAACACAAAAAGGATGAGGTTGAAGACAACATGGACATCGAACAAACCCTACTCGAACGCGCCATCGAAATCGCCGTTGAAGCCCACGCGGGACAGACCCAAAAAAATGGAACGCCCTATATTTTGCACCCCCTGCATTTGATGTTGCAGATGGAGGACGAGGAAGCGCAAATCGTCGCCGTGCTGCATGATGTGGTGGAGGATACCGAAGTCACGTTGGCTGATTTGCAGGCGGAGGGTTTCTCCGATGAGGTTGTGGTGGCGATCAGCTTGGTGACGCGCCAAAAGGGGATGAGCTACGAACAATTTATCGAAGACATCATCCCGCATGATTTGGCGCGACGGGTCAAACTCGCCGATTTGGAACACAACATGGATGTGCGACGCTTGCCGATGCCAATGATCGAAAAGGATTTTGAGCGGCTGATGCAATATCGTGAGGCGTATGAGCGATTGAAGTATGTTGAAGATGAGTGAGTTTCCGATTCTCGAATATGACGACGCGCCCACGGCCGTGATTGAGCCGAGTCGCGTGATTGCGCAGCGAGACGTGCCAAGTGGGTGCGTCTTTTGCTTTTTTCAGGATGTGTTGACAAAGTTACGCGACGACGGTCAGTTGATAGTGCGGGAAGATGTGCGAATTGGCAGCGAGATCGGCCGAAATCCCGTCTATACACTCCCCTCCCACAATCTACTCGTGCTACATGCGGGCGTCGGCGCGCCACTTTCTGGTGCATTTCTCGATGAGATGATTGCGTATGGGTGTCACGATTTCATTGCATGCGGCGGAGCAGGCGTATTGCAAAGCGGCCTTGTTATGGGGCATCTCGTCGTGCCAGACGAGGCGATCCGCGACGAAGGAACATCATACCATTATTTGCCACCCAGTCGCACCGTCGCTGCCCATCCTGCCGCCATATCAGCGATTGAGGCGACACTTTCGGCCGATTCAGTGCCGTTTGTGCAGGGGCGCACGTGGACAACCGACGCACCGTATCGTGAGACGCAGGCAAAGATCGCGCATCGCATCGCGGAAGGGTGCATCACCGTCGAGATGGAAGCCGCTGCCTTTTTTGCCATTGCCCAATTTCGCGGCGCACGATTTGGACAAATTCTTTATGGTGAGGATGACTTGAGCGGTGAAATTTGGGACAATAGGGGTTGGCAACGGGCGAGCAGCGTCCGTGAGCGCGTCTTTTGGTTGGCGGCCACTGCGTGTCAAAGACTGGTGAATGATCCAGCAGGATAGTGCTTTCGGTGCAGTCTATACGCCAAAACCAGCTATAATAGAAACGATTTTAAGCTCAAAACCGATCAGTTGGTAAATCATCGGTTTTCTCACACGAAGGAATGAAGCATGGATATTCAAGTAGTCCCACTCGCAGAAGATAGTTTGAAAACGATGCCAGAGAACTTTGTTTTCGGCCGAAATTTCGCCAACCGCATGTTTACCCAATGTTACAACGCGGAAACAGGCTGGTCGGATGCGAAAATTGATCGATATCGGCCGATTTCACTGCAACCTGCCGCCGCCGTTTTCCACTATGGGCAAGAGCTTTTTGAAGGCACAAAAGCGTATCGGCGTCCCGATGGGAATATCAATCTGTTCCGCACAATTGAAAATGCTAAGCGGTTTAACAACTCGGCCCAGCGAATTTCGATGCCGCAGGTTGACCCTGAATTTCACGTCGATGCGATTGCGCAGTTGGTTAAGATGGAAGCGGATTGGGTTCCAGATGCGCCGGGTGCAATGTATATTCGGCCGACGCTGATCGCAACCGCCCCACAACTTGGCCTCGCCGCCAGCCCCGAATATCTCCACTTTATTATCGTCGGCCCCGTTGGGAACTATTTCGCGCAAGGATTACGCCCCCTACCTGTCTGGATAGAGACAGAGTACGTGCGTGCCGTTCCCGGTGGCACGGGCAACGTCAAGGTCGGTGGCAACTATGCAGCGGCCGTCTATGTTTCTGAACAGGCCAAAGAGAAAGGATACGCGCAAGTGTTGTGGCTCGATGGCAAAGAGCGCAAATTTGTCGAAGAAGTCGGCGCGATGAATATCGCATTTGTCTACAACAATAAGCACATCGTCACACCAGCGTTGAGTGGATCGATTCTGCCCGGCATCACACGCGATTCAATCCTGCGCATGGCGCCTGACATGGGATTCAGCGTTGAAGAGGCGCGCATCGACATCAACGATGTGCTGCGCGACATCGAATCGGGTGAGATCACCGAAGCATTTGGCATGGGAACGGCGGCGGTTGTCGCGCCAGTCGGTGAACTTGGATTGGGCGATAAGAAGTATCAGGTTGGCAACGAGCCAGACAAGATCGGCAGCCAAATTCGTGAGCGGTTGATGGATATTCAATTCGGCCGAATCCCAGACCCCTACGGCTGGACATATACGATTGAAGTTGATTAACTAAATTTGCAGAATCGGACAAACCCAGTTAACATCCCGTCTCGGTATGAAAAATTTTAGCCGAGCAGAAAACTATTATAAAAAAGCCTAACTTCGTCAGGAAGTTGGGCTTTTTTTTTGCCTATGACCATATTGAAGTTACCGGGATTGATCGACATTCACACCCATTTGCGCGTGCCGGGTGGAGAACACAAAGAGACGTTTGCAACAGGATCAGCGGCGGCGTTGGCGGGCGGTATCACGATGATATTGGGGATGCCGAATACATCTCCCCCGCTGACCAATGCTGGCGTCTTGGCAGAAACGCACGCCATCATGCGGGATGAAATTGTCTGTGATGTGGGGCTGTATGCGGGGGCGAGCGAAGAGGATTTGCAGGCGTTACCAGCGGCGGCAAAGTATGCGGTTGCGCTCAAAATCTACCTGAACGACACGTTTGGCAAGTTACGTGTCGATGAGGTGCCAACGCTTGCAGGCGCGTTCAAACTGTGGCCGCGTGAGAAGTTGATCGCGTTTCATGCGGAAAAACAGAGTGTTGCGGTAGCGATTGGACTGTCGGCGATCTATGATCGGCCGATTCATATTGTGCACGTCAGCCGGCGGGAAGAGATTGAGCTGATTGCCGACGCAAAGATGCGCGGGTTAAAAGTCACATGCGAGGTTGCGCCGCATCATCTGTTCATGGATCGGTCAGATTTTGAGCGGATGGGTTCGCTGGCAGATATGCGACCTGTGTTGGGATCGGCCGATGATGTGGCCGCACTTTGGGAGCATCTCAATGACACGGTCGATTGTATCGCCACCGACCATGCGCCCCACACACTAGCCGAAAAGCGCAGCGACACCCCTCCACCCGGCATTGTTGGGCTGGAAACATCCTTACCCTTGATGGTCACAGCGATGACGGAGGGACGCTTGACCGAAGAGCGGCTGGTTGCGTTGATGCACAATAACCCAAAACGCATTTTCAACTTGCCCGATCAGGAAGATACACATGTGGAGTTTGATCTGTCCCAACGCGTGACAATCAGCAATGCGACCTTGAAAACCAAAGTGGGCTGGACACCTTTTGCCGGGCATGAAGTGGCAGGACGAGTCAGCAAGGTTGTAATACGCGGGGAGACTGTTTTTGAGAATGGGGAAGTCTTGGTAGACGGGGGTTTCGGCCGAATTTTGACCTGATTTAGCTAGTCAGCTAGTCAGCAGTTCAGCACAGCTTTTTCTTTGCTGAATTGCTGACAGGCTGAACTGCTGACCAGCCTAATAAGTAATTCTGCGTTGTCGGTTTCACCTCAATGGGCAAACTGAAATCCTCAACACAGAACCAATAACGAGATGAAGCAACTATTTGACTATTCACAATTGAACGAGAAAACCATCGAGTATGACATGCTCAAAGGGATGGATGTGCTGTCTGTCGGACAGTTTGACCGCGAAAAGATCGCCTATATTTTTCAACGCACACGCGAAATGCGCGAGATGTGTGAACGGGTCGGATCGGCCGATCTGCTCAAAGGGTACGTCCTGGCCTGCATCTTCTATGAACCCAGCACGCGCACGTCCTCCAGCTTTATTGCGGCGATGCAGCGTTTGGGTGGCTCCGTCATTCCGATCACGTCAGGCGTAAACTTTTCGTCCGTCAGCAAGGGGGAAACATTGGGCGATACGATGCGCGTCTTACAGCAATATGCCGACGCGGTTGTGTTGCGCCATCCCGTGATTGGCTCAGCGGTTGAGGCGGCCGAGGCGGCCAGTGTGCCGATTCTCAACGCAGGGGACGGCGCGGGCGAACATCCAACGCAGGCACTGCTCGACCTTTTCACCATTCAGGATGAACTTGGCACGATTGACGGGTTGAACATTGCGATGGTGGGGGATCTCAGATTCGGCCGAACGGTCCACTCTCTCACCAAACTCCTCGCCGCCTATGATGTCAAATTGCGCTACGTGTCGCCTGAAATTTTACGCTTGCCATTGCGTCTGATGAATCGCGTGCGCGATGCTGGACTCAACGTGCGCGAGGTGCATGATGTTGCCGAAGTGATTGAGGAGGTTGATGTGCTTTACGTCACTCGTGTGCAGAAGGAACGCTTTAGTGATTTGAGCCAGTACGAGTCGGTCAAAGATGCGTATATCATCACCCCCGAACTGATGGAAAAGGCGAAGGAAAAGATGGTCGTCATGCACCCGTTGCCGCGAGTCGGCGAGATTTCAGAAGCCGTAGACGTCGATCCACGTGCTGCCTACTTCCGTCAAGCACAAAATGGGATGTTTATTCGTATGGCATTGTTGGCGGGCGTTCTTGGGAAGGCGTAGGTCAGGAATTGTGCAGTGAACAGTCATTCGTACTGTTCACTGAGCTTTGTTTATTGCTTGCCGTTCATCGCGTCATCATACAGACGCTGCAAATTCGCTAAGTGCAGTTCAGTCACAAACCCATTGAGCGGGATGCGTGACTTGCCACAGCTTTCGATTGAGACGGCTTCAAGGCTTTCGCGTGGCAACCCTTCTTCGATGATTTGGGCGACCTCTTCACGAGCGAGGCGAATATATTCGAGATGGCTGCGGGCGGCATGAGGGACTTCGCCGCGTAGGATAATTTCGCCGTGACCCTGCACAACGGTGTCCGGTTCCATGTCGGCGACACGCTGAATCGAATTGGCCAGAACGGCAAAATCACCATCAAAGAATGTGGGAACGGGCATCATCGTGTCTGAGGCAAAAAGCACATTTTCATCGACGATCAGGACCCCCATAAGATCTTCGCTATGTCCGGGAAAGTGAATCAAGCGCAGCCGTTTGCCACCAATCGTGATGTCGAGCGTCCCCTCGCGCACGATCAAGTTGGGCAGCACAATCTCCATATCGGCAAAGTCGGGGTTCTGAGATTTGGTGCGCTCCAGCCCTTCACGCCCGACCGTATCGAGTAAATCCCGACAGAGGGCGTGGCTGACCACTGTTGCCTGTGGATAGAGATATGTTCCGTTGGTATGGTCACCGTGATAATGGGTGTTTATAACGTAGCGGACGTGTTGATTCAGTCGATTTTCAAGGAATTCCTGTACTTCGCGGCACTCATCGGGAAAGTAAAGCGTGTCGATCAAAACAACGCCTTCTTTTGTCAAGATCGCGCCGCACGTTACATGGGCATAACGCCGACTGGTAAAAACATAAATATCATCCGCAATGCGCTCTCGAATCATGCAACTTTTGCCTGTTCACACCCACATATCTGTTTGTTATTGCATAAGTTGTGGGTCTAAAATAGCTGGATAGTGTTTATCTAATCACTGACAGTTGATTGTATCATTCTTTGAAATGGCTTTCTAAATTGTGAGATAGGGATGAGAGCTAGTGGCTTTACATACGCCAAATTCGGCCGAAATGTCCCCCCGCTCGCAGGTGCGCCAGATGATCAGACAAGCGTTCAGCTCGAAATCCGAACTGATCATAGACAGTATTTAGATCAACCACTTCGGGTGCAGAGAAGCGATCATGATCAAAACGGTTGAGCGGCGGGCGACGAAACATCCACGCCGTCAGACGATTTAGCCCACGTGCAACTTGCGAACGAACGTTTAATGGATAGCGATTGAGATCGGCCGCCAACAAGACTTGTGACACGATTTCGCCATAGTGCAGGCGTTCCCCTCCTGCAATCGTGATAGTTTTGCCAAGAAAATCAGGGTTACCGATTGTTGCTACGAGACAGCGCGCTGTGTCTTCAACCCAGATCGGCTGCATGGCCGTCGTTCCGCTATTGGGGAGATAGACGAAGGGAAAGCTCCATGCGGCAGTCGTGGCGATGGCGTTTGTGAAGCGATCATAATGGCCGAAACAGGTCGCTGAACGCACAATCGTGTAGGGGATGCCACTTTGCCGAACGGCACGCTCGATCAATCCTTTGGCACGCAAGAGCAGATGCACACCGTTCGGCGATGCGTTCATGCGGCTAATCACAACGAGCTGCTTGATAGAACGTTGGCGCAACGCTTTCAGCAATGTCTCGGTGCCATTCACATCCACCTGTCGTAGCGGGCGAAGTCGACCCGTTGCCTCTGCCCCAACAAGATGAATCACTGTATCAACATCGGCAAGTTGTTCGCGCAAGGCAACAAAGTTGTTGATGTCGTCGGTATAAGGTTTATAGGGAAGGTTGGCTGTGGAAAGCTGGCGGGTAAGGGATCGGCCGATAAAGCCTGTTGCGCCCGTGACAAGAATCATAAAAAAGAAGGTGGACAACAACTGTTGCCCACCTCCAAATGTTTCCTAGAATGGAATATCGTCTTCTTCGACTGCTGGCTGGCTAGAGCTGGAGCTTCCGCCGCCACCGCCGCTGTCATAGTCGTTATCGTCAGATGGACCGCTGTAACCACCAGCGTCATCGCGTGAACCGATAAAGGTGAAGTTGTCAGCACGCATTTCCCAGCTTGCACGGACAGTGCCATCACGCGACGTCCATGTGCGTGGCTCACCGTTATCGTCTGAGGTCAGAGTTCCTTCTACCAGGATCTTGCTGCCTTTCGACAGGTATTGATTGGCAACTTCGGCACGCCGACCAAAGGCCGACACCCGAACCCATAGCGTCTTTTTGCGCTCTCCAAACCCATCGTTGACAGCGACGGTGAAGTTCGTGACGGCCGTTCCGTCCTGGAGATAGCGCATCTCTGGGTCGCGCCCTAGATTACCTGCAATAATTAGTTTGTGATACATAATTTACTCCTCGAATGCTTTTAAGTTTCTGTTCTTTTGTGTTTTTCTGCGGCATCCGCATTAGTCATTTAGACACCTATATTATACACGAAAAGCAGTGTTGTGAACAAGCGTTCTAACCTTAAATTATTGCCAAAAACGCAATTTGAAGAGCGATTATTCTTCCGTTTGACTGTCTGGTTTTTCACGGTGGCTTGCACGACGTTGATGATGAGATTGGGTCGTTTCGGCCGAATCCAAGCGTTCATCCAACCAGTTCACAAATAGCTCAAACTCCTGTTCTTTGTCTGGCCCATTGTGGATTTCGTGATAGGCCCCGTCAAACACTTTGAGCGTCTTGTCTTTGGAACCCGCCCGCGCGTAGAGCTGCATACTGCCTTCAATGTTGACAATTTTATCGGCCGAACCATGCACGATCAGCATCGGATACATCAACTGCGGTGTGCCTGCTTCAATCGCCTTGAAGCCGCGAATCATCTCTGCACCCGTGCGTGCCGGAATACCACCACGATAGTTGAGTGGATCGCTGTCGTAATTTTGGACAACAGCAGGATCACGCGAAATATTATTGCTGTCCAGCTTGGTCGTCTGCACCGTCGGCAAGAAGCGGCCCATAATGCCGGCAACTTTGATCAGCAGCGGTGAAATGTCATCGCCGGGAACGAGTGCGGGCGCACTAAAGATAATGCCATCTAGCTTCGGCATGTCGCGAACAGCCGTGTAGGCCATGATTTCCCCTCCCATACTGTGTGCGAATGTAAAGAACGGAATGTCGGGATGCTGCAAGCGCACGCGATTGATCATCTGCATCAAGTCGGCTCGAAATGTGTCCAAGCTATCGATAAATGCACGGCGACCCTCAGACTGGCCATGCCCTTGATGATCGTAGCTATGCACGGCATAACCGTTGGCGTTGAGATGGGCCGCGAGGTGTGCATAGCGGCTGCTATGTTCACCGAGTCCATGCACAATCAATAGAACCGCCTTTGGATCTTCGATCAACCAACTCTGTTGAAACAGTTGATTTCCCGCATTATTCGTGAATTTTTGGTTGGAATAGGTGACTTCATTCATTTGTGTTTTTCCAAAGTTGCCAACAACCGTTGGTAACCTTTAGTGCAGCGTTAGGATTGCGCCAAAGCGGCCTGTACGGCCATTTTCAGCGCGATGGGAGAATAGTAAATCGGTACGGCTGGCGGTGCAAAGATTTGGCAGTTCGACATTTTCAAGCGGCACCCCTGCGTCATGAAGGCGAATGTGGTTGGCGAGTGGGAGGTTGAAATGGGGTCGGCCGATTTTCTCGTCGTCAAAATAAACTAGCAAGCGTTCTGACCACTTGGCAAAATGTGAATTTACCTGTGAAATAACAGGTTCATCCACTTCATAGCGGCTGACGCTGATGCACGGCCCAAGTGCAGCGACAAGCCGTTCGGGATCACTGTTAAACTCACGCACCATTTTGCGCACCATTGCGCCCGGCAGATCAGCAATCGCACCGCGCCAGCCTGCATGACCAAGACCGATCGCATGGTTGTCGGGATCATAAAGAAAAACGGAGCCGCAGTCGGCGTAATTCATGGTGAGACCACAGCCGCTGTCATTGGTGATGATGCCGTCGCAAGCAGGGATAACGCTGCCATGATCGGCCGAACTGACCCGTTTCACGTTCGCCTCATGTTTCAATGCCGCATGGACGAGCGAATCGCTGTCCCGACCAAATAAACCATAGGCACGCCGACGATTCTCATGCACCGTCGGGCTGTTTGGCTCGACGGTTGTGCTAAGATTGAGGGAGTTGAAGGGGGCTGGGCTGATACCACCATTTCGGCCGAAAACCGCATGATCAACCGCTCCTAATGTCTCGAATTGAAAATATGTAATGCCATCGCGCAAACATTGTTCCATGCCATGAGTTTTAACATGAAGCGATAAAAATAAACAGACCTACACAGAAATTGTGTAGGTCTGAAGTTAAATGTCTACGGCTTGCCCTCTACCAAACAAAACCAGAACCATCGTAAAACTGGAACGCCCTCTCTGATCGAACCTTTGCCAAGCCGTAGACAACGATAGTACTCTGGTACTAGGGATTGTCCTGCTGACCCAGTTTGCTGACAGTAAATCAGTCAACTTTTTTTCTATTGGGGATCGACAAAATTTTTGTATTGCACTTTACAGTAGGCATGTGCGGCAAGCACATGGACAGTTTATACTAGAACTTTCGATTTACATGCAGATTGGGTATGCTATAATCGAACTATTGTTTGGATTTTTGAATCATGACGAAAAAGAAACCCACCAGCAAACCCGCAACAAAAACAACTCGTGGCGGAACGAGTCGCAGTCGCACAAAGACAACCCGTGCCAAAACTTCATCGAGTCGTTCATCCCGCAAAACGTCTTCAAATAGCAAACGCACCACAACGGCCAAGAAGCAACCGGCACAACCGACGTTTGATATGACCATTCAGCAAAAAGCTTTGATCGGTGGCATTGTTTTGATTTTTGTGACCGCGATTTTGCTGTTGAGTCTCTTTTCGCCCAATCAAGGGCAGTTGACGACCGCGTTGGCAGATGGGACATGGCGCGCATTCGGCTGGGGGGGGCTGATTGTCCCGGCATTGATGGGTTACTTTGGCTACTTCTTCATGATGTGGGGGATGGAGCACCCCATCAGGCTTAACCCGTACAAAGTAGCGGGAGCCGCGTTGTTCTTTCTGGGGTTTGAAGCAGTGATGACGACGCTTGCGGTGGTCAATGGAAATGGGCTAAACGACGTTTGGGGCGTGGCGCGGGCTGGTCTTGGCGGCGGATATTTGGGCGGTGCATTGACCTGGTTGGGACAAGGTGCTGTCGGTGAAATGGGCAGCGCGTTCATCTATTTGCTGATCGCGCTGGTCGGTGTGATTCTGATGTCAGGTGTGACACGCCAGCAGGTGCGCGCGTGGATTATGCAGCGCATCGAGCATGCCCGCGAGCGCCGAGCCTATTCCGAAGATGCTGTTTACGAAGAGATTCCCGCCAATCCTGCACCGAGTCGGCGTGTCAAACAAGAAGAAGAGCCTGCGAAACCGATCGCCGCGCCGCAGGTATCTGAGGCGGAACGGATTGAACAGATTCGCTTACGCCATCAACAGTTGCGAGCTAAACAAGAGCCTGCGCGACTGCGTGAGGGGAAGGGGCGCGGCGCGACAAATCGGCCGAATGCACAAGCACAACCTGCATCACCCCCACCCCAAGAGACGGTTCCCGCCATCATCGAAAATTATGCGGAAACACAGTGGGAACTCCCCGATTTTCAGCGGATGCTTGAGCCGGGATTGACGCCAGAATCGGCCGAAGATCTCGTCCAAGAACAGTGGTATATCATCGAGCAGACGCTTGAGAGCTTTGGCGCACCTGGTCGCGTTGTCGATGTTCGCACGGGGCCAACGGTGACCATGTTCGGCGTGGAGCCACAATATCTCGAATCTCGCACGGGGCGGCGCACCAAAGTGAAGGTGAGCAAAATTGCGGGGCTGGCCGATGATCTCTCATTAGCACTGGCGGCAAAAAGCGTGCGGATTCAGGCACCCGTACCCGGCAAAGGGTATATCGGCATCGAAGTGCCGAGCGCAAATAAGGTGATCGTCAGCTTGCGCGACACGATGGAATCGACTGGCTTCCAGCGCATCACGCAAAAATCATTGCTTGCACTTGGGTTGGGTCAGGATGTGAGTGGGAATTCAATTTCGGCCGATCTCGCCAAAATGCCCCATCTCTTAATCGCAGGTGCGACGGGTTCAGGTAAATCGGTCTGCGTTAATGGCATCATCGCGTGTCTCCTCTTGCAAAATTCGCCCAGTGACCTGCGCTTTGTGATGGTCGATCCAAAGCGCGTCGAGCTGACGGGATACAATGGCATTCCGCATCTCGCTGCCCCAGTTGTTGTGGAGATGGATAAAGTGGTTGGCGTATTGCAATGGGCGTTACGCGAGATGGACCACCGCTATCAGGCATTTGCCAAACTGGGCGCACGCAACATCATTACTTACAATGATAAAGCGGAAAAATCGGGCAAAGACAAGCTGCCCTATATCGTTATCATCATTGATGAGCTAGCCGATTTGATGATGACCGCGCCAGAAGACACAGAACGTGCGCTGGCACGCTTGGCGCAAATGGCGCGGGCAACCGGCATTCATATGATCGTCGCCACGCAACGCCCCTCTGTTGACGTCGTTACGGGGCTTATCAAAGCCAACTTCCCTGCACGCATTGCCTTTGCCGTCTCATCGGCAACCGATAGTCGCGTCATTCTCGACCAAACTGGCGCAGAGCGGCTGCTCGGCATGGGCGATATGCTCTTCCAAAAACCAGATGCACCCGCCCCACTGCGCATGCAGGGCTGCTTCGTCAGCGATGAGGAGTTGAGCAAGCTGATCGGCTATTGGAAGACAGCGCGACGTTTTAGAAAGTTCAGTTCGGCCGATGCGGAGCCCAAACCAACAGTCGCTGAGCCAGAACACTTGCGCAAACCTACGGTTAGTGAACAGGCAACAGTAGACAGTACACCATCACCAAATGGCAACGGGCGATCAAATGGGGCGAGCGAAAAACAGACGCGCCCCAAACAGAAGAAACAAAAGGTCGCAAGCACTAGCTCAAATTCGGACACAGCACCGAGCATTCCCCCAGCCATCACGCCTGCGCCACACGCCTCGCCTCAGCCGCTTTGGGAGCATTTGGCAGAGCAGGAAAAGAAGAAAGAAGAAAATCCAGTTGATGAGCTATGGTCGGAAACAGTCGCCTATGTTCGTAAAGTGGACAAGGCATCGACCAGCATGTTGCAACGCCGTTTCCAAATTGGCTACACACGCGCCGCCCGCATCATCGACGCAATGGAAGATGCTGGCGTGATTGGCCCTCCCACGGGGACAAGCAAGGCGCGTGAAGTATTGCCCCCTTCGGAAAGCGAATAGGCAACCACTTCCCATAGAAAAATTGATAGACAATCGTCATTTTTTGAACGCGAATGCCAATCATGGCTACAATGCGTTGCATGGCATATTTAGAGGGACAAGAACGCGCACAGTATGTGCAGACGATGTTTGACCGTATAGCGGGGCGGTACGACGTAATGAACCGCCTGATGACGGCGGGGCAGGATTTGACGTGGCGACGCTATGTCATTCAGAAGGCAAATGTCCCCGTCAATGGTCGTTTGCTCGACATTGCAACAGGGACGGGCGACATTGCATACGAGGGCATTTTACAGCAGCCGTCTATTCAATCGGTCGGGGCAGATTTCTCACTTGGGATGATGCAGGCCGGGCGTCGTGACTATGCAGAACGGCGCCATGTGATCAAGTGGACAGGGGCCGACGCGCTCGCGTTGCCATTTGCGGATAACTATTTTGATGCCTCAGTATCGGGTTTTTTGATGCGCAACGTAATCGATGTGGCGGGCGCGTTTGCCGAGCAGTTGCGTGTTTTGCAACCCGGTGGACGTTGTGTCGTGCTCGAGTCAAGTCCACCCAAAGATAACATCCTCAAGCCCTTTATATTGGCACATCTCAACTATGTGATTCCGATAATCGGCCGAATCGTCGCCGGCGACTCCGATGCCTATCAGTACCTACCTGAAAGCACGCAAGCGTTCCGCGACCCAGATGATCTTGCGCGTATTATGCGTGAAGCTGGGTTTATGATGGTCAGCTATAAGCTGTTTATGTTTGGGACAGTTGCCGTGCATTTTGGGGTGAAACCGCTTTAAGCTGTAACCCTACTGAACGAGCGGCTTGGCAGGCACATAGTCTGGATTACGCCATGGGGTGCGGGCGACAACCCAGCGAGCCGCCGTCCAGCCAAGACGGAAAATGCGCGGAGAGTTCAGCTTGTAGGCAAAACGTGCAATCGCAACACGCAATCTAAGCTGTTTGAACATCGAATACGACATCAGACGTTTGCGGTAGCTCTCAAAGCTAAAGTCGGCGCGCGCAAACGCATCAGCGACCGTTTCGGCCACAGGTGCGCCATAGGCCAGCGCAAAGGAAATGCCTTCTCCAAAGAGCGGATCAACGCCAGCTGCATCCCCTGCCAACAACACACGGGGTTGGCTAAACTGTCCCTTTGCATCAAACCAGCGAATCGGTGCGCCTTTAAGTTTGTAGTCGTCTAGCGAGCGCGCACGTTCCGCCATCGAGTCCCGCAAGACTCCCTTGAGGTCGGCTTTTGACTTTTCAGGACGCGAGCGACTATCAAACACACCGCGATTCATCGTCGCCACACCATCGACATAGCTGGGAAAATCCCAATAGTATCCTTGTAAATCGTTGGTCATGTGGGTGAAGTCGAAGACGGCAACTTTGTCGCGGAAGTTCCAATTTTGTTGTGGATCTTCGGGCGTATCCACTTCGATCAGACGCGCCACACGGGAGTCATCATCCCATTTCAAGCGGCTGCGGATAAAGCTGCGCGACCCATCGGCCGCAATCAACACTTGTGCCTGAATGGTGCGTTTATCGGTGGTGACTTGGACAAAATTCGGCCGAATCTCCACCCCCACAACGCCCTCGCCCTGACTCACCGCCACACCACGCGCTTCTGCCTGCTGCACCAGCCAGTGATCAAACTCACGCCGCCGCACAATCCGAAAGACAGGATTGCCATAGAATGAGTAGCTCTTATCTGCATAGCGCAACTGGACTTCGCGCACACTGAAATTATTTGGCTCAAACGGCAAGCCTAAGTCGGTCAGGATATTTTCGCCGAGATAGGTGATGCCGCCGCCGCAAAGCTTATCACGCGGATGGATCGCCTTATCGACAATTAACATACGCTCTGCCCATTTGGGGTCTTGCTGCACGAGGTGAAGGGCAATAGAAGATCCCGTGGGACCTGACCCAACGATTAGAATATCAACTTGAACTATCTCTGCACTCATCAACGATTCCTATTCACGTTTGTGAAAACGCTACTGATAGATGACGGTCAACAACCCGTCGGTAATTGTAATTGACTGCACGCTCGTGTAATTTGTATCAGCGCGCAGTTCGGCCGAAAAACCTCGCGTGATCTCCTGCTCAATTGACGCTACCGCTTCTGGCGGCAGCGGTTCCCCGCTTATATCAGCCTGTTCGAGCATTGCGACTGGTTCGCCCTCAACCACGACAAAGCGCACGACAAAGTTACTGACGATTTGCTGTCCAAAAAATAGTTGGATGCTTTCAATGGTAACGAGGCCATCTTGCAGAATGAGCGTACTATTATCGGCCGAAAGTGGCAATCCCTGCGCTGCCGCGATTTGCACCACCGTCATCAACACATCGGCCTCCGTATACTGCATCATCGCCAAGGGTGTGGCCGTCGGCGCAACCGTTGCTGTATTGGTGGGACGAGGGGTATTCGTCGCTGTCGGTGACGGGGTGTTTGTCGGCGTATTTGTGGGCGAAGGGGTATTTGTCGGTGTGGCGGTCGGCGTATTGGTTGGAGTAGGCGTTTGGGTTGCCGTTGGCGTGCTGCTCGGCGGCAGTGGGGTTGCGGTTGGTTCTATCTGTTGACAACCGATCACAAATAAGAAGATAAAGACAATCAATTTACGCCACATTCGCTATTCTCCAAGTCCCAATAAGCGGGTCACTTTCCAAGCCTGAATTGTAGCGTAAAGTTAGCGTTCACACGCAAGATAGCCCGATTGTAATACCCGTTCTGGACACCAAACGCGCAAATCGCGTAAGTAAGCATCCGCCTCAAGCGTGAGCCGCACCTCCTCCAACGGATCACGTGCATCACTGATAG
Source organism: Anaerolineae bacterium (assembly GCA_030425205.1). Lineage (GTDB taxonomy): Bacteria > Chloroflexota > Anaerolineae > Promineifilales > Promineifilaceae > CALECP01. The sequence continues at coordinate 94,888 of JAUIAP010000001.1, forward strand.
TTTCATAGCCAACAATCGCGCCGCGAAATACGTCATCACGCAAAAATAGCGTGATCTCATACCCAGCCTGTTGAAAACGCACGCTGTCCGCCAATGCCTCTTGTAATAGTTCGTAGCTACCCGTCACAATGACCCAGTTGATTGTCTCTATCGGTGGAACCTCTGTCGGCAATGCAGGCAAGGTCACCGTTACCTCAGGGACTGGAAAAAGGGAATCAGTCGGCCGAATCGTTGCAGTTGGAGTAGGTATAACAAGGGTTGCGGTCGGAGGGGGAGTGTCAGTCGGAGGCAGTGTCGCAGTTGGGGGAGTGGTCGGCGTTGGCGTCATGGTCGCGGGTCGGCGTGATGGCAGCAGCGGAACGTCTGTACTTGTTGGTGACAGTACAACTGTTGGCGTGGGCGTTCGAGTATTGGATACGGTACGCGCAGTTACACCAGATAAGCCTACAAAACCAATAAATCCTACCAGTAAGCCGGCTAGAACACTGAGGATCAGTGCTACCCGTAATTGATCGCTATCCATGTGGCTCCCTTACTCACTACTGCACCTGTGTTGATTGCACAAGTTCACGTTGCATTGTAGCCGCGATCAGGAGGGTTGTTGCGATTTTTCGCCTAAATTTCATGTCCTTTGCACCTGTTTTTTGGTTTCGGCCGATCCATATTCTACAATCCCCCCATGCAGAATTTGTACGAGCTCACCCATGCTGACCTGACTGCCCGCTTTGCGCAGTGGGGATACAGTCACTATTTTGTCGATCTTGTTTGGCATGCGCTCTATCGGCAGCGCGTGCAGACGTGGGCAGAAATGGTGGATGTGCGGCGTGATGTACTAGAAAAGCTGCAAGCTGAATTTACGCTGCCGCAACCCGTTGTCCAAATCGCGCAAAAAAGCAGCGATGGTTATACACGCAAATTTCTCCTTGCGCCCAACGGGGCACCGATTGAAACGGTGATTATGCAATTCAAGGGTCGCTACACAGCGTGCGTCAGTTCACAGGTTGGTTGCGCGATGGGTTGCATCTTTTGCGCGACGGGGCAGATGGGGTACACGCGCAACCTATCAGCGGGTGAAATCGTTACCCAAGTGCTACACGTGCAGCGTGTGCTTGAAGCACAGGGAGAGACGCTGCGCAATATCGTGCTGATGGGGATGGGCGAGCCGCTCCATAACTACGATAACGTCATTCGCGCCATCGACATCATCACTGACCACAAAGGGCTAGCCATCGCCACAAAGCATATTACGTTGAGTACGGTCGGGCTGCCCCACAAAATCCGTCAGTTGGCCGATGAAGGGCATAGCTTTCGGTTGGCCGTTTCGCTGCATGGTGCAACCAACGCTGTACGCCAAGCGCTTGTCCCTGTCGCCAACGCATGGACGTTGGAAAAGGTGATGGAGGCATGTCGCTACTATGTCGAAAAGCGGCAAAGACGGATATTTTTTGAGTGGGCGTTGATTGCGGGTGAGAATGATTCGGCCGAAAATGCCCATGCCGTCGGCCGACTCCTGCACGATATCGACTGCACGCTCAACGTCATTCCGCTTAACCCCACCAACGGATACGGCGGCGCACCGAGCGATCACGCCGCCGTCCACCGCTTTCGCGACATCCTACACAACGAATACGGCATCCGCTGCACCATTCGACAGCGACGCGGCATCGATATTGCGGCTGGGTGTGGGCAGTTAGCAATCACGGTGTAAACCAATTAGCTCGTAAACTGTATCTATTCACGGTTGGCAACAGATTCCGACCTACATATAATGCCCTATGGTCAGTCGTTCAATCTTAATCATGCAGGGCAAGCGCGTTGAAGTTCCCTCTCTTGCACCAGCAATCGAACAAGCCGGTTATAACGTAATGGTCGCCAACACGGGTGATCAGGCGTTGGCGCTTAGCAAACCGATGCTGCTTATCTTTGACACGCGCGGAATGCGTTCATCAGGATCACGCACCTGCCGCCGCTTGGCAAAAGCATGGGACGAGTTACCTGTAATCCACTGTCGCGCGGCGACGGTCAAGCTGGATGAATCGGCCGCTGCGACCGTCTATCTCGTAGAACCATTTACCGCGCGCAAAGTTCTCAATCGCATTAAAAAACTGCTCCCCGCGCGAGATTCGGCCGATCAAATTCATCAGTTTGGCGACATCACGCTCTACACAGGTAAGCGCACCGTTTATGTCAATGGCTTAGGCGAAAGTTCTGTCACTCCCAAGTTGATTGGATTGTTGCAATCACTGATGAAACATCCCAATCAAACGGTGACTCGCGAACAGCTTATCGAGTGGGTTTGGAACACCACCTACACAGGCGATACACGCACGCTCGATGTTCACATTCGCTGGTTGCGTGAGAAAATTGAAGAAGATGCCAGCGAGCCGAAACGACTGATCACCGTGCGCGGCGTCGGCTATCAGCTCGTTTCCAATACTCCAGCAGCGTAGCGTTCTACTTTTCCTAGCTTCCTCTTCCACATCACGTCATACTCCCGTCATGCACTCCCCCAAGATGACGGCTGCCCTTGTTGTTCTGCTAACGGTCGATAGTTTACACTTTGTTTTCGGCCGAATTTTCGCCCCCCTCGTCTCCCCATTTGTCTCAGCCTTTTTTGTTCTCGGCATCGCCGCGCTCGAAATTGGCATCTATCTGGCCATCCGCCGCAAAATTGATCTGCACCTCCTGCGTAAACATTTCAAATTCTTCGCCACGATTGGCGCACTCGTCGCATCAGCGACGGTATTTAGCTACACGGCTGTCACCTATATTGATGCGGGAACCGCCTCGCTCCTCTCGCGTTTTTCTACTGTAATCACGTTGGCATTGAGTTATTTTTGGCTACGCGAAGAGCTCACGCGCAAGGAGTGGATCGGCGCAGCTATCAGCGTTATCGGCGCATTTATTATTAGCTTTCAGCCCAGTGACGTATTGCGTATTGGCTCGCTGTTCATCTTGGCTTCCATCGTCGCCTATTCGCTGCACATCGCCGTCGTCAAACGCTATGGCGACGACATCGAGTTCGGCAACTTCTTTCTCTATCGCGTCAGCATGACCGCGCTCTTCCTTGCTCTATTTCTGGGCATAAGTGGCGAGGTTGCCCTTCCTCCGACAGCCAACGTGTGGTTGCTTCTCACAATCGCGGCCACCGTCGATGTCATCATTAGTCGCACCCTCTACTATTGGGTTCTGCGCCAAATGACGCTCGGCACACACACGATTCTGTTAACCCTCAGCCCCTTCATCACCGTCATCTGGTCGTTTATCTTATTTGCGGAAATCCCAACGCCGCAAGCACTGATCGGCGGGGTCATCGTCACAGCAGGGGTCTTACTTGTCACAAGGCAAAAAAAATAGCCGCAATATGCGGCTATCATTGTCTTGCGAACTTTCGTCCGACGTGTGTTAGTCACGTCGTCCCATCAGCAAAAATGCGTAGTAGGCGAGTGTGCTAAGTGCCTGAATTGCGGCGGCGACATACGTGAGCGCAGCGGCATTCAACACCTTGTTGACACCCCCCATCTCATTCTTGCTCAAGATATTTTCCTTGACTAACAACGCTTTCGCACGCTTGCTTGCATCAAATTCGACGGGCAGCGTAACGAGCGCAAATGCGGCCGATGCACCGAACAAAATCACACCAACCCACGCAACCGTAATTCCCAAGCTGCTCAAGCTGCTCAAGAAGTAGCCCGCCATGAAGAGAATCGGGCCAAGCATACTGCCGATGCGCACCGATGGAACCATCGCCGAGCGCAACCCCAATGGGGCATAATTTTTTGCATCTTGCAGCGCATGTCCCATCTCATGGGCCGCGATACCAGCAGCGGCAACGCTCGGTGAGCTATAGGTCGCATCGCTCAGACGCAATGTCTTTGAGCTGGGGTCATAGTGATCGGTCAAATTTCCAGCAACGCGCTCAACCTGGACGTCAAACAGACCATACGCATCGAGTAGATGACGCGCCACCTGCGCGCCCGTCACATTGCGCTCAGTGCGAACTTTTGCATACTTGTTAAAATTGCTCTTGACGCGAAATTGCGCCCACATTCCAAGCAGCATTGCGGGCAGGGCAAAAAGCAAGTACATTGGGTTAAAAAACATTTCATTTCTCCATTGAAAGCACGGAAATGATTCCGTGTTATAACTAAATCTCAGTACGTGGTAACCCCACGATAGTTGTTATTATACGGTAAATTCGTATGAAATTTATGGGTGAGTTGTAAAATATCTGTTGCGCTCGCCCCACAGAATGAATTCACTTGCAACTTGCAACTCGCAACTTGCAACCAAAAAATGTTCCGCAATCTATTTAGACGCAAACCACAATTTATTACGGTCGTTTCTGGCCTGCCTCGTTCGGGGACTTCGATGATGATGAAAATGCTAGAGGCGGGGGGGATTCCACCTGTGCAGGATGGTGTGAGATCGGCCGATAGTGATAACCCACGTGGCTATTATGAGTTTGAGCGTGTCAAACAGCTTGATAAAGGGGACACCGCATGGCTTCCCGATGCACGTGGAAAATCGGTCAAAGTCATCTCTGCTCTCCTGCAACATCTGCCCAGCGATTATGAATATCGCATCTTGTTTATGCGCCGCAATTTGGCAGAGGTTCTCGCATCACAGGAGAAAATGCTTGTCCATCGCGCTGCAGAAAAGACGGTCAGCGACGATAAGATGATGCAACTTTATCGCCAACATTTACAGCAGGTTGAGACATGGATTCGTCGTCAACCTAATATGCAGCTTTATGACGTTCCCTACCACGTGCTTGTGAAAGATCCGATGGCCCATCTGCCAAGTATCAACACTTTTTTGGAAGGTCGCCTGAGTGTTTTGGCCGCCTCCAAAGTTGTTGATCCTGCGCTGTACCGCAATCGGAACCGCTAAGAAATAAGTATGCCCTGCTTAATGTGTGGTGCGCGATTGTTCGGCGATGAAACGTGTGAAACGCTGTTCCATCGCTGTCTCGCGCTTGAATATGAACATCCAAGCGCATTTGGCGCCGTTCACCATTTGACCGTTCTCTGTTACATGTTACAGCACAATTTATATAGTCATGCTGTCTGGTTAGAGGGGCGGGCATTAATCGGCCGATTCCTTCGCAATGAAATCACCCCCACCGAACTGGTTAAACAAACCCACCAAACACGTGCCAGCATGAAGCGTGACGGACATGTGACAAAAGGGGCAAAATTGCCAACATTTCAGACGATCAGCTGGTCGTATACGATTGCTGACGTGCGACTGACAACGCCTAAACTTTACTGTGCAGATGTCGAGCAATGGGCACAGGCGGTCTTTGCCGACACAGCAGATGTCGTGGGTTGATCGGGCAATAGTCGAAATTTGGCTCCCCGATCCGTGCCTTTAACCGCGCCGCCCCGTGATGTAGGATTCGGTCAACTCATGCTGGGGATTGGTAAAAATGGTGTTTGTGTCACTGAATTCAACCAATTCACCGAGCCAGAAAAAGCCCGTATAGTCAGAGGCACGCGCCGCTTGTTGCATACTGTGGGTGACGATGACGATGGTGTAATCGGCCGATAATGTGCGCATCAACTCCTCAACCCGCAATGTCGCAATGGGGTCGAGCGCAGAACACGGCTCATCCATCAAGATCACCTCTGGCTTAACCGCAATCGTGCGGGCGATACACAGGCGTTGCTGCTGACCGGGATTGAGTGATAATGCGGGAGAATTAAGTTTGTCTTTGACCTCATCCCACAGCCCAACCGCTTCCAAGCTGCTTTCAACCACTTCCTCGACATTTTTCCAGCCCAAAATACGTGGGCCATACGCCGCGTTATTGTAGATGCTCTGGGGAAAGGGGTTGGGCTTCTGGAAGACCATGCCGATCTTTTGGCGCAAATCGACCACATCGACGGTGGGTGCGTAAATATCGGCCGAATCAAGCAACACCTGTCCCTCAACCCGCGTTCCCGCAATTGTGTCATTCATCCGATTGAGCACACGCAGAAAGGTCGATTTTCCACAGCCAGATGGCCCTATCAGGGCCGTGATTTTATTGGTGTTGACAGCGATGTTGATCTTCTTGAGTGCCTGAAACTCGCCGTAAAAAAAGTCGAGGTTTTGAACGTGAATTTTGATCGTTTCTTCCATTACCCAAACCGTCCCGTGATGTAATCTTCTGTCTGTCTCTTTGCTGGATTGAGAAACATGCGATCCCGCTCGCCCACTTCGATCAGTTCGCCATCGAGCATGAACGCCGCGCGATCAGCGACGCGAGCGGCTTGCTGAACGCTGTGCGGAACCATAATGATGGTGTATTTTTGTTTCAATTGATTGAGCGATTCCTCAACAATTGCGGTCGAAATAGGGTCAAGGCCAGAAGTTGGATTGTCGAGCAGAATCACCTCTGGCTCAAGTGCCAAACTGCGGGCGAGACAGAGTCGCTGTTTCTGACCGCCGGAGAGCGCAAAGGCCGATGTGTCCAATCGATCTTTGACCTCATCCCACAGTGCCGCCTGCTCCAAGCTGATCTGCACACGCTTTTCCATCTCTGCCTGACTATGGCGACCCGCCATCCGCAATCCATAGGTGAGATTGTCGAAGATACTGCCCGGCAAGGGGGTCGGCACGGCAAACACCATGCTGATGCGGCGGCGCAAAACGGTGAGGTTCACAGATCGGCCGAAAACCGAATCCCCGTTAAACAAAATATCGCCGCTGCGCGTACTGCCATGCGTCAGATCAGACAAGCGGTTCATCAAGCGCAAGAGCGTCGTTTTGCCGCTGCGTGACGGACCAAACAGCACAAATAACTCGTTTGGCTGAATCGCCAAATCGATCCCTTTCAACGCTTCAATGCCGTCTGAAAAGGTATAAGATAAATTTTGAATCGAAAGTTTTGGTTCAACCATTTAAGAACGTTGCGCCTACCATTCCCGTCGCCGTCGCATCGACGTGCGAATGGTGGCCGCAATGGCGGTTAAAATTAGAACAAGCATCAACAAGGTCAATGCAGTGCCGTATTGAATTTCGAGCGGCATTCCGGGAACCTGTGTGGAAATCACGTAGAGATGATAGGGCAATGCCATCGACTGATCGAAAATCGACTTGGGTAACTCTGGCAAAAAGAATGCAGCCACCGTGAACAGAATCGGCGCGGTTTCCCCTGCGGCACGGCTCAGCCCCAAAATTACGCCCGTGATAATGCCGGGCAGTGCATTTGGCAACACCTGATGGCGAATCGTTTGCCAGCGTGTTGCGCCAAGACTGAGGCTAACGGTGCGAAACTCCTGCGGGACGCTTAAGATCGCCTCTTCTGCCGTACTGATAACGATTGGCAATGTCAAAATGCCGAGCGTCAACGCGCCCGCGATAATTGATGTGCCGAATTCCAAAAACAGCACGAATGCACCCAACCCAAACAGTCCATAGACAATCGATGGAATTCCCGCCAAATTAACGATTGCCAAGCGCACCTGCCGCGTGACCCAGTTATCGCTGGCATATTCTGCCAAGTAGATGGCCGCTGCAATCCCCAGTGGCATGGCAAAGATGGCCGTTCCAAATGTTAAGATCAGGGTTCCCAGTAAGGCTGGCCAAATGCCGCCTTCTGTCATGCCGTTGCGGGGTGGCGCGGTGATAAATTCGATGCTCAACGCCCCCATCCCTTGCCAAATCACATAGAGGATCACCAACAAAATGGGTACAACGACGATAAATGCCGCGAGTGTGAGGAGGCGTGTCGCCCAAACGTCTGTCTGTTGCCGATTCATACCGATCCTCCCGCACGCCGCTTTGTGCCAACAAAACGCGCCGCAATCGAGTTCAGCACAAACGTAATAACAAAGAGCATGATGCCAATCGCAAAGAGAACGCTGTAATGTTCACTGCCATTGGCGACTTCGCCCATCTCGGCCGCAATCGTCGCCGTCATCGTCCGCACGGGCTGGAAAAACGCACCAAACCCAAGTTCGGGGATATTGGCCGCGTTGCCTGTGACCATCATGACGGCCATCGTCTCACCAATCGCGCGACCGACACCCAACATCACGGCGGTGACAATGCCAGAGCGTGCGGCGGGCAGCACTACGCGCCAAGTCGTCTGCCAGCGCGTCGCGCCAATCGCCAACGAGCCATCCCGATACGACTTTGGCACAGCATAGAGCGCATCTTCTGAAATACTGATGATGGTCGGCAGTGCCATGTATGCGAGAATGAGTGACCCCGTGAACGCCGTTAGCCCCGTCGGTGCGCCCATCCGCTGTACAAGTGGTGCCAATACAACCCAGCCGAGAAAACCTAATACGATGGATGGAATTCCGGCCAACACTTCAATAAACGGCTTGAGCAGCTCGCGTTGTCGCTGGGGGGCAATTTCACCCAAATAGATCGCCGTTGTCAAGCCGAGCGGCACGGCAATGCTAATCGCGCCAATCGTCACGATCATCGATCCAGCCAAGAGCGACAACATGCCATATTGACCCTCAATTGGATACCAGCGGCGCGTCAACAGACTAGAGAGGCCAATATCACGAAACGTGGGCAATCCTTCACGCAGCAGAAAAATAAAAATCAGAGCGATAATAAAGATGGCAGACAGCCCTGCAACGCGAATCAGACTCTCAATCAGAAACTCTTTCCAATTGAAGTCTGATCCACCTTCCTGAATCGACTGTCTGCGTCGTACTTTTGTATTAGGTAGTTGGGTTGTAGTCATAAAAGTAAGTTTGCGGGTTTCGCCCGCCAAATTTGTGAGTTAACCGCGTGGCGTAGTGGATGCAGTATCGTGCGTGGTGCGTATTTGGCGAACATGACGCACCCTGTAACACGTAATCCACTCAAAATTCGCATAAGCCTTAATTGTTTTCTAGGGGGACAAATCCGAGACTCAAGACAATCGCCTGCCCTTCATCGCCGAGAATCCAGTCGAGATATTCAAGGACCACCCCATCAGGTTCACCAGCAGTGTACATATAGAGATTGCGGGCAATGGGGTATGTGCCATTCGATGCGCTTTCGACGCTGGGCTTTACAAACCCAGCGGCAGGATCGCTGGCAAGATTGATGATCTTCTCGTGTGCCTCGTCGACATAGCCAAGACCGTCGTAGCCAATCGCGGCAGGGTTGCGACGCAGTTCGCTTGTGATCCCAACGGAGGACGGCATTAATAGGGTCTGTGGTGCAAAAATGTCTGTGTTGTCGCTTTCGCCACGTCGCACCACTTCTTCAAGAAAGTAGACGTGCGTGCCAGAATTTGTTTCGCGGGAGAGCAGAACAATGTCTTGATCGATGCCGCCAACATCCTGCCAGTTGGTGATACGGCCTGTGTAGATGTCTGAAAGCTGCGCAATGGTCAAGTCCTGCACAGGATTGTCAGGATGAACGATGACGGCAAGCGCGTCGATGGCGACCACGTGCTCAATCGCTTCAATGCCGTTGTCGGCCGCCTCATCAAACTCACTTTCCTTCATCGCACGGCTTGCGTTTGCGATATCAACCGTGCCGTTTATCAGCGCGGCGATGCCTGTGCCAGAGCCGCCTCCCGTGACGGCAATCGAGACACTCGGATCGACTTCGCGATAGCGTTCTGCCCACGCCAGTGCGACGTTGACGAGTGTATCGGAGCCTTTATTTTGAATCGAACGTGAAGGTGGGGAATCGCTGGCTTCGGCCGAATTTTCTCCGCCATTGGCACAGCCAAATAGTAGTGTGACCAAAAGTAGCCACAGCCAAATCCTATATCTCTCCATTCAATGAACCTCTTTCTCAACCTGATATGATGATCTAAATCTTCCAACTTACATATTGTAGGTGAATTGAGGCGATAGTCTGTTAACAGCGTGTTAAGGATGTTAACAGCTCATTAAATATGTTAACATCGCGTTAACGGACATGGCGCGAGATTGGTACTGATCTTGTTAGTTTGTGTTTCGATAATTTTCCTGCATGACGCACTGTGTTAAGATGGCGACTATGCGATCCCCTATTCACATCGAACTTCCCACCCCATTTATGGTCGGCCCTGTCAACACCTTTCTGCTCAAACAAGATGAGCCAGTCTTAATTGACTGCGGCCTAAACCTGCCTATGACCCACGATGCCCTCACCGCTGGATTGGCACAACATGATCTGCAAGTTAGCGACATCAAGCACATCGTGATTACGCACGCCCATGTCGATCACATGGGAGCCGCAAACTGGATTTGCGAGCGCAGTGATGCGGAAGTCTGGGTCTCTGACCTCGTTTATGATTGGGCGATTGACATTACAGAGATGTGGGAAGATCGCGTTGGATTTATGTCAGAGATTGTGGCGAAGACGGGATTATCGGCCGAAGATCAACAAAACGTCCTGAGCTACTTTCGCAGCGTGCCAGAGCTGTGGGACAGCGTTCCCAGCGAGCGATTGCGCAAATTTTCGCTTGATGACGTGCTAGAGATGGGAGGCGGTCAGTGGCAAGTCCTGCATCTGCCCGGACACGCCACCCACCAAACGGGATTTTGGAATGCCGAAAACGGTTGGCTATTTTCGGCCGATTGTCTGCTCCCTCGTACCCCCGTTCCCGTCATCGAATTTGATCAGGACGTTCCAACGCAACGCTCGCTCGGCTTGCCCCTACACCTCAAGTCGCTCGAACGCCTCGCCGCGCTACCTGTCAACTGCGTCTTTCCCGGACATGGAGAGCCATTTGGTGACCATCGTGGGGTAATTGCATCACAGATCGGCCGAATTCAGCGGCGCAAAGAACAATGTTTCGACCATGTTGCCGCAGGGGTCGACACCCTCCCCGCCCTCACCGACAAAATGTATGGTCACTATCCCTCTGCTGGTCGCTTTACAGGTCTTAGCACCATTGTTGGATACCTCGACTTACTGCGCGCCGAAAATCGTGTCGTCGAAAACGAAGTTGACGGTGTTTGGCATTACTCGCTACAGGCATAAAAAAAGACGGAGCTTGCGCCCCGTCTCTCTCATTTAGCATACGCTTGTTTCTAGCGGAATCCGTCTATACACGTCTGTGCATTGGTGTTCAATCCATGATTGAATGCTGCCAAACGCTCGTTACCCGTGCCATGTGCGCCGGGATGGTTGTATGGTGCATCAGGGTTGATCTGGTCATCCCCAATTGAGAAGAAAAGATCGCGTGCAAGCTGGACGTCCTGCGCGTTGATCAAGCCAAGATTGAGCTCATGCGTTGTGTATGATCCTGCCATACAGTCTGCCTGCAACTCAATTTGGCGCAATCCGGGCAACTGTCCGTACAGATTGAGTTGATCCTGAATAAAGTGACCCCACTCATGGGCAAGGACACCCACAGCTGCATACACGCCAAAATCGACCGTCACTTCTTCCAACAGGCGCAAGTCGATGAAAATCGCGTCCATTGCTGGGATGTAGAAGGCGTTTGGTGGGTCATCGGGGTGACCGCGATAGGTTTGTACGATTCCAGGCGGACGGTAGTTAACACCGCGCTGCTTCAATTCAGCTTGCCAGAAGGTTTGCAATATTTCAACCGCTTGGTCGATACGTGCCTCAACGCCAGCTTGGTCAAATGCAGGAGGGGTTGGCGAGTCGTCAGGCACAGGTTGCGGCGCAGGAGCGGGGGCATTGCCGTCTCCACCCGTCGCGCAAGGCGGCCATGGGCCCGATTTCGGAATAACACATTCTTCTGCACTGCCACCCGTATTTCCGCCACTACTACCACCCGTTGCACAGGGTGGCCATGGGCCTGAATCTGGAATCACGCAGTCATCTGCACTACCGCCATTGTTTCCGTCTGTTGCACAGGGTGGCCATGGGCCTGAGTCTGGAATCACGCAATCATCTGATGAATTGCCACTGTTCCCCTGCTGCTGGCAACGTTCATACTCTTCCTGTTTCTGTTCGTCCCATGGGCCATCAAAGTAGCCGGGCTGGTTACAAACATCGTCTTGGGCGGCAACATAGCCTGTATTGCTGACTGCAAACGTGAGCAGCAAGCAAAAGGCAGCGAGGCCAAGAACCCACTTTAAAATCGATCCTCGTTGTGACATTATCTGTTCCTTTATGAAATACTGGCAAAAAAAGCCTTTTGTTGACTGTGGTGCTGAGATTCGGCCGAAAACGCTCAACCGTAAAACGCGACCAATGCGCCCTAGTATACGAACTTCTAAGCCAGAATAACAGGGATAAAACGTGTAAAACAGCTATATTTATGGGGTTTACTAAGGTGAAATAGCATTTCAGCAAATCAGCGATAGAGCAGCATGGTTGCTGAATATGCGGCATACTGATAAGCTGAAAATCAGCGTGCCGATACGCGAAATACATGCAAACAGGGCAAAGATAATGCAAAAATTTTCAGACAAAGTGGCGTTGGTGACAGGTTCAGGGCGCGGAATCGGCCGATCTATCGCGTTAAAATTAGCCAGCGAAGGAGCGGATATCGTCGTCAACTTCTTTCGCAATCGAGAGCCAGCCGAACAGACGGCCGATGAGATTCGCGCATTGGGACGCCGCGCCCTTGTCGTCAAGGCCAATGTGGGCGAACTCGACCAGTTGGAAAGGTTGTTTGACGCAACGGTAGAACAGTTCGGCGGTCTTGACATTCTCGTTCACAACGCGGCTAGTGGCTATAACCGCCCCGCCATGCAGCAAAAACCGCGCGGCTGGGAGTGGACGATGAACATCAATGCCCGCTCACTACTCTTTGAGGCACAACACGCCGCGCCGCTGATGCGGGAACGTGGTGGCGGCACGATTATTGCGCTGTCGAGTTTGGGATCGGTGCGCGTACTGCCCGACTATGTCGTTGTTGGCGCGTCAAAGGCGGCGATTGAATCACTTGTACGCTATCTCGCCGTCGAGCTCGCCCCTGATAACATCAACGTCAACGCCGTTGCGCCCGGTGTCGTCCAGACGGAAGCCCTCGAACGCTTCGCGGCCTATCGGGAGGCGAATGATGGCGAACAAGACGTGCTGGCAAAACTGGCGGAGGCAACACCGACTGGGCGTTTGGCAACGACGGAAGAGGTCGCAGAACTCGTTGCGTTTCTTTGCACGCCCGCCGCAAAAATGATCTGTGGACAGACCATTGTGATGGATGGCGGACAGTCGCTCGTGTGGGGGCAAAGTGGATAAAACGGTGATCGATCAAATCGGCCGAAAAATCAGCGTCCCCGCCCCGCCCCAGCGCGTTATCTCGCTCGTTCCCAGTCTGACGGAGCTGCTGATCGATTTAGGCGTTGCCGTGATCGGCCGAACAAAATTCTGCATTCATCCCGCCGCAGTCGTCGCCGATATCCCCATTATCGGTGGCACAAAAGAGGTCAACTTTGCGCGTATCCACGCACTCAATCCCGACCTGATCATCGGCAATAAAGAGGAAAATACGCAGGAGATCGTCGCAACACTCGAACCCCATTTTGCCGTCTATCTCACCGACGTTCGCACCGTTTCTGACGCGCTGACGATGATTTCAGAGATCGGAATCGTGGTTGGAAAGCAGGCTGAGGCACAGGCATTGCGGGCTGAAATCGTGGCAGGCTTTGCAACTATCCCGCACGCGACACCACCACATCGCGTCGCCTACTTCATCTGGCGCAATCCGTGGATGGTCGTCGGTGGCGACACGTTTATCAACGATATGTTGACGTTGGCAGGGTTTGAGAATGTGTTTGCAGCACGCACGGAGAGCCGTTATCCAATGGTGACAGTAGAAGAGATCGCAGCCGCACAGCCAGATACGCTACTCTTTTCAACGGAGCCATATCCGTTTGAGCAGGTGCGTTTTCGGCGTGAGTTAGAGGAACGATTTCCAGCGATGCAGTCGCTCGTCGTGGATGGTGAATTGTTTTCTTGGTATGGCAGTCGGTTGAAGTTATCGGCCGATTACGTTCGCCAACTTTCACAAAATGTCCGCAATTGAGATGGCGCAATTTTCGAAATTGGCAAAGGTCAAATCCTGAATTTCCAACCCATGATGGGCATTGAGTTCTGCCAAGAGGCCAAGATAGTTGGTGATAATGCGTGCATCCCAGTCGAGGTCGAGTTGTTCAGCAAGGGCGCGAATCCCTTCTTCTGTGCCTTCCAATTCGATAAAATCCCCATACGGCATCTCGTCCAAAACGATTTCGACATCGCCGAGTTGGAACGTTTCGCGGTACTTCTCATAGGTTTGGCGTGGCGCGAAGCCGATCCGCTGGAGCAGTAGATCGGCCGAATCAAAGTCCCCCACCTCAAACTCGATCTCTTCACGCACCCGCGCCTGTGCCGCACTGATGTCGGTGTTGGGTGGAATCCCCTTAAACGTCATCTTCGCTTTTTTATCCTGACGCAAACGCAACATCGCACCGCGGGCAATCAAGCCATCCCACGCATTGTCATAGCGAATGTTGCGCTCATAGACGCGCTCTTTTTTGAGCGCGCCTCCTGCCGCAATGACGCGCTCTCGCACGCTTGCCAATTCTGATACATAAAATTTGACTTCGATTTCAAGCATGAATAATTTGCAGGACAGGCTGTCCCTAAATGATAAGGCTATTCGACATCACCAACGGTGACAAGCTTTTGACCCTTCTCAACAGATGCGGCCGCTTCCGTTTCAATTTTTAAGACAACGCCAGCGCGGGGTGATTTCAATTCGTTTTCCATCTTCATCGACTCAAGGATAACGAGCGTCTGCCCCTTCTCGACTTCCTGCCCAACTTCAACAGGCACGGCAATGATCAAACCGGGCATCGGCGACTTGACGGTCACTTCGCCCATGTTTGCCTCGGCCGCCTGCTTTGCCTGTGCGACGCGATAGGTCAACTGATCCTGCACCAAAACGGTATGGGCTTCGCCGCCAACGACGACATCGTAAGTGTCTTTTTCGGCCGAATTCACCACCACTGCATTAAAGCTGCGGTTGTTCAGAATAAGCGAGGTCGTGTTCTCAGCGACAGAATCAGACTTGATCTGCATCACCTCGCCATTTACCAGCACAGTGCCATCTCTAGCAACTTCAATCTCAAGAATTTGTTCGTCAATTGTTGCGTAATATTTCATCAATTAATGCTACTAAGTCCCGCGAGAGCTTAGTTTATGTATCTATGCTCTACCAAATGTCTTCCAAGTTGTGCGACCGCTCTGTCTCTGCGTTGGCTGCTGTCCATTTGAACCTGAACCCGTGCGATTGTGCGTCGCCAACACGGCTGCGACGGCGGCGGCAACCTGCTCTTGCCGCTCGTAGGTGTCCATCGTGAACTGTTTCTCGACATAGGAGGTGTCGAATGCGCCCGAGCGAAAATCAGGATTGTGCAGCATGTGACGATGGAATGGGATGTTTGTGATGACCCCAGTAATTTGATATTCATCCAACGCACGCAGCGTGCGCGCAATCGCTTCATCGCGGGTTGCCCCATAACAAATCAACTTGCTAATCATTGGATCGTAGTATGGCGTGATCTCATAGCCAGCAAACACACCCGTATCGACCCGCACGCCACCCCCTGTCGGTAGTTCGATATGGGTCAATTTACCTGTCGATGGCATGTAATTGCTGAATGGGTCTTCAGCGTTGATGCGGCATTCGATTGCCCATCCCTGTGGCACAATTTCCTCTTGCGCCCATGCCAATGGCTCACCCATCGCCGCCTTCAACTGCTCTTTGACCAAATCAACCCCGTAGACCAGTTCCGTCACGGGATGCTCGACCTGTAGGCGCGTGTTCATCTCCAAAAAGTAGAAGCTGCCATCATTGTCCATCAAGAATTCGATGGTTCCGACCCCAACATAGTTGATCTCTTTTGCAAGCGCAGTGCTGACCGCGCCCATTTGAGCGCGCGTTTCTGGCGTCACGGCGATGGAGGGTGCTTCCTCAATCAACTTTTGATGACGGCGTTGCAGCGAGCATTCACGTTCGCCAAAGTGGACCGAATTACCGTGCGCGTCGCTCAACAGTTGGATTTCGATGTGTCGGCCGTTCTGGATCAACTTTTCGAGATAGACAGTGCCATCCCCAAAGGCTGCCGTCGCCTCACGACGTGCGCCAGCAATGGCGGATTCAAGCTGATCGGCCGAATGCACCGGCCGCATCCCTTTTCCCCCACCGCCAGCACTCGCCTTCACGAGTAGTGGAAATCCAATCTCATGCCCCGCTGCAATAAGCTGCTCATCGGTGCTGCCCGGCGACGTGCCGGGAACGATGGGAACGCCAGCCGCCTTAGCCGTTTCGCGGGCGGTCTGTTTGTCACCCATAACGGTGATGGCATGGGGGGGCGGGCCGACGAAGACAAGATTTGCATCATAGCAGGCTTGGGCAAAGTCGGCGCGTTCGGCGAGAAATCCGTAGCCGGGATGGATCGCCTCTGCGCCAGACGCTTTGGCGACGTTGAGGAGTTTCTCGACAACGAGGTAGGAATCGGCCGATAATGACCCCCCAATATGATAGGCCTCATCCGCATAGCGCACGTGTGGGGCCGTGCGATCCGCATCAGAGTAGACGGCGACCGTCTCGATCCCCATGTCCCGACAGCCGCGCATGATCCGCACGGCGATCTCGCCGCGATTGGCGACGAGCAATTTCTTAAATGGTCGAATGTGTAGGCTCATAACGATAGTAATTATGTAGGACGTTTATGTTTGATATTAGGTTCAGGTACGGCCGCATCTTCGACCGTCGCAAAAAATTCATTGCCATGCAGGGCTAGATGGTGCAAATAGGCTGCGCTGGGATGCTGCACGGCATCAATGGCGTCTGTTAACTGACTATGGGACACGGGTCACTGCCGCTTCTCT
The DNA here is from genome assembly GCA_030425205.1 of Anaerolineae bacterium. GTDB lineage: Bacteria > Chloroflexota > Anaerolineae > Promineifilales > Promineifilaceae > CALECP01. Next base: position 111,622 of record JAUIAP010000001.1, read on the forward strand.
TCCATAAAGGCCAACACGTTCCCCTCAGTGTCGTTAAAAAAGCACATCCACAGTTCGTGGTCGGGCATTTTTGCGACCAAATGGGGCGGTTGCAACACCGTCGCGTCGCGGGTGATCAGACGATCATGCGCCTCATCTAAATTGTCAACTTGATAGTAGATAACGGAGGCGGGGTGATCGAACTCGTCAGAGGTCGCAATTCCCAACATGAGCCGCACCTCGCCACATTGAAAGAAAGCGGCATTCGGCATCTCAAAAAGATAGGTTAAACCAACTACGTTTGTATAAAACCCAACAGCACGTGCAAGGTCACGGACGTTGACAGAAATCTGTCCTATTTTTGATGGATTGCTTGACATGATGCGATTGTACCATCAAACATAAAACGCCAAACGTGAGAGAAAAAAGAAAACCCGCAGGGGCATAAGCACCCTGCGGGTCTGTGAAGGGAGGGAAGGGAAGGAGGAATAAGTTAATTAACCCAAGCCAGCAAATGCGTCCCGCAAACCAACGGGCGGCAATTCATTCATGCCGAGTTCATCTTCAAGCTGGGTGATTTTACGCGCTAATCGGCCGATTATCAAATCCCGTGCTCTAACTTTAGTCTTCAAAAGCGCAATAAGCTCAGACATTTCGCTAGTTTGTTTGTCGAGATGTTCGATAATCGTTTCTGCAATATCTAGTTCGGCGTATGGATTCAAATTTTCCATGCTGTGCCTCCGAAAATGTTAACGGTTTTTGAACCGCCAACATACTATCAAAATGTAGTGAGTGTGGGCTTAACTACGTATAAGTAAACGGTGCGTCATTCATTTTTCAGCCAGTATTCATTATTACTAATATACTACAAGCATACTGTCGTATTCCTTACAGAACAGTTAACCAAACGACAACACCACCGTTTTAAAAAGTACATTCGCTAAAATGTTCGGAATCTTTTTATAGTAGACCGATTTAGCCGCACACCCCTATAACGAAAGTCGGCGGCGAAAAGTTCCAAAGGTTTTGAAAATGGAAGAAATTCTAATTGTTGATGATGAAGCATCCGTTGTTGAGGTCGTTTCACTCTATTTGAAGCGGGACGGCTATCGTGTTCGTCAGGCGATTGACGGCAGCGGTGCGCTGGCAGCGATCCGTGAAAGGGTGCCGAATCTGCTCATTTTGGATTTGATGTTGCCGCAGATTGATGGCATGGAGGTGCTGCGACGGATTCGTGAGGATTTGCAGCTCGATTTGCCCGTCATCATGTTGACCGCACGTGGACAGGAGATCGATCGGGTCTACGGGCTTGAGATGGGTGCGGACGACTATGTGACAAAGCCATTTTCACCGATTGAGTTGGTGGCGCGAGTTAAGGCGGTCTTGCGACGGGTTGGTGGAGGCACAGGCAAGGGAGGCGTGGAACGACCGATCAATTTTACCGATTTGATGATCGATCCAACGTCGCGCAATGTGACCGCCTATGATCTGGCGATTGAGTTGACGGCAACAGAGTTTAATCTGTTGCAATTTATGGCAAATCGGCCGAATCAAGTCTTCTCGCGCAAACAGCTTCTCGAACACGTCTGGGGCTTTTCCGACTTTGTCGATCCCAGCACCGTCACCGTCCATATCCGCCGCTTGCGCGAGAAAATCGAAAAAGACCCCAGCGATCCGCGTTGGCTGCAAACGGTCTGGGGGGTTGGCTATAAATTTGAGCCGGGAGAAACAGAATGACGACCGTCCCCATCTCGAAACCGCAACGGACAAACGTTTGGGTTGTGCTGATCCCAGTTATTGGGGCAATGGTTGCCCTGCTCGTTGCGGGTCTGTTGATCCGCTATTGGCTCAACATGGATCACGAGTTTGTCATGTCGATGGTCACACCATTGGCAATTGGAGCGGCCGTATCGCTGATCGTGGCCTTACTGCTCTACTTCGCAAGTCTCTACTACTCCCCTTCCCTGCGCTTGACATTTCTATTTATCACCATCATCGTCGCCGCCTTGACGCTTACCAACGGCTTAGTCGCTGCCCAGCAGATGTTCACGGATACGATTGTATTGATTGACACGACCATTCTGTTGCTGTTCACGACCATTGTGGCGGGAACATTCGGGATGGGTGGCTTTCTGCGTGTCACAAATGGGTTGAGTCAGTTGATGCACCTCGCCCATCGCGTCGCGTCGGGCGACTACCACAGTCGCGTCATGGTCGATGGGCGCGATGAGCTGGCGCAGCTCGGAACGTCCTTCAATGAGATGGCAACGCAATTGGAAGTGGCCGCCCAAGAGCGCGAAGATCTTGCCAAAATGCGGCGTGATTTGACGGCGTGGGTGTCGCACGATTTACGCACCCCCTTGACCAGTATGCGCGCGATGGTGGAGGCGTTAAATGATGGTCTTGTTGAAGACCCTGAACAGGTGAAACGCTACTATCGTCTGATTCTCGCTGATGTGCAGGGGATGAATCGGTTGATCAATGATCTGTTTGAGATGTCACGGCTTGAGGCGAGTGGAATGCAAATCGTCATGGAGGAGGATTCATTGAGTGACCTCATCTCCGACAGTATTGGCATGTTTGATGCGCTTGCCAAACAGCGTCATATCACGCTCAGTGGCGACATCGGTGCTGACCTCGACCCTGTGCGCATGAATGCGCGGAAAATCGGCCGAGTTCTCTCCAACCTGATCGGCAACGCGCTCAAATACACGCCCGACAATGGCAATATCAACGTCAATGCATGGCGCGACGCAGACACAATTTACGTCGCTGTGCAGGATTCGGGGAACGGGTTTGTCGAAAAGGATATGCCGCTGCTGTTTGAGCAGTTCTACCGTGGAGAAGGGGCGCGATCTCGCTCTGGTGGAACAAGTGCAGGGCTGGGACTTTCGATTGCGCGGGGGATTGTGGAGGCGCATGGGGGGGAGATTTCGGCCGAAAATGACAACGGCGCACGCATTACGTTTACGCTGCCACAAGCGTAATCTCCCATACTTTCGCACTGCCGATCGCATGATACGCTTCCTCACATGAGGAACACATCATGCCGATTTTAGATGTTTTTGTAGACAACCACTGTTGGGGCTGCGACGAGGCACGCGCACTGGTGGCGGAAATGCGCCGTCGCTTTCCTTCCCTGCGAATCAAATTGCGTGATGGAGGGCGGGAAAAGTGGCCGCCCGAAGTGTTTGCTGTCCCGACCTATATGCTCAACGGGCGCGTTATCGCGTTAGGCAATCCAAGTCGGGAACGGCTACAAGAACAGCTAGACAAAGTCATCGCCGCAATCTAAATTGTTGCAAAAACTTAACTCGCCAAAATCATATCGGCCGCCTTTTCCGCAATCATAATCGTTGGCGCGTTTGTATTCGCGTTGACAATCACGGGCATGATCGACGCGTCGACGACGCGCAGACCCGTCACCCCATGCACCTTCAACTCAGGATTAACCACAGCCATTGGATCAACCCCCATCTTGCACGTCCCGACAGGATGATAGAGGGATTGGGTGAAGTTGCGGACAAACTCGCGGATTTCTGCATCTGTTTGCACGGTGCCACCCGGCGTGTACTCTGCACCTAGAAACGGCTTGAGTGCGGGCTGATTGGCGATTTTACGCGCGATTTTGACCCCTTCAACGAGAATGTCCATATCCGCCTCTGCGCTCAGGTAGTTTGGTTGGATGCTGGGATATGCGAATGGATCGGCCGATTTCAACGTAATCGACCCCTTGCTTTCTACCTTCACCAATGTTGGGCCAATTGTCATCCCATGCTCTTGTGGCGAGTCGAACCCATGACGGATAAAGAAAACAGGTGCAAAATGGAACTGCAATTCAGGCGCGGCGGAGGCTGGATCGAGCTTGATAAAGCCACCGGCCTCGCCAACATTTGAGGTCAGCAATCCCTTCTTGCGCAGCAGAAATTTTGCCACATTGCCGAGCGACTCCGCCCCAGCCAGTGACACCTTTTGCGTCACATACCACGTCGGCATCGTTGCGAGATGGTCTTGCAAATTTTGTCCAACGCCGGGCAGCGCCATCACCACATCGATCCCAAATTCACCGAGATGCGCGGGGTCGCCGATGCCAGAAAGCATGAGCAGTTGCGGCGAGTTGATCGCGCCTCCGCTGAGAATGACTTCTTTGTTGGCATTGGCCGTTTTGGTCGCGCCATTTTGGACATATTCGACACCGGTACAGCGTTGCCCATCAAATAGTAGACGGGTGGCTTGCGCTTGGGTTTCGGCCGATAATGTTTTCCGTTTTAATGCCGGTTTCAAATATGCAGTTGCCGCACTGTGGCGCGTCCCCTTCTTTTGGGTCACCTGATACTGTCCAAACCCTTCCTGATTGCCGTCGTTAAAATCGTTATTGTGGGCAAAGCCTGCTTCCTGCGCCGCCTTGACAAACGCGCTTGTCAACACGTTCGGATCGCGCAAATCAGTGACGTTGAGCGGCCCCCCTTTGCCATGTGTGGCACTCGCGCCACGCTCCTGATTTTGCGCTTTCTTAAAATAGGGCAGGACATCTTGCCAGCCCCACTCCTCATTGCCCAACCTCGCCCAGCCATCATAGTCGGACGGATGCCCACGCTGGTAGATCATCGCATTGATCGAACTGCTACCACCCAACATCTTGCCACGCGGCCAGAAGAGATTACGATTATTCATCTTTGCCTGTGGCTCCGTCTCGTAGGCCCAATCAACTTCCGATTTGAACAGCTTAGAAAATGCGGCGGGGATGCTGATCTCCTGCTTTTTATCTGGCCCACCCGCCTCTAACAGCAAAACGGTGTGTTTCTCACTTAGACGATTCGCCAGCACACAGCCAGCCGATCCTGCGCCAATGATAATATAATCGTATGAACTCATGGGATTCTCCTTCGCAGCACAATTTTTGATCTCAATTTCGTTAAGAATATAGTGGAATATCTGCCGAAACGCTACAGAACAATCAGCATCTGCTATCATTATCGTCACTCTCACGTCTCAAACCGAATCACCGTCTGTTATTAAACGTTAACTTAGACGGAGGTTTATTAAAATGGCAAATATTCAATCTGCAAAAAAGCGCATTCGGCAAAATGAAAAGCGACGCTTACACAATCGACGTTACACCTCAGCAGCACGTACCTATGTGAACAAATCACGTGAGTTGATCGATGCTGGTGATTTGGAAGCGGCGGCTGAACAAGTTCGTCTCGCTTGTAAAACGCTGGACAAGGCAGCACGCAAAGGCGTGATCCACCCTAACAACGCATCGCGTCGTAAGGGTCGGCTCATGGCTCGGCTCGCAGCCGCGCAAGCAGCTTAAAACCATTGAGATAACATCAACAAACGCGCCACCGAAAGGTGGCGTTTTTGTTTTGCACACTGCTACCCCACAATCTGCTTAGATTCTTGCCACAACGCTTCCATCGCCTCAATATCGCCCACCGTTTGCCATGTCAAAGCGCGGTCGGCCATCAGCTTTTCCATCCCCTGAAAACGACGTATAAATTTGAGATTGGCCTCGCGCATCGCTGTTTCCGCATCGACACCAAGCCATGAGGCGAGATTGACAATCACGAACAAGAGGTCGCCTAATTCGGCCGATAACTCCTCCTCCCCGACCGCCTCTTTGACTTCTTGCAGCTCCTCTGCAATTTTGTCGTAAACACCCTGAATATCAGGCCAATCAAAGCCAACTTTGCGCGCCTTTTTCTGGATCTTCTGCGACCGCGCCAACGCGGGTAAGGCGGCTGGCACATTTTCGATGGCTGATTGCGGCGCCGTGTTGCCTTTTTCCGCGCGCTTGATCGCATCCCATGTCTTGTTCAAATCGGCGACCGTCTCGATCTCAAGCTCACCCCAGACGTGTGGGTGTCGTCGCTTGATCTTCGCGTCGATCCCCGCGATGACATCGGAAAGCGTAAAGTCACCCGCCTCCGTTGCCATCTGTGTTTGCATCACGATATGCAGCAACAGATCACCTAACTCTTCGCGTAAGTTGTCGATGTCATCCCGATCGAGCGCATCGACGACTTCGGCCGCCTCTTCCAATAGCCCAGCTCGTAACGACTGCGGCGTTTGCTCCTGATCCCATGGACAACCATCGGGTGAGCGCAAGATAGCAATGGTGTCGGCGAAATTGCCGATCGAGCTGATTTGGGGACGAGCAGGCACATAAAGACTGGTCAAATTGCCCAACTGTTCGCTCTGATCGATCAAGTGCAAGGGCAACCATTCAACCGTCGCCTCATCTGTGCCAGCCCCATGCACGAGCGCAACCTCGTATTCGGCCGCATAGACACCCATCAGCGCAAGTTTGACTTCATTGGCAATCATCCCCGCGTAGACCTGTCCCAAAAGCAGCGGGGCATCGGGGTTGACAGGCGCGTGCAGATGGCTGGCAACTTGCATCGCGTCATAAACCTGCAATCCGTCCATCCCATCTATGCCAATCGCGCCCAACGTTGGTTCGATAAAGCTCAGGCCGCGCACGATACGAACGGGGATGTTGGCTTTTTCGGCCGATTCCTGAATCAAGAAAGTAGTCGCCTCACCCACATGCGGGTCGCCGGGAACCGCGTAGACGCATGGCGCATGATTGATGATTGTTTCGGTAATGTTGTTATACACTTCTGGGAACGTGTCGGCCGCTTGATAGATGGCGTCGAAACTTTCCCATTCACACGGCAATTCGGCAACAACAGGATGATGCGCCGTCCGTAAATAGATGCGTTCCGCCGCCGACAAGATTGCCCACGCCTCTCGCGTCAGGTAACGTCCATCCCCTGCGCCCAATCCAACAATTACAATTTCATTCATCATATGCTCCACAACAAAGTTTTTCGCTCAAATCATACCGCACACGGCAGCCTAACAGCACTGATATCTGTTCGTTTTGGCAAGCTCTGATATAGTTAACGGGAAATATTGACAGAGAAGATTTAGTGAACGGCGGACCGTTTACAGTGGACGGCAATAAGGCTATTCGCTGATGACGGATCACTGCTTACTGCCCACTTTTACGACTATGAAACGCATCATTGATAACGCACTATTTTTGGGTGGAGTGGCTGTTGGTGGCTATGTTGCCTACACACAGTTTAACACCGTATTACAGAAGATCTTGTTGGAATTGAGTTCGGCCGATTTCGCACGCAACTTTGTCCAAAACAGCAAATTTGTCCAGCCGATTGTCAGTCGCTTTGTGGCGGGACAAGAGATGGAAGATGCGCTGGCGGTGGCGAAAACGCTCAACGCGGCCGGCATGTTGGTTTCGATGGACTATCTCGGCGAGAGCGTCAAATATCCCGATGAAGCACTCGCAGCCCGTGACCACATCTGCGAAATGTTGGGCAAAATCGCCAATGAAAACGTCAATGCCAATGTGAGCGTTAAGCTGACCCAACTTGGCCTCAAACTCAACGGCGATCTCGCGTTTGACAACATGCGTGAAATATTGACGCAGGCAAAATCGGCCGATAATTGGGTTCGCATCGACATGGAAGAGAGTGCCGTCACGGCGCAAACAATTGACGTATTTGAACGTCTGCGCGATGCTGGCTTTGATAATGTCGGGATCGTTGTCCAGTCCTACCTGTATCGCACGGCTGATGACGTGGCAAAACTCATCAAACGAGGTGCGCGCGTGCGTCTTTGTAAGGGGGCTTATGATGAGCCTATCGAAGTCGCCTTTGGCAAGAAAACCCAAACAGATGCAAATTATGTCCGACTCATCCGTGAGTTGCTGGGTGAAGAAGCGCGGGCGAATGGCGTTTATCCCGCATTCGCAACACACGATGACAAAATGGTGCAAGCTGTTATCGACTACGTCAAAGAGCACAACATCGCAACCGACAAATTTGAGTTCCAAATGCTCTATGGGGTGCGGACAGAGTTGCAGGATCATCTGCGCGATTTAGGCTATCGCGTCCGCATTTATGTCCCTTATGGCGAGGCGTGGTATCCCTACCTGATGCGCCGCATGGCTGAAAAACCGGCTAATCTACAGCTTGTGTTGGCTAATTTATAATATCGAGTCCAAAAGGGTTTAGTGAAATTGCGTGTTGCGTGTTGCGTATTGCGTATTGACCGCTGGATACGCAATACGCAATACGCAATAAATCTTGCTCAACTCAACTAAGCAGTTCCCCAGACTGTTGCAATAGCTTGGCAACTAATCCTGTCCAGCCCGTCTGATGGCTCGCGCCAAGTCCTTTTCCCGATTCAGCATGGAAAAACTCGTGGAAGTGGAGATGGGGGGCGAAATGTTCATCTTCATGGAAGATGTCATCATCGTCAAAACAGGGGCGTTTGCCATTTTCGTCGGCCATGAAAAGGCGCATGAGGCGCAATGATAGGTCGGTCGCCACTTCATCGAGCGTCACCCAATTGTCTGAGCCAGTCGGCAGCTCCACTTTCAGCTCTTCGCCATAATAGTGGTGGTATTTTTGCAGCGATTCGATAATGAGATAGTTGATTGGAAACCAGATGGGGCCGCGCCAGTTGCTGTTGCCCCCGAAGAGACCGCTGCGTGCGACACCGGGCCAGTAGGGAACACGGCTTGTATGGTCATTGAGCGTGATTTCAAACGGATTCTGCTCATGATATTTGGAGAGCGAGCGAATCCCATAGGGCGAGAGAAATTCGTTTTCATCAAGCATGACGGCGAGGACTTTGCGCAATCTATCGGCCGATAACAGAGCCGCCAACCGCCGTTCCCCAACGCCGGGATCATCAACCGCCGCGACATTGTTGGCGAGATACGGTCGATGCTCACAAAACCACTCCATGCGCCGCGCAAAGACGGGCATCGATTCAAGCATCTCTGGCTCAATCGTCTCGACCGCAAACAGCGGCAGCAGCCCAACCAACGAGCGCACACGCAACGGAATGATCTCCCCATCAGGCATGTGCAGCTTGTCATAGAAGAAGTCATCCTGCTCATCCCAGAGTGTGACACCGCGCCCGCCGATATCGGTCATGGCCGTGCCAATGCGCAAGAAATGTTCAAATAACTTGGTCGCCGCATCTTGATAGACGACATTCTCCTTTGCTAGCTCAAGCGCAATGGTCATCAGTTGTAGACAGTAGGCACCCATCCATGCCGTGCCGTCCGCCTGATCGATGTGTTTACCCGGCAGCTCCCCACTGCGATCAAAGACGCTGATGTTATCTAAGCCAAGAAAACCACCCTGAAATACGTTGTTGTCGTCCTCATCTTTGCGGTTGACCCACCATGTAAAGTTGAGCATCAGCTTGAGAAAGATGCCTTCCAAAAATTGGCGATCAAATTCCCCCGTCAGCTTCGCGTCGATTTTATAAACACGCCATGCTGCCCATGCGTGAACGGGCGGATTGACATCCCCAAATGCCCATTCATAGGCAGGGAACTGCCCATTGGGGTGCATGTACCATTCGCGTGTAAACAGCGTGAGTTGTCGCTTGGCGAAATCGGGGTCGATTAGACAAATCGGAATGGTGTGAAAGGCCAAATCCCACGTCGCGTACCAGGGATATTCCCACTTGTCGGGCATCGAAATCAGGTCGAAGTTGTAGAGATGTTTCCAGCCGCTATTGCGACCGTCCTCTCGCTCGGGCGGTGGTGCGGGAAAGGCGGGATCACCCGCCAACCACTGCTCAATATCATAGTAGTAAAGTTGTTTTGACCATAGCATGCCCGCAAAGGCCTGCCGCTGCACAGCAAGGGCATCTGCATTGAGATCGGGATTCTGGACTTGTGCGTAGAATGCGTCCGCCTCTTTCATGCGTTGGGCGAAGGTTTCGGCCGAAATTGCAAACGGCTCTTCTGGCTCCACGTTGGTCAAGCGCAATACAATTGACCATGCCTCACCAGCGTCCAGCGTGCGTGAAAAGTGCGCCGCCGTCTTGGTTCCCGTCTGTTCCCGATTGATAGCATCCTGCTCGTCAGCCACGAGAAAACGATGAAACGCATCCTTGACATACGGGGAGTGATTTTCCGCACCAAACAGCTTCTCAAAATTACTTTCGTTTTCGGTGAAGAGCCACTCGTCAGGCGTCTCCTCACTGCACAGCCAATAGGTTCCGAGCCCCACATGTTCGGCAATCACTTTGCCGTCGTCTAAATAGAGTCTTGGCTTTTCATCTGTCTCCCCCATCGGCCCTTCAGCGTATCCCCACGACCACGTGTTGCGAAACCAGAGGGTCGGCAGGAGGTGCAGTTCGGCCGAATTTTCCCCACGATTGACCGCCGTAATCTTGACAAAGATATCGTTCTGATTGGCCTTTGCATATTCGACAAACACATCGAAATAGTTGCCGTCGGCAAAGATACCCGTATCAAAAATTTCGTATTCGGGACTGTCATAGCCAAGCCGCCGATTGGTTTCAATCAAGTCTTGGTAGGGATAGGCGGCATGGGGGTATTTGTACAGCATCTTCATATAGCTATGGGTTGGCGTGCTGTCGAGATAGAAATACACTTCTTTGACATCTTCCCCATGATTCCCCTCTGGCCCCGTCAAGCCAAACAGCCGCTCTTTCAAGATCGGATCATTGCCATTCCACAACGCCAGCGCAAAGCACAAGAATTGGCTGCGATCAGAAATGCCCGCCAAACCATCTTCATTCCAGCGATAGGCACGACTGCGCGCATGATCATGTGGGAAGTAATCCCACGCGCTGCCGTGCGGACTGTAATCTTCGCGCACCGTTCCCCATGCCCGTTCGCTAAGATATGGCCCCCAATGTTTCCAGTTCGTCTCTCGTTCGCGATAGCCAGCGAGTCGTTTATTTTCGGCCGATTGTGGGATCGTTTTCTCATTCATGATAAGCCATTGTAACGAAGTTATCAGCAATCGAATAGGAGACAGCTTACATTTGGGAGTGGAAAACGTGCTGAATCGGCGTTTATACAATGGGTGATCGGTGATAGAATCGACGGTGAGTAAATAATGCAGCGTACACGAAACCTTTTCCTGATAATTTTTTGCGGCTCCCTGTTAATTGCAGCGGGCTTACTGATTACCGAACTATTGCGCCAGAGTGGACGAGCCGTGATTGTGGCGGAGGAGGTCACGCACATCGCGGAGGCCGTCGCCGATCAACAAGTGACGTTGACCGCGCTCTCCCAAATCACGCCACCACCCACCCAAACAGCCGAACCGACTGCAACACCGCTCCCGGCCTACCTCGCCACCGTGCAGGTGGAGGCAACGGCGACCCGCACCGCCATGACAGAAATAGTCGCGGCCGCCCAAGCATGGCCGCTGGTGTTAAATGAGCCGTTTACAAACAATCGTCTCGAATGGCCGACGGGCGATGGGAATGATGAGCTTTCGCGCGGGGGGCGTGATGTCGTCGATGGGCAGTATGTCTGGGCGTTAGAGGCGATCGACGGGTTCTACTGGGTCGATGTGCAGACACGCACCGTTTCGGCCGAAACCTTCTACTACAGCGTCGAACTCACACAAGACGATAGCCGCAATGGCACACAAAGCATCGTCTTTCAATATAGAGACCCCTCAAACTTCTACTTTTTTGGCATCTGCGGGGACAAATACTATGTCGGTTGGCGCTTTCAACGCACATGGACACGCATCGTCAACTGTCAATCTTCCAGCGCGATCAATGTCGGCGGCACCAATAAACTATCAGTCATCAGTCAGGACGAACGCTTTCTGCTCTTTATCAACGACACCTTTATGACTGAAATGTGGGCCGATCCGAGTCGGATTGGTGAATTTGGTGTGCTAATCGAAATGGAGACAGGGGATATCAACAGCTTTCGCTACGACAACGTTGTATTGCGTGTTCCAGCAGGGGGGCGCAAGTAATGGATAACACAAGACGAACGCTGCTCGGTCTCATCTTTTCGGGCCTGATCGCCATCTTGGTCGGCGTGATATTACAGTTGGTTTGGAACACGGAGCGGTTGAGCGAAGATTCAGCCGCCGCCACACGCACCGTGCTCGACCAGACGGTTGTCGCCATCACGGCCACCGCCGAGATCATCCCGACCCCCACCCGTTTTGTCGCCCGTCCAACCACCGACGCGACAACCTCTAACTATGATTCCGTGTTAAAGCTCGCCAACGAGTGGCCGTTGGTTGTCTATGAGCCGTTTGACGAAAATCTGCGCGGCTGGTCAACGGGCGGCAATGGAACCTATTCATGGGGGGAGCGGCGCATTGTCGATGGACGTTATCGCTGGGATTTAACCGCCGTCGAGTCATTCATCTGGTACACGGCCCCGATTAGTGTGCCGTTTGATGACTTTTTTGCCAGTGTGACGGTTGATAAAGTGGATCGCATTGCGGGAGATACGAGCATCGTCTTTCGCTATGTTGACGGGGACAACTACTATGAGTTTGGACTATGTGATGATGTGACACAATTTCGTGTCTATATCGAGAACGCTGGCTCACGCAGCTCACTGGTCGATTGCACACCGCATCGTGCGATCAATTCGGCCGAATCGAATCGAATCGCCGTGCTTGCCCAATCAGATCGCTACTTGTTATTCATCAACGATCACTATGTCACAACCCTCAATGACGAAACGCACAGTCGCGGCAGCGTTGGTGTCGGGCTAGATATGGATGAGGGGCAGGCCAATGTATTTGAATTTGATGATATGGTGGTGAGATCGGCCGATATTGAAAAGTGAACTATGATTGAAGTTCATGAGAGGAACTTTGTTTGTATTTCGCTCTTTGGCGCACAAATTAGACAATTTTCAATTTATTAGGCATATTTATGCACCGAACACACCCTGCAACCCATAGTTTTGTGCAGATTTACTATTGGACGATTTATTGTTGACATTGTAAACTTCCACCCAATGAAGATTATTTTGGTCGTTGTCCTTCTTATCAATGTCCTCGTCGTCGTGAACGATCGAGTAAACTGGGCAGCCGACTGATTGCAATTCACCAAGACGCAAAAACACAAAGCTGCCTATCAGGGCAGCTTTTTTGTTGGGAGTTAATATTTGTGGTTGATCGTTGATGCAAAATCAATTGCAAACAACTAATTACCATCTACGCAAAAATTATGAAATTAACAGGCGCAGAAATTCTTTGGGAATGCCTCGTGCGGGAAGGGGTCGAAACAGTGTTCGGTTATCCCGGCGGGGCAATTATGCCAGCATACGATGCGATGCTGAACTATCCGATCCATCATGTCCTCGTGCGACACGAGCAATGTGCGGCACATGCGGCCGACGGGTATGCGCGTGTCTCTGGCGGGGTAGGCGTGGCGATTGCAACATCTGGTCCCGGCGCGACCAATCTCGTCACGGGGTTGGCGACAGCCATGATGGACAGCATCCCGATTGTTTGCATCACAGGACAAGTTCCCGCTCACCTGATCGGTGGGGATGCGTTCCAAGAAGTGGACGTGACGGGCATTACGCTGCCGATCACCAAGCACAACTATCTGATCACTGAGGCGAGCCAGCTTGCCCCCGCCATTCGAGAAGCGTTTTACATCGCTAAGAGTGGCCGTCCCGGCCCCGTGCTGATCGACATCTGCAAAAATGCCCAAATTGAAAAGATTGAGTTTGAATACCCAGAAGAGGTCAATCTTCCCGGCTACAAACCACCGATGGAGGCGCAGATTGCCGACTTAGAGGAGGCGGTCAAGCTGGTAGAATCGGCCGAACGTCCCGTTATCCTCGCGGGTCATGGGATCATCAAGTCAGGTGCGATGCAGGCATTGCGCGACTTTGCCGAAAAGACACAAACACCGGTCACGATGACGTTGCTAGGGCTGGGCGGTCTGCCCGCATCGCACCCCCTTTCACTTGGCATGATGGGCATGCACGGTGAGGCATGCGCCAACAATGCCATCCAACAGGCCGACCTTCTACTCGCCTTTGGGATGCGCTTTGATGATCGCGTCACGGGTAATTTGCGCACCTACTCCCCTCGCTCCAAGAAAATTCACGTAGAAATCGACCCAACGGAAATTCAAAAGAATGTCTATGTGGATGTGCCGCTGCTGGGAGATTTGAACACCGTTTTAAATCAGTTCACACCGATGGTTCGGCCGATGGATCACGAAGCATGGCTCGACCAAATTCAGGAGTGGAAGGACGATACCAACGAGCGCGATATTATCGCATGGCCCGATGATGGTCTGCTCTACTCGGCGCAAGTCATCAAAGACGTTTGGTCATTTACACACGGTGGCTCTGTCGTGACGACAGACGTGGGACAACATCAGATGTGGACCGCGCAATACTACCATTTTGAGCGGCCGTTTCGCTGGCTCACCAGCGGGGGTGCTGGCACAATGGGGTATGGGTTCCCGTCCGCAATTGGTGCATGGTTTGCGGCCGAAAACCGCGATGAGCCCGTTTGGGCAGTGGTTGGGGATGGTGGTTTCCAAATGACGCTGATGGAGCTTGGGACAGCGATGCAAGAACAGGCCAACGTCAAAATTGTGATCATCAACAACAGTTATCTCGGTATGGTCCGTCAGTGGCAAGAATTCTTCTTTGAAAAACGCTACTCGTCCGTCTATCTCAAAAATCCCGACTTTGTCAAGATGGGCGAGGCATATGACATTCCGTCGCGGCGCGTCGAAAAGCGTGAAGATGTAATGGATGCGCTGCAATTTGCGATTGACACACCCGGCCCTGTGCTGCTGGAGTTTGTCGTTGAGATGGAAGAGGCCGTCTACCCAATGGTTCCATCTGGGGCAGCGTTGGACGAGATGATTCGGAGACCAATTCGGAGAGAGCCACTAAAAAGTAGCTAGTTGAGCGTCGTGGGTGGCTTGCAAGAAACCGAGCCACTTGCCTTAACAACTAACCACTAACAACTAAAAATGCGACACACACTAATTACAATTGTGGAAAACAAACCGGGCGTCCTGACCCGTGTGGCATCGCTGTTTCGGCGACGCAACTTTAATATCGACGCGCTCAACGTTGGTCGAACGGAAAATCCTGAAATTTCGCGGATGACCATTACCATCGACGGCGACAAAGTCGATGAGAAGAAAGTTGAGGCAAATCTCTATAAACTGGTCAACGTCGTCGACGTGCAAGAGGCAACGGCCGATTCGGCCGTTTTGCGCGAGTTGGCGATGATCAAGGTTGCGACCCCTATCGCACTGCGGCAAGAGATCATCAGTTTAGCAAACGTTTTTAAGGCTAAAATCGCTGATGTGGGACCAGACACGATGATCGTGCAGGCGACCGCATCGACAGAAAAGGTTGATAGCATTGTTGAAGCATTGCGTCCCTATGGCATCATCGAACTGGTGCGAACGGGCAATGTTGCCATGATGCGCGGCTCGACTGAAGGGGTACGACATACACCTGGTGCGGGGGATGTCGTGTCTTACATGCAATAGAAAGATAATGGGTGTGTTTCATCTCGGTTGCCGCGTGTTTTTGGAATGTCACTCCGTGACCTTGCACCCGAAACGTGCAGTCAAGAAGAATGGATTCCCGCCTGTGCGGGAATGATCGTTTCAATTCATTTGAAACGCACCTAAAGAATATAGTGGTTCGTGGAGAAACCACATCACGAACCACTTTTAACTCTCCACTTTTTGAGGAACGAAAATAATGGCAATTCAAGTTTATTACGATAACGATACAAATCCAGAGCTGATCAAGAGCAAGAAAGTTGCAATTATCGGCTATGGTTCACAGGGTCATGCACACGCGCTAAATCTGCATGATAATGGGGTTGACGTAACGGTGGGGCTGCGTGCGGGCAGCAAATCGTGGGCAAAGGCAGAAGCGGCTGGGTTGAAGGTAGCAACGATTGATGAGGCGGCGGAATCGGCCGATGTTATCATGATCCTTGCCCCCGACACCAGTCAGCCAAAAATCTATCGTGACCACATCGAACAACACCTCAATGAAGGGGATACACTGATGTTCGCACACGGGTTTAACGTCCACTACGATACCATCAAACCGCCCGCCAATGTCGATGTCAGTTTGTGTGCGCCCAAGGCTCCCGGCCATCGCGTGCGCCAAGTTTTTGCCGCAGGTGGCGGCACGCCAACGCTCGTAGCGATCTATCAAGATGCAAGCGGCAACGCCCGCGACATAGCGATGAGCTACGCATGGGCAACGGGTGGCGGTCGCGCGGGCATCATCGAGACGACGTTCAAGGATGAAACCGAAACAGATCTGTTTGGTGAGCAAGCCGTGTTGTGCGGGGGCGTTTCTGCGTTGGTTAAAGCCGGTTTTGAGACGCTCGTTGAAGGTGGCTATGAGCCCGAGATGGCATACTTTGAGTGTATGCACGAACTCAAATTGATCGTCGATCTGTTCTATCAAGGTGGCTTGAATTACATGCGCTACTCAGTCAGCGATACGGCCGAGTGGGGCGATTACGTGGCTGGTGACCGTCTCGTAACGGAAGAGACGAAGTATCAGATGAGCCAGCTGCTCAAAGAGATTCAGAGCGGTGAGTTTGCGCGGCGTTGGATTGAAGAAAACGAGACGGGACGGCCCGAATTTAACCGCCGTCGTCGTTCAGAGCAGGATCACTTGATTGAAGAGGTTGGGTTAAAGCTGCGTGGGATGATGCCGTTTGTTGAGCCGGTGGCGATCAAGCCTGGCGAATAAGAAGAAGAAAGGGGGCTTTGAGAATTCAAGGGGCTGTCGACACGTATTGCGTATTGCGTATCCAGAGGACCATACGCAATACGCAATAACATCTTTTGGGTAAGCGGTTGCGTTGCAGTCGCTTACCCATTTTGTTTTAGTTGAAATCTAAATTATCAAATTCATCAAAGTTGGTCTTCTTGCCATCGACGATGGCGGCGATTTGACCGTACATATGGCCCGTGACCATCTGCTGATAGGGGGCGTAGAGCAGCGTCAAGACGAGCCATGCGAGCTGGCCGAGACACGGAATGATGTTGAGAACACCCGATATGATTCCGAATGCAAAACCAGCGACGGCAAGCACGATCACCGTCATGATGATGTTACCAATTTGACTACGGGCGATGTTGACCACTTCACTGACTTGGAAACACGCACCGATATTGCCATGACGAATGTATTGAATGTAGATTGCTGGGGCAAGCACCATCAGCGCGAGCATGTAGATTCCAGCCACACAACTCAAGATAACGGCAAGTCCGCCACCTGTCGCATTAGCGATGTCACTTTCACCGCCACCAATTGCGGAGATCCCTGCGGCAAGTCCACCGCCAAGAATGAAAAGCAAAATCGCGGGCAGCGCATAGACAAATCCAGCGACGCCGACGGCAAAGCCCTCGCGCATCATCACGCCATAATCCCATTCGGGTAGCGGCATTTTGCGCCCATCGCGCACGTTGCGGGCAACGGCAATGCTATAGCCGACAAGCATAAACGCGGGAACGATGAGGAAAGAGGCAAGTGCGAGACCTGCGCCGATTGCCATCTTGCGTTGCCAACTGTCGTCATCAAAGACGAAGGTAAAACTTTTTTGAATGTCCATTGGGAAGCTCCATTAAATGTTTGGTAGGCCGTCGATTTTGATAGGCCGTTGATTTTCGGCCGATTATCCGACCACACTCTCTATACGACAACCTTTCCAGACAGTTGCACGCATAATAAAACGATAGCAGCATAGGGAAAGCTGCCACTGGGGTGCTAAAATAACGTCATGAACAAACGCAACTTATTGATCTGGGGTGTTGTCGCCGCAGTGCTGCTGTTTTTTGGATTTGGCTTGACCAATTCACAAAAGTCGCAGCCAATTCCCGGCAACCCTGCGCCAGAAATCGATCTGCAATTTTATGATGGATACGAATGGAGCAATTTAGAGCAGGCGACGCTTTCCGACTTACATGGGAAAGTGGTGGTGCTAAATTTTTGGGCTTCATGGTGTGTACCATGTCATGATGAGGCCGAAGTGCTGGAAACTGTTTGGCGCCACTATGCGGATGAAGACGTTGTGTTCTTGGGGGTAGCGTGGTCAGATACGGATAAAAAGGCGCAGGAGTTTCTGGCCACCTATAACATCAGCTATCCGAACTCGCCCGATATTGGACTTGACGCACAGAGAAAATACCATTTTCGGCAAGTCCCAGAAACGTTTATTATCGACCGTGATGGCACAATTCGTTACTTCCATGCTGGCCCAATGACAGAGCCAATGTTGCGCGAATACATTGAGGGAACTTTACAATCATGACGTTGGGATCGATCTTGTTAGCGACCGCCCTACTGCTGTTGGTCGGGGTAATTGTGATGCGTCCATTGTTGGCGACAGAGCAGCGGCGTGTTTTAAGAATGACGGAACGGGAGCGATTATCGGCCGAAAAGTCCGCCCTACTCACCCAAATTCGCGCACTCGACTTTGACTATGAAACGGGAACCTTGCCCGAGGATACCTATCAACGCGAGCGGCTGATCTTGATGCAAGATGCGGCGAACACGCTCCGTCTGTTGGATGGGCTGCCCGAATTAGAAAGTGTCGATGCGCGGATTGAGGCGGCCGTTGCAGCGTTGCGCGGGAGAAGTGAACCAGCTTCAGTCAACGGGACGGCACTGGCTGAAAACAGTGAAAGACAGACCAGTGCAGTCGTCGAGGATGATGGGGCGATAGCGGAAATTAAGGCCGCTTTTTGCCCGCAGTGTGGGGAGAAGGTAATGAATAAGGACAAATTCTGTCGGTCGTGTGGGGAGAAGCTGTATGTGGAGGCGTAAGCAAAGGCACTTTTCGACGAGTGTGCGCGGCAGTGTTCTATCCATTCAAGTGGCGGTCGCCGCTGCATTTTTGCTGCTAATAACGGTCCCATTTTCGGCATCTGCTCAAGATAATGCAGCGATTCCCGTTGGGGATGTGAGCAATGGGATTGTCATCTATCAAGATCGCTGTGCGAATTGTCATGGGCCGTTAGGGTTAGGCAATGGGGAGTTGGCAGCACAAACGCAATTTGCGCCACCGCCATTGGGTGATCCGAACTATGTGCAGAGCGTCATTCCGGGCATTCAGTACGAAATTATCGACGGGGGACGTGTATCACGCGGCATGCCACCGTTTGGCGAGACGAGCAGTAACGCATTGACGCAACAAGAGATCTGGGACGTGATTGCGGCGACACATTCGCTGGGGACAAATTCGGCCGAACTTCTCGCCGCCCAATCGCTCATCAATGACGACATCAACGCCGCTCTGCAACAAGCTGAATGGGTGCAACAGCCGCTGAGTGCGGTTGCCGCATCACTGGCAGATTTCGGACTAGAAGGGGAAGATGCCATCGCCGTCGCGCAGTTTGGACGCGCAACGATTGCCGAAAATCTTTTTCTCGGCGAGCGCACGTTAACCGGCACAATCGTCAATGGCACGACTGGCGAGGCGCTGGCCGATCAAACGGTGACGGTTGTGGCCTTTGAAGAGTTTGAATCGGCCGAAACGCGTACCGCACAAACAGACGCAAACGGTAACTTCTCCATCACCTATGAAAATATGCCTGCCGACTGGGTACTGCGCGGTGCAACAGATTTTGGCGACTTCAACTACACGGGCGAATTTTTGCGCTTTGAGCCAGATGGCAGTGCCACAGTCACCAGCAATATCGCCGTCTACGACCGCAGCGACGATCCCGCCCTGCTCTCATTGGAGCGGCTGCGTGTCGTTGGGGAATTGATCGGCAGTGATTTGGTTCTCAATGAGCTATATGTTTTTGAGAATCAAGGCAACGCCGTCTTCGCGGGACAAACGCCCATTATTCTGCCCCCCAATGCCCAAAACATCGGTTTTTTCCAACTGTTACCCAGTGGTGACTTTTTACCTGTCACAAATATGGAAGCGATGGATCGCGGCTTTAACTACATCGATCCAATTTTGCCAGCCGAACCGCTCGATCTGCTTGTGCGCTACAGCTTGCCCTACGCGGGTGAATTAGCGGTCGCACACGATTTGGCGTTTACGGCGCAGGTGGCGACGCTGGCCCTGCCCGAAGGGGTCAATATGACGGCGGCAGGCTGGCGGTCGGACGGATTGGAGTCGTTACAAGGGGATCAGTTTATGGCATTTTCGGCCGAAACCCCCCTCGACACCCTCGCCCTCTCATTCGAGGGGCAAACCAACTTCACGGTCGATCCCACGACGGGAAATCGAGTGCCTGTTCGCAATGAACAGCGTGAATTGATTATCGGTGGAATCGCCCTTGCGCTCATCATCGCCGTTTGTGCCTACCTCATCAACATCTGGCAGAATGCGGAGCCACAAGACCCGACGGCCCTGTTGGCAGAAATCGCCGCGCTCGATGATGCTTATGCGGCGAAACAGATCAAAAAGCGACCTTATGAGGATCGTCGGCGCGTTCTAATAACAAAAGTACGCGATTTGCATTAAGCGGTTAATGTTCCGCTGGCCACGCTGTGGACAGACCCGCGCAGGGTAATTTGGTCGTCTGGCGCAAATGAAACAGTCAATGCGCCGCCGGGCATTTCGACAACGATTTCTGCATCACACAGTCCTTTCGCACGCATCACCGCCGCAACTGCACAACTGCTGCTGCCA
Source organism: Anaerolineae bacterium (assembly GCA_030425205.1). Classification (GTDB taxonomy): domain Bacteria; phylum Chloroflexota; class Anaerolineae; order Promineifilales; family Promineifilaceae; genus CALECP01. The sequence continues at coordinate 132,072 of JAUIAP010000001.1, forward strand.
GACGAGAGCGTGTAGCCTGCACCGCGCTCCCACACTTGGGCGATGACGCGCTTTCGGCCGATTGGATAGACAAATTGGACATTCGTGCGCTGTGGAAAACGGTCATGGTGTTCAATTTGTGAGCCGAATGTACGCGTTGTGCTTTCAGTCGGCAATCTGTCAAGGACAATCACGCAGTGTGGGTTGCCCATTGAGACAATATTGGCTGAAACAGTTTGGTCGCCAACGCTGAGTGGTTCGTCTAGCGCGATAATCTTGGCGCGCCCCATTGTGACCTCCACCAAATTGTTCATCAAAACACGGGCGGTGCGTTGACCTGCGGCCGTCTGAATCGTGAAGGGCGTGTTCCGCATCACGCGCGACGTTTGCCAAAGATGAAAGGCAAAGATGCGCAGTCCATTGCCGCTAATTTCGGCCGAACTGCCATCTGGATTAATAATCTCGACTGCAAAATCAGCCGCATCCGCCTCTACCTCCCGCAACAAACCATCGCCACCCACCCCATAAATCGGCGAGCAAGCGCGGGAAAATTCCCCGTCTACAACCGTATAAGCATTACCAACTGCTTGATATTTCCAGAAATTAGCTTCTCGCATGATCGGTTTCCTCCCTATTTACCCAACTATAACGCACTGCGTCTTGACTTCATGACGCAGTGTGTTATGATTATTTATAACGCAATGCGTTACAACAGAAAAATTACACGTGCAATCACGTGACAAGAGTTTACGAGCAGGGAACACCCTGAATCAGCTTAGGAGCAAATAACATGGCAAATATTACCATTGAAGAAATCCAATCGACCGCAAAAGAAGTCCAGAGTGAAGCAGTCCAGACCACCCAAAAAGCAGTTCGTCTGCAACTTGGCGTGATCGGCTTGGCCTACGACGCAATCGTCAACGTTTTGGAGAACAGCAACGAGTTCGTTAATCGCGCTATCGAACGCGGTGAACGCATCGAGGCTAGCGCAAAACACGAGTTTGAAAAGTACTACAATCGTGCTGAAGAGCAAGTTGACACCCTTCAGACGCGCGTAACCGGCATCGTTAAACGTGCTGACAAAGCAGTCGAAGAAAATGTTGAAATCGCCACCGATATGACGATTGCAGCGAAGAACAAAGTCACGACGGCAGTTGATGAGATGGTGCCAGAGCTTGAAGCTCCCATCGCCAACTACGACAGCATGACGGCCAAAGAAGTCATTGCGCAATTGAGCGAATTGACCACTGACGAATTGACCGCTGTGAAGATTTACGAAGTTGCTAACCAAAATCGTGTCACCATCGTGCGCGAAGTCAACAGCAAATTGGAAAGCGCAGAAGAAGTCGCTGCATAAAAATTTAGGTTTTTCAGTACAGAATGTTCGACCCGCCCATATTGGGCGGGTCTTTTTTTACCACAAATTATTTGCCACACAGCCTGCTCTGAACTGACCCATTCACAAATTGTGAAAGATCGCCTCTTCGACAGGATTTCCATCCCGTAAATGCTCGTTGACAATACGCTCTAGCAGCGGTTCGTCAACATCGTGATACCACGTCCCCTCTGGATAGACAACCAATAATGGCCCATTTGTACAAACGCCCAGACAAGGTGAAAGTCCTCGTTTGATGCGCTCTGGATTGTCATAATCCCCCATCTCGCCGAGCAGTTTGGGCAATCGGCTATATAGTTTGGTCGCTTGGCGACCGGGATCACAAAATCGACCAGAGCAAAGAAAAATATGTTTTGAGTAGCTGTTTTGTTTTGGTTCGCTCATCGTCTGTCCTCGCAAACGAAAGAGTGCGGTCGAGGTGACCGCGCTCCAACATGGGTGGATCAAAAATGCCCACCTGAGGTGGGCGAGCGTTTGGCGACAATGCGCGAAATGACCCGTCCACCTTTTTCCACGAAAGTGTTTGGGCAATGCTGCAAAGCGGGTAGCCGGACTTTGGATTGGCGATGACTGCTTTCGGATTGCGCAGACTATCCGAAATTCTCAATCGTCAACCTCTTTACCGTTGCGGGACAGTGCTGGAATTTCACCAGCTTCCCCCAAGTCGATGACCTGCGCCTCGTCAGGCGCACTTTGGGCGTTGCGGTTTAATTATTAAGTTTGCAGATGGTAGCAGTGATAGTGAGTGGTGTCAATCTTGGGCGGGATGAATGATCTAATCTTGCTCAATCGTAAATCGTAAGGGAAATCCCTTCAGTCGCGCCCTAAAATGCGCCTGACGTACCTTCATCTCTGAAACTTTCTTGCTCCACGCGCCAACAATCGCGTTTCCCTGTTCGTGCGCTTCCCACATAATAGCCTCAGCCATAATGTGCGGTCGCTTGAATACGTCAATCAAAATGTAGAGGACAAAATCCATCGGGGTCGTGTCATCGTTGTGGATAATTACTTTGTGCTCACCCTTTTGATCGAGGTCTTCTTCTTCCTCAAGAATCTCTTCCACATCGGGGTTGTCGGTTAGCATCAACGGTTCTTCGTGCATCATACTCTTTATTGTAGCGTGTCGAGTCGTCTAGTCGCTACTGTTAATCGTGACACGTTTCACATTATCTATACGATGAAACGCGCCAATTGTTACATTTACCCACTCAGCTCAAAATATATACCATTTTTGTTAAATAATGACATAATAATATCGACTCCCCCCACATCACGGTACAATTGTTGCACACATTCACACTGAGAAAACTAAATGACTGCAAAAATAATTTATACAAAAACAGACGAAGCCCCCGCTTTGGCAACCTACTCTTTCCTGCCCGTCATCAAGACGTTTACCGATGCGGCTGGAATCGATGTTGAACTGGCTGACATTTCATTGGCCGGTCGCATCATTGCAAACTTCCCCGACAAGTTGACGGATGAGCAGAAACAGCCAGACGCATTGGCCGAACTTGGCGCATTGACCCAAGACCCCTCTGCTAACATCATCAAGCTCCCTAACATAAGCGCATCCGTGCCGCAGTTGGAACGGGCAATCGCCGAACTAAAGGCGCACGGATATGACATTCCAGACTATCCAACCGACCCAAAAAATGCCGAAGAGCAGGTGATCAAAGATCGCTATGCGAAAACACTTGGCAGTGCAGTGAACCCCGTTCTGCGTGAAGGCAACTCAGATCGTCGCGCACCAAAAGCGGTCAAAAATTACGCCAAAAATAACCCGCATCGCATGGGCAAGTGGAGCAGTGACTCCCAATCACACGTTTCGAGCATGAGCGGTGACGACTTTTACGGCAACGAACAGTCGATCACGATGCAAGAGGCGGGAGATGTGCGGATTGAATTTGTCGATGCGGATGGGAATGTTGAGGTTCTCAAAACGCTTTCGCTTGAAGCTGGCGAGGTACTCGATTCGACAAATTTGAATCATGCGGCGTTGCGTGAATTTTTGGCGCAGGAAATCGCTGATGCCAAAGAAAAAGGGCTGCTCTTCTCCGTTCATCTGAAAGCGACGATGATGAAAGTTTCAGACCCGATCATCTTTGGACATGTTGTCTCAGTCTTCTTCAAAGATGTTTTTGAGAAACACGCTGAGACATTTGCAGAGCTTGGGGTGAACCCAAATGCGGGATTGGGGACGCTGCATGAGAAGTTGGCGGAATTATCGGCCGAAAAACGCGCCGAAATCGAAGCAGACATCGAGGCTGTCTACGCAGCACAACCCGACTTGGCGATGGTCAACTCCGATAAGGGCATCACAAATCTGCATGTGCCAAGCGATGTCATCATCGACGCATCCATGCCAGCCGCGCTGCGAACCTCTGGTCAGATGTGGAACAAGAACGACCAAACGCAAGACACTAAATTTGTTATCCCAGACCGCTCATACTCAAGCATCTATCAGGAAGTAATCGACTTCAACAAAAAGCATGGCGCGTTTGACCCTGCCAAGATGGGCAGCGTGCCAAATGTTGGGTTGATGGCAAAGAAAGCGGAAGAGTATGGGTCGCACGATAAGACGTTTGAGGTGGCTAAAGATGGGGTGATGCGCGTGGTTTCGGCCGATGGCGCCGTTCTCATGTCACACGACGTTGCGGCTGGCGACATTTGGCGTGCCTGCCAGACAAAAGATGCGCCCATTCAAGATTGGGTCAAGTTGGCTGTCACACGCGCACGCGCATCCGATACGCCAATCGTCTTCTGGCTCGACGAAAATCGCGCCCATGATGCGGAGTTGATCAAAAAAGTCAACACGTATCTCCCCACTCACGATCTCACTGGCGTCGAGTACCATATTCTTGCCCCTGCTGAGGCGATGCGTTTTTCGCTGGATCGCATTCATGCGGGCAAGGACACCATTTCAGTCACAGGTAACGTCTTACGTGACTACCTGACCGATCTCTTCCCAATTCTTGAACTTGGCACGAGCGCAAAAATGCTGTCGGTTGTGCCACTGATGAAGGGCGGCGGTCTGTTTGAAACGGGAGCGGGTGGTTCTGCACCAAAGCATGTCCAACAGTTTGAGAAAGAGAACCACCTGCGTTGGGATTCACTGGGTGAATTCTTGGCGTTAGTCGTTTCGCTCGAACATTTGGCGAGTACGTTTGATAACGACAAGGCACAACTGCTCTCCGACACACTCGATGAAGCGATTGGGCAATATCTCGAAAACCGCAAATCCCCCTCTCGTAAGGTGCATGAGTTAGATAATCGTGGAACCCATTTCTACATTGCACTTTATTGGGCGCAGGCATTGGCAAATCAAGATCAAGATAGCGCGTTGCGCGATCGTTTTGCGAAACTTGCCAGCGTGCTTGCTGAGAATGAAGAGACGATTGTTGCCGAGCTAAACGGTGTACAGGGGCAACCGATGGATATTGGGGGCTACTTCCACCCAGATGATAAGTTGGCGACGCAAGCCATGCGGCCAAGTGAGACGTTTAATGCGGCGATAGCGGCGGCATAACGAGACCACCACCTAAGATTTAGCCAAAAAAGCGCGTTTGAAAACGCGCTTTTTTTGTTGCTTGACAAATCATTCTTTTGTGCTTACCATTTGAATAAATTCAAATCAGGAAAATTTAATCGAATGGATGGTGAGTACAGGCCAAAAGATGAGATGTGGGTCAAGGATGTAGAGACGATCAAGGTGGTCGCTGATGGACGGCGTTTGGCGATTTTGCGCCTGATGCAGGAACCGACAACGGTAAAGGAGATTTCGGCCGAACTTGCCCTTTCCCCCTCCAAACTCTACTACCACGTCAACATGCTTGAAAAACACGGTCTCATCACCGTCATTGACCACAACATCGACAGTGGAATCGTCGAAAAAGTCTATCAGGTGACGGCGCGACAGCTCAAACTCGTCAACCCATTGATCAATCCGGACGTATCAAATGAGACGACCGATGCGCTGTTCACACCACTCTTGGAAGAGACAATTGCCGACTTTCGGGCGTCGTTGGCAGAATCGGCCGATTCTCAACAGCCGCCACGCTACCCATTTGTCTCCAAGAAAAGCGTTCGTCTCACCGATACACAGCTAACCGCCCTACACGCCAAACTAGACACTTTGATTCAAGAAGTCACAGCCATGGGTCATGAAGACTCGGATGGCGACGCTTATGATTTGACCGTTGTTTTTGCCAAGCAGCGCGTGAAACGTGACCCAGCAGCAATGCGTGATGAGTGATAGCGTGATGAGTATGTCAGCGCTAACGATCAATCACGAACCCTTGCAGAAATGCTACGTACCGTTTTAGGCGAACTATCATGACACCAGCAAGCGAATATCTCCTCGACCTTGCGACCGACGTCGCAAAACCTTACACAGCCATCCCTGATCTATGTGCGGCGATGGTGACGGGGTCGGCCGCCAAAGGGCTTTCCGACCAATATTCTGACATAGACATGACGATGTACTATCAAGACGCTGTACCCAGCGACGAAACGCTGGACGCAATCCGCGCTGAAATGGGCGTGCATGAGCGCAAATGGACATTGGGCAGCCATGAGAGCGGCTGGTTTGCCGAAGCGTTCGACCTGCACGGCATCGAGGTGCAGATTGGTCATACGACCGTTGCCGGTTGGGAAAAGACGATTGCCGACACATTGGCGGGGGACGATTTGACCTCTCCCGCACAAAAGGCAATGGAGGGCACGCTCAACAGCATTGCCCTTTACGGCGCAGAAATGATGGACAAGTGGAAGTCGCAAATCGCGGACTACCCCGCCGAGCTGGGCGAAAAGATGGTACGTCACCACCTCCAATTTTTCCCCGTGTGGGGCTTGCAACATCATTTCGAGAGTCGGGATTCAACACTTTGGTATCACAAGATTTTGGTCGAATCGTGCGAGCATATTGTGGCAACGTTAGCGGGGCTGAACAGACTATACTTCACGACGTTCCAGTTCAAGCGGCAGCGTTATTTCATCGACCAGATGACGATTAAGCCAGATAAATTGGCGGAACGGATGGATGCACTATTTGGCACAGAGATTACGACAGCGGCCGAACAGCTTGAACAGCTCGTTGGCGAAACCATTGCGCTTGTGGAACAAGAAATGCCGCAGATCGACACGACAGCAGCAAAGCGGCGACTCGGCTGGCGGCAACCCGCATGGGGGATGCCAACGTTAGATGTCCAGTTTTTGTAAGAGTCGGGGGTAGTGGGTGGTATTTTCGGCCGAATCCACCCAAAATCCCACTATGACTGCAACCACAACCCGCCAACCCGCCAGCCCCATCATCTGGGCAATGCCCATCTTAGCCGACCTACTCGGTGTCGGCTTTTTCGCCCTCGCTAACAGTTGGCTCACCGCACGTTTTAGCCGCAACGCCATCGACTTCACGGCTCTGCAAGACGCGGGGCTGTTTGCCCTGTTTCACATCCTCTTTCTCTTTGGCATCACGTTTGTGCGCAAGCTACATGGGGCGGCTTTGTTTCCATTCCTCAAGAACAAGTATGTTTTGGGTCTATTCGCCGTACCGTATGCGGTGGCGTTTATGTTTGTCATTGCCGATCTATCGGGCTATCTCGATACGATTTTCACGGTCAACTTTGGCGAAATGGGCAACGGCTACTACTTTCTCGTGACACCCGCCATCTACCTTTTTGTCGGGCTGCTCTACTTTTTTATTTTGTTACAATCGGCCGAACTCACGCTCGAACCACAAACGTGGACACTCCCGACGCTCCTGTTGATCAACCTAATGCTTGTCGCAGCGGCTTGCTATTTCGCTGCCATTGCGCCGCGCCTCTTGCCTAATTTTGCCAGTTTCCCAACGGCAATCGTCGCATTTATCTCGCTGGCATTCCTTTTCACACTCCCACGCATCATCTACTTTGCGAAATCGCGTCATATCTTGGCCGTTATCTCATTTGATGTCACATTGCTCTTTTATGCATTTGCGATCGGCTATTGGTAATTGCGCCATGCTTATGGGCGGGCTTGATGTGCTGACACCTAAACCCGCCATCAATCGCGCCACAACCCGCCAATCCCGACATAATCGCGCCAACCCGCAACTTTTCCAGCACGATCATTAGAGCCGTTTCCATTTATCACCCCCTTCTTTCCCTGCTATCCTTCTAACATCAACTTATAGCTCACGCGAACCAATCCAAATTAGGCAAAATTTGGGCAGCTCTTGGCAGTCTAGTTGATGCTGCCTGCTGCCCTGAAGGAGCAAATCAGATGTTAACCCGTTTATCTCGCATAACTGTCGTTCTGTTGATCGCCCTCTTGGGCATTGTCGGCATTGCATCCGCTCAAACCACACAGACCCATCTCGGCACCATCACCGGCCACAGCGAAAATTCAATTACACTCGACCACATTTTAACCTTCACCGTTGACAACGCGACCGACGTGATTGGAGAACCCGCCATCGGCCGACGTGCCTTTGTCGAAGCGGACACCAACCGACACGCCAGCCGCATCACCGTGCGCGATGGCAATGTCAACGCCTATTTCCGCGTAACGGGTATGGTTGAAGCGTTTGACGACGCATCGATAACGGTTGAAGGTCGCACGTTTTCGTTTACCAACGCGACCACCATCGACGGCACGCTGGCCATCGGTGATTTTGTCTATCTCACTGCCTACCGTCATGACGGGCAGCTTTACACGCTTTATGTGACCATCATCGACGAAGACGGCGACCAAAACCACACCTTTAGCTATCGTGGGCGCATCACGGCAATCGCGAATCTGGGCATTAGCGTCGATAATCGGCGTTTCCTGATCACGGACGACACCGAAATCAGCGGCGATCTTGAATTGGGCGCGCTCGTTTACATCATCGCCCAGCGCAACCAAGATGGCTATCCCGTTGCGCTGCACATCCGCGTCTATGACGATGGCAACCATGACGGATTTACCTATCGCGGTGAAGTTCTGCGCTTGGGTGATGCCCACATGCTTGTCGGCAATGGTGATTCACGCGTCTTGTTCCAGTTTAGCGCGAACACTCAAATTGAAGGTGACCTAACGGTTGGCAGCTTGGTCTACATTCGAGCACGTGTGACAGACGGTTTGCCCATTGCATTGTTCATCAAGGTTATCGAAATGCCTGATCCGCCAACCTATATCTCTGACACAGGCGCGGTCACGGCTATAACCGAAAACACCGTCACAATTGACCTTGCCGCTGCACCAGAAATGACGTTTGGCTACAACGATGACACAGAGATTTTTGGCGACCTGAGTGTCGGTGATCGCGTCTACATCCTTGCTCAACTGCGCCAAAATCATTACGTTGCGCTGGTCATCTATGTTATTCAGGAAGCACCCGAAGCAGAGTATGTGCGCTTTAGAGGGTTCGCCGAAGACGTCAGCAATACTGAGTTCACCGTCGGCGACATGACATTTGCCATCAACGCGCAGACCGTTATTCGTGGCAACTTAGTCGAAGGTGCGCCTGTGCGCGGCTTAGGCGTCATTTTGCCCAACGGCAACACCGTCGCGCTCTTTGTTCAAGCATTTGACGTTGAACCACACGTCCGCACCATCGCGGGTCGTATCGAAGGGTTAAGCAACCAACGGATCGTCATCAATGGGCAGCATATTCAGCTCACCGAAAACACCAACATCATTGGCGAGCCAGAAATCGGCAAGTATGCATTTGCACGCGTGTTGGTCTTTCCAAACGGTGATTTGGTTGGCTTGACAATCAAGGTGGTTGAGCGCGATTTCGATATGATCGGCATTCGCGGCCAAGTCGTGCGCTTGGGTGATGCGACCATCGTGGTGAAAAATGGGGATATTTTCTATAACATCGCCCTGAATGCCAATACCATCATCAACGGCGATTTGGAAGTTGGCTCACACGTTATCATCCGCGCGCCCGTCACGCCAAATCACGAGCTAATCGCCCTAACGATTACCGTTACCGACCGCGACCCTGACTTCTTCCGTCTGACAGGCACTGTGGAAGCATTGGGGGCGACGCGCATCACCGTCAACGGGCGCACCGTTGCCATCACCCCAAATACACGCATTGTCGGTGATTTGGCTGTTGGCGCAGAGGTGTTTATCTATGGTGCGTTGCGCGGCGCGAACGATGTTCCAATCGCAATCCGCGTTGAAGTCCTCGAAGATGACGGCGGAGTGAACACCTACGTGCGGACAGTTGGCGAGGTTGAGGCGATTTCAACAACCAGCATTACTGTCAATGGCACAACATTCCAAATCACGGCAAACACAATCAGCGCAGATAGTCCAGTCGTTGGCGACACCGTCTATGTGCTTGGTGTCGAACGTGGGAACGGTTTGGTTGCGTGGGTGATTCGCGTGTTGGATGCGGTCGTTACAGAAGGTGAGGTCGAAACGCTTTCGGCCGATTCTATCACCATCGACGGCCAACAGTTCAACATCAGCGACGAAACGGAATTGCGCGGCACCATATCAGTCGGCGAAAACGTCACGATCGGTCACAACGGTTCACGCGCTGGCGATGCCCTGCTGATCGAATCGGCCGAATTTATCCCCACCGCTGTCAGTTTCACCAACAGTTCAATCAGCACATCTTTTAACCTCTTCCCATTGCTTTCACTGTTCACCCTCCTTGCAATCATGAGTGGTGCAGCGATCAGTCGTCGCTCATAGACGACACAGTTATTCCGCCTTGCAAGCCGAGTCTTTGACAAGACTCGGCTTTTTTTCTTAAATCGGCCGATAATGTGTGCTTCTACCCTGCCCCACCCGTTCCAACAAGCCCGCAGACTCTAGCTCGCGCAAATCGCGCAGCGACTGTCGCGATGATACGTCATTGATGCGCTGATAGTCGGCATTGGTGATTTTGCCATGCTGGCGTACAAATTCGAGCGCGGCATGTTGGCGCGCCGTGAGATCGGTCAAGAAGTCAGCATGTTTGTCGCGCAACTCGGTGAACTCGGCTAACAACCGTTTATCCCCCAACTGCTCCGCCAGCGTGACACCTTCAGTAAAGTACTGCTGCATCTGCGCGACTTGGCGTGTCGTTGCATACAGTTCAGCCAAGTTGTAACAAGTGTGTGCCAGCCAATTTTGATTGCCAAGCTCGTGAAACGTCCGATAGGCAACCGCGTAATAAGTTTCGGCCTGATCATACTGCTGCGCCATAAAGTGACCCCCGCCAATCGTCGTCGCATTTAACGCCTCATATTGGCGATTGCCCATTTCGTGCGCTAACTGCTGGCTGCGTTCGAGATAGGCCAGCCCTTGCTCAAAACGATCTGTGCGCGTGTAAACCATGCCGAGATTGTGAGCGGTCAGAATCATGCGATCGACATGCTGGATTTCACTGGCGGCCATCCATGCCTGTTGTCCACTCTCGACGGCACGCTCCCAATCAAGCTGATTAATGCGCAAACGGAACCATGCACTTTGCAATAGTGACCAATCACTGCGAATTTCGGGATCAATCAGTTCAGAGGCACGCTGTAAATCGACCTCTGCACGCGCATTGTCGGGGCGTTCCTCAATGAACAGAATGGCACGGTGAATATAGACGCGCACTAGCAACAGATCATCAGCATGATCACGTTCGAGCAGTTGAATGCTATAGGAGTAGTGGGCGAGTGCCTCGTCCAAATTGCGCAGTTCCAGAACCTTCGCCCGCCGATAGTAGGCCAATGCCTTCACCGCCGTGTCGCGGGCGGCCATGCCTGCTTGGTAGGCGGCAATCGCACTGTCCAAATCGCGCAAAAGATAAGCGGCATCACCGGCGGCAATTTTTAGCTGCGCCCATGTTTTGGGATGCAGGTCAGGTGACGCGAACTGATCGATGAGGTGCAACATCTCTTCAGCCTGAAGATCATTGACAATATCGTTGTAGTGATTGAGTAAAATTTCGGCCGAATCCTGCGCGCGATTTGCACGCAAAAAATGGGTTGCGGCCGCCATGTAATTCTGCCGCGTCTGTGCATGTTCACCCATGGCCTGATGCCACCGTTGTCGCTCGTTTGGGGTCAGACGGGTTTGCAGATAGTCGCGCAATTCAGGATGCAGCAGCAACTCTTCTCCTGTTTCATCGCTCACGACCCAATTGGTGGCAACCAGATGGTGGATTTGCTCTTGCACATTTGGCACGATTGCCAGTTGATGGACAAGCCGCGTTGGCATTTCGCGTTGAAATGCGGCCAGCAAGCGCAACGTCGTTTGTTGCGACGGCGTTAAGCGCGCATAGCGATCTTCAATCGTAAAGTAGCGACGACCCTGCAAATCTTGCGGATTGTCACATTCGGCCGACATCAACTGCGCCACCGTCGTCATCGCCTCCCCGCGTGACCAGTAAAATGTCTGCTCCGAAATTGCCATCTGCTCAGCTAATTCGGCAACGCGCAATCCGTCAAAATAGAAGGAGTGCAACGTGTTATAAGCTCGCCATGCATAGGCCGTCCAGCTTTGTTCACCCGACGGGCGCAAACGATGTGTCGCCCAGCGCAACACCGATTGCAATGTCCGTCCGCGCACATCCGCACTGATCGGCACGTTGGGCAAGAAGCACGCTGTCACCAAGTCAGTTTGCGCCAATAGTGAGGTTGAAAGCTCTAACAGCCGACCTTCGCGGCTCAGCTTATACGCTTCCGTCACATAGTTTTTCCAATCTTCTGGTGTCCAATCCATTTCAATCCCGCCGTTAATCTTGCCATTTTACGAGAAACCCGCCAAACCGCCACGCTGATAACCTGAGATGGCGGGTTTTGTTAAAGGGTGTTCCATTTTGGAATGGCGCGTTTTTTGTTATCCTCTATTCACAACGGGCAACTCTTTCACGGCGGGAATAAATATGATCAAAAAACGGTTTATTGCACTTATCTTCAGCGTCATCGCGCTATGTTCCGTCGCGCACGTTTGGGCAGCCGCGCCGCTCGTTGGCGGGATTGTCTACCATCCCACGACGAATGGCTGGTTACCAGCGCGTGGAGTCGGCGTGCGCTTGCTCGATCAGTCAGGCGCGGTCGTGCAACAGCAGCACAGTTGGGCGAATGGCACGTTTTTGCTGCCCAATGGGAATCAAGCGGGGGTCAGGTTGGTTGCCTGCGAACAGATTAACGATGTCGTTTGGTTGGATATGGTGACGAATCTGAGCAATGCCAACACCCTTTTTCTACGTCCAACACAGCTAGATAACTGTCCGTTTGTGCCAACGCCCGCATTGCCAGACCTGCGGATTTCCCCGCCCACCGTCACGCGCACGGCCACAAACACATGGGGCATTTCCGTCACGATTAGCAACACGACCCCCGTTACTGTGACGCAGCCGTTTTTTGTCGATGGATTTATCCGTGATTGGGAGGCTTCCACCGACTCACTCGATCGCTCTCACGGTGGGAGCGTCGTCGCTGGTATTGGCGCAAATAGCGCAAAGACGATTTCGCTTACGCTGGCCGCGCCGCTGGGGATTGCAGTTGAAAGAAGACTGGTTGTGCGGGTTGATTCGGCCGAAATCGTCCCCGAATCCAACGAGTCAAATAATACCGCTTCAACGCTGATCACACCGACGGCAACGATTGACACATTGGCATTGATGGTGCTGGCATTTGACAATCCCTCCTATAGTTTGGGCAATTTGACCCCTGTGTTCGACGAAACGCTTCAAGGGATTCGGGAGGCTTCTGCGCATGATCCGACGTTGCTGGCGGCGGTGCTGGTCGATTTAGATGGATCGGCCGATTCTCATATTCTGCTCGTTCACAACGGTGATATTTTGCCCGTCACAGGTTTACCGCAAGACGAAAACAGTTTATCAACGGACACCTACGAGCTAAATGTGGCAGATGGGCAAACATTGGGGCGTTTCTTTCAATGGGCGCGCACCCAATTTCCAACGGAAAAGACGACCATCATGCTTTATGGACACGGCGCACCGCTGATGCCTGAAACCGATCTAGGCAACATCTTTGGCAACAACGATAGCGGCAGCCGCGAGCCGATTCCACTGCCCTCATGGATTTTTGGCTCCCCAACTGTGACTGACTTCCATCCCCGCGCTATGTGGACACCCTACCAGCTTTCTGTCGCGCTCGACATGGCAACCAATGGCGGCGCACAGAAGGTGGATGTGGTCGATCTCGTGCATTGTTTTAGTATGTCGATTGAGGAGAGCTATGAAATCGCGCCATACACCGAGACAATTGCAGGCAGTCCCAACTTTGCCTACTTTGAAGCGACGTTGCCGGGTGCGGCGCTGCGGGCATTGGCGGGTGAAAAATCGGCCGAAACGCTCGCCAGCGACATTATCACTGCCTACGATGACGCCTTGCCAGAGGTGGGATACCCGCGCCAGTTTACAGCGGTTGACAGCTCTGAACTGCCAGCGGTCAAGACACATTGGGATGCAGTTTCGGCCGATCTTCTGACAATTTTTGATATAGACCCGATCACTACCCGCGCCAATCTACAAACGGCTTATGCCAATAGTGCAAAGTTTGACACGACAGCGTGCAACCCCGATTGGGAACTCTCGCCGCCCGATGCGCTCTCTGATCTACACGACTTCGCCAGCCAGCTCGCCGCGCTGTATGGACAAAACTCATCGCTCGGCACGGCGGCGATGAACACGGCCGCCGCGCTAGAAAATGCCGTTATCGCCAGCCGCGTCAAGAACGGCGTACCGTACTATGCAAGCACAGAATCTGAGTGGCTGTTTGACGGGTTAGGGGTGTCGTTCTATAGCGACATGCTGGGAGTTGAACGCAATGGGGCGACCGTCCTGACCTATCATTATGACTATTACACGGACGAGGTTTCCGCCGCAAATCCTCATCCCTTCCACTTCATTCAGGGCGATCAAACGTGGGCTGACGTGCTGCAACGTTTTTGGCAAGGGGAAACGGTGCAGAGTGCCGCCTGTTTGCTGACCTTTCCGCCAAGTTTAAGCACGGGCGAAGTCGCCCTCGTCGAATTTGTCACGCCACAAATCGGCACCACGCAGGTCGGCAAGCAGATGTTGCCGACAGTCTTGATCACATCGGCCGATATGTTGCGTAACGCCGATGTCCACTTCACCGTCGAACAGGCGGGAACGGTCGTCTATAGCGAGACGGTCACGACCGGACATTTAGAAGTTGGATCGCATTGGCTGGCGGCCGAAATCGGCTGGACACCAACCGTCACCGGCAGCTTTGTCCTGACCGCAACGCTCGATCCTGCGAACTTCATTGTCGAACCCGACGAATCGAACAACACGATCACCTTCACCGATTCGGTGCAAGTCCCCAGTGGCGCACTCAACGTTGCAACAGCCATCTGGGTAACAGACCCCGTCCTCTCTTTTGCAAGCAACGCAGCGCAACTACGCGTGCAGGCGTTTCAATTTGATAATGCGGGAAATCCAACCTTGGTGACCGATCAGTTGGTGAATGTGGCAGATGGCGGAGGGGAATTATCGGCCGATTTTGCGCCCGGCCTGATTCGCCTGCACATTTGGGCCGACGCGAGTGAACCGCAACTGCGTTTTGTCAACTATGCGCCGGCCCATGCGCCGTTGGCAGCGGGTGAAAGAACATGTTACGCGGTTGGTGCGGCGGCGGGTGACTCGCTGCAAATTCAACTCAATGTCACAACGGGGGATGCCAACGCATTCCTCTGGTATCCCAATAATCACGGCCAACCCAATCTCGCCGCGACAAAGGTGGGCAGCGATGCGCTCGTGGTGTCACATGCCCCACAGACAGGCCGCTACCTGCTGTGCATCTATGCGACAAATGCGCGCGCCGATGCAGAATACACGTTGAGCGTCGCCCAAAATGAACCCGTCTTTCTGCGTCCGACGACAACCGATCAAGCCGCATTTGTGCCGAATAGACAGCCACACTTTAACGCGCCCGCGCTTGGTGACTCTGTTCCAACAGCAGTGGGGTTGATTTCGGTCGAAAGCACGGCAGCCATTTCGCCAATTATGATTGTGATGGGGGTTGTGATCCTATTGACTTTGTCAGTGTGCAGAAAAAGCGGCTTTAGGCGTTGAAACACTCGTGGTGCGTGGTGCGCTATTTAGTACGCATTACGCACCACGCACCACGTTTTTTACAAAATCACACGCTCGGCAATGTAAAATAAAAACAACTTCCATTCCCCAACACGCTCTCCAATCCAACGGTTCCCCCCAACCGCTGAACAATGCGCTGCACAATCGAAAGTCCCAGCCCATGTCCTTGGGCGCGTTCCTCTTCAAGCCGCGAAAATGGAATAAACAGCTTTTCCTGTTGGCTCAATGTCAATCCCATTCCGTTGTCCTGCACGTAGAATTTGACGCGACTGCCTTGCGCTGCATATCCGACTCGGATACGTGGCGGAACCCCGCCGTACTTGAGCGCATTGGTAATATAGTTGACCCAAACACCCTCAATCCATGGACTATAGCCCTGCACATCTGGCATCTGCTCGGCAACGGTCAGCGTGGCGTTGTGCTGCTCTAAGAGCGGATTTACACGCCCGCGCACATTTTCAAGCACGGCATCCATATTGACACGTCCAATCGCAATTTCGGACTCACGCAAGCTCGCTAGCAACAGCAATTCATCGACGATGTTGCTCATCATCTGTGCGCCATGTTGACCTGCCTTAGCGTAGTCAATACGCTCATAATCGGGCAGACTGTGCCAATCTTTGACGAGCAGCTCCATATAACCGTTGATCCAGTTGAGTGGTGTTTTAAGATCGTGGGCAACCGTCCGTGCAAACGCATCGAGTTCGGCATTGCGCGTTTCTAACTCTTGTTTTTGCTGTTGTAGGGCTTCAACGAGGCGGGCATTGTCGAGCGCAATTGCGGCCGACGCGGCCAACGTCTCAATCAGGGTCATGTCTTCGTGTTCAAACGGAGTTGGCTTGTTGAGAACTTGCAACACGCCCAGCACATTTCCCCGCACAAGCAGCGGCACAGAGAGCAGATTTTTTGTCTTTAGACCTGTTTGCTGATCGGCCGAAATAGAAAAACGACTGTCCGCATGCACGTT
This sequence comes from Anaerolineae bacterium, assembly GCA_030425205.1. GTDB lineage: Bacteria > Chloroflexota > Anaerolineae > Promineifilales > Promineifilaceae > CALECP01. The sequence continues at coordinate 148,455 of JAUIAP010000001.1, forward strand.
TGGCACAATCTCAGACGTTCCGCTCTTGGCGACTGCGCCAACAATTCCCTCGCCACGACGCATTCGCAATTGGCGCAAGGCGGCGAACAACCCTTCATTTGATGTTGCACGACAGATCAACAACTCTTGCTGATCATCCTCCCATGTCCAAACGGATGCATCACGTGCGCCGATAATGTCGGTAGCGATCTGCAACATGCGCGTCATGACCTTGCCCGATTCGAGCGTGGCGGTCAATTGCCGGCTGGCCTCATTTAACTGGGCAAGCTGCCTATTGCGTCGTTGAAGCTTGTCCAACATGGTGTAATCATCGAATAAAGGAGGCGATTGACGTTGCATTACCATTACAATTTTGTCTAAACATACTTTTCCTAGTGATACCATATAGGACTGTCTAACAGCGATAGGCTTTTTGTACGGTTTTGTGCGCTAGTATGCGTTCTTGTGCAATTCTGTGTGTTCCTCATAGAGGCGCAAGTAGGAGTCGTAGCGTTCGGCCGAAATTTTCCCTGCCGCCACCGCCTCACGCACAGCACAGCCCGTCTCATGCCGATGCGAACAATCGCTAAATTGGCAATCGGCAACCAACGGCTCAATCTCCCGAAAGTACGCATCCAATTCTGTCGGCTCAACATCAAACAACGCGACACCGCGAATACCCGGCGTGTCCGCGACATAACCACCGACGTCTAGTTTGTACAGTTGCGTATGGCGCGTCGTGTGCATCCCTTTTGTCGTCGCCTCGCTTACGGCGGCCACCGCCAATCCCAAGCCTGTCTGCACCGCATTGAGCAAACTCGACTTCCCCACGCCCGATGAGCCCGAAAAGACCGATAGTTTGCCCGCCAGCACAGCTTGGAGCTCTTGAATGCCGCGCCCTGTCACCGCGCTGGTAAACAGAATCGGATAGTCAAGCTCGGCATAGATGGCGAATAGTTCAGCCATCTCGGCCTCAGCGACCAGATCGATCTTGTTGATACAAATAATCGTTGGCAGATCGTTCATCTCGGTGATGACGAGCAAGCGGTCGAGTTTGCGTAAGTTGGGGGCTGGATCGGCCGCCGCAATCACAAAAACAACCTGATCGGGATTCGCAACCAACACTTGTTCACGATCCTGCTCAACTGTGCGCGTTCCAGCGGTCGGCCGCGCCCGTGACAGCACGCTCTCACGCGGGGCCACAGACTCAATCGTGCCCGTGCCATCCTCGTTAACGGTGACCGTCACGATGTCGCCAACGGCAACAATGCTGCTGACCGACTGATCTTCTGTTTGTTGTGCCTTGCGTCTTTGATACCGGACACGCTTTGGTACTTTGCTGACAATCATGCCCGCATCCGTTTCAATGCTAAAAAAACCGCTCTGTGCGCTTGTGACGAGACCTTTTGTTTGTTTTGACAATTTACCCTAATCGACGTAAGACGAATGATCTGTAAAGTCGATCATGCGTCTATTACGTTTTATGTTTTGTCGTCGCGATTGGTATACGCTCCAATCGGCCGATCATATCTCCTATACTACAGTATAAACAGCCAATGCAAATCACGCACGCTATAATGGATAATATGAAACGACTTTTTTGGTTGCTGCTGCTCGTAAGTTGTCAAACTGCGTTAATTCCAGTGGAGCCAACCCCAATTCCTACCCCAACCTTGACCCCATTTCCAACTGCAACCCCGTTACCTGAACCCAATAGTGCGGCAGGATTTCGCTACTTTTTGCAGGAAGTTGAAAACGCACTGCTTATCGATCGACCCGCCCTTGCAAACCGTTATTGGTCACAAGTTGACGCGCCGATTATGGATGGGGAAACGGTCATCTGGTTCTATCGCGGGGCTGGAACACAGGTTGAACTGGTCGGTGACACCACAGGTTGGGAGACACCGATTGCATTGACGCGCATCAGTGGGACGGAATTTTACTATTTAGAGCAGACGGTTGCGGCAGACGCACGAATTGATTACCAACTGATCGTAGACGGAACAGCACGACTCGATCCCAGTAACCCGCAGCGGATGATGAGCGGATTCGGATTACGCTCGGTTCTGACGATGCCAGCCTATCGGCAACCCCCTGTCTTAGTCGAGCAGTTTGATTATGCCAATGGGACGCTGCATGAACATGCGCTAGAGAGTGCGATTTTGGGGCAGACACGCACATTTTTTGTCTATCAGCCAGCGGGGCAACTGATCGGAGCGCAATATCCATCACTCTATGTGCATGATGGAAGTGAGGCGTTGACGCTGATCGATATGCCAGACGTGCTCGATCGGTTGATCGGGCGCAGAGAAATCCCGCCGCTCGTCGCCGTCTTTATCCCGCCGATCACGCGCCAAGTTGAGTACAACGGAAACGATAGCTATATGGAATTTGTCGCCCGTGAAATCGTGCCGTTTGTGCAGGAAAATTATGCGGTTGATCGTTCGGCCGATCAGACCGGCGTTTGGGGTGCATCATTGGGCGGTCTGTTAGCGATTGAGCTAGGGGGAACGTATGGGGATGTTTTCGGCCGAATTTTCGCGCAATCGCCTGCCATTTCTATGAGTGAGAAGTCGATTGCACAGTTAGTGGGGGATTTTTCGGCCGATCAAAAACTCTATCTCAACGTCGGCATCTATGAAACTGCCGTCTTGCCCGAACAGCCGCAGGGTGACTTCCTTGCTGCCAGTCGTGAGATGCACGACCTGCTTTCCGAAACAGACATTCCATTTAGCTACAATGAATGGTCACAAGGGCATAGTTGGGGTTTATGGCAAGATGCACTCCCCGCTGGACTGCAATATCTCTTTCGCGAATAATGATACGAACTGCACTGTTATTGTGGCTCTGACTTCTAACTCCTGACAGAACACATTGACTTCTGGCTCTTTGGGATTAAAGACGTGTTGCGTGTTGCGTGAGATGTAATGACGCACCACGCACTCGCAACCCCTCAGATTCCCAAAGCCCCTTTCTTTAGCAACGCCATTTGTTAACATAAGCCTGATTGAGACATATTTCACAATCTGCTAGAATGTAGGGAAGCCTCAACGCTTGGTTGGGGCTTTTCTATGTTTTTGAGAGAGACGCAAGGCAAACTCCCTGCAACTTAAACAACTGATAACTATGATTCGCAACGATTTACGCAATATCGCAATTATCGCTCACGTCGATCACGGGAAAACAACGCTCGTAGACGGGATGCTGCAACAAACACAAGTTTTCCGTGAGAACGAACAGGTTCAAGAGCGCGTGATGGATAGCAACGACCTTGAGCGCGAGCGCGGTATTACGATTCTCGCCAAAAATACGGCGATTACAATTGAAGACAAAGACGGCAATCCAATCAAAATCAACATCGTTGATACGCCCGGCCATGCTGACTTTGGTGGCGAAGTCGAGCGCGTCTTAAATATGGTGGATGGCGTTCTGCTGCTCGTCGATGCGGCCGAAGGGCCCATGCCACAGACGCGCTTTGTGCTAAAAAAGGCACTCGAAATGGGGCATCGCGTTATTCTCGTTATCAACAAAATTGATCGCAAGGACGCGCGCGCAGATGAGGTCTTAAACGAGGCTTTTGACCTATTTATCGAACTCGGTGCATCTGAGGAACAGGCTGACTTCCCCGTTATTTACGCCGTTGGTCTAGATCAACGGGCCGGCTATAGCGAAGATTTAGATGATGATCTCGGCCCACTGTTCCAAGTTATTTTGGACGAAGTCCCCGCTCCAGATGTGGACATCGATGCACCACTGCAAATGTTGGTGACAACGCTGGACTACAATCAGTACAAGGGGTTGACGGCAATCGGCCGAATCTTCGCGGGCACCATCCGCAATGGTCAACAAGTCGCACGCATGCTCGTTGATGGCGAGCAGACAACAGAAAAAGTGCGCTATCTATCCATCATGGATGGACTAGAGCGCATCGAGGTTGATTCGGCAAAAGCGGGCGACATCGTTGCCATTGCAGGCTTGGACGCGATCAATATCGGTGAGACACTGGCTGACCCCGAAAATCCGGTTGCACTTCCTGCAATCACGGTTGAAGAACCAACGGTTCGTATGGCATTCAGCGTCAACAACTCTCCCTTTGCCGGTCGTGAAGGTAAATATGTGACGTCGCGTCAGGTGCGCAAGCGGTTGTATGACGAATTGAAGAGCAACGTGGCAATGCGCGTCGAGGACACAGATGCGGCCGATACGTTTCTCGTCTATGGGCGCGGCGAACTTCATCTCGGTATTTTGATCGAAACGATGCGCCGGGAAGGGTTTGAATTTGCAGTCAGCACGCCGGAAGTGATCTATAAAGAAGATGAAAATGGCGCGACGCTTGAACCGTTTTCAACTGTCTACGTCGAAGCATCCCAAGATTATTGGGGGCCAGTTGCCGAAGCACTCGGCAAACGTCGCGGCCTCATGCAAACAATTCGCTATGCCGATGACAACACCGTTCATGCGGAATACATCGTGCCAGTGCGCGGGTTGCTCGGCTTCCGCCAGCCATTCCTGACGATGACACGCGGAACGGGTATTTTCAACTCAATCTTCCACGACTATCTGCCCTTCGCTGGCAACATCGAAAAGCGTGAACTTGGTTCGCTCGTGTCGATGGACAACGGCCCTGTCAGTGCCTACGCGCTGACCCACTTGCTCTCGCGCGGCGACTTTTTCATTGAGCCAACGCAAGAAGTGTACGCAGGACAAGTTGTCGGCGAACATTTACGCGATGATGAGCTAGTGGTCAACGTCACAAAGACGAAAAACTTGACGGGGCATCGCGGTGTGCCAAAAGCGATTGTGGATGGGCTGCCACCTCATCGCCAAATGTCGCTTGACCAAGCGATTGAGTATTTGCATCGTGATGAGCTGCTTGAGGTAACGCCTGAGTCGCTGCGCATTCGCAAACGGCAACTGGTGCATCACATGCGCCAGAAAGAGGCGAAGAAAGCGAAGGCATAATTAGACGTGGATCATGTCGTATTAGAAGGGCAAATCGCCGTCACGGCGGCACTGCAAGGGCACGTGCGTGATGTTCTGCGTGTGCTTGTGCGAGATGGGCGCAACAAGGGGAAGTTGCGCTATTTTTTGCGACTGGTGCGCGAGGCAGGGCTAATGGCTGAGTTCGTTTCATCAGATGAGATCGATGAACTCGCCACAGGCCACTCCCACGGCGGTATTCTTGCCATCGCCACACCTCGTCGATTTGCTCAACTCAGCGATCTACTGCCAACCGATCACGCCGCAGCGATTATCATGCTCGATGGTGTCGAAGATCCCTATAATTTGGGGCAAGCGATTCGGGCATTTTATGCGGCTGGAATTGACGGGCTGGTTTTGCGCCCGCGCGTGTGGTTCTCGGCCGAAACCACCATCGTCCGCGCCTCCGCTGGTGCAAGCGAGTTGCTCCCGATTGCGGAGGCCGAAAGTGCTGAAGAAGCTGCCGAATTTTTCAAGCAACAGGGCTTACAAATTGCGTGTACGGCAATGCAGGATTCTGTCTCACTTTATGAGGCTGATCTGCGACAGGGACTTTTCTTGTTGATTGGTGGGGCCAAACGGGGCGTGACGCGATCATTTTTACGATCGGCCGATCTCGTCCTAGAAATCCCCTATGCACGTCACTTCCCCCATTCGCTCGGAACAACCGCATCTGCGGCCATGTTTGCCAGTGAAATTATGCGCCAGCGTTTGTGAGATTGGCGATCGGCCGATTCTATAAAAAAAGAGCGACCAGCTTGGTCGCTCTTTTTGTTTACAGGCAGGTTAACTGACAACTACGGTACAAATCGCCATGCAAAGAAATTGTTGACTAGATGGGCGCGGTTGCCACCATAGCCACCAATTCCGAGATAGAGATTTGGATTCGGCGCGAGTCGCAATGACAGTTGATCGCCATTCATCTCATAGAAGAATAACTGATTTACGTCTGTGCCATCACAGCCGCCGAGACGGATTTGCATTCCGCCAGAATACTGTGTGCGTCGCATACATAACCCGTTGTCATGATTTTGCACGAGGTAATGGTTACCGAGTTTGTAGATTGACCAAACGCTATCTGCATCACAAACGCCGAGAATACCGACATATTGGGTTGCACCAAGACATTGCACACCGTTCATTAAGTGTCCGCGCTGAACGAGGGGTAGATTAAGTGGTGGATGCTTAATCGGTGTTGGTGTCGGAGTGGGTGGTTGTGGTGTCGGATTGGTTCCCGATACGCGATAGAAGTTGGCGCGGATGACCGCGTTGCCTTGACCTTCATAGTATTCGACACGCACGTTTGCTGTGCCGTTGGGGAGGACAATATCGGCCGAAAAGTTCGTCGCTGCATTTGGCGACCACTGGTTGATCAGCAGATTGTTGTTGACCCACACCCGCACGCCATCATCTGATGTCACGTCAATGCGATAGGTTCCCGCGCTGACGTTGAAGTTGCGCGAATAACGTGCCGAAAAGAAGTCATTGCTAACACCATTGCCGGGACCACCACTGCCCCAAATATGGTCAACCGTGTTCTCATAGCGAGTCAGTACGGGATTGCCCGCCAGTGATGTATTGTTCCAATAGTCGGCTCGCCAGCTATTGTCTGGCGTACCGCTTAGCTTTTGCCAATCGGCAAATATCGATGCACTACCACCATTCTCGTAGTATTCAACGCGCACGAAGTGGTTGCCATGTGTCAAGTCAACATCGGTCGTATACGTCGTGGCTGGACTATCATGCCATTGGTCGATCAACAGTTGTCCATCGACATACAGCCGTACACCATCATCGGCGGCCACTGTAAAACGGTAGCGACCCGCATCAAAAAAGTCTGACCGATCCCAACGCGCCGAGAAGTTGTCTGTTGGGACGTTAAATCCTGGGCTGCCTACGCCCCAATTGTAGTTGATGCTATTTTCGGTGCGTGTCAGCACGGCATTTCCGCTCAGGAATTTGTTGTTCCAATAGGTCGCTTGCCATGTCGTCGCGGCACTCGCACGCGATGTAAAACCGATCATTAAAAACAGAAAGAGTGTGGCAAAACCTGCCAAAAGGGATATTTTTCTTTGGTGTGTCATGTGGGGATGCTCCCTGGCTCTTTTTCTGCAAGCAGAAGTGAAACCATAAACAGAGCTGGCTCTGTGAAACGTCATATAATGTCAGATGCACACCATTTATCTCACTATAGCGTTGTTTGTGCGCTTTGTAGGGTACAATTGTGTGGCATCCAACTAAAGATCAGCTTATCAAAGAAATGTCACCATATTATGACAGACAACCGTTTTTTGTAGGTATTATGTAAGAGTTTTTGTTATTGGGTGGCGGATAGAAGTTTTATTTAAATTCAGCAGCGTGGATATCAAGGAATACAATGAAAAATCAGCAAGAAGTACAAGCGTATCTCGAAAACAATATGCCAAGCTATCTCGAAATGTTACGTCAAATGGTCGAGATCAATAGTTTTACGGAAAATCCAGAAGGGGTCAACGAGTTAGGGCAGATGACAGCGGGCGTGTTTGCGGGGCTGGGATTTTCGGCCGAAACCATTCAAGCAGCCAACCCCAAATTTGGCTGTCATCTCGTTCTCACCCGACAAGGCACAGGCGAAAAAACGGTCGGGCTTGTCACCCATCTTGACACCGTTTTTCCTGCGGCCGAAGAGATCGCCAACGATTTTCACTGGCGCGTTGAAGGGGATCGCATCTATGGACCCGGCACAGTCGATATTAAAGGTGGCACGGTCCTGATCTATATGCTGCTCGATGCACTGCGCCAGTTTGACCCTGCGCAGTTTGAGGCGACCACGTGGATCATTCTCGCCGATGCGTGCGAAGAGCAGGATGGGGAGGATTTTGGCGCGTTATGTAAGGCGCGGCTGGACGGTGCGCTGGCCTGTCTCGTCTTTGAGGGCGGACTGGTCGAGGAAAATCGTTTCCGCATTCTCGTCAAGCGCAAGGGGATGTCCACCTATCGCGTGCGCGTAACGGGTAAGGCATCTCATGCTGGCACGGCGCACGCAAGCGGCGCCAATGCCGTCGTTCAAATGGGAGATGTCATCCAAAAAATCGCGGCACTCACCGATTACGAACGCGAGTTGACTTTCAACGTCGGGTCAGTTCACGGTGGAACGGTCACAAATCGCGTCCCCCATGAATGTGAAGCGTTGGTTGAAATGCGCTGCTATGACAAAGAGACGTATGATGCAGGAGTTGCCAGCATTCTTGCGCTCAATGGCTATTCATCAGTGCAAAGTGCCAGTGACGGCTACCCCTGCACGACATCCGTCGAAGTGCTGCGTCAGACACCGCCATGGCCAGAAAATACAGGCTCGGAAGAGACGTTTGAATTTTGGCGAGATGCGGCCAATGAACTTGGATTTGAGGCGATTCGTTCGTGGCGTGGTGGCTTGAGCGATGGGAACTTCACATGGCACGCCGTGCCAACGCTCGACGCGCTCGGTCCAAACGGTGCCTATGCCCACTGTTCGGAACGCTCAGAAGACGGCAGCAAAGATCAAGAGTACTGTTTACCAGATAGCTTTGTGCCAAAGACGTTGTTGAACTTGGCGGCTGTTTTGAAGATGGTGGGCGCGTAAAGGTTGGCTGTTTGGGTTGGTGTAGTGCGTGGTGCGTGGTGCGTAAAAAGGACGCACCACGCACCACGCACTACTCATCACATTTCAGAAATTTAACGAGCGCAACATGACCTACATAAGCGCATCCGCCATTTCAATAATCTCATCTCTCATCGTCAGGAGGTCGCGCCAGCGTTGAGGGATGCCGCTTGCGCCGTAGAATGCACCTGCAAGCTGTCCATAAACTGCGCCTGTCGTGTCCGCATCTTCACCTAAGTTGACCGCTAGGCGTGCGCCGCTGACAAAATCTTCGGCGTGATAAAACGCCCAGAGTGCGGCCTCAAGCGATTGCACAACGTAGCCCGTCCCGCGAATGTTGGGCGGGTTTTTATGTTTGAAGGAGCCTTCGGCAATTTTGGCAATTTCGGCGACGAGTGGTTCGGCCGAAAACAGATCATAATTATCCGCATAGGGCCTGAGCATCGTGTGCTTTTCTGCCCCACTGGCGGCGAGCGCGATCAAGACACCAAAGTAGCGGCAGGCATCGACACAGGCACGGGCGGCGTGGGTGGTGCGGGAGGATTCGGCCGAAAACTTAACGACTTCTTCCAAATCTGCGCGGAAAAAGAGTGGGACCGGTGCCAGTCGCATAATCGACCCATTGCCCGCTGAGTAGGGATCAGTTGAGCCGCTAAGTGGATCGCCAGTCTGGACAAATCTAGAAAGCGCAGCGACTGTTGCGTTGCCAATATCAAAACATCGCCCCGTGCTACTCATATACCCATCTTGCCACCATTTGACATAGCGCTGTATCTGGTCGGTTGGTGAAAAGCCATCGTGTTCGATCAGGCTGGCTGCCAAACACAATGCCATCGACGTGTCATCCGTCCATTGCCCAGCCTGCAAACCAAAAGGCCCCCCACCCTCAATCTCACGGATCGGTTCAAACTCGTTTGGTTTTGTAAATTCAAGCGTCGTGCCAAACGCATCCCCAGCAGCGAGACCCAGCAATGCACCGCGATAGCGATCTTGTTTTGTTATCATAGGCAGAAGCGTAGCGCAAAACAGCCAGATTCACAAAAATGAATCCTTTCTATTTACTGTTGACCATATCGTATGCAACTCTACAATGTTGACGAACGATTCAACCGATAAGCTCAAGGATCATTAAATGGAAACATTACGCATTGAAGGCGGCCATCCGCTGCGTGGTACGATTACCGCTGGCGGCAACAAAAATGCCGCGCTCAAACTGCTTCCCGCCTGTATTCTGACCGATCAGCCCGTTATTTTGCATAACATCCCGAACATACTCGGCGTGCGCAATACACTGCTGATTTTGCGTGACCTCGGCGTTGATGTCGAAAAGATCGATACCCATTCCTATCGCATTCACGCTGTCAATATCGACAAAACGCGCCTCAGCCGTGAAATCGCGGGGCAAACCCGCGCGTCATTTGTCTTCTCTGGGCCCATGTTGGGGCGTCTGGGGGCTTGTTGGGTGCCGGTTCCCGGTGGGGACATGATTGGCGGTCGGCCGCTCGACACCCATGTGCAAGGGCTGCGTGCATTAGGGGCAACCGTTGAATTCGCGGACGGTGGCTTTGCGATGTCGGCCGAAAAACTCACGGGTGCGGGTTACTATCTGCAAGCCCAACAAAGCGTGACGGCAACCGAAAACACGATTATGGCGGCCGTCTTAGCCGCTGGCACAACTATTATCGACAACGCCGCTTGCGAACCACACGTGCAGGATTTATGTAACTTGCTCATCATCATGGGCGCGAAAATCAGCGGCGTTGGCTCTAATCGTTTGACGATTGAAGGGGTTGATAAGTTAAACGGTGGTGAGTTCCGCATTGGTTCAGATTTTATGGAGGTAGGTAGCTTTATCGGCGCGGCGGTTGTGACGGGCGGCGAAATTCGGATCGAAAACGCCAGTCCGAGCAGCCTGCGCATGGTCAAACTGGTTTACAATCAGTTGGGCGTCGATTTTACAACGGATGGGGATGCTGTGCTGGTTTCGGCCGATCAGTCCCTCGTAATCGACCGCGCCTTGAGCGGTAGCATTCTCGAAATCAAGCCGCAGCCATGGCCCGGATTCCCCCCCGATCTGATGTCCATTCTCGTCATTATGGCCACCCAAGCGAAAGGGGAGGTGCTGCTGCACGATTGGATGTATGAAAGCCGCTTTTTCTTTGTCGATAAACTCAACTTCATGGGCGCACGCACCGTCTTGTGTGACCCGCATCGCGTCATGATTCACGGCCAGACGCAACTACACGCCAATCCGGCGGGTGTCTCATCCCCCGATATCCGCGCGGGTATGGCGATGGTCTTGGCCGCACTTTGCGCGCAGGGAACGACTCGTATTGGGAATATCCACCAGCTCGATCGCGGCTATGAAGATATTGAGCAAAAGTTGCGCGTTCTCGGTGCAAATGTCGAGCGATCAGGGGCCTAAATGTTGCAACGGATCGACTTATGCTTCGTATAGATCGACAACGATAATGGCTGGGGATATCTAATATCTTGGCGTGATATGTGGCGCGTCACATGTGACAGATGAACCACACACAACAGCCATTGTCACAAATCAACGGGTGCGTTTCAATTGAGTTGAAACTGTCATTCTCGCGCAGGCGGGAATCTATTCTGCGGGGCTGGACATTTCGGGATTTCCAAATCCTGAAACACGTACTAACCGACATGAAACACACCACAAATCAATCTGGAGCGTGATATGGACAACAGTAAGTTAAAAGAAGAAGAACAGGGCATTGTGAAAGATCGATCGGGCAATTGGGTAGGCGGTGCGGTGTTAGTTGCCGTCGGCCTCTTTTTCTTGCTTGGCAACCTAACGAATCTCCGATTTGACAATTGGTGGGCGTTGTTTATCCTCATCCCCGTGTTCGCAATGTAGGGCAAGGCATGGAAAACGTATCAACAAACTGGCCGACTGGGTCAGGAAGGGCGACAAGAGGTGATGGGCGCACTGTTCCCACTGTTTGTCGCACTCATCTTCCTACTCAACTGGAATTGGGGACAGGTTTGGCCCGGCTTTATTATTATCGCAGGGCTAAACGCGTTGGTTGGCGGGTACTTTGATTAGTGAACGGTCACCAGTAAACAGTGAACAGGAAAAAATGCTGCTCACTGTTTACTGCAAACTGTTTACTGTTTTTCTGGATTCAAGATGGCGTCGATCTTTTCGACAATTTCGGCCGATAATTCAACCTCTGCTGCCTGCACATTGTCAAGAACCTGCGCTGGCTTCGTCGCGCCCGTGATGACGCTACTCACCCCATCTTGACGCAACACCCACGCCAACGCCAACTGCGCGCGCGTTAGCCCCAAATCGTCAGCAATCGGCTTCAGCATGCGCACCTTCTCGCTGTTCGCATCGTTCAGCATACGCTTTTTTGCCCAATCTTCGCGGTTAAAGCGTGAATCTGCAGGCACACCTTCGTCATACTTACCCGTCAACATCCCCATGGCCAAGGGCGAAAATACCACAAGACCGACACCCAGTTTGCTCGTTGTCGGCAAAATATGTTTTTCGACCCGATCACGATAGAGCATCGAGTATTGCGGCTGTTCCGTTTGCGGCAAGTGCCAGCCATATTTATCACAAATGTGATACGCCTCCGCAATTTGGCCTGCCGACCATTCGCTCGTTCCCCAATAGTGAACCAACCCCTGCTCGACTAGATCGTGCATGGCGTGGGCCGTTTCGCGGATTGGGGTGTCTGGGTCGGGACGATGGCAGAAGTAGATGTCGAGATAGTCCATCGCCAAGCGATCGAGCGACTTTTCGATGCTCTCCATGATGTGCTTGCGCGAGAGGCCGCGATCATTGACATCGTCGCTCATCGGCCAAAATACCTTAGAAGAGACAACCAGCGTGTGCCGATCGTATTGCGCCAACACCGCGCCCATCTCCTTTTCAGACTCACCTTGACCATAGATGTCGGCAATATCAAAGAAGTTGATACCATTTTCATAGGCCGTTTCGATAATCTTGCGGCCCGTATCTTCTGCCATCTTGCCTTCGCCGTAATTGATCCAGCCACCGAGCGAGATGGTGCTCACTTTCATTCCAGCGTTACCAAGTCTTCTATATTTCATTGTGTTGCTCCATTTTCTAAGTTGCAAGTTGTTATGTTCCCATTTTGCAAAGTTGCTGTAAGAGAACTGTCAAATGCGGGAGAATTGGTGGGGATGAATTCGGCCGATTTGTGTATCGTAAACATATGAACGATCCATTGCAGCCCCATAGTCACGATAACAACGTTAAACCACCGCACGCAGATCCCGCTATCATGTTGATTCTGCCCACGCTGGAACTACACACATTGACGCTTGCCGATTTGCGCGAGCTGCCACGCACCCAATTTGCCTATTCATACACGACCGATCATGGTCAACACGGCCCCTATCAACTTGAGGGCGTGACGTTGGCCGATTTACTGGGGCAGTATTGGCCGGGTCCATTCACCTCCGTTGAGGTGATGAGTGCCGATCAGTTTGGGAATCGGCTCTTTCCTGATGAATTGATGGGCGGGAAATACGATCCGCCGCTGCTGTGTGACATGAGCGACGGGGAAAGTTTGACGCGGGAAAACGGGCTTGTGCGACTCGTTGTGCCGAGCGAGACTGACAATGCACTGCGTCAAGTAAAGTGGGTGGCGACAATTCGGGTCGTTCGCTAGCTGCCGTGATTTCACAATTCCTCAATCATCATTAAGAAGCGCGTCCAAATCGGCAAAAACCACGTATCATCCAGCGCATGAAATATCTCCCGTTGCTGTTATTATTCATCATCCTGCTGGCTGCGTGTGGGGATGAAAAAACGGATCCAGCGCCAACCCCAACAGAAATTAGCGAGCTGACACCGCTTACCGCCGTCACGATCAGGGCAACCCCGACGCTCTTGCCAGATGCGGAACAGACGGCAACCGCACTGGCGCAAATCACGCCATCACCCACCCCATCACCAACGGCGACACCTGCACTCGATGAACGGCTGGAAATTTCGGCCGAATTGATGCAGCAAGGCAACTACGATCTCGTCATTGAAGAACTCGCCAAAGCATTGAGCACGGCGCCCGATGGCGCATTAAAAGAGCGCATCCGCTATGATCTCGGCCGCGCCCATCTCGCCGCTGGCAACGCAACCGCTGCACAATTTCTCTTTGCGCGGCTGGCTGAAAGTGATGATGCCGACCCCGACGCGCTCTATTTTTTGGGTGAGAGTTACTTTGAGCAGGGCAATTGTGCGGAAGCCGTTCCCGTCTTTCGGCGTTATCTCAACGCCCAGCCAGAATTGACTGCATATACACGCAGTTGGATCGCGCAATGTGCGCTGGCGGATGGCGATATTGACGAGGCAATTCAGCAATATGAGCTAGCCGTTGAGGCCGATGCGCAACGCCTGATCACCTATCAACTGCGGGTCACGCTAGCAGGTCTGTATGGACAGCAAAATCGCTTTAACGATGCGGCAAATTTGTATGCTGTGATTCGGGATGAGGCGCAGACTGAATATACAAAGGCGGAGATGGGCTATTTTTCGGCCGAAGCGCGCATTGCCGCGGGGGATGATGCGGAAGGGTATGCCCAGTTCCGCGATCTCGTCAATACTTACCCCGAACAAGCGGCCAGCTATCGCGCCCTCGTCAAACTGGTGCAGGCAGAAGAACCCGTCGATCAATACTATCGTGGTGTCGTTGACTATTTTGCCGAAGCATATTCTCCCTGCGTGCTCGCGCTTGAGGAGTACATTGAAGATAACCCCGATGATTACATTGCGGATGCGCGGCTCTATCTCGCGGGCTGCTATGAAGCACTGGGCGACCGCACCAATGCGTTGGCCGAAATTGCGACATTCAGCGCGTTAGATGTCACGTCGGCCGGTCGGGGGTTGTATGAACGGGGTGAACTTTATCGACGACAGGGGCTGACAGAACAGGCGATTGCCACCTATCAGGAGCTTGTGCAGACGCTACCTAATGCAGTCAATGCGCCCGATGCGCTATGGCGATTGGCGCGGCTCCATGATCTGAGTGGCGACACGACCGAAGCCGTCATCTTCTACCAACAGCTTGCTGACGACTATCCTGAGCATGGTCAAGCGGCCGAAGCGCTCTTTCGGGCCGGTTGGCTGGCACTGGCGGGTGGCAGTGATGCCGTAGCGACAGATTATTGGACTCGTGCCGCCGCAACATATCGCAGCACCTATCATGGCGAATCTGCCCTGACGTGGCTGTTTACCATTGCAGACGGGGATGAGTTAGCGGACTTAGCGCAAGAGGGTCGAATTGAAGATCGCTACTACAGTGCGCGGATTGCCGATCTCGCCGCAGGCTTAGAACCATTTGAACGCACCCATGAAAAACTGACGTTCGACCTCGATCAAGCGGCGGCCGAAGTCGCCTTGCGCGAGTTTTTAGCGTTGCCAGCGGACACGCCGATCCATGAATTGCCGCCGTATGTGGCGAACGATCCTCATTTGGTGCGTGGGGAGATACTGTGGAAAATCGGCCGATTTGAAGACGCAAAACGCGAACTGGACCACCTGCGCCAAATCCACCGCGACAGTCTGCTCATCAGCTACCAACTCGCACTCTACTTACGCGATGTGGGTCTCTATCGCTCCTCCATTATGGCCGCCGCAAATGTCATCTATTTGCTGGGCGAAACACCATTTACCGCACCCAAATTCATCGCGGGGCTTGCATATCCCGCCTACTATGCCGACTTGATTATGCCGCTTTCCGAAAGTTATGATTACGATCCGCTTGTTCAGTTTGCACTCGTTCGGCAAGAGTCACTCTACGAAAGTTTTGCGACCTCCAGCGCCGTCGCGCAAGGGCTGGCACAAGTGATCCCCGACACAGGTCAATACATCGCCGATAAGTTACGCTGGCCCGACTATGACAACGCCGATCTCTATAAACCGTATGTCGGTCTTGAGTTTGGGGGATTTTATCTGGCAGAACAGTTGGCACTATTTGAGGGAACGGTACACGCTGCGTTGGCTGCCTACAACGGTGGGCCGGGCAATGCCTTGCGCTGGTTCAATGCCGCAGGGGATGACATCGATCTTTACGTCGAAACGGTCAACTTCCCCGAAACCCGCGCCTACATCGAGCGAATCTATGTCGGTTATGCCGTCTATCGTCATCTCTATGCGGAATAATGGCGCGACTCGGGTTACAATCAAAGGATGCAAATGAAGTCTCAACCCTCCCCCTTTCAAAAAGGTCAAAACATGTTCACGGCGTGGCAAAATGCCAAGCCCGATAACTACTTTACCTCCGACCAAAATCTTCAGCGCACGCTTGAATTCTATGATGGCGCAGAGATGTATCGGTCGTATGTCGGCCGACTCTACAAATTCGGTGCGGTTTCCGCGCAACAGCTAAATGTGGCGGCCGTTGAGAGCAACCAAACGGAGAATCTGCCCAGACTCGATCGCTATGATGATTTTGGCCAGCGTATTGAAGATGTCAACTATCATCCAGCCTATCATACGGCGGGACGCTTAATCTACGGCGCAGGGGCGATGTCCGTCCATCGCAATCGTGGCAATAACACGTTGGCGTTGGCAATCCACTATTTGTCGTCTCAAAACGGAGAGGCGGGACACAACTGCCCGCTCGCCTGTACTGCGGGCATGATCAAGACATTGCAAGCAGTTGGGTTGACAGAACCACACGCGGAACTTGCCGAAGCATGGCTCGAAAAGCTGCTCGATGACGATTACGACAGCAACTTTACAGGGGCGCAATTCTTGACGGAGGTGCAAGGGGGGGCGGATGTTGGCGCGAATGGGACGGTGGCGACTGATAACGGCGATGGGACGTGGTTTTTAAACGGGGAAAAGTGGTTTTGCTCGAATGTTTCGGCCGATCTCGCGCTGGTCACAGCCCGCGTTCCCGGTCAAGGGGATGGCACACGCGGTTTAGGCTTGTTTCTAGTGCCAAAAGTTTTGGCCGACGGCTCCCAAAATGGGATGAAAATCCAACGGCTGAAAGATAAGCTGGGGACACGCTCATTGGCAACGGCCGAAATCCACTATGACAATGCGCTCGCCTACCAAGTTGGCGCAACGACAAACGGTATCAAAAACGTGATGGAACACGTCATCAACGTCAGCCGCATTTATAACGCCAGCGCGGTTGCGGGGATGGCGCGGCGTGCCTTTATCGAAGCGTGGTATTATGCCCAAAATCGCTGGTCATTTGGCGAAAAAATCATCAGCTATCCGCTCGTCCAAGACGTGCTGGCAAAAATGCACGCAGACTCGAACGCCATCGCGTCTGGCACATTTCACATCGCACGACTGCTTGATGATATGGAAATTAACGCCAGCACAGATGCCGATCTGCGCGCCGTGATTCGCACAGCGATCAACCTCAATAAATATCGTTCCTCCGTCATCGCATGAGGTGATCAATCATGGCATCGAAGTTCTGGGCGGGAATGGGGCCATTGAGTCGTTTAGCGTGCTGCCGCGACTGCTGCGTGACAATGTGGTGTGCGAAAATTGGGAAGGTCCACACAACGTTCTAATGGCGCAAGTGCAGCGCGACTTTCGGCGTTATGCCCATCATTTGCCATTTATTGCGCGGGTTCGCAACATGTTCAAGGGGTTGCGTGTTGAGAATTTGAAGCGGGAGGGATTGGCGGAATGTGAAAAAATTTCGGCCGAACTCGATGCCATTCTCGCCCTCCCCGAACTCGAAGCCAGCGTCTACTTTCGTCCACTCATGGATCGCCTCACTGATCTGTACTACACAGGCTGTATGGCGGTAGAAGGGGCATGGGAAAACCTTATCAAGCAAGACCGTACTAAACAACGGCTTGCAGAGTTCTACTTCAACCGCCGCGTTGTCAAGAAGCCCCTCGCCGAGTGGACAGAGTACCCAACATGGGTCAGCAAACTATGCCATGATGTACGCCCGCGCCAAATTAATTGGAAAGAAGATCAGTGGGACGGGATGGACGATCCCATCTGGGAGTAGATTGGAAGCGCGACGAGCTTAGACCCACGCCGTATCAGGATTTTCATGATTGACTTTATTCCTTTTCTCGTCTAAACTTGCATTTGTATTTAGCTATTTAGCTATACAAGGAAATAGACAAATGCAACAAACTTACAAAGCATTGGCAGACCCGACGCGACGTAAAATCTTACAGCTATTGCGCGACCGCGACTTGTCAGCGGGGAAAATCGCCCTGCACTTCGATTCCGCACAGCCTACGATTTCGCGACACCTCTCGATTCTGCAAAATGCAGACCTGATTCAAGGCTCAAAAAATGGCACGACGATCACCTATCGGTTGAATCTGAGCGTGCTTGAAGAAGCGTTTATGACGATGCTTGACACGTTCAAGCTCGATGTTGGAGGTAATGATGAACCTGCGAACCCCTCTGATGATTAGTGGTATTTTGATTTTGGCGATGTTTTTACTGGGTGGCTATGCGTGGATACAGCTTCCTGCTGATCAACAAATTCCAGTCCATT
Source organism: Anaerolineae bacterium (assembly GCA_030425205.1). Taxonomy (GTDB): domain Bacteria; phylum Chloroflexota; class Anaerolineae; order Promineifilales; family Promineifilaceae; genus CALECP01. Next base: position 166,527 of record JAUIAP010000001.1, read on the forward strand.
GGAACGCGGCCGGGGAAGCAGATCGCTATGGCGGCAAATTTGAAGGGCTAATGTTGTTGCCAATTATTGGCGCAGGAACGATTGTCCTACTCGCTGTTATCCCGCGCATCGACCCAAAGCGTATCAATATTGAGCGTTCTGGCAAGGCGTATGGCATGACAATGATTGGCGTGATTGTGTTCTTGACATTCCTCTACATCACAACAACGCTGCAAACGTTAGGCTATGCGGTTTCGCTCAATCGTATTTTGCCGATTGGCATGGGCATTATGTTCATGATTATCGGCAACTACATGGGCAAAGTGCGCCAAAACTACATGTTTGGCATTCGCACGCCCTGGACCATTGCCAGCGAGCTATCTTGGAACAAGACTCACCGCATGGGTGGCTGGTTGTTCTTCGGGTTTGGCCTATTGTTCACGCTATTTGGCGTGATCTCTGGCTCAGCGGCGTGGCTGCTCCCGATGATCGGGGGGCTACTGGTATTGGTTGTGATTTTGATGGCGTATTCGTACTACGTATGGCGCAATGACCCTGCCATTGTTCAGGAGTAAATCCTAAATCACGAGAGTTGCCAACCAGCCTATCGGCAAGCGTTGGCAACTCGATGGAGCGACCAAAATGAAAAGTAAGCCCGCTTGGATCTTTATTGGCTTGGCCTATCTTTTTTGCTACGCGATTGTGTTTGCGTATTTTGGAACGGGAGGGACATTACAATCAGGGGGATTAACGGTTGCGTTGATTGCGTGCATGTTTACACCAGCAATTGCGGCGATAATCGTCCAAAAATATGTCAAACATGAGCCCCTCAGTGATTTAGGGATCAAATTTCGATTCAATCGTTGGATGATTTTTGCCTGGTTATTGCCCGTCGGCTATGTGTTGCTGACTTGGCTGTTTAGCTGGCTATTGCCACAAACGCAGGGGACAGATGGGTTAAGCGTGATCGTCTCGATGTTGGAACAGGTGAGCGCGCCGGCTGATCAAATAACGGAAGTACAAACAGTGTTTGGACAGTTTGGCGCAGTCACACCGCTTATCCTAGCGGCTGGCATCATCATGTCGGGCTTAATCGCTGGGGTAACAGTCAACATGTTGGCTGCTATGGGGGAGGAATTGGGCTGGCGCGGCTTTTTATGGCGTGAATGGAAACATTGGGGGGTTTGGAAAGCCTCGCTGGCAATTGGGGTCGTTTGGGGCTTTTGGCACGCACCGATGATTTGGTATGGGTATAACTACCCTGAACATCCGCGTATCGGCGTGCTGATGATGGTCGGCTTCACGGTGCTGCTGTCTCCCTTGCACTCATTTGTACGTGAAAAGGCCGGCACAACATGGGCAGCAGCCATTCTGCACGGCACAAATAATGCGCTGGGGGGATTAGTTCCGCTGTTTGTGATTGGTGGCAACGATCTGCTCGTGAATATTACTGGGGCAGCAGGGCTTGCGGCGTTGCTCGTGGCAAATATCGTTGTCGCGGTGCTATGGAAAGGGTTCGCCAGCGAAGACGCAGCGATTAGCGTGGATGCACAACTTTCTGGATTTGCAAATCCAGAAACGTCCTAACGATATCCCTTTCGGGCTATTCTTGCGGCGTGGGCTGTGCGGCTTCTACCTGTGACATGTGTGGCAGAGAGACAATCGCGGGTGCGTGCGGGAGCTTGGCGAGTTGATCGAGTTTGCGGCGGGCAAGCGGGAGCGTGACACGACGGTAGACGGTGGCAGCGAGTTCCCGCACATCCTGTTTGCTGATCTCACGCGGGTTTTTGACCAGTATTCTCCAACGATCAAGCGATTTTTGACTGCGAAACACTTTATGCAAAACGGTGTGGAGTTGGCGGTAAAACTCTGTGGTAAAGGGACCACGATAGAGCATGGCGAGATCGGCCGAATCTTCCCAATTCTGCTTATCCCCAAGTTCCAACTTCACCCGTTCATAAAATGAGGTTCCCGGCAAGGGATAGGAGACCGACATACCCACATCGTCGGGATTGGCGCGTTTGACCATAGCAAGTGTGCGTTCGATGTCGGCACGCGTTTCGCTGGGGTAGCCAAATTGCAAGAAAAATCCGACGCGGATGTTGTGTTTGTGGAGAATATCGGCCGAATCCACAATCTGTTCCACCGTCGTTCCCTTTTCCATCGCATCCAAGATTTTTTGCGACCCCGATTCTGCCCCCATCCAAACGATGTCACAGCCTGCCCGCGCCATCGCCGCCACGTCATTATTTTTCCGCAATATCAGATCGGAGCGACTGAGACATTTGAACGGCGTGCGTGTGCCATCCTCTTCGACAATATCCGCGAATTTTTCAAACCAGCGCGGCTTCAACCCCATAATGTCGTCGGCAAACCAGACGTGATCAGGGTTGACCGTCTCTTTCAACCACTTGAGTTCGGCCGCCACGTTTTCGGGGCTGCGCGAATGGTAGCGTTGTCCCCAAATCGGCTTGGCACACCAGTTGCAGTGAAACGGGCAACCGCGTGTCGTGACCATATTGATCGAATAGTAGCCGTGTGTTTCTGTCCAGACGCGGCGATATTTTTCGACATCGACCAAATCCCACGCTGGAAATGGTAGCGCGTCGAGGTCTTTGATGTCGGGGCGGCGCAAATTGCGCGTGGGCTGGCCGTCAACTTTATAGGCAAGCCCTGCTATTGTTTCAAGATTGGTTCTGGAATCCGTTTTCGCAAGCTGGGTCAACAGTTCGGCCAGCGTTTTCTCCCCTTCCCCCAGCAGCACATAGTCCGCCCCTGCGTCCAGATAGGCTTCCGCGTGGTCGGTTGCGTCCGCGCCACAAACGATTGTCGGCAAACCGCGCAATTTTGCCATGCCGATCATCTCAAACGCCGCCTCGCGCATGTTGAGCAGACACATTTTAGAGAGATAGTTGAAGTTATCCTCGTAGAGAATGGCAATGTCCGGTTGGGTCGCGTTTAGCTTCGTCGCCCATTCGGCCGTTGAGTCAGCCAACATTGCATCGAAAAGTGCAACCTCGTAGCCACGTTCGCGCATGTAGCTGGCGGCGTAAAGCGTGCCGAGTGGCGGATAGGGCTGCATCGCGGCGTAGAGCTTAGGATCAAAGCGCAGGAAGTAGGTCTGTCCAAAGAGTAGTTTCATAATTTTGTCGCGTTGGTGCTTATACCGACGTTTGCCGTTCAGCCCACGCATGGTGTGCGTCGAAATGTCCCTTGCAACAATCGGCCGAAAATGCCGCCTCACTGTTACGATTCCCGACCACGCGGAACTTCGCTATTTTACGCGCCTGCTCCCATTGCTCAAGCGCAGTTCCCAGCGGGGTTTTTAGCACAGCCTCGCTCATTTTTGTCGGAAGTGTGTTACGGGAAATGCGATTCCCAAAACTGCTATCATGCGGGCGAGCATTGGGAAGGTAGTCGCGTATCCAAGCGTTGACAGCCATCATACGCTGATAGTATACAAAACCGTGCAATGGAACCATCTGCGCGATTTCACGCGCAATATAGATGTTGTGGTCCGTTAACGCAAGGGCACGTTCAGCGAGAAAGTAGTTGGGGCAAAGTTCAATGCCTGTACGGGCGACAAGACGAACGAGGCCAATGACAATCATGCGACAGAGCCAGAGGCGGTCGTTGCTGGTGATGATGAAGTAATCAATATCGGCCGAATCAGTCACATTGTTAACGGCCAATGAGCCCGTCACCCCAACCATCCGCACAAACGGCAAACGTGCAATCTGTGCGCCGTATTTTTTGGCGGGTCGCCACAGTTCGGCCGATTTTAGCGCACGCGCTTGACGAATTTCCACAAAAGAGGCACGCTCAGGTAACATAAAATAGTCACCGATTTGGCAGATAGTACGCTGCACCACCGCTTCTGCAAGCCATTGTGTCAATTGACTATGCGAAGTTTCATGCGCTACCAAATAGCGATGAATTTCGGCCGATGTCATCGGATATTGAAATAGGTCGGCGTAGGCAAGCGTCGTGCGGATCGCATCTTGTGGGGTCATGATTGTGTGGTTGCATCTAGCCAAAGTGCTAAGAGGAGCCAATGCAGCAAAGATCCGACGGGCGTATCGTAGGAAGCGGGTGAGGTGAAATTTGTGACGAGATAGGGGACGAGAGCGACTGAGTAGGCGAGCGCGGGGGTGCTAAGGGCGTGGCGATGGCGCAGGGCGTAGATCGGGGGGGTGATGAGGAGTATGAGCCAGAGAAAGCCGGCGGGGAGGCCGAGTTCGGCCGAAATTAGCAGCACCGTGTTGTGAATCGTATGGGAAATGCGCGTCTGCGCTCCCAAAAACTCTGTGAAACGCTCACGCGCACTGTGCGCCCCCACCCCAACGAGTGGGGATGCTTGCACCATTTTCCATCCGACACGATTCTGCACAACCCGTTCCGTCACCGACGTTTGTTCAAGCATCGAGCCGCCAAAATCTAAACGTGACAAGACGACATCTCGATAGGAAAACAGCGTCAGTCCTACCAGCAACGCTCCTCCCGCAAAAACTATCTTTCCATATATCGGCACACTCTTTTGATTCTTGACTCGCCTCATTCCACCCATTTTCCACACCACCAACAACCAAACAAGGGCGATCATGCCCCCCAATGTCGCGGCGCGAGAGAAGGTAAAAAACAGGGCAATTGTGCCAACAATGAGGGCGGCAATTGGCAAAATGGATTCCTGCCTTTGCAGGAATGACGGGTTACGCTGCACGTTAGAGTAGGGACGTTCTCGTCGCCCATCGTTGTTTTGGGATGTGGAATGCGCGTCGGGCATGTTGGCTTCTGGAAATAATACGTAAACAAGCACGACAAGCAGCGGCACAACAAGCGTGATTGCCAACAAATTTGGATGTTCAGCCAACCCCTGCACCCGCAAAATCAGACGACTACCCGTGTCTAGCACGTTGTAACCGAGTTGTGCCATCATCTGTTGCTCTCCCAACCAAGTCAAGCCGATGTCACGTTGCAACGCAGCTTGGGCGAGCGCGACAGAAGATTGGGCCAAAATGTGAATGCTAAACAGGCTGACAACCCATTTAAAGGCCGGACGCATCTCGTTGACGCCAATGACCATCGTCAAGAGAAGCCATATACGCACAATGCGCCGCAGTGATAGGACGGGCGTGACGGTGACAAATAGGGAGGTGAACGTCCAGATGGCAAAGAGAATCAGGACAAGAAGAACGGGTTGACGCAACTTTGTCAGTGAAACGGGGAGCCTACGCGCCAACAGCCACTTCCCGAAAAACAGACTAACTAATAACACAAGCAACAGATCGGCAATGCGCAGATCGAACGCGCCAATGGTGACGGTGGGCCCCCATGAAAACGTCAGCAAGAGTGCTGTAAACAGCGCACGGATGGCGTATTCCAAGAGGACGTTTGCCCGCTTAACGGTAGGCAGAGCGGCCGATTTTGCGGTGGTCAAGCGGCGACCTCCTCATATAGTTTAGCCGTTTTCCGTGCCGTCTCTTGCCATGTGAAATCACGAACACGCGAAAAGCCCGCATCACGCAGGGTCGCTTGCAACTGCCGATCACAGAGTAGTTGATGCAGTCCTTGTTCTATAGAGGCGGTTTCAGTCGGATCGACATAGAGAGCCGCGTTTGCGCAAATCTCCGACATCGCGCTGTTACGACTAGTCAAGACGGGTATGCCACATGCCATCGCTTCCAGTGGCGGTATCCCAAACCCCTCATGCAGAGATGGAAACGCCAGACAGGTCGCCAGTGAATAGATGGCTGGTAGCTCTGTATCATCCACATAGCCGAGACGCACAATGCCATCCTGCAAGCCCAGTTGATCGATTTGACGCTTAAAATCGGGCATTCGCCAACCGTCGGCTCCCACAATGACGAGCTTGGTCTGGCGATGGTCAGCAGCGCGTCTTAATTGTGCAAACGCTTCGAGTAGCCGCTGTAGATTTTTGCGTGGTTCGAGCGTGCCAACATATAACACGAACCTGTCTGGCAGGTGGTATTTCTTTTGAATTGCGGTTGGCTGAACAATCGGCCGAAAATGTCGATCCGCCGCCAGATAGATCACCTCAAACCGCTCGGCGGGTAGCTTTAACGCCTTTTGCAGTTCACGCCGCGCATAGTGGGAATCGGTCACGATTTTTGTAGCCCGACGTGCAATGATCGGCATCAGCAGGCGCAAGGCAGCAATCCGTCGCCATGGATGGTATTCACGATGCACAAATAGGGACGCATCATGGATCGTGACGATATACGGCACGCGCGTTGTCAGAGGAGCAGAGTTGTTAGGGAAATGAAATAACTGTAAATCGTCCTGTCCAATCGTGCGCGGCAGGATGGTTTGCTCCCATAGCCAACGGCTGCGTGGAAAGTAGGATTGGACGTGATGGGCGTAGTTGAGTGCTGCGTCGGGGGGAATCGGCCGATTTGCATACAGCCGAAAATCATGGTCGGTCGCGACCTCGCCAAGCGCACACAGCAGTGCATGGGTGTATTTGCCGATGCCTGCGCGAGTCACCAGCAGCGGCGTTGCATCAAACCCGATCCGCAAAATATGTTTCCTTATATTCGTGAACGTTCCGATCAGCTATAAAGAGTGGATTATAGGGAGGTTGACCCTGTTTGACATGGAAAAACGCGAGATTCTAGGCGGGTTATAAATTAGGGGATGTGGAATTCGGCCGAATGCGTATATTCTACTCGGGCAACAGTCGTCAACCGATCACTTCCAACTTCGCAAAACTAGCCGACAATCGCTTGATCCCATGCTCGCTAAACGCGATCGCCACCTCTTCATCATTGCGCGTGATCTTCGACTCGATCACAATCCCCTCGCCAAATTTGGCGTGTTTGACGCGCTGACCAGATTTGTATTGTGCCGCAACCGTTGGGGTGTCGCGATCTTCAGAGAGATGACGCGGCTTGGGCAAATCACGCTGTGACATTGCACTCTTTTGGCTCTCCCACGATCCACGTGCTGCTTTTTGGGCGGCGCGTTTTTCAGCAAAGTCAGACCGCTTTCCATAGCTGCCGTAGGTGCTTGAGGTCGCCCGTTTGGGCTGCGTCGTCGCACTTTGGTCCCACGACCACGCGCGATTTTGCGCAGCTGCATGGCGTTCGGAAAGCTTATTGCCACCCTCAACCAAATTGCTCGGAATATCTCCCAAGAAGCGCGATGGGGTAGACATCTCTGACATACCGTACAGGCTGCGGCGCAGCGTGTGTGACAGGAAGAGCTGATCCTCTGCCCGCGTTAACCCGACATAAAATAGCCGTCGCTCCTCCGCCATCTCCTCCGCATCCGTCATTGAGCGGCTATGGGGCATAATTCCTTCTTCTAAGCCTGTGATAAATACAACGGGAAACTCCAGCCCCTTGCTAGCGTGCAGCGTCAACATGGTCACCGAGTTGCTGCCACCTTCCAAATCATCCACATCGGCGACAAGGGCAACATTTTCCAAAAATTCAGTTAACGCAATCTCCCCCGCATCTTTCGCCACACCCAGCAGCTCTTTCACATTTTCCCAGCGATCTGTCCCCTCATCTGTTCCGTCGTCGATATAGGACTTGTAGTTTGTTTCATCTAAGATGCGCTGCACCAGTTCACCAACGGTAATCTCGTCCCGCGCACGCACCCAACCGTTGAGCATTGTGCCAAAGCGCATCAACGAGGCCAGCGCACGCCCCTTAAACGGCAGCGCAATCGTCGGATCGGTCGCCAATTTGATGACCGCCTCGCCCGCTTGTACGTCGAGCTGGTTGCCCCATGCTAGCAGCTTTTCAATGGTCTTTGCGCCAATGCCGCGTGTCGGAACGTTGATAATACGCCGCAAGCTGACCTCATCGCGCAAATTATGCACAACCCGCAGATAGGCGATGATGTCCCTGACTTCACGACGTCCGTAGAATTTTGTCGCGCCAATCAATTTATATGGCACACCTTCGCGGATAAATGCCTCTTCCAGCGCACGTGATTGGGCATTGGTGCGATACATGACGGCAAAATCGCCATAGGAACGTCGGCCGCGCCGATTCTCCCCCGCCACCGTCCGCACAATCTGCTCCGCCTCCTCATTCTCGTTATACGCCTCGCGCATCACAATTTGTGCGCCACCGCTACGGTCGGTGAACAGTTGCTTATGCACGCGCTCTGGATTTTTCTCGATCACGGCCATCGCCGCATCAAGCACAAGCTGGGTTGAACGATAGTTTTGTTCGAGCAAAATCTGTTTGGCCGAAGGATATTCGTCACGGAACTTTTGTATGTTGCGAAAATCTGCGCCGCGCCATTTGTAGATCGATTGATCGCTATCCCCCACCACAAAGAGATTCTTGTGTTGCCCTGCAAGACGTGTCAGCAATCCATACTGAACACTGTTTGTGTCTTGAAACTCATCGACCAAAATATGTTGGTACTGCTGTTGATATTTGGCAAGGACTTCTGGCACAAGGTCAAACAGGCGCACCGTGTTGAGCAGGAGATCATCAAAATCCATCGCGTTGTTGGCGACAAGTGTCCGTTGATATTGATCGTAGATACGCTTAATCACCGTTGACATATAATCACTCGCCTCATAAAAGTCAGGCGTGATCATTTTGTCTTTTGCCCCGCTGATGCTGTTGAGCATCTTTGAAGGTTGAAAGCGTTTGTCATCGAGATTGAGTTCTTTGAGAGCAGATTTGATGACGCTGCGTTGGTCGTCGCTATCGAAGATGACGAAATCTTTGCTGTAACCGAGTCGGGCAAGATCGGCCGATTCACGCCGCAAAATCCGTGCACAGGTCGAGTGAAATGTTCCCATCAAGATGCCACGCAAATCTTCGCCAAGTATCTTCTCAACACGCGCACGCATCTCTTTTGCCGCTTTGTTCGTAAACGTTACCGACATGATACGAAAGGGAAAAACGTTTAGCTCGCTGACAAGATAGGCAATTCGATGTGTGAGGACGCGCGTTTTACCACTACCGGGTCCAGCGAGAATGAGAACGGGGCCAAATGGGGCGGTAACAGCTTCTTTTTGAGCGGGATTAAGTCCAGCGGTGAGGTTCATACAATTCTAGAAGCGCGGACACTTCGTCCGGCGCGTATAATGCGGACGAGGTGTCCGCGTTCCAGCTCGGGATTGTACCAAAAATGCCCCTTGCCCTGCTAAAATAGGATTGCTATAATTTTGCTTCGGTTCGCCACTATAGCTCAGATGGTAGAGCGATGCTTTCGTAAAGCATAGGTCATGGGTTCGAGTCCCATTGGTGGCTCAAAAAAGCCCCTACAGAAATGTGGGGGCTTTTTTTATTGACTCGTTGCTAAATTTTGCTTAGCGCTTGTGCTAAATCGGCGATGAGATCGTCGGGGTGTTCTAGCCCGACCGAGATTCGCAGTAAATCCCAAGGGGTTTTTGTGTTCTCATCTTCGACAGGTGCACGATGCTCGATCAAGCTTTCAACCCCGCCCAAGCTGGTGGCACGCCAGAAAATTTTTGTGCTGGCGGCGACTTTTTCGGCCGATTCTGCCCCCCCGATCACCTGAATCGACAACATCCCCCCAAAGTCACTCATCTGTCGTTTTGCAACATCGTGATTGGGGTGATCTTCTAAGCCCGGATAGTAGACGGTGTGAACTTTGGGATGGTCAGCCAAGAAGTGCGCGACCTGTTTGGCGTTGGCGCAATGTCCACGCATACGATAGGGTAACGTGCGAATGCCGCGCAAAAGGAGCCAACTGTCAAACCCACTCGGCACCCCGCCTGCATTGCCCTGCACAAACCGAACTTTTTCGAGCAAATCGCCCTGCTCCTTAAATACGACAACACCCCCTGTCAAATCACTATGGCCGCCCAGATACTTGGTGGTTGAGTGCACGACGACATCTGCGCCGAGCGCAAGCGCGGGCTGCAACATCGGGGTCGCCCATGTGCCGTCTACTCCGAGCAGTGCGCCACTTTCATGCGTGATGTCGGCAATAGCGGCGATGTCGCTGATTTTTAGCATGGGATTGGATGGCGTTTCAATCCAGACTAGGCGTGTGTTTGGCTGTATCGCCGCTTTCACCGCCGCCAAATCAGTCATATCGACCAGTGAATGCTCTAATCCCCAACGAGTCAAAATCCCATTGACTAACTCGCGCACGCCAAAATAGGTGTCGTCAGCTAAGAGGACGTGATCCCCTTGACCCAAAGATTGAAAAACGGCCGCAACAGCCGCCATACCCGAGGCAAATGTGACCGCTTCGACACCGCCTTCAAGTGCTGTCAGACAGTCTTCGAGTGCATTGCGATTGGGGTTTCCCATTCGCGAGTAGACTAGGCCTTGTTGGTTGTCGCGCACAAAAGTTGAGGAGAGATGGATGGGTGGCATGACGGCACCTGTCGTATCGTCGAGGATGCGCCCTGCTTGGATAGCAATAGTTTCAATGTTCATAATATGATTTCCAGAAGATGCAAATTGCGTTTGTAGTATAGTGTATGTGGCAAAACAAAACCGCCACCAAATGGTGGCGGTTTTTCGTTTTAGCCTTGCAGACTGATTTCTTTAACTGACGAAAAGAAGGACAGGTTGCAAACCGCCCCTCCTTGTATAACCGGTTAGTGGAGCGTGTTTAGTTGTGCTTGGGTGATGTTGGTGTAGGGATAGTAGACCCAGCCCCGAATGCCTTCGGCCGTCATCACCGAAACCCATTGTCCTTGACATAGGCAGGTAAGCGTCAATCCTTCGCCACGATAAGCGACATCGAGCCACGTGTATCCGCCACCGGGACCACTACGCACGTAGAGAGCATCCACAGTCACAGCAACGCTGCCGCATGTTGTCGCGGCTTGTCCTGATCCCGGGAGTTCCCCATTGCCACAGTAGTATTCTTTGATCCAACCAATCTTTTGTTGATCGGTGCGGATTTGTGTCCACTCGCCTTGTCGTCCACCCGTGCGCGTAACGATGTCCCCATATTCGACCGTGCCAACAATTGCAAACGAGAGTCCGGGACCTGACCGAATGTTTAGGTTCCAAACACGACTAATTTGGCATGAGCCAGCGTTTGCCGTCAGCAACGGGTCTGGTGTTGCGGTTGCGGTCGGTGGAATTGGGGTCACCGTTGGATTCCACGGCTTTGGTGTTGCGGTGGGGTTCCATGGTCTTGGCGTTGAAGTCGCTGGCGGTTGCGTGTTGCCAGAGGTGCGTGCGCAAGAGAATGCAATCGTGGCATATTGCGCCGCCTCGTAGTATTCAACAACCACATCGACGTTGCCGCCTGAATGATAGTAGTTGGCGCGACCTTCCCGTGCCGCACTGTTGTACCACTGGTCAATTAAGCGTTGTCCATTGACATAGACGCGCACACCATCATCGGCCGTTGTCGCAAAGGTATAGGTTCCGGGCAGCAGATTATACGTGGTTGACCAACGAGCGGAGAAGTTATCGTTTTGGATGTTGCCAGCCGGTGAACCTTCACCCCAGTTATAGTTGATAACGCTTTCAGTACGGGTCAATGCAGGTGGCCCTGAAAGGAATTTGTTGTTCCAATAGTTCGCGTAAAGCGGTTGACTTGTACATGCAGCAAGCTGTGGTCCACCACCAGCGGGATAGGGGGTAGCCGTTGGGTTCCATGGTTTTGGTGTTGGTGTTGGATTCCATGGGCGAGGTGTGGCCGTCGGGTACCATGGCTTTGGTGTCGCTGTTGGATTCCATGGTTTTGGCGTTGGCGTGTGCGCACCCGCTTGAATGAGCTGATATTTGAAGCTGGCAATCGCTGTCTGATTGCGCTCATAGTATTCGACGACGATATAGGTGTCGCCACCAGGGACGTAAATATCGGCCGAATAGGTTCGCAATGAATGATCCCACCACTGGTTGATGATTTGCTGGTTGTTGACCTTGACGCGCACGCCATTGTCAGTTGACGCTGTAAAGCGGTAGACGCCGGGCTGCAAGCGCACGGTGCGTTGCCAACGAACAGAGAAATCATCATTGTTGACAACACCGGGAGCGGGGGAACCTTCACCCCAGTTGAAGTCGATTACGTTGTCATAGCGTGTGAGGACGGGGTTGCCTTGCAAATTGCGATTGTTATAGTACTGTGCAAGATAGCCATTTTGATCGGCCGAACTTGCAACCATAACACCGACACTGAGAAATAGTATCAGTGCGACTGCCGCAACGAGCAAGCGGGTGAGTTGCTTCGTCATGTCTAAGCTCCTTCAATAATTAAGTTTATTTAACAGGCACAACCAATGCTAAAACCAGTGCAGGACATCCATTAGGTGACACGGTACTGCTGTGCCAATGTGTATAAAATATAAGCAGAACGTGAAAAAGTCAAGTAGATCGTGGAACTGGGTTACAACGTAAACACCCCCCATTGCCTACAATCCGCCTATGCATACATTGAACGAATCGGTGATCGAAGAAAACATGGGGTTGCGTCCTACCTACCTACAGATCAATTTGAATACATTGACGGCTAACTACCAAGCAATTCAACAGGCGGTCGGACAGCGTGCCGTAATGGTCATACTCAAGGCAAATGCGTATGGTCATGGTCTGGTACGAGTCGCCCAGCACATGGCGCAGGAGGGGGCTGCCTACTTCGGCGTGGCCTACTTAGAGGAAGCACTATTGCTGCGTCAGGAGGGTGTTACAACGCCGATTTTGGTGCTAGGCGGCATCGTTGGCAACCAAATTCCGCTCTTTATTCAACACGATATTACGATTACGGCATCGTCGGTTGAAAAGTTAGAAGCGATAGAGATCGCGGCGCAAAAGTTGGGCATTAGGGCACGCGTTCACCTCAAAATTGACACTGGGATGGAGCGCATTGGCGTACATTATTACAGTGCTGAAGCATTGCAAGAAGCGTCTCTTGCCTGTGAATGGTGTGAGATTGAGGGAATCTATTCACACTTTGCAAATTCTGATTCGGCCGATTTGACCCACGCCAAGACCCAACTCGCACGCTTTCAAACCGTGCTCAACTTCTATGACCAGCGCAACCTGCGCCGCCCATGCGTCCATGTCGGCAACTCTGGCGCAATTTTGCAGCTTCCCGAGGCCCACTTCGATATGGTGCGTGCCGGAATACTTTTTTATGGTGTCTATCCAGACCGTGAAACGATGCGAACAGTTGCGGTGCGTCCTGCCTTAGCATGGAAATCGAAGGTGGTCTACTTCAAAGTTGTCCAGCCAAACCATCCCGTTTCATACGGTTCAACTTGGCGCTCAGACAAAATGACGCGCATCGTGACCATCCCCGTTGGGTACGGCGATGGCTATTTTCGCAGCATGTCGAATCGGGCAGAGGTGATCATTCGTGGCAAGCGGTATCCCGTTATCGGTCGAATTTGCATGGATCAAATGATGGTCGACATTGGCTGGGAGAGTGCCTATAACGATGATGAGGTGATTTTATTGGGAGAGGACGAGAGTGGGGTGGCAATATCGGCCGATGATCTCGCAGAATGGGCGGGGACGATTGCCTATGAGGTTTTGACCAACATAAACACCCGAGTGCCGCGTGTTTATGTTGGGGGAAATAGTGCGCGCTATTGATGGGCCAAATTGAGCGGCACGCCTTGCAAAATCGGCTCTGAAGTTGAGCCGAACCGTCTACTCGCCGCTCTTACACAACATGTCAGGCTAGGCAGCTTAGCGCATTACCAACCGTTAACCGACATGACACCAACAAAAACCAAAATAGAAACAACGACGAGTCCAATTGTGCCTATCCGCCACTTTTGATCATCTGTGGCGGCACGTTTAACCCGCCCACTTGTCGCACCAAGTGCACCAATCGCGATAATCATAACCAACGCATGGCCCGCCGCATAACCCCAATATTGGGCCGAGCCAACGTTCATACCTTTCCATAGCAGGAGAATAAGGCCAAGCAAAAATTGAATACCCACAACCGCGTTGAGAACGCTGAGAGAAATTCGGCCGATTGCATCATAAGATTGTTTCGCAAACATCCCAACGACAAAGCGTACAAGGGCAATCAAGCCTACCAAAACGACAATCCAGCGCACACCGCTGTGTAAATTTATTAAGAATCCTATGTCCATTACGCTCAAAAGAGGCCAGTGGCTAAATTGCAAGGGGCTGTCTAAAGCGTTCGCAGCTTCATCCAAACCTCTGGCAATTAGCGACTAGCGGCTCACTAATTTTGTCGGCTTATCAACATAAACATCAAAAATGTCAATGCCGATTGGGAGCCAACTGCTCTTCAATCATGTTCGGGGTCTGTTGTTTCGGGCGATATTATCTCATCTGGGGACGGGTATTCGATTCGCACGCGCGTCACGGCCATTCCATCTACTCCCAGCACCTTGATCGTGACACTGCCATCCAATTCCACAATGTCACCCGTTTGTGGGGGTTGACCGAGTTTGGTCACAACGAGCCCACCAACGGTATCTACGTCTGGTAGTGATTCATCTTCGCCAATATAGATATTTTCTTTCAAATCATCCAGCAAATAGTCGCCAGAGGTTTCGAGCGTTCCCGGCTCTAATTCGACATACGATTCACGCTCAACATCAAACTCATCGCGCACCTCGCCGACAATCTCTTCCACCAGATCCTCTAGCGTCACAATGCCCGCAACGCCACCATGCTCGTCCAGCACAACCGCCATGTGAATGCGTTGGAGCTTAAAGGCTTGCAATAGGTCGGTTACATCGTCATGTTCTGTGACGACGGGCGTGGGGCGCAACATGTCGCGCAGGTTGACCGCCCCGCCACCAGCACGATGATGCGCAATGAAATCTTTGAGATGCAAAATGCCGACGACGTGATCCAAGTCCTCTTCATACACGGGAAAACGGCTATGGTTGCTCTCAGCAACTAATTTCACCAACTCATCCCACTCAAGATCGACAGGAATACCATCCACCTTACGGCGTGGAGTCATAATCTGCCCGACATCACGGTCATGGAAATCAAGGATGTTACCGATAATCTCTTCCGCTTCCTGCGTGATGAGACCCCCTTCAGTACTTTCGCTGACCAGTTGCTCGATCTCGTCAGGGGAGTAGAGACGTGCCGTGCCAGCTTCAAGTGGGATGCCAAATAGACGCAAAAGCAAATCGCCAATTGAGTTGAGAATCCAAATCGGGCCAAAGAATATCCAGCGCAACGCCGCCATGAATCGGTCAAGCGAGATGGCCGTCTTATTTGGCTCACTGAGCGCGATCGACTTCGGAACCATCTCGCCCACAACGACGTGCAAATATGTCAGCACGCCAATCGTGGCGATGTAGCCAATAATCGCGATGAGGCGTTCGTTCTCTAAAAATAGAGCGAGCACGTTGATCTCAAACCAGTGCGCTAGTTTCGCCTCACCATACATCGCCAACCCTAACGTCACGATAGTGATGCCGAGTTGGGCGGTGGCGAGATAGGTATTTTGCTTACGATTGCTTTCAAGAATTTCGAGAACATGCTTGGCGCGGTCATTGCCTTCATCCGCTATGGTTTCCATGCGCGTCGGGCGTGATCCCAAAATTGCAAACTCAGCCGCCACAAAGATCCCATTGATGACGATCAATATAGCGACGATAATGAGCGGTAGAATTAATGCTTGCCAAAGTGATTCTGTTTCAGCGAGTTGTGTAATGACAGGAAGTGCGAGATAGACGTTAATCACGTTCCACCTCCCATTCGCCGATGGAGGGGATGGTCATATCGGCCGATCCCTCCAACGATACAACACCTATCCGCAAATCATCGACCTCATCGACCGTGAAGGTTACGTCGGCTATTTCAACCGATTGACCCGGTTCAACTTGCCCGCGCAGCTCCGTGAAGACCAAGCCGCCAATTGTGTCAGCACTTTCGTCTGGCAATGTCAAGTGCAAGTATTCATTGACATCGGAGACGAGCAGATCACCCCGTAAGTAGACGCGACCATCCTTGCCCACTTTGACTAAGGCTGTCTCTTCGTCAAACTCATCTTGTAATTCGCCAAAAATCTCTTCAATTAAATCTTCTTGGGTGATAATGCCAGCCGTGCCGCCATACTCATCAAAGACAACGGCCATGTACTTGCGCTGTGTGTTGAGTTTTTCCCAGACATCGACAATTGATAATGCCTCAGGAATATAGACAACCTCACGCAAAGACTCACGCAGATCGTGGATGCCCGCTATATGGCGGCGGAAAACATCTTTGACATGCACAAATCCAATCACATTGTCGATGTCACCCTCATAGAGCGGGATGCGCGAATGGCCTGACTCAAGCGAGATGTCGAGCAGTTTGTCTGCGCCGCTGGCAACATCTTCGGCAGCCAACCGCGTACGATGCACCATCACCTGCCTGGCCGTCAAATCTTTGAGACGAAAC
Organism: Anaerolineae bacterium; assembly: GCA_030425205.1. Lineage (GTDB taxonomy): Bacteria > Chloroflexota > Anaerolineae > Promineifilales > Promineifilaceae > CALECP01. Next base: position 182,822 of record JAUIAP010000001.1, read on the forward strand.
GCATTGCGCAACATTGTCCGCTCATCATCCTGCAACAAACCACCTTCATGGCTTTCCGTGACGAGCATTTCGATCTCTTTGCTGGAATAGAGGTGTCCATGTCCCTCAACCTTCTCTTTACCGAGCAGATTGAGCAACAAGCGACCGCTACCATTAAACAGCCAGATCAGCGGACGCAGCGCGGCTTGGCTCCATAAGATCGGCCGAATAACCCATAACGCCACCGTCTCTGGATACTGCACTGCAATCGACTTGGGAAAAAGCTCTCCCAAGACAACCTGTAGCAGCGTGAAAATTAGCAGGACGACCGTTGAAACAACGGCAGCCGATGCAAAATCAAATTCGCCAGCAACAAATTGCTGAGCAAATGCACCTAACGCCAGCGATGAAATGGTGATTCCAAGCTGACAGGTCGCCACATATTCGTCAAGCGCGTGGGTATTTTCCATCACAGGCAACAACGCCTGTGCACGAACGCTACCCTCGGCTGCCAACTGTCGCACTCGCGTCCGACGCGCGCCAACCGTTGCAAACTCCGCTGCCACATACAACCCATTAAAAAATATCATGACTGCCGTGACAGCAAAGATAATCAAAAACACACTAAGTATCATTTTTTCCGTTTGGAGCTATGTGAAACGCAAAAATCCACGCAGCGCGTGTGCGCCGTGCGTGGCAAATTGACCATATTCGATTGTTTATCAGAATAAGGGTCAGGCTCGGAGGCTAACATCTATCTCGCGCCCCCGTTGTGGAGTTGGTCGTCACAAAAGCTCAGTTTCGACATCGTTATTGAAGAAGGATTATAGAACAGTGCGGGGATGGGATCAAACAGTGAGTGGGTCGTGTTAGCAATATCCATTCATTTTTGTACATTGCTATCGAGAGTTTGATTATCCAGAACGTTCTTCAGCAAATCGCAACAACGTACGAAGTGAATGGACTATAATGCGCCCCATGATTTCCAGCACCAAAAACCCACTTGTCAAACGCATTCGTCGTCTCAAACAGAAAAAATATCGCCTTCAAGAAGGTGTGTTTTTTGTCGAGGGGCTGCGCGTGGTGGCGACGGCGTTGGAGATGGGCGCAGAGGTTGAACAGATCGTGTGGTGTGATGATTTGCTGGTGAGCGATTTCGGCCGATCCCTCCTCCTCCAAGCCCCCGCCACTGAACTCAGTGCGTCAGTCTTTCAAGCGATCAGTGAACGGGATCAGCCCGTTGGGATCGGCGCGATTGTCAAAATGCGGGTCACTGCAATTAGTGAGCAGTCGATCGGTGAACAGTCAGTTTTTGTTGCGCTGTATGAGATTAGTGATCCCGGCAATTTGGGGACGATTATTCGGACAGTGGATGCAGCGGGGGCAGATGGGGTGATTTTGGTGGGGAATACGGTTGATCCATTTCATCCGAGTGCGGTTAAGGCGAGTATGGGGGCGGTGTTTAATGTGGCAATTGTGGAGAGTTCGGCCGAAAATCTTCTCAACTGGTCTAAAGAAAATGGGCTTTCTATTGTGGCGACATCGGCGAAGGGATCGGCCGATTATCGCGCCATCTCATACCCAAAACCTGCCCTACTGTTGATGGGTAGCGAGCGTGAAGGTCTGCCCTCGCATATCCTCCAACAGGCAGATCAAGCGGTCGCTATCCCCATGCGTGGAACCGCCTCATCACTCAATCTTGCCGTCGCGACAGGCATTCTACTCTACCAAATGACGACAACATCCGTTGTTGATTAGTGTCTTTAGGTTTTCGCGACCTAAGTGCGTGGTGCGTGGTGCGTGAACCGAATACGTACTACGTACCACGCACCACGTTTTGCATTGTGGCGACAACTTTGTGACGCTAACGATATTTTGAATTAAACGGATACGCTAACACGCGAACACGGCGTTCCGGCTCTCATTCCGCTGTAGCCCGTCTCCGACTGACAACGATCAGCCCAGCCAACAAAATCACCCCAACCAGCGTCAGCAACGCCCCATTTCGCAACGATGTCGGTTGATATTCAAACACAACCTCATGTGTTCCTGCGTTGAGAAAAACACCCCGAAACATACCGTCCGTTTTCACAATCTCGCTCGGTTGCCCATCCACCAACACAGTCCAGCCGGGATAAAATGCCTCAGTCAAAACGAGTAATCCATCCTGCGGCAATGTTGCGCTGACGCTAATTTTTTCAGGTGCGTAACTGTCTATGGCCACAACCGTACCCTCTGTTGCAATCAAGCGCGAGGGGGAATTTTCTCCCGCCCCCTCAATGACAGCCATTTGCCGCACGTCTAATCCTGCAAGCGTTGCGACGGCCGAATCAATATCTGGCGCATAGACCCAATCGTAAACGACAAACGCTCGCTCTAGCACGTCAAGATTTTCATACACCTTCACATCCCCTGTATGTGCCAATTTGTAGTTGCCCGGCACAATTTGGCGGAACGTGTTTGGTACACCAGCCACATCGCGTGTATCAACGAGCGAGACACCCGCAATCGTCGTCGGATTGCCAGCGGCTGCAATCGTGATGCGCTCAGGCTGGAACGGTTCAGCCCACACAGCGCGATAGAGTGTGTCTGTGGGCGTCGGCACGCCACTGGCAGAAACAGTTCCTGTGATCACTGGTTCCGTCGCCACTATTTCCCCATCGACAATGACCGATCCCGGAAACCCATCCGCAACAATCCACAGCTCTGTCGATTCATAGGGCGGCAAATAACCAATGTCCAAATGCTCCGATGGCTGCAACAATGCGCGTTGTTGGAGATCAAACATAACGTTATCAAGTCCAGATTGATAGAAATTGTCGCCAGTTCGGTCTGTGATCAAAAAGCGTGTGCCAAATAGATCGAGCCATTGGGCAGAGGGAATAATCGTCAAAAATTCGCGCAATCGCCCGTCCACCGTCGTCACACCCTCTGGCAACATCAATCCAACCGTCGCCGCATAATCATAAAGCGGCAACAGACCACCATCAAACCCATCAACCGAACTCAGCCCAAATGAAAGCGTCAAATTCGGCGCAACGATCTCGCGCTCTTTTGTCGTCACGACATACCGATAGAGCGCTTCGGGCGATAGCTGATCGCCATAAATCGAATTGATTTCGCCAATGTCGCCGGGATCAAAGTATCCCTTGCTAATGCTCAAAAAGCGTGGTGGGGGCTGATTTTGCGCTTTGGCATCTTCCGTTGCGGCCATCAGTCGCGCCATTCCCGCTCGTACATCAGTGTATGCTTCGGGGGTGGTCAAGCCATCAATCGTCAAGGTGCGCTGCGCCCAAATCAGCCCGACTATGATGGGTAGCAACAAACCTAGTCGAGCCGCATTGTAGCGTTGTTTCTTTATCCCGTTTCTTGATAACACTAAAAACAGAAAGAAGATCGCGGCGGCTAGTTCACTGAGCCAACCAAGCCACAGCGTGAAGCGTGGCTGTTGTGCAGGGGATTCAGGCGGCATGGGGATTTCCCCTGAGAGACCGAGATCGGCCGAATACGCCACCCCAATCATTAATAACAACACCAATATGATGCCGACAACAATGCTGCTTTCTGTCCATTTCGGCCGATAGGCGACAAGCACCTCATCCGCTCCCTCCCTTTCAATCACTTCACCATCAGGTCGCTCCGTTTGTCGCCGCGCTGTCTTGCCCGATAAATCCGAACGTAATGTAAAAATGCTATCCCACCCCAAACCTGCCAACAGCGCCACTCCAAGAGAGTACAACACCATCCAGCGGGCTGGCGCACGGAACAACGCGAATCCCGGCACGTGCATTACATAATCCCGCACCAGCGGATTATATTTCCCAAACGCGAGAAAAATCCCCAAAATCACAAGTGAGAGCGGCAACCAAACACGCCAGTTAAATCTGAGGTAGCCAATCCCAACGACCGCCAAAATCAGTCCAATCACTGGCACATAGGCGATGTATTCCGCATATGGGATCTGTCCATAAGTGGGCAATAAGGCTCGTGCAAACAAAAGCGGATGCAGAGAAAACGACAACGCCTCATCAATCGGCAACCCACCCTGCCGCCGCGAAAGCCCCGTCAATTCCAACGTCGGCAGCAACTGAATTCCCGCCAACACAACCGCCAGCACGACCCCCAACACCAACGCACCCAATATCAATCCCGTCCGCCGAATCGGCGAAACGCGCTCTTCACCTGTGCCTTGCAACCTACGACTTGCAACCATTGCCCCGCCCCACTCAACCGCAACCCACATCCCTAATCCTACCCCTGTGATAAATGTCGTCTGCGTATGTCCAGCCAGCAGTTGCAACCCAAAAAATGTCGCTACGCCAACCGCCTTCCCTGCTAGTCGCCCCCAATCACGCACGGCAGGTTCCCAATTGCTGACGACCAGCAACATCCACGGCATCCACGCCATGCCCTGCGCCTGATTGATATGTTCGACCTGTGCCGAAAGATAGCCACCCAACCCAAACAGAATTGCGCCAAGAATGGCCCCACCCTTGCTCAAGTTAAGGGAACGTCGGCCGAGCAAGTACGTTCCAAATGACGCGATCATCACATGCAATATGATGCTTGCCTTTGCCGCTGTCGGTGTGTCAAAAAGCAACCAGACGGGCCAATTGAGCGGATAGAAAAAGCCGACCTGACTATTCGCCAGCAGTGGTGCACCCATAAATAGATCGGGATTCCACAACGGTAGTCGCGCCTCACGTAGTGCGCCCGCGGCCGCCTCCCAATAGGGATAAAAATACAAAAATGTGTCACCACGCGCCAAGATTAAATTGGTGAACGCCAGACGACGATAAACCAACAGCACGATGGCCGCGATCACAAAAAGGGGTATGAGTCGAGTGAGAGTACGGGTTTGTCGGTTCAAAGTTAGGACATTGTGGCTAATGGCTGGTAGTTAGTAAGCTAAACTGCATTGCTAACCACGAATCATTCATCACTGACTACTTTTTCGATTCGATACAAAATTACATCATCCGATTGTACGAGCGTTTGCAACGTGTAACCATGTTCGTTTAGTGCCACATGAAAGCGCGTTGCGACAGGTGTAGCAGGCAACACAATGTAGCGGCCTTCATCATAGAACACCGTAAGGTTATCGACCAAACTATCGGGATGCGGAACCCATTCAACATAGGCACGCTCATAAAAAAGCTGGTAGCGTAGTTGCCAGCTATAAAAATGATCGTAGATCACTGTCCCATAAGGGGCTTGGGAAAACGCTTCGCCAATCGCTGCAAAATTTTCACGACCTGTCGTGTAACCGTCCCGACGAGTGGCTAGCGCGTTGGGGAGCATAAAAATAAGGGTGAGCGCGAGAACGAGGGCTTGCCAGCTTTGCGGCAATGACGAGACACGTTTCATGAATGAATATTTTGAGGTTTGAAAAATGCGCAACAGCTCTACGGAAAATAACGCCAATGAACGAGCGACTATCCAACAAGACAGCCAAACGAGTAGGAGCATGTAGCGATCATGCAGGGCAGTCGCGATAAGCCAGTGAAAGCTGAAGTAGAGGGTTGTATAGGCGATAAGGTAGCGGTCGCGTTGTGTGCCGTTCCAGTGCAGGAAGATGGCGCTAGGGAGCATGATCAGGAAGAAAGGATAGCCGAAGGTTGCGTGGAGATACGTGTTCCATGTTAGAAAACGAGGGAGAAGTTCGGCCGAATTGACAACCCGCAAACCCTGAATCAACTGCCCATCCCCCGTCCCCATCAGCCCATTCCCGCTGAGCAACAACCAACATCCCAAACACAACAAAATAGCGAGCAGACCTTTCAAGAAGAGAATGGATTCTCGTCTGCGCGGAAGTGACGGGCTATTTTGATTTGTAAAAAGGGGAAGTAATGGGAACAGAAAAATGGCCGTATATTTCGTCGCAATGGACAGTCCCAACAAAATTCCAGCCCATCCAAATCGCTTCTTTCCGACCAGGCTCAATCCCGCCGCGCCAAAACAGAGCATTAGCGGATCGGTAAAGCCCGTTGCGCTGAATTGAATCATGAATGGTGAAAGTGTTAGCAGGAGAACGAAAAGAATGGATTCCCACGCAGGCGGGAATAACGAGCTACGGTCATTTTGGAGTTTATATCCCCCACTGCTTGTAGGGGCAGATATGCTGCGAGCTGCCAACCCAATCAAAACCAACGAGGCAAGGAAATTTGGCATCCGCAAAGCAAAGTCGGCTTTATCGAAAAGCTGCAATGCGACGGCTTGCAAGTAAAACAAAACAGGTGGTTTATCAACCACCTGATTCTGCAATAATATATCCCAACCTGATGCGATCCAGTTGGCCCAGGTCCCAAACAAGGCCTCATCGGCATGCATTCCCTCTGCAAACAGCAGTGGCGTGCGCAACGACGTTGCAAGGAGGATCAACGCGATAACAACAGCGTGTTTTGGGAATTGGCTTTCCCAAAACCTTGTCCGCGCCTCTTGTTGCATCAGTCAATAAACCGATATTTTATCAACGCCCACAGTGCACGGGGGCCATCTTTGAGCGGGCTAATCTTCTTGCCCTCATCAAACTCACGCCCATAATATGAAATCGGAATTTCATAGATACGATAACCGCGCTTCAAAACTTTAGACGTAATTTCTGGCTCAAATTCAAAGCCGCGCGACTTTAGTTTCAGGCCCTGCACGACCTCACGACGAAAGACCTTATAACAAGTTTCCATATCGGTCAGAATTGCGTTGTAGAGCAAATTCGTGACCAAAGTCAGAAATTTATTGCCGACCATGTGCCAGAAAAACATCGCCTTGGTAGGGCCACCACGCAGCCGCGAACCATAAACGACATCCGCACGCCCGCGCTCAATCGGGTCAAGCAATGCAGCATAATCACGTGGATCGTATTCTAGATCGGCATCCTGAATCAAGAATACATCGCTCGTTGCCTGTGCAAATCCGTGGATAACGGCCGCACCCTTGCCCTTATTTACATCGTGATAGAAAACTTTGATCTTATCGCTGTATCCTTCGATTTCAGGATAGAGATCGCGAGTTCCATCGGTGGAACCGTCATCCACGATAATAATTTCGTCGGAGCGACCATATTCAAGCACAAGCTGAATGGCATCCCGCACAGTTTCATATTCATTGTAGACCGGAACAATTACTGAAACGGTCAAATCTTGTTTCTCAATCATCAATTTTCTCTACAGAATCAATCTAGTCATAACCACCTTCACTATAAAAGTAGCTAATTCCCAAACAAATAGGGTGACATCGGATATTCTGAATCATTAGCTTTGTCAGTTCTCAAACAGCGTGACATTATACCAGCCGTTAATAACGCTCCAATCGCAGTTAGCAGACGCTTTGGATACAATTAACCTTCGCCCGATGATTTAAGACCTTTTTATTATGAAACAATACAAAAACTTTATTTTTGACATGGATGGCGTGCTGTGGCGCGGGCTTGAGCCAATGGATAAGTTGGTCGATCTGTTCGCATTGCTGCGCGAGCGTGGAATCGGGCATGTGATGGCGACAAATAATGCGTCGAAAACGCCAGCACAATATGTAGAGAAGCTTGGCAAGCTTGGCGTGCCTGTGGAAGAGTGGCAGATTTTGAGTTCGGCCGAAACGACCGCCGCCTATCTCGCCCAAAACTATCCGAAGGACACAAAAGTTTACGTCGTGGGTGGCGATGGATTACACGTTGGCATTCGCAAACACGGCTTGAACGTTATCAATCGGCAAGGTCAGTTTAATGGGATTGTGCAGCCGAGTGATATTAAAGGGGGGTTGAATTCGGCCGAAATTGTCGTCGTCGGATTTACACCCAATGCCACATACGCCGATCTCGCCGCTGCCACCTACTATGTTAATAATGGGGCGCGTTTTATCGGCAGCAATCCTGACGTGACTTTTCCGAGCGAAATCGGCCGACTGCCCGGTGCTGGGGCACTGATCGCTGTCGTCGAGGTTGCCACAGCGGTCAAGCCGACGATCATCGGCAAACCAGAACGCTATATCTTTAATGAAGCGGTGCGCCGTCTCAACGCCGATCGAGCCACGACACTCATGGTTGGCGACCGTCTCAACACCGATATTGCGGGCGCCTTTCATGCGGGGTTGCCCTCATTGCTTGTTTTGTCGGGTATTACAGATTCGGCCGAAGTTGCAACTTCCAAAATCCAGCCCACGCATATCTTAGACAATATCTCAGCGTTATACCAAGCGCTTCTATAACCTTATGCAACCCATACCGCTAGACACAAAAATTGAACAGAGGCAACCGCCGTCTTCCGCTGAAGGTGGGGCTGGAGGTGCGGGTACATTACCAAATCTCTACGACTTTACACTAGAAGAGCTGACCGACTTCATCAAACAGTTGGGACAGCCTACATATCGCGCTAAACAGATTTGGGAGTGGCTCTATATCAACTTCGCGCAATCCTTTGACGAGATGACCAATCTCTCAAAGTCACTACGCGAAACGCTCAAGCGGTCCGCTACACTAAGCACGCTCACCCCCGTTGTAACGCAACATTCAAGCGACGAACAGACCGTTAAAAAGCTATTTCAACTCCCCGATGGACAGCTAATCGAAACGGTCCTGATGGGTTATGAAAAACGGCAAACCGTTTGTATCAGCACGCAGGCTGGTTGCGCGATGAACTGTGTCTTTTGTGCCACAGGGCAAATGGGCTTCTATCGCAACCTGACGGTCGGCGAAATCGTCGCGCAAGTGACCCACTTCTGCCGCGAACTCAGCGACGAGGACAAACGCCTGACCAATATCGTGATGATGGGAATGGGCGAACCGCTGCACAACTATGCCAACACAATTGCGGCGCTTGACCGCATAACGGCCGAAAACGGCATTAATCTCGGCGCACGTAAAATCACGATTTCGACTGTGGGGCTTGTTCCAGCAATCCGCAACTATGCGGACGAGCAACGGCAAACGCCGCTCGCCATTTCTCTCCACGCGGCAACTGATGAGGAGCGCGGCAAACTGTTGCCCATCAATCGTCGCTGGAAAATTGCCGATCTAATGGCGGCGTGCCACTACTACATCGAACAAACTGGTCGCCGTTTGACATTTGAATGGGCGTTGATCAACGGTGAAAATGATACGATTGAACAGGCAACCGCATTGGGTGCACTGCTCGAAGGGATGCTCTGCCACGTCAATCTGATCCCGCTCAATCCGACGGGCGGCTTTGACGGTGGCCCTTCCTCACGCGAGCGCGTTGACGACTTTCAAGCGACATTGTCAGAGTATGGCGTGAGCAGCACCGTGCGCGTGCGGCGCGGCATCGACATTCAAGCAGGCTGTGGGCAACTGCGTGATCGTGCCATCGCAGAAGCGTATCAGGTAAAAGGCTCCAAAATTGACTTTGGCTAAGAACTATGCGTGGACTAATTGATAACAAGGGTGAAATTTTTGCCTATCTACAAGGTGACCAGCTCTATACGCTAGACGATGAGTTGAGCGGCTATTTGCGTGGCGATTTCATCGTCGATCTGGCCGGCACAAAAGTATGGCGCGTGCGCGGTGATGGTGTCTATATGCTGGACGGGATTCAGCCCGTCGGCTTTTTTGGCGAAGAGCGACCATCGCACTATGATTTTTAGCATTGCCAACAACTTGGCCACAATAATTTGCAACTCAGAAATCTAAAACATCAGGATAAATCTCGACGCTACCCTACTTTCAAACGTTAGATCGCAGTATCATCCCCCCTTCATGAAACGTGTAATTATTCTTGTGACATTGTTTTTACTCGGCTGTCAGCCGACACAATCGACAATTTCACTACTCAAAACACAGCGTTCCGCAACCAATCAAACGCAATATCCAACGTTGGATGATTTTTGGAACGGATCGGCCGAATTTATCGTTGACGTAGCCGACACGGGTTTGCCCATGGGTGAATCAGAAACGATCGAAGTTGTCAATGGACATCTCTGGTCGTATGTCCACGCAAGTTGGCAATCGGCCGAAGTGGTCGATCAATGCGGCGCACCTGTCACCTTTCCTGGCTGTGTCGTCATCTATCGCAGCTATGACGGCGGTCAATCGTTCAGTCTAGACGACCCCGCCGTCTGTCAAACGCGCTGCCGTCAATGCCCCTGCACCAATGAGGTCGATCATATCGGCGAAGCATGGGCGCAACAGCAGTATCCTGATGTCGCCTATCACGAAGACACCGAGACCCTTTACATGGTCTACGAGAATGGCGGCGGCACAAAATTGCGTCTCTCGCAAGATGGATTAGAGTGGGGCAATCCGCGTAACGTCGGCGATACGGGTCATTTCCGCACGGGTACAAAGCCGTGCATTGCCTATGAAGTCATCGGACAACATCCATTTGTTCCCTACGATTATGACTGTCTCTCTGGTGGTCCTCCCGGACTATTTATTGAAGGAGATTGGGTATACGTATTCGTCGCAGGGGGGCAAGCACCCGGCTATATGACGTGCTACAAGGGCAAGGTTTTTCAAGTCGCGGAAAAATATCAGCGTTGCGACAACAATCCGCTTTTTAGCAGTATGGCGAATGAGTATGGGCCGCTCGACTTACGCGGGAGTGGGGCCAATCCGTATTGGGATTTTCGGACAATCAGTTCGGCCGAAGTTCTTCCCGTCATTGCCAATGGAAACACCAACTATTACATGGTGTATGAGGGAATTCGCGGCCCCGGCCCCTTTGACGGTGGTGATAGTCAGTTCGCGCTTGGTCTCGCCCGCACCACTGCTGGCACGCTCGACAGCAAGTGGGAGGTGTTCAACGGCAACCCCATTCTGGTCGATCTCCCTGCCAATGTAGGTTTGGGCCATGCCGATCTATTTGTTACCGCTGCTGGCGAAACGATCCTCTACACGTCGCTTGATGGCGTTGTCCGCAGCCGACTACGCTTAATTTGGAAAGATGTCACGCAATGAAGAGCGGCCGATAAGTACGGCTGCGTTATCCCAGATGGATGGCATCATTTGGGACTGTTTACGCCATTGCGTGACAGGGGAATCCGTCTCTGTTGAGGGCGCATTTCCCACAGCCCTAATCGAACGCGCTAAAAACCATAACCTGCTCCCCATCATCGCCGCCGCGTTGCCCGACTTGCCATCTGACATCCGCCAACAGCTTGTCACCGCCAGTCGCCAACGCCGAATTCGCACGCTTGTGATGACACAAGAGATGTTGCGTGTCGTCGCGGAATGCGCCAAAGTTGGCATCCGCATCGTGCCGCTCAAGGGAGTCGCCTTAGCCAACACCGTCTATCCAACACCGACGCTGCGCTTTTTCGACGATCTTGATCTGCTCGTTGAACCAGAAAAGCTCGATGCGGCACTCGCCATCGTCCAGCGACTTGGCTATGTGCCACATGTACGTGGCAGCGCAGATTGGCATCACGCCCCACCGCAGACCCACCCCAAACACGGAACAACGATTGAACTGCATAGCGACGTCATGCGTCGTTACGGACATGAAAATTGGTTATTGGCCGACATCTGGGAACGAGTTGAAACACACGACATTCAAGGGCAGTCGGTTGAACTGCTTTCAATCAATGATGCGCTGATTCATACGGCCCTACACGCCCGTCATCATCTTTTTGAAAAGCCAACATTCTTGTTGGACACAGCGATGCTGTTAAAAACCATACTCCCGGGTCCCTCCTCTTCAGGGAGAAGTGATCAGGCATGGCAAAAACTCATGCAAGCGTTGCAGGATGCAGGCGCATTAGTGCCGTTTGCCCATACGCTCAATTTGCTGGTCAAACAGCGGCTGTTCGCCCCAATATCACCTATTCCAGTTAATCGTGGGCGGTTGGCAATCGCGCGGCGCATTCACAGTTGGGAGGGATTTGCCCCGCGTCCTCAGCAGTTGCGCTACGGCGTGTTGCCTAAATTGCTTGAAGTGTGTTTGATGGACTCGTTACGCGACAGCGGCACAATGTTACGAACATTGCTTGTGCCAGATGATGCATTTGTCGGGGGGAAATATGGGTCACAACGAGAGCGACTAGGGGCGCGTCTTCGGCTTTTTAGACAGCAGTTGTTTAGTCGCTAAGCTCAATCACTCGTGGATCAGCTTGCATATAGAGCAAGTTCTCGCCATCCATCTCTAATACAAACAAGCGTCCACAGACATCACAGCGTCCCTCGAAAAAGACGGTATCGGCCGAAATTTCATATCCATACGCCCCTGCCACCCGTCGCCGTACATTGTCATTGAGCGAAAGTGTCAACCAGTTGTTATGCTGTGCATCGATCTGCTCATTCAGCGTGTTGGTCCCAACATGGGCGCGATAGCCACTGAGAAAGTGGTCACAACGCTGGCAAGCCACGAAGTTGCGGGCAATGAGTTCATAAACGGTTGGTTCGTACATAGTGCGTGCCTGAGATGAAGGCACTTTAGCTTTGCCGCGCCGCTTACGATTGCGTCGCTCCGATTGTCTCTTCATAATTATTGAGTATAACGCAATGCCTACCTTTTGACTCGCAAACGACTGCATCGTTTCAAAAAACATCGACGCTCAACTCAGAACAATTCGCTGAGCGGTTGACCAGCTCCCGTGCATCATCAACTCGCCGCGTCACACGCTGGCTATCGAGGTGTTCGAGTAGCGCAATTGCATACTTGCGGCTTGTCTGGAAAATGTCGCGTAGATCGCCAACCGTGATGGTCTGATTTTCGCAGAGGTGATTAATGATGCGTTCAATAATGGTTGTATAGGTTTCGGCCGAAAAGACGACCGCCTCATTGACCTGCACCAGCGTTCCCTTGTCCAAGAGCGCAACATAGACCGCCTCACCGACAACCTCTTTTGCCTCTTTAACAGTGGGGGCGTTGATCCCAGCGGTTGCAAACTGGTTGAGGAGTGTTGCGATGGCGGCCTCTTGATCGGCCGAAAAAACGACCGCATGTCCCACCGCCTTCAAAAGTGAACCCGCTTCCACCAACCTTCCAGTCGCAACCATCTCCTCAACAAATGGATTAAACAGATTCGCTTTTAAGCCCAATCGGCTGCGAATCTCCTCACGTGCCATCCCTAACCGCAGCGGGTTAACGCGGTGGAAATCAGTAACTAATTTCTCAACAGTCACTTGCCATCCGTTACAGGTTGCCGTCGTCAAAATATTTTTGCCAAATTCAACGATCTGTCCTGACGCGCGCAACTCGTCAAATGCCTTTTCAAACGTTGCCTCATCCAAACCAGCCCCTTTCTGCCATGTCGCTCGCGCAGTCGGTTCAAGACGCGCCAATGATTGCAACAGCAGCTCAGCGGGCGTTCCCTGCGCCAACGTCTCTAGGCGTTTAACGGTATCTGTGCGGAAGCGACGATGTTGGCGGCCGGGCTGTGGGTCTAGGATCTGTCCGCCACCCAGCGTTGCGGCAGGAGAGGGACGACGTAGAATGAAGCGATCCCCCCGCACAACCGCTGCTGAATCGCGCAATGCAAGCTGCACAAAGCCTGTCTCGCCCGCAGCTATCTGTTCAGAACCAATGAGGCGTGTACGAGCGTTTATTTCGGCCGATCCCACAAATAGCTTCACCTCCTGATTATGCTTCAACGGCGCGTCCGCATCGGCCAGTTGACGATAGCTTGTGTCGATCAATACCGTCGGCGTGATCACATCAGGCAGCGTCAAGACTTCGCCCCTTGCGACCTCTGATTTGTCAATTCCACTGATGTTGACCGCAACGCGGCTGCCCGGTCGCGCTGTCTCTCGCTTCGTTTTATGTGTTTGCAGACCACGCACACGTCCCGTCCGTCCGCTGGGCTGCAACACAATCTCATCCCCAACATGCAGCGAGCCACCCATCAATGTTCCCGTCACGATGGTGCCAAATCCACTGATCGAAAAAACGCGGTCTACAGGCAAGCGGGGGCGTCCTGTGTCGGGGCGTGCATCGGCCGACAGCAACTTTTCAACGAGCTGCGCCTTTAATGCATCCATCCCCCGTCCCGAAAATGCAGATACGGGAATCAATGGCGCATCTTCTAAAATCGTCCCCTCAACCGCCTCCGCGACATCGAGCATCACCAGTTCGAGCCACTCTTCATCTTCGATCAAATCTGCTTTGGTCAGGGCGATGATCCCCCCACTCACTTCCAACAAATCTAAAATAGCGAGATGTTCACGTGTCTGCGGCATGACCCCCTCATCAGCCGCAATGACAAACACTGCTAAATCAACCCCACCAACTCCGGCCAACATATTCTCAATAAAATCGCGATGACCCGGCACGTCAACCACGCCGATTTCATCATCGATCCCATCGAGCCGCAGCCACGCAAAACCCAGATCAATCGTCATTGCCCGCGCCTTTTCTTCCGCAAGCCGATCAGGATCGATCCCAGTCAATGCCTGTACAAGCGTCGATTTTCCGTGATCAACGTGTCCTGCTGTGCCAATGACAAACATGGAAGGCCGTAAACGGTTAGCAGAGAACAGTGAACAGTTTGCCGCTGTTTACTGTTCCGTCCTGCCTACTGTTCACTAAAATTCATCGGGGGTTGGAGCCAACGCGGGCTGTCGCCGCCTATTCGGGTCGTTGGCAATTGCCTTTTCGACCTCTTCGAGCCAGAGCGTGGGGAACTGCTTAATCGCGTCAGATTGTGCCGCTTGGATGCGGAGGAGCATCTCTTTTTCAGTGCGCAGCGCAGCGTGCTTTTCTTCTAAATCGTGAATCTGGGTCAACATTTGGGTGTGGCGACGGTCGATTTGCTGCTGCTGTTGCTGCGTTTGAATCTCAAGCTGTTTGATGTATTTATCATTGTTGTTGAGAAATTCCTCCCAGCGATTCGCCATGCGATTGTTCTCAACGCGCACCAGCTCCGCCTGTTCGCGCTGCTGACGTTCAACGCCTTTACGCCATTCGGACAAAGATTGCGTAATGGCGCGAGCCTCTTTGGCTTGGTCGGCCAGACGCAAAAACTCTTGGTGAAACTTTTGCATTTCCGTCGAATACGCCTCAAATTGCGAATTCCACGTATTTATTTGCTGCTGCCGTCCTAAATCGGCCGTTTTTGCCTGCTCCAGCCACTGCCTAATTTGCCGTTCATTCCCATCCGTGCTGCGCATCGCATCGTGCAAGGAGGTTTCATAGCGGGTTTGCTTGAGATTAACGCTGTCTAGCCGCTCATGATTGGTTTGAGCGCGCTGTCCGTTTTCTAGCACCTTCGCTTCAAGCTGTGAAAATTGTCGCTGCAACTGTTTGACAGACTCCTCAATATAGCTGTTGCCGCTGGTCAGCGCGTCGATGCGTGTATCGTAGTGGGGGAAGCGATTTTGAATGTTGCCGATCATTTGCAAAAGCCGCGCATCTTCCGTTTTGCGCTGTTCAACCTGATCTTGCAATCGGCCGATTGCCGGCAGCTCTTTGCGAATCTCAGCAAATTCTCGATTAGTGATCTGCCGTTCGACCGAGCGCAGACGCTCAATTTCGCCGCCTGCCTCCTTGCGCTTATCGTTGACATCCTTCACGGCTTCAACCATGTCCGTGCGCAGTTGACGGATGCGTGCCTCAACATCTTCCAAATTATTGAGCTTATGCCGCGCACTCGCCAGCCGCTCCTCTAACTTTTGGATGCGCTGATCGCGTGCATCGATTTCGCGCTGTTGCAACGTGATACGCTGCTCTAATTCAGTCATGCGGCGGTTATTTTTTCGCCGCTCCTCATCCATCCAATTTAGACGATTGATTATGTCAGTGAGTTGTTCGTTTGCCATGAAGCGTATTGCGGCTTGCGTTTTCAGCGTGTGGGTTAGCTTTCGCCTTGCCAATAGAAGCAGCAAAGCGGGTTAATCAATATAAATGTCAACAAACCTCAACGCAGTCCGTACTGTGTTATTGAGTGCGATTATAGCGTTTGCGACTTGAGGACAAAATGACGTTCATAAAATGTGTGGGCAATTTTTATTCCTACCCTTCCATTTGAGTGGAATCATCGCTACAGTTTGTGCAAAAATAACCAGTAAAGTAATCCTATGAACACACAACACCAAAAAATGATCAATCGGCCGATGCAGGATACCGCCATCTTCTCCCCGCCCAGTCACGAACACGATGTCCCCGAATCATGGCGCGTCTTTCGCATTATGAGCGAGTTTGTCGAAGGGTTCGATCTGCTTGAGGGGCTTGGCCCTGCGATTACGCTCTATGGCTCTGCGCGTACAAAGTCCGATCATCCGCAATATCTGGCTGCTGTAGAAACGGCGCGACTGCTCGGTGAAGCGGGATTCGCCATCATTACAGGTGGTGGGCCGGGCATGATGCAAGCTGGCAATGAAGGCGCACGCAAGGCAGGCACGATGTCGGTTGGTCTCAACATCGAGCTGCCCTTTGAACAGCACGTTAATCCTCATGTCGATTTAGAGATGAATTTTCGCTTTTTCTTTAGCCGCAAGACGATGCTGGTGCGCTATGCCAGTGGCTACGTCATTTTTCCCGGCGGTTATGGGACGATGGATGAGCTTTTTGAATCGTTGACCCTGATTCAAACGGGCAAGCTGCGCAGATTCCCAGTCGTTCTATTCGACTCATCCTACTGGGGCGGTTTGGTCGATTGGCTTAAAAATACAATGGCGGCTGAGGGCAAAATTGCGCCGAGTGATCTCGACCTGATTTTTGTCACAGATTCACCACAAGAAGCGTGTGATCATGTCATTAACTGTCTCAAAAGTGCCAACGATCATGCGGCATCAGAAAAAGCATCGACTGACGCAATGATGGAAGCCGTACGCAATGCAGCGGCAGGTTAAGCTTTAATCCAATTTGCAATCCATCGCAGTGAAAACCAGATAAATAGCAAGATGGCCGCACTAATGAGCAGCCAGATGTGCGTGATCGAGCGATCTGTTTCGGCCGAATCCAGCCCAATATTGGTTGGCACACCGTCAAATGAAAGCGTCTGCTGCATGTCGCCATGCAGGATGAGGTCGCCGTTGCTGGTGGAAAGGATGCGTGGAGAGGCGGTGATTTCGGCCGATTCACAGGGCGACGGATCACAATTTGCTCCTGCCAAAGGCGCAAACCGAACGATTCCAAAAACAACTTCGCCCGCTTGCGTCGCAATATTTGCGCCTGTCAAACGGACAGTACCCGCTTCAAATGCCACATTGCACGCGCCTGTAATATCGTCACCAACTTCGCATTCAAGCGGGACGGTCGTCTCTGGGTCATAGTGCAAATCGACTGTCAGTGCGCCAATCGTCGTTTGGTCGGATGATAGTGTGGCTGCAACTGCAATCTGCCCACTGCCAGCAGGAATGAGCGATAAATCGGCCGAATCCATATCCTGTCGCACAGATCGCTCTCCTGCGCAAAGCAGATTGCCAATCCCCTCTTCACACTGCACGATGTACAGCGCATCGACTATATCGCAGGCTTGGCTTTCATCCACATCACATTGTGACAGTTGCAATGTATCTTCTGTTTGCGGACAGCTTGCTACAGCGCGGCGCAAGTTGACGATATATTGTGAAATATAGAGCGCATCGGTGACATTGCGCACCGCATCACACGAAACGTCACCAAGCAGGTTTCCAGTAGCAACAGGCGTGCTGGTCGGGGCCAATGTGGGTACCAAGGCGGGTGTCGAGGTTGGCTGTATGAGCGGCGTGCCCGAAACGGCATTCGTAAACGACTCCGCCCATAGGTCGATCACTTTAACCATGCCCAGATCATCATGATGGGTTCCGTCATTTCCAAAAAAACTGCTCCCCTCTTCTTCAATGTTGTAACGAAACGCCGTATAGAGATCAGGGCCCGGAATTAGGCGGTATTTCGCCGTCACGGCATCAATGTCAGCCAGAATTTTGCGCTTGGTTTCCAGCGACCCAAAACCCCCACGCGACTCATCCGTATCTGGAATCCGCGCAACAATCGGCACGCGACCCAGCGCAATCAAATCAGCAACAGCCGCATCGAGTCGATTGCCAAATTCTGTGACATTTGCACCCGCGACACCAATTGCAGACGCTGGATCGCCCGCATCATTTGTGCCAAGCGCGATCCCCCAAAAGCGTGCATTCACCTGCATCTCATCTTGCGCCAGTGCATCATAGATATCGTAGTCGATCTCCGCTTGATCCATCAGACCAGTTGAATTTTGACCAACCAAACCATACGTCGTTAACGGCATGTCATGATCAGTTTGACGCAATCTCTTGACAACCGCCGCAAATCCTGTTGCGCCGATAGTCTCAAAGTTGGAAGAGGTTAAGGAGTCTCCATAGATAACAAACGAGTCGGGCAGGCTTCCATCGCCATTTACGGCGAAGAGGCGGATTTCGCGCAGCCCAAAATCGTTGCCAACCTCCCCTGTTGCATCAGCGTTACTATCTGTGACGTACATCCGCATCCAATTATAGCCACCCGCAGGAACCGTCAGCTTGTGTGTACGTTGGCTGCGGTCATTGTCGACAACTGTCAGGAGGGTTTGCCACGTGCCGTCGCTGCCGTTGGTTGAATCGGCCGAAACTTCGAGCAAATAGTTGCGCGGATTACTTTCTGGAAAGGTCCCTGAATTGGGGCGTGGATACCAGTTGCCGTTGACAAAGTAACTAAAAAAGTAGTCACCAACCAGCTCCTGCCCCAACTCAACAGCCACAATTGCCACCTCGCCCATAGCTGAATCGGCCGTAAATTGCGCCGAGCCAGTGCGTGTCAACCCATTGCTGCCACAACGATAGTCGGTCAAAAATTCGCTCGGGGCGGCACTGTTGTTTTCTGGCTGTTGATAACAAAAAGAGGATTCGACATTGTGCGTATAGACGGTGCGCCCAGCCGCGATATTCTCAAATGTAATGTTCGGGGGTTGAAGAAAACTCGGATCGATGGTGTAGACAGTAAATGGAGAAGAGGTTGTGGCATTTTCGGCCGATTGCAACGCTAACACGCCCACGCCATCTGCCACTTCTGGCACAATCGCTTTCACAAATCCATCCGTCCACAAGACAACTTCGGCCGACGCGCCCAAAATAGAAACCGTCCCCTGTGCTGCGCCAAATCCCGTTCCAAAAATCCCAATTTCTGCGCCGCTGACGCCTACTGCATTTGCAACTTCAATGACGGGTGTTGTAATGGTCTCTACCATTATGGGTGGGGATAAATCACGCTGTCCATCACCAACCAATTCTGCGGCGGAACTCTTTCCCACACAACCGCTCAATGACAAAACAATTACCGTTACCAAAAAAAGTGTTCGATCTACCAATGCTGAATAGAGGCGCCCGCACATTAACATTACTCCCATTTCTAATAACCGCCATTGTGCTCACTTGTTGGGCCAACCCAGCCAGCAATGCACCTAATCGTAAGTCTAGCGAATCAAATTTGCCGATAACAGGAGGCTCGCATGAATTTTGCCTCAAGCGGGGGGATTTTCGGCCGATTTACGCTCTCCTTGTAGGATATGTCGTAAGAAAATCCCTTAAAGACCCTTGCGGATGCCCTAGAAAAGCTCTATAATTGTCGTTCCTAGCGGCCTAGAGGTCGCTTTTAGTTTGTATAAATTGGTTCGGCTTCCCCGAATATTCAGAATTCAAATAGATAGCTTTTCAGCAGAACACTGACTGCTTAAAGTTGTTGCGCTAGGTGATGAAATGGCAAAATGTGAAATGTGCGGCAAGAAACCGCTAACTGGAAACAATGTGAGCTTCTCGCAGAAAAAGACGAAACGGCGTTTTAAGCCAAACATTCAACGGGCAACCTTCTATGAAGGTGGCGTCGCCATCAAGAAGTACGTTTGCACCCGTTGTTTGCGGACTGCTGTCAAAGCAGTTTAGCCGCTGACAATCGACGCAGCTATTGCGTGCGATAAGCTTAGGGGTTTCAAATCCCGTCTCATCTTCGTTTTAAGAACGATTCATAAACAGAATGGCGAACCAATACGAGTTCGCTTTTTGTTTTTGGGGATTTCACCACCCCATTTGCACCAACCCATCAGCCAGCTACACTTATAAATCTATTCACACCTTCTCGGTTCTTTAGCCGACATTAAACATCTGCTAGATCAACGTCACTTTCCACACACATAGGGTTTATCACTACCGTTGTGAGCTTCCGCGCACACTTGGAAAATTGGGAGAAAGGAATGTCAAACGACTTAAAGAGTGCATTAAGCAAAAATCCTATTGCCATCGTCGGCATGGGTGCGATTTTTCCACAATCAAAAAATCTGTCTGAATATTGGGATAACATCGTTCACGAAATAGATTGCATCACAGAAGTTCCGCCATCACGTTGGAACATTGATGATTATTACGATCCTGACCCTGCTGCCCCAGACAAAACTTACTGCAAGAAAGGTGGCTTTCTACCTGACATTGATTTCAACCCGATGGAGTTTGGTCTACCGCCAAACATCCTCGAAGTGACGGATGCGGGGCAACTTCTTTCATTGGTTGTTGCAAAACAGACGTTGGCCGACGCTGGCTACACCGATATGGATGCGGAGATGCGCAATCGGACAGGCTGCATTCTTGGCGTTGCGGGTGGACAAAAGCTAATCGTGCCACTTGCCTCACGCTTGCAATATCCGATTTGGGATCGCGTTTTAGAGAGCAGCGGCGTTGGTGAGTCAGACCGCGCCAAAATCATCGAAAAGATCAAACTTGCCTACATTCCATGGGAAGAAAACTCTTTTCCCGGACTACTGGCAAACGTCATTTCAGGGCGTGTAGCAAACCGCTTCGATTTTGGCGGCACAAATTGTGTTGTTGACGCGGCATGTGCGGCTTCGCTAGCGGCGGTGCGAATGGCGATTGGTGAACTTGTCGACGGGCGCACCGACGCGATGTTGACGGGGGGTGTCGATTGTGACAATTCGATCTTTGCCTACATGAGCTTTAGCAAAACGCCCGCCTTCTCCAAGAAAAATCACATTCGGCCGTTTGACGCAGAGTCCGACGGCATGATGATCGGCGAAGGGGTCGGCATGATGATGATGCGCCGTCTCTCTGACGCGGAGCGCGACGGCGATCAAATCTATGCCGTCATCAAGGGAATCGGCTCCTCCAGCGATGGTCGTTACAAGAGCATTTATGCCCCGCGTTCTAGCGGACAAGCCAAAGCGGTTGTGCGTGCCTACGAAGATGCAGGCGTTGATCCTGCCACAATCAATATCGTTGAAGCACACGGCACGGGAACACCCGCAGGTGACCCAACCGAATTTGCAGGATTAAACGAAGTTTTCATTCACAACAATCCTGAACGCCAATATATCGGTTTAGGCAGTGTCAAGTCACAAATCGGGCATACGAAGGCAGCGGCAGGAGCGGCAAGCTTGATCAAAATAGCACTCGCTCTGCATCACAAAATTTTGCCCCCTTCTATTAAGATAGATCAGCCGCATCCTAAACTCGACATTGAGAATACGCCTTTCTATTTGAACACGGAATCACGCCCATGGATCAAGCCGACCGACACACCGCGTCGTGCAGCTGTCAGCGCATTTGGCTTTGGTGGCACAAATTTCCATTTTGTCTTGGAAGAGTACACGCCCAACGGCACAAACGACCATGCGGGAAGTTATCGGATGCACAGCGTTGCAAAGAGTGTATTAATTGCAGGCAAAGATGTGCAGGCAGTGGTTGCAGGTTGCAAGTTGCAGGTTGCAGCATTGCAGAAAGATGCTGAAAAGGCGTTTGCCGCGCTGCCATTTTCGCAACCAGCGCAGAATGAAGCGCGAGTCGGATTTGTGGCAGAGAACGCGGAAACAGCAACCGCCCATTTGCAAACGATTATCAAGCTGCTTGAAAAGAATCCGAACGCCGAAAATTGGGATCATCCAAAGGGGATTTTCTATCGTCAAGAGGGGATGAACACTACAGGCAAAGTAGTTGCGCTGTTTCCCGGTCAGGGTTCACAGTATGTGAACATGGGTAAGACGGTAGCGATGAATTTTGGGGTTGTAAGGGAGGGTTTCGGCCGAATTGATACTGAACGCAAACAGGAGCCCCTCTCCAGAACAGTCTACCCTATTCCCGCCTTTGACGAAGAAACCCGCAAGGCGCAGACCCACGCACTACGCAACACGCAACATGCTCAACCCGCCATCGGCACACTCAGCTACGGCTTCTATAAACTCCTGCAAAATGCTGGCTTCAAAGCCAACTTTGCCGCGGGTCACAGCTTTGGTGAGTTAACTGCACTGTGGGCTGCTGGCGTGTTCAATGATGATGACTACTTTTATCTCATCAACGAACGCGGCCGTGCCATGGCTGCGCCAAACAAACCATCCTTTGATGCTGGTACAATGCTCGCTGTAAAGGGCGATATTCGTCAGTTAAAGAGCGACATCCCGCTCAATGTCACCATCGCCAATCATAACTCGCACACACAAGTCGTGTTGGCGGGTTCAAAGACGGCCATCGCCAATGCGGAGCGCGTCCTAGATGGCAAAGGGTATAAGGTTACGCCGCTCTCTGTTTCGGCTGCCTTCCACACCGAATTTGTCGGTCATGCACAGAAACCGTTCGCACGCGCAATCGATCAGGTTGAGTTCAATGCGCCGTCAATTGCCGTCTATTCCAACTCGACAGGCAATGCACACAGCACCGACCCGCAAAAAATCAAGTGGTCGCTAAAAGAACATGTTTTGCAACCAGTTCTCTTCGCACAAGAAATCGAAAACATCTATGCAGCGGGCGGCTCAATTTTTGTCGAAATCGGCCCTCGTCGCGTGTTGACAAGTTTGGTCGAAGATATTCTGGGTGACCGTCCACACGTTGCGATTGCGCTTAATGCCAGCCGCGACAAAGATAGCGATCTGCAGTTGCGAGAAGCGTACACGCGACTCGCCGTGTTGGGCGTGCCGCTCGACGCGCTCGACCCACACCAGCGTGACCATACACCTCCCGCCACCAAACCAAGCCCCATCAATGTTCAACTTTCAGGCAATAACTACGTCAGTCCAAAGACAGAGGCGGCTTATCAAAATGCCTTGAGCGATGGCTTTACAATCAAACAAAGTGTAGCTTCTGTCGCTCAACCGATGAAGAAGGTGGCGCCAGTTGCCAATTCAAATGGCCACAGCACGACGGTTTCGCAGAAAATAAGCCCAGCGCCAACGATGCCAAAGGTCTCCGCGCAACTTGTGAATGGCAATGCAAAGCTATCTACTCCACAAAAACCCATCACAAAAGCCGCGCCAGCGATAGCAAAACCTATTGTGCCAAAGAAAGTGGAATCGAAGAAACAACCTGCTGCCCCTATTGCAGCCGTTAGCAAACCGACGCGGACACAGCCATCCGCGGTCAAACGCACTATGTCAGAAACTCAACTGGAAAGAAGCCTCGCACTACTGCATCAGCATCAAGCCGATACATTGCGCGTGCATGAAGCATTCTTAGAAACACAAGGATCATACTCCGCGCAAGTGTTCGCATTGCTTAGTGGACAGTCAGCGGGAGGCGGTCAACAGGCAGCAACCACTGGGACTACCAGCACTGAACAGCCTGTTGCGAAATCACAGAATGGCGTTGCGGCGAAAGTTACGTCACCGTCTGTGCAGAAAGTCGTACAAACACCCAAGCCACAAAACAGAGTGGCGCAAGCGGTGCCGAAACCTGTCCCTGCCCCTGTCGTGCAGCGCGAGGTAAAAACACCCTCTCCCGCGCCAACGCATGTTGCTGAACTACCAAAAGTTGCGCCGCCTGTGCCAATAGTTGCCGAAACAGATACTACATCACAAGTTGACGTGAGCGGTTTGGCCGACGCAATGCTTGAGATCGTCAGCGAAAAAACAGGGTATCCTGCCGAAATGCTTGAGTTGAGCATGGACATGGAATCGGACTTGGGCATCGACTCCATCAAGCGCGTCGAGATTCTCGGCGCAATGCAGGAGCAACATCCTGAATTACCCTCTGTTGATCCAAGCGAACTTTCTGAACTGCGCACGCTTGAAGAGATTGTTGACCATCTGAGCAGTGCGGCGGGTGCTGTTGCGCCCTCTTCTAACGGGCATGTCAATGGCTCCATACCAGCATCTCCACAAGCGCAAGTTTCGGGAAATCCAATTCCCGAAACACAGGCCGCACCACAGGCTGATGTGAGCGGATTGGCTGATGCGATGCTTGAAATTGTCAGCGAGAAGACGGGCTATCCTGCCGAAATGCTTGAGTTGAGCATGGACATGGAATCGGACTTGGGCATCGACTCCATCAAGCGCGTTGAGATTCTCGGCGCAATGCAGGAGCAACATCCTGAATTGCCTTCTGTTGATCCAAGCGAACTTTCTGAACTGCGCACGCTTGAGGAAATCGTTAACCATTTGAGCAGTGCGGCGGGTGCTGTTGCGCCCTCTTCTAACGGGCATGTAAATGGCTCTGCACCAGCATCTCCACAAGCGCAAGTTTCGGGAAATGGATTTCCCGAAACACAGGCCGCGCCACAAGTGGATATGAGTGGGTTAGCTGACGCCATGCTTGAAATCGTGAGTGAGAAAACGGGGTATCCGGCCGAAATGCTTGAGCTGGGCATGGATATGGAATCGGACTTGGGGATTGACTCCATCAAGCGTGTTGAGATTCTCGGCGCGATGCAGGAGCAACATCCTGAGCTGCCTTCCGTTGACCCAAGTGAGCTTTCTGAACTGCGCACGCTTGAAGAGATCGTTGACCATCTGAGCAGCGCGGCTGGTGCTGTTGCGCCCTCTTCTAACGGGCATGTCAATGGCTCCGTACCAGCATCTCCACAAGCGCAAGTCTCGGCAAATCCAATTCCCGAAACACAGGCCACACCACAAGTAGATGCGAGTGGATTGGCTGATGCAATGCTTGAAATCGTCAGTGAGAAAACGGGCTATCCCGCCGAAATGCTTGAGTTAAGTATGGACATGGAATCCGACTTAGGCATCGACTCCATCAAGCGCGTCGAGATTCTTGGTGCGATGCAGGAACAACATCCTGAACTACCATCCGTTGATCCGAGTGAACTATCCGAGCTAAGGACGCTACAAGAGATCGTCGATCATCTTGCACTCGCCACTCACCACGCACCACTCACCACTTCTCCCTCCCCAAAAGCTGACGCGGCTGTAGCAGGAGCCGCGCAAAATTATGTTGCCGATAGTGTGCCTGCGCCAACAAACCACGCTATCACCCGCCAAGTTGTGCGCTTGGAAACGCTGCCGATGGCAGATTTCATGGAGATCGCACAACCAACGGGATATGTTTGTTTAGTAACAGAGGGGGAAATCGGACGGCTGGTGGCGAGTGCGCTAGTTGCTAGGGGTTGGAATGTCGAGATGTTGCCATTAGGGGCGACATTCGATGAAAGTGAGATTGAGCGACAAATCGGCCGATTTGTAAAAGTCAATGCGTTTGTGCATGTCGATGAAGGAGATGCAGAGACGCGACTAAAACAACTCTTTTTTGTTGCAAAACATTTGAAGGGCAAGCTGATCGAAGCAGCGAATGAGACGCGCCCCGCATTCGTGACAGTGACGCGGATGGACGGGTCGCTGGGGTTGGATGAGGCTGATTTTAATCCGATTCATGGGGGTTTGTTTGGGCTGACCAAGACCCTGCGACTGGAATGGCCGACCGTTTATTGTCGCGCTGTGGATTTACATCCTGCGATTAGTGGTGCGGATGTTGCAAGTTACGTGCTTGCTGAACTATTCGATCCCAACAAGCTGATCAGTGAGGTTGGTTACGGGAATTATGGGCGCGTCACGTTGACGACGGATGAGGTTGCGTTGGGCTCGTTTACGCCGAGTGCTGAGATTACGCGGGATTCTGTGTTTGTGGTTAGTGGGGGCGCGAAGGGAATTACGGCCGATTGCGTCCTCTATCTGGCAAAACAGTATCAATGTAAGTTTGTGTTGTTAGGACGTTCCGCAATGGATGCGGTCGATGATAGCTGGTTGGGTGACTATACAGATGAGGCGGAACTCAAACGATTGACGATGCAGCACATCATCGCGCAAGGTGAAAAACCGACTCCAATGGCGGTCAACAAGCTGGTGAAACGCATTCAGTCACAGCGCGAGATTGCGGGAACGCTGGCGGCATTGCATGAGGTTGGTTCGGCCGCAGAGTATCTGAGCGTCGATGTGACCGATGCAATGGCGATGCAGCGCGAGTTAAGTGCAGCGCAACAGCGACTCGGACAGATCACGGGCATGATTCACGGCGCGGGCGTTCTGTCTGACAAGCTGATTGAGAAGAAAACAGAGTGGGATTTTGATAGCGTTTACAACACCAAGGTAAAGGGGCTGAACGCGCTGTTGGCAGCGGTTCCAATGGAGCAGTTGCGTCATTTGGTGCTGTTTTCATCGGCCGCTGGCTTCTTCGGAAATGCGGGGCAGGCAGATTATGCAATCGCCAACGATATTCTGAACAAGTTTGCACATTGGGCAAATGCCAATCATCCAAACTGTCATACGGTGGCGATCAACTGGGGGCCGTGGGATGGCGGGATGGTGACACCCGTCCTCAAAAAGCTGTTTGCCGAGCGCAATGTGCCTGTGATTCCAATTGAAGTTGGCGCGTGGATTTTGGCGAATGAGTTGAATGAAGGGGTGTCGCAGACGGTGATTGGTGGGGAGTTAAATCCTGTTGAGCCGATCAGCGATTTGACGCTGCGTAAACATCGCATTCATCGCCACTTGCGGCTCGATGCGAACCCATTTCTGCATGACCATGTGATCGGGGGCAACCCCGTTTTGCCGACGGTCTGCGCGATCACTTGGATGGCAAACGGGTGTGAACAGCTCTATCCGGGCTACAGCCTCTTTGCATGTGACAACTATCAGGTGTTGAAGGGGATTGTGTTTGAGCCTGGCTTGGAGAATCGGGATTGTGTGTTGGAGTTGGAAGAGGTGGAGAAATCGGCCGATTCTATCCGCATCAAAGCGATGATTCGTAGCGAAACGCCAGAGGGCAAACCACGTTTTCACTATCGGGCTGAAATTACGCTGCTGCATACGTTACCCGATGTTCCCATTTTTGAGGATTTCGATCTGGCAGAAGGGACGACGTTTGAGGGCAGTGACCTCTATGGCAGCGCGGTCTTTCATGGGCCAGCATTTCAGGGTGTGCAGAAAGTGTTGAACGTTACGCCTGAGCGGATGACGATGAAATGTAATTTAGCGGCGGTTTCGACCGAAAATCAAGGTCAATTCCGCGTACAAAACTTCAACCCGTTTATCGCTGATGGTCAGTATCAGAGCATGGTGATTTGGGTGTGGCACTATCACGACGAAGCGGGGAGTTTGCCATTGATGACGAAGCATGGTGTGCAATATCGTCCCGTTCCGTTTGACACGACCGCCTACACGACAATGCTCGTCACGGGCAGCAGCGAAAGCAAGCTGATCTGTGACCTGATCGCGCACGACGAAAACGGGCTTGTTTACTCGCACGTTAAAGGTGCGACGGTGACGATTAGCAAGGCGTTACGTGAGTTGTTTATTCCTAAACCAACCGCAGCCTGAAAGCTGCTGACAAGATTATAAAGCCTGCTTAAGCAGGCTTTATTTACTACTTAGCCTGCGGTTTCAACCGCAGAATCAATTCAAAATAGATGGAAAAAATTGCAATTGTCGGCCTCTCCTGTTTATTTCCTGATGCCGCGACACCTCAAGAATATTGGCAAAATCTGCTTGAGCAGAAAGATTCGCGTTCGGCTGCAACCGCCGCTCAAATGGGCGTAGATGCAGATATTTTCTTTGCGGAAAATAAGGGCGTTCAGGACAAGTATTACTGTCTGAACGGCGGCTACATTCGGGATTTCGAGTTTGATGGGGAGGGGTTTCGGGTATCGGCCGAAAAAATCCGCAACTTAGACAAACTCTTCCAATGGCCGCTGTACGTCGCCGCTGAAGCATTACACGATTACGGAATACGCAATACGGAATACGCAACGCCAACCCCCGAACTAGAACGCTGTGGGATCGTACTGGGTAATCTTTCGTTTCCAACGCAGAAATCTCATGGGCTGTTTGAGTCGATCTATCGTAATGCGTTGGAAGGGGCATTTGAGGAACTTCTGGACGGCAACGAACTGCCGCTGGTCGCGCTTGACTCGCAAGAAGTTGATCCCGACAATTTGAAAGTTGCGGGTTATCCAGCGACGTTTGTGGCGGAGGCGTTGGGACTGGGCGGGACAAATTTCGCGCTCGATGCAGCGTGTGCATCTTCGTTGTATGCGGTAAAGTTGGCTAGTCAATATCTGCTTTCGGGCAAGGCTGATTTGATGCTGGCGGGGGCTGTCAGTCGCGCAGATCCCTTTTTCATCAACATGGGATTCTCGATTTTCCGTGCTTATCCAGAGGGTGAAGCGGGGAGTCAGCCGCTCAATCAGGGGTCGGGTGGCCTGTATGCGGGAGAGGGCGCAGGGATGTTCGTGCTGAAACGGCACAGCGACGCAGTGCGCGATGGCGACAAAATTTATGCCGTGATCAGCGGTGTGGGTCTATCAAATGACGGCAAGGGCAAATTCTTGTTGCAACCCAATCCGAAGGGGCAGGTGTTGGCGTTTGAACGTGCCTATGCGGAGGCAGACCTGAATCCAGCGCAAATCGATTATGTCGAGTGCCACGCGACGGGAACGCCCGTTGGCGACATTACTGAACTCAATTCGATGGAAGCATTTTATGGCAAATACAGCGATGAAATGCCGCTGATTGGATCGGCAAAATCGAACTTTGGGCATTTGTTGACGGCGGCAGGCATGGCGGGGATGACAAAGGTTATTTTGGGCATGGCCCAAAATCAGATTCCCGCGACGATCAATTTGACAGAACCGTTAGAGAGCAAAGAGGGAACGGTCGGCTCAGAGCAAATCGTACAACAGACAATCAAGTGGCCGCGCAAAAATGAGGTAGATCGCGCTGCCGTGAGCGCATTTGGCTTCGGCGGCACAAACGCCCATCTTATCCTCGAACAAACTGCACCACGCACCACGCACCACGCACCACGCACCACGCAATCGCAAAAGATGGCAATCGTCGGCATGGACGCGTTCTTCGGAAGTGCGGACGGATTGGCGGCTTTCGGCCGAAAAATCCACAACAACGAACAAGATTTCAGACCTATCCCAAAAGGTCGCTGGCAAGGCATCGAAAACGAACCTGCTATTTTGCGTGAACACGGTTTTGCAGACGGCACTGCCCCCGATGGCGCATACATCACCGATTTTGACATGGACTTTTTCCATTACAAAATCCCCGCGAACAACGACACGCCGATTCCGCAGCAGCTTTTGATTTTGAAGGTGGCAGATCGGGCGTTAAAGGATGCAGGCATTGCGGAAGGGTCAAACGTCGCAGTGATTATCGGGATGAGCGCGGAGTTGGCGTTGCATCGCTTTCGAGGGCGCGTCGATTTGACGTGGCAAATCCGCGAGAGCTTGGCACAGAGCGGAATTGATCTCACAGCAGAACAGGAGATGCAGCTTGAGGCGATTGCCAAGCAAGCGATGCACGAACCCGCGCAGATCAATCAGTACGTCAGCTTTATCGGCAACATCATGGCGAGTCGCATTTCGGCATTATGGGATTTTTCGGGGCCGAGTTTTACATTATCGGCCGAAGAAAACGCCACCTTCAAAGCACTCGAAGTCGCCCAAACATTTTTGGCGGCGGGCGAAGTCGATGCGGTTGTCGTTGGGGCAGTCGATTTTGCAGGCGGGCTAGAAAATGTTTTACTGCGAAATCAGCAGAATCCCGTCAACGATGGCGCGGCGACGCTGAGCTTCGACGCAAAGGCGAGCGGCTGGCAGGTTGGTGAAGGGGCGGGCTGCATCGTGCTAAAACGAGAGACAGATGCGGCCGATGATCGCGTCTATGCGACGATTGACGCGGTGAGCATCGTTGCAGGAACGGATGGGAAGACGGCTGCCGATGGGGTGGTTGAAAGCTGTCAGTCGGCATTTGCAGAGAAGGGGATCGCGCCAACGGATGTTGGATATTTGGAAGTGCATGGGAGCGGATTTGCGGCGGAGGATGCGGCGGAAGTGGCAGGATTGACGCAAGTGTATGGGAAATCTGAAAAGCCAACGACCGCGATTGGTAGCGTGAAGGCGAATTACGGGCATACATTTGCCGCATCAGGGGTTGCAAGTCTAATCAAGACGGCTCACGCACTACATCATCGCTACATTCCACCTGTACCTAATTGGCATAAGCCCAAACAGTTTTCAGCGTTCAAAGATTCACCATTTTACGTTGCGCCGTATGCTCAACCGTGGCTGTTGGAAAGCGGAAAAACGCAGCGCATTGCGGCGGTCAACGGAATGGGCTCGGATGGGGCGTTTGTGCATATTCTCATGTCAGACAGTCGAGCTACCGCGCCTCACACGTCGGACAATCCATTATTGACAGGCGCAGGCATTCAGCTATTTCCGTTGCGTGCGGAGAGTGAGGCTGGCTTGCAAGCACAATTGGCTCGCTTAGAAGACGCATTTGCTGAAAATGGTACGATCACATCAATTGCCAGTCGCAATTTTGCTGCATTCGAGCGGTCGAGTGGCGCGTATACGGTCGGATTAGTGGGCGAGAATTCGGCCGATATACTACGCGAAATCAAACGTGCCAAAGCGGGTTTGCCACACGCATTTGCCACCAATACAGTTTGGAAAACGCCCAACGGCAGCTACTTTACGCCAAAGCCATTGCGCGGCGATGTGACCTTTGTCTATCCGGGTGCGTTTAGTGCGTATGCAGGGCTTGGGCGCAATCTGTTCCAACTGTTTCCAGAGCTACATGCGGAGTTTGCGGAGGTGGTGGAGAAATCGGCCGAACTTGTCGGCACGGAGCGTCTCTACCCACGCAGCATGGAGAGCTGGAACGACATGCAGCACGCGCTCTACATGCTGCAACTGATGGAAGATGCGATCACCATGCTGCAAACGGGCGCGACCTATTCAACGTTGATCACAAAGGTGGTGCGCGATAAGTTTGGGATTCAGCCAAAGGCAGCATTAGGCTATAGCTTGGGCGTTTTGACGATGCTCTATTCGACAGGCATCTGGTCAGTTGCAGACAACGCGAGTGATAGATTACAAGCATCCCCTATTTTTAAACGGCGTTTGTCGGGTGCGCTGGAAGCCGTGCGTGAATACTGGGATTTACCGGCCGACACAAAAGAGCCGATCTGGAGCATCTTTATGCTCAAGGCGAATGCGGAGCAGGTTCGCACGGCCATCGCCGACTCAGATCGCGTTTTTCTGACGCATATCAACACAGAAAATGAAGTCGTCATTGGCGGTGAACCGACAGCTTGCAAGGCAATCATCGCCGAACTTGGCTGTGATTCTGTGCAATCGCCCTACAATCATGTCATTCACTGCCCACCCGCTGAGATAGAGTACGACGCGCTGTTTGCCATCAACCAAATGGCGATCAGTGAACAACCAGAGATCAGATTGTACTTTGACGAACATGGCGCACAGCGTGATTTGACGACGCAGAGTGCTGCAAAACGCATCACCGATGTGACGACGCAGCAGGTCAATTTCCCTGCGCTTGTGCAAGCCGCACACGATGATGGCTCACGGATTTTTGTCGAATTGGGACCACGCAGCGCGTGTACATGGTGGATTCGAGACATTTTACAGGGTCAGGAATTTCTTGCGGTTGGCGTGAATCGTCGCAGCAAAGATGATAGAACAGGGTTGGTGTTGGCGTTGGCACAGTTGGTGAGTCATGGGGTTTCGGCCGATCTCTCATCCCTCTACGCCCCCCTCCCCGCGACTAAAACAAAGGCGAAATCGCTCATCCGCACCGTTTCCCTGCTCAACACGCCTATCCGCGAGGCAATTCTTACGCCTGAAAATCGTGCCAATTTCCAGAACATCAAGCTGAAGGCTGTCGCTGTTTCTGAACCTGCTACTATCATCCCGGTGCGGACACCGCTTCCATTGCCGCCCGTCACGTTGCCAAAATTGCCGCAACCAATCGAAATCATGCCAACGAAAATCGAATCCGCAATCCAATCTTCAAATGGTCACAGCAATGGCTATCACACTGAACCAGCGCAACACACTAACGACCAGCAACTAGCAACCAGCAACTTTCTTCTCGATCAGCTTGAGGCAATCGCGGCAAACAATGCGGCGGCGAATCGGGTACATGAGCAGTTTTTGCGGGAGCGCAGTGTCGGGATAGAGCGGATGGGCGCGTTGATTCGCGGAAAGGTCGTTGATGGCGAAGTTACTCGTGAAGAGCGTGTTGTTCGTGAAGAAAAAGCGTTGTCGCGGGAGATTCCGCCGCAAGACCCGAATCGGCCGAATAACTACACCACCCCCGACCAAGTCATCTGGGATCGCGCCGATTTAGAACAGTACGCCAGCGGCAGCATCGTCCCCATGTTTGGCGAAGAGTACGCCGTTATCGACACCTATGGTCGCCGTGTACGCTTGCCGATGCCGCCCTATTTATTGGTGGATCGCGTCACAAAGCTGGATGCGAAAGTACATGAGTACAAGCCATCCACGATGACAACGGAGTATGACATTCCGTTTGACGCATGGTATAGCACCGACGGGCAAATCCCGTGGGCTGTCTCTGTTGAGTCAGGGCAATGTGACCTATTGCTGATCAGCTATATGGGCATTGACTTCCAAAATAAGGGGGAGCGTGTCTATCGACTTCTCGACTGCACGCTCACATTCTTGGACGATATGCCGATGGAAGGTCATACGCTGCGCTACGACATCAAGATCAATTCGTTCGCCCGCAACGGGGGCGCGCTGATCTTCTTCTTTGAATACAACTGCTTTGTTGGCGACAAAATGGTGTTGAAAATGCGCAACGGCTGTGCTGGCTTTTTCAGCGATGAAGAGCTGGCGGGCGGTAAGGGCATCATCCACACGCAAAAAGAGCTTGAAGCCAAACGCAACACGCCAAAACGCTATTTTGCCCCGCCGCTCACCTGCAATCGCAACCAATTTAGCCGCGCTGAACTGCTCGAATTGACCGCTGGTAACATCGCCAGCGTCTTTGGCGCAGATTATGAGCAGAACGGCAAAAACCCGTCGCTGCATCTGCCGCTTGAAGAGATGATGATGATCGACGGGATCGCGGAAATCGACCCACAAGGGGGTGCATGGGGTCTTGGCCTGATCATCTCCGAAATCGACCTTGAACCAGATGATTGGTTCTTCCCGTGCCATTTCAAGGATGATGAGGTGATGGCGGGGTCGCTGGTCGCGGAAGGGTGTGGGCAGTTGCTCCAGTTCTATCTGCTCTATTTGGGAATGCAGGTTCATACCGAAGATGCACGTTTCCAGCCGATTCAAGGGCTGCCGCAAATCGTCCGCACGCGCAAGCAGATCATGGCGGAGAAAGGTAAACTCGTCTATCGGATGGAGATCAAGGATGTCGGGCTAGAGCCGCGTCCGTTTGCGATTGCAGATGTTGATATTATTTACAATGGGACAGTTGTGGTTGATTTTAAGGATTTGGGATTGCAGTTGAAGGAGAAATAACGCGCTGCGTCCTTGCGGATCGGCCGATGATCCTTATGCACTGAACCGTAATCAGTGAACAGTTAAAAGAAAACAAGATAAGGGTTTGATGAAATGTCAAAATTCAAGATAGGTGATTCTGTTCGCTTTGGGCATGACGCAAAAGACCCCGATTCGGGGATTGATATAAGTGATTGGCAAGGTCGCATCCAAAAGATTGAGAAGGAGAGCGCATTAATTGATCTCGACGGTGTTACGTTGCGATCAATTCCCGAACAGTACATCATTGATTGTGAAGAAGGGGGTTACGGATGGTCAGAGTATTATTATCCGCTGGACGAGTTGGAATCGGCCGAACCACGCGACACGCTGGAAGAACGAGAGGAGATATTAAACGAAATCTCCCATCAGTTTCGTTGGGCGCACTTGGAAAAAGAAGGACAAAACATTACCGCCATCGTTGGTGACAGCGATGACTATGGTTGGGATGTATTTGAGAAATGGGAAAACCACTTCAATGAAAAGTTGTCCTTCCCGTTTCGTGCCGAGATCAATGAGTGGGATAGTCACAGCAGTCATGTCAAAATAGGTGATACAGTCAAAGTAACAGGCATTCATGAAATAGACGAACATTACGGTGTGTTAGTTGATTGCAAATTTCGCTACAGTAAATTGATATTACCACTCTGCGATTTGGATGTGGTCGATAAAAAGTCGCCACAGTATGATTTGGTTAAGTTATATGCTGTTTGGTTTGCGAATCGGTAGACGCTACGAACTATGTATCGGGATTTTGAAATCCCGATACGTTCTTCCAAATGCTATAATTGAAACATGACTCAAGCACAATCAACACCAACGAATCAACAGCATGTGTGGCTGCAATCTGGGCTATGGTTGCGGCAAAGCGATAAGGATCAATCAGGACGCGCTTATGCAACACAGCGTGAGGCAATCAGGGCGGCTCAAGAAGAATTAATCAGACGCGGCGGTGGACAGATCACGATTGATGTCCCATCAGCAGCGGGGCTTGCAAAGAGCAATGAGGCGCGGACGCTTAATCTACCTGATATTATGAGCCAAACGGGCGCGGTACAGATCAAAATGGTTCAAGGTGTACCAGTTTTTCGGGCTGCGTCAGTTGTTCAAGAGCGTATTGAGGATTTACTGTTTAAGCAACGTGAAGAAGGTTTAACACCTGAAGAGAAAAGAGAACTCGATCAATTCGAGGATGTTGACCATTACTTCACACGTTTGAACTTACTTATCCAAAACATGCATTCGACTGATTGATTGTGGCAAGAAGAAAAATCCCCTCTCATGTACAACAGCAAGTACGTGAACGTGCTGATTATTTGTGCGAATACTGTCACAAAAATGAATGGTATCAACACGTTACATTCCAGATGCAGCACGTATTTCCGCTTAGCTTAGGCGGGGAGGATTCGTTAGATAATTTGGCTCTCGCTTGTTTCATTTGCAACAATGGTTTAAGCAACTATCTGTCTGGGTTCGATTCAACAACTGGTGAAATAGTTCCCCTTTTTAATCCGAGAGAACAAAAGTGGCAGGAACATTTTATCTGGTCATCTGATGGATTATTCTTGCTTGGATTAACTCCTACTGGACGCGCTACAATAGAAATTATTGACATTAACCGAGAACGAACGCTTCGCATTCGTCGAGATGAAATTCTGCTGGATCGGCATCCACCTAAAACCGACCCACGCTTATAAAATTTGGGAAGAGAAAATGGTAAAAACAGCAACGAGAACAGAATCGGCCGAAAACCTCATAACTGCCCTCAGCAACCTCGACCAACCCGTTGAGATCAGCACACCCGACGGCTACACCGTCACCATCCCTGCCGTCCCGCTCGAACGCTTGGGCGATCCAACATTTTTGGAGGATCATGGCGTGGAATTTGCTTACAAAACGGGCGCGATGGCGAACGGAATCGCATCGGAAGAGCTAGTGATTGCGATGGGCAAGGCGGGGCTGCTCGGCTCATTTGGCGCGGCGGGATTGGTTCCAGCACGGGTCAAAAGCGCGATTGAGCGCATTCAATCTGAGTTGCCAAACGGCCCCTACTGCTTCAATCTGATTCACAGCCCCAGTGAGGAAAATCTGGAGCGCAGCGCGGTCGAGATGTTTTTGACCTATGGCGTGCGAACGGTCGAAGCGTCAGCATTTTTGCGCTTAACTCCGCATATCGTGCGCTATCGTGCGGCGGGATTGAGTCTTGATGAAAACGGCGAAGTCGTCATCGGCAATAAGGTGATCGCCAAAATTTCACGGCGCGAAGTGGCGACCAAATTTATGGAACCTGCACCAGAGAAAATGCTCAATGAGTTGGTAGCAAAAGGATTTATCACGCCACAACAGGCGGAGCTAGCGCAGCGCGTCCCGATGGCGGACGACATCACCTGTGAGGCAGATTCGGGTGGTCACACAGACAATCGGCCGCTCGTCTGCCTTCTCCCATCCATGATCGCGCTACGCGACGAAATCCAAGCGAAATACAACTACAAGCAACAAATCCGTGTCGGCGCGGCGGGTGGCATCAGCACGCCTGAATCGGCGTTGGGTGCGTTTATGATGGGCGCGGCATATATCGTGACAGGTTCCGTCAATCAGGCGTGCATTGAGGCAGGCGCATCTGACCATACAAAGAAGCTGCTCGCACAGGCGGATATGGCAGACGTGATTATGGCTCCAGCGGCCGATATGTTTGAAATGGGGGTCGAGTTGCAGGTGTTGAAGCGCGGGACGTTGTTTGGCGTGCGGGCTCGGAAGTTGTATGAAATTTATCGCAACTATGACAGCATTGATGATATTCCCGCCGACGAGCGTTTGAAGTTGGAAAAAACGGTTTTTCGCGCATCACTTGAAGATATTTGGGCGGGTTGCGTCTCGTTTTTCAATGAACGCGATCCAAAGCAGTTGCAACGGGCGCAAGGCAATCCGAAGCGTAAGATGGCATTGATCTTCCGCTGGTATTTGGGGCTTTCATCGCGCTGGTCAAACTCGGGCGAGAAAGGACGCGAGATCGACTATCAGATTTGGTGTGGTCCTGCGATGGGTGCGTTTAACGACTGGGCGCGTGGCAGCTATTTGGAGTATCCTGAAAACCGCAACGTTGTTGAGGTGGGAACGCAGATTATGTCGGGCGCGGCGTATTTAATGCGGGTGCAGAATATGAAGATGCAGGGGGTTGCTGTGCCGAATGACCTGTGGCATCGGCCGATTACTCCTCTGTAGCTCAGGATTAGTACGAGCGCGTTACAAATGACGCACACAGAAAAGTCATGGAAAGCCGAGTTTGTGGAACTCGGCTTTTTTATTGGACAATTATTTTTGTGAGTGAGAAGGGAGACAGCGGTTAGCCATAATCCAAAGCGAGGGATCGTCTGATATTATGGCGTTGTGGACAGTAAAAATTCGCGGCCTTCCGCGACATCATCAAATGCCAACGCCTCAGTTACGATTGTACTCCAAATATGTTCGGCCATGATGGGAGTCTGTCCGATGGTCGCTTGGAATTGCCCAGCGGAGGGCGGCGTGCTAAACGTAAATTGCGCGCTGAATTTGGCGAGGGCGAGAACATCTATCAATAGGTCAGGAGAACAGGCGGTTGCCCAACCATTTGCAGGGTTGTCAATTGCAAACAGTTCAAGATCGCGGCACGTTTGGTAAGTGAAAACGAGATCGGCCGAATCGATCACCTCTCCATTCTCCCAGAACGCCGTCACAAGATCAACAGCAATGGTCGCGCCTCCATCGACTACTGAAACGTCACTTTGAAAGCGCAATAAATATGGTTCTTGTGCGCGATAGAGACGCGGAACGGTATCCTGATTTGCCAACTCAGCGGCAAATTCAGTCGTCACATCACTATAGGCACGCCAGAGATTGGACGAAGTGGGGAATCTAATCGCGCTGCCCGATGCAACTTCAACTACTTGCGTCACCACAACCTCCTCAACCACCGTTTCCACCTCGACAACTGACGTGACAACGACCTCTTCGACAATCACTTCTCCCGGCACTTCAACTTCCGTGACTCGCTCTACAATTTGCGTCACAACGACTACTTCAGGTGCTCCCAAGAACCCCTCTTGCAGCAGATTAAAAATAAATCCGCAAACCAGTACAATCATCGCAAGACCCGCAAGCGCGGGTGTGAGTTGTCTAGGCAATCGCGTAGGGGTCGAGCGGGGCGCAGATAGGGTGAAATTGCGTGGCACATCAGCTTGTGGCAACTCAGAAAGCAATGTGTCCAGTTCACGCAGCGCGTCCACTTCTGCTTGCAACGCCGCATCTTGTTCCATCTCGCGCTCAAATGTTGACCGCTCGGCAGGGGTCAACTCGCCGTCGATGTAGGCGTTGATGCGTTCTAGACGCAGTAGGGCGGGGGATTTGCGGCGCAGGAAATCAAACATGGTGTAAGACGTGGTGCGTAGTGCGTGGTGCGTGATGCGTACCTGCAACTTGCAACGTGCAACTATCTACTTTTATAGACCTTGTGTTCATCACAAAAGTTCCCGTTTACCGAGACAGCTTTGCATTTGTTTACGTGCGCGGCTGATGCGGGATTTTACTGTCCCAAGTGATTGGCGGATGATGGTTTGGATTTCGCTGTAATCATAACCTTGTAGACGAAGGATGAGGGCGGCGCGATATTCGGCCGATAATCTCCCCAAACAGCGCACCACCAACCGCATCAACTCTGATCGCTGCGCTGCCGCCTCTGGCATATCGGTCATCGCCCGCATAAAAAATGCGGACTCGTTCTCACTCGTCAGCGCATCGAGCGATGTTTGCGGTCGGCGTTTGCGTTTGTCGATTTCGTCAAGACAGACATTGGTGACAATGCGGGCAATCCAGCTCTTGAAGTTGTCGCCACGCAGACGTTTGATCGCCTTATGTGCCTTGATAAATGCTTCTTGGGTCGCGTCTTCGGCCGATTGCCCTTCCCCCATCATGCGCAGTGCAATGTTGTAGACCAATTTTTGATAGCGCAAAATGAGCGTATTAAACGCCTCCAAATCACCTTTCTTGGCAGCGGCGATGAGTGTGCCGTCAGCTACTTCTATCTGCGTCATATAGAGAAACGAAGTTCCTGTAGCAGTTTTCTTGTGCAGGAAGTTGACGCCTAGATTTTCCCCACAAATTCGATCTTGCCAACTCGCGCATGATGTTTTATACTTCCCCTCGCTCTTAATAAGAGAGTTTGGCGAGGTGGCGGAATTGGCAGACGCGCGCGACTCAAACTCGCGTACCTTCGGGTGTGAGGGTTCGAGTCCCTCCCTCGCTACTGGATAATAAAAGAACGACCCGCGAGGGTCGTTTTTTTGTTGCAATCGGCAGGTTGTCTCATCACTTTGTGCGTGTCTGACGCAACCACTCTCCGTATAACTCATCTGCGTGTTCCAAATCGTGATCGACATAGCCAGATAGCCAATCGTAAACAGAAAACTGACGTGCTGGCTCATGTGGATTTGCAACGATTGGGGTGAGATCGGCCGATTCAGCAACAGCTATCAATTGTCGCCGTAACTGCTTGTAGGAGTCGACAGCAGACTCGCCCCCCCACTTTGCAACAAATTTGGCATTGATCGCGTCAGCATCAGCCAATCCGTGTGCCGTTTCGCCACTTTGAATCGCGTCGAGAATAAACTGATCCCAACCCGCCAAGTGTGCGACCAATCCCTCAGCCGACCAGCCCTCCTCGACGGCAACATTCGATGCCAACTGTGCTGTCGTCAGAACGGCATTGCGACTCGCACGCAAGGCAGCGACAATGACTGAGCGTGCGCCTACCTGTCCCCAGCGTTTCATCTCATTCGCCTCTCGCCATGCGCTGATGTCGGCGGCATGGTCATCATCATGTTCAATACTGTTATTGATACCTTTTGTCGCAAAAATCTCAAAATCGTCAGACAGCTTGACGGTGGAACGCAGCAAATCGTCATCCGCACTGGCAATTACGTTGAGAAAGCCATTACGCTCCTTCTGGACGATGGCAATCGCTCCATCAAGTGTTATATCGGCATCTTGGGCTGCCCATTTTGCATTGATTTCATCCACATCGACGCTGTGTGTTTCATCAATCCGTCCATCAATCAATGCTTGCAGCCGCGATGCCTCAAATGCGTCCCATCGGCCGATATGTGTCAGCAGCTTGCGCGCCGACCAATCTTCTCCAATCGGTTGTTCCATCTGCGCAGCGTTCAGTCCGAAAAGCTGCAAAAATAGCTTCGCTCGACTTAACGCCATTTGTGCAAAAATCTGTTGCTTGAATGGTGACATGATTGATCTCCTATGTTGATATCGTCGTGATCTGATGCAAAGGTGTCATTTTACCCATCATGGGAGTACGTTTTCTCTTTGCAACGCTGCAATCTTTCTTCGCTATAATTCTTCTACAGATGCGAACCACGCTCAAAGCCTTTCACTATGGTCATCTCAGCTTTCAGTTGCGACAGGGACATCGCTATCCTCTGCCGCGCTATGCGTGGTTGCGGCAGATTGTACTAGATTCTGGCCTGTTTTTTCCACAATATGTGATCGCGGGGCAGCCTGTCACGGATGATGTGTTATTGTGGGGACATTCGGCCGAATATATCGCCAAGACCCAAGCTTGCAACTTCACACCTGCCGAAATCCGGTTCCTCAACTTGCCTAACCATCCCAGCGTCTTTCATCGTGCCCGCGCAATCGTCGGCAGCACGTTGGCGGCGGGCCACACTGCCCTGAGTGACGGCATTAGTTTTGTGCTGGGCGGCGGGACCCACCACGCGCATCGCACCTATGGCAGCGGCTTTTGCGTCTTTAATGACGTTGCGTGTGCGGCGCGACAACTCCTCGTTGACGGCAAAATTCAGCGAGTCGCCGTTTTTGATTGCGATGTGCATCAAGGGGACGGTACAGCGACTATTTTGGCCGCTGAGAAGGCCGCTTTCACCTGCTCGATCCACGCAGCGGCGAACTTTCCATTTGTCAAGGCAGCCAGCGATCTTGATATCGCCTTACCGACTGGCACGCTGGATGCGCACTATTTGACAGCCGTGCAAACCGCATTTGAACAGACCATGGCTACTCATCCTGAACTACTTTTTTATGTTGCGGGGGCAGATCCGTTTGTGGGAGATAGGCTTGGCAAGCTGGCTGTTTCGGCCGCTGCGCTCGCGCAACGTGATCGTTATGTGCTAGAGGCGTGTCGGCGCAACGAACTACCCGTCGTTGTCCTACTCGGTGGTGGTTATGCTCAACCGCTCCGCACCGTCGTTGACCTCAATATGCAAACGATTCAAATCGGCTGTGCACTGCATACTAGCACGCAGCTACAACGCACAATCTAATTTTCGCACAGTCAGATGCGTCTAGTAAGCAGATAGAATCGCTTTACTCTATCGAAAACAGTTTCTACAATCTGACTTATGGATACTTCATTGATGGGTTGGTTAGGGCGGGGCATCATTTTACTATGCCTAATCCTATTAGGCGTTTGGTATCGGCGCGGACTGCAACGTGCGTCCATTCAAGCCCCCCGTGCGCGCAACGGCCTTTTCTATCTCGGTCTTCTGTTTACTGCGCTCGTTTTAATTTCGCGGTTGGAACAACTGGTTGCGACATACTACACGGCACGTGCGATTCAACAACTTTTTCTAACTGAAATCATTCCATTTTTTCTGATGGCGGCCAACCCATATCCAATATTGCGGCGTGGCGTGCCAATTGGAATTATCGGCCGATTGCAGCCCCTAAAAAACCACAAGCACCGTCTGCGTCAACTCACCAATCCTGCCATGGTCTGGGGTGCGTTCGTCACAACTTTTTGGTTTTGGCACGATGAAGCCCTGGTTCGTGCGGTCAGTGCAAATAGCTGGTTGCATATCCTCGAAGTCACTTCTCTCCTAACAATTGCCTGTCTC
Organism: Anaerolineae bacterium; assembly: GCA_030425205.1. Classification (GTDB taxonomy): domain Bacteria; phylum Chloroflexota; class Anaerolineae; order Promineifilales; family Promineifilaceae; genus CALECP01. Next base: position 224,130 of record JAUIAP010000001.1, read on the forward strand.
TACTGGTGGCACATTGCGGCCGCGTTGCCACATCTACATCGGCCGATGTCTCCCTTCGTGCGCATCCTCTACGCCTTTGTCGGCATTTTACCCATTAAGCTGACAGGTTTAATCATGCTGTTTGGACAAGAATCCCGCGTGGGGGGGTATGTGACGGGCGCAAATGGACGACTGATGATCGACTTAGGCAACGTTCAAATCGCCGACAGCAGCTTAGGAGCGATCATCATTTGGGTTATTGGCGGAGTGATGTATGGCTTGACGGCGATCTATCTCGGAAATCGTCTGATTGGAATTGAGGAAGATAAACCCCCCCTACCCGTTAATCCCCTTGAAGATGATGACCTTTGGATTGTGCCGGGAATCGGCCCTGGTCGAGAAAAATATCGCGGTCGATAGAAAGATGTCGTATTTCTGTTTGTTTTAAACATTTGTCGTAAGCTCAAAGTTTACTGTCCCATCTACTAACCTATAACAAGAATAGATATCGTCAAAGACGACACAGGGCGTTCGACTCTGGTAGCCATTGACACATTTTCGAGGTAATTTTTATGAACAATCCAGATTTGTTTTCCCCATTAACAATCGGTGATGTCGCGCTCAATAACCGCGTTATTATGGCTCCGCTGACGCGCACACGGGCGGGAGAGGGCAACGTTCCTCACGCACTCAATGCAACGTACTATCGTCAACGCGCCAGCGCGGGACTAATCATCAGCGAGGCAACGCAAGTAACACCTGAGGGACAGGGGTATCTCTACACGCCGGGTATCCACACCGACGAGCAGGTTGCTGGTTGGAAACTTGTCACAAATGCCGTGCATGAAGAGGGTGGCAAAATATATATGCAGTTGTGGCATGTCGGCCGAATTTCCCATCCCGATCTCCAACCCAATAACCAGCTTCCCGTTTCAGCCTCCGCCATCAAACCCGAAGGCTATGCGCGCACGCTGAACGGTCGCATGGAATTTGTCACACCGCGTGCATTGGAGACGGACGAAGTCACACAAGTTGTGCAGCAATATGCCGATGGCGCGTGCCGTGCAAAGATGGCGGGATTTGATGGCGTTGAAATACATGGCGCAAATGCCTACCTGATCGACCAATTTTTACGCGACGGCAGCAATCAACGCACCGATCGCTATGGCGGATCAATTGAGAATCGCACACGGTTCTTGCGTGAGGTGACGGAGGCGGTTGTTGATGTGTGGGGGGCTGGGCGCGTTGGCGTGCGATTGTCTCCCGGTCGGCCGAGTGCAAATATGCAAGATAGCGACCCTGCGGCTCTGTTTAGCCATGCTGCGTCATTGCTCAACGAGTATGGACTTTCGTATCTGCATCTATACGAAACGACCGACGAAGCGCGCGAAATCACACACCTGATTCGTGAGCGATTCACTGCACCCCTAATTGTCAACGGTGGTTATGACAAACAACGTGCCAATCAAGTGATCGCACAGGGAATTGCCGACGCGGTAGCATTTGGCAAGCTGTTTATCTCAAATCCTGATTTGCCCAAGCGGTTGCAACTCGATGCGCCGTTAACTGAGCCAAACCCCAAGACTTTCTATGGACGTGATGGCGTCGGCTATACGGATTATCCGTTTATGACCGAAACTGCTTTGAAATAGATCAGCTTGACCTCCCCAAAATAAAAACACCCCCGTTCCACGTATGGAACGGGGGTGCGTTATCTCGTTTTCAAGCTGTCGCTAACTTCCCCTTTCGGCCGAAATCACGCAGCAATTATCGTTGTTTCTTTGTGCCTTTACGGCGTTTGCCTGCTGGGGGTGCGCCTGCCGCCGGTTGTCCAGACATATCTGACTTCATGTGGCACTGTTTATACTTTTTGCCAGAACCACACCAGCAGGGATCATTTCGGCCGATTTTCGGCTGTTGCCGCTTAATCACCACACCCCCATTCTGCTGAACTTGTGTATAACCGGTCGGTGCGCCTGCGGCCCCGTTGCTCTTTGGCATCGTCGCAGTTGCACCCCCACGTGTCATAGCGACATTCTGTTGCGCCTGTTGTTCCTGCTGCTTGATAAACTGCTCATGGCGTGCAATCTGGTCAAAGAACCCTTTGGCAATGTACTCATTGATGTTGTTGCGCATCGCTTGATACATCTCAAACGAGCGTTTCTTGTACATCACTTTCGGATCGCGCTGGGCATATGCCTCTAAGCCAATTTCGCGGCGCAGATCATCCATTGCCGTCAGATAGTCACGCCATTCACGGTCGATTGCGTTGAGCAACAGCAATCGTTGGAAGTTGCGGAACTCATCTTCACCGACGCGCTTACGCCAATTATCCGCTTGCTTTTTGATGTGGCCGCTAAGTGCATTGACCAATTGATCGGCGTCGAGTGCCTTTAACCCGTCGAGCAACATTGCAGCCAGCGCATCATCAACGCGCTCCTTAAATGTCTCTTGCTGAGATTTTAACTGGTCAGTTGACGCGCCTTCCACGTTAAAGCGTACAAATGCCTCATTGATTGCCTCATTTGCCTGACGCCAGACGCTCTCTTTTTCGGCCGATCCAATATGCTCCGCCAAGAAGTCATTAAATAACTCCTCCAATCGCTTGAGGAAATCACGCCGAATCGACTCGCGCCGTGCCTGACGATCCCGCTGTCCTGAAACTTGTGCCGCCACGTTTGGCACACGCGGCAATAGTGGTACAAACTCACGCATCGCCTGAAGCAACTGGTAGATGTTTGCGCCCTTCGCCTCATTCTCTTCGGCCAATTTCATGACGCGCTCGATCAGTTGACGTGGATTCAACGCTTCAAGTTCGTCTTTATCCGCATCCATCAAGCCCGGCACAAAGTTACGCAAGCGCACAAGAACGGCTCGTGCGTTCACTTCATCTGTCGCATCAGTGCTGTATTCGGTGACGGTATGCTCAACCTGCTGCCGAATAAATTGCATGTAGTTGTCGAGATAGTTGTTCGCCAACTCGTTTACAACCCCATCAAATGCCCCATCGATGCGCTCATCGAGATTTGCCTCTTCACTGAGCAAAATCTCGCGCCGATCTCGATAGACCGCCTCACGCTGCTTCGACATTACATCATCATACTCGACCAAGTTTTTGCGAATATCGAAGTTGTAACCTTCCAAACGCTCTTGGGAACTAGCAATTAAGCGGTCGATGACGCGATTCTCAATCGGCATATCATCGGGAATTTCAAAGCGATTCATGAAGTTCTGCAATCGCTCTCCACCAAAACGCTTCATCAAATCATCTTCGACCGAAAGGAAAAAGCGCGATGATCCCGGATCACCCTGCCGCGCCGCACGACCACGCAGCTGGTTATCGACGCGCCGTGATTCGTGTCGCTCGGAACCAATGACGTGCAATCCACCCGCATTCCAAACTGTCTCCCGCTCTTTCTTTGTCTCATCCTGAATACGAATGACACGCTGCACCAAGCTCGAATCCATGCCCGGCACTTCGACAACGACGCGCTCTGCCTCTTTCAAATCACCGGCCATAACCGCACGAATAACCGCTGCACGCGCTTGATAATGTTTATCAAACAACATTTCAGCGATAAATGCGGCCGTTTTGTCCTCATTGCGGCTGGCGACATAGTACTTGCTGTAGAGTTCATGCTGACGGTTGGCCTCTTCCGCGAGCGCGGTGTCAACGTCATTTTGGTCGAGGTACTCGCGTGCTTGTGCGAGTGCGCCCAACCGCACAAGTGACACCATTTGACGTGCAACAGCAATATCGAGATCGTTCTCAGATGCGATCTTCTGCGTCAAGAAAACAGGTAGCTGTACCTCTTCAATCCTTGCGTTCGCAGCATCAAATTCTGCCTTGATCTCTAACAATCCATCAACCAAATCAGGCGTCAATTTGGCGTTACGTTCAGCCAGCTCACGGGCAGCTGACTCTCCTTTGCTCAACAAAATTTGGGCAAGACTGATAATTAGGTTGCGATCAAACAGCTCCTCTTCCAGAACCGTTCCTGCCAATCCTTCAGCATTACCGCCGAGCAAAATATCCGTACCGCGACCAGCCATATTGGTCGAAATGGTCACGGCCTTATGTCGTCCTGCCTGTGCGACCACACCAGCTTCTGATTGGTGCATCTTCGCATTGAGAACGTTGTGCGGGATTTTCTTCTTTCTTAGGAGTTGACCAATCTGCTCACTATGCTCAACCGATGTGGTACCAACGAGTACGGGTCGGCCGATATTGTGATATTTCTCAATCTCTGCCACAATCGCATTATCTTTCGCTGGCTCTGAAGCATAAACCTGATCGGGGTGATCCGTTCTTTTATAGAAGGTAGGCTGACCGTTCTTCGTCCAATATATCTCTTTCGTGCCATCGTTATCACGGGTTTCCTCTTTCAACCCCATTGCACCCGTTTCAACGATGTACTGGACATTTGTCGGCAGCGGGAACACACCGATATTGTAGATGCGGTCAAATTCCTCTGCATCCGTCATCGCCGTACCCGTCATACCACCCAACTTGTCATAACGGCGGAAGTAGTTTTGTAGCGTAATCGTTCCGACTGTCACCGTCTCGCGCTGGATTTCAACCTGCTCTTTTGCCTCAATTGCTTCGTGCAACCCTTCAGAGTAGCGGCGGGATGGCATCGGCCGACCCGTCGTCTCATCAATGATCACAACTTGCCCTTCGCGCACCATGTATTGGACATCTCGATGGAACAGGTATTGCGCCTTCATCGCATTGTCGAGATAGTAGGTCAAATGGAAGAAGCGTGGATCATAGAGGCTATCGCCGCGATCATTGTCGATCTCTTCAATTCGTCGCTCGATCTCGGCAATACCCATCTCGGTCAATGTAACGCTGCGACTCTTGTGGTCAATATCATAATGACCATCTGGCTCATCATCTTCATGCGCCGTGTTTTCTTTCAAGCCACGGACTATCTGCGAAAAGCGTGTGTAATCCTTGCCTGTGCGCGAGGCAGGGCCAGAAATAATCAGCGGCGTGCGCGATTCATCAATGAGAATATTATCCACCTCATCGATCACGGCCATATAATGTTCACGCTGAACCAATTTGTCTTTGCTCGTCACCATGTTGTCGCGCAAATAGTCAAAACCAAATTCGCTGCTCGTTCCATAGGTGATGTCGGCCGCATACGCTTCAGCCCGTGAGGCGGGTCGCCAATGGACCAATCGCTCATCCTCAAGTTCCGCGCCCGGATTGACGTATTCAGGGTCATACAGTGCGGAGAAACCAGCCGAGCCGATACAGCCCACGCTCATCCCCAAGAAGTGGAAGATTTTACCCATCCAGCCACCGTCACGTTTGACGAGGTAATCATTAACCGTAACAAGATGCACGCCCTTGCCTAAGAGCGCGTTGAGGAACAGGGGGCCCGTTGCAACAAGCGTCTTCCCCTCACCCGTGCGCATCTCGATTACGTTGGCGCGGTGCATCAATACACCACCCATAATCTGTACATCGTAATGACGTAGACCCGTCGTTCGCTTAGACGCCTCACGCACAAGTGCAAAGGTTTCGGGCAAGATATCCTCAAGCGTATCTTCATCGCCTGCGGCCGCAACCTCCCGCAATCGCAGCGTCTCTTCACGCAGTTGATCATCACTCATCCCCACATAGTGTGGTTCAAGCTTTTCAACCTCATGCACAATATCCTTCAATTCTGACATAATGCGATCGTTGGGATCGCCGATAATTTTCTTAAATAGTTTCTTGAACATAATTTATTGGTTCGTGCGTTGAAGACAACGGCGTTAATACACCCAAATACAACACAGTGGTAGACAGTCAATAGATAATTATAGCCCTGACACCTTAGATGTGGCTTAAACTATGTCACTGCTTACCCAGCACACAACATGCTTTGCCAATCTGCATATATTTGAATTTTCCAGCATGTAAACTGATTTACACGAATGGTGATAATATTTTTCAGTTATTGCGGCTGCGCAGAATAGATGACGACAAATACAACTGATATGGGGGTAGATTTCCGCAAAGGTGGGGTAAACGCCCCATAGTGGATTTTCTATAAAATGCGAGAATACTATTAAGTATTGGTAACGTTGTAACTTCTTGAAAATTCGGGGTTGAGCATTTGATTTTGTGCGTATGTTCGCAATCTCATTGCGTTGATCTCCAACAATTAACTTTTGGGGAAATGTGTGCGAACAAACGCTTCCCCCGAATTTTTGAGGCGTTACAAAAAATTCTTATCTCAGGAGAATGTCGCAAATGATACAAACTTACGTGATTGATAGTGATAGCACTTCTAGTGAGAAGACTATTTCCGTATTGCAGCGGGAAAGTACTATCTCAATTGTTGGGCAATCAGACCGATTAGTTGTTAATCCAAAGGCTCTAAAGAAAGTTAATGTCGTTCTCCTGAAATCAGCATTGCCGAGCGACGATGCGATTGCCCTCGTGCGCACCATCTCAAACATGCAACAAAACATCAAGGTTTTGGTGATGGGTCTGCGTCGCTCAGAAGCAGGCGCATTGGCATTTATAGAGGCGGGCGCGTGTGGCTATATTTACGAAGACGACTCTTATGTTGAACTCGTTCGCAACATCAACGCAGCATACGAAGATCGCGCCCGTATTTCGACACGCATGGCAGCTTGTTTAATGGAACGTCTGCAAGAGTTGAAGGCTCTCAGCGCAAAGCTCGATCATGTCTATCAATATCGTCATCGCTTTGAGCAGTTGACCGCTCGTGAACAAGAGGTTTTGGAGTTGATTGGCGAAGGGCTCAGCAATCGCAATATCGCAGATCGCCTATATGTTGAAGCTGGCACAGTTAAAAATCACGTTCATAACATTTTGAAGAAGCTGCAAGTCCGCAATCGACGTGATGCAGCCGCATTCCTCGCTATTAGTCGCTCTTCTATGTCCCACGCTGGCGGCATGTTGCAACCGAACTTCGGCGACTAGTCCCAAACCATTCTCATCATTCCTCCTCTTCCTCATACAGCGACTCAATTGAGTCGCTGTATTTTTGCGCAATCGCTACCCAATTAGAATTTGCTCTTCGGGAAATTTGACAAGATGGGCAGCACGACGACGACGTTGTGAGATGGCAATGATCAACGTGAGGGGGCCAAGTCGTCCCCAGAACATCATGCCCATGATGACAATTCGGCCGAACCAGTTCAATCCACCAGTTGCCCCAACGGATAATCCACACGTCGCAAATGCAGATACCACCTCAAAAAAGGCCTGTGCCAGTGTAAAATGAGGGTGGGTTAACAAGATTAGCCACGTTGCGATAAAGAGTAAGCCAAGTGAGACAGTTAAGATGGCAGCGGCGCGACGGACGGTATTGGGTTCGAGTGATCTTCGGCCGATTCGCGCCTTTTCATCACCGCGCGCATAGCTGCGCAACGCAATCAGCAACACGGAAAATGTCCCCGTCGTGATGCCACCTCCCATCGACGCCGGCGCACAACCGACAAACATCATCGCCATAATCAGCAAAATGCTGGCGGCCGACAGCGCGTCGAACTGTGGCAACCCTGCAAAACCAGCAGTGCGGTTTGAGATCGACTGAAAGAGTGTGCGGACAAGTCGCTCATTGAGTGGTGCGCCAGCCAGAACGCCAGAATTTTCTGCCGCGAATAACCCGATCCAGCCAAATAATGTCAATGCCACGACAACCAACAGCGTCACACGCGTGTTGAGTGAATAGTGATGGGGTTTGCGACCTGAGAATATTTCACCCAACACGGGAATGCCTAGCCCACCCACCAAGATCAAACCGCCTAAAAGCAAAAGAGAGACATCATCCGATGGAATCCCAATAAACGCCTCTCCATCTTGATCAAACTCACCATTAAATAGATCGAATCCTGCATTACAGAATGCGGAAATAGCGTGAAAGATGCCATAGGCAAACGCTTTTGGCGCAGAAAAGTAGCGCATCCAATGAAAACCGAGCAGCAACCCCGTGCCAAATTCGATCCCTAAGATAACGATAAAGACGCGCTTAAGCAGGTGTAAGATGTCAGCGGGTGATTCGAGTCCAAGCGAACTGGTCAATGTGAGACGATCGCGAATATAGATACGTCGGCCGATCAAACGCAACGCCACAACCGCAATGAACATGAAGCCCACCCCACCAATTTGGATCAGCGCGAGCAGCAGCACTTTGCCAATGGTGGTCAGATCGGTGGCAGGTGTAATGATCGATAGACCGGTGACGGTCAGGGCAGAGGTTGCGGTGAAACTGGCTTCGGCAAACGAGAGTCGCTCAACGTTCCCAACACCGGGTAACATGAGTAGTAACGTCCCGATTATGATTAAGCCGAGTAATCCCAGCACAATGCGTGCTGCAATTGGCAACCCAAATTCGTCACCGTGGTGATGTTGCAGCAATTTACTCGTCCGATCACGACGCTGATCCACACGCTGCTTAATAGATTTATTCATTCTAATGAGGAAAAACTTTCGATTTCGGCATCTTTGCCCAACACAACTAAAACGTCGCCCTTGAGTAAGATTGTGTCCGGCGCGGGTGAGGTCATAACTTGTTCGCCGCGTTTAACAACGAGAACGCTGATGCCATATTTAGCACGAATATTTGATTGGATCAATGAAAGACATTCGAGTGATGTAGGCACTGTTAGCTCTGCAATGCTAAAGCGTGGATCGAGATGAAACCGCTCCAACACGGTTGGCGCCAGCAACTCTTCAGCCAACCGCCGACCTGCGTCCGCCTCAGGTTGCACGACCTTATCCGCCCCGACACGCCGCAAAATGTCAGCTTGTCGCCGTGATACCGTCTTGCAATAGACGTTTTCGATGCCTAAATTTTTGAGACCGACGGTCACAAGAATACTGCTCTCAAAATCTGTCCCGATTGCGACGACAACTGTTTTGAAGGACATTATGTCAACGGCACGCAGGGCATCCTCATCGGTCGCGTCGATGGAGACAACATGGGTTAATACATTGGAAAATCGCTGTACGATATCAGCGTTTTCATCAATTCCTAAAACGTGGTGGCCAGCCTGTTCAAGTGCGATTGCAAGACTACTTCCAAAGCGTCCCAATCCAATCACGGCAAATTCATCTTTTCTACGCCTCATGAATAATCCCTCAAAAACGATTATAATGTCAGTGGAGCTAAATTATACTGGGAATTGTGACTATGAAACCGTTAGATTCGGCCGATTCTGTCGGCATCATCAAGAATATACGCCTATTTACCCACGTTGTCAGCCCGCCAGTCATCTTTGCGGTGCTTGGATTCGCTGTTGCGTGGTCGCAACTTTCATTTTGGCAAGGGCTGGCATGGGGGACACTTTATGGTGTTCTCACCTCGCTTGTGCCAATTTTATTTGTCGTTTGGCTACTCCAATCGGGACGCATTACCGACATCAACATGACAAAACAGGAGCGGCGCATCCCCTACTTTATTGCGGGTGTTTGTGCCATTCTCGCCGCTGTAATCATCTACTTTGGCGATGGGCCGCGCTATCTCTACCATTTAACGCTGCTCAACATCATCGCGCTTGTTAGCATGGGTGCGGTCAATCTTGTTTGGCAGATCAGCAACCATGCAACTTCCGTGGCGGCTGCAACGTGGGTGGCTGCATTTGTCTTTGATCGCGGGCTGTTGGCGGTGCTGCTACCACTGGCGATCTCGGTCTGTATTGCGCGTCTCTATCTGCGACGACACACACCATCGCAAATCCTTGCGGGGGCGACATTGGGGACGATTGCCGTTTTCGGATTGTTGCTAACGGGCTGTTTTGCGGGCTGATATGTACGAACAAGACCGCTTTATTGTCCGCCTACGACAGCAGATCAATAGCAACCCCGCCATCGTCGCAGCATGGCTCGGTGGCAGCTATGGCCGCAACCAGCCTGACCCATTTTCTGATCTCGACATCACGCTTGTCTTTGCCGACAGCGATGCACGGGATCGCGCATGGGCGCAGCGTGCCAGCTTTTGCAAAAATATCTTGGCCTATGTTGCCGCCAAATCACAAGATCATCCACAGTATGAACATCGTCATAACGTGTTGTATGCCAACGGAACCTTGGCCGATGTGGGATTTTTCGCTGCTCCTGACTTGCAGCCGCGACACCAAGATGGTGACATCAAGATATTGAAGGATTCGGCCGATTCCCTCGCCGCAACACAACAGATGCGCAGTGCCGCGTTAGGCGCGAGGCGGATTGTGGTGAATTCGGCCGATTTGCAAACGCTTGATGACAGTTTCTGGATTCAATTCTGGGATGTCTACCGCGTTGTGCGACGAGGTGACACAGAAAAACCATTTATCGGCTATGTACAGCTCTTAGCCGACACGCTCCCTAAGTTGACCGCATGGCTTCTCCCCAATAGCCCTGAACGCCAACAGTTGATTCATTTGCAATATACGCTCGATCCTAATTCAACGCGATCCCATTTACAGGCACTGATCACCGCCTACCGCGCAGCGCGATCTGCCGTAATTAAACAGAACATGCTCGACTTTCAGGTTGATGGCGCATTTGAACGTGAGATCGATCGCGTTTTACAGAAGTAAACACTCCCCTATACTCAATGATGATCGCCCCATTCTGAGCTGATCGCTATGCGTCTGATTCCTCAAACGTTTCGCCATAGGCGGTTGCTTCCTCAAATGAGTCTGCAAAAAACCACGTCAGTAGCTTCGCATCCCCCCACGGTTTGAGGGCTTGAATGAGCGCGATGCCGGGTTCAGAAAGGAGCGAGGCGCGATAGTGATCGGCCGATTCGAAGTAAAGCTCATATTGCAGGTGAAACCGGGATTGCCCTCCCGGTTTTCCCGTAATACGACTAACTTCACTCTTTATAAGTCCCGGTAACTGCTCGGCCAATGGCAAATGCGTCTTACCAAAAAATTGCTCTAACTGGGTTTCATCGTCGACACGACGATAAAGTGTGACAAATTTGAACACAATCGCTCCTTTACTACCTAATATTCGATTACGATTTTGCTTACAGACCTGTGAAATGGCACACATTTAAGCTGTATCTCATTTTTCATTGCATTTCGGCGTAAGATCAGGGGCAGTAAAGTGACAATAGACAACGTTGGTTGTCACGTTGGAACGGTTTCCATATAATGCTCCGTGGATTCGCGTAAAAGAAACTTTAACGCGGGAAGAGGTAGAACCATTGATATCGGAACTCACTAATGGCAATTCAGTTGTTATATGGGTTGTGGCTGTCCTAGCATCAGTTTTTCTGATCGCATTCTTTTTGACAGCACGCGCGTGGCGAGAGTCACGTTTATCCCCTTATTACTTCCAACGTAGGCAAGCCCTTCAGCAGATGCAGAGTTATTCACTCGTTAGTCTGACGCTGATGATGGTGACTGCGGCGGTTGTTGCATATGCGTATTCACCGACGATGATTTCGGCACCCCGCACGGCAATTTTGACGAACGCCAAACCAGTTTCGGCCGATTTTGTCAATACAGCCCCACAACAAGAGCTTGCAATCGACACCGCAGCAGCCCCTGTAATCCGCACCGCTCGCGCGGAAATCCCAATACTACCAATAGAATTCGCCACACTTAAGCCTGAAGCCTCGCTGGCAAACGACACTGAAATTAGCAGTATCATCTTCTCAACCAATGTAAACGAGAACTACGAGCCCGTAGGGGTTCGTTCCACATTTGATGAAGGTAACTTTACGCTGTATGCGACGTTTGATTACACAGCGATGCAAGATGGCATGACGTGGTCATGGATTTGGCGTTATGATGGTGAGGTTGTTGGCGGCGGCGAACAACACTGGACTTACGGTGAAGACGGTCCGGGCTGGGTCTACTTTGCACCAGAAGAGGGATTTTCTGCTGGTGAATATAGCCTAGAAGTTTGGGTCAACGGTGAGTTGCAAAGTGCCTCAAGCGTTGAAGTTTCCTCAAGTATCGCCAACCAGTAATCGAAACCGCTCAATAAACCTTTTGACAAGACCGACCAAATGGGTCGGTTTTTTGTTTCCTCGCAGATAGAACTTTCTTCCCAAAATAAGCCCGAATCAGTTCGCCTCTTCTACAATGCAATTTATGAAGTACCTTATTGCATCTATTTCTCTACTCCTCTTATTAACACAACTAGCCACCTACGCCGCCCCCGATCATTTTATTGTCGGAGATGGCACACCTGCAAGCTGCACCGAACCGCTTTTTGCGGCTGCGCTTGTCGAGGGCGGCGAGATTACGTTCAACTGCGGCACAAATCCCATGTTGTTGCGCGTCAACTATCGTCACTTAATTGAAAAAAACGTCGTTATTGATGGTGGCGCGTTGATTACGCTTGATGGACAAGGGCAGACTGGAATTTTAGAGAGCGTTGATGATGTGTCCGTGACGTTGCGCAATATCAGTTTTTACAATGGATTCTCGGATGAAGAGGGAGGGGCGGTCAATTTCGGCCGATCAAACACCCTACACCTCACAAACGTCACCTTTGAAGCCAATCGTTCCGCTGCGGACGACTTCGATTGTCAAGGAGGCGGTGCAGTCCTAATTGGAGAAGGCAGTAACGCACTGATCGAAAATAGCCTTTTCAAAGACAATCGCGCACGCAACGGTGGCGCACTTAGCGTCCAACGCAGCGCATTGACGCTGCGCAACTCAACATTTGAGAACAATATGGCCTATCAATACCAAGCTCGGACGCAATTTGCGTCACCAGCGCGCGTTCCTGAGTACGGCGCATGTGGGGGCGGTGGCGCGATCTATGTCGATGGGACACGCGATGCCACAAATGGTGGTGCCGATACCGTCTTATGGGAACGCAACCGCTTTATTGAGAACAAGACAGATCGTCACGGCGGCGCGATCTATCTCGGCACGCGAACGGGTGACGACTTCACACTGCGTGAAAATGAGTTTGTCGGCAATGAGGCTAAGTTCACAGTTAGTTGGTCGGGAACGGGCGGGGCATTGTTCTTAGGAGAAAGTCATCCCAGTGAAGACAACTATGCAGTACGGATTTTGCAGTCTACATTTCGAGCAAATTCGGCCGAATGGCGCGGTGGTGCGATCAGCGTGCGCATTCCGCTCACCATCGAGAATAGCACCTTTGCTGACAATAGTGCCTTCAATCCACTTTATCCCGACCCGACAAGCTGGCAGCGGGGCAACGGCGGGGCAATCCGGATCGACGAAAATAAACCTGTGTCACTCAACAATGTGACGATCGCCAATAACACAGCGGGCTACACGGGTGGAGGAATAAGCGGCAACGGGGCGCAACTCAAGAACACCATCCTTGCTGAAAATGTCGCGGCGTGGCATCAAGCTTCACAACAAAATTGTGATTCATGGGTGACAAATCAGGGCAATAACCTACACTGGTTGCACGACCCCAATGTGGCAGCGAACTCGGGCTGTGGCACAGGACTAACCGTTGGCGATCCAATTTTGGGTGAAATAGGTGATTACGGGGGATTCGCCGAAACGATGCCGCCGTTAGCAGGGAGTGCCGCGCTTAACACAGGCAATAATGCAACTTGTGCAACCAAAGATCAGCGGAACGTCACGCGACCACAGGGGAATGCCTGTGAGATTGGGGCGGTCGAAATTGGAGACGTGCCAGCGACCCCAACCGCAACCCCTGTGCAAACGAACACACCGACCCCATCCCCGACTGCAACAGCGACCCCATTACCCCCAACTGCGACAGCGACCCCGCCTGCTGGCGCGGATTATGTTGTCGGGGATGGCACAGCGCAGAGCTGTAATGAAAGCACTTTTGCAGCAGCCCTGACGGTGGGTGGCACTGTTGTCTTTAATTGTGGTGCAACGCCTGTCTCTATCCAGTTCTCACGTCGTCAAATCATTGACCGTGATATTATCATTGATGGAGGTGGCATGGTGACGTTTGATGGTGGCGGTGTGACCGCAATTTTGGGCACAGAAACCCATCTCAATGTCGGCCTAAAAAACCTCAATATCGTCAATGGATTCACTAATCAACAGGGGGCAGGGTTAAATCTCGGTTACTGGAGCCATCTAACGGTCGAAAATGTGACATTTGACAACAATGTTTCGACGGCCGATGAATTTATCTGTGATGGTGGCGGCGCACTATTTATCGGCGGTGGCAGCACAGCGGTCATCGATGGCAGCACATTTACACGCAACATTGCCAACAACGGCGGTGCAATCAACAATTTACGCAGTGGCCTTATCGCTACAAACAGTCACTTTGAGGACAACCACGCCATCCACACCGATCATATCAACCAGTTTGGGGATTGCGGCGGCGGTGGCGCGATCTACGTCGATGGCACGCGCAAACCCGATGATGGCGGGCCTGATCCCGTCATCCTTGTCGGCAATACCTATCTCGACAACACTACCAATAATCATGGCGGGGCGGTTTTCTTAGGCATTCGCAGCGGCGAACCATATATCGTCAAAGATTCCTATTTTGCGGGCAATGTCGTCACAAAATCAGCTTCCCTTGCCGATGCAGGTACAGGCGGCGGAATATGGATAGGGCCGGGCGAAGGTAACGTCGTTGATTACTCAGTGCTGCTGGAGAATGCGACCTTCGTCGGCAACCATGCAGATCGTCAAGGGGGTGGACTTTGGACACGTTCGTGGATGACCATGCGCAACGTCACGTTTGTCGAGAATACAGCCATAGACCCGACGATTGATGATCGGGAAAATTGGCGACGGGGTGGCGGTGGTGCAATTGCGGTCGCCGACTATGCGCAGGTGGCGATTAATCATGCCACGATTGTCAGCAATACGGCAGGTTTTAACGGGGGTGGCATTGTCACGGGGGGTGAAACGGGCAACCACTTAACCGTCACCAATTCAATTATCGCTAACAACATTGGGGAGTGGAATTTGGGCTTACAGCAGAACTGCACGCATCAGCCACAAGGGTCAGGCAATTTGCAGTGGTTAGCAGACCATCCAGTGGGCAATCACGCGCACGACTCGAACTGCGGTGAGACTTTTGCATTGGCAAATCCGCAGATCGGTGCGATTGCGCTACACGGCGGGATGTTGCCGACCGTGCTATTACGAGAAGGTAGTGCGGGGATCGATGCAGGCGTGATGTCTGTCTGTGCTGCTGTTGACCAACGTGGGGTGGCACGTCCGCAAGGGGCCGGGTGTGATATTGGTGCGGTAGAAGTAAGAAGTGTGCCGACAGCGGTGACTAGAATAGAAGGTGGTATTAGAGCAACGAATGGGTGGATATGGCTTGCCTTGAGTGTGTTGAGCATGGCTACCCTTGCCAACTATCTCATTCGACACAACCGATCGGCGTAGAAACGAAAAAGGGCGGGTTGTAAGCCCGCCCTGCTCTTATCCAATAACGATGATTATCGGAGCAATCGCTTGCGTCGGTTTAACACAAGAGCCGTCAGTGTGAGAATGGTGGTGACGACTAAAAGTGCAATCGTCGCAGGCGTATTGTCGAGAACCGTGCCACTTTGCAGGGCAATTTGTGTGGGCGTGTTTGCGCCCCGTACAATGAAGGTGCGCGTTTCCGACGTGCCGCTCGTTGGTGCGGGATTGCGGACGTTGATATCAGAGATGCGAGAGAGAGTGAGGAAATCGGCCGAAACCACCACCTCCAACGTCTCACTATCTACAAACGTGGTCGCCAACGCCTGCCCATCCCACATGACAACTGCCCCATCTACAAAGTCGCTGCCCGTCAATGTCAGCGTAAATTCAGGATCATTGACCGGCTTTTCGTCTGGTGAAAGTGCCGTGAGCGTCGGTGTCGGATTGGTCGTTTGGAACGGCTGTGGTGTTGACGTAAAGGCGGTCGAACGAGTGGCTGCACCTTGCACCTGCACGTCGGACGTTCCCGCCATGATCAATAGGCTACTTGGCACAACAGCGGTCAGTTGCCCCGCGTTGACAAACGTTGTCGCCAATGGGGTGCCGTTGAATAGCACGGTGTTGCCATTGATAAAGTTGCTGCCTGTCAACGTTAAGGTGAGATCGCCAGTGCCAATCGTCGTTGAACGCGGAGAGATGGTGTCGAGAACGGGCGCGTCACCGAGATTGAGCAAGCCCCACGTGCTAGGTGCCAGATAGGTTGCGTCGCGCGGCCAGCTACGCCCGCTTTGTACGATGTTGAAGCCGATCTGCTTGTCAAATCCACCTAGCAGCGTGCTGCTAACTTTGAATTCGGCCGACCAGTCGTTATCACTGCGAATCAGCGCAGTTGCATAACCTGACGTTGGGCCTGCACCGCTGAAGCCACTTCCCGTTCCAGAATATGGGGTGAGTGCGCCTGATTCACTGAGCAGGAGTGCATAATCGGTCGGTTCAGGATTCGCACTGCGGTTGCCATTGGTATCAAAGTCCACCTCTAGGCTACCTGTTCCTTTGGGCAACCCCTTGACGCAAAGCCAGAGATCGGTGGCAGATCGGCCGATATAAGCCGTCGCATGTGACCCATCTGCATATGTTTCCATTGGCAATGCCAGCGCATTTTCGTAGACGCTATCATGACAGTAGCCATCGAGCATTGGTGCGCTCGTGCTTGGCACATCGACTGCGGCCACATGGAATGTCACACTGTCGCTGTCGGTTAGTCCGTTGTTATCAGTTGTCGTCAATACGGCGACATGTTCGCCCGTTCTTAGCCCGTCAACTTGTATCATTTTGCCTGTTCCGAGAGCAATGCCGTCCACCTGCCACGAAAACGCACTGTCGCCCAATGCGCCCTGCTCCGCATCCTGTCCGCTAGCCGCCAACTGCACCGTCGTGTCGCCCGCGTACCATTGTTCAGGCTGTGGACGGATAATCTGCCCATTTGGCGCACGATAGGCCAGTGTGAAAAAGACTGAATCGACAATCGTCGTGTTAAAACCATCCGTCGCGGTGATGCGGATCTTGGCGGCACTGTTTGAGCCGGGTAACATGTCAAGTTGCGTTTTGTCGAGCGTCAGTACGTTTGTGGAGTCGTTGGGATTTTGCACGATGTCAGACGCGATAACGGTCCACGATGCGCCTTGATCACCGCTGTAGTGGATGTGATAGCGCAGCACGTCACCGTCTGCATCTGTGCCCGTCCACTTGATTTCCATGCTGTCGGTGTAGGTCGTTTTGATGGGCGAGAGAATCGTCACTTGGGGTGAATTGTCGCTGACGGGAATCACCATCAACACCTCATTTGCTTTATTAAGCAGCTCAACTTTCTCAACTGGATCATTTGGCAGGGTGATATTTAGAACGAATGGCAACGCTTGTCCTTCATGGACATGTGTATCGCCCGTGCCAAGCGTGATCGTGCGGTCATCCAGAATTGTGCTGTTCGCACCGATCAGGCGGATATGATAGGTGTCGTCAGGCACACGATTGGCTGACCAGCGTGGGGGTGTGACCTCTTGCGCTTGTGCCAATGCAGACATCGAACGCATGTCGTTAGGAACGTGGAACATCGGCTCAAAATAAGCATCACCCGTCACTTCGTTTATGACACCGACAACCAGCAGTGAATCGCCGGGAGCAGCCAATACGCTGCGGCTCAACGGGGCGGGAATGATGTTGCGAACCGCTTCATAGGTGTAATCGCTTGTCCAGTTGCGACTCCCATAGCTCATATAATCGCTCGCGGCATTGGGGGCAATCGGCACGAGCTGCTGCGTATCGAAACCATAGTGGTTGTTTGCGCCGACGTTATCGAGTTGGCACGGGGGATACGGATAACCCACATCAACGTTATCAGGCGAACCACAGTTAACATGGCGTCGGCCGAGATTGTGCGCCAACTCTTGCGCCATCACATTGCCTTCAAACGGCCATGCCCAGTCGTCTGAGGGTAGGTCGTGCGGCGGTGATTTGACAAATGAGGTGTTGAGAACGAGGTTGGCGTAACCGGCTAACCCGCCCGTTTCGCTATCGGGATGGACCATGCCCATAAAGTGGACAGAGGATTCATGAAATGGGCATACGCCGGGTAAGTTATAGGCTAGTGCAGTCGAGACGTAGCGCAACATGAGGCGTGCCATCAATCGGTCGCGGTCTGGGATTAACCCTTCGTCATCGAGTTCGTATGGACCAAAGCAAGGGTGTGGAAATGGCCCAAACCAGCAGACTTCAAGTTCGGCAATCGGGATCGGCTGCGGCGCAACGGTCGTTTGATGGACAGGCCACAGTTCGGTAAAGCGTTGAACCATCGCGTCGAAATTGGGATCGAATTGGGTCGGAAGTGGCGCATGTGTGACAACGGGGATGGCAACAACACACGCTTGAGCTTCGTCGTGGAAGGTAAAAGTTTGCGTGCGTTCATTGTTGGCAGGGTTGGTGTCCTGATAGATGTCATCGGGATCGATGACGACGCGCAAAACGGTGTTGCCCTCTGTAATCCAGCTTGGGGGCAGTTCAAATAGCCAGCCGGCACGGGCGTCGGCGCGGTCGTAGGTGTCGCCTTGAATGAGTGATTCGTTGCCGTTGAGCGAGACAGTTAATGGGGAGCCGGGCAGGGGATTGCCATTGCGCGTGCCGTGAAGTTCGGCCGAAACATTGAAACTCGGCAACCCGTCGAGCATCTCACCATAGACGCGCACAAAGGTGGGCTTTTCTGCAATCAGTGGCACATCATTGGCTGTTCGCTGAATGCCTTGCGTTACTTCCCATTCATCAACGGCAAAGTCGCGCACCAGTGCGGCTGCGTCGTGCGATAATCGGCCGATTCCCGGATTCGCAATAAAGTAGACATAAAAATCATCGGAGAAGATGCGCTGACGTGAGAAAGACATCCCGTCTGCCAACGTTTCTACACCAGCGCCAGAAGATTGTCTTTTGAGGCGCGTGTTGCCTAGAGGTGATCCATACTTTTCAAGCCAAAACAGGTTGCCGCCGCCATGTGTCAATCCCCGCACTTCAACGCCGCTCGCAGCGGTATAAATGAGGGACGTGCCATAGATAGTGCCACCGTTGAGAAAATCGGGAATGCTATAAAAGCGGCGCACGCGGTCTGTACTTTGTGCATTGTCTGACCAATAGACGTTGACGCCAAAGCCGGTTGTGCCAGTCGAGTTGGCGTAAATGTATTCACCAGATGCACCCGTTACCCGCGTCGTCGCCGTGCAGCTTGTGCCACAGTTGATGCTGACGGAGCGCAACCCATTGTTGTCCAACCACCAAATGAAGTAGTCATCTATGGCGATTGCCGTCCCTTGTGCGGGGGTGGTAATAAATTGGGTCGTGCCACCCGCTTTTGGCACACGCATGATGCTGTACTGCTGGATCCAGTATACATAGTCATCGTTCACGACCAGATTATCGCGTGGCGCGGTGGTGAGTGTAGCGATTTCTGTTTCGGTATAGGGGGAGAATAGCTGTTTGCGTTTGATGCGACTACTGCCGCTGTCATAGTAGTAGAGTGCAGAGCCATCGGTGGTAAAGAGACTATAACCAGAACAGTTGGCCGCAGATGAGCCACCCATATTGGTTTGGAATCCGCCACTTGTGCTACCGCGATTAACATCTCCTTCAATAAAAAATTCGCCATCGCACGTTGCGTGCCAGACGATCCGTGTGCGTCCGACAGTCCAATTGCTAATGGGGTTGTCTTCAGGATAGAGGATTTCAGGGGTATCACGGCTTCCTGAGGCAGGTTCGACGTAGAACGTGTCAGGATCATCTGAGGGGCGTTGGTCTTCTTGGGCAGAAGTTGCCATTGGTAAACTAAATAACAGAATAAACAGGCCAAAAAGTGTCAACAGTCGTTTGTTAGTCATCTGATTCTCCTTGCGATTTCAACCATTTACAAGAGAGAACGTTGAGAATCGGCCGATTCCGCCATCTGCTACACAATCACTGTTTTTAAGCACAAATGTGTCGCTACATTCAATCTGTTATAATCTGTCGATTGTGCAAAATAGCTCCTTATTCGACCTGCAAAATCTAATTTTTTATTGCGCTGTACTTTATGCAAACCCCTGAACTGAAATTAACTGACCAACAACAGCTCGTTGTCAACCATGATCGCGGCGCGGCACTCGTTTTTGCCGTGGCGGGTGCGGGCAAAACGACGGCGATGGTGCAACGCATCGAGCGGTTGGTGCGCGAAGGGGTATTTTCGGCCGAAACGATCCTTGCGACCTCCTTCGGAAAATCAAATGAGCGTGATTTACGACGCGCCTTAACACCCCACCCGCATTGCGCGCGCGTCAACGTTTCAACGCTGCACGCGCTGGCAAATGACATCGTGCGCACGGCGCAAGCACGCGGACTTTTGCGACGGCCGACGCGCGAGGTCGATATGGGACGACTCGACCACACCATTCTCAACATCGCCATGGCAGAGGTGCGCAGTCGCAATCTGTCTTTTCGGCACGAACTCAACGGCATCGACCGCCAAGATTTTCTCGACTACGTCGGTCACTGCAAGAGCAACTTGGCCTATGCGGAGTTAGGGCGCGTCTCGCTGCCCGCCAGCGCACGCACGTTGGCAAAACAGGCGGAACCACCCAGCACAACGCTCGACTGGTATCTCAAGCTCTACCAAATCTACGAAAACATCCGCACAAAAAATGGCTGGATTACGTTTGACGATATGCTGATGACGGGTTGGGAGTTGCTCCATCGGCATGACGAGTTGTTGGCAACTTTTCAGAATAAATTTGAATGTGTGCTGGTCGATGAGTTTCAAGACATTAACCTCGCACAGAGCGAAATCCTTGATCTGCTGACATTTGAGCATCGCAACTACATGGCGATTGGCGATGATGATCAGACGATCTATGAGTGGCGTGGCGCACATCCTCGCTACATTCTCGACTTTCCGCAGCGTTACAACGCCCGTAGCTTTATCATCAGCGACAATTTTCGCTGTCCCGCCACGCCGCTCGTCGTCGCCAATCGCGTCATCAAGCAGAATAAGCAGCGTCAGCGTAAGCAGCTCAACTTGACGAAGGGATTTGGCGGCAAAACTGTTTTGCATGTCAACAAGTCGGTTGATGAGATGGCGTGTGAAATTGTTGCCAATATCCAGCAGCTTCATGCTGAGGGGCGGTCGTTGGATGATATGGCGGTGCTGGTGCGGCTGAATGCGCAAACGCCCCCGATTGAACAAAAGCTGATCGAGGCGCAAATCCCCTATCGCGTCAGCAAGCCATTTTATGAGCGACCTGAGATTCGCGTGTTGGTGGCTTATGCACGGTTGGGCTGGCTGGAATCACGCCTACGCAGCGGCAAACCGTTGTCGCCAAAATTGCGAGAGGTGTGGGAAGAGTCATGGTCGCTGGTGCATAATCGGCCGAAACGCTATATCAACCGAGAGCTGCGCCAATCGATCCCGACGGCCGTTCTCAAACACAATCGCCCCCTCGCCGACGTGCTGTTCAACCTAGCGGAAGGGACAGACAAGGTATATCTTGCCGATAAGCTGGAGCAGTTTGCAGACACCATTGCATGGCTAGCTGACCAAATGGATTTGCCCGCCAGCGATACGCTCAAAATGCTCGACAGCGATCTGGGCTACAGCAACTATTTACGTGAAAGTACAAGCTCGCTACAAATGGGGGAAAGTCGGGCGATTAGCGTCCTTGCATTCATTGACTACGCGAAGGGGAAAGGGTCATTGTTGCAGTTTATGCAACACATCAAGCAGTTAGGAGAGGAGAAGATCGGCCGAAATAATCCCAGTGGTTCGGTCGTGACGCTTTCCACCATTCATCAGTCAAAAGGGCTAGAATGGCCGATTGTGATTGTGCCAAACTGCAATCAAGGCATCGTGCCATTCACCGAAATGTTCGCCGCCCAACTCGATTATCAGGCACACATGGAGGAGGAGCGGCGGCTATTCTACGTCGCCGTCACGCGCACGCGGGAGCAACTACACATGTATCTGCTCAAGGGTGAGATGCCGTCCCAATTTATTGATGAAGCCCATCTACAGGCGACCCTCAGTCTGCTCGACAAGCTAAAAACGGCGCTCAATCGAGACATCGCAGATTGGCGCAAGCAAGGAGCGGTCGCGGCGCGTGATTGCCAGACGGTGATTCGACACGCCAACTGGTTGGGTTTGGAGCGGTATTTTCAACATTACTGGCATGATGAGGAACGGCTGCAAATTATCGGCCGATTCCTGCGCACGGCCGAACGCCTCGACGCACTCAAACAGCTCAGCATCACCTCATCGCAGGCCCGTTTCTGGCTCGGCATCACGCCTGACGAAGTGGGCAATTTTGTCGGTGTCGAACGGCTGCTCAAACAAAAACGCTATCCGACACCTGCATGATGCACTATAGAGATTCACAAATAGTGTTTCGGGAATTGGATTTCCCGAAACATACGCCGCGTCGTCGGGTTTCGGGATTCGGAAATCCCGAAACATCATCCCAGATTATTATCTGAAGGTCTATAAAATCGGAATGGCCTGCAATTGCAGGTTTTTTGTTTGCATGAATCGCCAGCAACATCTCGTTCGCTCTTCACTCATCGTCATATTTTTCTATGCGATTAGCAAGGTAACCGGCTTCGGTCGCCTCATTCTCGTCACCCAATTTTTTGGGACCTCTGGCGCAGCCGATGCGCTCGCTGCGGCCGTGCAGCTGCCTGAAATGCTCATGCTGATGATCTCAGGCGGCGCGTTGGGTGCTGCCCTGATCCCGATTTATTCACAATTTGTCGTATTAGAGCAGGAGGTCGCGCGGCGTAGATTGGCAGGCACCATTGTGACAGCGGTCACGCTCGTGTTAGTCGTTTGCTGTGGATTGGTGGCGATATTTTCGCCGTGGTTGGTGACCCATTTGATTGTGCCTAGTTTTTCGGCCGAATCGCAACAGCTCACCGCCCAACTGATGCGCTACATGATGGTGGCCCTTGCGATTGTCGGGGTTAGCGTTGCCATCAGCTCGTTGCTCAATGCCCATCAACATTTCGCCCTTCCCGCACTGGCAACAGTCGTCATCGATCTCGGCTACATCGCGGGGCTTTACTGGCTGACACCGACACTGAGCGTGTTGGGCGTTGCCTATGGGGCCATTCTCGGGGCGTGTTTGCACCTGTTGGTGCAGCTTCCGGCCGTTATGCGCCACCGGCTGCACATTCGGGCGCAGTTGCACTGGCGCGATGCCAGCGTGTGGCGCGTTGGGCGACTGATGTTGCCACGTGTTGTGACGATGGGGTTAGTACAATCGGCCGATCTTTTCATCCTCAACATCGCCTCCAGCCTCCCCGAAGGCAGCGTCTCGATCTATTACTACGCGCTCCTTCTTGCCATTCTGCCCTCATCTCTTGTTGCGTGGGCGATCGGCAACGTCATTTTGCCAACGATGGCCGAACAGTTTAATGCGAACGATGCAGATGGGTTGCGCCAAACCGCCCTGCGCGCCTTGCATTCCCTTTTTGTGTTACTCATTCCTGCCGTTATCGGTCTGATCGCACTGGGCGAACCTGCCGTCGCCTTTCTTTTTGAACGCGGCGAATTTGGCGAGGCGGCAACGCGCTTGCTCTATTCGCTGATCGTCATTCTCGGCATACGAACGATCAGCGAAGGTGGACTGACCGTCTTTGAACGTATCTTTTTCGCCCAACACGACACGCGCACCGTGATGATTGGTTATCTACTTTGGTTTATCGTCTACATCGGTGGGGCGCGACTGTTTGCGCCGTCGCTCGGGGTGCGCGGTCTGGCGGTCGCAAGCAGTTTGTCGATGCTTCTGTTGACGGGATTTTTGTGGTGGCGTTGTCGGCTGTTTTTGGGTCGCTTGAATTTCGGCCGAATGCTCGCCCCTATCTTAAGCGCATCCCTCATGATGGTCTTCGTCATACGGGCAGTCCAGCAAATGCAACTTACATCGCTCATCTACGTGCTGGTCGCCATTGCGCTTGGCGGATTTACCTATTTGCTTGTCTTTATTCCCATTGAACGACATCTATCACGTTGATTGTTTGGCATCCTACTCGTTTGTCCTCACAGCGCAACATTCGGGTCGAGATGCCCCAACCTATCCTGTAAACTTCTAGCATGACAAATCAACAAGCAAACGACTACCAAACAGTTGCCGATGCGATCCATTATCTGGAGCAGAATTTCCGCAAGCAGCCATCGCTCGATGAGATTGCCGCCAGTGTCCATCTGAGCAAATATCACTTTCAACGCCTCTTCAAACGTTGGGCGGGTGTCTCACCGACGCAATTTTTGCACTATTTGACAGTCGAGTATGCCAAACAAAATTTGCAACAGGCCGACACCGTTTTTAACACAGCCCTCGACGCTGGATTGTCGAGCGCGGGACGTCTACACGACCTTTTTGTGACATTTGAGGCGATGTCGCCGGGTGAATATAAACGACAAGGGGATGGGTTGACCATCCAATATAATTTCAGTCAGACTCCCTTTGGCGAGATGTTGATCGCGCAAACGGCGCGTGGCGTCTGCGCCCTACGCTTTGTGAGCGATAATCGGGACAATGTGTTAAATGAACTGATGCGGGAATGGGAACAGGCTGAATTTGCTTTTTCGGCCGATTCCAATCTCCCCAACCCCTTCGCAACCGCACCCGATCCCATCCATTTACACCTGAAGGGAACCAACTTCCAAGTCCAAGTCTGGCAAGCACTCCTGCGCATTCCCGCTGGTCGCGTCGTCACCTACAGCGACGTAAGCCACGCCATCGGCAATCCACAGGCAACCCGCGCCGTGGCCAGCGCAATCGCTAAAAACCCAGTTGGTTACATCATCCCGTGCCATCGCGTCATCAACAAAGTTGGACAGATTCACAAATATCGTTGGGGGACAGAACGCAAGAAGGCGATGATCGGATGGGAGGCGAGTCAGTCGGCAGCAAACGGCGCGCATAGACATGAAAAGTTGCAAGTTGCAGGTTAAGAACAGCGTAAAGTAAATGTTATAGCATGGTCATTCTCGTGCAGGCGGGAATCTAGCCTTAGAAAAGAATGGATACCTGCCTGCGCAGGTATGACAGGACTTACCTTACGCTGCATTAAAATCCTTGCAACTTGCGTCCTTTTCCACATAAAACCCCAATTATTTCCGCCGCTCAAGCTGGCGGCTTTTTGCCTGATTGACAGCGAGATGAACCCATTTCTTCACGCAAATTTCCCCATTTTTACATGAGAATACACAACGAAGCGAAAACAGCATATTGTTATGGTTCGGTTATAAATTTATAATGCCAGCGCATTCAATCAGCTTGTAGTATTGTTCATAAGTTTGGGTCTCTGAAACTATTGCTGTATATCGCGCATGTCAAAATTACGTAACTCGCAATCTACTTTTGTACTATCGCTATTCATCACGCTGCTGCCAATTTTGGCGTTTCTAGCCTATCTTTCAACAGCAGTCGTGTTGCCCGTTGAGGCAGCAACAAATTTCGATTTTGCACTAGTTACAAATGAAAGTGATACGAAGGCGGGCTACTTCAATGATGCGGCCGAATTTCGCTTCGTTCTCACCAACAAAAGTAGCGGAACAATTACAGTAGAACTTTCTGAAAGCTTGCCCACCGACTTTACAGTCAATTACTCGCTAGGCTCATCAGTTGAACTGACTGAAAATCAATCACGTGAGTTTACGGCCAGCATTAACACACCGAACAGCGCAACGGCTGAACAAGTCTATGACAACATCGATATCAGTGCGACACAAGGTGGCGAAACTGAAACGGTCGATCTGACAATCGTTGTGCTTAATCAAGGTGATATTGGCGTTGATATCTCTGGCGGGACACCCCCAACTGGCGCAAGAGGTGAAACGGTTGAAATCGACTATGTCGTACAAAATGATGGGGCAAGCACGAGTGATTATGCGGCCGATTTTACATTTCGCGCAACCAGTCAATTAGGTTATTCACTAGCAATTGCAGAAGGCGGAAATACGGCAAGCGGCTCAGGGACGGCGGCTATCACAATTAGTGATTTAGAGCCCGGCGAAACGGCAAATGTGACTGTCGATGTCACCATTCCATCCAATGCGGTCACCGGAACAAGGGATAGAATAACGGTTGTAGCTGTTGCAATTATTGACACATCTGTCACGGATTCGTTTGATACGAATGTCAATGTCCAAAATCCTGTCCCAACAAACACCTCTCCCCCTGTGACCTACGCCGACGAATACGAACCAAACGACACGTTGCAAACGGCGACCTCATTGCCTATCAATACAAACCAATGTGATCATACGTTTTGGCCGGTTGGTGACAAAGATTTCTTTAAGTTTGCGACAACGGCGGGTCTACAATATGTTATCGAGACCGATGTTGAAACGGGTAGTGCTGGAATTGATCCCTTCATGCAACTGTATGATCCACGCGGCAATCCGGGTGTGACAAACGATAATCTGGCCCCGGGCGCAGTCGATGCGCGGATCGGGTTTATTGCGGGTGAGACAGCGTTCACCTACGTTTCAGTAAGCAACGTTTCTCCACTCGATTCAACGGGCAAAGAGTACTGTATTCGAGTCACCGAGACATTGGTCACGCCGACACTGACACCCACGCCAACAAAAACGCCGACCAACACACTGACCGCAACCCCTACCCCAACGCTGACGCCCACGGCAACACTGCTTGGTGACGGTTGTGAACCGAATGAGAACGCGCAACAAGCCTGTTCAATTCTGCCCGGTGAACAAGTCACGGGTGATTTTGCCAATCCGTTTGGAACAGTAACCGATCAAGATTTTTATAAGCTGTTGGCGGTCAAACGCAATGTGATCTACTCGTGTAGCACGAGCGATCTTGCGCCCGGTGTCGATACGCGGCTTGAGTTGCGCAACCAACGTTATGAATGGTTGGGCGACAACGATGATAGAGAGCCGAACAATCCAAGCAGCGGGAGCGAAGTGACGATTCAGGCAAGAGAATCGGGGATCATCTATGTGATTGTGCGCCCCTTTACTGCACCGCCAGTGGACGAGGCAGAGCTTTATACCTACAAGCTTGCCTGCGTTGCGCTCGTGCCGACGGCAACCCCGTTGCCAACGGAGACGCTGACACCAACGGCGACACCGATTCCAACCGAAACACCGTTGCCGCCACCAACTAACACGCCCGCGCCATCATGGACACCGACATCGAACGCCGTTGTGCCGCCGTCCACACCGCGCCCCATTGTGCCGACCCAACGACCCGTTAGCACAGCAACATCTCAGCTACCCACCGAAACGCCGTTGCCAACAGCCACACCATTTATGTTGCCCACGCCCACGCCGACACCACGTGTCATTGTCAATCCAATTCCGACCGTGACACCAGCCGTGACAACGCCAACAAACGTGACGCTCGACGTGCTGTTATACTACGACATTAATAACAACTTTACTCCTGAGGCAAACGAGGGAGTGATGGATGTGGCCGTGGCAATCTATGACAATCTGACAGGTGATCTGCTTGCGTATGGCACAACGAATGCAAACGGTATGGTGACGTTCCCTAATTTGACACCGACGGGGAATGCCTTGCGCGTCTCGATTCCATTTTTGAACTTTAATCAAGTTGTGGCTGCGTCGATTGGAACGATGCAAGTTCGCATTGCGCCACAGCGAATGCCGAATACACTACCGTAATTGCAGTCGTCGGGCGAAAACTGTCTGATAGACTTCGCGCACAAGTCAACAATTTGCAGCTTGCGAAAAATACCGTTTAGGCTATTGTGAACTAGCTACTTGAGATTGGGACACAGGGAACAGGTAGACTCTGTGTCTTTTATGTTTATGGAAGAACCGACAATAACAAATGAAGCCGCAACGAGCCGTTTTGCAGGTCGTGCGCCGCTAATAATTTTTATGATTGCCATGATCGGCGGATTGCTGCTGATCTGTGTTTTTGGCTATCTGCTGTATTGTCAGTCAAGCGGCAGTTGTGATGGCAACTTTCTCGGAATTGGAAATGAGACGCCGGTCACCTCACTTGATGGCGTGCCAACGGCGATTGTGCCAACGGTAGTGGGCGTTGCTGCACCGCAAGGTGATGGCATCGTCGCGCAGATTGGTGACACAGACACGATTAGCCTGACGCTCGATGCACCGCGTTTGTTACAGGTAGGTGGAGAAAACTTTCCAATCCAAATCGGCCGAACTGTCAACAATCAATGGGACACCACCGTCGAATCGGAAACCATCGCAGTTTGGCTCGATGGCACGGTCATCAACTACGTCTTGGCGATGATGGACACCGAAAACAATCGTGGATTGATGCAATCGCTTGAGCGCGGTGAGGAGTTGACGTTAAGCATGGAAAGCGGCCGCACGCTAACCTTCGACTTCAACACACGCACGCAAATACCCATTACGCAACCCGACATCTTTCGCCAAAATATCCCCGCCATTACGATTGTCCTCGTTGGACAAGGCAACGAGCGCATTGTCGTGCAGGGTAGCTACCTGCCCGATCTCGTTGCGCCGAGCATCGACACAGGCGGCAACTTTGAGGCGCCCAACGTCGCTGGATTAGGCGAACCGATCCAACTGGGTGATCTACAGCTGGCTGTTTCGGCCTTTGACGACCGCCCACAGGCGACTGGTGGATTTGCCTACTATTTAGTCGATTATCAAATTCAGAATAATGGCGCTGTTCCGTTTGACACCACTCTCCTACAAATGCAGCTCGTTGATGGCGTGGGCAACATCTCCGTCCTTAGTTTGGATGCGACCCAAGCAGGTAGCTATCCCGCGCTAGGGCCATCGCTCGGTGTTGGGCAGTTGGCGCAAGCGACGGCAGGGTATCAAATTCCAAATGGGGTCAATCGGGCGACACTCGCATGGGTCGTGACGCGCCTCGATACGCGGGAGTCCATCGAGATTCGGACAAGTGCGCCGATATTGGCTGGGGCGGCTGATCCCGTGCAATTTGTATCGTTGATAGATGTTTCGGCCGAACTTGTCGCCGATGCAACCAGTCTGCTCATTCGCGGAAGTATTGTCAACAACAGCGAACAAGTCGTCTCTGTCAACGCGACAGATATCGCATTCACCGCTGGCAACTCGGCGTTTTTTATCCAATCAACCAGCCCACAATTCCCTTGGGTCATCGCACCCGGCGAAACGTTCCCCTTTGGCCTGACGGTGCAGAAACCGATCAACGAACCGTCTGCCATCTTCTCAGTCTTTGACAAAAGCTTTGAAATCGGAAACTACGATTGATCTAGCGTGCGTAAGACATGACGTGACCGCTGACAATATCTTAATAATGTGCGCTACAATTTGTAGCGCATATTTTTATTTACACGCGAGGAGTATTTTATGAGCGAACAAACGCCACAACAACCGCAAAAGCCGCAACAACAACGTCGTATCGGGCTGGAAATTTCCAAAGATTTAGAAGCCGTCTATGCAAATGCGGCGCTGATTTCAAACACGCCAGCCGAGATTGTCGTCGATTTTGTCCAGATATTACCGCGAATGCCCAAAGGCAAAGTCAAGACGCGGGTCATCCTTTCCCCAATGCACGCCAAACTTTTGTTAAACGCGCTGGCGCAAAACGTCAGCAACTATGAACATCAATATGGCGAAATTCGCGTGCCGACCCCGCCCAATCTGGCGGAAGAGTTTTTCAAGTTCTCCAAGTCTGATGACGATAAAGACGAAGATTAGCGGGCAGTAAACAGGTCACAGCTTACTTGTTCCCCAATTATGTTAGCGAAACGCATTATTCCATGCCTTGATGTCCATGCCGGTCGCGTCGTGAAAGGCGTGAACTTTGTCAATCTGCGCGATGCGGGCGACCCCGTTGAGCAAGCCAAAGTGTATGATAGAGAGGGGGCTGATGAGCTCGTCTTTCTCGACATCACAGCAACCCATGAAGGGCGTGATACGATGCACAAAGTAGCGCGTGCGGTTGCCGATCAGGTATTCATCCCGTTTACCGTTGGTGGTGGCATTCGCAGCGTCGAAGATATGCGCGCGATGTTGCGGTCAGGGGCGGACAAAGTGGCTATCAATTCGGCGGCCGTCCATGCGCCAGAGCTGATCTCGGCTGGCGCATGGGATTTTGGGGCGCAGGCCATAGTCGTGGCGATTGACGCACGGCGGATCAATGGTCAGTATGCTGTAAACAGTGAACAGTCGGCATTTATGAATGCGCAGTCACCTGATTGGTTGGCGGAGCGCGAAGATTTGCGCGTGACGGCGGCAAGCCAGTGGGAGGTTTATGTGCGCGGGGGGCGTGTTCCAACTGGTATTGATGCGGTCGCATGGGCGCAGGAAGCGGAGCGACGTGGCGCAGGGGAGTTATTGCTGACCAGCATGGATGGAGACGGGACCAAGTCGGGCTATGATGTTGCACTGACACGCGCTGTCAGCGATGCAGTTAACATTCCCGTCATTGCGTCAGGGGGCGCTGGGACTCAACAACATTTTGCCGACGCGCTGATCGAAGGCAATGCAGATGCGGCGTTGGCGGCCTCGCTCTTTCACTTTCGCGAGTTGGCGATTGCAGACGTGAAAAGTTATTTGGCAGAGCGCAACGTGGCCGTGCGGATTTGAGATGAATCTAAAATTTAACGAGAATGGTCTGATTCCTGCGATTGTGCAGGATGTTGCGACAAAAGATGTCTTGATGATGGCGTGGATGAACGCCGAGTCGTTAGAGTTAACACAAGAACGGGGCGAGGCGGTTTTTTGGTCGCGCAGTCGCCAAGAGATTTGGCACAAAGGCACAACGTCAGGCAACGTGCAACGAGTGCGTGAGATTCGCTACGATTGTGATGCCGATACGTTGTTGCTGTTGGTTGATCCTGCGGGAGCGGCCTGTCACACAGGCGAGATGAGCTGTTTTTTTCGAGTGCTAGGCGATTAGCTGCTGGGCGTCCCGTGAGGAGTTGCGAAAATGGTTGAAATTCGAGCGTTCTTGCCGACTGAGATTGAAGCTTATACCAAGATTCGGTTGCGTGCCCTCACGGAAAATCCAGAGGCATTTTTGACAACGGCAGAGGATTTTCAGAATCGGCCGAAATCCACAACAATCGCCCGTCTAAAACGCAACTATGAATCTCCTAATGAATGTATGCTTGGCGCATTTGACGGTGACGAACCGATCGGCATGATGGGTGTTATTCGAGCGGGAGCAGAAAAGATCCACCACATTGCAGGCGTGATCGCCGTGTTTGTCGCACCAGAATATCGCGGGCAGCAGATTGGCGGTCGTCTGCTCGACGCGGCAATCGCCTATGCGCGCACGATGGAAGGCTTGGAGCAACTGCGACTCGGGGTTGTGACTACCAACCAAACGGCGATTAACCTTTATCGCAGTCGGGGATTTGAGATTTACGGGACAGAGATCAATGCATTGAAGGCTGGGGACACCTATTGGGACGAGCATTTGATGTGGTTGCGCCTGTAAGATAGCCAATTTGTAAGAGACAACGTGCATACTGTGACCATACTAATGGTAGCTCGGTACTACTGTATATCAGTTCACTGCTCGTCTAGTTCATGGCTGGACGGCAACTGTAATCGAAGGTCACAACATGAAACGTTTTTGTATTTTTGTATTTGGTATTTGCGTTGTGCTGTTTGGGAGTCGGGTTTCGGCCGATCCAAACGCACCAATCAACCTCACCGTAGACGCAACTCAGACACAGCACATCATCGAAGAAAATATCTATGGCGTTAACCTCGCCACACCCGAACAGATCGCGTTGTGGCAAGTTCCGATCAGTCGCTACGGGGGCAATCCACAGTCGCGCTACAACTGGGAGATTGCCGTTTGGAACACGGGCGATCACTTCTTTTTTGAGAATATCAATGATCCTGATCCCGGCACACTGCCCGTCGGCTCCCAGTCAGATAACTTTGTACGACAAAATATTACCGGCGGCGCGGAGTCGGTTATTCAACTGCCGTTGATGGGTTGGGTTCCAAAAGATCGTACTGAAACATGTGGCTACCACTGGGACAAATATGGTTGGCAAACAGAGGCTGACTGGTGGTTCCATTGGGGGTGCGGTAGCGGAATTCAACTATATGAAGACGCAAATGGGGTTGTGCAGCAGCAACCGATCACGTGGAATGATCCTGCTGACACCAGCATTCAAGTCGATGAGACATTTAGCCAACGCTGGATTCAACATTTGCAGAGTCAGTTTGGGGCGGACGGCGTGAAATATTATGCGCTGGGCAACGAGCCGATGATCTGGGGCAAGAACCATGGGGACGTGCATAAAGAGACATCGACCTATGACTATGTGACGGAAAAGGGGGTTCGCTATGCGAAGGCGGTCAAGGCGACCGATAGCAACGCCCTAACAATGGGGCCGGGTGTTTGGGGCTTCCAACCAATGATCTACTCTGGGTGGGACATCGAACAGTATTGGGAGACAGGCACATTCCCAGATTACAATGCACACGGGCAAAAACCATTTTTAGCATGGTACTTACAGGAGATGGCGGCAGAATCGGCCGATGTCGGCCACCGCCTCCTCGACTATGTCGATGTGCATTACTATCCACAAGTTTATGTCGGCGACACATTACTCGCGTTAAGTGACGCGGGCGACGACAATGCCCAAGCATTACGGCTGCGCTCAACACGTGAACTGTGGGATCGTAATTGGGTTGCAGAAAGTTGGATCAATCAAGAAGTGTATGTGATTCCACGTATTCACGATTGGATCGACGCGGAGTTCCCAGACACAAAAATCGCCATCACAGAGTACAGTTGGGGCGCCAATGAGCATATCAATGGGGCATTGGCACAAGCCGATGTGCTGGGTATTTTCGGCCGAGAAAACCTACACAGCGCATTCCTCTTTGATCCCCCTACCACTGGGCAACCCGTCGATTATGCTATGCGCATGTATCGCAACTATGATGGGCAAGGTGCAACATTTGGCGAACTGAGTCTGGCGGCGACCAGCTCAAACGAGTTTGATGTCGCCATTTTTGCAACGCGACGGGCGGAAGATGGCGCATATACGCTGATGGTGATCAACAAGACGAAGCAACCACAAGATATCTCGTTGCAACTATCAGGCATCATTGAAACGGTTGCCACCCCCTTCCGCTACAGTGCAGCCAATCTCAATGCCATTGTGCAATTACCAGATGCGGTGATTGACAACGGGAATTTAGCGACAACACTACCACAAGAATCGATCACACTGTATGTGCTAGGTGGAACAACCAACCCAACTGCGGTGGCATTAAGTCACAGTGGGACGACAACATCTTCTATTGGGTTGCCATTGCTGGCTGTCTTGATGGTGGGGATGGGAACAATCGTGGTTCGTCGGCGGTAAGCAGACAAGCGACTCAACAGTTATCTACATTTAGATGCCACCTTGCCAAAGGTGGTTTTTTTATACCTTGCACCGACTAAACTTTTTCTACCCAAAGCGACCGCGCCAACTCTGCGCCAATCACGACCTCTTCCCGATCTAGACGCAAACGCATTGGCCCATTAAATGGGGCGCGGCCGACAACCTCAAACGGTTGACCGGGGATGAGCTTCTGCTCAGCAAAGTATTGCAGCTTTTCTGGGTCATGTGTTCGCACACGACTGATGACGCCCTTAAACCCAACGCCAACGCTCATCACGCCCATATCTTGCGGCCTGTTGATTTGACCACGCTCGTTCGGGATTGGTTCCCCATGTGGGCAGCGCGTTGGATTGTTGGTCATTTCTGCCATGCGTTCAACAACAGCGTCGTTGAGTCCTGACCCCAGCTCGTCGGCATGTTCATGCGCCTCATCCCATGTGAAGCCCATGACGCCAACTAAAAAGACTTCCAAGATACGATGACGACGCAACTCACGCAACGCCTCTTCACGGCCAAGATCGGTCAACTCAACCCCCTGGTAGGGAATGTGTTTGACAAAACCGGCACTCTTGAGTCTTTTCAACATACGCGGGACGGCTGGTGCAGAGACTTCCAACCGATCCGCAAGACTTGTCGTGCTGACGGTCGGTTCATCTTCTTGTAGCCGGTAGATTTCGGCTAGGTACTCGCGCATCGTTGCGCTGGGTTGCTGTCGTTGATTCATGATTTACAGACAATGATAACCTGTTTTGACATTTGCAAATCTGAAAACGTCGTACTCTGCCTTAATTTTTATTATCAATCTCTTTTTTATTGTTGGCTAACCCAAGTTTGGTAAACTACCGACCGCTATGGGAACTCTAACCGTTCAGTGTCACGAGGTAAGTAAAGCGTTTGGGACATTTTCTGCTGTGCAGGGCGTGTCATTTGATGTTGTCAAAGGAGAGATCGTGACGCTGGTGGGGCCGAGCGGGTGTGGAAAGACAACCCTGCTACGGCTGATCGCTGGGTTTGAACACGCTGATAGCGGCACAATTGCCGTGCAGGGGCGCGTCGTTGCCAAAAATGGCCTGCATGTACCACCAGAGAAGCGGCGAGTTGGGATGGTCTTTCAAGATTACGCAATTTTTCCCCATTTATCTGTGTTGGATAATGTGCGTTTTGGATTGAAGCGTGGGCAAAAAGGGCGCGAAAAGGCATTGGCGATGTTGGCTTTGGTTGGGCTGGGTGATTCGGCCGATAAAATGCCGCAAGAGCTATCAGGTGGCCAACAGCAGCGCGTCGCGATCGCCCGTGCACTTGCTCCCGATCCCGCCATGCTGCTGCTCGATGAGCCGTTCTCCAATTTAGATGCAAACTTGCGTTATCAGGTGCGCCGCGAAGTGCGCGATCTGCTCACATCGCAAGGCATCACGGCCATCTTTGTGACGCATGATCAGGAAGAAGCACTCTACTTGGGCAACAAAATAGCGGTGATGCACGCTGGAAAGATTGTGCAGTTCGGGACGCCAGAAGATGTCTTTGGCACCCCACAAACCCAATTTGTGGCAGAATTTTTGGGTAATTCAGACTTTGTCTTGGGCAAAGTCGCCACATCTGGCGCGATTGACACACCGCTTGGGAAGGTCTATCAGGAGACGGGATTATCGGCCGAAACCTATGTTCAGCTCGCCGTCCGAACTGATGATATTCTGCTGACCGTGGCTGGTGAGAGCAACGCCACAATTGTTGATCGTCGCTATACGGGAACCGACAACATTTACACCATTCGCCTCAAAGATGGCAGCGAAATCCACAGCCGCCAACCACACACGCTGCATTTCAAGCGCAACACGCCGATCCACGCGATGTTTACCGCTGACCACCCTATCCCCTGTTTTCATGAGGGCGTTGCCGTCTAACGCTGCCTGAACCTCGTTCCTAAATTAGTCCGAAAAACATTTTACATTTAGCCATTCACACTGTACGCTTTAAGGATGGTACGACTACGAATTTTACTGATTACGTTGTTTTTGTGGCTGGGGACTCGTCCTGCATTTGCACAGACTTGTTCAACGGCCGATATTGTCCTTGATACCACGCAAACGGTAGACATTGACGCAATTTGCGATGCAGCCGAACCGCTTGCCGATGCGGGGTATATTGTCCTCGTCTATCTGACCGATTTTGAGCCAGCAGATGAAGATAGCTGGTATGAGCGTCTCGATGAAATAGAGATTGAGACGGGCTTCCGCGAGGCAGCAACGGGCGGCTTCTTTATCAACGGCTATGCGCTAGAGAGTAGCGTTGTGTCGTCTGAGGAGTGGGCGCACACGTTGACGCTAGGCGATCAATTTATCGGAACGGATCTGGACAGTGACAGCGGGGCAGCACGGGTCACACAGCGGCTACAGGGGGCTTCTGATGCCAGCGTGGGCGTCGTTGAGGCGTTGGAAGTTTCGGCCGAATTGCTCGAACTAAATGCCCCCCCAGCCTCCGACCAAACAAACGATCAGGCATCAGCGCAGGACGGAAATGGCGGCACAATTTTGGCCGCCCTGATCGGCATAGGCGCACTGGGCGCAGGTGGCGCATACGCCTATCCGCGCTATGTCAAGCCCGCCCAAGCCAAACGTCGCAAGCGCGAACAACAGGCAGCGCACCTCAAAACGTTGCAGCAACGCATCGCCAATCTGCTGCTCGCACTGGAGCAGTTGCTCAATGGCGGGTCGCCAAACGAAACCGTTCTCTATCAGCTTTTTGAAGCGTATGGCGGCAATCGCTATCCAGAGATCGACAGTCGCGTGCAAGATTGGCTACGCGCCAGCCAAGGGGCATTAAACGACGTGTTTGCCGTGCGCAGTCGGCTGCTTGAGGAAGACGTTCAAAAGGAGCGCGGGCTCGATCAGTTGATTGGAGATTGGGAGCGGCTATATGTCACGCTGGTGGGGTCGAAGGATTCGATTTTGAATCTAACTGATCAGGAGTTGCGAACGCTGCTCGATCCACTATTGGTCTTGGAACGCAAGCCTGAAAATAGTCAGTTGGCGGGGCAGTTGGATGATTTGGCGCGCAGCATTGAAGGCGTGCCGCTGAAGGTCGTGCTGGAAGAAGTTGATCCCTCTAAGATGGATGAGGAGGGGATATTGGGTCATGTCGATGCGGTTCAGGCGGAGATCGGCCGATTGCAAGCCGCCCAAACAGATGCACCCGCAGCCCTTGAAGCAAGCCGCAAAGAGCGACTTGAAGCGTCTGAGGAGGACGCTAACCGCCCTTTCGTGGTCGCGGGGGAGAGTCGTTACGTCGGGGTGGACGCGAGGCTTGATGCCGCGAGCGCGTTTATCGACGACGGACTTTTCCTCCGCGCTGTTGAAGAGGTGGAAATCGCAGAAGATCTGCTCGATGTAATTACGGCGTTGCGGGGGGTAGAAGATGCCCTCGTTGAAAATGAACGACAAATCGAGGAGATTTCTAAGGCAGGTTTTCATTCACCGCAGGTAGACAAAGATCACGACGAAATTGATGAAGATTTATACGCGATTGAACAGGCGTTGCGTGCAGGTGATCCCGACACGGCCGACAAGTGGGTGGCAGAACTTGCCATCGACAGCGATCGTGCGCTGAGTGACGCGCAAGCATGGCGCACGTTGAATGAGCAGAACGTGGCGCGGTTGGCAACCGTGAGCGAAATAGCGGTCACGGCCAAGAAGGAGCAACAGGATGCATTTCCCGCATGGCGACAACTGCGTGGCTATCCCGCTGAAAATTGGAACGATCTGAGCGATGGATGGGACACGGGCAACTTTCTGCACGACACGGCAACACGTCGCATGGCCGAGATCACCGACTACAACAGCGTACAGCGGCAGCAGTTTGATCGGGCGGCTGAGGAGTTGACTCGTTTGGAAAGTGACTTAGCAGCGGCACGCACCCATTCGGCCGCTGTCGTCAATCGGTTGGAAGAGGTGATTTCGGCCGAAAATAACATCGACGCAGCCATCACCCACACACGCGACACCATTCAGCAAGCGACCAAATTACGTGATGCAGAAGATGAAAAAGTTGATACAAGAGTCGATGAATTAATTGGGGATGCGCGCTCAAAGTTGGCAATTGCCGAAAAGGAGCGGGCGGCCCGCAGCTTCATCAACGCGATCCATGCGCAATCACAGAGCTTAGAGTTGGCGACAGAGGCTTATAAATCGGCCGATGCCCAAATCAAACATATCAACACGCTACAAGCTGAAATCAACCGCTGGGCACACGAGCGCGCGCCCGCATTAGAGCAAGAGTTTCGGCAAACACTTCAGCGCGAGAGCTATCTTTTGCCGACGACGGTTCAGGGGCAAATCCAAACGACCCAGCGCAATTTATCCCAAGCGATACAGCTCTATCATCATGCGGAAGGCAAACAGGATGTCGAACTAGCGGCAGCGTTGGCGGCCGCGCTCAGCGCGTTTGAGACGACAAATGTTGCCGTTCAGCAGTTGCGTAACGCGGTTGAAGATGCTGAAAAAGCGTACCAAAATGAGTTACAACAGACGAAGGCAGCCGTTGCGCGTGCCAATCAAGCGGTCGTCGCCGCATTTCGAGCGGGACAGCATCGTGATGCGGGGCGGCATTGGCAGGGGCTCGCGGAACGCGCGCGGCGCAATCTGCCCAAAGAGCCAGAATCAGGCATGTTGATGACACAATTGGAGCAGATTAGAAGTGCGGCCGATCAGGCACATCAGACGGCATTAGAAGCGACGAGATCGGCCGAAAACAGCATCGACCAAGCCCGTCGGCGCAGGATTGAACAAACACGTCGCCGCACAGTGATCGTTCCAAGCGGTGGCGGTTGGGGCGGTAGCAGCAGTGGCGGCTGGGGCAGTGGCTCGTCCTCATCAAGGGGCAATCGGCCGACACGTCAATCTAGCTCAAGCCGTCGTTCAAGCAGCAGTTCAATGGGTAGCTCATCACGGCGCTCGTCGTCGTCGCGCTCCTCCTATGCGGGATCGTCGCGCCGCTCGTCTTCATCGTCACGCGGCGGCAGTCGGCGACGATAATCATAATTCCCGTCATCCTTGTCATAAACTGGTGACATTTCGGTGATATTCTTGAGAAGTCTACAGTTTCAGGGAGAACTGGTCTGCGAGATGGCGACCGGATTTTACCCGCTCAGTCTAGTCAATTAGAGCAAATTTTTCTACCATCTACCCATAGCTGTGCCGAGTTCCCGCTCGGCACTTTTGCTATAGATTTGTCGATATGGCGACACGCTTGCCATTACCCCATCTCGTTTAGGAATGTAACTTGAATAGCTGTCCGAAGTAGAAGAATGGATGCCTGCCTTCGCAGGAATGACGGATGCGACAATAATTTGAGTCTCGATCTTTAGAACCCCAGCCATGTCCCCGTCAGGTTATAGCGAAAAAACATGATCGCCAGAATTTGCGCGGTTGCCAGTATGAGCCCACCCGTGAGAGGAATCACTAACATCAATGGGGTAGCGGCTTGATTGTCGCGGCGCGTCATTAGCAAGACCAGCACACCGTATAAAAACGTCAAGATCAACACAACGCCAAACGCACTTAACAGTGCGAGCACGTAGACGATTGCGGCAATTCCGCTAAGAAGCAACCCAACAATTGCCGCTGCACCTATGGCGAGGATAAGCGCATCACGACGGGTTGCAATCGGTGGCTGCCAGATGGGTTCGCGCCATGCCGTTTGGGCAAACGTGGGGGCGACGATGAGCGCAATGGAAAGACCTGTTCCCATCCCCGTGATGAGGCGCAGCCAATTTTGCGGTGGATACAGTTCGCCGCGACCCATGTCGTGAAACAGGGAGTTGAAGCCGTCGATTCCCATAATGGCGACCAATGCGATCAGGAAAATAAGCTGGTTGCGGCGCGGGAAATTGGCGTGGCGCAAGCGAGCGTTTATAGCTAAATAGGCAAATCCCCAGACAATGCCCAAATAGATGCCGCTACAGCGGGCACAGAGAGGGAGCGTTCGGCCGAAAATTGCAAAACTGTGTGACGGAATGCGATGGCAAACGGTGTAGGCGATGCGGTCGGCCGTCGTCAACAAAATATCCCCTTCAAGATGGACGTGGTTTGTGACATTGTAAAAGCCGAGTAGCAACAAGGTTGTCAAGATGATGACAATTGTTTTGAGCATGTCACAAAGTTTAGCAGAAACGATTGTGGTGGGCAGAATGTTATGCTGGGATGGGAGAAGACGAAAATTCGACCTTCAAAAACTGGGTTTCTGACAGAAACCCAGTTTTTCAGGGCTTATAGTTTACATTATTTGTCGTCATGATTGGTATAACTATCACTTGCTATTCTGACACCAGATGCAATTCACGCGCACGGGCAATCGCGTGGGTGCGGCTGCGCGCATCGAGTTTGGCATAGAGGTTGCGAAGGTGGGTGCGCGTTGTGCTGACAGCGACAAACATAGCGTCGGCGATCGCTTGGTTAGAGTAACCGCGCACAAGGTAGGTCAGGACATCAAGTTCACGATCCGTCAACGTATTGAGAAGCGGGATCGCGTCGGCCGCGACCTCATCGCCATCCGCAATCAGAGGTTCAGTCACCCCTAATGCATTGAGCAGGTCATCAACATAGTCGGGCAGGAAGCCAGCGAGATCTGTTTTTTGAACTTTCTGGAGCAGTTTGGTGGTTTCAGCGGGATGGTTGAGGAAAGGGCGAATGTATCCTTCAGATTCGGCCGATTCTACCGCATCCCGCATGACGGCAACCGCCTCCTCTTCCTTACCGATTCTTGCGAGGCCAATCCCACGCAAAGTCAACGCCTCGACCAGCAGCAGTTGCTGCTCCGCTTCACGCGCTGCCGCCTCTATAGCGGACAAGACGATGATCGCTTCCGCGACACGTTCATGCGCCAACAACACCTGTGCCAGCACGCGATACTCGGCTGTGTGAAAGTGGACAAGCTCTCCTTCGATTGGCAAGCGACAGTCACGTAGCCAGCGGCTCGCAGCCTCCTTGTCCCCCCGATTGAGCGCAAATTCTGCTTCTACTGCCGCGAAGAGCGCGTTGAGTTGGGAGATATTAAACGAACGAATCAGCGTTCCCGCCTCAGCAAGTTTTGCCGCTGCCGCTGCTGTATCCCCACGCTGCTGCAAAACGCGATGCAGGTTTGTCATACCGACAATACGCGCACCGTGCAGGGTCGT
Organism: Anaerolineae bacterium; assembly: GCA_030425205.1. Taxonomy (GTDB): domain Bacteria; phylum Chloroflexota; class Anaerolineae; order Promineifilales; family Promineifilaceae; genus CALECP01. The sequence goes on from JAUIAP010000001.1 coordinate 264,493, forward strand.
GTTGGCAAGCAGCGTCAGGCCGTGCTTGATTTGCAATTCGGCCGATTCCCACTCCCCCCACTCCAACAGCACCCGCCCCAGCCCAACGCGCATCGCGCCGACGATTGGCAATCCTTCAAGATTTTTGAAGCCGGCCAGCTGAATCCCTTGTCGATAGCGTCGCGCAGCATCATGCAGCAGCCCCAATGCAATCGCGCTATCCCCTTGTTCGACAAGCTGATTTAGCTCGGCGCGCACGCTCGGCGCAGTGGTTGCGGCGAGATCATCATAGACATAACGCATAGCGACGAGATCACCCGTCAACGAATAGAGGGTGAGCAGATGATAGGCGACATGTGTTCGCAGCGGGGTCAGTTCCAGCAGGTCGAGGGACGCGCGCGCACGATCAATCGCCGTCGGCAACTGATCGCGCATCAGGGCAATTTGCGACTGAATCAAGGCGATCACGGCGGTTAGGAATGGGGGGAGATCGGGCTGTGTCTGCACTTTTTCGATGGCGGTCTCCGCTGTACGCAAATCGCGCATTTGCACACGGATTAACGCATGTCCCACCAGCAACGCAGGGGATGCATCGATCACGGCTGTCGGAATTTGCGCCAACCACTGCGCGACGATATTCGTTTCACCTCCAGCCACCATCTGAGGCAATAATAAGCTGATCTGTTCAACCGCAGCTGCGAAATCTTGCGCCTTAAGCAGATGTTCGATGGCCGTGCGTGGCTCATTCTTTTGCAAGAACCACGCGGCGGCACGTCGATTGAGGGCAGAAATCGTTGCAGGCGCAGTGCGCTCAAGCTGTGCGGCGAGAAAATCATCAAAAAAGTGGTGATAACGATACCACTCTCCATGATCGTCAAGCGGGATAATAAAAAGGCTTTGGCGATGGAGCTGATTGAGGATGCGCTGGCTGTCTTCACGTTGCGTAACAGCATTGCAGAGTGATGCATTGAGGCGATCCAGCACACACGTCTCAAGCAGAAACTGTTGGATTTCGGCCGAACTTTGTCCCAATGCCTCCTCTGCTAAATAGTCAACGATGTATTGATGCCGTCCGCTCAATGCGTCGATAAAGCCGGCGATATCCTCGCGCCCATGCATTGAGACGGCGGCGAGTTGCAACCCTGCAATCCAGCCTTCTGTACGCTCTTCCAGTGTGGCAACTTGTGATGCGGATAAATTTAACCCAACCGCCGACAAGAATTGTGCAGCTTCGCTGGGCGTAAAACGCAGATCGGCCGAATCTATCTCCACCATCTGTCCACGCACGCGCAAACGGGGCAAATTGGTCAATGCGGGAATCCCGCGCGCCGTCATGATGAGATGTAAGTTAATCGGCGTGTGTTCCAACAGCATCCCAATTCCAGCCTGAATTTTAGCACTATCTACCAGATGGTAGTCGTCGAGGACAAGGATGCTATGTTGGGCGAGATCGGCGAGATCATTGATGAAGATGGGCAGAATGTCGGTGAGCGATAACGGGTTGGAGAGGTCGTGGAGGTCGATTGCGCCACAGGAGGTTGGCGAAATTTGGCGGGCAGCGGCAATCAGATGGCGCGTGAAGCGGGAAGGGTCAGAATCGGCCGAATCTAACGACAGCCATCCTGTTGGTAATTTGCGGACAGCGACCCAATCGGCGACCAGCGTCGTTTTGCCAAAACCCGCGGGCGCACGCACGATGGTGAGCCGATTGTGCAACGCATTGTCCAGTTGTTGCAACAAACGTGGGCGCGGAACAAAGTTTGTCGGAGCTTGTGGTGTGTAAAGCTTGGTTTTGAGCAGCATCGTCTAGGTTTAAACGTAGGCAGTGCTATTGAACCTGTGCAACCGCATTTTGGAAGAAGCCGTAAATTCGGCCGAAACGCGCATCCAAATATGCGGCGTGAAACTCTTCTGGCGTAAAGTGTTGTGTGAGTTCATATCCACGACTCGCCAAAAATTCAGCGACAGAGCCTTCTGGTAGGCCAAAGATAAACGGCTCTTGCGCATCTGCCACAGCCGTCGCGGCTTCCTGTGCGCCATAGTCGCTATAGTCACCAAACACGATGCGATCCGTGATGTAGTCAAACGTGACCTTGCTGCCAGCAGTTGAGTTATCGCGGATAAATGCCAGCGTCCCATCGACCGCATACGCTTCAATATAGTAAGTTACCCCTTCCCAAATGAAGAGCGTTTGCTTATTGGGAGCGAATCCTGCCAACGGCAAAACATCTTCTAAGCGGTTCAAGTTGAAGTCGATAGGGATGTAAGTCAGATGGGGCGGCGCTTCGATATTGGCATTTTGCAAGTAGCGGCGTTTTGCCGCTTGTGTTGTGGGAGCATCGACCTCAAAAATGCGAAAACCGTTCGGGACATTGGTGAATCGATAGCTGCGTGAGTCATAGCCTGCCCCAAGCAAGACGATCTGCTCGGTCCCGTCGGTCAGTGCTTGTTGGAAGAGTTGATCGAGATGTCGTGTGCGTGCAGTCAGATAGGCGTAGTTCGCGGCGGGAACCTCGCTGGCGAGAATTTGCGCACGATTTTCGGCCGATTCGATTCGTGCCCGCAAGGGTGGGCTCAAAAAGTGGTGGGCGAGATAGTCGTTGGCAATCGGTTCGCCCACCTCTTTGTAAGCCAACGCCCGCATGTAGCAAACAATTTTAGCGGTGTGGGATGGTTTTGTTTCAATGCGGCGATCTTGGGACATGAATTTGATTTAACTATTCGAACAAGGTCTGTTGATTATACCAACAGACCTCGACGATCAATGGTATAGACCTTCAGACAACGATTAGGGGCGATGTTTCGGGATTAGGAAATCCCGAAACCCGACTAACGCGGCGCATGTTTCGGGAAAGCCATACCGCAGGGTTGCGGAGCGACATTCCCGAAACACCTTTCTCGACGTAATCCCCTGAACTTACTCTAATTCAGACGCAAGTTGCGCGATCACGCTGGCGGGATCATCTTTGATGTGAAAACGGATGAGGCGACGGTCTTCGCCGCGCAATGCTTCTGCATCACCAAGCGCCTGTGCCAGTTTTAGGGGTTGGAATGACATGGCCGATTCGTCTGAACCAGCGTTATCTGGAATGGGAAGATCGGCTGTTGAATCACTCGTAAACTGAATAAATAGCCCGCTTCCACCGTCCCCTTTGTGAAGCTGTCCCGTCGAGTGCAAAAAGCGCGGGCCATAGTTAACGGTTGTGGCTAACTTAGTCATGTCGCGCAATTTTGCTTGCAGTGTTGCCATTGCGGCTGAAGTCGCGGCCGTTGGTTCGACATAGGACATCACGGCGATGTAGTCGCCCGTCTTGGCTTGTGCAAGGAAGTTTTGGAGGGTTTCGGCCGAAAGTTGCGCCGTCTCCCCCGTTGGGAGTTCCCCTTTCGCTTGGTATTCATCGATCATCTCACGCGCCCGCACTTTTGCCGACTCAACATTGGGTTGGTCAAATGGATGAATCTCCATCACTGAGCCAGCAACCGCCGTCGCCATTTCCCACAAGAAGAACTGTTCACCTAAATCGTATAGATCAGCGAGTTCGAGTTGAATGACGGGATGTCCTGCTTCTGCAAGCGAATCGAGTGCCGCGTGGGTCGATTTATCCCCCGCCAATTCGAGCGAGACAAACACGCGATCGTCGCCATAGGCATCTGGCGCGGCCAGCGGCTCACCAACCACAGGCAATATCCCCTTGCCGTCCTTGCCCGTGCTTTCTGCGACGAGTTGTTCAACCCAGTCGAAAAATGGGATGATTTCAGTCGAGCCGACGAGCGTCAACTTATCCCGACCGATACCTGCTAATGCACCTAATGCCGCTCCCAACTTGCCGCCAATTGGGGCATGGGCGATTGCGATGGCGCGATCGAGCAATTTTGCCACATCGATCCCGACTAGTGCGGCGGGAACCATGCCAAAGTAAGAGAGCACAGAATAACGACCACCAATGTTGGGATCATTCTCAAAGATATGCCGAAATGCAAACTCGTTACCCAATTTGACCAACTTGCTGCCGGGATCGGTGATGGCGATAAAGTGACTGCCAGCTGCGTCTGAGCCAAGCTGATCGGCTGTCCAGTTGTAGAAATGCTTAAATGCAGAGAGTGTTTCAACTGTGCCACCCGATTTTGTAGCGACGATAGAGACGGTGGATTCGGCCGAAATCCCCTCTTGCAGCCCCAAAATATAGTCGGGGTCTGTTGTGTCCACAATTTCGAGATCAAGTCCAGTTGCGTCAGCAAAGATCTTGCTAAACACCTCTGGTGCAAGGCTCGATCCTCCCATTCCCAAAAGCAGTGCGTTCGTATACCCGTCTGCCTGCAAGCTGTCGCGCAGCTCTTCAAGTGAAGAGACCGCTTCTTTCAGGCGATTCGCAATATCGAGCCAGCCGAGTCGATTTGTGATCTCTTCCGGATCATCCTTCCATACGGTATGGTCATGTTGCCAAATCCGTTCGATGGCCCTGTCTTCAACTAATTTTTGCCATGTCGCATCAATCCGCGCACCATATTCTCCAAATCGTGTCGTCCACTTTTCGCTCATGCTTTCTACTCCTTAACTTTTTGATTGCTATTTCAACTGCTTCATTATACTGAGATTCGGCCGAACTTTCGGGCAAAAATCTAGCTTCTTGTAAAACAAAAAGGCGCGATCAATTGATCGCGCCTCTTAATTGAAATGGTGCAATTTAACTGCGTTACACCGTAACAATAGAATCTTCTGTCCCGTGTTCGTTTGTACGGTAGTCATCGGCGGCCCAATCGTTTTCCCAACGTTCGCCATCGAGCAGATAACGGAAACGGTAATCTTGTTCCGCATCGAGTGAAACAGTCACGCTGAACGTGCCGTCTTTTAATTTCTTCATTGACTCTGGCGTCCAGTCGTTGAATTCACCAACGATGGCTGCTTCATTTGCCTCAACCTCTGCGGGAAGCTTAAATGTGACACGACAAACCTGACCTGTTTTTGAGTAGTTTTTCTTCAACATGCTTTGTATTCCTTTTCAAACATAAACCACGCACTGATAGCCAACACACGCTGTGTGCAGTTTTAAGTCGATTATCAAGTTGGCAATAGTGGGGTACTGGTTTACGGTTGATATGTAAATTTAGTTGCTATATCAACTATCTAAGTTGCTATATCAACTATAATTCTAGCGTTCAGACGACACTTGTAAACTGCAGGGGAGCGGATTACAACTTCTTTCATACGTCATTCATGAAGAGAGTTGCCACGACATACAAGCGTTGGTTAAATAGGACAGTTGGGAGCCAAAAACCAAAATTAAAAGAGATACTAGATGAAAAAATTTGTGTTTGTCTGTTTACTACTGCTGATGGGGTGTCGTGGTGTTGACTATATCGAGACATTTGAAAATGAAGACGCCTGGCCGTTGGCGCAGCAGGATGGGATTTCGGCCGAAATCATCAATGAACAGCTTGAATTGACCGTCGATTTTCCCGACAGTCTATTTGTAACGACGGCGGGACGACGGAACTTTGATGATGGTGTCATTCAAGTAGAGGTTGAACCGTTGAGCGGATCGGCCGAATCAGCTTATGGCCTCGTTTTTCGCGCCACGCCAAGCGCTGAAGACTTCTACTTCTTCCTAATCAGTGCCGACGGGTATTACAGCATCGGTGGCTGCCGCGACACCTGCGATAACAATAACTTTGTGCGTCTTGCTGACAACATGTGGACACAATCCGATTTGATCCGAACAGGTCTAAACGAACGGCACACATTACGTGTTGAGCTGACTGGAGATAATATGGTCTTCTATATTGATGACAATCTCGTAGATAGCTTTAAAAATAGCAGTTTTACCCGTGGCGACATCGGGCTTTTCGTCCAGACATTTGATTCCCCCGCAACCATTGCCTTTGACAATTTAACATTTACCACAGTCACTCCTTGAGTAACGATATTTGGCTTGTAGGCTGAACATTATGGGTTGTGTATGGTGGTAGTAACTGATCACCCTCCACGCATCACGCATGACGTTTTAACGCCACCTTTCCAAACAGATCCTCAAAGAAATTTTTACAATTCAAGTCTGCGGATTGAACGCTATTGGGCTACACTATGGTAGGTTTGCAAAAGGAATGTCAAGTGGATACTCAAGAGTTTTTCAACCGTAAATCGCTTCGTAAAGCGCTAAAAGCATGGCATCGCACCGCCATACTCGGCAAACATCCACTTGCTGGATTGACAATTGTTGCCCAGCGTCGCACAAGCGAGGGGCGATCTTACGCGGACACGCCAGCCGGGCGCGGCGTCGCGCTGCGTCACTTGCTGCACGATGCGATTGATAAACTCAAGCCAGAAAGCCACACGGCTGACTATAACAATCCTCAGTGGCGTTACTACACCATTCTCTATCAACAATATGTCAAAGAGATGCGGGCAAAAGAGCTGTCCGAAATGTTGGGGCTGTCGGACAGCGGCTATTTCAAGGATCAGCGACGGGCGTTGGAGCGATTGGGACAGCAGCTAGAGCAGTGGGAACGCGAATCAACCCGCTCTATTGCGCCACAGATACAACAGCCCGCCGTGCGCTCCAATTTGCCGATGCAGCCCACGGCGTTTATCGGCCGAAAACAAGAGCTCGCCCACGCCCAACAACTGCTGATCAATCCTGATTGTCGTCTGTTGACGATCAATGGTTCGGGCGGAATCGGCAAAACGCGTCTCGCACTCGAACTGGCTCGGCGCACAGAAGGCGCATTCGCGGATGGGGCTGTTTTTGTCCCACTCGCCCCGCTCAATAACATTGAGCTGTTGCCAACGGCCATCGCGGAAGCGATTGGATTCACAATTTCGAGCAACCAATCTGTGATGACGCAGTTGATCAACTTCTTGCAAACAAAATCTCTGCTGCTGTTGCTCGACAACTTTGAGCATCTCGTTGAATCGAATAATCCAATTGCCATGCTGCTGGAAGCATTACCCAATGTCAAAATGTTGATTACGACGCGGGAACCGCTGCATCTGCGGGGCGAATGGACGTTGACACTACAGGGAATGCAGTTTCCAGCGGTCGATGCACCGGCGACCGCGCAGTATGACGCCCTTGACCTTTTCTATAGTGCGGTTCAACGGGTCGCGCCAAATATGCAATTTTCGGCCGAAGATCAAGGCCAAATTGTGCGGTTGTGTCGCCTTGTAGGTGGGACACCATTGGCACTAGAGCTTGCGGCCAGTTGGGTTCCCCATCTCTCATGCTATGAAATTGCCAACGAAATCGAACGTAATATCGACTTCTTGGAGAGTTCGTTGCACGATGTGCCGGCACGTCATCGCAGCCTGCGCGGTGTTTTTGATCATTCGTGGGAGCTTTTAACACCGACAGAACAAGCCGTTTTTCGCAAATTGGCCGTCTTTACTGGCGCATTTTCACGGGAGAGCGCACAAGCGGTGACAGGGGCGACACTTTTTCAACTGCGCGCGCTGCATGAAAAGTCGCTGTTGCGTTTTGATGATGCTGGCGGATATAAGCTGCAAAAGTTACTCTGGCAATATGCGGCCGAAAAACTAGCCGCCCATCCAACCGACAGTTACGCAACCCATCAGGCACATAGCCGCTACTTTTTAGAGCTGTTGCAAACACGTGGCGCACATCTACGTGGTGGCAAAGAGCAGATGCGCTCACTGCGTGCGATCAGGGAACATCTCTCGGAAATCCGTGCGGCATGGGTCTGGGCAGAGGGGCAAAATGACAGAGCGCAACTGCTGAAATCGGCCGAACTTCTGCACCTTTCCTACTACATGCTCAACCGCTGGCGCGAAGGTGCGGCACTGCTGGCAAACTGTGATGACCCATTTGTGTGCGGCTTATACGCCCACATTCGCTATCGACTTGGCGACAAAATCGACGCGCACAAACTCCTGATTGAGAGTCTGGCAACATTGCAAAATGATCCACAACGGGAGCGTGAATTTGCATTGATTCAGCTTTATGCAATTTCGGCCGATTTAGAACATCCCGTTTGGACAGATGAAAAACTTTACGAGCAATCGCTCGCCTACTTTACACGCACGCGCGCACTTTGGGGGCAAGCATGGGCGCACTATGCCTATGCCGCCGCCCTGCACTACGATGGACTACCCAAGTATAAGCCAAGAATTGAGCCACTGATGTTGCGTGCGCTCGCGCTGCGCGAAACGATTGATGATGGCTGGGGTATACCACACTGTCTCGACTATTTGGGACACATCGCCTATGAACGAGGCGAGTATGAAGCGGCGGGCCATTATGCCCATGCGAGCCTTGAAAGCTATGAGGCACGCGAAGATCGGGTGGGTATCGCCAATGCGTTGACCCTGTTGGGACAGGTAGCTGGCACACGCAATGACCTCATTACCGCCACGCGCTATTACGAAGATGTGTTGGCTATTCGGCGTGATCTCGGCAATTTGAAAGACATTGCGGAAAGTCTCGACAGTCTAGGCTTCATTCTCTTCACCTGTGGCGATTATAAAACTGCTCGCACTTATTATGACGAAAGTCTCGAACTTTCACAGCAGATCGACGATCAGCCCGGCATCGCCTGGTCGCTCCACAATCTAGGTGATATTGCACGAGTTGAAGGGAAGTTGACGCTAGCAGAGACGCTCTATACTGAAAGCGCGGCACTTCATACACCACAAAGCTGGGGACATGCGGTTGCCATCGACAAGTTGGGTCAATTGGCGATGCAGACGGGTAAACCCGACTCCGCACTCACGCAATTTTTGCAAGGATTGGAGCTGGCACTGGCTGTCGGGCGCGTGCGCGAGGCGACCGACGTTCTCTTTCAAATTGTGCGTCTCTTGGCTGAACAGCATCCAGCGTTGCCAACAATCGAAACGAGCGCGTTGGCGGGATTGTTGGATGTGCTGATTGAGGGACGGGGATCGGCCGAAAAAACCCGTATCGCTGCCCAAAAGCTGCGTGCCGAACTCACCATAGCCGAGCCTACCCCTTTTGACTCACTAGAATCAGCCGCAGCCTTTCTCACCACGTTGCGCAATGCGTAACGCTATGGCGCACTCAAAAATTCTTCGGGTGCATCTATTCCACCGCTCAACGTCCGCAAAAACGCCTCTAACTGCCCCAACTGCTCATCCGACAAATTGAGTGGCAATAGGTCATTATGGCCGACGATACCGATTCCTGATCCCAATCCGCCGCGATTATAATGCTCCAAAATACCAGCTAAATCACGAAACGCCCCGTTGTGCGTGTAAGGCGCCATTTCGGCAACGTTGCGCAGCGTGGGTGTCTTGAATGCCGCGTCTAGTTCAGGGGAGTCGGTCAGGATAAAGCGCAAATCGACACATTCGGCCGAATCTGCATCACTCCACTGCGAGAAACAGTTAAACTCATCCTCAACCACCAGCGACGCCCCAATCAGACGCCCTTGATCGACCGTGCCGAACACATTGGTGCCATGAAACTCATTGTTGGTAAATAGTGCGCCGTTGTGGCAGTTGACACAGCTTGCCTCGTTGATAAACAGCTCCAATCCGGCGGCTTCATCTGTGCTATAAGCTTCGCGCATCCCGCGCTCATCGCCTGTCATGACGGCGACCGCATATTGATCAAAGCGCGACGCAGCCGGCATGATCTTGCGCTCATAGGCGGCAATCGCCTTGCCAAGATTGACAAACACCTGTGTCACCCCATCATCCATTGAGAGATCCGGCAGCTCACCAAAAATCGCCACATATTGCGCAAGATAATCAGGGTCAGCGGCGATCAGATCGACATACTGCTTGCGAATCCCCCCGTGCTCGACTGGGCTTTCGAGTGGTTCCAACGCCTGTGCCCACTGACTGTCTTTGTGCCCATCCCAGAAAAACCATGGACTATAAGCCGTTCCAACAATCGTCTGCGTTTTGCGCGGGCCCCCACCAATTGGTACGTCAAGCCCGTCCGTGAAGTTTAACTCTGGGATATGGCAAGTCGCACACGCAACATCGTCGTTTGCGCTCAGGCGCGTATCAAAGAAAAGCTGATGCCCAAAATCGGCCGCAAGTGCATCATCCGCATAGATATTGCTAGGATCAGGCGGCAGTTCGGGCAAGCTCCCAATCCAGAGTGAGCAAATGGTAGCGATCTCCTCCGCCGACCAGTCACCCGCTTGTTCTGTAAAGGTGGCTGGCTGGCAGATGGGTGCGCTGTCTAGCGTTAGTGGCTCATAGTCGCCCATCATGCTGCACGCGGCAATCGTGACAATCAGCGTAGCGATTAGTGTAAGTTGGATGGCGGTTTTTAACATTACTGGATAAATATCCTCGTGAAAAGTTTAACCCACAAGCATTACGGCAAAATGATATTAAATGTCACTGAGTCGGTGGTCGATTCGGCCGAAATATCAAACGACATCTCCCACCACCCCGACATCTGGTATTTGACTCCTTCAACGAGATAAACACCCGCCTCATCTGAGGCCACAACCGACGGTTGTGTTGGAAAGCCATGTCCATGCTCAGGCATTCCGCCTCCAATTGTAACGGTCGCGCCGTCAACGGGATTGCCTGCGTCATCTTCAACGTGCAGTTCCCACGTCAAGATTTCATTGAGCGGAATCGGATCTTGTGTCGGTTGCAATTCCACCATAAATGCACCATCATCAGTCAGCTTTGCCAACGACAGATCCAGCTCACTTGTCCCACCCCCGTTATCCATCTCCATACCATCACTCTCTGGCTCTGTCTCCCCCCCACAAGCCACCAAGCTCAGAACCAAGAAGACAACCGTCATCCATTTCCATCGTGTTTTCATAACGTACACTCCCAAAAAATAAAGGCGCGACCTCTTACTGAGATCACGCCCTTATTTTGCCTAACGACTGTAGGCAACTCCTTTGAAACTTAAGCTCTACTTAGGATGTGCCTGAAGCTGTAATCCCTTACCCGACAAGGTGATGTAACCAGATTTTTCGGCCGATTTTGCAAACGCGCTAAAACTCTTAAAGTTTTTGCCGTCGCTATCGTGCAGGTCGCGTGCCTCGAAGTCGCTGTCAATTTTAACCATGCGAGCGCGGATGGCCGTCAAGCGTTGTGAACGACCTTCATCGACTGCGTCTTTGACCGCTTTTGCAATCAACTCATAACCAGTCTCTAAGCGGCTCTTTTTAGCCGCAGGTGCTGGTGGGCTACCATCTTCATCGCCACTCTGCACAGGTTCAACGTCAGCCACAGCTTCCTGAATCTCTTCCGAATCTGTCACTTCAGCTTCACCCTGAATCGTTGGCTCACTGGTTGCCGTGACAGGGTTGGTGATGGTTGGCTCAGGACTCTTGCTCTCTTCAACAGGCGCGGCCGCTTCTTCAGCAGGCGTATCTGCAGGATTCCAAACTGGCTCTGTCTTTTCCACAAGAACCACACGTCGCGCACGACCCTTGCCCTCAGTTGCAACATACCCTTGCTGCACACTGTCTTGCACGAAGTCAGTAAAGCGCTTGTAAGTTTTGCCATCACTGCCATCGAGCTTCTTTTCGTCAAAATCGGGATCGATTTGGCGCATGCGCCGCTTGACTGTCGAGAGCACCGTCGAATTTCCATCTGCCAGCAAACTCTCAACGGCCTGCACGAGCAACTCAAATGGATTAACATCCTCAGCACTGGATTCGTCGCCTTCTGGCGCTACCTCTGCATCAGCTTTTGCTTGCTCTTCCGCCTTCGCTTGCTCCTCTACCTTCGCTTGCTCTGCCGCGATTTCACGTGAAGATGGTTCACCGATAAATTCGCTTATCGCTGACTCGTCCTTGGTCAGATCGAAGAGACGGGGGCGTGTTCCATAGGGAGAAACCATCGGCAAAATGTTGCTGCGGCTTGCCTCGTTCAACAGCTCGCGCATCTCTTTCTCAGTCGCGTTGATGTTGTTGCGCTCACGAACGTTCATGACCTGGCCGAATATCTGTGGGAATTGCGCGGGGAATTTGTCATAGTCGCGCAACGTCTCGACGATAAGTCTACGCAGTTCGTAGTATGACGTTGTGACGGCAACGGGCTCTGCGACAACCTCTTCGATAACTTTCTCAGGTTTAACAGCAGGTGTTTCTTTCAAAACCTCTTTCTGCACCATCTCGCGATGTTCGGAAACCGTTTCTGGCTCCCCTTCCTCTTGATTAACAAAGAGGCGAATCAACGCTGCGTCATCGGTGAAGCTATATTGTGTGGGACGCGCCCCTTTTTCAGAGGTGATTGTCAGCAAGTTGCAACGATTGGCCTCGCTGAGCAGGTCGCGCAAATCGCCATTGTTGAGTTCGATACCACGCTCATTGCGGAACTTACGCACCCCGCTTAACACCGACATAAATGGGGCCGGATAGTTGTTGAAAGCACGTAGCCCATCGACAACCAATTGACGTTGCGTCATTTCATCGACGACAACCGTCCCATTTTTTGTCTCGGCAAGCATCGCCTTGACCTCTTCATCATCAATGGTGTCTTCCAAATCGACCGACGCTTCTGCGATCGCTTCTGTTGTCTCCGCCTCGTCCTGTTCTTCTTCGCGCTCGTCAGACGATGTTTCCGCAAGGAAGACGCGATTAACGGTGCCCTCAATTTTCAGACGAACAAGACCGCGTCGCTCACATTCCAACACAAAATCCTTGAACTTCGTGATGGTGTTCCCGTTGTTATCTTTATGATTTTTCTCGTCAAAGTCGGGAACCAATGAGCGCAGTGAACTCTTTACACGCGGCAGAACAGGGTCTTTGCCCTCTTCTACAATCAGGCGAACCGCTTCGGCCAGTGCTTCAAACTCGTTGCTAAACGTCGGCGCCGCTGGTTGATCTTCTTCAACGATCTCGTCGTCTTCTTCGTTGTCTTCAACAATTGCCTGAACCTCTTCTGGCACCACTTGCTGTAAGAACTGGGCGACTTGTTCGGCCGATGCGTTTAATTGATAGGCGCGGCGACCATCCGATTTGACAATCTGGCTGAGCAGACCCAATTTGACGGCTTCGGTCATCAACTCCCGTGCTTCATTTTCATCAATCGTTGTCCCATTGTTGGCACAGTGCCGATGGCTATGGGCGGCGAGAGAGAGGAAGGAGGTTGGATAGTTGTTATAAGCTTGCATCGCCTCTAGGAGCGCGTTGCGAGCAGCTTGACCCGTGATGGGCGTGAGTTCGATCTCTTCGGCCGATTCTTCCGCTGCCGTTTCCTTACCGGAATCGGTTGAAGAACGTACCTCAACTCGCGCGCCCTCGCCCGTCAGCTTGATATGTCCCGCCTTGACCGCTGCATCGAGGAAATCGGCAAAACGTGTAAACCCTTCCCCATCCTCATCGACGACGTTTGTCTCATCAAAGCCGGGAATCAACTTGCCCATGCGATGCTTGATCGCGGCCGAACGGCGTGATTTACCATCGCGCTCCGCTTGACGCACAGCGCGCATCAACAACTTAAAGGCGTTCTCAAGTTCGATTGGATCGTCATCCGCATCATCATGGACTTGACTGCGGGTTGGCACACGCTCACTTGGCAGGAAAATCTCATGCCGATTGTTACGCGATTGCAATTTGATAAAACCGCGCCGTTGTGCTTCGTTGACAAAATCCTTAAATTTTTGGAAGTTGCGTCCCTTTTCGTCCTTGTATTCTTTTTCGTCAAATCCACCAAGCAGTTCGATCATAATCGGCTTGATGTTGGTAAGACGGGGATTCTTGCCCTTTTCACGAATAATCTGCACCGCCTGAACGAGAGCATCATAGATATTCGTCGGCCGACCCTTCATGCGACGTGGCTTGCCTTCATAAATCTCTTCAACCTCACTATAGTAGAAGAAGTCATCGACCGCTTGCGTGAGATAGTAAGAAGAAGAGCCATCAACACCGATGGCAATAACCTTTTTGCCGCTGCGCTTCAAATAGTTGACGAGCAGCATAAAGTCACGATCACCCGTCAACAGGATGAACGTATCGACATCGGGATATTTAATGAGCGCATCCATCGTCTGAATCGCCATATAGAGATCAGCGACGTTTTTGCGTGGTGAGTTGGCTTGGGTTGCACCCGTTGGCACAAATTCGAGATCGAAGCCTGACGATTGCAGTGCATAGGTCAGCGCAGGCGAGATATAGGGCAACCCCCAATCGGCATACGCTTTTGCAACGACGATTTGACCAAACTCCTGACATTTGGTCATCAACGCTTCAAAGTTCGCTTTTTGTTCAAAGCGATTTCGCAATGAGTAGACGATATTTTCGTAATCGAAAAATACGGCTACCTTATTCTGAGTATTTTTTTCTGACACGGTTTTTCCTTACAACTTGGCAACTGAATAGTGAACATCGTAGAAACGTGGCGTATGTAATTGTGCGTTCAATTAATGTCCTAGACAATCTAAACGATTGCGTGCCACACATCTGGGTGACAGGCGCAAATTGTCTGATTTGTCGAACATTTACAACGCTCAAAAACATAGCGTGAATTTCAAATCACGATATAGCAAATTCAATTGCAGATTGATTGGCGGGGTACGTTGTGAGGTGCAGAAACGGCTAGAAGATTTGATTCGTGAGTGTCACAAATTGCTGTACTAGTTTGACTCTACCGACGATGCTATTTCAATCAACCGATGCGAAAATAATTTGACCGATTGTGTCCGTTGTCCGATTCGCTTCAACAGGAATCCTGCTAAAGTGCTTAGACAATGTCCAAAGATAACATCATTTCAAAAGAACAAGTTGCACAGCGGCAACATAAAAATCTTTGCGTTGGCGATTCTGCATCTGACAATGAACAGTAATTTGACCGCCAAAATTAATACCCATGATCATAACAGAAAAACTGTTCGGATGAAATGGCATAGGCAAATTGGGAGTTATTTCTTATGCAGATTGCGGCATGGGTGAATTAGTTGATAATGGGGGAATGTAGCTAGAAACTTTTCTGGGAGTAATCAGCATGGACAAGATCGGATTTATAGGACTGGGAATCATGGGGCGCGGGATGACCGCTAATTTACTGAAGGCGGGGCATGATGTGACGATCTGGAATCGCACGGCGGCACGGATGGTGCCATTTGTGGAGAATGGGGCAATTTCAGCCGAATCTCCCCGCCAACTCGCCGAGCAGTGTGACATCATTCTGATTTGTGTCAGCGATACGGCCGATGTCGAAGCTGTGCTGCATGGAGATGACGGGGTGCTAGCTGGCTTAAGTGCAGGCAACTTAGTCATCGACCACAGCACCATCAGCCCTGCGGCCACGCTTGAAATGGCAGCGGCCGTCAACGCTGTGGGTGCGCATTGGCTCGACGCGCCAATTAGCGGGGGAAATGAGGGCGCGGAGAATGGCACGCTCAGCATCATGATCGGGGGCGATGCCGCACAGGTTGAACGCGCCATGCCGTTTCTTGAGGTGATGGGCAAATCGATCATCCACGTCGGCGGTCAGGGAGACGGGCAAAAGGTCAAGCTAGTCAATCAGATATTGGTCGTTGTAACGCAGTTGGCGGTCAGCGAGGCGTTGCTCTATGCACAGGCGGGCGGGCTCGACTTGGAAAAAACCCTAGCAGCCGTCTCGGGCGGCGCGGCGGGAAGCTGGATGTTGTCCAATCGCGGTCCACAGATGATTCAACGCGACTGGCGGCCAGGCTTCACGATTGATTTGCAACAGAAAGATTTACGCTTGGTTTTGGAATCGGCCGATCAGCTCGGCGTTCCCGTTCTCGGCACAGCCCAAGTATTTCAGCTTTTCCGCACGCTACAACAACAAGGTCTCGGCGATGATGGCAACCATGCGCTTGTCAAGGCACTTGAACAGATGACAGGCATCGAATTGGGCGATGCCCCGACCTAAAAAACAATGCCAAAATTATGCGTCATGCCCGGTGATGGCATCGGACAAGAGGTGATCCCTGTCGCGGTCGCCGTTTTGCGCGCCGTGCTGCCAGAGTTAGAAACTGTTGAAATGCCAGCAGGTTGGGAGGCATTTGAAAAATACGGCGCATCTGTTCCGGCCGAGACAGTGACCACCATTCAAGCGTGTGGCGCAGGCTTATTTGGCGCGGTGCAGTCGCCCGCCTACAAAGTGGCTGGCTATCGCAGTGCAATTTTGACGATGCGGCAAGAGCTTGAACTTTACGCCAACATTCGTCCCGTCATCTCTCTACCAAACGTCTCACCCCGTGCCGATGTGGACATGATTATCGTGCGCGAAAATAGCGAAGGTCTCTATATCAGCGACGAAGAAAGCGATGGGGAGACGGCGATTGCACGGCGCAGAATCACAAAGTCAGGTTCTCAAAGAATTGCGCGTAAAGCGGTAGAGGTGATGGAGAAATTCGGCCGATCTCGTCTCACCATCGTCCATAAAGCCAACGTCTTACCGTTAACAGATGGCCTCTTCCGCGACACTGTCCGCGCTCAAATTCCCAGCCATTTCACCGTTGATGAACTACTCGTCGATGTCGCTGCGCTCAAAATGGTTGGTGCGCCGCAGACGTTTGACACGCTCGTAACAACCAATCTCTTTGGCGACATTTTGAGCGATGCGGCCGCCCATTGGGGGGGGGGATTGGGGCTGGCCCCGTCGCTCAATTGGGGGGACGCGATCGCAGTCGCTGAACCTGTGCACGGCTCCGCGCCTGACATTGCAGGGAAGGGAGAAGCCAACCCATTGGCGGCCGTTCTAAGTGCGGCCATGCTGCTCGATTACGTGTGGGATAGACCTGATTTAGCAGCGCGGATTCAGCAAGCTGTCGCCAGCGTACTGGCAACGCCCCTACCCGCTAAAAACCGAACGGCACTAACACAGTCTGCGTTACTCCAAACTCTAGGAGAGAATCACCCCTAGCCGCTGATAGTTCAAGCGTAAGTCGTTTAATGTATAAAAGCTAACAACACGCTGGAAAAGGATGTGAAAACAACCAGTTTCAACTCATCCAGCATTGAACGCGCCTATGTGGTTGCTATAATTAAAAAGTGATTGATTGGCTTAATCTATTTTTCAACGCCTTATGGATTGTAGGTGTTTCGCTCCTGCTCGCAAAATTCAGCTATCAGCGTTGGGCGCGTCAACAACCAGAAACGGCTCAACAACAGCTTGAGTTAGGTTCGCCGCTGCAACTTTGTCTTTTCAACAGCTTTGTCTATTTGATAATCGGTATTGGATTGGTCGGCGTAAACGATGGTATTTGGATACGGCTTGGCTGGATTATCGTTGTGGTGCTTTCACTTGTCAGTGAATACCTAACCTACCGCGACAAGGTTTTACCGGAATAACGTTATGGAAATCAGAAAGTATTTTGCTCTTTTTCGTCATTGGTTGTGGTTAATTGTCGTCTGCGCCGTCGTTGCAGGGACAGTGGCCTTCTTTTACAGCCGCGCACAACCAAAATTGTATCGAGCAACGGGCAAATTCCAGCTTGTCGTGGCAACGGCAGATGGCAACTCGCTCTATGTCGGGCAAATTGTGGCGGAAAACTTGGTGCAGGATTATCTTCAACTGATCCCAACGCGCGAGGTCGCCGAGGCTGCACTGATTGAATTAGAAAAGATCTATCCGGGCATGGCTGAAAATGGGTGGGACGCAGAAGCTATTCTCAAAAGTATTTCCGTTAGCTCACCGCTGGATTCGCAGATCATCGTTATTTCGGCCGTCGATGTCAATCCAACTCGTGCTGCCGACATTGCCAATACGGTGGGCAGAGTGTTCGCCGAACGACAAGAACAAATTCAAGGACAAAACTACGACAGTGTTATTGCGATTCTGGATGCGCAAATTGCCGCAGATGAAGCCGACCTAGCCATCATTAATGAGCAACTGGAAGCGTTTGACGCCACGTTGACACAAACTGAACAGCTTGAGTTTGATCGCCTTGATCGCCAGCGACAACTGCTGCAAAACAGTATCAACAACTCAGCTGCACAAAGGCTCGATGAGCAGCGCGTCCGGGCCAGCACCATCAATCGTTTCATTTCGGCCGATAAAGCAGTCGGGCCAGAAAATGAATTTAGCCCAAACACATCGACCAATACAATTTTGGCCTTCATCGTCGGCGCAATGTTGGCAATTGGTGTTGTCGCGTTGATCGATTACTTGGATGACACGGTGAAATCGGCCGATGAGATTCTCGCCTCAACTGGACTTTCAACCCTCGCGTCCATCTCATTCATTAAAGGTGACTCCCCTGCTGATCGGCTCATCACTCATGTACAACCACGCTCCCCTATTTCGGAAGCGTTCCGTGTCTTGCGTACGAATTTGAGTTTTGCGGCCATCGACACGGGCTTAAAAAGCGTGCTTGTCACCAGTTCAACGCCGAGTGAGGGAAAATCAACGTCATCCGCAAACATTGCCACGGCGATGGCACAGACGGGATATACCGTTGCACTGGTCGATGCTGATTTACGTCGGCCGACACAGCATAAGGTGTTCCAACTTTCCAACAATCATGGACTGACAACGGCACTTCTTGATGCGGAAACGCCCGTTTCAGAGCATTTGCAAACGACGATGATTCCGGGCTTAAAGCTTTTAGCAAGTGGACCACTCCCCCCCAATCCTGCGGAACTGCTCAACTCACAACGCATGAGCGATGTGATCGAGAGCTTGCAGAAAACGGTCGATGTCGTCATTATCGACACGCCGCCCGTTTTGACGGTGGCAGATGCAGCCATTCTCGCGCCAAAAGTGAGTGGATGTGTGCTTGTCGCGCAGTTGGGCAAAACACGGCAAGATATGCTGCATGAGGCCGCCGACCGTTTGAGAACCTCAGGTGCGACTGTCTTTGGACTCGTCTTAAACCGCACAAATTCTGGTCGGCACAAGTATTACGAATACTACAACGAACAATATTACACTGGTGATTACACATCAAAACCAGCAACAAATAGCGTGGGTGGGGGCATCTTTGCAAGATTGCGTTCGTCGGGCGACTAAGAAAATTGTGACACTCAGGGAAAAGGAAAGGTATGATGGAACAGAATTTAGACGCAGTCGATAAGTCTAGTAAGCCGCCCTCGCAGCGTCTATTCATTTTGATTGGCATTTTATGGATCGTATTGGGCGCAGTCATCTTTTGGCAACTGCCCACCGCCGTCGGCAGCATTCGCGTCACGTGGGAAACTGAGACGGAGCAAGACAACGCTGGCTTCAACGTCTATCGTGCTGAAGCACCTGCGGGGGCAACCAGTGCCGACGATTGTGCGGATACACAGGCAGAAGAGTATACCCAAGTCAACGATCAACTGATCGGCAGCACGGGCAACACGGTGGAGGGGGATTCCTACGTGTTTGATGACTTATCGGCCGAAACGGATAAACGATACTGCTACCAGCTTGAAGATGTCGAGTTGAGCGGTCGCGTCGAACGACATCCACCTATTTTTGGACGTGCGCCGCGCCAATTTGACCGCATTCTCTATCTGGTTCTCGCCCCACTCAGTCTGATTGTTGGGACAGGTCTCATCATCTCTGGCTTTAAGGGAGGACGCAGCCTATGAAAATTGCAGACAAATTAATCTGGCGCGAAACAGACGACGGGCTGGTTATCGTCGATCCCGCATTGGGCAAAGTGCGCGTCCTCAACGGCGTCGGTGCGGATATCTGGAAAATGGTTGAAGCGGGAAAAAGTGTGGATGAGATTGAAGGGGAGTTGGTGACGGCTTATGGCATTTCGGCCGAACTCGCCGCCACCGATGTCGATAATTTCTTAGCTGATCTCAAAAAGCGTCAACTGCTACAATAATCAAAACGAGCCATAAATTACGCGAATTAGCACGGTTTTTCTTCTTGATTCCGTGCTAATCCGCATCCTCGCTTTTACGGCAACTCAGCCAAAAACTCCTGAATCACATCAATATAAGCTTGCGGCAAATCGTAGGTTAACGCCGTCTCGAAATCAGAGCGAGCCGCAGCATCGTCGAGCAACCAGTAGTGGGCCACAGCGCGACCGTAATAGGAGTAGGGTCGATCTGGGTCGAGGGAGAGAGCAGTGTCATACGTTGCGACTGCGCCCGCATAATCCTCTTGCTGTCGCTGCACATAGCCAAGATTTTCATGGAATAAGGCAATCTGAGCGTCTAGTCGAATCGCCGCCTCATACTCTGTTCCCGCGCTGCCATAATCCTCAATTTCATAGTAGATGTCACCCAGATAGTTGTGCAGCCATGCGTCATCAGGAGCGATTTGAATGGCGGCCTGATAACTGGCAATCGCCTGGTCATACTGTTCGGCCGCATAATAGATGTCACCGAGATACTCATGATCGCCTGCACTTGCCTCTTCTAGCTGCATTGAGGCCATCTGGTCTGAAATGGCACTTTCATAGTCACCCATGTCGTAATAGGTGACCGAGCGTTGGTAGTAAAATCCATCCAGCGCAGCCACGTCACCAGAGCCGATCGCAATCGCCTGATTTAGGTCGGCAATTGACTCCGCATACTGTTCCAAATTGCGATAGATACGTCCACGCAGCGCAAATGTCCGCGCTGAATCAGGATCATCAGCACCAATTTCGTCAATTGAAGCCGTTGCATCGACGACTGCGCCAGCAAGATCACCCTCTTCTGCACGTGCATAAGCGAGCGCATGGAGCAGAGCTGAGCGCGTCCCCGGCGATAAATCACTACCCAATTCAACCGCCTTCTCCGCATCTGCCATCGCCAAGCCAGTATTCCCCTGATCGGTGTAAACGTATGAACGATAGGCATACGCAACGGCAAGCGTTGGATCAAGTGAAATAGCGCGGTCGAGATCAGTCAGTGCATCGTCATATTGATCGAGTTCGGAATAGATAAAACCGCGCTCGGCTGTCACGCTGGCCTCGTGTTCTCCATCTGTCACATATTCAAGTGCGTTGGTATAGTTGGTTGCCGCTTCTTCATATTCACCCAAGTCACGCATCGCGGCGGCGAGGTCAGAGTACGCTTCCGCGAGATTGCTGCGGCTGGCAATATCGGCCGATGCGGCATCTACATCTCCCTGCAAACTACCCTTCAAATCGGCAATCGCCTGTTCAAAGTTGCGCAACTCTAAATGTGCCTTACCACGTTGGGCAAGCGCTTGCGTATTCGCAGGTTGGGCAGCCAATACCTCATCGAGCGTGGCAATCACCCCATCCCAATTTTCAGCATTCCCCTGCATCGTCGCCAACTCTAGCTTGAGTGCCATATCAGCAGGATTGAGTGCCACCGCTGCGCCCAACTCGTCGGTTGCAGCAGCGTAATCGCCCCCTTCTGCAAAAATCGTGGCACGTTGTTGATGCACGCTTACCCGATCCCCAATGGGCGCGCCCGCGTCATCGTTAATCGTCAACGCATCCGCCAAATCGACCAACGCGGCGTTGTCATCATCGAGTTGGCGGTGAACATTGGCGCGTCCCGTCAGCGCACGATAGCGATCTTCCGCACTGAGCTCCTCATCAAGCGCAGCACTATATTCCGTCAGCGCGGTCGCGTAATCGCTCTCGCCAACCGCCTCTTCCGCCTTTTCCAATGCGGACGCACCGCAGGCAACAAGCAGCAACAACATACAAACAAACAAGTAGGTATCGGGTAAATTTCATCGGACTCCTTTCGGCCGAAACAGCCATTAACTTCTAGGTTTATTTCAACCACTTAAACGTCCTGTTGGACAGTTTTTCCGCTGCGATTGTATCACCCAGCTAGACAGCACCGTGTTAATACACGCACTTTTCATGTTACAATCCCGTCGATAATGATCTGTTATTCTCGCACTGAATGGCGGGAACCGATTCTTAAGTTCACAGTATGACAACACAAAACATGCACGCTGGCCTGCTTATCGGCGAATTTCTCGCACAGCAAGGCGTAAAATTTCTCTACACCCTCTGTGGTGGACACATCTCCCCAATTTTGACGGGTGCCGAAGAACACGGTATTCGCGTCATCGACACCCGCCATGAGGCGACGGCGGTTTTTGCGGCCGATGCAACCGCGCGTCTAACGGGCGTTCCCGGCGTCGCGGCCGTCACCGCTGGGCCCGGTCTGACAAACACCATCACCGCACTCAAAAATGCACAAATGGCGCAATCCCCGCTTATCCTATTTGGTGGCGCGACAGCAACGCTGCTCAAAGGGCGCGGGGCGTTGCAAGACATCGACCAAATGCCCCTGATCGAACCACACGTCAAATATACGAAGGCGATTACCAAAGTCCGCGAAATCATCCCCGCATTGCGTGAGGGCTTTCGCATCGCTCAAGAGGGAGTTCCCGGCCCCGTCTTTCTTGAACTTCCCATCAATGTCCTCTATCCTGAAGCTATCGTGCGTCAATGGTCGCTCGACACGGCAGGCAAGGGCAAAGATCTCGGCAGTCGCGCCTTCCGCACATTTCTCAACTTCCACACAAGCCGCACCTTCCGCAACGCCTGGCAAGAGCGTGGCGGTGAATTGATCGAACCAGTCGTCAAACTACCAACAGTTGATGAGTTGCAAAAGGTGGTCGATGTTCTGAAAGAGGCAAAATCCCCCGTTCTGGTCGTCGGGTCACAGGCGATGTTGACCCCTTCTAAAGTCGATCAACTGCAAAAAGGGTTACTCTCGCTGGGCATTCCAACCTATCTGTCTGGGATGGCGCGGGGTCTATTGGGACGCAACGATCTACACATTCGGCACAAACGCAGCAGTGCGTTGCGCGAGGCAGATGTGGTGATTTTGGCGGGTGTCCCGGCCGACTTCCGCATGGGTTATGGTCGCACGATCCCACGCAAGGCCACCTATATTTCGATCAATCGCAGCAAAAAAGAGCTGCGGCTGAACCGTAAACCAACCATCGGCGTCAATGCTGATGCAGGGGCATTTCTACGCATGTTGTCCGCTAACTGGACGGAACCTGCCAACAAATGGGCAAGTTGGCACGCGCAACTGTTAGGACGCGATGCAGCCCGCGATGCAGAGATCGCGGAAACGGCCAATCAAAAAACGTCATATGCAAACCCCGTCAGCGTGATGCAAAAATTGGAAGGGCAGATTGGTGCAAATAGCGTTTTGATTGGGGATGGGGGTGATTTTGTGGCGACGGCGAGCTATGTGGTTCGGCCGAGACAACCGCTTCGTTGGCTCGATCCCGGCGCATTTGGCACGCTCGGTGCGGGCGGTGGCTTCGCACTCGCGGCGCAGTTGGTCTATCCCGATGCAGAAGTATGGCTGATCTACGGTGATGGCTCTGCTGGCTATAGCATCGCAGAGTTTGACACATTCACGCGCCACAATCTGCCCGTCATCGCCGTGATTGGCACCGATGGGTCATGGGCGCAAATCGCCCGCGAACAGGTCGAAATTCTCGGAACGCCACTTGGAACGGAGCTGGCTCGCACCGACTACCATATTGTCGGCGCGGGCTATGGGGCACATGGCATCTTGGTTGAGGATGACAGCCAAGTAAAGGCCGCTATCACGGAGGCAAAAGCATGCCGTGAACAGGGGCGACCCGTTGTGATGAATGTACAAATTGGGGAGACTGACTTTCGGAAAGGATCAATTTCAATGTAGTTTTGAACGTATGGCGGAAAAAGCGCAATGCTGTCGTTTAGTTGAGTATGACAAGCGTAGTCAACTGAGAGGCTGAACGTACTGCGAAGACCAAACAGGACAACTACAATACGCAGTATAGCTTTTGAATCCTCTCTTTCTCCTCTTCCCAATTTCCGAACGAGCCGCCCCAACAGGGTGGCTTTTTTCTTGCCTAATTGCTGGTTTGCGATATCCGATAGAGTGTCACGATCTCGCTGCGTAAATCTTTGCGTCGCACCACATGAACGTGCAGCCCAGCCGTAATACACCTTTCTAAAAATAGGTCTTCCGCGCCAATCGACGACAGCAGCAACAGCGCATACCCATTTGGCGTGAGATGTTGCGCGAGCTGCGTGGTGAAGCGTTCGGCGATGTGTGGCGCACGGAACGCTTGATCGAGCGCGTTCTTTGGCTCGCCTGATAGATAGGGAGGATTGAACAAGATCAGATCAAATCGCTCGTCGGCAACAGGTTCAAACAAATCGCCCGCACGGACATCAAGCGCGGTCTGATTGAGCAGCGCATTGATTCGCGTGCAGCGCACGGCCGCAGGATTGATGTCAGTTGCGACAACGGTTGCTGCGTGGTCGGCGAGAAACAATGCCCCAACGCCGCTTCCCGTCCCCAACTCCAACGCTCGGCAACCACGTGGCACGAGCGTCTCATCCAACTGTTCTACCATCCATTTTGAGACAAGAAAGAGCGTCGGATTAAAGACCGATGGCAGCACGAGCAGTGATTTGCCGTTGATCGCTTCTAACACGAGCGAATCAAAACGCTGCTTTTGGAACAGTTGAAATCGCAGTCTGTAAAGCTGTTGCCAGAATTTGCGTTTGAACTGATTAATCATGATTGGCGCGTGGAGGCTTTATCTGTTGGAGAAAGAGCGGACGAGGCGTCCGCGCTCCGGTGTTTTAGAAGAGGCTCATTTGTCGGGCTTGGATCGCCCCTTCGAGATGGAGCAGCCACTCTTTTGAGATTAAGCCTTGCGCCCCACTATAGCCGTGCAGTTTGCCGTCGCTGCCAACGACGCGATGGCAGGGGATGACGAGTGGCATCGGGTTTTTGGCGTTGGCCGAACCGACAGCGCGGGATGCGGTTGGGTTGCCGAGCGTGCGCGCAATGTCGCCATAGCTGCGCGTTTCGCCATATGGAATCGCACAGACGAGCCGCAATGCGCTGCGCTGGAATGGTTTGAGAAATTCCCAGTCGATGGGCAGTTCAAAGGAGCGGCGGTCACCCGCTAGATATTGGGCAATCTGCGTGGTAAATGGGCCGGTGACGGCAGCGTTTTCCACAACCGTGAATTGATCGAGCCATTCGGCCAGCATTGTGAGAAATTGGGTGCGATTTCGGCCGATCATCACCCCCACCAAACGCCCATCCCGCACACCGATCCACACTTCACCTAGCTGTGTTTCAGACAAATGCCCTAAAACAATCTCATTCATGGCGACCTCCTGCGAGCAAATAGGTGAACATTAAACTGCCGCTGCCAAAGCCGACAAGCCATTTCACAAGCGGATTCAAATTCTCACGCGGCGAAATGAACCCCTCAATCAATCCAGCAATGACCAAAAAGATGGCACACGTTGCTATCAGAATCAACGCTTGTCGGCCGGCCACACGCAGCGCGTCGGATCGTGTCCGATAGCCGGGTCGCAAAATTGCCCATGTGAAGACCAAGCCTGCAGCACCTGCCAAGCAAATCATGTTTAGTTCGATCACGCCATGTCCAACCGCAAAATTGAAGAGATGATAGAAGTCGTGAAAATAGGCCAGGCCAAATAGACCGCCCACCATTAATCCATTAAAAATGATGACGTACAGCGTATAAATCCCCGCTGACATACCGCCTGCAAACGCGAGAATCGAAACGCGCACATTGTTTGTTGTAATAAAAGCGGAGGCGGAAGGTTGTTCATCGCCCGTAAAATAAAACCATGGCGAATTGTCTTCTATATCTTCGACAACAGGTGCAAATTGAGATGAGAGAACCACGTCGGCGACGGTCGGATCATTGGCGATGAGGACTCCTGTGATCAGCGCGGGAAGCCAAAAAAGCAGCGATGCAACGGCGAAAAATTGCCACGTCGCACGAAACGTTTGCGGCATGACGTGGGTGAAAAAGCGGCGGATTTGCGCAATAGAGAGCGGGTCACCGCGATAGACATTGGCGTGGGCGCGGGCGACGAGTTGATTGAGGTATTGGGCGACATCATGTTGGGGGAAGTCACGTTGGGCAAGCGCAAGATCGGAGGTGGTGGCACGATAAATTCGGCCGATTTCCCCCACCTCCTCTTCTGTCAGCGATTTGGTGGCGCGGTCTGCCTTATTGAGCAACCCACTCAATCTTTCCCAATTGGCCTGCCGCTGCCGAATCAGTTGCTCTGGGGTCATGCCGTCTTAAGTCGTAACTGTTGCGGGCTTGCATTCGGCACACGCTCGATGATTCCGCGCGCTTCCAAATCAAGCTTGACAGACATTGTGTACCACCCAATCGAGCCATCAAAATCACCATTTAGCTCTTGATACACCTTTTCGCCCAACAAACTCAACCGCACGCCGGGCTCACGTTCAACGACGGCTAAAATTGCCCCGCGCATTTTGTCATATTTGGCTCGGTCGATGTTGACACCCTGCTTACCTTCTGGGTGTAAGGTCAGTATTTTGTCGCTCATATTGATCTTCCATTTTTATTTTCCATAGTATACCAGTTACAATCATTGGGGTGCGACCAACTCGGTCGTCCGTCAAATGCGACCCGCTTGGTCGCGCTGCAAATGAAAGGAACCACTATGATCATTGTTGCCGGAACCATTCTCGTCAAGCCTGAAAAATATGCCGATGCTGTTGCCGCCATGAGTGCGATGTCGGCCGAAACACAAAAAGAGGTGGGCTGCATCTCCTATCAATTTTATGAAGACATCACCACGCCCAACAAATTTCTCGTCTACGAAATTTGGGAATCAACTGACGCACTCAAGGCGCATAGCCAGTCGGCACACATGGCCGTTCTCCGCACACAGTTGCCCGATGTCGTCGCTGCGCCACCCGATATTCACCGCTACCGTGCAGAGGAGTTTGACCAGTTTTAGCGTTGGCACACGCGTATCTAAAACGCAACTTGATTTGCGACCTTCTGGGTCGCGCTCCTAAGGGTATTTACAAACGGTCTTAAGTTTGAAACAATGGAGTGGTTATGGAACAACTGATCGTTAATCAAAGACCGCTGCCACTCATTCATACCAAGCTAAATATCCCGCGCACACGTACCAATGGGATTGTGCGCAAACGCTTGCTGAACCAGTTAAACGGCGGCGTGACGACAGATGGGGTGAAGTTGACCCTGATCATGGCGCCTGCTGGATATGGAAAAACCACACTGGCCGCCCAGTGGGTGCAACAGTTGGGGCGGCCCGTCGCATGGGTGTCGCTGGACGAGAGTGAGAACGACCTCGGCCGCTTTCTCGCCTATCTCTTTAACGCAATTGGGCTTGTCAATGAGCCGCTTGTGACGGAGATTATCGGCCGATTAACCGCTGGTTACGCACACAATTCCATCGACGCACTGCTAACCAATCTGCTCAACGACATCAGCAGCAGCCCCCATTGTCTTGCCATCACGCTTGACGACTATCATCTCATCAATAACCCGCGCATCGACGATGTGGTTAACTTCCTTTTGCAAAATGCGCCTGCCAATCTACACCTGATTATCACCAGTCGCAGCGAACCCAACCTCCCCATCGCTACCCTGCGCGCACACAACCAATTACAAGTCATTACAGCAAAAGAGTTGCGTTTGTCACTTGCGGAATGTCGTCATTTTGTCAGCACGACGATGGGACTTGAACTGCCTATTGAACAGGTGACTCAGCTCGATGAGCAGACGGAAGGCTGGGTGACAGGGCTGCAACTGGCGACGCTTGCCCTGCAAGAAGGGGTCGATTTGGCGCAGGCATTTTCGGGCAGCCAACGCTATCTCGTTGACTATTTAGGTGAACAGGTGTTGGCGGGACAATCGGCCGAAATTCACAACTTTCTGCTCCATACCGCCATCCTCAAGCAGTTCAACGCGGATCTGTGTGCTGCCGTCACGGGAATTCCCGATTGTCAACATATTCTGGAGCATCTCGAAGCGACCCATCTCTTTCTTGTGCCACTCGACGCAGAACGCCGCTGGTATCGCTATCATCATCTCTTTGGCGAATTTCTACACGGTCGCCTGACCGCCCAATGTGACGAAGTTGATATCCAGCAGCTCCATTTATACGCTGCACGCTGGTATCACGAACAAGGGTTGGCTTCTGAAGCGGTCGAACATGCGCTGGCGGCGGGGGCATTTGGATTTTCGGCCGAATTGCTCCAAGAGATCGCACGCGGCATCCTCATGTACGGCGAAGGCGCGTTGTTGCGCCGCTGGCTCGAATCGCTGCCCGATGAACTGCTCGCCAACAATCCACAACTTGCCCTGATCTATGGTTGGACACTCGTTCGCACAGGCGATTTGCGCAGCGCAATGTCGCTGACCGAAACGATTGCGCCACAGCTCGATGAGATCGTCACACTGCGCGGCGAATGGGCCGCATTGCGGGCGCGAGTGGCTGGTTTTAAGGGGTGGACAGAGAAAAACGTCAAATTTTCTAACAAGGCATTGGCCCACCTCCCAGCCGATCAGCATGGCTTGCGCAGCGAGGTCGCCATCAATTTGGGGTTCTCCCATCTCGACCAAAATGATCTCACCGCCGCACGTGCCGCCTTCCAGCGCGCCGCTCAGCCGTCCTCGCCTGATCTCTGGGCAAAGATGTTCGCCACCTTCTATCTCGGCCACACCCACAAGCGACAGGGACAACTGCGCGAGGCCATGGCGGTCTTTGAGCAAGGGTATCAAGAGGCTATCGACTATTGCCGTCAACAAAAACAGCTTTCCCCTGCAATTGGCTTTATGCACGTCGGGATGGGTGAAATTTTGCTGGAATGGAATCGCTTAGACGAGGCGCGTCACCATCTGCAAACTGCGCTGCAAATGGGACAGCGTGGCGGGGATGTCAAGATGCTAGCGTATGCGCTGCCCGCTCTGATGAGGCTTAGTCTGGCACAAGGCAATGTGGCGGAAGCGCATCGCATGGTCGATTTGGAGGAGGCGCGTTACGACAAGGCGCGTCCCTCATTCTGGCGCGCGCGCTTGGCGCTGCAAACGGGCGAGCATGAGATTTTACGGCAGTGGGAGACGAAACAGGAGATTGAGGTGGGGGATTCGGCCGAAAAAATCGCCAATAATCCGGGCAACTATCTCACCCTCGCCATCTGGCGCACCATTGAAGGCCGCTATGCTGGCGTTGTGAGACTCTTCGAGAGTCTACTTACTTACGCGACGAGCCAAAAGCATACCAACTTCTATCTGACTGTGTTGGTGCAAAAGGCGATTGCGCTAGCCAAAATGGGGGCAATGGGCGATGCGGCGGCCGCATTCCAACGCGCCCTGACGCTGGCCGAACCGCATGGCTATGTGCGGCTATTTTTGGATGGGGATGCCATCATCTTAATGCGCTTGCTCAATCAGGCGGCTCAGGGGAGCATTTCGGCCGAATATGCCCAATCACTCCTCGCCCAGACAACGGACGCCCTCCCCGACGACCCACTCCCCACACCGCTCAGTCCCCGCGAGTTGGAAGTTCTCAACCATCTCGCCAGCGGTCTTTCCAATCGCCAAATCAGCACACAGCTGGTCGTCTCGATCAACACAGTCAAGGCACACACCCGCCGTCTCTATGAAAAACTAAACGTCAACAGCCGTAGTCAGGCAGTTGCACGCGCGCGTGAGTTAAACTTGCTCGCGTAGTGCGTACTCTGGATACGCACCACGCACCACGCACCACGCACCTGAGTAGCGAAAACTAAAGACACCAACAATTTCACAAAACCATTCCCACGCTTCACCATTCACCCCTCAATGTACCCATTTGGGTAATACGCCCTACCCCGTATTCGCTTAAACTGTAGAGCAGTGGGGATTCCCCCTAAAACACACATCTTCTGAATACATCGAACCGAATAACGTTACGGCTGTCGGCAATGCCGTCATCCCCAAGGAGAAATGATGATGCAAAATCTACGAGTTTTAGTCGTTGGATATGGAGCGCGTGAACATGCGCTCGTTTGGAAAATCGCCCAATCACCGCTAGTCGGTCGAATTTTTGTCGCACCCGGCAACGCTGGCACGATGCAGATCGCCACGAACGTTGACATACATGATGAAGATATTGCTGGCTTGCTCGCCTTTGCGTTGGACAATCGAATCGACTTGACTGTGGTGGGGCCAAATGATCCGTTGGCATTGGGGATTGTTGATGCGTTTTCGGCCGAAAATCTGCCCATCTTTGGCCCCACGCAAGCCGCCGCCCAACTCGAATCATCCAAAGCGTTCTCAAAGGCGTTTATGCAGCGTCACAACATCCCAACCCCTGCCTACGCGACCTTTGACAACTACATCACCGCGCTAACCTATCTCGACACACTGCCAACGGAACGGGTCGTCGTCAAAGTCAGCGGGTTGGGTGCGCGCGGGCAAGGGGTGACCGTTTGCGACACCCAGGCAGAGGCACGGGCTGCCCTACACGACTATTTGATCACAAAAACATTGGGTGACCAACAGGTGATCATCGAAGAACGCATTTCAGGGCGCGAGTTGTCGATGTTCGCGCTCAGTGATGGCACGACGGTTGTGCCAATGTTACCCGTGCGCGATCACAAGCGGATTGGCGACGGGGACACAGGCCCCAACACGGGCGGCATGGGTGCGTTCGCCCCGCTCCCCGATGTTGATGGCGAACTGCTAGACCATATCAACGCTACTATTTTGCAACCAACGATTCGCGGCATGGCGGTCGAAGGTACTCCGTATGTGGGTGTGCTATATGCAGGACTGATGATAACGGACAACGGCGTGCAGGTGCTTGAATACAACTGTCGCTTTGGGAATCCCGAAGCGGAAGTGCTGATGTCATTGATGGATAGCGATCTCGTTGCGGCGATGTTGGCCTGTGTCGAGGGGGATTTGCAGGCGAGTGATGTGCGGATGAGTGCAGGCGCGGCCGTCTCTATCGTCATCGCCGCCCCGAACTACCCCGCAAAATCGCAAGCGGGCTTACCAATTAGAAATGTCTATCATGCAGCGGTCAATGAGGATGTGCAAATCTTTCATCACGGAACCGCTTGCCAGAACGGACAACTCGTCACGAGCCAACACGGGCGCACGCTCGCAGTGACCGCAAAAGGGGATTGCCTCTGTCAAGCGACAGAAAATGCCTATGCAACAGCCGCACAGATTGACTTTGTGGGTGGGCATTATCGTCGCGACATTGGGCAGCAGGCGTTGCTGGCAATCTAAATCGTAGCCGCGATTTCCAATCGCGTTCTTGACTAGCGCGATTGGAAATCACGGCTACATGTGCTTTTACAAGCGCGACCAAGTTGGTCTTTAAACACTTAATTCGGCAAAAGCCCGTCTTTCCCGCGAAGGCGGGAATCCATTCTTTTGCGCCATGTCTTTATAAGGTTTCGGGAAATCCAATTCCCGAAACATCGATCACCGAATTTAATTCTTAAACTGCAAGCTGGTCGCGCTTCATGTTTAACGTTTGACGATGGGAATAAAGACCCGATTCCCCTTCGCCAATGTGAAGTTTGTGTTGGCTTTTGTCGATTGTGTGGCTGTCAACGTGATCGCATCGGCCGTTGCTGCACTCGCTTTTTCTTGCCACCACTCACGCGCATAGTCACCCAACCCAGGCGCACAGTTCGCATTGCCAGCAAAGATTTTGACGGGCAGATCGCGCGGGATGTTTGCCAGTGTGTATTGACCAGTGGCGTTGGTGCAGGTCGCTAACCATGCTGCCCCTTCTACCCCCACAACGACATTTGGTAGCAACATATTGCTGTCCGCATCACGCACCGTCCCGACGACGTTACCCGATTTAGCGAGGGCAAAGTCGATGCCCGCCGTGTTAGAATCAACGGCAACAGAGACGGGGGTTGCGCTGGCAAGCATGATGCCCCCATTGTCATAGAATTGCATGGCGTAGCCTGTGCCTTTTGCGAAAACGGCGTAAGTTCCAGCGGGGAGTGCGGGGATCTTGTAGCTGCCATCGGCCGAAACGAAGCCCCGTGCCACTTCAACCGCTGCCCCCAAATCACTGACAACCACCTCAACATTATCACCGCTGACGGGTGTGCTGCCATCCGCTTCATAGACCATGCCCGAAATCGATCCGCCCTCGACCAATGTGAAATTGATGTCCAAGAAAACGGGGTTGTTCGCAGGAATGACAACGGGCGTTGCCAAATTTAATCGCGCCGCCTCTTCCCACCATTCGCGCACAAAAAGCTGCTGGCTATTGCAATAGTTTTGCCCACCCGCATAGACGTGCAACTCCATGTCGAGTGGCAAGCCTGAAAGTGTGAACTTCCCATTGACATCGGAACAGGTGCTCGCCCAAATGTCGTCTGAAAGTGCGACATTGATGTTTGAGAGTGGGATTCCAGCGGCCGTGCTAACCGTCCCCTTTACCTGCCCGCCATTTGCTAACGTAAAGTCGATCCCCTCCGTCGTCTCTTGCAAATTAACCGTCACACGAGTCGCCGTGTTGCCGTTAAATCCGGCCTCGTCATAATATTCGATGACGCGCAACGCCCCCTCTGCCCGCACGCGATAGTCCCCGCTTGCCAACCCCTGCAACGTGTACTCACCATTCGCATTGGTCGTCGTTTCACGGACAAATGCACCTGTGTCGGCATCTTCGGCCGTCACAAGAATGTTGTTGAGTCGTGCCGTGCCAGCCGCATTGAAAACGGTGCCTGCAATCGATCCACCAAAGGCCAATGTGAAATCGACATCAGCCTGAATTGAATCCGCCGCTGTCAATGTAATCGGGGTTGCATTGGCATACGCATTCGCCTCTTCCCAATACTCAATCACATATTCACCCGAGCCACCACAGTTATTTGCGCCGCCCGCATACAGTCGAAGCGGGACATCGAGTGGCAAACTTTTCATTGTGAAGTCGCCGTTTGAATCACTGCAAGCGACCAGCAGAATATCGTCGGCGACACGCACGGGAACATTTGGCAAGGGCGTCATGCCGTCATCTTGATAGATCGTTCCCGTCACTTGCCCGCCCTCATCAAGCGCAAAGTCGATATCTGAGACAGTTTGATCATCTGTGACAACAATTGGGGTGGCGTTTGCATTGGTATAGCCCGCGTCATCGTAATATTGCAAGGCGAAATTGTCACCACTCGCACGCACAAAATAGGTGCCAGCAGGAATCCCTGGTGCAGTGTACGTCCCGTCAGGATTGAGACCAACACCCACCAGATATTGCCCTGTAAACGCATCCTCGACTTGAACACCCGCCTCGCCGGGAATGAGTGGCGTTGTTCCGTCTGCACGATAAACACGCCCACGAATTGTGGCGGTGGCTGTACGGCCGCTGATGTCGAGTGGTTGTGTCCACGCGGGCAGAGCATTGGGGTGGTTGGGAGATTTCGGCCGATAACCAGCCCCATCTTGTGCCGTCACGCCTTGAATCAAAACGATTCCGATTAAAAAGCTAAACAGTAAAATTAGTCGTTTTAACATAGCTAGAACTCAAAACGGAGTTTCAGGCAAGAAACTCCGCACTATTCACTTATATAAAGATTGTCTGGTTCAGAAATTCAAAAACGCGCTCAAATAATTCTAGGCTTGTACCAAAATCCGTCCACAACTATTGCAATAAACAAGCTCCCCCTGCTCCACCTGTTTGACAATCATCGCGGGTTGGGTTGTTTGACAACCCGTACACTTGTTTATTTTGAGTGTGGCGACGGCAACCCCATTGCGCTTTTTCTGTGAAAGCTGCAAATAGGTTTTTAGCATTCGCTTATCAATTGTCGCCATGCGCTGTTTGCGCCTGCCAATCAAACCATTCAAACTGGTCGCCAGTGCGATTTTTTCGGCCTGTAAATCTTTATACTTGACCTGCCACTCCGTCTCGGCCGCTGCCAATACCTCGTTGGCATCTGCAACCTTCTCAGCGGCGGCCTCAACCAGCTCTAGATTTTCCAGCACATCTTCTTCTAGAAACTCTTTGCGTCGCTGCAACATCTGAACTTCTTGCTGTAGGTCGGCCAGCTCGCGGCTGTTTTTAATCTTGCCAGAGTAGAGGTGATCGTTCGACTCTTTATGCTTGCTACTCAAACCTGCAAATTGGAGTTCGAGATCGCGCTGTTTTGTTTGGGCGGCGGCGAGGGTTTGCTGGGCGGTTTCGGCCGATTCTCGCAAATCCAACAAGCTCTGTGGCTCGTTCATCCCTTGGATCACTTCCCCTAATCGTTGCTTGCCAGCTCGAAGCTGGTCATCAATTCGCTGCAAACGCAAAAGCTGTGCTGGTTGACTCATTCGACTTCCTTTTAATCATCACAATGCGCCGTGAAAAATCTCACAGACGCAAAATCCTATCCATTGTAACATAAGCGTGGGGTGTCGTGCATGATATAATGCCTCGCCACCGCGAACTGGCTTCACGGTGACGACGTATTTCAAATATATTAGATCGGGTAACTCTCGTTGTCGTAACAATTCATGGATAAATCAGGACTAAAATTAGGCGAAAAACCGTATAGCGAAGAAGATACTGAATGGGATGCGTTCGTAAAAGCGCATCCACATGGCAGTTTTCTACAAACGACCCAATGGGCGCGGCTCAAGGGTCGCTTTGGCTGGAAAGGCTATCGGGTGTGGGTGAGGGATGAGGGCCAATTGGTCGCTGGGGCGCAGATATTATTTCGCTCCGCCGCGTTTGGGCTTGTCAAGATGGGCTACATTCCGCATGGGCCAATTGTCGATTGGGCAAATACCGAACTGGTCGAAGTGCTATTCAATCAGCTCGACTGGGCAATTTACGAAAATCGCGCGGGCATCTTAAAGTTTGAGCCTTATGTTTGGCAAGGGTCAGACGCGCAGGCAAACTGGCAGGCGGCGATCAAAAAATATGACCTTGTCACAGATACTGACACCATCCAGCCACCGCGCACCATGATGATAGACCTCACGCCATCACTCGATGAGATTATGCAGGGATTCAAGTCTAAAACGCGCTACAACATTCGGCTGGCGGGGCGCAAAGGGGTGACGGTGCGTGAAGCGACGGCCGCTGATCTGCCCAAGTTTAATGCACTCATGCAGCAGACGGGGGAACGCAACGACTTTGGCGTTCATGCGCCACAATACTACGCTGATACGTATGACTTTTTTGCCGAGCGTGGCGATGCGACGATTTTACTGGCAGAGTATGAGGGGAATCCGTTGGCGGGCGTGTTGTTGATCAAAAATGGGGAGCAGGCAGTCTATCTGGCGGGCGGCAGCAGCAATGAGGAGCGCAATCGCATGCCGACCTATGCGATTCAGTGGGCAGCGATCGAATGGGCCAAGATGCAAGGTTGCAGCTACTATGATTTGTGGGGGCTACCCGACGCGGAGCCAGACGAACTCGAAGCACAATTTCAAGAACGCAGTGATGGATTATGGGGCGTCTATCGCTTCAAACGAGGCTTTGACGGCGACATCGTGCGGACGGTGGGCAGCGCGGACAAGGTATACAACAAACTCGTCTATCGCATGTACCGCAAGCGGCGGGGGTTAAGCTAATGCAGTATGACAATTTAGTTGCCCGTCGAGTACATTCGGCCGAAAAATGGCACACGCTGCTCGCCCAACTGCCCTACGCCCATCCGCTGCAAAGCTGGGCATGGGGAGAGCTAAAATCACGTTGGGGCTGGGAGATGCGACCGACGGTGTTTATGTTAGGAAGTGAGGTGAAGGGGGCGGCGATGTTGCTTTATCGGCCGATTTCTCGCACAGGCTTCGGGATGCTCTATGCGCCAAAAGGCCCCATTCTCGACTACGACGATATGCTCTTGCGCCGCACGGTGCTGCAACGCCTGCAAGCCATTGCCCATGCGGAACGCGCCATCCTGATCAAAATCGACCCTGATATACCGATGGCGTTTGGCGCGGATGAACCCGAATCGCACCCGTTGGGCATGGACTTGATCGATGAACTGCGCGCCCATGGCTGGCGATATTCGCCCGAACAGATTCAATTTCGCAACACCGTCACGCTCGATTTGACCCAATCGGAAGACAATATTCTGGCGCAGATGAAGCAGAAAACGCGCTACAACATTCGACTGGCCGCCCGTCGGGAAGTGGAGATTCGGGCTGGGACACCCGATGATTTTGCACTCTTGGTTGAGCTCTATGCAGAGACAGGCGAACGGAATGAGTTTGGCATTCGGCCGAAATCATACTATCTCGATGTTTGGCAAACGTTTTGGGACGCCAACATGCTGCACGTCTTGATTGCAGAGTACAAGGGGCAGCCGCTCGCCGCCATCCTGCTTGTCTACAGTCCAGACGTTTGTCTCTATATGTACGGCGCATCGAATAGCGTCGAGCGTAAGCGAATGCCTACCTATTTGTTGCAATGGGAAGCGATTAAATGGGCAAAGGCGCAGGGGATACCCCTCTATGACTTTTGGGGTGCGCCCGATCAGTTTAATGAGGAAGATCGAATGTGGGGCGTTTGGCGATTTAAGAGCGGCTTTAATGCGACGGTGGCAAGGCATGTCGGCGCATGGGACTATCCCGTCTATCCTCGTCTATACAGCTTGGTGACAGAGATGTTGCCACGTTATCGAGAATTCTTGCGCCGTGCATGACCATTGTTCAAATTGGGCAACTGTAGGGGCAGGTTTGCAATCCGCCCTCTGGAAGAAGGGCAGGTTGCAAACCCATCCCTACAACCGTTATCTGTTTAATTTTTAACCCTTAAACGACACGGCGTACTCGTCAAAATCATGTTGCAGTTGACCTCAGCCAACAAAGAATTGAAACGCCATCATCGCAACGGCCGCAGCAACCAAAACGCCGTAAACCGTCCCATTATCGGCATCCTCTCTTGCTTCGGGCAGTAGCTCCGTAAAGACCATATAGAACATTGCCCCAGCCGCAAGCCCCAACCCAACGGGCAGAAACGGTTGAAAGACAAGCACAAACAAAAAGGCTGGCACGGCCATCAGCGGTTGTGGCAGACTAGAAAAGATTGCCCAACCGGCTGCCTTAAGCGCAGACGCGCCACGCGGAACCATGACGAGGGCGATGGCAAGCCCTTCGGGAATGTTATGAATGGCGATGGCAGCGGTGATCAATCGGCCGAAACCATCCCCACCGCCAAACGACACGCCTACCCCAATCCCCTCTGCAAATGAATGCACCGTCATGACGACCATGATCAGCAGCACTTGTTTGGCATCTGCGCCGTCTAAATCGCCCACATGAGGGTGTCCATTCTGATCTAAGATGCGGCGCGTGACGACGATCAGCAGAAGACCAAGTAGCAGCCCAATGACGGTGCGTGGCAGGGAGTATTGCCATCCTTCAAACGTCAATCCAATGCTTGCACCCAACATCAAGCCAGCCGCAAGTGCGTTTGCCGCTCCCAACAATTTGCGACTAACCTCTTTGATAAAGAAAAATGGCACCGCGCCCAATCCTGTGCAAATGGCGGTAATTAGGGCGGCGATAAAAACAGTCCATACAGATATTTCTGTGTTCATAATTTTTTTGCGCCTCGTAAACTTTATTTTTAACCTGTGTTAAATTTTAGCCCAACAGTGCAAAATCAGTATCAGAATATACCGATAATTGGGTCGAAATTGTCAGGATTTTTTATAGCTGGAATTCGGCCGAAATCACCTAAACTAATATTGAGGTGCGAAAAATGGCATTTGTCGACTTTCTACTATTCATCATTTTCCCGGCAAGCTTATTTACTCTGTTCGCGGCAATCATAATCGGATTGGCTCACGACGCATTGCGTGCGCGTGCCAAAGGATTGCTGCAAGCGCATCAATTCAAGGTTATCAATGTTCAACATGCCGAGCGGCGGCGCAATGGGATGCACACCTTTGTCGCCACCTATCATGATGCGCAAATGGTGCGCCAAGTACGTGAATTTAATGTACCAGCAGGATTTGATCGTATTTTCTGGTTAGAAGAAGAGGTTGAGGCAAATCCACGCCCATTTGCGAACGTGCAACTCAGTTCAAAAGAGCAGATTATTGATGACTTAATGACCGAAAACGCGGAGTTGAGACGACGAATTTCACAGATGGAAAATAACACAAAGTCCGCCACAGCGGCGCGGACGAATCTGTTTTGACGATATTGCAGGTACTTGCGCACCTGCAATATCGTTCACTAATCGTTTGATTGCAAGTGACCGTTAACTGAAAACTTAAACGGTCAAATGCGTTTTTCTATGAATCAGGCAGCATCACGCCGACGAGTGGCGATTAGCGTCACGCTGACGAGGACAGCGACGAGCAGTGCAACCCACAAGCCACTGTTAGCCACGATACCTGTCTGTACAAGACCGATCTGAGTTGGTACACCCGTGTCGATGTGTAGTGCCTTGACATTGCTGAAGGGGCCGATGATGGTGCCATTCAGCGTTGTGTCGATCGGTTCATACAAGGCGGCGATGCGGTAGAGATGCTGCTCTCCGTTGCCATTCTGCATGATGTCGGTGGCGTGGGTCGTTGCGCGAACTTCCGTTGTGTCAACATTCTTGACGAACTCGAAATTGTTGGCACTGATCTCGATATTCTCGACATACCAGCCAGTCTCGCTTGTGGTGGCGCCGGGCAATAGGTCAGTGATAAGCACAAATCGAATCCACACGTCGCCACCTGCGAAGGAGCCGATGTCAACTGATTTTCGGCCGATTTCATCCGCATCCAACGTCAGCAACGTTGTGAAGTTGGCATTATCGGCACTTGCCTGAACTTGTCCAAAGTCAAAGCCGTTTTCAATGGAGATGTTGGAATCAAACGAGAGCACTGCGCCACCAGCCGGTAGTGAGACGGGTGCAGTCATTGCCAACGCCTCATTTTGTTCAACTGCACTTGGCACAAAGTATGCGTTGTCGCCTGAATCTGGGTTAACGCTCGTCGTCCACTGTGGGCTGCCTGACCAGTCATCATTGGCGCCATTCACCAAGAGCGCGTTTGCGTCATCAAAGAAAATCTGCTCTTCAAAGGTTGCGTGTTCAATCCGGTAGCCAACTGGCGTAGCGTGCGTTCCATCTGGCACGTCGTGTGTCCAGTTGAGCGTGAACGCGCCGTTCTCATCGAGTGGCAATGTCGCCGTTGTTGACTCGGTGTTTGAGATGTCGTTCTGGACAGGTGCATCGAGAATCAGCGTTTCGGGCTGGATGGCGCGGAAGTAGAATGGCATCCGCACAGCTTTGCCGCTGCCCTGCTGGGTTGCATAGACGTACCACATCACCTCTGTGCCAGCGAGTGGGATTTGTGAACCGTCGGCGACCACTTTGACATAGAAGGTTGCCGTGCCATCTTCTGGAACAGTCACGCTTGTGATCGGGTTATTACCAGCCGCGTCAGAAGTAAAGCTGACCTGTGTGTTCGTGCTGACGAGATTGCGATTATCAGCCGCTGATAAATCATAGGTGCCAGCACCATTGCGCCCTGCGTCAATTCCTGTCGCGTTCGCTGTGATGATGTCACGTAGCGTTACCTCTTTAATGACCGTTGTCGTTCCTTGAATGCCCGCAATGGTGACATTGGCAAAGCTGGCACTCGGGAGCAATACATCAAAATCACCACCAGCGGGGGCAACCCCTGCGCTGGCTGTGTATTCAGAGTCGAGCAAGGGTGTTGGGGAGAGCATGACAACATCGGCCGAAATTGCCCCTGCAATCTCAATGTGCCCCGCGCCCTGATCGTTGACCGATGCGACAGAGTTTGCATCACTCTCTGGCACGCCAAGACCGCTGCGTAAGTTGGTCGCATTGTTCATCAACAGCGCACGTGAGAGCGTCATCGCCTCAAAACGTGCGTCATGAATCGCGGCGGTGTAATCCTCTCCCGCTGGTACAACCGCATCAAAGCCAAGATAGTCACGCACGTGTTGGCGAATCAGGATCATCGCGCCGGCCGTAATCGGTCCAGAGAAACTCGTTCCGTTCGCACTCGTGTAACCGGTTGGGTCAGCCATACCGTTTACGTTGCCGTCAACCGTTGCAGGCGCGTAAATGCCAACGCCGGGCGCCGTCACGTCTGGCTTGACGACGCGATACCCAGCGTCCGCATGATCATTAGGACCACGCGAGCTAAAGCCAGCCATCGCGGGTTCATAGGCAGGGAGGCTGACACCCGTGCCAGCACGCATTGGGTTGGTCGAAATGTCACCCGCCGTGACTGTGCCAAACGCACCATCGATGCCAGCGGTATAGCTGTCAAAGAAGTTTTGCTTGAGATATTCGGCGTTAAGTGGATTAATCGTAAAGGTTGGAATTTCACCCGCAACAGCAACCGCTGTCGCCGACTCTGTTGCCGTCACCAATAAGATGGCGGCGGGATTTGACGGTGCAACGGCATTGGCAGCAGCCGCAAACGCACCAGAAAACTCGACCAGCGCAATACGGTTGGTGACTTCTGGCGGCACATCAGCGGGATTGTCGCGCACATCCACATAGACCATGTGGGCCGAAACAGACCCTTCTGGAATCGCGCCCCCGCCTGCAACGGGAAATAGTTTCATACCAGCTTGTTCACCGGTCGCAATCGCATTTGCCTCTGAGGATGCGCCTATTTCAGGCGCTGGGCCCGCTTCATCATCCGTGCGATCATCAGCTACTTCGCCAGCGGCGAGGACATCCGCGCCAGCCACCGAACCGGGATCGAGACTCGCGCCAACAGAAATTGCCATCGTCGCGGCACTTGGCGCACCAATCGTGCCTGCGCCCGGCCCACTGTTGCCAGCAGAGGCGACGACAATCGTTCCCATCAACGCCGCATTGTTTGAGGCAACAGAGGTTGCGCTGTTTGAATCGCCAGCCGAGCTTCCCAATGACAAGTTGATGACATCGGCAACGGGTTTTGCAAAGGCCGTTGGCACGCCACCAGCAGCGAGCGTATAGGGAGAGGCCGCATCTTCGATGGAAAGTTCGGTGTTACCCGGACAGTTGCCCGCAATGTTACAAACCTTGTAGACCATAATTTGAGCTTGCGGTGCAGTACCGTGCATTTGCACGCCCTGCGGTGTTGGCCCAGCACCTAAGTTATCATAGCCTGTGCCAAAACCGGCGTAGGCAGGCGTATCTCCATTGACCATGTAGCCAGCAGCATCGGCCGCCACATGCGTCCCATGACCATAATCATCAATATATTGGAAGGGATCGTTTGAAAAGGCGAACCAGTAGATTACCTTTTGATTGTCAAGGGTGGCGTTCGCTGGTGCGCCACTCAAGCGTGGCAAGAGTGTGCCTTGCCCAGTGCCGCCAAACGTTGGGTGGCGGAAATCGGTTCCCGTGTCAATGACGGCAAGAATCATCCCTTGCCCTTCGACGCCATCATCAGTTGTCATGTCTGGTGCTTCAGGATGTCCAATATCACCAGCGGGCGTGAGTTCTTCAGTTGCACCATAAACGGCTGCGCGTCGGTCTACGATAGCTGTTTGTGTGCCGAGACTATAATCAATCGCCTGATCGAGCATCATCGAGACAGGTTCAAAAACCTCAACGAGGCTAACGCTGGGATGGGCTTCCAGATCGGCAATCTTATCAGTAGGGACAAATAGAACGAGGCCGTTACGCAAGTAGGTGAAGCGGAATTCGACATCGCGCTGCACGTCGGCGAGTTGTGTCACCGTTTCGCGCCGCATCATGGCGGGAATGCCGCGTTTCTGTAGATCAGCGACAAATGCATCTTGTTCGGCCGCTAACTCAATCGCATAGTCTGTAATCTCAGCAAAAGAGGGGCGTTCGCCCGTTATCTCTTCGGTCATTGAAGAAAAGATGGCTGTGGGCGCCGATTGTAGCTCGACCAACACAGCAGACACCTCGCCATCCATGGCGAGACAAAAGGCGTGATTTTCGGCCGAAAATTGCGGACAACCCGTTTTTAAGTGGTTGGTTGAATGCCCAGTACGAGCAAAAATTGGGATCAGTAGGAGTAGCAGAGTGAATAGCAGCCAACGGGCTGCGCGTGGAAATGCAAACATCGTATTTTCTCCAACGGTAAGGTTTGTGATGCGCACATGCCTGAATTAGTGCGCTAGTGAGCCATCATTATGTACAGTTACCGTTACGGGATCGTTACGAAATCGCTACAGAATCGGCCGATATTAATCTATTTACACACTACGTTACCGTTAACAATACGCTATTGTACTCTACCAGACGCTCGGGCCAGTTCAATTGTCTGTTCATAAAAGCCCGCGAGTTGATCCATCGTCGCACGCCACGAGCGCGTTGCGGCATGTTCGAGCGCGTTCTCAGCGAGCTGATTGCAGAGATCGGGATTGTCACGCAGCGTGCGCACATGGTCACCGATTGCATTGAAGTTGGGGGGATCGAAGAAGTAGCCGTTTTCACCATCGACAACCGTATCGACGATGCCACCCGCACGGGCAGCGATCACGGGGAGTCCACACGCCATCGCTTCAAGGGCGACGAGGCCGAAAGTCTCCGTTGTTGATGGAAAGACGAAACAATCGGCCGATCGATACGCATTGATCAACTCTTCCCCGCGCATATAGCCGGGAAACGTGGTCGGCGTTCCAGCGAAATGTGCCTTAAGCTCTTCGTGGGCTGGCCCACCCCCAACCATCGCCAAACGCACATTCTTTAATGGGGCGAACGCATCTTTTAACTCAAAGAGGCGTTTTTCTTTCGCGTGTCGGCCGATATAGACGACTAAAAATTCAGCGGGATTTCCATCTGTCAAACGCGCACGCATGGCGGGATCCATTGGACCCGGCGAGAAGAAATCGGTATCCACGCCACGTTTCCACCAGTGGACATTCTTAAGCCCCTGTGCTGTCAACTCGTCGCGCATAAATGACGACGTGCTTAAGTTCATCTCCGCTTGATTGTGCAAGAAGCGCAGATAACGCCAGCTTGGATTTGTCGCCCAGCCGTAGCCATAATGTTGCAAATATTGTGGGATGTTGGTGTGAAAGGACGCGATCAGGGGAATTTTGAGCCGCCGCGCATTGACAATCCCCCAGTTGCCCAACCATGCAGGGCTGGCGACATGGATCACATCAGGCTTAAACGCCTGTAGTTCCCGGC
The DNA here is from genome assembly GCA_030425205.1 of Anaerolineae bacterium. Lineage (GTDB taxonomy): Bacteria > Chloroflexota > Anaerolineae > Promineifilales > Promineifilaceae > CALECP01. The sequence goes on from JAUIAP010000001.1 coordinate 307,152, forward strand.
GGATGGATGTGCTGGGAAAGGTCATGTAGAGTTCTTTATAGATTGGCACACGTGGGCCACGCCCCGCAATGACCCGCGCTCCCGCGAATTCAGGCGGACTTTCAGGTGGCGCAAAAACCAACACTTCATGTCCCAACTCTTCCATGCGGCGCAGCACAAGACATAAAATACTGACAACGCCATCTATTTTTGGCAAAAACGTTTCTGTAAATAGTGCAATTCGCAAAAATCACCTCATTAAACAATTCAAGTGGGTATCATCGTGGCATGATCGGCCGAAACGATCAAATCCTGCGCGATTATCGACGACGACAGCACGCCGGGCAAGCCTGCGCCCGGATGTGTCCCTGCCCCGACAATATACAAGTTCTCAAACTGCGAACTGCGATTGTGCGGACGGAACCATGCCGATTGGGTCAAAATCGGCTCCACTGAAAACGCGGCTCCCTTATAGCTATTCAGCGTATTGTAAAAATGCAGTGGGTCGATGTAATGCTCCGCCACGATATTTTCTTGCAAATCTGGCAAGTAGTTATCTTCCAAGAACTGCATGATCGTGTCGCGATAGGGCTTGGCGGTGCGCGTCCAGTCAACGCCTGCATCCAAATGTGGCACGGGCGAGAGGACATAAAACGCCTCATGCCCTGCTGGCGCCATGCTTTGATCAGTCAATGTTGGCATATGCAGATAAAGCGAAAAGTCATCTGCAAGCTGCTTTTTGGTGAAGATGTCGCGCAGTAGTTCACGATAGCGATCCCCCAAAATGATATCGTGGTGCGCCAGCTTACCGTCGTTTCGATAGAGCTTCTTTGTGCCGAAGTAGATCACAAAGAGGGACATACTGTAGCGCAACGTCTTCATGCGCTGGCGCGTCAATCCGCGCACATGATTTGGGTTCATCAGCTTCAGATAGGTGGTCGCCACATCTGCATTAGAAATGACGTGATCGGCGTAGTGAATCGAACCATCTTCCAGTTGAACGCCTGTCACGCGGTTGCCGCTCACCGTGATCTCTTTGACCCCACTATCGAGATGCAACTCGCCGCCCAACTCTCCCAGCAACTTAACCAGTGCGTCAATGATCGCCCCTGTGCCACCCATCGCGTAATGAATCCCCCACTCGCGTTCGAGATAGTGGATCATGGCATAGATTGAAGTCGTATCGAACGGGTTGCCACCGACAAGCAGTGGATGAAAGCTGAAGCAGCGACGCAGAAAGTCGTCCTGAATAAACTGCTTCATGTAGTTGTAGACCGTTTTATAGCTCTGCAACTTGATCAGATCAGGGGCAACTTTAAGCATATCGCTAAAGTTGAGAAATGGTTTATCGGCGAGCTCGATAAATCCCTTCTCAAAAATCGCCTTCGTCGTCTGCATGAAGCGTTGGTAGCCTTCAACATCGGCCGAATTGCGCTGGCGAATTTGATCGAGAATAAACGCCTCATCACCGTTATAGTCAAACGGCCGACCATCCGCGTCAAATATGCGGTAGAAAGGATCAACAGGCACAAACTTGACGTAATCCTCTCGCTTGCGTCCCGCGAGGGCAAAGATGTCATCAAACATAAACGGTGCAGTGATGACCGTCGGCCCGCCGTCAAACTTAAATCCATCTATCTCATAGGTGTATGCACGGCCACCGGGTTTGTCTCTTTTCTCAAATACCTCGACATCATACCCGACCGCCGCCAAGCGGGTCGCCGCGCCCAATCCACCAAATCCACTGCCAATCACGATGACTTTTTTCGCCATAATTTCTGCCTTTAATGCTTATAAACGTTACGCGGTTGCCAAGATTGTCGCCACGAATTCAACCATCTTATCGTGGCAAAAATGGCTCATGCGCGTAACTCATATCTCAATTGAAAGTTACAAATTACACCGTAAAGTAAGTCCCGTCATACCTGCGAAGGCAGGTACCCATTCTTTTTCTGGGACTGGATTCCCGCCTGCGCGAGAATGACAGTGCCATACAATTTACCTTACGCTGTACTAATACCAATTCAGAGAACAAGTGTTTAGATATTCGACCTTCAAAAACCGAGTTTCTGACAGAAACTCGGTTTTTCAGGACTTATAATTTACATCACTTGTCGTCACGATTGGTATAACTGATCCGCGACAACTTGCGGAAGCTCGCTCGTAGCCTCTGGATTCTAGCGATGTAGCATCTGTTTGGGTATTGATTCAATGCGTCCATGCAACGGGTAGCGCTTCCAACCCGCGAAAGAGAACCCCCTGCCGAAATTTCGGGTTGGCGGTCATCTTTAAATTAGGCAGACGGTCAAATAACGTCCACAAGGCCACGCGACCCTCTAAGCGCGCCAGTGGCGCACCGAGACAGTAGTGGATGCCATGCCCAAATTGTAGATGCTTGTTAGATTTGCGCGTGATGTCGAGTTGATCGGGGTTTTCAAAGACGGCGGGATCGTGATTTGCCGATGTAATGACAACCCGTACCGTATCACCGCGCTGCATGGCGTGCCCCTTGTAAACCAAATTTTCGCCAACCCAGCGTGTGGTGGATGTTTCAACGGGGCCATCAAAGCGCAATAGCTCTTCCACCGCACTGTCGAGCAGGTCTGGATTGTGGCGCAGCAATTCCAACTGCAATGGATGTTGCAACAGAGTCAGCACGCCATTACCGATCAGGTTGACCGTCGTTTCATGCCCCGTCACAAGCAGCAAGGCGACCATACTTGAGAGTTCCGTTTCGCTGAGACGTTCCCCGTGCGCTTCCGCCTGAACGAGCGCAGTGATCAAGTCATCTTGTGGCGACTGGCGGCGTTTCTCAAAGAGCGTCTGGAGATAGGCAACAAACTCGCGCATCATACGACGGCGTTCTTTTGCCTTGAGTCGTCGGCCGCCGGGTGAAATAATCGTCTGTGACCATGCGGCGACTTGAGACTGATCGGCCGATGGGATGCCCAATAGATCGCTGATGACAACGACGGGAAAAGGCAGCGCAAAGTCGGCAATTAAGTCCATTGCCCCCATTGCATAGACGGCATCGATCAGCTCATCGGCCACCATTTGCAGCGTGGGCGCCATCTGCTCAACACGACGAGGGGTGAACGCCTGATTGACCAGCGTGCGGAGGCGTGTGTGGTTAGGCGGGTCAGCAAAGAGCATGTTCTGATTGATCGCATCGGTGGGCGGTCGGTCGGGCTGCTCTTTGACAAAACGCGCATCGCGCATGATGGTGACAACATCTGCGTAACGAGTAATATACCAGATCGTGTTGCCATTGCGGTCGTGATGGGCATAGATGGGATGATTTGCGCGCATCTGGGCGAACGTTGGATGCGGATTGGCTTTGAAGGCGGGACTAAATAGATCGTACATGATGATTAGCGTGCGTATTCCGGATGATAACTATATTTTCAACCCATCTTAAACCTGTTACCATAACATAATGCTTCATCTACGCACAATCAGATTTCCAAACGTTACATCGCGTCAAGCGGAGACATTTCCATTTAACATTCCACTCGTCCGCACTGGGGCAGATATCAACCTGACACAAGCTGTTACGATACTGGTGGGAGAAAATGGGGCAGGTAAATCGACGCTGATCGAGGCGTTGGCGATTGCCCTTCAAGCCCGCACAATTGGCAGCAATAACGTCGAGCGCGATCCAACCTTACAGGCGATTTTACCGCTCGGACGCGCGCTGCGGCTTGTGTGGAATCGTCGCACAAAGGAGGGGTTTTTTCTTCGGGCAGAAGATTTTTTCGGCTTTGTGAAACGCATTCAGCAGACACGCGCCGACTTGCGGCGTGAGATGAATGAAGTTAAGGAGGAAATGAAGGGGCATTCCGCATTGGCACAGGCCTTGGCCGTGTCGCCGTTTGCCAATGAGCTTTCCGCCTTGCAGCGGCGTTATGGGGAAGGTTTGGACACGATGTCACACGGCGAAAGCTTTCTGCATTTGTTTCAAGAACGCATTGTCCCTCAAGGACTCTATCTACTCGACGAGCCTGAAACGCCCTTGTCCCCATTGCGGCAGTTGGCGTTGTTGTCACAAATCAAAGAGATGGTGGCGCAAGATTGCCAGTTCATTATTGCGACGCACTCGCCGATTTTGATGGCCTATCCAGAGGCGACCATCTACGAAATTGTGGGCGGAGAGCTCAACGCCGTCGCGTATGAGGATTTGGAACACGTGCGCCTGACACGGGACTTTTTGAACAATCCACAACAGTTCTTGCGCCATTTGTGAAAATGAAGTGACGCGTTTCAGCCGACTGATTTCGCGCTGTTTTTATGTGGGCGTTTATGCAATGTGTAAGCAATGGGCATTACAATCGCCTGATTGAATGATGCGCTCTTTCACTGTTGCACACTTACTTTTGGATATGTTTCATCTCAGTAGGATTGATGTCAATATGATGCAATCTAATGCGGTAGCGCGACGAATCGCGCTCTTTTTTTGTCTATGGCTCGCGGGATGTTCGGTTACGGAGGCGCGACCTATCATTCCACTCGACTTCGCGCCTAATGACCTGCCTATTTTTGACGACAAAATCGCAACCGCGTGGAACGATTGGTCGTTCGGGATGCAGCTTGAGAGCGGTGAGCAGCAAATTGTGCACACGGGCAAGCGCAGTCTTGCGGTTTCGATTGATGATCGCAACGGTGGGCTACAGTTGGTGCATTCGGCCGATTTCTACCGCGAAGATTACACGATGTTGCGTTTTGCCATTCATGGGGGTGCGCGCGGTGGTCAATCGCTTGACTTGGCTCTGATCGACGGAGATGGCGCGTGGACGGACGCGATCCATATCAAACCAGTTGCGCGCAAGTGGACGGTCTATGAAATCCCATTGGGCAAGTTTGGGGAACAAGCCTATATAAAAGGGATCGTTTTTCAAGTGGCGGGGGGCAACAAGGCGGATTTCTACTTAGATAGCGTCGTTTTGATTGGCAACGACAACATTGTACGCACGAAGGCGGGGCCAGCACTCAACATTGACCTGCGGACACGCCAACATCTGATTTCGGCCGATATTTATGGCATCAGTTTTGCCGATGCGGATTTTGCGGCCGAAATCGGACTGCCGATCAATCGCTGGGGTGGCAATGCCGTCACGCGCTACAACTGGCAGCTCGATGTCACCAATCGGGCAGCCGACTGGTTCTTTCTCAACGTCCCAAATGAGGTGGCGGGTCGCTTGCCGAACGATAGTGCAGCCAATCAGTTTGTTGAACTAAATCAAGCACTGGGCGCCGAAACGGTGCTGACCGTGCCGCTGATCGGCTGGACACCCAAGAGTCGCGGCAACGATTGCGGCTTTACGGTAGCCGAGTATGGCAAGCAGCAACAGCTCGATTATGAAGAACGCTGTGGCAATGGGGTTGACGAAGATGGGGAGCCAATTGAGGGCAACGATCCGACCGATACCAGCAAGCGCATCGATGAGCAGTACGTGTCCGACTGGATAACCCATTTAGTCGCGCAGCATGGGACAGCGGCCAATGGTGGTGTGCGTTATTATGCGCTCGACAACGAGCCAATGTTGTGGCACGTCACCCATCGAGACGTTTTTCCTGAGCCGTTGACCTATGACGATCTCATTGAACGCTCGATACGCTATGCGACGGCGGTAAAATCGGCCGATCCGACCGCCCAAACACTCGGCCCCGTCCTCTGGGGCTGGACAGCCTACTTCTACTCCGCACTCGACAACGCGACGGGCAACTGGACAGCCCCACCCGACTATTCGGCGCACGATAACACACCGCTAGTCGAATACTATCTCCAACAGATGGCAGATTACCAGGCCAAAACGGGGCAACGTTTGCTCGACGTTTTTGACCTGCACTACTATCCGCAAGGCAGCAACATTGCACTGGCAACGGCTGGGGGGGCAAGCGTACAAGAACGCCGTCTGCGCTCGACACGCTCATTGTGGGATTGGGATTACACCGATGAAAGCTGGATCGATGAACCTGTCGCGCTGATCCCGCGCATGCACGCATGGGTCGGCAACAACTATCCCGGCACAAAAATTGCCATCACCGAATATAACTGGGGTGGCCTAGAACATCTCAACGGCGCACTGGCACAGGCCGATGTCTTGGGCATCTTTGGCCGCGAACGACTCGACATGGCGATGTTATGGGAGTCACCCGAATCGGCCGATCCCGGCGCATTCGCCTTTCGCATCTATCGCAACTACGATGGTGAGGGCGGTCGGTTTGGAGAGCTGAGTTTATCGGCCGAAAGCGCCGATCAAGACCAACTCTCCATCTATGCGGCCGAGCGACAAGCGGACGGCGCACGCACGCTTGTCGTCATCAACAAGACGCGCTATGCGCTCGAAAGCACGCTCGCCTTTCAGGGAAATGCGGGAGATAGCATGGAAACCTACCGCTATAGTGGCGCGTCACTCCGCAGCATCATTCAGGAGGATCACACGCCGATCTCTGATGGACAGGTGACCACACTTTTCCCCGCCCAGTCGATTACCCTGTTCGTGTTAGCTGCCCCCTAAGAATTGACACAGTTCTTAGCTCCATTTGGTATAATTTCGCTGGTTCGAGCCGTCATATCTATGGCGGTTTTTTGATATTGAATGGGCATCTGCCCATTCGTCAGGAGCGGATTTAGATCTGCTCAACGTGAGGTAAAAAATGGGCGACAATTTAGTACGCAGCATTTCAAAAGAGGCTGGCGTTCGCGTTATCGTCGCAGTGACGACAGACGCGACACGTGAGGCCATACAACGACATGAGACGACTCCAACGGCGACGGTTGCGCTAGGGCGCGCGTTGACGGCGGCGGCGTTGCTCGGTGCAACGTTGCGCGTTCAGCATCGGGTTGCGCTCAAGTTTGATGGCAACGGCCCATTGGGGAAATTGATCACGGAGTCCGACAGTTATGGGCGGATTCGTGGGTATGTGCAGTATCCGAAGACGGAGGTGGAGCGAGATGAATTCGGCCGAATTCACGTTCCTGCTGCGCTTGGCACAGGGCAGCTAATCGTCGTTAAAGACATGAAGCTTGCTGATCTGGTCGAAGGCATCGTCACGCTGCAAGCGAGCGACATTGGGAGTGATTTCCAACATTATCTGACCCGCTCAGAACAGATTCCGTCAGTTGTCCAGCTTGACACATTGCTTGATGATGAGGGCAACATTTTGATGTCTGGCGGCATCCTGATTCAGTCGGTTGGCGATATGAATGAAATCATCGTCGCAGATATGGCAGAACGACTGGAGGAGATGCCCCCCATCACACAACTGCTGCAAAATGGACGCGACCCCGATGAGATCATCGACACGCTGTTTGGCGAAACCAAGCACGAGATTTTGGAGACGCGCAACGTCGATTTTGTTTGTGGGTGTAGCCGGGCGCGTTCGGAAAAGGCGTTGATTTCGCTAGGGCCTGATGAACTAGCCTCATTGATTGAAGAAGGGCAAGCGATCATCGACTGCCATTTTTGCCACGCACAGTTTATCTTCACAAAGGCAGACTTGGAAGAACTGCTGGCAAACGCCTATTGAGTTTGCATCCAACTTCCGACATGAAACTTAATACAGTGTAAAGTAAGTCCTGTCATACCTGCGAAGGCAGGTATCCATTCTTTTCTAAGACTGGATTCCCACCTTCGTGGGAATGACAACGCCATACAATTTACTTTACGCTGTACTTAATAACTGAACGAAAGGACAGGTGTTACCCTGTCCTTTTTGTTTATGGCACAGCATCGGCAATTTGCTATCCTTGTGAAAATCTTCATCTTAGGAGTTACGCAGTTACCTATCTGGCACTCGTGATTCGGGATATCCAAATCCCGAAACATCCACTCCAAGTGCGTAACTGCTACATCTTTTGAACCATCAGCAGGAGCAATGCACCATGAACGAAGCTTATCTTTATGCCACATCGATGACGAAATTAAACGAGACGGGCTGTGTCACGGCACAAGTGGCTGGTCACGTGATCGCGCTGTTTAAGTATGGCGAGCAGGTTTATGCTATCGACAATCGTTGTCCCCATATGGGCTTTCCACTCGACACGGGGACGGTTCAAGACGGTATTTTGACCTGTCACTGGCATCATGCCCGCTTCGATTTGAAAAGCGGCGGGACGTTTGATTTGTGGGCAGATGACGTGCGGGCGTTTCCCGTTGATGTGCGCGGAGAAGAGGTGTGGGTCGATACAACGCCACCTGACAATTCGCGTGAACGCCATCTACGCCGTCTCAACATCGGGCTAGAGCGCGATATTCCGCTGGTTATCGGCAAGGCTGTCTTGGCACTGTTGAGCGAAAACGATGAGCCAATTGCACCCTTTAAGGCGGGCTTGGCGTTTGGAACGCGCTATCGACAACAGGGGTGGGGACAGGGATTGACGATTTTGACCTGCATGATCAATCTCTTGCCGCAATTAGACGTGCAAGATCGGCCACGTGCGCTGTATCAAGGGTTGGCAGCAGTGGCGCGGGATTCGAGTAATCCAACGGCGCGTTTCACCGTCGATCCACTGCCCAATGATCAGGTGGATATTGCGACGCTAAAACGCTGGTTTAGACGTTTCGTGCTGGTGCGGGATGCGACGGGGGCAGAACGTTGTATTGTGTCGGCCGTTCGTGCGGGAGCATCCCCCGTTGAGATGGCAGATATGTTGTTTTCAGCCGTTACGGATTACCGCTATTTGAATGTGGGACATTCGGCCGATTTCACCAATAAAGTGTTCGAGGCGTTGGACGTCGTCGGTTGGGAGATGGCCGAACAAATCCTGACGAGCCTTGTGCGTGATTATGCGATGGGACAGCGCATGGAGGAAACGAATTCATGGCGGTCGCCAGTTGATTTGGTCGAACTCCTCAATGCGGCATTCGCCGCCCTGCCCGCTGCGCTCAGCGCGGGCAAGGCGCAGACACAAACCCCTGATCGCGCTGCATTGGTTGAAGTGCTGCTCAGCGATGATCCGCAAGAGACGACGTTCGTGTTATTGGCTGCGTTACGGAACGGGGTTGCGCCCGTCGATTTGGCGCAAGTTGTCACCTATGCGGCGGCGTTACGGATTGCGCGATTCCACACAAGCAATGAATTTCCCGATTGGGATACCGCCCTGCACACCTTTACGTTTGCCAATGCGATTGAGCAGGGCTTGCGACGGTGCCATTCGGCCGATCTTGTGCGCGGCATATTCGATGCGGCAATGAGCATCTATCTCGATCGCTTTCTCAATATCCCTGCCGCCAAAATGCCACAACCAAATGGTCATACACCAGAGCTTGCCAAAGAGTTGACGGCACTACTCAACCAACAGCAACAGGTTAATCAAGCTGGCAACATCGTCGCCCAACATCTCTATCACACAGGTGACGCTGATGAACTGCTCGCCCTGCTCGGCAAACTGCTTCTGCGCGAAGACCGCGACTTCCACACCATTCAAACGGTCGAGGCCGCAATTTATCAGTTCAATGCCCAGCGTGATTCGCAGGAAGGCATTCACTTTCTCGTCGCTGCCGCACGTTATCTCGCCGCGCATACCCCCACGATGCGCGCGCAAGAGCAGACCTACAACATCGCACAGCGACTACATCGGGGTGACAATCTGTTTGAAGGGTAAGTCCTGAAATCTGATATATACCCATACACAGACATCCCTACGTGTGCTACATTTAGGGAATGCGAAAATTACAAACTCAAGGTGTCCATCACATCACGTTTGTCGGCGCAGATCGGCAAACCTCGATCGACTTTTGGGAGGGCGTTCTTGGAATGCCCTTTATCTTTGAACAGCCCAATCTCGACGTGCCGGCCGAAAATCACCTCTACTTCGATCCCGGCGACGGACGGTTGATCACCGTTTTCACCAACGAAAATCGCAAACCAAATCCGAAACACAACCCCGAACTGATCGGCTGCTTGCAGCATATTGCGTTTAACGTCTCGCGTGCAACCTATACGCAGGCGAAGGCGCGACTCGACGAGCGCGGCATCAAAAATACGGGCGAGGTTGATCGTGGTTTTATGGATTCAATCTACTTCCGCGATCCGCTGGGGCTGTTGGTCGAGTTGGCGTGCTATAAATTTGAGCCGCCGCCCAACGTCAGCCATGCAGAGGTGTTGATGTTGGCGCACAAATTGCGGATGGAGCGTGACGACTATGCAATCGGGGACGAACATATTGCCGATGCGCTGGAGAGATTGGTGCGGCGCACACAACCTTCCCTGTCCGAAGATCGCGGCGTGAAAGACCCTTATAGTCGGGAAACGGCGGATATTCAAGACCGCCATACCGAACAGAGAACATAATGAGCGAGAAATATCAAGGCATGGTAGACGATAAACGGTATACGAGTGACGATATTGATGTGACCTTTAGCGGACAACGCTGTATTCATGCGGCCGAATGTGTCAGCCATTTGCATGAAGTGTTTGATACGCAGAAGCGACCATGGATTCAGCCAGACCAGGAATCGGCCGATGCGATCGCCGCTACCATCCACCTCTGTCCCTCTGGCGCACTGCACTACGAACGTAAAGATGGCGGCGAGGCGGAACCAACCCCCGCAGAAAACACGATCTATCTCATCGATAACGCATATTTGCGGATTCGCGGTGATTTGGAAATCAGTTCATCAAACGTCGCCCTGACCGATGAAACGCGGGCAGCCCTTTGTCGCTGTGGCATGTCAGACAAGAAGCCGTTTTGTGACAACTCCCATCGCACAGTGGGTTGGAAAGCCGAAATTCCGGAGACCATCGCGCGTGACGAGGCGCTGGCAACAGGTGGCAGGATGCAGATTGAGGTCAGCCAAAACGGGCCAATCGGTATTTCGGGCAACTTCGAGATTCGCACAGAAGCTGGGGAAACTGTTTTCCAGAGTGCAGGCAAAACCGCGTGGTTGTGTCGCTGTGGTTCATCCGGATCAAAACCGTTTTGCGACGGGACACATAAGAAAATCGATTTTCACGGAGCATAACATGGCAGATGTTTTAGTGGTCGATAATTCGGCCGAAAAGCGTTATGAAACCACCACCGACGACGGTGTGGCATTTCTCAACTATATGCCGGCCGGTTCAAGCCGCGCCTTGGTTCACACCGAAGTCCCAGAAGCGTTAGAGGGGCAGGGGATTGGCAGCGCACTCGCTAAATTTGCACTGGAAGATGCGCGGGCAAATGGGCGGAAAGTGATCGTGACCTGTCCATTTGTGATCGCCTATCTGCGCCGCCATCCTGAGTATCAAGATGTTGTGCTAGGTGGCCGGCGATAGAAACGCCACCAGAATGGCATCACGCAGAGCAACGAGAGCAGATGCAACGGCAGTTGCCACCAACCGAAGCCCGTATTGGCGATCGTTGGCGGTGCAATCCACCAATTTTGTTCTGAATGGGCCAGCGCAACGAATGCGTCGCCAATCGGGAGCGCGCCAAAAGCATAGCGTTTATTGGCTTTGAACGTGAAGGGGAGGCCGAATGTTTCGGCCGATCCCGCCAACGCCCCCGCCAGCTCTTCATCCCCAAACACCCGCGCTGTCCCCAACATCACCGCCGTCGCAGACAGCGAAATATCCCAAAGTAATGGCCCTGAATCGACATCGCCGACCCCCGCGACACCATGTGGGAATTCACGCACGGCTGGAATGCCAGCGCGCGTTGTGACAAATTGTGTGCGGAACAATGTGTAATCACGCGCCGCTTGATCGGGATCGATTTCTGCAAAGAAACGCAAGATCAACGTCTGCGAGGTTGCGCGCGTTCCGTCAACTATTGCGCCCGTCGCCGCGTCGATTTTATGTGGGAACAACCCTGTGGCTGGGTCACGGTATGGCTCGATACGGGCAAGCCAGCCATCAAAAAAGGTGCCGAATTTATCGCTGGTAGTTCTGGCACACACCCTTATTGAGGCCGCGGCTGGGAATGTGTCAACTGGCCAAATCTGGTTGGGATAGGAGGGCAGAAACGGGTGAGGTGCGTGCGTGAGGGCACTGGCAAGGGTGTTACATTCGGCCGAAAATTCCTCGACCATATCCCCACCCAACAATACAATCCCACCCAGCAGCCAATTGCGCCAACCACGATAAAAAATCCCATACTCAGGGTCGAGATTTGCCGAAAACGGAATGGCTCCCTCTGGCGGGGCGAGCTGTTCATATGCCCAGCGTGCTTCTCGTAGGGCCTCATCCCGTCGCGCAGCATCTTCCAGCCCGACATTGACCCACGTGAGACCATAGAGCATGTAGGAGAAGAAGTTGCCTTCGGGGAAAAGCTGCTGCATGTCGCGCCCCATGCCGTTGTTTAGCTGGGTGTGCAGATAGGGGAGTTGGAGGGCGGAATCGGCCGATTCACGATACAACCGCGCCTGACACGCGACCATCAATGCGGTCAAAAGAAAGAGCAGTCCTTTGCGCAACATCGCATCATTCCCCGCACAACCTAAGTCGCTACGACTTACTGTGCCACCACAATTTGGGTTTGGCACGCTCGCCATAACCCAGCTTTCTATCGAGCCAAAGCATTAAATGTCGTAAAGGCGTTCCCGCCATACGAATGCCGATTCGATGCCACCATTTGCTGTAATCCTTGTTATAGGGACAAACACGAATACAAATTGAACAGTCGCTATTTTGCGCCGTCCAAAAGCCAAAACATTTTTCACCATCGACAGACCACTTCTCAACCCCTTTAATATTCGACTGATTATGGCGTTCTGTGTTGGGTGCGCCTTGCGGAATCGCCTTGACGGGGCAGCCATCCGCACAACGACGACAAATTTGGCACATCGCGTTGACACCAAAGTTGATCGGCGCATCATGGGAGAGCGGCATGTCGGTGAACACTTTGCCCAAACGAATGCGGGGGCCAAATTCGGGCGTGATGAGCAAGCCATTGCGCCCATATTCGCCCAGCCCCGCCTGAATTGCCAGCGGAATCGCCAGGGCTGAATCGTTCAAGCTGGCGACCGCGTTGTAGCCAAGATTGCGAATGTATTGCGCGACCGACAGCACGACCATTGCGTCATACGAATAACCCAAGCCCGTCGCGGCACCACTCAACGCAGACGGCACGGTGCGGATCAAATCATAATCCATCGCCTGCGCCGTGACGATGACGTTTGTCAGTTCTGCGCCGATCGCCTGTGGTTTTTCCGTGCGGCTCATGTCACTAAACGTCGTCGCATAAAGCCAACGCGGATCATTGCGCGTTATCCCGACCATATCTGCGCCAAATGCATTGGCGACGTGCTTGATCTCTCGCGCAGCCTCTTCTGGCGTTTCAAATGCGACCTTTTCGGCCGCTGGTTCTCGATAGAGCGTAAATGGATCGCTGAACCCCTCACGACGATCTTCAGACTCTTTCAGCTCCGTAAAAATATCGCTGACGTGCCACGATGCATTGCGAAAGGCATAATCTTTCTGCGTAAAGCCGTCTGCGCGTCGCCACGTCTTTAACGGTTCACGATAAGTGCGGTAAAAACGCTCTGCCTTTTTAGAGCGAATCCGTTCATCCCACCATGAACGGCGAAACACGTCATCTTTTTGGTGGAAGCGTTCAAAATTGGGGCCGGTGTTGAATGGATCGGCGTTGAGTGTGCCGCTGGCGATGGGGATTGATTTTGGTGGGTTTGGCATTTTTAGTGCGGCGCATCATTGCAGTTGCGTATTTTTCAGGTTTGGTTGTGAACACTCCTACAAAATATGCAACTGCAAATTCATGCGAACTTTCACCCGCCTATCTTATTACAGCGTAAGGTAAATTGTATGGCGCTGTCATTCCCGCCTTCGCGGGAATCCAGTCCCAGAAAAAGAATGGATACCTGCCTTCGCAGGTATGACGGGACTTAGTTTACGGTGTACTTATATCCATTCTGAGAACAAGTGTTAGATATTCGACCTTCAAAAACGGAGTTTCTGCCAGAAACTCCGTTTTTCAGGGTTTATGATTACATCACTTGCCCTCACGATTGATATTACTCGATACCGAGATAGGCTTTTTGCACGGTGGGATCGTTTTGTAATACTTTGGCTGTATCGGCCAGCACAATCTCTCCCGTCTGCAACACATAGCCGCGATTTGCCACTTGCAACGCCATGTGCGCGTTCTGCTCAACGAGCAAGACGGTGATGCCTTCTTTGTTGATGCGCTCAATCGATTCGAAGATGAGATCGACCAAGACTGGTGCCAGCCCCATCGACGGTTCATCCATCAGCAAGAGGCGTGGTTGTGACATTAATGCGCGTGTCACCGCTAACATCTGCTGCTCGCCACCGCTCATCGTGCCAGCATACTGCTTTTTGCGTTCACCTAAACGCGGGAATAGCTCATAGGATTTCTCAATATCCCGCTTGATTCCCTCGCTGTCGTTGCGATGATACGCGCCCATTTCAAGATTTTCCTGCACCGTCAGCTTGGCAAATACGCCGCGCCCTTCGGGAACCATTGCGATCCCTTTCGAGACGAGTTCGTGCGCCCGATATTGTGTAATATCTTGTCCTTCAAACTTAACCGTTCCGACACGTGGCTTCATCAAGCCGCTAATCGTGCGGAGTGTGGTCGTTTTTCCCGCCCCATTTCCGCCGATGAGCGCGATAATTTCACCCTCGTTAACCTCAAGCGAAACGCCTTTGAGCGCGTGGATGTTGCCATAGTAGGCATGAACGTCGTTGACTTCTAGTAATGACATTATTTAGTGAACAGTGAACAGTGAACGGTGAATGGTGAACAGTGCCCGGTGCGCCAAGCCTTTGACTTATTGCCGTTTACTGCCTGCCATTGACTGTCTACTGTCAACCGCGATCTCCCATGCTGTTAACTTCAATCTTGGCGGCGGCGGCCGCGCCCTTGCCTAAGTACGCTTCAATAACGGTTGGATCGGACTGTACCTCGTGGGGAAGTCCTTCTGCGATCTTCTTACCATAATCGATGACGGTCACTTTTTCGCTGATACCCATCACGACGCGCATATCATGTTCGATCATCAGAATGGTGATTCCGAACTCATCACGTAGGCGGCGGATAAAATCTGTTGTTTGAGCCGTTTCGCGTGGGTTCATGCCGGCCGTTGGTTCGTCAAGCAGGAGCAGCTTTGGCTTTGCACCAAGCGCACGGGCGATTTCTAAGCGTCGCTGATCGCCGTAGGGCAGATTTTTGGCAAGATAGTCCCCCTTGCCCGTTAAGCCAACAATGTCGAGGAGGCGTTGCGCTTCATGCAGCGTATCTCGCTCTTCCTGTCGGACAAACGGCGTGTGGAATAAAGAGCCGAGCCATGAACCTTTGAGATGGGGTTCCTGACCCACCATAATGTTTTCAATGGCTGTCATGTTCTCGAAAAGACGAATGTTTTGGTACGTGCGCGAGATCCCCATGCTGGTGATTTCGTATGGTTCTAAGCCAACCACCGATTGCCCGTCAAAGTCTAGCGATCCTTCTGTGATTTGGTAGAAGCCGGTCAAGCAGTTAAAGAAGGTAGTTTTGCCCGCGCCGTTTGGCCCGATAATGCTGGCGATTGTGCCGGCGGGAAGTTCGTAGTCGAGATGGTTGGTGGCAACGAGGCCACCGAACCGTTTGACGACTTGGGTTGCTTTTAGGATTATTGACATTTGTTTACCTCAAATCGGCCGAAACCGTCACCGCTTCCTGACCACCCGTAATCGTATCGCCAGACATCGAAGCCATCTTATCCCCATCGTCATCATCACGCCCCAGCTCGCGTTTGCGCGCCTCTGACGGCCATAGCCCTTCAGGACGGACGAGCATCATCACGATCAGCGCGATGCCATAGAGGAACAGGCGGAACTCTGAGAACTCACTCAGCAGTGCGGGGACGCCGATCAAGGCCAGCGCACCAACGACAATTCCCGGAATGCTGCCTAATCCACCGACGATGATGAGGGCTAATACGTTGATTGAAACGATTAGCTCAAAGCTGGTTGGGAAAATCGAGCCAACTTTTGCCGCAAAAATCGCCCCAGCCAAGCCACCCGATGCGGCACTCAACGTAAATGCCAGCACCTTGCTCGCCGTTGTGTTGATGCCCATCGCGTTGGCAACATCTTCGTCTTCACGAATGGATGTCCAGCGGCGACCGGTGCTGGAGTTGTTGAGCCGATATGAAACGAACAACATCAATAAACAAGCCGCAATCGTCAAATAGTAGAGCCGTTGTGGTACGTCGAGTCCGATCCCAGCAACGGAGGCGGGTGGAACGCGTAGGATTCCCTGTGCCCCGCCAATTAACCCTTTCATCGCATCTGAGCGTGCCAGTACGCGGATAATTTCACCAAAGCCGAGTGTGGCAATCGCAAGATAGTCGCCGCGCATTCGGATGACGGGCAGTGCAAAAACAAATCCTGTCAACATCGCCGCCAGAACACAAATGGGCAGCGCTAGCCAGAAGTTGAATGGTCCAATGCCCGTTCTTGCCCCAATGCCCAACCCGCTCGTCGAGGTGAGAATCGCCATCAGATAGGCACCAACCGCGAAGTTGGTCACATAGCCTAAGTCGAGCAGACCAGAGAGACCCACCGCGATATTTAAGCCAAGCCCCATCAGAACATAGAGCGCAACGGTGTTGATGATTTCGGTTACATATCCACCAACCATCCATGGCAGTGCTAACATCAGTGCCAATAGCAGGAAGCGGATGATGCGGTCAGAAGTTAGTGACTGTTCGGCCGATTGTCCCGCCCGATAGCTTTGATATCTCTCTCGACCCGTTTGACTCCAGTAATACATCCCACCCGCAATAAGCGCCAGCAGCACAATGAATGGAATCAGCTTGATGCCCGTCGTCCCAAAAAAGATACGGACGACGCTGGCACCGACAAACGGCCGAAAAATGTTGACAAAAATATCGGACAGCACGCCAATTGCCGCCGCCCATGCAAAGGACATCAATGCTAAGCGGCGTGTATCAGCCTTAATCAGCGTCAATGCACCGCCAATTGCGCCTAAGACTGCAAAGGCAATGATGAGTAACAGACCGCCGACAACGGCATTCCCAGTGCCAAAGGTAAATAACCCAACGAGTGTCGGCGAAACATTGATAAACGCGGTCCGAATACCTGTCCAAACAAGCGTGATGAGCAACAAGATGAAGATTGGCACACCCGTCATTGCACCCGCGATATCGCCTGTGATGAGTCGGCTTTGTGTCGTATCTTCAGCATATTTTTGAGCGGCTAGATAACCCGCAATAATCGGAATGCTATACAACAATAGCTGACCAAGTGAAAATATGTTGGTCACAATATCGCGGCCGTCAAACGCCTCGATAAGTCCAATCATGCCAGAGCAGAGGGCGATGACACCCGCAATAAGACCCAATTTGATCGTTTCTTTGAGATTTGTCATGCTTTCTTCTCCGCCAGCTTTTCGCCGATGATGCCTTGTGGCCGAAAGATCAGAACCAACACGAGCATCGTAAATGCAATCACATCTTTCAACTGATGAGACCCAGGAACGCCCAGCCCCTCAAGGAAGAGTGGCGGACCGATTGCCTCGATGATCCCCAGAAATAGGCCACCCAACGCGGCACCGGGAATGCTGCCGATGCCACCCAACACCGCCGCTGTAAATGCTTTGATGCCCGGCGTGAAGCCCATGAAAAAGTGCAGTTGGCGGAAGACGATGGCAAACAACACACCCGCAACGCCCGCCATTGCCGCACCGACAACAAAGGTCAGCGTAATGGTACGGTCTACGTCAATCCCCATCAGCGTTGCCGATGATTTATTCTCTGCAACGGCGCGAATCGCCTTGCCTACTTTTGTTTGCTGGACAAAAATTTGTAATCCAACCAACATCAGAATGGACATTGCCATCACAAATAAATCTGCTC
This sequence comes from Anaerolineae bacterium, assembly GCA_030425205.1. Classification (GTDB taxonomy): domain Bacteria; phylum Chloroflexota; class Anaerolineae; order Promineifilales; family Promineifilaceae; genus CALECP01. The sequence goes on from JAUIAP010000001.1 coordinate 324,956, forward strand.
GCAAAATATCAGTCTCGCCAAAGAGGATGATTTTGCCTTGCAAAAACGCAAATTCAGGAAAGGGGACGAGAGAGGAGCCAAACATGCCGCGAAAGAAGTATTGCCAGAAAAAGGAGGCCCCAATCGCGGTAATTAATGGCACGAGGCGTGGTGCGCCACGTAGGGGACGATAGGCGACGCGCTCCGTCAGAATGGCGACGGAAACGGAGACCGTGATCGCCGTGAGAAATATGACAATGAGCGAAAGGTAGGGGTGGGCGGTAATGTGACCTGCGCGATCAAGCGGCCCAGCGACAAGAACGGCCGATGTCATTGCCCCTGCCATAAAAAACTCGCCGTGGGCAAAGTTAATCATGAACAAAACGCCGTAGACCATCGTATAGCCCAGGGCGATGAGAGCATAGAGACTACCTTGCGACAATCCTGAAACGAGAAAATCCATCCAGTCGCCACCGGAATAGCTGTTACCAACACCTAAAAACAGCTTGTTAACGGTGCCGTATATAACGATGCCGATTATTCCGATACGAAAAAACCAAAGAACAAGATCGATATAGTTAAATCGTCGCATTGCATCTCCTCTTCCTTATCTGAGTCTATTATTTTTGTAATTCCTGCAAAGACATGAATCCAATTTTTAGCTAAATCAAAAACCTATCAGCACAATGAACCTTGTCGTTCTTTTATCCACACCTGCGGCTCAAACGAGTCGCCGCAAGTATCGTTAAAACAAAACAAGCAGACGGTAAGCAATTTTGTTACCGTCTGCTTGTTGTTTCATGTTAGATTACTGCTGTCGTCCTGCGAATGCTTATGGCCAAATTGCGTTGAATTCGCCGCCAGAGACTTCACTGACAGAAATCTTGGGATCAGCGCAGTCACCATTTGCATCACACGAGATGGTACCGGTGATTCCGTCCATGCCGCTCGTCGCCGCAACTGCGTCGATGAGTGCTTGTCGGCCGATTGACAACGTCCCGCCGCTCTCTTGTGCAACTTCTTCAATTGCGTCGAGAATCAAGTTGGTCGCGTCATACGCATGCGCGTGGAAGACAGAAAGTGGCTCTGTTCCGTATGTCTCTTGGTAGTCGTTCAAGAAGGTGTCATACAAGCTGTTGCCGAATCCGAGATCGGGGCCAGAAACGTACATACCTTCAGCTGCATCACCAGCCGCTTCGAGGAAGTCTGGTGATTGCACACCATCGGCCGATGCCAAGATAACGCCTTCCAAGCCGTCGATGTCTTTTGCTGTCTTTGCGATCAATGAACCCAACGTCGTGAATACGGGGAAGTAGATCAACTCAGGGCCAGCAGCCGCAATCGTCGTCAAAAGTGGTTCTACGTTAGAAGCGTCCGCAGACTCTGCTTCAAACGCAACGATTTCGCCACCCAGTGCGGTGAACTCATCGCGGAAGACGGTTGACAACCCTTCGGTGTAGGGATCGCCATCATGGATAGCAGCCGCTTGACGAACACCTAATTCGTTGTACACATACTCTGCCATCGCCTTACCTTGGATGGTGTCGTTGTGTGCTGTGCGGAAGTAGCAGCTTTCGCGGCTACCAGGTGCTGTCAGAATAGGGCCGGTGTTTGATGGTGAAACCATGACCATGCCTTTACCACAGACAATCGCACTCATTGGAACGGCCGCGCCAGAGCAGCTTGTGCCAATAACGCCGACGATTTGATCATCAGAAACGATCTTTTGTCCAGCCGCCTGTCCGCCTTCTGCGTTACAGCCATCATCTTCTGTTTGGAGGGTCACTTCATGTCCCAACACTTCGCCACGCTGTGCGATAGCGATTTCAACACCGTACTGTGAGTCCAAACCCAACTGCTCGTTTGCGCCAGAAATAACAAGGGCAGAGGCTAGTTTAATGGGTTCGCCGTCTTCGATGGTGACACACCCAATTGCATCGGTACATTCCAACTCAGCCGCGCCGCCGCAAGCGACGAGGAAGATTGAGAATGCGAGCAAAAATAATGGAATTAGCTTCGATTGCTTCATATTTTTCTTCTCCAGAAATTTAGGTTTTCAATATTACGACCAAGCCAAACGCTCGGTCGCAGTGCACGCTTATTCTATCAGCGTCCTTTAGATTATTCTAACACTTTTTACAAATTCGACAGCAATACTATGATGGAAACTTTTGACCATATTTGATTGTGGGGCTAAAGTCGAGCAGAATGGATTCCTGTCTTTGCAGGAACGACATGCTAACAAGTTATTTTTATGGAGTGATCAAACATGGTACATGGAACACACAACGCAGTTGCTGATGACCGTAATGCAGCGGTTTTGATTGACGTAAACGGCGAACTATTTCCGCGCGATGAGGCAAAAATCTCCGTTTTTGACAGCGGTTATCTGGTCGGCGATGGTGTGTGGGAGGCATTGCGCCTGCATGATGGGGTGTTGGTCTTTCTGGACGAGCATCTGGATCGATTGTGGCAGGGAGCGGCGACAATTGGGATGGATGTAGGCATGACGCGGGAAGCGTTGACGGCGCGACTGTGGCGCGTGATCGAGGCGAATGAGATGCACGACAATGTGCATATTCGCTTTATGTTGACACGTGGCATCAAGAAAACACCTTCGCAAGACCCGCGTTTGACAATTTCGGGGCCGAACCTGGTGATCATTGCCGAACACAAGTTGGCAAATGCGGCCAGTCGGGAGCGTGGCGTGACACTGTTTACAAGTACCATTCGACGCGGATCGCCTGACTATTTAGATGCACGCCTGAACTGTCACAGCAAGCTGCACGAGGTGATGGCGTTGGTGCAGGCGATTGAGGCGGGGTGCGACGAGGCGTTGATGTTGGACATTCATGGCTTTGTAGCGACGTGTAATGCGACTAACTTCTTTATGGTTAAAAAGGGTGAGGTCTGGACTTCGACGGGGCAGTATTGCATGAATGGCATTACACGAGCGAAAGTGATTGAGGTGTGTCGGGAAAATGGGATTCCGGTTTATGAGAAGAACTTTTCACTGTTTGATGTGTATGGTGCAGATGAGGCGTTTGTCACTGGGACGTTTGGCGCATTAACGCCCATATTTAAAGTAGATGGGCGCGTCATTGGGAATGGAACGTTCGGACCGATGACGCGGCGACTGTTGAAATTATATGAAGAAAAGGTGCATGCAGCGGTGATGGAGGCGAAGAAATGACAACCAGAATTTGCTTGTGGAGTGGGCCACGCAACATTTCGACCGCGTTGATGTATTCGTTCGCACAGCGGGCAGACACGACTGTGGTGGACGAACCACTGTACGCGCACTATCTCAGCACGACGAATGCAGACGAATATCATCCTGTCGCGGATGCGGTGATCGCAGCGCAAGAAAATGACGGGGCCAAGGTGGTGCGTGATGTGATTTTGGGAGACTGTGAGACGCCTGTGCTTTTTGTGAAAAGCATGACGCACCATTTACCGAACTTAGATTGGGGGTTTATGGCGCAAACGGTGAATGTGATTTTGACGCGCGATCCGTATGAGATGTTGCCCTCATATGTCAAGCAGGTAGCAACGCCGCAGATGCACGATGTAGGTTATGCGGGACATATCGAACTATTGGAGTACCTGCGCGGGTTGGGACAGGAGCCACCCGTATTGGATGGCAAGCAGGTGTTATTGAATCCGCGCAAAGTATTAGGGGAGCTGTGTGCGCGGATTGGGATTGCGTTTGATGAAAAGATGCTGTCATGGGAAGCGGGGGCAAGACCAGAAGATGGGGTTTGGGCGCAACATTGGTATGAGAATGTTTGGAAGTCGCAGGGGTTTGGCGAATATCGGCCGAAAACCACCCCTTTCCCCGACTATCTTAAACCGCTTCTTGCAGAATGTCAGCCTTATTACGAGCAGCTTTCCGCGTTGGCGATTCAGGCGCAATAGAAATATGAATCAATACCAGCTAGATGTAGTCGGTTTGCACCAGATGATTGTGGCAGATTTGGTGGAGGAAGGGCGCGATAGTCCTTACGTAGCCGATGCGAATGAGCCAGACCCGCGCTACAACAGTTACGGGGTGCGTGCAGATGGAAAAAAGCGCGTCATCAAAAAACATCGGGCTGCGATTCGCACACTTAGCGTTGATGAAAAACTCGCGCTTGCCTACAAACTCATTAACTCACGATATGGCGAGCAACAAAGCGTCGGGCTATTTATTTTGGAGCCAATGGCGACTTACTTCACGCCTGACAAACTTGACGAGTTAGACAGTCTGGTGCGTTGCTTACATGGGTGGAGCAAGATCGATGCATTTACGGGTTCTCTTTTGCGTGACGTGCTGTTAGCGCAGCCCGATGCATTTATCAAACTGGTGGAATCGTGGAATCGTGATGAAGATATGTGGCTACGGCGAGCGAGCGTGGTCTTGTTTACGCGCAAGATTGCCCGTTCTGGTGCATTCAACACTGTCGGCTTGGCGATGTGTGACAACCTGATTTTTGATCAGGAAAATTTGGTGCAAAAAGGAGTTGGTTGGGCGTTAAAAGATATGTTGCGCAGTGATAAGGCGCGGATTGTTGCGTATGTCAAAGCGTTACGAACACGCGGCGTGTCAAGTGTGATCACGCTTTATGCGATCAGAGAGCTTAAGGGCGAAGAGCGGGCGGAGGTGTTGAGTGCGTGAAACGAGTTGTAATGTCAACAATCCAAGCAATGCGATGGCAAATAACATCGTGTGATTCGCCTGCCCAACGCCTGCGCTATTGAGCGTAACGGCGGTCGGGTTTGTGAGACGGGTAAAGGTGAGCGTGCCAAGTGATGCTGTGGAGAAGGGCGCCACACCCTGCGCGTTGCTGATCGGATCGGCGGGATTCGTCGCTGTGTTCGTGTGATTGTAATCTGGCGCACTATCGGTTCCAGCATCGTATGGGTAGAGATCGACAACCACCTCATCGAGCCACTCCCCGTTAGGCGCACGCAGTGGCTGACCGCTCACGCCAACAAACCAGTCGGGGCTGGGCGCAATCATCGTGACGAGCGTCACACGATCGAATGTCGAGGTGACGTCAAATTCCATCGTCAACGTGCCACTATCGCTAAAGAGCAGTTCGTCATCTTCTAGGATCAATTCGGCCGATCCCGCATCAATTGCCGCACCGATCTCATTTTTAAGTTCGCTGTTTGCCCCGCGCTCCGCAACATTTTTAATTCCCAGCGATGCGAGCTGGCCCGCATCCCAAAACGAAACGCTGTCATCGTGTGTACCGCCGACCAGCACAGACCAATGGGCCGTGTTGGGCAAGTTGCCGCTGGGGTGTGGGTGGGTGTCTTGAGACCATGTGCTCGTAAAGGTAGCACGATAGCGCACGGTGGTTGGCTTGGCGACTGGATCGGCCGAAATAGTTCCAACGCTAAAAAAGGCAATGATTAGGATGAGTGCGGATAACTGCTTGAACATCGTGTCTCCAGCGAAATAAAGTCGCGCAAATGAAAATTGATGTGGGTAAGTGCTCCGTTTATTGTAAACTTGCCAGAGTCAAAATGACGCAACCGTAAGCAGGTTGTAAGCAATTGGAGCAAGCGAAGATGATGGAATTTGATTTTACGGATAAGGTGGCGTTGGTGACGGGCGGATCGCGGGGAATCGGCCGATCGATCGCTGAAATGTTGGCCGAATCGGGGGCTAAGGTCGCCGTACACTACAACAGCAATTTGGCAGCAGGAGAGGAGACACTCGCCGCATTAGAAGGGGAAGGGCATCTGTTGGTGCAGGCGGAGATGGGAACCGTTGCGGAGTTGGCGCGGATGGTGGCGGAAGTTGTCGGGTGGTTCGGCCGAATCGACATCCTCATCAACAATGCGGGCATCTACGAAGATCATCCGATTGCCAGCAGTAGCTTTGAACATTGGCAGCGCGCATGGCAAAACGTCATCGGTGTTAACTTGCTCGGCGTGGCGAATTTAACCTATTTGACGGCGCAAGAGATGATCAAAACGGGCGGTGGGCGTGTCGTTAACGTCTCATCACGGGGTGCATTTCGTGGTGAACCAACCGCACCGGCCTACGGCGCAAGTAAGGCAGGTCTCAACGCGATGGGGCAGTCATTGGCGCAAGCCCTCGCTCCACACAACATCTTCGTCCACACGGTCGCGCCAGGCTTTGTCGAAACGGATATGGCAGATTATGTGCTGAAGTCGCCGCGTGGCGAGGAGATACGCAATCAAAGTCCGCTCAAGCGCGTCGCCAAACCAGAAGAGGTGGCGCGTACCGTTCTTTTTTGCGCAAGCGAGGGGACGGAGTTTCTGACGGGCTGTATTGTGGATGTGAACGGTGCATCCTACTTGCGGACGTGACCATGATCAAGATTATTGGGGCAGGTGTTTCAGGCTTATCGTGTGGCATTCGGCTGTTAGAGGCGGGGTTTGATGTGCAGATTGTGGCAGATCGATTGCCACCGCAGACAACATCGAATGTGGCTGCCGCATTTTGGTTGCCATTTCATGTGCAGCCGTTGGACAATGCGTTGCAGTGGGCGGCAGTAACGTATGAGGCGTTTGCGGCGTTGACACAAGACAGAGAATCAGGGGTGTCGTTTCGGCCGTTTATCGACCTACATCCCACCAAACAAACCGCACCACCCGCGTGGACAGCCGCCGCACCCAACTGGCGACGGGCAACGACAGATGAACTGCCGGCGGGGTGTGCGGATGGATTTTCGGCCGATGTCCCCCTCGCCCAATCCCCCATCTATCTGCCCTATCTCATCAACCGATTCAAAAGTATGGGCGGCAAAATCCAACAACTCGCCGCACGACTATCATCACTACACGAAGTAACTGCGTCCGACCGTCTAATCGTCAACTGTGCGGGGTTGGGCGCTAGAGCATTGTGTGATGATGAGGCGGTGATGCCGATTCGTGGGCAAGTCATTCGCACAACAAATCCCGGATTGCGCCGCATACTCACCTATGAAAGTGACCATGAGTTGGCTTATATCATTCCGCGTGATGAAGATGTGGTGTTAGGCGGGACAGTGGAAGCTGGCGATTGGTCGGAGGCGGTTCGGGAGGAATCGGCCGAAAAGATCCTCGCGCTCTGTACCCAACTTGAACCCACCCTCGCCAACGCAACCATCCTCGAACATCGGGTTGGATTACGACCCGGCCGCACGGCAATTCGACTGGAGGCTGAGCAGTTCCCCAACGGCACGACCGTTATCCACAATTATGGACATGGCGGCGGTGGCTATGCGCTTTCGTGGGGTTGCGCAGATGCAGTCGTGAAGATGGCACAGTCCGCTTGATTTGTGACAGAATCGACTCGTTCACTGCAAGATGAGTGCATCATTTGCGCCTATCACCTTGCAATCCGCTTACTCTCAAAATCGGCATGACCTGCGATGTATTGTAACCACGCGCGCACGCTAAAATCCCCAAACTGATTGTGTTTCACTTTGTGATTGGTCGGGACATTTTGGGCGGCAAGTTGCTCGGCCAATGAAATAGATTCGGCGCGGGTTGCATGGAACAGTGGCAATAAATCGGCCCATGCCGTCGCTTGTGCAGGGCGATAGACGTTATATTCTTCCTGCTTAAACGGCTCACCCAACGCCACGCGCACGCGACTTTGCGCCCATTTTTCGATGCCAATGAGGTGTGTCAACACCTTATGCTGTTTTTCGTCGCCATTGCCTTTTGCAATCCGCGCCTCGACCGCTGCCCCTTTGTCGCGCAAAATGCGGATGAAATCTTGATAGCTTCTATTGCGTGCGGGGCGTTCAAACATGATCCCGCTGATAAGTCGCGTGATTAAACTCATTATTCCTCCTTTAGCGTTTGTAGGTGTTCCATCGCACGACGTGCGCGGCGCAGTTCGGCCGAACTATAAGCATCCTCATTTTCTTCAATATAGGCGAAGGCACATTCGGCCGATTCCACTGCGTCGGCAAACTGCTTGGCCGTCTGCGTCTCCTCTGTGGTACGCACAGCCTCCATAAATTTGATATACCACTCTTTGCTCGTCAACTCTTTTTCTTGCATTTTCTTAGCCATTCGATTTTCCTCAGATTATTTTGCAAGTTAGACCCCTATTCGTGCAGATTGCTACACGCTTTTATCCGATTATAACCAACGTTCATTTGTAACCACATCCCAATAGCGCGTAAAATGGGGTGCATGGCACAAATCATTAGCACCCTGAATATCAATACACCTGAATATAAATCGAATTATGCACACAATAAACAGCTTGCTGAACAGTTAAACGACCGACAGCAAAAGGCTGCAACCGAGCGTTCTCAGCGTACGCTAGAGCGTCATCGCAAGCGTGACAAGCTGCTGGTGCGCGAGCGGATTGAAGCAATTTTAGACGACAATTCCCCATTCTTGGAGCTTTCACCACTGGCGGCATGGGACATGCACGACGGAGACGCCCCCAGCGCGGGGATCGTGACGGGAATCGGCCGAATCTCTAACCTAGAGTGCATGATTATCGCCAATGACCCCACGGTGAAAGGGGGAACCTACTTCCCTGAAACGGTTAAAAAGCATCTCCGCGCCCAAACGGTGGCCGAAGAAAATCACCTACCTTGTATCTATCTGGTCGATTCGGGCGGGGCATTCTTACATCTGCAAGCCGATGTCTTTCCCGATCGGGAGCATTTCGGCCGAATTTTCTACAACATGGCGCGTATGAGCGGCAAGCAAATCCCACAAATTGCCGCCGTGCTGGGTTCCTGCACGGCGGGTGGCGCATACATTCCCGCGATGGCGGACGAGACGATCATCGTGCGTGAAAACGGGACGATCTTTTTGGCTGGCCCACCGCTCGTCAAAGCGGCAACGGGTGAAGAGGTCAGCGCAGAAGATTTGGGCGGTGCAGACGTGCATACCCGGCTTTCCGGCGTTGCCGACCACTTTGCCAACGACGAACAGGAAGCCCTTGAGCGTGTCCGCGACATTGTGAGCCACCTCAATCGCGCCAAGACAAACCCGCTCGTCATGCAGTCACCCGAAGACCCCGCCTATGATCCCGACGAACTCTACGGCGTGATCCCCAGCGACCCGCGCCATCCGCTCGACGCCTATGAAGCGATTGCGCGGCTGGTCGATGGCTCACGCCTGAGCGAGTTCAAATCGCGCTATGGAACGACTATCGTTTGTGGTTTTGCCCACATCATGGGGATTCCGATTGGGATTGTGGCGAATAACGGGCTGTTGTTTAGCGAATCGGCCGAAAAAGCATCCCACTTCATCCAACTGTGCGGGCAGCGCGGAACCCCCCTTCTTTTCATGCAAAACATCGCGGGCTTTATGGTCGGCAAACAGTATGAAAACGGCGGTATCGCCAAAGATGGCGCAAAGATGGTGCAGGCGGTCAGCAACGTCAACGTCCCGCGCATCACGCTCCTGCATGGGGTCAGTCACGGCGCGGGCAACTATGGCATGAGCGGTCGCGCCTACGATCCGCGCTTCCTCTTCTCATGGCCGAACAGCAAAATCAGCGTCATGTCAGGCGATGCAGCGGCGGGGACGTTGTGGACAGTTGGGGAACGTGGGGTTATGCGTGGTATCGAAAATCCGACGGCCGAACAAATCGCCGTGGCCGAAGCAAAATTCAAAGCCCCCATCCTCGACCAATACGCCCACGAATCAAACCCCTACTTCGCAACCGCACGCCTCTGGGATGACGGCATCCTCGACCCCAAACAGACCCGCGCCGCCCTCGCGCTCTCCTTCGCCACGACGCTCAACGCGCCCTTCCCGACCGATCGCTTTGGGACATTTAGAATGTAGTCGCCTATAAACGAAGTTCTTAAAAGAATCTATTTGCAGGAACTTCGTTCGTTTCCATATGGCTCTGTTAATACAAAGATGATAGTATGTACATATTGATAGTGTGATTTAACACTATAACGATAGTGTGCAATAGGAGCTGCGATCATGAAAACAATTTCAATTAGCGACGGGAGAAAACAATTTAGCTCTGTTATCAATTGGGCTGAACAAAATCAAGATGATGTCATCGTGCAAAGTAGAGGCCAATCGAAAGCTGTCATCATCCCTTTTGTGGATTATGAGTTACTTCAACAAGCAAGAGAAAGAGCGCGAAAGAGAAAGGCAATTGAAGAATTGAGAGCAATCGCGCAAAGGGTCAGAGCAGCTAATCCAGATATTACAGCAGAACAAGCGGATCAAATTGGGATAGAAGTCACCCGCGAGGCAGTAGAAAACTTGGTCAAAAAGGGCAAAGTTGTTTTTGAAGGATAATGATGCGCGTACTGATTGATACAAGTGTTTTCATCTCCTATCTTCTAAACCCACATCAAGAGAGCTTTGTACAACTCATATTGGATGCGATCATAGAAGACAGAATCACTCTGCTTGTTTCAGAGCCCTTACTTGAGGAGATCGAAAGAACCGTTAAGCGAAAAAAGTATCTGATTGAGGCTATCACAGCAAGAGAACTAGAAAGATTCCTGCTCCTGTTACGCGCAATTTCTGAGATGATTCCATCCATTGACTCGCCAATACCAACAATTACGCGCGATGTGAATGATGATTATTTAATCGCCTATGCGGTTGTTGGCAATGCGGACTACTTGGTAAGCGTTGACAAAGACCTGCTAGTATTAGGCGAAGTTGGCACTCTGAAAATAGTTCATACACGGGAATTTAGAACTGTTCTATAAAGATGAGTCACAATAAAGGAGCTTTTTATATGCAAGTTACCATTCCAAACGATGTCTATTCACAGTTAGAACATTATGCGCGGTCAGTGAATCAGCCGCTGGAAACCGTCGTTGCAGAACGCCTACGCGCTTCCTTCTGTTACGCTTCAATCAACCATTTCACACGCTACCAATTGACGAACAAGTTGAACTGAATGCACTCACCCATCTATCAATAGACGCGCTTCTGACAATCGCCGCTGAACAAATGCCAGCCGCGATGCAACAGCGGCTAGAAACGTTGATGAATCGCAACAGTCTCGGAAAAATTTCTGGTCAAGAAGTCAGTGAACTGGAGCAGTTAGTAGAACGCGCCGATAGGCTGATGCTTCGGAAGGCAGAAGCTGCCGCGATTTTACGACAACGTGGTTATGCACTACGTCAATCCGATTTGAGTTCTTCTTGATGAGTGAGATTTCTTGGGCAGAGACAAAACGTCGTGTTTATGAATGAGCACTTGGTTACGAACAATGCACATTGAGCATATTGAGCCAGATGATAGAACATCAACCTCAAATATTTCTGCTCACAAAAAAAGCCAGCCCCCATCGGCACAGCTTTTCAATCACATTGTTGCATGGTAGAGGACTTTAATCAAATATCAACTGATATTTGGACTTTAATCAAATATCAACTGATATTGCCTTAGCTATTCACACGCAGCCTCTTAACATATACATTGTGATCTCGAACAGCAACATTGGTTACTTTAAGTAATTCAAGCATTGCATAACTGTTTAAACTCCCTACTTCAATGGCTCTACCTTCTCGTTGTTCTTCAATCGCTTCAACAAATTTCTTAAATGCTTCACGCCCCGCCTTTGGTCCGCAATCTTGGAAAATTTTCTCAATGAGCATTACAATTTCTAAGATATTAGAAAAATGGTTAAGGAACTGAAGGGGGGGGGTTAAAGCATTGGTGTTGTCGTCCTTCGACCCGACTGGAGTGCGAGGTTGTGGCCCTCGTTCAGAGGCCCGAATGCCTTGAGCAACCACTCCAGAGAGTGCCTTAAACTGGTCAGCTATCGTTTTTAAACATAGATTTGAAATGTGTTTCAGAATAGCCTGTTCTACTCGCTTAAACTTTGAATTGGAAGAGCTATTGTTCGATTTCTTTAAATACTCCCACCGTGATGTCACCTTTAGTTGCGCCCAGTAAATGGGGATTTGTAGATATAGTTGACACAGAAGGAAACAATACATAAGTCTGTATTGTGTACACTCTTTGTACCAAACCATTCGCGCTCGTCCCCCTTCTATCAAGATAATCGACAACTCAGAAAACAGAAAGAGAGCGACCGCATAGCGACCACCCTCCTTCTGTTCTACTGCACAATGTTCCAAAAATGCAGAGGCTTGTGCATTCATATGATTTTCCGAGTTCCATTGTGGATGGATACGATTTGCACACATAAATATCCATTCGCGTCCACGCGGGGTATCAATTACCCCCGTTGTGAACATTTCTACGATTTTCAAAATGGCGGCAAGTACCACCTGCAACATTATCTTCATGGTAGAGTTCTCCATGCTAAACTTCAAAATAAACGTTACGGCTTTATCTTAGACAACTAAGGCTGGCGAACGATCAAATCGTCTAAGATAGTCAATATGCTCATTTAAGAGCGCACGTCCTTTTTTTGAAATTTTGAAATATTTACGACGTTCATCATCAAGTTCTCTTGGTAGAGGCGATTGGGCTTTCTCAATCAAATCCTCCATTTCTAATTCATCAATATAGCGATATAACGTCCCATACGGGATGCGCTTTCTCGATAATTCTTCGGCTTGCTTGCGAATTGCATACCCATGGAGAGGGCCATCCTCAAGCACTACTAGAATGGCAGCAATCTTGTGGCTCAATGGTGCATTCATTATTACTCCTGATGTGTTGGTTAAAGCGGTTAAGGTAGCGAGTTGGATATATTGTATCCACAAATGGATATAGTGTCAATATCCTGCCTCAAAATATAAGCTTCTCTGTTCAGCACTGCTTTCGATTTCATCGTGATCGCTCTTGCCATCGCTTGATGATTTCGGGGAGGCGTTTGGTGCGCTGACGCAGGAGGGTGCAGTCGGGGAGCGCAGTCAGGAAAAGTTCGCCATAGCGTTTGGTGAGAACACGCTTGTCGAGGACGACGACGATCCCTTCGTCTGATTTGCGGCGGTTTAATCGGCCGAAACCCTGCCGAAACCTAAGCACCGCCTCCGGAATCGCATACTCCATAAATGGATTGTCAAACGTCTCAGATCGCGCCCCCACGACGGGATCGGATGGCACATCAAACGGCAGCTTGACCAAAATGACTGCCTCCAACGCCTTGCCCGGCACATCAACCCCCTCCCAAAAAGAGCGTGTCCCCAGTAAAATCGCCTTTGCATCGACCGCTTTGAACTGGTCGGTCAACTGTTGGCGTGAAGAGCCTGTTTGTTGGGCAAGAACGCTAATTCCCTTGTCAGCGAGGGGGGCGGTGATGGCGCGCGCGGTTTCGCTCAACTGTTTGTAGGAGGTGAATAGCACCATCGTGCGCCCTTCGAGCGTTTCGGCCACGTCGATGATCGCCTGTTCGACATGACGCTGATAGCCGGGCTGCTTTGGTTCAGGAATGTCGGAGCAGACGTAGAGTAGCGTGTTTTTCTTGTAATCGAACGGGGAACCAACAGCCAGTTCTTGGATGCGATTCGGGTCTTTGGCGTTGAGGCGTTCGCGCAGATAGTCGAAATTGGCTGTCACCTGTCGGCCGTTTGGTGCAGTGCGCATCGTCGCGGATGTCATAACAACACAATCGAGCTTGTCCCACAGATGTTTGGCAACCAGCTCACCGACGTGGAGTGGCGCGGCGTGGAGCGAAACACGCTCTCTCCAAATCTCGATCCATGTGATAAATTCGGGGTTTTCTTCTTCGATAATCGTATTGAGATTGGAGGCGGTTTCGAGAATGGAGCGAAAGTTGTTGGTCAATTCAGCGAGGATTTCGTCACCATCGGTGATTTTTGCCTGATTGTCCATCAGGTTGGCGATCCCCTTAGCAACCGCTTCGATTGATTTGGCGATGTCGGAGAGATGGACAAGCACATTCTTCCAACTCTGGCGCACCATGCGAAATTCGGCCGAATCCCGCATCCCGCCCACCAACCGAATCTGCTGGGCGAACTCGGCGCGACTGTTGATCTTGTCGCTCAAGAAAAAATTTAGGACGCTAAAGAACTCTTCCAACCGCATCTCAGCATTTTTTCCCGCCTGGCGAATCGGCCGAATTGCGTCCGCAATATTCTCTTGTGTTTTGCGCGGCAGGTCGGTCATGTTCCGTTCAAGATCGGTGAAAATCCCCCCTTTTGTATCGGTGATCGTTTCGAGAACGGCATCGAGGAAGCGTTTATCGGCCGAAAAGCTCATCCCGCTCGTCACCGCCGCTTCGAGATGATGTCCCTCATCAATGATCAAATCTTTGTAGTCGGGCAGAATGTGGTTTTGTGTGTCTGCGTCGGCCAGCAAAAGTGCATGGTTGACGATGACGATGTGGGCGTATTCGGCGCGACGACGGACAAAGTGAAGTGGGCATTTTTCGGCCGAACAATCTTGTGGCGAACAGGGCGCGTTCTCCCCGCTCAGTTTACGCCAGACGATGCGCTCGGCCATATTGCGCAGCGGCAACTCGGCAATATCCCCCGACTTTGTGCGCGGCAACCAGAGCAGCAGACGTGAAAAAACGGTCATCTCATCTTTATCTTTCGGGCCACGATGGCGCATCGTCTGGAACAAGCGCATACATAAATAGTTGCTCTTGCCTTTGCGAACGGCGGCGCGAACCTCAAACGGCAGTGCGGCTGAGAGGGCGGGAATGTCCTTGTGAATTAACTGATCTTGCAGGTTAATCGTGTTGGTCGAAACGACGACACGCCGCCCGTTGTTGTACGCCCAAAACGCGGCTGGCAGCAGATAGGCCAAACTTTTGCCCGTTCCCGTTCCCGCCTCGACCATCAAATGCTGATGCTTGTTCAACGCTCCAGCCACCGCGCTGACCATCTGCACCTGCTGTTTGCGTGGTTCGTAATCGGGGAAGATGCGGCTAAAGTTACTCCCTTCCTTGAGCATCCCAGTCACAGCTTCCACATCAATCGGCGTTAGCTTTTCCTCATCTTCGATCTCAACAATCGCCTCCCCTTTTGGCTGGGGTGCATCAAATAGATGGCGTTTGCGATCAAAACTGTCGTTGCCAAACGCCTTGCGCGTGCGTTCTTTGAGCGCGTTTTCAAAGAAGAGCGTTTCGGGCCAGCCAAGCGTATTGCCAAACTGGACGATTTCGTCGAGTAAGGCGAGCTTTCGGCCGACTGCGACCTGATGGAGTGCTTGATAGAGGTTGAGCGTGTGCAGTGTATCAGCTTCAGCGCGATGGGCGGTGGTTCTCGGCAGATCGAGCGCGCGCACGAGATGTTCAAGATCATAGCGACCCACTTCGGGCAGCAAAATGCTCGCCAGCGTAATCGTGTCGATCCGATGATTCCCATAAGCCATCCCGTTCGCTTGCAAAAAGCCTAAATCAAACGCGATGTTGTGACCGACAATGATGGCGTCGCCGATAATTTGTTTGATTTTCGGCCGAATGGCAAACAAGCTCGGCGCATCCTTCACCATCTCGTCCGTTATTCCCGTTAACTGCGTCACAAACTGTGGAATAGCGACGTGGGGGTTAACCAGCGACGTAAACTGTTCGACAATCTCCCCCTCCCGCCACGCGACGAC
The DNA here is from genome assembly GCA_030425205.1 of Anaerolineae bacterium. Lineage (GTDB taxonomy): Bacteria > Chloroflexota > Anaerolineae > Promineifilales > Promineifilaceae > CALECP01. Next base: position 340,382 of record JAUIAP010000001.1, read on the forward strand.
CGCGATTTCGATAATGTTATCCCGTTCGGGATTTAAGCCCGTTGTTTCGACATCCAAAAAGACAAATGTTTGCGCCATATTGCTGATTTCCCTATGCGAAAATTGGTCTGTATTGTAGCACAAACTTTCTACAGAATGATGCTGGTGTTATGCGCAGGGGGATGGCTAGCTCATCGTAGCGCGCATCGTCGGATGCTATGACATTGATCGTGTTTTACTGAGCCTGTCGCTTCGCGTTCAAAGGCTGGTACACAAAGTGCGTTGAAACGCACTGCAACCAACGCGCTTGAGCGCGTTTCGCGTATCAGCCTTCGGCTTTAGCCGCAGGATTTTGGCAAAGGTCTTTTCGGCTTCACGCGCAACGAGAGGCAGTGAAAATCGGTCGATCTGAAAATGATTATCGGCCGATTTTCTCAGCCAGTTGGCTAGATTTATACACTTGATAGTCCCGTTTCATCTGCTTCAACTCCGCCCATCTCATGCGCCACCATGCGTTAGCATCATGGCCATGCACGCGTTTGGCGCACGGTTTACAGTGAACAGCCTCGACTGGCTCATCCTCTTCACCCAAGAAAAGGTTATCCTTAATTTCTAAGAAGCAATTCTGACATAACAATCGCCCACAATGATGACAAGCGTACTGTACATTACCGGCATTCTTCTTATCGGTGCAGGTCGGGCATTCAATTGGTAGAAACATCATTCGTCACTCTGGGGTAGAAAAGACGGCGTCGATTGACCATAGCGCGGCCAATAATCTCTGCGAACTGTCTCCTTGAACGCCGCAATAATCGCGCACAACGTCTCTTCCATAAAATCCTTCAATGCCTCATTTGTCACATTCCCGTGTACTGTCACCTCAAGGCGCGTCGATGCACCTCTTTTGCGCGTCGTCAAATCTTCAAGCGTCTCACCCATCACGACGATATGACAGTTCACGCCATAGACACCGTGATAGGCGCGTCCAGCAATGTCCCAATAGTGGGTGAGTCGATATGCGTCATAGGCATCGTGCTGAATTGGGTTTTCAACAACGCGCTTGACATACATTTTTTCGCTCAGTTGCGCGACGAACGCCGTGATCAGCTTGTAGTCGGCGTAAATTCCCGGCTCAGTGTGCGTATCAGTAAAATCTATTGTTCGTTGGAAGGACAAGCTATTGAGATTAAGCGTAAACCCAATCTGCACTTCAGTTGACATGCGGGGTTGTGCTTTCGCTTCATGTGCCTGACCCAATGGGTAAAATGAATGCGCTGCTTCCACCCCTGACAGCAATTTATCAATCTGAATCGTTGCGATTCCCTTTAGCTCAATCTGTCCCAACGCCTCCTGCGAGTTATTTTCAAACAATATCTGGAATTTGCGGGCAATGATGCCGTTTTCAAAATTCTGTAAACCAACGCGATACCACGTCATAACGAGCTGCTCACGGTCTTGATAAGGTTGAATAGACGTTTGCGCGGAGGGTTCACAAAATGACATCGTTGCAACATCGGTGGAAATCATGATTCGCAACATGTCAACAGTGACTTTTGCCCCTCCTAATTTTTTGCGGCTCAGGCTGGGCAGCACTTGAACCTGTAGTTCCAAGACGTTGTACTCACCGATTTGCGTGATAAATGGGATGATCTGAATCGGCAGTTTCAACTTTTCTGGCGCACGCAAGCGATAGCCAAACATCATTTTGAGCGCACGTCGGTTGGGGGCAGCAGCTTCCGTCTGAAAGAATGGAAGCTGTGCAAACTTATCGCTAAGTTCCATCGTATTTGCGCCAGCTCGTAAGAAGGGATAGCGAGTTGGTGTCTGATTTATCGGCCGATCTACCCCCTGCAAGGGTGAAATCTGCGCCTCACCGCGCAGCACAACAAATCCCGCATGAAACTTGTGGGGATCGCGACTGTGTCGTTTTTGATAGAGTGCTAGACGGGCAAAATCGCGTTGCGTTAGCTTTAACTTCGCCTCCACAAAGCTATCTGTCACCGCCACCGTCGCCTGATACACACCATCTGCATTGAGCGTCAGATCACCCTTCAGCTTTTCAACAACACGCACCGTGCGGTCGCGTCCAAACAGCGGCAACGGTGGGAGATGATGCTTTTTGGACTTATATTGGAACCAAAGCTGAATCGGTAGCCCAATCATCAAGATCGATATCATCAACATGCCGAGCAAGGTTGCAACCAGCGTCTGTGTCGCAAGATCAAACCCATTTGGTGCGGTTAAGGTCGGATACGCGAGCAGCGTCAGGAAGAAACAGCCATAGATCAGATAGCGCATTAAGCGGACACGATAGTGCAGGTGCTGTTTGCAATGGATAGCGATCCCACCTTTTGCCCACGTCTCAACATCGACTTTGTGAAATTCATCCTGCATGATGAAAAACCATTTGGGGGCTTCCCCTTCTTCCAGATGGTCGGCACAAATGCCGCGACCGCAATGGTGGCAGACGGCGACAATTTCAAATCGGCCGCACAAATAACAACGTGACTGGGGGGCTTGTTGCTTGATCTGCTCGCGCATTATCCCACCGTGCTGACGTGACGAAACCGCTCTTTTAGTTTCATGTGAATTTTGCTGATCAGCCAAGTCAGATAACGGCTATCAAAACTCGCTTCACAACAGATCACGAAGGTAGTGTGGCCAGCAGTTAACGGAGATGTGTAGACAACATCTCCTTGAATTGAATCTTCGCGGAAGGTTGTATGATGGGTTCCCATCATCAATATCCAAACTTCGAGTTTGCTGGCGAGATGGCGTTTTGTGGCGTGTAGTAGATATTGGTTGGGGGTGTTTAGTTCGATAGGTTGCTTAAAGTCCAGCCCCAGGTCAGCGAGCAACGACTTGACATCATCGACTCTTGCCTCTTCAACGAGCACGTTTTGAAAGTGCAGTTGCTGTCGTGGCGAATAGGTTCGCATCTCGAAGAAACGCTTAATATCGACGGTGAATGCTGATTTGACAAGCGAATGTTGGTCCACCTCTTCCATGTAACCAATCGCGTTGAAGAATGCCAAGCGCAGACCGCTCAACAGATAGGGAACTTTGACGCTGAACTTTCCCGTCAGCTTTTCGTGCATGTAGATTTCGCCGGGCGTGCTGATCGTGAGCGTGATCGGTTCGGCCGAAAATCGCCACACCCCGCCCATCCCATCTGGTTCCCCCTGATACGCCATTTCAACATCATGCCAACGAATTACACCCTGCTCGGTCGGATCGTAAAAGACGACCTTCTTCTCATCGCCAACGGCTAAATCGACCAGCTTGTAGGCCGTTGCAATGGGCCAGTCAAGCTGCATCTCTTCAATCACGAGTGGTTTATCATGGCTCTGACTACGCGGAACATCAATCGTGACATACAGGCGAACTTTGAGCGTTTGGCGAATGTCCATCTTGACGCGCATCTGTTTGGCAATGGCAATATCATCCCGACGACGGTCATTCCCCTTCCGATGAGCCATGTTTTCTGTCAGCGCATCTTCATCCCAAACTTCAGCATCTATTTGCACCAGTGGATTTTTAGGGATTTTCGGCGTATAGGCGACCGTCCAGTTGCTAGATTTTTTGTCTGCGGTTAGCTCGCGTCGCGTTCCCAACAGACTGATATTGACGGGGATCACGTCCTCAGCATTAATCGCGGGATGGCGTGGTAATGGACTGGCAAATTCGACGTTTCCCTTCACATCTTCAATATACAAGTGTCCAATTTTAATCTTGTCGCCACGCTGCCACTTTTTCTGTTTGCGCTGACGTTCAATGTCGGAGATCGCATAGGGGCGGAAATATGCACCTCCCTCGTAAGGTGTAATAATTTCGATCTTGCCTTCACTTTCCGATTTGTTTTCTTTCTCAGGGATCAACGATACGGTCGTCTCCGTATGGTACGTTTCAACTGCCTTTAGTGTCTTGGGATAGACACGGGCGAGAAGTGATTCAGCCATGATCGATACTCCTGATTTCTCCTACAACCGAAAAGGGGGTAGCACAACACGACGTCGCTACGACCGCCTCCTAAACGTTATTATGCCAGCTATAGGCCGTTTTCTGCAATAAGCTGCTAAATTGGCACGCTGTAAGAGGGGTGATTGCGCCACGCGAATGGCCGATAGGGACGTTATACTTGTGAGCGTCGCCCACAGCAATGGATTTTACAGCGCACGGATATCAAATCATCCGTTGTGCATTTGGGCGATTTTGAACGATTTGAAGTAAGTACACGCAAATTTGTCTTGTTGGTTCGTAGCCGCGATTTCCAATCGCGCCCTTGACTAGCGCAATTGGAAATTGCGGCTACATCCATCACTATGTGTTTGAATGTACTTAGTAAATTGTATGGCACTGTCATTCTCGCGCAGGCGGGAATCCAGTCCCTGAAAAAGAATGGATACCTGCCTTCGCAGGTATGACGGGACTTACTTTACGGTGTACTTAGACTGATTAACGATAAAAAAGTGGTGTGTTTTATCTCGGTTGCTGCGTATTTCGGGAATGTCACTCCGTGTCCCTGCGGAATGGAAATCTCGAAAAGTCTAGCCTAGAAGAATGGATTCCCACCTGCGTGGGAATGACAGTTGCAACTCATCTGAAACGCGCCCATGAAAAAGTGGCTTCCCGCAAGCAGGGGAGTGACAAAAAACGCTATGAATGGATTTCTCCACCAGCTCGCAGACCTGATCGAACAACGCCAACGAGAACAACCTGCTGACTCGTACACCGTTACCCTGCTAAATGATGAAAACAAAGCCGCGCAAAAAGTGGGTGAGGAAGGGGTTGAGGTCGTGATCGCCGCGCTCAATCAACCGCGCGAACGACTCGTCGAAGAGAGCGCAGACCTGCTCTATCATCTATTGGTTTTGTTGACTGCAAAGGGGGTCTCACTAGAGGAAGTGGAAACCGTTTTAGAGAATCGGCACAGTAAATAAGGGTGAGTTGACGCCTGCAATACAGGCGCGGGTAATTGGTTACAATGCAACCAATTACCCACAAATTTTTCGCGCCTACCAAGCCCAATCTTCACCCGTCCAGCCAAAGAAGCTGTTTGTATCGGCTGGGGTTAATCGGCCGATTAACCCCAACAATCCCTCCACCGACGCCTCCGGCGTAATTGCCGCACGGCTGCCACCCATATCTGTCTGCACCCACCCGGGATGTACGCAGATTACCGTCACGTCAGGCAGGTCATAGGAGAGCATGCGCGTCAACATGTTAAGGGCGGCCTTGCTTGCATTATAGCTATAGTCACCGGAACGATTTCTGCCCAAAGTCGTGAGCGAGCCGAGATTAGACGAGATATTGACCAGTCGTGGATTGTTGCCCGCGTTGAGCAGATCGGCGAATGCCTTGGTGACATTCATCGTGCCAATTGTGTTTGTCTCAAACGTCTTGCGCATTGCGTCGGGGTTAAATGTGGCGAGTTTTTCGTTACGGTCAAAAAATGCGCCCGCATTGTTGATCAGAACGTCGATAGCATCCGTTTTCGCGCCAACGACTTCCCGCGCTTGTGCAACAGAGTCAACATCTGTCACATCCAATTCAATTGGGAAAACTTGCCCAGTTTTTGCCAGTTCATTTAATTCAGTTGCTGCTTCGCGATTGCGTGCGGTCGCAAAAATCGTGTCGCCGTTTGCGACCAATTGTTTTACAAATTCAAGTCCAATGCCACGATTGGCTCCAGTGATCAAGTAGCGCATAATTTTGATGAAGATATTCCATATTTTGAAAAGATGGAATATCTCGATAGTTTTACTATTTACGCTCTATCTTCTCAACCTTTCTTGAAAAAGCCAATCCTGTTGTCAGTGTAATAACAATAATTGTAAGCAGCGATAACCACACCGCTTGCACGTTCGCCTGCTTAAGACCCGATAACCCAACGCTTGTCGGCACTGTGTAATCACCGATAAAACCGCTCCCCATATCAGCATCATCGGGCGTTGCAGCCTCTTCCACTTGAGCACGCACAGCGGTGGGCGATTGCCAAAATTCCGAACGTGATGGGCCAAGTTCTTCTATCTTTTGAGCAGCCATGCCGGTGATGATGGGTGCAGCAAACGATGTACCGATGCCATAAGCCCAATCGTTGGGCGAGTGTGGATCGAACCCTGTTAAGCAGCCACCTCGTACATTGATGGCGCAATCATGGGCAATTTTATCAGGTAGGCAAGGGCCGGGTGCGCTGCGCGGATCACCACCGCCCCACGTTGCAATATCCCCTTTATTCGCATAACAAGCCAAAGTGTTCCCTGGTGCAATCGCCGTGACACCCAAAACATTAGGATGACTTGCTGGCAGATTCGGGTCTCGCGGTGCGAGTGACCATGCTGAGTTATTCCCCGCAGCCCCTATTTGGAAGATGTTGGTGTTGTGAACTTGATCAAGCGTGCGAGCAAGTGCAGAGAGCGAGTCAACGTAATCTTCCTCTTCGAGACCTAAACTATAGTTAAAGATAACGCCATCGTAATTATCTGCATTCGTAAGAAAAAAATTGCGCATCTCTTCAATCGCTTGAATCAGCAGAAACTCTGTACCAATCCCGTCAATACTCAACGCTCGCATCAGGTAGATGTCACTGCTGGGTGCGTAATGGGTGATGGGCGTGGCAACAAAGGTGCCGTGTGATCCAACAACAGATTGCCCTGAAAACGGCAATCCAGGAGGGAGGGGCAAACTTTTGTTAACCGTGATGTCGATGCCATTGACATTTTGTGTGCTGACAGCGGGAGCCGCCACATAGGGGGATGTATCGAATATCGCAATGCCAACTTTCTGACCTGTAAACCCGTCAAATGGCGAATTAGGCAATGTGAGGGTTGTCGTTCCCGGTGTCGCCATACCTGCGGGGCTTCCAAAAATATAGTAGCCGCCAGGGAAACCCATCGTGAGCTGATTGGGTTGTGCGAGTGCATCGTCGATATTAGGATCGTTGTCAATCACCATGTTGACTGAGTTAATTGTTTGCACAACCGTTTTTCCAGCCAGTGATTGGAAAAGACCGACGGCGAAGCAGTCCCCTTGAATAGTGAATTCCACCGCTTCGACTCCCTGCACGGGTGTCAGATCGACGCGATTCACCGTTGAGGCGACATCGGCACATGTGCCACTCACAATAATCTGCTGAGGGATGTAGGCAAGATGTTGAATGTCTCTTTCCGCTTGGACATCTGCATAGGTGGCAGCTTCCGCGTAAACAGCGTTTATTATGGTGTTAACGTTGGGTGTTGTTGTCATTACCTGATACACCTTGATATTAAACGGGTTAGGAAGTTGTCCACCATTGTAGTTTGGATTTTCTACATGGTAGTTGCTTGCAGCAGCCCCATACTCACGAACAAAGTGTAGTCTGCCGTCCGCCACAAATGGAGCCGCCGCCTGATCAATTTGCCCATCATGCCCTGCAAGTGAAACAAACCCATAAATTGGCGGTTCCGCAAAGGATGTGCCAACGGCTTGCCAGAGAAAGAGGCACAGTGCGAGGGCAAACAAAAGTGGAATCGGTAACTTTGCCAGTCGATGATAATAGATGTTCATTGATCGCTCCTTATTGCGAATATCACATTATATGAACGCTGGTACGCTCCATTTTTCCAGCATTTCATCATAGTTCAGATTACACACTGCCAGTCTTACCGACAAGAAAAAAGGGAGACCAAAAGTAGGGGTGGCGATAGTGGGCGGGGAGCGTCGTGTCTTCGATGAAGGTGGTGTAGGTCGTTTGTAACGCTTGTGCTTTGCTTTGTCCAGATTGCAATGCGCGATAGAACGTTTCCATCCAAAAAAGTGTTGCCAAATCGTTGACCTGCCAAAGACCGAGCAACAATGAGTCGGCACCAGCATAAAGAAATGCACGCATCAAGCCCATTAATTCATCACCCCCTTTGACAACGCTGCGCCCCGTTTGGCACGCACTGAGTGTGACAAGGGATGCGTTGAGGCGCAGGCTAAAAATGTCAAGTGTGCTGAGCTGTCCATCAGCGAGAGCTAACCCTGAAAAGAGCGGGTTGGACTGATTAAAGTCTCCGTGCGTAGAAAAGTGCAAAATTTCGGCCGATCCCGCGCTCGCCTTCACCTGATCAATTGTTGCCTCTTGTTCTGTAAATGCGTGTCCACCCAACAGAGCCGCAATCCGTAACGCTTCCTCGGCGGCATGGGGCAAATAGCTCTCATTGCTGTATCCGTAAGCGATTGTTGCACCCGTTGTTGGTGGGCGGTCAGTTTGATAGGCAAGCAATGCGGCACTCGGCAGATAGCCAATGGCGTACTGCTGACCAAGATAGTGAACGCCGTCAAACAACGCCTGGAACGGCAGATAGTGGAGAGCGGCATTGTGCGGTGCGATGAGCAGATGTGTATAGTCAGTGAGCCGGTCGGCAATCGGCCGAATTAACACTGCATACATCTGTCCCAACAACTTTTGTGCCGACCGCAACAGTTGCGGCACTCGTTCTGGCGGGGCGGTCGAGGTCGCCTTGATGTTGAGGTTAAACACCCGCATCAACTGCGCCACACGCCTTACCCCTTGTGGCAACTGAACAACCTCAATACTTGTCTGATCAACCAAGAAGAACAGAATATCTTCACCCACTGTAAAACAGTCAATCAGCAAGGTTTCGGCCGATAAATAAGGCTGAATCGGCTCGGCTCGCACCCGGGTCAGCGACGCATCACGCGCATAATCGCTGTTATGAACGAGCAGTTGATGCCAACGTTCCGTGATTTGCGCTTCGAGCGTGTGCAGTTGTTGACGGGTTGTCGCATTATCCTCGCCTGATCCATGCGTCCACTGGCGATAGAGAACATTGCGGCGCGATTGCAACGATTCTAGTTCATTGATGCGGTCGTGATCTTCGGGAGAAATCGGCCGAATGCGTAAATCAACCTGCTGCCCGATCATCTCAACCAACGCCCGCGACTTCGCACGCTCGACCCACTCCAAGGCGCGTTCCTTCTCGTCGGCCGCAACAGCCGCAGCGACCGCCTCCTCATAGATTTGCTGCTTGTCATGTAAGAAATCGGCGCGAAACTCTGTTATTAACCGTCCACGCAGGCGTTCCAACATATCCAGTGCCACTTCATACGCCTCCAGCGACCGTGTTAGCTGACCCCGCAACGCATAAATCTGATGCAGCAACCAATACGCCTGTTGTGCTTGTGCGGATGGCTCAATCTTCTGCAAAATCGCGTTTGCCGCGTCCGCATTCCCCTGCATTGCCAACGCCTTTGCACACAGCATCTGCGCTTGTGCCTCACGCAATATGTGGTCGTTTGCGCGAAAAATTTCTGCGCTGGCATTGGCTAACAGAAACGCGGCGGCTGGGTCGCGCTGTTGGATAAAGAGCGTTGCATGTTCAAGACGACAAATAGCCTCTTGAATCGCATCCCCGCTCTGCTGGCACTGCATTCGCGCTTGCAACATCATCTGATGCGCGGCCTCAAATTGATGCAGACCTGCATTTGCAACAGCCGCATGGCGCATCACAATCGCCAGTTCATGCGGCACACTATGTTGACGAAACTGTGTTTCTATCGACTTCGTTAAGGTCAGCACTCGTTCATATTGCCCCAAATGAAGCAAGACTGGCAGCGCATCAAGCTCATTCGACAGCGCATCTTCAGCACGCTCGTCTTCAATATAAGCCGTCCGCGCATCATCAAACAGCGCCAGGGATTCATTATAACGATGCTGATTGAGATAGATGAGCGCACGAATTTGTTGAGCGCGGGCAACAGAAATTGTGTGCGTAATTTCTGCAAAGCTTGCTTCGGCGCGCTGCACTGCTTCTTCGGCCGCTGATAATTCGCCTAAATTAAGCAACAGTCGCGCCCGATTGAGTTCGACAGCAGCGCGATAGTGGATGGGGAGTGCGTGATCAATTGCAAGCTGGCGAGCATGAGCAAGCAGCGCAACTGCTTCGCGCAGTTCTCCCTGCCGACTATGCAAAACGGAAATGTTAGTGACAAGTCGAAACAGAGCATCCCAATCGGCGTGCTGTTCCAAAACAGAGCGAACTTGGGTGGCAAGGGTGAGCGCATCGGCCGATTTGCCCAAATAACCCAAACACGCCACCGTCCCAATCTGGCTACTCGCCCAATCTAAATCGGCTCCTGCCGTCTTGTAAATCGCGCCTGCATCTTCAAATTTCGCCATCGCCAGTTCATAGTCACCACCAGCAAAAATGGCGACATTCCCCTCAACGCGATAGGCGAGAGCGGTGAATGTCGGCGTATTGGCAATGTCAGATAAAAGATGGAGCAAGTCGGCGCAGTGGGTGGCCTGTTCAATGGCGGTTCGCAGTGCGCCGTCGGCGTGGCTTTTGAGCTGATTGGCAATTTCGGCCGATTGTGCAACGTTGGCGCGCAGAAGTGCCGCCTGTTCATCGGCACTTGCCAATTGCAATAATGAATCGACCAACGTCTGCATCATGTCGGCGGGATCGCCAACATCATGCTGGCGACCATTACAACTCTAAGTTCGGAACGTGTATCGTGAGTGATTGACCCGTAATCAGCAATTCATACTGACCTGATTCTAGTTGGTCAAAGGTAAAATTGCCAAACTCATCTAACGGAGCGGTCAATTTTGCACTGGCATCATCGCGCCAGAGGTCTGCGGACAGCTTTTCGTCGTCTTCTAGCCCCATGACAAGCCCAGAAAGTGCCATGCGCGTCGGGTCATCAAAATCGGTGTCTGTCTCGATCACAATCTGATAATCACCTGCTGTGTAAATCCCTTCTTGTGCGCCGCGCAACCCAAAGGCGAAGGCAGGCTGATTACCACCGCCCGAAATCAAATCTGCCACCAAGACACGCGCTTTTTCAAGCAATGAGGGCTTGGCGACAGGGGCTGGTTCAAGGGCATTCCAGAATTCCTTCAACAGATCGGTTTGCCGTTGGGCGTGGGGTTCACGGGTTAGATCAACGTCGCCAATACCGAGTGCGGCTTCACCGATTTGGAGGGTTGAGGGTTTCGGCCGATTTTTCAACCGCCTTCTTAAATCATCCTCTACCTCGCGCAACGCCGCGACTTGCGCCATTAACGCTGGACTCGCCTCGATTGCCGCACGTGTATCTGCGTCAACATCATCATCTAAATAGGCACTCAATGTTCCGTCGGGAAAATTTTTCATCTTATTCATAGTCATTCACCGTCCTTGCTCATCTACCTATCTAAACGTGGCCAACCCATTTTTTCCGCTACGCTTATGATCTTATATGAAAAACGCCGATCGTTTTGATCAGCGTTTTTCAAATCATCGTAAATTCTCTTTTTCAGGAACCGAACAAAATTTTAGTCGTCACTCTCGCTCGTCAGGCTGTTCACGCCCAAAATCCCCAAGAAGATCAGCGAAATCATCACGGCCAATCCCACAATACATAGCGCAGAAATCAGCGCGGTTAGCGTTCCTGTCAAACTTCCTGCATCAAACATCGAACTATCTCCTAAATCTGCCGCTTGCGTTTCACTACCAGAGAGGGCAGCAAGCGATCCAATTGGTAAATCAGGCTCCAAAACGGTGTTTGCATCACCCGCTTGGACAAAAATTGTCGTTGTGAGCGCGGGAACGGTGAACGTCCCAGCGTTAAATTGTGCGTTGAGCCACGTATCACGCGAGCTCGCTGCCAAAAGCGGGTGCAGGAACATCTCTGCGTCCGCTAATTCTTCAACTGTAAACGTCACATCTGTGTTGCGACTATTGAATAGAACGACAATTTTATTGTAATTCGGGTCAATACGCACATCGCCATCGTCGCTCAAACTCATCACTATCAATCCGGGCAGTTGCTCTGCACCCGTGTTGTGAAATTGGAGGCGATTTTGGACTTCTTCGGCCGATCTTAAGCGGAACAGCGGCGAATCTTGTCGCACCTGCGCCATCCGGCGAAAGTGATCACGTGTTGCTGCAATATCTTCGGGCGTAGGCGCAATTGACTCATTTGCTAACAGGGGCGCAATGATCGGCCAATTGGCTTCATTTTTGTCGGCAATCGGCAATCCCGTCGCCCAGTTGTTATCCTGATACGTCCAGTCGATCCGATTAAACCAGTCCCCACTGTTATAGCTGTCCCGATCCATCGACTTTGAGCGCAACAGGTCACTGCCCGCATGGAAGAATGGAATGCCCTGCCCCAGCATCACCAAATCGAGCGCAAACATCTGCGTCTTGGCGCGGTCGGCCGTCGACATGCCAACGGGAACCTTGTATTGGATCGCATCAAACAACGTCTCGTTATCATGCGCCGAAACGTAGTTGATCACCTCTTGCGGATCGGTCGTATAGCCCGTTGGCGCACCGTTGTAGTCGATCTCGCGCCCCGTCACGGTGTTTCCGTTGCGATCCACGAGTAAGTAATCGGCCAAGTTGCCAGTCAGGCCAACGCGAATCCAGTCGGCAAATTTGGTCAGGTTGTTTTCCATCACGGCGGGGCTGTCCGCCTCTGCATTGGGATTGGTCAATAAGCCTGTCGCAAAACCCTGCTCTTGCCAGCCGCCAAACGGGTTGCCGCCGCGCACACCGTCACGGATGCGGTCGTTAAATGTGCCAATTCCCAAGCCCCCTACACGTGTCTGGGTTGCATTTGCACCACGCTGGCCGCCCTGTACCTCGCCAAAGTCCCATCCTTCACCATAAACATAGATCGCCGCCCCATTCACGCCGTCTTTTTCTAACGTCAGCGCGTCTAACGCCTCGCGCACGGCGCGCATATCTTCGACCATATGATGTCCCATCAGGTCAAAGCGGAAACCATCTACTTTGTACTGCGTCGCCCACGTCACAATCGAATCAACCATCAGCTTGCGCATCATCACATGTTCAGTGGCCGTGTTCGCACAACAGGTTGAATTTTCGACCTTGCCTCGACTGTTGAGGCGATGGTAGTAGCCGGGCACAATGCGGTCGAGCACAGATTTTTCCGCTTGACCTGCCGAGTTGGTATGATTGTAAACGACATCCATCACGACCCGCATCCCCGCATCCTCATTGAGCGACTGCACCATTTCGCGGAACTCGACGATGCGTGTTGTGCCGTTCGGGTTGGTGCTATAGCTGCCTTCTGGCACAGTGTAGTGATAGGGGTCATAACCCCAGTTAAAGCCGTCTGCGTCGCGCAACAAATTGACTGCATTTTGCTGCTGTGCGCTATCACGCGGGAAGCTCTCCAAAAGGCGCAGGAGCGGGGCCTTTTGTTCGTCACGAACTTCTTCGATCGTTGCAATATCAAAAACGGGCAGCAAATGCAGATGGGATACACCCGCAGCGGCAATTGCGCTCAAGTGTCGCATGCCCGCGCTGTCTGGATGGGTAAACGCCTTGAACGTGCCGCGCTCTGCCTCTGGCACACTCTCATCGCTGATGCTGAAGTCGCGCACGTGCAGTTCATAGAGCACGATGTCCTCAAACGCCTCTAGTGTCGGTTTTTGGACGGTTGCCCATCCCGCTGGCGCGAGATCGGGGTCGTTTAAGTCGATGATTTGACTGCGTGTGCTGTTGGCAGACAGACTGTGCGAATAGGGATCGGTGACATAATTTGTGACAACGGCTAGTTCGCTTGGCACATACACGTCAACTTCGTAGATGTAGTAACCACCGTAAAATTGGGCGTCGCCCGTGTGCGACCACACGCCTGTCTGATTATCCCGCACCATATCAAAACCACGTGCCGAAACGTCGCTATCAATCCCACTTAACGAGGCTGGATCGGTTGCGAATTGGATGCGAACGGCTTGCGCGGTTGGCGCCCACAAGCGAAAGGTAGGCGTTTTATCTTCAGCAAACGACAGACCCAGTTCGCCATCGTAACGATAAAGTTCGTCGAGAACACCCGCAACCTGCACGCCCGTCGCTGTGACGGGATTGCCAGCGGGGTCTGTGGCGGAGACAACGAGTTGGCCGCGCAATAATGCGTCGGTTTCAGCTACTGCTTCGGCTGGGATTTGCAAGCGGGTTAACCGTGCGAGATGGGGAAACTTTTGCAATGCCGCTGCGGACAGCTCTTCAGTGTGGGTCAATGGGTAGCTTGTGCCGCCTGTTACGCCAGATTCACCGACTTGAAGGCTGGAATCGGCCGAAAAGTGCAGTTCAAACTGATTCTCTGCCGCCTCATTAACCAAAATCGTGTCGGCCGTCACCCAATAAGCTCCCAACTCACTTAAATTTCCCTTTGGCGCACCTTCACTCTCAATCGTTAACACTTTTGTCTCACTGTTCCAATTAAATGTAATCGCGGCATTGTCATTCGCAACGGTGAAGCCGATATTGGCACCGCCCGGCGCACCCGCTTCCCCGTAGTTCTCACCCCAATTGCCCCCAACGGCAACCTTGCCCTCATAACTACCAGCGGGCAGCGCGGTCGTCGAAAAGGTGTAAACGCCATCTCCATCGGGGTCTTCAAGCAGCGTTTGCCAACAGTCAGGCGCCCAATCGCCGGGATTGCCTGAATCATCTAGCGCAGTATCTGTACACCCAATTTCGCTGTTAAAGTTGCCGGGCAGGTTGGCAAAAATGCGGTTGACATTGTCGGCTAAATAGCCAGTCGCATGGTTGTAAATAAATGTCACGGTGGTGTCGCCAGCGAGCGTGAGCGGGGCAACGGCGGCAACCGTCGTGCCATCATCAAGCGCAACGCCGTATTCATATTCACCAGCAGGCAGTGCAATTTCACCAATCCAAAGTTGGTGAGTGTCGTTAAATGACAGTGCGGCCTCAGTGGGCAGACCTGTCAGCGTGACGGTCGCAGGCTGCTGTGCAGCAACCACACCAACCATAAGTAGCATGAGGAGCAATAGTAGGGTACGCAGAAATTTCATTTTCTTCTCCGAAATAAATTATCTCTATCTGCCAGATTGTACCGAATATCTCGCACATAAACTGTCCGATTACTGGCGACTTGCCTGTGCCGAATTCGTTCGTGTCATGAAGTTTGCGCTTAGTGCGTGATGCGTATCCAGTTCACGCACCACGTCTAAACCAGCCATTCTTTAAGAAACGCTTTACGTAACAGGTCTTTGCGTCCTGAACGGTTTATGCGAGAATGATACGAAATGGCGAGATGATGTTTTGGGCAATCATAATCTCAAAACACGCTCGCTTGAAAATCTGGTAGATTCAAATGACCCAAATTATCGCATTTCAAGGCGTTCCCGGCGCCTATTCACAACAGGCGTGCCGCCAATACTTCGGCAACGATGTCAACACCCTGCCCTGCCAATCATTCAACGATATGTTTATGGCACTCCATCGTGGCGAGGTCACAAATATCATGTTGCCCATCGAAAACTCAGTCGCGGGAACGGTATCAACCGCATACGACACCCTTTCCAACCACGATTTTCGTGTTCAGGGAGAGGAGATCGTCAAGGTGCGCCACTGTCTGGTTGCACCACATGGGCTGAAGCTGGAGGATGTCAAAAAGGCAAAGTCCCACTGGCAAGCGTTGGCACAATGTCAAGGGACGCTGCACCGCATGGGAATCGAAGAGGTAAATCATCTCGACACGGCGGGGGCGGCAAAGGAAGTTGCGGAATTACAAGAGCCAGATACAGCTGCAATATCGAGCGAGCTGGCGGCCGATCTCTATGGTCTGAACATTTTGGCGCGTGATTTACAGGATTCGCTGAATAACTACACGCGCTTTTTTGTGATCGGCCGAGAAGATGCCCCGCGTGGTGAACGCAACAAAACATCGATCATTTTTGTGACACGCAACGACAACAAGCCGGGTGCACTCTATCGGGTCTTGGGTGAGCTTGAGAACAATGGGATCAACATGACCAAGCTCGAATCACGACCGCGTCAGAATATCGCGTGGCACTATCGCTTTTTTGTCGATTTTGAGGGGCATGAAGACGATGAGAATGTGCAGGCGGCACTGACCGGAATTTTGCGCCATACATCATCGTTGAAGATTTTGGGGTCTTATCCCGCCAAAGCTCTCAATGGGGGTTAGTGGTGCCAGCTTGGCTTAAAAAGATGGCAACCACTTGTCACTTATTCCATCGTTTCATTCAGTCGAACAGGTTTAACAGGGGCAGGTTGCTCCAATAGTGCGAGCGTTGCGTTGAGAACGCGCAGTTGTTGGGCAACGTCATGAGGTGCGCCGATGGTGGCACCGCGCATCAGTTGCGTGAAGGTGGCACGGGGCGGCGCAGTGACGCGCGTGCGACCTGCGTTCCAACTCGTCAGCGTAGTGGCAATGCCGTTCATTTCGAGTGCGCGTGCGATCAGTCCCACGGACTGAGAGCAGATCGGTCAGGACGGGACGAGCAGTGCGCCATCGGCCTGCTCCATTTCCACAACATCCAAGATAGCTGGAATCGTCTCATCTAACACCTGCGAAATGTCGGGTTGATAGCCCATCGCAAAGATCATGTTGTTGGTCAATGCGCCAATTTTGCCATCCTCGACCATTTTTTGCAGATGGCGCAGCGGGACGAGCACTTGTGGATCAGCGTTGACAGCGGTGTGGTCGTAGTGCGTATGGGAATAGGCGATTTGGTCGAGTGGCGTGTGGCTAGGGACGGAGCGAATGGCATAGTCGCCGAGATCGTTTTCCGCATCGAATGGCGGTTGAGATGCGGGGAGATAGCCGCCGGCGGTTGAGATAAGGATGAGACGACTGCTGGCAAGATCGATCGGATCACCAGCAGGGGCGACTTTGTTGTTGGGCTTGTTGTAAATGCTCCAATCCGTTTGGCCTGTTGCATTGTAGTGGGCAAGCCAGCCGCTTTGGAATTCGGTTTCCCACTGGGGGCGATTTTCTAAAATTTGCATATTTGCAATGTTGCCAGCAAGCCTATGGTAACCGTTGGCAACTTGATACATTTGCTAGAGAATGATGGAGATCGGCCGATTTCTCTACCCATCTGCCTGTATTCTGGTAAGTTAGGTGCAATCATAATCAGAGGACGAACGAATGTTATTAGCTGGTGACATCGGTGGTACAAAGACAATACTTGCGCTATTTGATCCTGAGAACGACCCCAATCAACCATTACAAGAGCGTCGCTTTTCGAGTCATGATTACGCTAGTTTAGAAGCGATCATCCGCGAATATCTTACTGATATTGCTGTAGAGGTCGATGCGGCGGCATTTGGCGTGGCGGGGCCAGTGACAGATGGACACGCGCAAATCACAAATTTGCCGTGGGAGATGGACGAGGAAACTTTATCGGCCGAATGTAATCTCCCGCGTGTCAAGCTTGTCAATGACTTGGTCGCAACGGCCAGTGCCGTTCCCCATCTCGCCACAACAGATTTGGAAACGTTGAATATCGGCGAGCGTGTCGAGACTGGAACGATTGCCGTGATTGGTCCGGGAACGGGCTTGGGGATGGCATTTTTGACGTGGAACGGGACACGCTATCAAGCGTACCCATCAGAAGGTGGTCATTCTGCGTTTTCGCCATCCAGCGAATTCGAGCTTGAACTGCTGCGCTATCTGTTCAAAAAGTTTAACGGCCATGTCAGCACGGAACGGGTCGCATCGGGTTCGGGCATCCCCAACATCTATGGCTATTTCAAAGAGGCAGGCTATGCCAGCGAACCACAATGGTTAGCAGATGCACTTGCGGAGGCAGATGATCCGACCCCGATCATTGTCGAAAATGCACAGGGCGAGAATTCCGACGATTTGTGCGTGCTGACGTTGGACACGTTTGTGAGCATTCTTGGGGCAGAATCGGCCGATGTTGCCCTCACCTATCTTGCAACTGGCGGTGTCTATCTCGCGGGGGGCATCCCTCCCCGCATCCTTGACACCCTAAAAAGCGAACATTTCTATCGCCCATTCGTTACAAAAGGGCGTTTTTCAAACATGATGAAGCGCATCCCCGTGCACGTCGTTCTCAATCCAAAGACAGCATTATTAGGCGCAGCACGGGTGGGGATAACACTGCTGTAGAAAATACTTTCGTCTATTTATCACGACAACGGGCTATTATTTATTGCCCGCACACTTAGGAGCAAAAATGGAAATCGCAATCGTTGGACTTGGCAAAATGGGCAGCAATATGGCGAAACGACTGCTGCAAGGCGGTCATCGTGTCATCGTCTCTGACCTCAATGAGATGGCAATCGCAGAAGCTGTTGCAGCGGGTGCAGTTGGCGCGGAATCACTTGAAGATTTGTGCGGCAAGTTTGAAAATACGCCGCGAGCAGTTTGGGTGATGGTTCCATCGGGCAAGCCAACCGAAAGCGTGATTGGCAAGCTAAAAGAGTCTCTTGATGAAGGAGATATTCTGATCGACGGTGGCAACAGCAACTATAAAGAAACGAAACGACGGGGTGATGAACTTGCGATCTCCGGAATTGACATGGTGGATGTTGGCACAAGCGGTGGCGTTTGGGGGCTGGAACAAGGGTATAGCATGATGGTGGGTGGCTCCGATGCAGCGGTCGCACACGTGCGCCCAGCGCTTGAAACGCTCGCACCCGGTGCAGAGATGGGCTGGGGGCATGTCGGGCCGCGCTCCTCTGGTCACTATGTCAAAATGGTGCATAACGGTATCGAATATGGCATGATGCAGGCTTATGCCGAAGGGTTCGACATTCTACATGCAAAGAAAGAGTTTGAACTTGACATGCACCAAATCGCTGAAATTTGGCGCTTTGGCAGCGTAATTCGTTCATGGCTGCTCGACTTGACAGCAATTGCGTTAGACGGCAACGCCGAATTGGACGACCTCGAAGGGTTTGTTAACGACAGCGGTGAAGGTCGTTGGACGGTGCAAGATTCGATCGATCTCGCCGTTCCCGCCCCTGTGATCACATTGGCCTTGCAAATGCGCTTCGCCAGCCGCGACAACGAGAAGTATTGGGCGAAAATGTTGGCAGCGATGCGCAACCAGTTTGGTGGTCACGCAGTTGTCAAAGCGGAAGATTAGTCGGCAGTCAGCAGTAAAACTGTTATCTGTTGACTGGGAATATGTTAACGACAGACCAAGCGATCACCGACATCTGGCCGCGCGGGCGTGCGCTACTTGAACTGGTTCTAAATCAGGAAGAGCGCGGCGTGAGGTCGCTGCTTGCGCCAAAAGGTAGTGCAGCGGCCTATTACAATTTGCACGGAATGGTTGGGTTAGAGGTGTTATTAAAGACGCTTTTCGGCCGATCCCAAGTCGGTCTCACCCAAGCGATTCCAACACAGCAAGATAGGCTGATCTTCTTTGAGTTTGTTTGGTTTGACCCTGAACATGAGCAAGAGGTCTATCAACCGAAAGATACAGTTAGCTTGAGCATGGAGCGGGTTCGCAAGGCGTGGCGCGTGGTGGACATCAATCCATCCAGTTTGAGCCATTGGGTGACCAGTGCGATGGCGCGGGGACTGTTAACAGAGGAGCGCGAGAAAAATGGGGGAACATTGCCGCAGTCTGCGGACGTTCTGCCCCTAGCCTTCCTCGCAGGGCAGATGAAACTGCCAATTCGCGCGGCTGGCATGAAAGATGATGTTGAGCGACAGCTACTGCCGATGTTACAAAATCAGGGCTTTGGCGCACTCGCGCTCGTCAATGCGCGCAAATTGTGGCGTGATTTCGTCAAACGTAAGCCGCCACGTATTAATGAAAACACACAGAAACTATGGGCGGCAGCCGTCACAGAAATAATGGCGGAGCAGGCACATGTTGAAGTGACTCAGGCAGCAATTGCCAAACTGTATGGCGTCCCATTAGCCAAGCTGTTTACCCCGATCCGCGAAATTCGCACGACATTGGGGATAGCCGCAGCCGACGAACGCTATTCACCGATTTTGAATTTGATGGTCATGACAAAATAGGAAATGAGAAAATGGCAAAGAAAACAGTAAAAGACGTAGAACTCAAAGGGAAGCGCGTGTTAATGCGTGCAGATTTTAATGTGCCGCTGGATGATGGCACGATCACGGACAATTCGCGCATCGTGGCGGCATTGCCGACGATTGAATATATCTTAGGGCAAGCACCAAAAGCCCTTATTTTGATGTCACATGTCGGACGGCCAAAATCGGCCGATGACACCCAATTCAGCACCAAGCCAATCGCGGACGAATTAAGCAAATTGCTTAATACTGACGTGATTCATGTCAATGGCGTTGTTGGTGATGACGTACAACAAGCGGTTGAGAATGCGCCTGCTGGCTCCGTTCTCCTGCTCGAAAACACCCGTTACGAAGCGGGAGACACCAAAAACGATGCTGCACTTTCGGAGAAGTTTGCGGCACTGGGCGATCTTTATGTGAATGACGCATTCGGCACCGCCCATCGCGCCAATGCCAGCACGGAAGGGGTTGCACAGGCAATCAAGGCAAAAGGTGGGGCGGCCGTTGCAGGTTTCCTGATCGGCAAAGAACTGGATGCATTGGGGGCGGCCGTCGAAAATCCCGACCATCCCTACATCGCCATTATGGGTGGTGCCAAGATCAGCGACAAAATCCAGCTTATCGACAATGTGCTTGAAAAGGCGGATAAGGTCCTGATTGGAGGCGGGATGGCAAATACCTTCCTTGCGGCGCAGGGGCATCCGATGGGCAAATCGCTGGTCGAGGAAGCCGCCATCCCAGAAGCGAAACGCCTCATGAAACAGTTTGGCGATCGGCTTGTGCTGCCTGTCGATGTGGCGATTGCGGATGAATTTTCGGCCGATGCAAAAGGTGATCTGCGCAAGGTCCATAACATCCCGCATGACAAGATGGCACTCGACATCGGTCCCGGCACGATGGAGCTTTTTGAAGAGATCCTTGAAGATGCAGCATTAGTGATTTGGAATGGTCCAATGGGTGTCTTTGAGTTTGAAAATTTCTCGCATGGTACGTTTGGCATTGCGCACATCTTGGCCGATGCCGTCGAAAATGGCGCAACGGTCATCATTGGTGGTGGCGACTCGGCCGCAGCCGTCCGCGAGGCTGGTTTGACTGACCAGATGAGCCATGTTAGCACGGGTGGCGGCGCGAGTTTGGAACTATTGGAAGGCAAGACGCTTCCCGGTATTGCGGCACTGGATGATAAGTAGTCCATTTGCCCAGTGTTGCCAACTTTTGAACGCTGTTATTGCCAGCGTTCAAAAGAAGTTGGCAACGCCTACAGCGTGATTTATCTTCTGATCTTTCTGCTGCCACTGCTGGTCGCGGCCGCACTTGTGCCTGTCGCACGCTGGCTTTCGCAGCAATTAGGGATCGTCGCCGTGCCGGGTGGGCGACGCAAGCATCAGGGATTGCTCCCCAAATTGGGGGGCATCCCTATTTTTTTTGGCTATCTGGTCGGCATTTTGCTGATCTACTGGCAACTGCCTCCGTTAGACAATCGACTGCCATTGCGGGGGGTGATTCTTGGGACGATTGTTGTCTTTGTCGGCGGATTGCTCGATGATCGCTTTGATTTGGCGCCACGCTGTCAATTCCTGCTGCAATTTGTGGCAGCCATCATTGCAAACTATCACATCGCGTTTCTTGAGAGAATCTCAAATCCATTTGGGGGATCGGCCGATTTGTTCCTCTTCCAAATCACGCCAACGGAAATCATCTTTGCCACCCCCGTCGCATGGGCAATTACAATCTTCTGGATAATGGGCATGATGAACGCAATTAACTGGCTTGACGGGCTCGATGGCCTCGCAGCTGGCGTTGGCACCATTGCCTGCACCGTTTTTGCCCTACACGGCTTTCTCAACTTAGGTCAAACGACCATCGCCGCCTTCCCACTGGCCCTCGCTGGCGCACTACTTGGCCTGCTCTTTTTTAACTTCGCGCCCGCTCGCATCTTTCTCGGATCGGCCGGTGTCTATATCCTCAGCTATAACATCGCCACACTCTCTTTTCTTGCCCCCGCAAAATTCGCCACGCTCCTGCTTGTCCTCGCCCTGCCCCTACTCGACGGCCTCTGGCGCATCATCGACCGTATGCGACACGGGCGCAATCCGTTTAGCGGAGATCGCGGCCACTTGCATTTTATGCTCGCCGACTCTGGCTGGCCGACACAACGAATCGTTTTAACTTATTACGCCATTGCCATTATGCTGGGTGCAGTCGCCCTATTTGCGCCGAGTGGCCTAATTAAGTTTGGCGTGCTGGCAGTATTGGGGGTGGTGATTCTCGGTTTTTTGGTTTGGTATAGTGGACGCAAGTCACGCTGATATTAACCTGCTATAATTGGACAAACGTTCTATAAAATGAGTGTCCAACAGGTCTAATAACAACCGTTGGTAACTCACATCACATAAATATGGCAAAAGATAGAGTTCAATACGTCTGCTCCAACTGTGGGCGCACCACGCCAACCTACATGGGACGCTGCCCTAAATGCGGTGAATTTGATACGATGGCGCGTGAAGTTGTCGTCTCGGAAACAAAGACGAAGAGTGGCAAAACGCGTCGACCCGTTTCATTCAACAGCACGCCGCAACGGATCCGAGACATCGTGATAGATAACACGATGCGGATGAAGCTACCCTTAACCGAGTTTTCGCGCGTGTTGGGGGGTGGCATTGTGCCGGGTTCGCTCGTCTTGCTGGGCGGTGATCCCGGCATCGGAAAATCGACGCTGCTGCTCTCCGTCGCCGATATGACGGCCAAGGCGCATGGGGCGGTGCTTTATCTCTCTGGCGAAGAGAGCGCACAACAGATCAAGATGCGGGCCAAGCGGCTTGATACCCATGCTGATGATCTCTACATCGCCACTGAAACGAGCGTCAGCGCAATGGTCTCACACATTCAGGAGATCAAGCCCGTTCTCGTTATCATCGACAGTATCCAAACGTGTGTGAGCGATGACAGCAGTTCGGCCGCTGGTAGCGTTAGCCAAGTTCGGGCCGCCGCCGCCATCTTTCAAGAGGTCGCCAAAACAACGGGGGTGACCATCTTTCTCGTCGGTCATGTCACAAAGTCCGGCACGATTGCAGGGCCGCGCGTCTTGGAACATATCGTCGATACGGTTCTCTATCTTGAAGGGGATCAATTCCACCGTTTCCGCCTCCTGCGCTCCGTCAAAAACCGCTTTGGTGCGACGAGCGAAGTGGGTGTCTTTGAGATGGAAGCGGACGGGATGCAGGAGGTCACAAACCCATCTGAGGCGTTCCTTGCCGAACGTCAAATCAATGCACCCGGTTCATCCATTGCGATAACGATGGAAGGGACGCGCCCCTTACTGGTCGAAATCCAAGCGTTAACCAGTTCAACCGCCTTTGCCAATCCGCGCCGCACCGCCAATGGCGTTGACTACAACCGTTTGTTGCTGGTTTCGGCCGTTCTTAGCAAGCGTGTGCGCGTCAAGCTGTTTGACAAGGATATCTTTGCCAACGTGATTGGCGGCATGACGATTGATGAACCGGCCAGCGACCTCGCGCTCGCCATCGCCATCGCCAGCAGCAACAAGGACAAACCCGTGCATGCAGACATGGCGTTCGTTGGGGAAATTGGACTGAGCGGCGAATTGCGTGCCGTCAGCCAGCTTGAGCAGCGGTTGAAAGAGGCTTCGAAGCTAGGATTTAAGCGTTGTGTGGTACCGCGTTTACAGGGGCGGCGGCTCAAAAATCCGCCCGAAGGGATGGAAATGATCCCCTGTCGTTCACTTTCTGAGGCGGTTGACGTCGCATTGATTGGCTAGATAAAGCACTACTTCAAAATAAAAAACCCCGCGATTGCGGGGTTTTTTGTTCAAATTTTGAGCGACGTACAGATATTAGCCACGCTGTTGCGTGCGCTGATTATTGCGACGATTGCGGCTACGTTTCGAGTTAGAATTTCTGTTATTCGGCTGCGAGTTATTGTTTGAGCGCGGTTGCGATTGCGGCTCGGGTTGCGAATAGTCGAAGTCGGGTAGTTCACGGCGTTCTATTTTTGTGCCGAGCCGACGTTCGATGTCGCGGATCATTTTATCATCGTCACGGGTGACAAACGTAAATGCTTCCCCTGAGCTATCCGCACGACCCGTTCGGCCGATTCTGTGCGAATACGCATCGACTGTGTCGGGAATGTCAAAGTTGATGACGTGTGAAATCTCCGAGATGTCGATCCCACGTGCCGCAATATCGGTTGCGACCAGCATATCAAATGTGCCATCGCGGAACCCATCCATCGCACGTTGCCGCTGATTCTGCGACATATTTCCCTGGAGGGCGGTCGCTTTGTACCCTTTCTTGTCCAAGTCACGAGCAAGATTACGAGCGCGATACTTGGTGCGCGTAAAGATCAAGATGCGGTCTGTATGGAGTTGCTGTAACAATGCCAACAGCAGATTTTTCTTGAGCTTGTGTGCGATAGGATAGAGCGCGTGCGAAACCGTTTCAGCGGGAGCAATCGTGCCAATCTGTACCGTTTTGGGATTCTTCAGGATGCTATCAGCCAATTTGCGGATATCTTTTGGCATGGTTGCCGAGAAAAAGAGCGTTTGACGTTTGGCGGGGACGAGCTTGAGAACGCGCTTGATATCGGGCAAGAACCCCATATCACACATCATATCTGCTTCATCCAGCACCAACACTTCGACGTTTGACAAATCAATCGCCTTGTCATTGGCAAGATCGAGCAAACGACCGGGACAGGCAACGACAATCTCCGCCCCTTTTCTAAGTTCGTTTATTTGTCGATTTTTGCTCACGCCACCATAGACGGCGACGCTGCGAATCTTTGTCTTTTTGCCAAAATCGACGGCCGTCTGGTGAATCTGTTCGGCCAATTCACGGGTGGGAGCGACAACGAGCGCACGCACCTGTCGCAGTGGCCCAGTCGTGAGACGTTCCAAGATGGGCAGCATAAAGGCGGCCGTTTTGCCAGTACCCGTTTGGGCAAGCCCCAGTACGTCGTGGTCGTCAAGCACCATCGGAATGGCTTGTTGTTGAATAGGGGTCGGCTCTGTGTAACCAGCAGCCTTAATTTGCGCGTCAATACGCTTGTCGAAAGAAAATTGTTCAAAATTCACGGTATGAGTACTCCAAGACTCTTTAAGATTGACATGGTCAATGAAGACGATGCAATCCTATATTTTGAGCCAAGTTACATCCTCAGCCCTGTGATGTTTTGTGTTAAATTGTTTTGCGAATGATGGGGATTCAAAACCGATCGATTGCGGAAACAAGAATTTATTCTAGTTGGTCTTTGTCACGATTACGAGGGTTGCTAGTGGGGTTCATACAAACGACCCACTGGCAAATGCGGTGACGTCAGTCTTGCGCTTCGGCCATTTCGGCCGATTCCTCGAACTGTTTGCGGTACTCTTCATACTCTTCCTCCGACCAAAAACGATCTTCGCTCGTCAGTTTGTCGGTATAGAGAATGCCGTTGAGATGATCGATTTCATGTTGGAAGATGCGGGCATCCCACCCCTTGAGGCGCAGGCGTTTGCGTCGGCCGAAGCGATCCTGACACTTGACCGTGACGGCATAGGGTCGCTCAACTTCACCCAAATAGCCGGGCAGCGAGAGACACCCTTCGATGCCCACGACGCGCTTGCGTGATTGCCAAATCACCTGCGGATTGGTGATAACATACAACTTGCGCGATCCCTCGATCAGTTCATCATCCTCATCAAATTCGCCAAGCGTTTCAATCACGGCAAGCTGCAAATCTTTGGCAACTTGTGGCGCGGCAAGCCCAACCCCGTCGCGCTCACGCATCGCGGCAATCATTTCATCGATTAGGCTTTGGATTTGCGGGTCCTTATGGTTTTTGATCGCTTGATTCTCACCGCGCAGTGCGGCTTCATTTGTTTCAGGTGTGACAATTTCGATAGGCATGGATCAGTAATTAGTAGTTTCCTGTCATCGTAAAGTGTGACAGAACAGCTCAATTAAGTGTAATAGTAACCACAAATTTTAGAACATCGTGTCAAAAAATGAAATCGGAAGGGGATTAAAAGTTTTCAATATCCTCTTCTTCTGAATCGGGAAGCGCGTAATCGGGAAAGTCTTCATTGGCCTGCAATTGTTGAAATTCGCGCAGGATCAGCCCAAATTCGCGCCGACGACTGGTTGCGTCAGCCGCCTGTTTCCTTCGTATGACGTGCTGGCGGCGTTCAAAGATGTCACTCTGCACAAGTGTGGGATTGGCGACATTTTCAAAGATAATTTCGGCCGATGCACCGGCCGTGTCGATCACGACGTTGCCATATTTGAAGATGGCCGAGATGATATTCGGCCGAACCGCCCGCACGTCCTGCACATTGCCCAACTGCGCCGCCTTGCGATTTTCTGTAAAGCCAAATGGGCCGCGATCAATATCGATCACCAAATCGCCTGTCAACATGAAGACGTCATTCGCCCAATCTTCATAGACATAATAAAAATAGGCTGCTTCCAAGAGAAAAACAAATCCGCCGACGATAAACGTGAATGGAATCGTAAAGACAAGTGACCATGTCGCAATCGTTGCTCCAATTGTCGCCAACATCAGCAGGGAAAGCCACCAAACCTGTTGGGCTAACACGATCCAATGCTTGCCATAGACAATCGTGTTGTCGTCCAGTCGTGTGCGCGTCGTGCCAATACGCCGGCGCAACTTATTGCGATGGCCTCTGCGCTTTGTCACCCGCTCGGCTGCGTCGGATGCGCTCTCTCCATCTTGCAGGATGGGGGAGAGTGCAGCGGGAACGGCGAACTCCTCACGCAAGAAGGCCCGTACTTCTGCACGGGTGCGACTCGTGTCGACCTGTCGTTCCCGCTGGCGAACCCGATTAAACACCTGCTCAAATTCAGCGGGGTTGTTGATCTTGCTGAAAGTCAACTTCTGCTTTTGCGCCGCCGTTGTCACCTCAAGCGTGCCGATATTCAGGAAAGTTTCGATGAAATTCGGCTTGTTCACGCGCACGCTTTGGACTTGGTCAAGCGGCAGGGTCAGCGTCTCTCCAGCAAAACGGCGTAAATCGTACTCCTGATGGACGAGGTGACGATTGGTCATGAGCAAATAGTCGTTGGCCCAATCGAGGTAACGATAGATGGCAAACCCGACAAATGGCAGCGTCAGCACAACGGCGAAAATGCTCGTTATGAGTGACAGCCCGCCCTCAAATAGGCGCGTCGCGGCAAAGAGCAATGTCCATGTGACAAGCGCACCGACAATTGGAAAGACCATCTCAAAGGCAAGTAGAATCAAGGTGCGACGAGATTGGTATTCGATGACTTCACCCGACGCAACGCCATACTTCTGGTAACTCGTATCGGTTGTCTTTTCGCGTCTTACAGGGGCGGGAGCGCTCGATGGCCCGACAATTGTTGGCTCTTCAAAAATTGGTGCGGTGGGAAAGCGGTCGAGGAAGTCCTGCATCTCAATCGTCACAACGACATAGACGCTACCATCCGTCGCCGCCCGTAGCGTCGCATCATGCACACCGGGCGTGAGCAGCCAATCATCCTGTACGATGTCGCCCCGTTCATACATCTTTGTTTCCTGGACGATGCCACGTGGGTCTGTTTTGTAGGCAGCCAATCGCCCCTCATTTACGATGTAGGTGCGGTCGGCCAAGTCCCCTTGATAGGCGAGAATGGCCCCTTTGTCAAAGCGATATTCGTCGCAAATTCTGGCTAGCTCAACCAGTTCTCGCTCGGAGAAATTTCGGAATGGGCTTAGGCTGCGGAGAAAATCGTGCTTTGTGGACATTGATTGTGTTTAGACGAGCAGGGTTTGTAAATGGGTCGATTGACCCCAACCGTTTTCAGGAATCCATTTGCGACTATATGATACCATCAATCTCTCAGGGGAGGTGTAGGGACGCGGCGTTGGCTGCGGGCGTTATGGGGCAATCGCGTCAACGCGCCATTGATCGGCCGAAATCAGCGTCAAATTACGGAAAACGGTGGTGTCGTCGGCAAGCGTCAATTCGGCCGAAACGACCATCTGCGCTCCTTCCGACCAACTGCCGCGCAACACAAATGCTGTCACATCTGCCTCTGTTTGCAACGCGGCCTGATTGCCGCCGTTGAGCAACAACGCCTGAACTCCGTAGGTCGCAAACGGCAAGGCTTGAATCCCCGTTGAATCAGCGACCAGTGCTTCTAGAAATTGGGTGGCGACGGCATCGACATCGGCCGAAATTGAACGCCCATCCGATTCAGTCGTCGGTTCAGGCGATGGCGTGGGCGTCGCTAATTGCAGCGGCGGAGTCGTCGGGCGTGGCGTTGGCGCGGTCGTCGGGGTTGCTGCGGGAGTTGCCGTTGCGGCCGACGTCGGTGTAACCAGCACAACTGTCGGTTCAGGAGTTTGTGTCGGCACAACCGTCGCGACAGACGTTGGTGTTTCGGTTGGGGTCGCCGCCTCGCTTGTGGCAGTCGCCGTTGGCTCAATCGTCGGCAAATCGCGTTCCGCCTCTTCCGTTGGGGTCGCCGTCGGTAGTAGCGTTGGCGTGGCAATGACGACAATCGGCGTAGCGGTTGGTTCATCAGTCGGGATCGGTGTTGGCTCGACCGGCAATGGCGTTGGCGTGATGACGATTATGTTTTGCGTCGCTGTCGGTTGCACAAGCACAGGTGGCTGCTGCGTCGGCTGGGCAATGACGACAGGCTGAGTCGGTTGTGGCGTTGCTGTCGGAACTTGGCGTGGCGCACTTGGCACAGCATAGCTGAGATCGGATGAACCAAATTCAGCCGTCCAATAGTAGATGCTCGGCGCGGTGTCATCATAGGTGAAGGCAACGCCGACCTGATCGACCAGTGGGTTCAAAATAAGTGGGCGATGGGAAGGGCTATCGAGCCAAAATTGAACGGCGCGACTGGGGAACTCAAAGCCCCATGCGGTCGCCTCGCCGCCATAGCCACCTTCGTAGCCGGCGGCCTCTTGTCGCTCAACGGGATGGGTGCCGTCAGAGCCAGTGTGACCCCAGAAGCGATTAAACGCCATGTCGTTCGTATGCCTTTTGGCGGCAACGCTCAACAGCGCAACGTGTTCGAGTGGGGGCAATTCAACCGTCTCACGCGCCTTGTTTATATACCACAAGAGCCGTTCTTCTTGGGTGCTGTCGAGTGGCGCAACATTTTCAGTCAGGTCAATCGGCGTGAAATCGCGTAGATAGTCAGGGACGGCCGCCGCTGCCTCCGCCTCCATTTGTGCCACATAGGCCAAATCGTAATCGTGAAAGATTGCTGGTAAATATAGATTGAGGATGCCCGGTGAAACTTGAATTGGCTGTGCGAGCGTGGTGAGGCCAAACGTGTTTTCGGCCGAAACGGTCACCGTATAGACACCGGGTCGCGTGTAGATAAAAGAAATCGCATCGCCGACGACGCGCTGACCGTTGCCCATGTGCCATGTGAATGAGTCGATCGTCTCGTCCCCCAGCGCACGTGCAATCACCTGTTGTCCAACTTCGGCCGATGCGGGCAACGCCATCGCCAACTCAGGCGGCTCGCCGACCGTCACGCGCATCTCTGTTTCAGAAACACCATACGCATTTTCGACAATCAACTTAATTGTATGTTCACCCACTTCCGTAAATTGATGCAGCGGCTCGCGCACAAACGCCGTTTTGCCGTCGCTGAATTCCCATGTGTAGGTCAACGGGGCTTCACCCCCACTTTGATTGATGAGCTTGATCGGTTGACCCACGCTCGGTGTGGGGTCATCGAGTGAGTAGAGCGCAATCGGCTCGGGAACAACCGTAATCGTCTTGCGCACAAAGACTGTGCCGAGCGGGTTCTCAACTTCAAGCGTCAACAGATGCTCGCCTGCTGTCGCAAAGCTAATCGGTGGATTGTCGGCGCGAAAGACACGCCCATCCCCTAAGTCCCATTTCTGAGCAAAGGGGCCGGCTCCCTCAATATCGGCACGGACTTGGAGGGGTTGACCGACAGCAACCTGATCGGCCGAAAGTATCTCGATCTGTGGGAGTGCGCCGGCCCAAAATTCGGCCGAAAGCTGCCCGTTTTCCCCATACCGCGCAACAATGGATTGGATCGGCTGTGCCATAATCGCCGTATCCACGCGCAGCGGCAGTTCAATCACGCGCGTCTGACCAGCTGGGACAACAGGCTGCCAGCGAAAACTGTTTTGTCTAAAGTTAAATGTCGTGCTGGCGGGAATTTTGGTTATTTGTGAGGAGAGATTGGGGGGATATTCGACATCAAAAATCGGCAGCCCATCCACCAAGCCACGATTTTGCGCCGTAATTCGCAACATGATCGTTTCGCCGGGTCGCACAACGGCTGGCTCAATCTCCATCTGAAAATTGACAATCCCCACCGCCTCATCACTGCTGCGAATCTCGTCTGCTGGGCCGATCGCTGAAACAAAGCCGTTAAAGACCAGCAATGTGGCAACAACACCAAGAATGACCCAGAATCCAACGCGATTTCTATGCAACATAGGGCTGAGTGTATGCGAGTTACGATTTGGTTACAATCGACTATGACCGCCTATTCACAAACAGTTTAGGTGTTGTGAAAAAGACACCAACGGTCTAGGAAATTTGTCCTGCTCAATCCTCTGAAATAGTCTGTTGTACTAACGCCTCTAGCTCGCTGATTTGTGTGCGCAATCGCTCACTTTCGTCTTCCAATTCAAGACGCACCTCGTTCCACCAGCTAAGACCCGCCTCTTCTAACGATTGCGCTTTACGCCACAGTCGCGCCGTGTTTTCTTTTTTCATCGCCAGAAAGAGTTCCCCCACTTTGCGAATGCGGCGACGGATGCCATAGAGCCGTTTTTGCAGTTTGCGCTCATGCAAGTTGGCCGTCTTTTCAAATTGAATTGCCTCCGCAGGATCCAGCTCGCCAGCCAAGTTGCGCAGGGTTGTTACATCCCCTTTTTGATAGGCGTCATTGACACTCGCCATCATCGTCGTGGCATATTCGCGGGCGAGCATCCCTTCGGCAAGATCAGGATGAAAGCGTTTCGCCAACTGGCGGAATAGGCGTTTTTCGGCCGCCTTGTCGCGCGGCACATCGGTCGGCAAAATAATATGTTCAGGCGTATCGTCGGGGATGTCAAATTCAGGAAACTCGGCATTGCGTGCTTCCCATGTGGGATCATCCTCCTCTATTTCAGCCATCCGCAACTGAGTTAAGAGCGATTGTTTCTGGCTCCGCAGCGACAATACATCATCTACCTGATCACCAATTTTGAGACGTGCATGCATCCGAAAGCGGTTAACCGCCGCCTGCTCTGCCGCCAATGCCGCCTCTGCCTTATTTAGCTCAAATCGCGCCGCTTCGATCTCTAACTCAAGATCACGTAGCCGCTGCTTATCAACCGAAATCAATGCGGAGTTCATAGGCGAATTTTAGCGATTTGCGGCAAGGACTACAACGGATATTAGGAGACATGTGATAAACACAAAAACACCCGAACAGTTGATATTCGGGTGTTTCAAAAGAAGAGGAGAAAACAGTTTAGGCGCGGGCGGCGCGTGCTTTGGCTTGTCGCGCTCTCTTGAACTCACGAATGCGCGTCTTAATGGCGGGGATTCGCACAAAGAGCAAAAATGCGACGACGACTGCGTAGAGGACGGGTTTGCCGAGGTCGAGCTTCGAGAGCTTGACCCAGATATAGTGCGTCACTGCGAGTACATTGATGACATAGACAAGCTTATGTAACTGCTTCCATTGCTTGCCTAATTTCTTCATCGCCCATTTATTGGAGGTTGCCGCCAGTGGGACAAGCAACAAAAACGCGATAAACCCGATCACGGCATACTGTTTTAACAACGCCTCGCTTGCAATCGCGCCAAAGTCGATCTGACCATTGACATAACCGTAATCATAGCTAAACAGAATGAGATGGAGGACAACAAATGCAAATCCCCAGTTGCCCGTTGGCTTTTTTAGTGCATTGAGCGATGACCAACCAAACAAGGTGACGAGCGGGGTACAGGCAAGTGAGAGAACGAGAAAGGCGATGGCGGTGCGTCCTGTCAGAAACGTCGTGTCACCAAACCAATCGGATGCGGTCACAAATTCCCAATACCAAACTTCCCAAAAGATGATAAATGCGGTTGCCACACCGATAAAGTGCGTTAAGATGCGTAGGATTTCGCCCTGTCGTTTTGTTTTGACATTGCTAAACTGCAAGAGTCCGACGACAGCGGCCGCGAGCGCAATTGTGGCCAAGCGCGGAAAGCTTGGCATTGCCGCGATGATGCCGTCATCGCTCAAGAACCAAATCCACGAAAGAAGGCCACCCGCCAGCAAAATCGCGGCGGTGGGCAGCACATCCCACGCCTGCACCCAACTCTGTTTTGACTTGGCCATGATTAGAAGTTCTCCTGCAAATCCATTCCCTGATAAAGAGAGGCAACTTGTTCTTCATAGCCATTAAACATTAGGGTATCAATTCGGCCGAATTGACCAATACGCCTTTCTGTTGCCTGTGACCAGCGTGGATGCGGGACATTTGGATTGACGTTACTATAAAAACCATACTCGCGTGAGTTAGCATCCATC
Organism: Anaerolineae bacterium; assembly: GCA_030425205.1. Classification (GTDB taxonomy): domain Bacteria; phylum Chloroflexota; class Anaerolineae; order Promineifilales; family Promineifilaceae; genus CALECP01. Next base: position 372,703 of record JAUIAP010000001.1, read on the forward strand.
CAAAATGAGACGGGCATTTCGTCCACCAGTTCGATCTTGACAATCGACTTAATGCTCTTAAAACCGTACTTCCACGGAACAACCAAGCGCAACGGGGCACCGTTTTGCGGCAGTAGCGGTTCACCATAAATGCCCGTTCCCATCAGGGTGAGATCATTCATCGCCTCATCCAGTCGCAATCCTTCGACATACGGCCAATCGTAAAAGTTAAATGCACCACCTTGACCCGGAAATTGATCGGGATCATCGAGTGTCGTGAATTTGACAAATTTTGCGTCGCTGGTTGGTTCAACCTTTTCGAGCAGCTTGCGCAATGGGAAGCCGACCCATGGAATTACCATCGACCACGCTTCAACACAGCGTAAGCGGTAGATTCGCTCTTCTTGATCATATTCCGCCAGCAAATCTTCCAGCCCAAACGTCCCGCCGTTGTTGACCATGCCAGATACTTCAACATCCCACGGTGAGGTCACAAAATTTTGCGACAGCGGTTGGACTTTGCCCTTGTCTGTGCTGAACTCATAAAAATTGTTGTAACTGATAATATCTTGCAGATCGGTCAGTTCGGCACCGAGTTCATCGGTTGTTTGTGAGACAGATGGTTGGAGTCCTGCCGCCTCATCTCCAGTTGTGGGTGCCGCGCCTTGTGGATCGGGCAATGATGTTGGGACAGCGACTGAGCCGGGTTCAACGGGACGATCTGGGCGACATGCGGCGAAAAGTGATGTGCCCGCAATTGCGCCAGCCCCCTTGATAAAGCTGCGACGGTTGAGATAGTGCTGTTTTGGGGTAACTTCATTTTCTGAAATCTCCCATGATTTTCGTTTTTTGATTAACATAGTTTGTCCTCTACTTTTGTATACGCTCAATTGTACGAGTTAAATCCTATGAAATCGTAAACATTAGCTTGCGAGATTATTACAAGACGGCTATTCGACGATCAAATCATGTAGGAAGGTGACAGCCTTCTGTGTATCGACTTCATTTACAACGAGACTAATGCTGCATTCTGATGACCCCTGCGCGATGGCAATAATGTTGACCGTTGAAAGCGCACTAAAGACACGACCTGCAACGCCCGACGTTCCAGCCATGCCTGCACCGACAACCGTCACAATCGAGACAGGACGCTGAACGCGCACACGATCAATGTCGCGCGCCTTAATCTCTTCGACAAACTCTTCCTCAATGCTTTCGATGATGTCATCCGAGTGACCCGCAGGAACGGCAAAACAGATCGACTGCTCTGAGGAGGCTTGCGAAATTAGTAAAACGCTGACCCGCTCATCTGCCACAGCCTTGAAGACGCGCGCCGCGACACCGACAACACCGAGCATCCCCTTCCCTTCAACGGTCAGCAAGCGGACATCCTTGATGGCCGTAACGGCCTTGATCGACCCACTCACCTTGCGTTCCTTAACGATGACCGTTCCGGGATGGGCTGGATTGAACGTGTTTTTGATGCGTAGCGGGACATTATGTTCGATCACGGGACGCATTGTTTTAGGATGTAACACTTTGGCACCGTAATAGGCCAACTCGCTGACTTCGCGATAGGTCAGTTCAGGGATCGATTGGGCATTGGGGACAATGCGTGGATCGGCCGACATGACCCCATCGACATCTGTCCAAATCCAAACCTCGTTCGCCTCAAGCGCGTAGCCGAGAATTGAGCCACTATAATCGGAGCCACCACGTCCGAGTGTGGTTGTGATGCCGTTGGAATCGGCCGAAATAAATCCCGTCACAACTGGAATCCCGCCGCGTTCCAAAATTGGTCTCAAAACCGCCTCACACTTCACCTTCGTCTGCTCTAAATCAGGTGTCGCATTTTGAAAGTGGCTATCCGTTTCGATCAACGCAGTTGCGTCGATTGCAACTGCATCATGCCCCAATGCACGCAGATACGCCGCCAGCACGCGCACGCTCATCTGCTCCCCCATCCCGCCGATGCTATCTAATGCGCGTGGTGACAGCTCTCCCAACACGTTAACCGCTGCACACAAATCCTCATAGCGCTCCACAAACGCTCGATTTTCGGCAATCAAATCAACGACCTCGTCAATCGCCGCCAGTTCATGAATCGCCTGTCCATGCACCTCGCGCAATGAGTCCGCCGTCTGCCTGTAGGTTTGATCATCGCCCGCCAACGCCGTGTGCGCTCCGTTCAGCAACAGATCGGTTACTTTCACCGGCTTCGTCCCCATCGCCGACGCAACCACAACCACATCCCCAAATCGCTCTCGATTATCCAAAATCAATCTAGCCGTCTGTTGCATCGCCTCCGCGCTGCCAACCGACGTACCACCAAATTTCATCACTAATGTCATCGTTTCTCTCCATGCCTATCGGAATAAGTCCCGACGTTAATTCTTCTGCTTAACGCACAAAAAAAGCCCCTTGCAAGTGCAAGGGGCTTTCATTTTTCCATTGTCCACTTGCTCTTATCTTCCAGTTAGTCTGTCCAGAAGTAGCACCTATCCACATAAATAGTGGGGTTGCTGCGGAGTCATTGGGCTTGGTCCCTCGGCCGCTCTGGATAAGAGTGTCAAAATCTCGCATAGGATGGTCGTTCCTACCATTGCAGGAACCCATTCTTCTTCAGCAAGATTTCAAATGTGCATTATTCAATTTGTAACGTCCAAATTTTAGCGATAAAATCTGCTCTTGCCAAACATTTTTGCCTTGCTATAATTCTCGTCCGCAAGGGTGGTTAGCTCAGTTGGTTAGAGCGCTACGTTGACATCGTAGAGGTCACAAGTTCGAGTCTTGTACTACCCATCAAAAAAGGTCGCCAGCTGGCGGCCTTTTTTATTTACCTTCTCGTAATTACTCAGACTCTCTGGAAAAGAATCTGTCATACCTGCCTTCGCAGGTATCCATTTCTTTGGCGTGCCAGAGTAGCTTCCCGCGCGGTCAGGAATGACGGCTGATTGGTTCTCTAAAATCAATTTTCCCACAATTGGTTATACTTCTGGTGTGAGAAAACAATTTTACTTCGCCATTCTGCTGACGTTACTCAGCCTGTTGCTTAGCTGTCAGGAGCGCACGTTGCCCGATCCTCCTGACGCCCCAACCATTCCTGTGCCAGAAACGGTGCGCGTTGGCGTGGCGACGGGGGCGCAACAGTTGGCGTTTCTGGGCCTCAACGAAACGCCAACGCTCTCGATTGGCTACACGCTGGCCGATGGAAAGGCACTGCGCGAGGATGTCAAGAATGGTGTGCTGGACGGGGCGTTTGTCTATGTCGTGCCAGATGAGGAGTTTTGGTTTAACCCTGTTGTGGTTGATGGGATTGTGTTCATTGTGCATCCCGAAAATCCTGTGCAACACTTCGCATTCGTCAAGGTGCGGCAGATTTATGGCGGCGAGATAACGAACTGGTCAGCCGTTGGCGGTCGCGATGCTCCCATTGCGTTGATCGTGCCGGGTCGAGAGACAGATGTGCGCGCGATTTTCAACGAGCGCGTGATGGGGGCACAGCGCGTGTCGATCAATGCGGAGGTCAGCCCAACCCCTGATGCATTGATTGAGGCGGTCATGAACAACCCCAACGCGATTGGTGTCACGACAGTCGGCGCGATAGCCGCATCCGCTCAGGTGCGCGCCCTGCAGATTGAGCAGTCTGAACCAAACCCCAATCAGTTGGCGCAACAAATTTATCCGCTCTCGATGCCTGTCTATTGGATTTCGCTAGAAGAGCCACAAGGCGCAGCGCGGGGGGTGTTGGCTATGGTGCAATCTGGCGGTGTGCAGGAGAGTTTGGGGTCAGTTTTCGGCCGAATTCGCTAAAAACCAAACCATGTTGCCTAAAAGTGATCAAATCCCCGACTCCCCACGTATCACTCAGTAGAATGGAACGGAATGTCTGATACCCTCGACCTCATCGCGCGCTGGCAAGCGGGCGACCAACATGCCGCTGAACAGCTCTACGCCCATGCGCGGGAGCGTGTTTTTCGGCTGGCGTATGGGTTATTGGGCAATCCACAAGATGCTGAGGAAGTCGCGCAAGATGCGCTGACATACGCACTCGTGAATATCGACCGATATGATCCCAACCGCGCTCTATTCTCGACATGGCTGCACACGATTACCGTCAGCCGTGTACGCGATCGCCAACGGCGCAAACGTTTTTCGCTCACCTCACTGACCGAATGGATGGCGGGTGGGCGCGATTTTGTAGCAGAGTCGCCGCGCATTGAGGAACGGTTGGAACAAGGATTTGCCCGAAGCGAGGTGTGGGAAGCGGTTCAAACGCTGACCCCCACATTACGTGAGGCAATCGTCTTGCGCTATTGGGCGCAGCACAGCTTTCGAGAGATGGCAACAATAATGGAATGTCCGGTGGGTACGGCACAAAGTCGGGTACGGCGCGGGTTCGAACAGTTGACGGCGGTTTTATCGGCCGATCTGCTCACCCATTTTGAGGACGCATGAACGAGCAAATCCTCGACTACATCAATGGCGTGCTCGATGAGAAGGCGCAGCTTCAATTTGAAACGCAGTTGCGTGAAGATGCAGAGCTGCGCGATCAAGTTGCACGCACCCGCCGTGTGCAACGGCGTCTCTCAGAACAGGTGCGCGGCAACATCAATCTCGTTGAGCCACCTGCATCAATGACATTTGCCGCGATTGCCCCGCATGTTCGTCGGCGCGTGCCATTTGCTCAACGCATTGGCTACACGTTTGCTGCGCTTGCGGCTGTCGTCGTGCTGTTTTTTGCCGTTGCCTATAGTCTACCCGACGATGTCCGCCAACCGCTTGAAGGCGGGGTGACAACGCCCATTCCAACGGTTGACGTGTTCACCATCAACACTGCGACACCGCTCACGCTAACATTAACCACAAATGCCGTGAATGCACCTAGTATTCCGGTTCGTACCCCCACGCCGGAAGGCGAAAATTTGCTAGAATCACCAACGGTGACAGGGGTGGACTCAATAATCACCCGCACGCCGCTTGCAACAGAAGAAAGGTAACCCATGACTCGTTTACTATTTGCACTATCAATCTTTTTTGGACTTTGTCTATTTGCGTTTTCTCCCTTAAGCGTCGCGGCGCAAACCATCCCGACGCGCACGCCAACGCCTGTTGGTGGTGGCGGTGGCGGTGGCGGCGGTAACCCTGTCACGCCTGTGATTGTGATTACCTCAACACCAGTGCCGGCACCTCCTGCGACCAATACGCCCGTGCCGCCACCTCCTGCAACCAATACGCCGCGCCCCGTCAACACGAACACACCATTCCCGACGAATACGCCGTTCCCGACCAATACAAGTACGCCATTTCCGACCAATACACCGTTCCCGACGAATACGCCGCTGCCAGCGAATACCAATACGCCATTTCCAACCAATACCCCGCTACCTGCTAATACAAACACACCGTTCCCCACCAATACACGCCCGCCCGCCACGTCTACTCCTGTTCCAGCGGTAAATACGCCTCGCCCGACCAATACGTCGACAAGTGCTGGCGCTGCGCCAACAACTGACGCAACGACGGATGATTCATCAACGCAAAGTGATCCGACGCCGACATCTGAACCAACTTCGACCAGTACTGCAACTAGCCCAAGCCCAACCGCATCACCAACAGTTGCGGAATCTTCTTCCGACGATGCAACGGCAACGACGGAGAGTGCCATTGTGCCAACGGCTGAGGTGACAATTTCGGCCGAAAACGAACCCGATACCGCAGCAGGCGGCACAGATACGACAAGTGATTTAGACCCAGAAACCGATGATCCAATCGTCGTCGAACCGACCGATGAAAATGGCCCAAATTGGCTGCTTTGGGGCGGTGCTGGGTTAGTGGCTGCTGCGGGGGGTTGGTTCTTCCTTGCAGCGCGCCGCGGTGATGATGAAGCGGAAGACAGCGGCACGGCATGATGATTTAGCTGCTTCTGGATTTTTTCATATAAAACGGGGTTTCTTGATGGAATCCCGTTTTTATTTCTTCGCTAATCTTTAGGTTTTCGCACCGCTTGCGGCACGGTCACCCTCATTGGTTTACTCGCGGATTTTGCAAATGAACCACTTGGTGCAAGAGAGCAAGGTTGGGAAAAGATGCTTGATTCATAGAAACATTACACACAAATAAGCTCAAAATTTGTCAGCTTTTGGCGCAGGTAAGTTGCCGCCATTGCGTAGGTGAATCGTTCCAGGAATATATCTGGTCTGCTCAAACTTTTTGCTATATTTAAGCAATCGTATCTCGTTTCAGGAGAAAGACAGATGACTCGTCCACGCATCGTTCTACTACTATCCCTTTTCCTGCTACTGACAATTGGCTGTCAGGAGCAGGAGCCAACTACCCCCACGCCAGCAGCGACACAACCGACCACAGAATCACCGACAGCGGTTCCACCCACCGATATTCCACCGACGGCAACCACATTGCCGCCAACGCTTGCACCGCTTGCGGTTACGTTGTTTACAGCAGAGGGAGCGTTGACGCCTGACCAAGAGTTGATTTTTGAGTTTACACAACCGATGGACACCTCCATCGAAATGCCCGCCATTATTCGGCCGCACCGTGATGCCATCCAAACGTGGAGCGACGACGGGATGACGTTGACCTACACGCCACCCGCGGAAGGGTGGGCGCCTGTTTCGCGCCTGCGTGTGGAACTTTCCGAAGATTTGAAAAGTGCCAGCGGTGAGCCGTTGCCAATCGAAGGAAGCTGGTCACTTCGTATGAAGGCAAGACCTTCTGTTGCATATGTGCAACCGCGCAAACAGTTGGGACTTGAACCGGACAGCGTTGTGCACGTCATTTTCGATATGCGAATGGACACGGCAAGTGTTGAAGATGCGCTGACGGTGACGCTTGATTCCAGCGGCTATTCACTCGCATGGGAAAATAACGACACCACGCTCGTCATCACCCCCGATGAGTCGCTGCCGCCGTTGGGCAGAATTGGTGTTTATATTGCGTCAACAGCTTTCAACAAAGATGGTATTTTGATTGATGGAGAAAGAGCATACGAATTTGGCAGACGGCCGCTGGTGAATGGCGTGACACCACCGAATAAGCAGGAACCACAACGACCGCTGACAGTATCGTTTGAATATCCGTTGCATTCGGCCGAAATTCAACTCACCGCCAACGGTCAACCCGTCGCTGGCACAAGCGTTTACGATTCCGAAAATCAAGAGCTAACCTTCACCCCAGATAAACTTTGGGAACCTGACACAACCTACACATTCCAAATTACCAATGTGCAAAGCCCAGACGGAGAGCCTTATGCTGTCCCCAACGCAGACGAGTTTACCAGCCAGCCAGCGATTGTGTATACCAATCCATCCACATTGCGGGGGCGCGTTGATCCTGAATTGACGATTACGGTGGGGTTTGATCGGCCGATGGATCAAGCCGCAACCGCAGCCGCCTTCTCGCTCACCCCTGCTGTCAGCGGCACGGTCAGCTTTAGTGACGATTACACGCTCGTCTTTACGCCCGACAAAATATACTTTCCCAGCAACACCAGCTACACCTTCACCATTGATGACTCTGCCCGCAGCGTAAGGGACGAGAAAACTTTAACTGAGCCATACGTGGTTGAGTTTGCCACGACACAGCGCGACAGTGATATTACGTTTGGTTATGGCGCACGAGTGCAGACGCTGGACACCAATAGTCGCCGCGCCATCCAGTTTACGGGAACGCGCGTCCTACCTGAAGAGATCAATTATAAGCTCTACGCACTGCCGCTTGAAAACTTTATGGCGCGGCAAAATCAAAACCCAAGCGTTGAAGAACACCACCTATCGTTATTTAATGTCTATCAAGTTCAACCCGACCTGTTTGATGTGTCTAAATTAACGCTTGTACGCGAGTGGAACGGTGGGGAACTGATAGATTTGGATGGCACACCGACTGGCGGGACGCTTACAGAAGCGATGTTGCCCGCAGATGTCGAAAGCGGCATCTATGTGTTAGAAGTGGTGCTTGAAGATATTGTGCAAGATATGCTCGTCGTGCAGATGGGCGAGTTTGGGCTGTTGGCAAAAAGCGCGGGGGATCAAGTCACGGCATGGGTTGCCGACCCCGACGGCGAGCCAACTGCAAACGTAACGATTCGCGTTTATGACAGCAACAACGGGCTACTTGTCAGCGGGACAACCGACGTGAACGGCTTGTATCAAACGACCGTTGATGGAGCGGCTGCGGTTGTCGTTGCAGAACATGGCGACTCCGTTATTTTGACGGGTTTTGATTCCAATTGGCAGTCAGGTTACAGCTATTGGGGATGGTGGGGAAGGTCAAACAATACGGCGCGAACGATGTCGGCCGCTGTTTGGACAGATCGGCCGATCTACCGCCCCGCCCAAAAGGTCAATTTCAAAGCCGTTATCCGCGCTGATGAGGATGCGATTTTGGGCTTGCCAGCAGAAGGCACGCCTGTCACGGTGCAGTTCCGCGATCCGCGCAAAAACATTGTGCGAACGTTGGAATTGGAGACGAATGCGTATGGGGCTGTTTCGGCCGATTTCACCCTCGCCGAAGGCGCAATGTTGGGCGATTACTCCATCATCGTCAACGCGCTTGGTGGCTCGATGCAACAGATATTCAAAGTTCAAGATTATCGCAAGCCTGACTATCGAGTTGATCTTTCGGCCGATGTCACGCGCATCGTCGTCGGACAACCGCTCACCGTCACTATCGACAGCAACTACTTCTTAGGCGAACCCGTGCGAAATGCCAAAACGGAAGTTGCCGCGCTGCGTGGATATAGCAGTTATTACTGGGATTTCGAGGATCAAAGCTATCTCTATAACGACTATTGGTATGAACGAACGTCAAGTCAAGAGACAACTGACGAAGACGGACAAATTCGCGTCACATTCGATACAAGCGACTGGGAGACTGATCAAAATCAAGGTTGGTATAGCGAAGGCGTACAGCGCACACCCTACCTGATCCAAGCCGATGTCAACGATGGCAGCAACCAAAACGTGGCTGGCACATTACGCGTTTTGGTCTATGAAGCGGGCGAACTGCTCGACTTCAACATCGACAACTACTTTTTCCGCGCCAACGAACCCATCGAGATCACGGGCAGCGTCCGCGACATTCACGAACAACCCGTCGCAAATCGCCAAATCGAACTGGTTGTCGGGCGGTATCGGTATTTTCAACTGGATAGTGGCGAACCGCTGCAAACAGTCGAGGTCGTGACCGATGAAAACGGCGATTTTTCAGGCACGCTCACGCTGGAATCAGGGTACGGTTCCTATCAGGTTCAGGGATTACTGACCGATGATTTTGGCAATGAGGTCAGGTACAGTCGCTGGTTCTACATTTATAACGACGATTCAAGCCGCTGGTTCGGAACAAGTGACAATGATTTTTCGATACAGGCGGATAAGGAGAGCTATTCGGCCGATGAAACGGTGCAACTGCTCGCTGAAACGACGTTTGATGGCTATGGATTGCTGACCGTTGAGCGCGGCACGGTGCGGCGCGAACAGCTTGTGCGTTTGACTGCGCCCATCACGCTGCTCGAACTGCCGCTTGAAACGACCGACACGCCGAACGTCTTTGTCTCACTCGCCGCATGGGAACCGATCGACACATCGCTTGTGGACAATGATACGCCTTACTATTTCCCTGCCGCCGATGATGCAGATTTGCGAATTGCAACGGTTGAGATTGCCGTTGCGCCTATCAACAAGCGGCTCGACGTGTCGATTGAGACAGATCAACAAACGTATGCGCCGCGTGAGGCGATGACGGCGACGGTTCGCGTGACGGATGAGAACGGGGTGGGAGTTTCGGCCGAACTTTCCCTCGCCGTTGTCGATGAGGCGATTTTCACGCTCAGCGAAGACCTCTCCAGACCCCTGTTCGAAGCGTTCTACTACGAACGCGAACACGGTGTCGCCACCTTTGACAGCTATCAACCGATGCGCTATCTGTTTGGCGGCGGCGGTCGCGGTGGTGGGGGCGGCGATGGCGGGGGTGAATTCACGCCACGTAGCGACTTCCCCGATACGGCTCTCTGGCTGCCAAACATCGAAACAGATACCAACGGGTTCGCAATCATTCCGCTCACGCTGCCCGATAGCCTGACGCAGTTTCGCCTGACCGCACGCGCCACGACGTTGACAACCCAAGTTGGCGAAATAACCGCCTTCATCACAACGACGCAACCCGTGCGCGTTCAGCCCCTACTGCCGCGCACCGTCACGGCGGGGGACAGCTTTGAGCTTTCAACGCTCATCCAAAATATCAGCGGCGAAGAGATCACGCTGGCACTCAATGCAACGTGGGATGCCCTGTTGGGTGAGCCTGTCGAACCCATTCTTATCACCCTTGCAGCGGATGAAAAGCGCATTGTCGGCTGGGGCATTGTGGCAGAAGCAGAAGGTGAGGTGACGCTGGTTATCAGCGCGGCGGCCGATGGTGACGTTGTCGATGCGGTTGAAATGCCGCTGACGATTGCGCCACTAGCTGTGTTGGATGCAGAAACGTGGGTTGGAACGTTACAAGGGGATGCGATATTTGAGCAAAATATCGAGAAACCTGCTGACGCGCTCCCTTCCAGCACCATCGAAATCGACCTGAGCCGCTCTATCGCGGGAACGATTCTCGAAGGGCTAGAATATTTGACAGGCTATCCCTATGGCTGTGTTGAACAGACGATGAGCCGCGCCTTGCCCAATGCGGTCGTCAGCCGCGCCTTTACACAGCTTGGTGTCGCTGGGACTGACCCCGAACTTGACGAAAAAATCAACGCCAGCCTCCAGCGTCTCTACGGCTTCCAGCATAGCGACGGCGGCTGGGGCTGGTGGTACAGCGATCCGAGCGACCACTATCAATCGGCGTGGGTGCTGTTTGGATTGGCGCTGATTCAAGATGCGGATTATGAGGTTTCGGCCGAAGTGATCAACAACGCCGTCAGCTATTTGCAAAACGCCCTGCCCAGCATGGACGTTCGCACTCGCGCTTATGCACTTTACAGCCTTTCACTCGTCGATGCAGGTGAACTCGAATCGATGCGCGGACTGCTTGATGCAGAACTCGATCTGTTTAGCAAAACCGCGTTAACGCTGGCGTTCGCAAATAGTGGGGATGTCGCACAAGCTGAAACGTTGCTGGCAGAAATTGTAGACCGCGCAGCTATTTCAGCAACCAGTGGCAACGTATCATGGAATACGGGTGTTGGCGATGGTTATTACGAGCGCAAAACGATGGCCTCGCGTGTTCGCACAACCGCGTTTATCCTGAGTGCCATGAGCCAGCTTGATCCTGACAATGAGTTGATGTTTGGGACGGTGCAGTTCTTGATGTCAAGACGCAAACAAAACGGTTGGGGAACGACAAACGAAACGTCCTACGCCATTCTTGGGTTGAGTGATTATCTGATCGCGTTGCAGATGGATGAGGAGTACGACACGACTTACACAGTTGAAATTGATGGGGAAGTTGTGGCGGAAGGGGTATTGGATCGGGATACGGTGCGGGGGACAGTGGTAATTTCGGCCGAAAATCTCCCCACCTCTGGAATCCTCACCATCCATCAATCGGGCGATAAACCACTCTACTACATCGTCAATCAGCGCGACTATCTCGCCCGCGAGGTCATCGACTCAGCTGGCACAATCAACGTCACGCGCACCTATCGTTCGCTTGAAAATGATGCAGACCAAACTGAATTTACAGAAGGCGAATTGATAGAAGTGACGCTGGAACTCAGCTCGGATGAGCCGGTTCATTACTTGCTGATTGAAGATGCGTTACCCGGCGGGCTTGAGCCGTTGAATGAGGAGTTGGATAATGTAACGGTGGGATCGGCCGATGGCAGCTACGATCCCTACAATCGCCCCAGACGCGAATACACCTACAGGGAAATTCACGGCGACCGCGTCACCTTCTTCCTCACCCAATGGGATGCCGACGGAACCCTCACTTTATCCTACCGCGCCCGCGCCACTCGCACAGGTGAATTCGTCGCCCTCCCCACCATCGCCGAGGCGATGTACAACCCCGCACAGTGGGGGCGGTCGGACAGTCACGCAATTTCAGTTCGCCAGTGAACAGTGAGCAGTGAACGGTTAAATCGTTCACTGCTATTCCCCTTCGCCCGTCTCCTCTTCATCCGTCGCCAAATATCCTTGCCCACGCGCTTCATTGAAGTTTGCGTAGACAGGGTCTTCATTGCGGAGAAGGTCGATGACGTCAGCGTAGCGATCAATCGGGAATGTCACAAAAAAACGTGTGCCACTTTTGTAGGTGACGGGGACTTGGCGTGTGGTATAAAACGCACATGAGCCGATGATTTTGCCCTCGCTATAGAGGTGAATGATCGCGCCCACATCGCGCCCTTCTTCTTTGCCATAAATGAGTGTCTTGTATCCTGTAACTTGATGTCTTGCCATGCGATTTGCTCCTTGATTGCATTTCCATCATTCTAACACAATCTCCCGTGTCAAATGCACAGATAAATCACATTCCATCTGCAAATCAAGTCACACTTCTCACTTCACAGCACAGATACCAAGAGCGGTGAGCCGTGATTTATGGGAAATAAAAATCCCCTGCTGTGCAGGGGATCGTTTATCAGAAGAGACAAAATACAGTGACTAACGCCGTCGCAAGAATGCGGGAATGTCGATATTCTCCGAATCCAGCTTTGGCTCTGGCCGCTCCTCCGTGCGTCGCGTCGTTTCACGCAGCGGCGGTGTCGGAGGCGGACTTTCGCGTTGCGGGAGCGGTTGGCGAGCCGACCCCGTGGCGAATGATTCTGCGCGGCGTGGGACGGGTGCGCGGCGGCTTCCGCCTTCAAATCCCGTCGCAATGACTGTAATCCGCAAACGGTCGTTCATCTTCGGATCGATGACCGCACCAAAAATGACGTTCGCATCGGGATGCGCCGTCTCGCGGATAATTTGCGCCGCTTGGTTTACCTCAAACAAGCTCAAATCACTGCCACCCGTGACGTTGAAGAGGATACCTTTTGCCCCATCAATCGACACATCGAGCAAACGCGAATTGATCGCTTGTTCGGCCGCCTGTCTTGCTCGTTCCTCACCATTTCCTTCGCCAACAGCCATAAGCGCGGCACCGCCCGATGACATGATTGTGCGTACATCGGCAAAGTCGAGATTGATTAAACCCGGCACGGTAATCAATTCACTTATACCTTGAATACCTTGACGCAATACGTCATCAGCCATTCCGAAGGAGTCGGCTAAAGAGAGCCGACGATCAGCGAGTTCGAGCAAACGGTCGTTGGGAATGATGATCAGTGTATCGACGTGTTCCGCGAGCTTGGCGAGTCCCGCATCGGCCGATTTCATGCGCCGTGTCCCCTCAAAGGTAAACGGCTTTGTGACCACACCAATCGTCAACGCCCCAGCCGCCCGTGCAACTTCAGCGATGATCGGCGCAGAACCTGTGCCTGTGCCACCCCCCATTCCCGCCGTCACGAACACCATGTCCGATCCTTTGAGAACTTGGGATAGCTCTTCGGCCGATTCCTGCGCCGCTTTCTCTCCAGTCTCTGGACTACCACCTGCGCCGAGGCCGCGCGTTAACTTTTCACCGATCTGCACGCGCGTTGTTGCTTCGGAAAGCAACAACGCTTGTGCATCGGTATTGACCGCTATGAAGTCCACGCCACCCACGCCTGACTCTATCATGCGGTTGACGGCATTACTGCCACCACCTCCCGCACCTACCACTCGGATACGTGCGAAATTATTTAAATCTGGAGATCGCTGCATAACAAAAATTTTACGATTTACGATTTACGATTTACGATTCGTTACCTCTGAAGTCCAAAATCCAAAATCTAAAATCTGAAGTTACAAAAGTGTTGCCTTATTGCCCGGTCTTGGGTCATAGTGGCTCGCGTACTGTTCGAGTGTTGCGCGTTCCACTAGCCATTTGTTGCCAAATTTGATTGCGGGCAATTTTCCTTGACGAATGAGACGCCGTACCGATTCGGGATGAATGTTCAACCGTTCCGCTACTTCGTCTACGCCCACATAGTTATCAAGTAAAGATTGCTTGCTCATAATTTCTAGTGGGAAAGTACAACAGTATCCCATCTAAACGATAACGCATCGTGATCCCTGCGTCAAGAGGAAACCCGCCGCAACGGGACTTATTGATCAAACTCACCTTTCCCACCTAGATCGGATGATCTGAGTTTCCGAATTCTTCGATCATATGATCGAAATATTCCTAATCGTGGAACTTGATGGTTGTTAGATTCCCTTGAATATAGCTCTTTGAGGAATGGTGTGGTTGGCGCGATGGTATCGGGAAATCCATGCCGCAAGGTCGCGGAGCGACATTCCCGATACATACCCACTCTGTGGTTCGGGAATTGGATTTCCCGAACCTTTACCCCATGAATGCTCAGAGAGCCGTGAATATTTTATGGATACGGTGTTGAAGTCGGGACGCGAGTAGAAGGGGGGAGCAGTTCAGGGGTTTCGGTTGGGATGAGGGGGATGTCGGTTGGCGTGACGATAATAGGCGTGTCAGTAGCGATGACGACGATGGGCGTGTCGGTTGGCACGATGGGGGTTGCGGTGACGACAATCGGGGTCGGCGTGGATGGAATTGGGGTTGCGGTGACGACGACAGGTGTGTTGGTTGGGATTTGAGTTGGCGTGTCGGTTGGCAGTGGGACAGCGGTTGGTTTGATGAGATTGACGACAATCCGCGCCTCTTTGCGCGGACGGTCAACGACATTGCTCGTGTAGGGATTGTCGGGGCCAAAGACAAGCAGGCGCAAGGTGATGATGCCACCATTGGGAACGGTGCTGGTGTCCCAAACACCCAAACGTCCACCTGTTTGGACGTTTGACTCAAAACCGCCGATGGGGAACCATTGCGTCGGCTCTGCACCAAATCCATATTCCAGCTGATAACCGCCAAAACCCGGCGCGTTGGCGATACCGCCAATTTGAATAAAGGGTTGATCGAGCGTTTCGTTTTGTAGCGGCTGCTGAATGAGGGCTTGTGGTCGCTGTGTGCCGGGTTCACAACCGTCGGTCACGAGGAGCGATGTCTGCTGGACGGGAAAGGTCACACCATAGTTGTTTGCCCACCAGCGGCCGCTGCCCTCTAACCAACGCACTACGGCACCTGCATAACGCTGCTGCATTTCAGGCGTAGAGCCATCAACCAACAAATTAAAATCGCTGATAGAAAACTGTTCTTCGTCGTTACAAAATTCGGTGACGCGGCGCAACGTCCAGCGGTCAACCGTAACGCTGCGAATGAAATGGTCTTCGGGCGGTAGTGGAGGTTGCGCGATGCTGAACAGTTCCGTTTTGCGATTGGGGCAATTTGGCGTGACGGTGACACCTGAATCGGCACAGATTTCACGTTCGATAACGCTCGTGGGGCGCTGAAAGGTGACGGGCTGGCGATTGGCGAGATATGCCATCATGAATTGATTCCAGATAGGAGATGCGACACGGTAGCCCGATGCGGCGTTATTGAGCGGTGAGTTGTCGGTGTTGCCGACCCAGACAGCGGTGACGATCTCGGGTGAATAGCCAATTGTCCATGCATCGCGCACGTCAAATTCGTTTGTGCCACTCGTTCCCGTTTTGGCGGCGACATTGTGGCCGGGTAGATTGAGCAGGTTGTTGGCGGTGAATTCAGGGATGCGGGCGTTGTTGTCGCTAAGAATGCTGGTGAGTAAGTGGGCATGATCGGCCGAAATTCCCTCAACAGCCACCGCCTGTAATGCCGTATCCCCCGTTGGTTGCCCATTGCTAAACACGGTCTGCCCATTTTTATCGACAATCCGCTGAATCGACGCGGGAGTCTGCACACGACCCCCATTTGCCAACATCCCAAACGCACCCGCCATTTGCAGCGGACTAATTTCGCCACCACCGAGCGAGAGGGCAAGACCAAAGTTGCGCGGTGCGCCCGTCTCGACGCAGCCATCATCGGTCAGCGTCAACCCCCACGCATTGGCGCGATTAATGAAGTTGCACACGCCGACAAATTCAAGAGCTTTAACGGCGGGAATGTTATAGGAGTTGGCAAGCGCGGTGCGCAGCAACATCGGCCCATGAAATTCGTTGTCGTAATTCTTCGGAATATAGGCTGGATTTGCGCCATCAGGAAATGCCGTTTCAACATCCCAGAACAAGCTGGCAGGGGTGTAACCGCGCTCCATACCCGCTAGATAGACAAAGGGCTTGATGGTTGAGCCGGGTTGACGTGGGACACGCGCCATGTTGATTTGGCCTGAAATCGCTTCATCGCGATAGTCGAGTGAGCCGACGAGGGCGAGAATTTCGGCCGATTGTGCATCCAACACGACCATCGCCGCATTGTTGGCACCCCAACCCTGAATATTGCCGCGCTGTGAAGTCAATGTCTGCTCCGCTAACTCCTGCACATCTGGGCGGATCGTCGTGTAAACACGGAAACCCGCCCCGTAGATCTCCTGCGAGCCATAAATGTTTTCAAGCTGCTGCAACACGCCAAGCGTGAAGTGCGGATAGCGAATGCTGGCGGTGGGGGGCTGAATTTTGTAAGCGATCCCTTCATTGAGAGCCGACTGCGCTGCTTCGATTGTGTAGTAACCCGCTCTACTCATTAAGAACAGCACTTCGCTTTGTCGGCCAGTCGCATATTCGGGGGCAGAAATTGGATCCCAGAGGGCTGGTGCTTGCGGCAGTCCTGCGAGAAGGGAAGCTTCGGCAAGCGTGAGGTCAGCGGCCGATTTACGGAAATAGGTGCGGGCGGCGGCTTCAATCCCATAGGCGCGATTGCCGTAATAGATTTGGTTGAGATAAAGCTCAAGAATCGTCTCTTTTGTCTCCACGCGGCTCAATTCGGCCGCTAGGATAATCTCACGTAGCTTACGCCGCACGCTTTGCGTTCCGCGCTCATCCTCATCGAGCAGGGTCGCGCGGACCAACTGCTGCGTGATGGTACTTGCACCACCTGCCGCTGTGATGTCACCACCAGCAATTGCGCCTGAAAAGACGACTGTATAGGCCGCACGCGCAATCGCACGTGGGGCAAAACCGGGATTTGTCCAATAATCTGCGTCCTCCGTCGCAATCGTCGCGTCGATTAAATCTTGGTCGATTTGGGAAAGCGGGACATAGGTGCGATTGCCCTCATTTGGATCAGCAACCGAATAGAGCAAGTCACCGTTCGCATCATAGATAAAGATCGTCTCAAAGTTGCTGGCACGACTGCGCAGTTCGGTCACGGAAGGCAGATCGCTGGCAATCGTCACATAGCCAATCGCCAACCCCGCAATGCCAATAATGAAACCGAACAATAGAAGTAGAAAGGTAATGATAAACGCATTGGCAATACAACCCGTTGCGGTGCGTTTCTTCTTTGCTTGGTAAGGCGGGATGACCACGCGCTTGGGAACAACGGGCTCCTCACGAATTGGCGGTGCGACAACGGTTGCCTGTGCGGGCAGTTCACGCCGCGTCTGCCGCGTCGAGACACGTGTAATCTGGTCGTCTTCTGGTCTTGGTGGTGGGGTCGCTTGTTGTGCTCGCTGACGCGCACGGCGGCGGCGGATCTCTTCCACTTTCGCGGCATTTGGATCACGATGCGGGAGAGCTGTGCGTGGATTCACGACAGTTGCCTGTATATCTTCAGCCGTTGGCGGCGGATTAAAGCGGGGACGCGGCGATGTCGGCGAACCAGACGGATTATCGTTGGCGGGGCGCAACGTGGCGGGTTTGGGCTGCTGCGGATTGACGATGGGTGGCAACGGTGCGGACGGCGTGTTCTCATCGTCTGGATCAGGCAGTGGACGCGCCGTCATGACAGGACGCGGCGGCAGCGTGTCTCCATCATCGTCGTTGACAACGGGATTGTCGTGACTAAACAGCTCGTCGAGCGTAATCGTGACGGTCGGCTCGTCGACAGGCGGCAACGCTGCGGCCGTCTCTTCCGCATCATCTAACGCTTCCCCCTCAATATCTATCGTTGGCTGATCGTCTGGTTGTTCGAGTTCGTCGTTTTCGTTCATGTCGTCGGGCGCAGTTTGACCAAGAATCGCCAGTCACCACGTTGTACAATTGTATCGTCTTGTTTAATAACGCGAAACTGCACCAAAACGTTCCCGACGTTTAACCGACGCATCGCCTTCGTTTCAACAACTTCCAGTGTGACCCGAATGCTATCCCCAATAAAAACAGGCGCGGAGAACTTGCACGTCATCTCGCGGAAGGCGACGACCGTCCCTTCCAATACACCAGTTTGAATGATAAGACCGCTCGCGATTGACTGTATCAATAGGCCATGCGCAATGCGCTGTCCATATTGAGTAGTTTTGGCAAATTCAGCGTCGGTGTGGACTTGGTTGAAGTCGCCTGAGAGGTTGGCAAACGCCATGATGTCCGCAGCGGTGATGGTGCGGGAGGGAGATGTGGCGGTTAGGCCAATGACAAACTGTTCAAAGTAAAGGCCGCGTATCATGGACATATGATTGAAACGCAAATAAACGCGAACTGTCTATAAAGAAAGGCGAGTACATCCTTCCCATGCGAACCCGATGGGCTAACTTTCTTGCAATGCCGACAATTTTGCCGTTTCGTCAGCGATGGTCAGGGCTTCGATGAAGGGATGCAGATCACCGTCGATGACCGATTGCAGATTGTAGCTGGTGTAGTTGATGCGGTGGTCAGTAACGCGGGATTGGGGATAGTTGTAGGTGCGGATTTTTTCAGATCGGTCGCCGCTGCCTACTTGGGATTTTCGATCGGCCGATAATTCCGCGTTCTGCTTCTCCTCTTCCATCTCTTGCAAACGTGCCTGAATGATCGCCTTTGCCAACTCTTTATTCTGTGACAGACTGCGCTCAGACTGAATTTTGACCATCAATCCCGACGGCTTATGAATGACACGCGCCGCCGTCGCATTTTTCTGCATGTGCTGACCGCCCGGCCCGGCCGAAAATTCCGCCTTGATCTCAAGATCATTTTCGTCCAACGTCACATCGACCGCATCTAACTCTGGGATCACAGCGACCGTGACGGTGCTGGTATGGATGCGCCCTTGCGATTCGGTGACGGGAACGCGCTGCACGCGATGGACACCGCTCTCGAATTTCAAGCGCGAAAATGCGCCATCTCCCTTGATCGCCGCAATTACCTCTTTATAGCCGCCCACTCCCGTCGAGTTCTCGTCCATCAGCTGAACTTTGAAGCCGTGATTTTCAGCATAGCGCGTATACATGCGGAAAAGATCGGCCGCAAAAATGCCTGCCTCGTCCCCGCCTGCCCCGGCGCGAATTTCGAGAAAGATGTTGCGTTTGTCACGCGGGTCTTTTGGAATGAGCAGGCGCACCATCTTATCTTCGAGCTTTTCCAACTTGGTTTCAAGCGTCTTGACTTCGGCCTGCGCCATTTCGACCATCTCCGCATCGTCCTCAAGCGCGACCATCTCGCGGGCTTCGACGAGCTCTTGCGAAAGCGACTGGTGCTTGCGATAGGTGCGGACGAGCGGCTCTATGTCAGAGCGTTCTTGAGCGAGTGCGGTCAACTTTTCATAGTCGGCCGTAATCGCGGGATCTGCCATCTGATGATCGATGGCCTCAAATCGTTGGGCAACTTGTTCTATTTTATCGAGCATACGGCTGATTATAGCTTGCGAAATGAGGGATAGCTATTGGAGCTATTTCTGTATGACAGGTTAGGTGTTGAGAATGTCCGAACCGATGTATGATTCAGTTAATCAAGCGGAGCATTTGCTCTCGCTAATGGTCAACCCCGTTTCGTTGATCTTAATTGACGCACTGCGTATAATGTTTACTTATCATGCGATAAGGATTGTCGTGATAAGAATTATTTTAGTGTCAGTCGCAAATTGCGAGTAAAAAACCTTTTTACTCGCTACAAGCCACTAGCCACTAGCCACTAAATCCCATGAGACTTAGCAAAGACCTCGTAAACAAATCTGTCGTTTCAATTGATGAAGGCCGCGTCGTCGGTCAGGTAAAGGATGTCTATTTTTCGGCCGATCTCTCCCGCATGATCGGCATTTTCTTGGGAAAAGAAGGGCTGATTCGCCGTAAATCGCTCATCGTTCCCGTCGATGCGGTCGTCGTGTTTGGGATTGATGCAGTGTTGATCAAAACGGCTTCTGCCTTGACCGACAATAAAATGTTGACTGAAGCTGAACAGTGGATCCGACTGAACGACCTCGAAGGGCGCGATGTGGACACACCGGGTGGCACGCGAGTCGGCACGATTGGTGATGTTATTTTGGATGAAGAGGGGCGCGTTGATTCGTTCTATCTCTCGCGCGTCTTGGTGGAAGGTCCCCTTGCGGAAACCAAACAGATCGACCGTCGCGCCATGATCGATAGTGGTCAAGCGGATGGTGTGTTGACGATTGACCTGCCTCGTGCGGAAGATCCCGAACATTACGTGCCGCCAGTCGTTGAAAAAGCGCCTGAACCTGCACCACGTCCAGCGCCAGTGGCACCAATTGAGCAACAACCCACCCTTGTCGTTGAAGAAGAGACAGAGGAAGAAATTGAAACGGGCGAGGCCGCCATTTTAATGGAGCCAAAGAGTCTGCCTGCAATTCCGAGTGAGAGTTCGGCCGATATTATCGAGGCTGAAATTATTGAAGAGGAGTGATAGATGATTGGAACCAGTTTTGGTTTGACTGATGAACAGCGCGAAATCCAGCAGCTTGCCCGCGATTTTGCCCGCAACGAAATTGCCCCTGCGGCCGAACATTTTGATAAAACGCATGAATTCCCATGGCCGATTATCAAAAAGGCACAAGAGCTTGGGCTGACCTCAATGAACGTGCCAGAGCAATATGGCGGATTGGGACTTTCGCTATTTGAAGAGGTACTCGTCGGCGAAGAGCTGGCATGGGGTTGCACAGGCGTCTCGACCGCGATCTCCGCAACAGGGCTGGGCTGGTTGCCCATTCTTATCGCGGGGTCAGAAGCGCATAAAGAAGCGTATGGCGGCAGGATTGCCGATGGGGAACTTGCGGCTTACTGCGTGACGGAACCAGAAGCGGGTTCTAATGTTGCGGGCATCAAGACCAACGCCCGTAAAGTCGATGGTGGGTACATCATCAACGGGCGCAAAACGTTTATCACGGGTGCGCCTGAAGCCAGCTTTTATACCGTTTTCGCCTACACCGACAGGGAGAAGAAACATAAGGGAATGAGTGGTTTTATCGTTGACCGCGACACAGAAGGGGTCAGCGTCACAAAGCCATTTGACAAACTCGGTCAACATGCCAGCAGCACGGCAGGCGTAATCTTTGAAGATGTCTTTATCCCCGACGAAAAGTTGTTGGGCAGCGAAGGCATGGGCTTTTTAATTGCAATGAAGGTGTTTGACAAAAGCCGACCCGGAACGGCGGCTGGGGCCATCGGGCTGGCACAGCGTGCGCTCGACGAATGTATTCGCTATGCGAAAGAGCGTGAAAGCTTTGGCAAACAAATCTTCCAGCATCAGGCGATTGGTCACATGATTGCGGATATGGCAATGAACGTCGAAGCGGCACGCCTGTTGACCCATAAGTCAGCTTGGCTGGTGGATCAGGGAACACCCGCGACAAAAATCGCCTCCTTTGCAAAGGCATTTTCGGCCGATCACGCCATGAAAATCGCCGTGGACGCCGTGCAAGTATTTGGCGGCTATGGCTTCATGAGCGAATATCCCGTCGAAAAGCTGATGCGCGACGCGAAAATTTTCCAAATCTACGAAGGGACGAGTCAAATTCAGCGCAACATTATCGTGCGTGAACTGTTTGGAAAAAGTCGTTAGATAGTCTTCACACAACTGATATAAAACAAAAGCGGCGCACAATTGGTGCGCCGCTTTTGTTTTACGTTTTTAGACGATCAAAGTTCTTCGCTGAAAAAGTTTTGTGACCAGTCGATCATGACCTGACGCAGCCGTTGCGCTTGTTCTTCTGTGATTTCATGATTGACCTGCACCTCTTCTTGCTGAAACGCATTGGGGAAAAATGTGCGTTTAAACTCCTCATAAGAGGCAAACTTTTGATCTTTTCGTATCGGGTCGGTCATGACCTTCTCCAACAAGCTACTACGTGGCATCGTTGATACTCCCATATTCGCGGGGGACTGCCCCAA
Source organism: Anaerolineae bacterium (assembly GCA_030425205.1). Classification (GTDB taxonomy): domain Bacteria; phylum Chloroflexota; class Anaerolineae; order Promineifilales; family Promineifilaceae; genus CALECP01. The sequence goes on from JAUIAP010000001.1 coordinate 394,796, forward strand.
ATTCGTCTTCACAAATTCATTGTATGTTATTTTTGATAGCGCGTAAAGAAGTGCGGATTGAGTGACTCATCAAAGTACTGCTTGCGATTGAGCCAAATCAACCCATCTTTTTTGCTGATAACGGCAACATCGGTTGGGCCATCGACTGATTTTGCATCGGCCGAAAATCGCCTTCTCAACGATGTTATATCGACCAAAGCCCGCGCCAACTCCCCCAACTCTTTGCGATGGGCAAAACGAATCGCCTTCATGAAGGGATCGATATAGACATTGCGCTGATACCGTTTCATTTTGTCGCGCAATTTCGCCACCTGCTCGATGCGCCACTCGTTGATTTGCGCCTGTTGCAAATCAGAAAGACCCTCAATCTGCTCACTGAGATCATTGCCAAACAGTTGATCGATCTCCTCCCATAACTCCTCTTCAAATCCTTCATGCACACCAAACAGGAAGGAGAGAACCACGTCCGCCTGAGCATAGGGGATGATGCGTGGGCCCTTTGCGGGTGTGTATTGATAGCTTTGATGCGCCGCCTCGCGATAGCGCAGCGCATCGAACACCATCCCTTCGATTTGATAGGCGCGACAGCATGGGAAAACATCGGCCGATCCAAATCCCGCCAACACCAACCCCGTATATTCACGCAGGGGATGATCGGTCAAATCTTTGGCGAAGATTTTTGCCGCACCCATCAACAAGGCATTGCGCTGTGCAGTTGAGAGCGGCAACCGCTCAAAGACGGCATCGAGCGCATCATTTAAGGCGGACTTCGCTTCAACCAAAATACGTTCGGGATGGGTGGCGGGAATGCCGACGGCATCGGGCAGTTGATCAATTTCGGCAATCGCCTCCTCAATATATTGGGCAAAAATCTCGCTCACATCTTGTGGGGTGGGCGGATTCTTCATCGCAAAACGCAGCTTGATCTCATTGTCAAAGTTGAGCCGAATGCGATAGTAGAAGCGGTTGCTCAACGTTGTAAAGTAGTGGGATTGCAACGCCGCAACGGGTGGGGTTCGGCCGATTTCGCCCAAATAGGTGATGAAATCGGCGGCGCATTCATCCAGTGTGCGAAACTGCTCAAACTCGGCGACGCGCTCACGATACCCGTGGATCAGCACCTCCCACGGCATTCCCATAAACGAGGCGGAGCTGTATACCATCAGCGCAATCGGCCAATCGTGGACGAGTCCAAATAGCTTGTTGGCGAATTTGTGGATACCTGTGACGGAGGAGGCTGCGCTGTCTGCGGCAAGTGCGACCGCATCACGGTTGATGACGACGACTTCAGTGGTCAAGTTGATTTCTCCATTTTGGTTTGAATATAGCAGAAAAGTGCCATAATTGGGAAGATCAGCGTTGTTAACGCGCCAAAAGTTGGCAACGTGCTATGGAATTTTATGCTGAAAATAGTTGTTGATGCGATGGGAAGTGATGAGAATCCGCGTCCAGATGTGGCGGGCGCGGTGCTGGCTGCGCGGGAGTGGGGGGATACGATTGTGCTGGTTGGGGATGAGCGATTAATTTCGGCCGAACTCGCCCAACACGACACCGCTAATCTCCCAATCGAAGTTGTCCATGCCCCAGAGGCAATCACGATGACCGACAAGCCCGCCGTCGCCTCGCGCCAGAAAAAGCAGTCGTCTATGCATGTCGGGATGAATTTGGTGAAAGCAGGTTCGGCCGATGCGTTTGTCACCGCTGGCAACACGGGGGCGGTTTTGGCTGTGGCAACCCTGCACACGCTTAAACGCATTCGCGGCATCAAACGTCCTGCCCTTGGCGTGCGTTTTCCTGTGCCAAACTTTCCACTGCTGATCGACGGTGGCGCGAATGCCGATGTCAAGGCTGAATTTTTGGCGCAATTTGGGCTGATGGGCAGTTTGTATATGGAAAAGGTTGAGGGGATTGCCAATCCGAAGGTCGGGATTATCTCGAATGGGGAGGAGGACGGAAAGGGGAGTCTACTCGTGCAGGAAGCATTTGAACTGCTAAAGGAGTTACCGATCAACTTTATCGGCAGTTTGGAGCCAAAACAGTTTTTTGGGGGTGCGGCGCATGTTGGTGTCACCGATGGATTTACGGGGAACGTGATGCTGAAATCGGCCGAAGCCATCGCCCGCCTGCTCCTCGGCGAACTGCGCGACGCGATCTACAGCAGCACACGCACCAAAATTGGCGGCCTTCTGGCACGTCCCGCCTTCGACCAAGTCCGCGCACAAATGAGTTCCGAACAAGTCGGCGGTGCGCCCTTGCTAGGCGTGAATGGGATCGTTATCATCGGGCATGGTAGCAGTAGTGCAATCGCTGTAAAAAACGCGATTGGTCAAGCACGGCGAGCGGTACAGGGCAATGTATTAGAGGCAATTCGTGGCGTTGTTATTCATGAATCGGCCGGATAATTGAGGCGTGGGGTGAGAATGGAAAAGAGAGTTGTTATTACGGGCATGGGGGCGGTTACATCAGTTGGATTGAGCGTAAAAGAAAGTTGGGAGTCGCTGTTGAACGGGCGCAGCGGAATCGGCCGAATTACCCTCTTCGATCCGTCTGACCTGCCGACACAGATTGCGGGGGAAGTCAGCAATTTTGACCCGACCCAATTCATCAATCGCAAAGAGTCACGCCGCATGAGTCGGGCTTCCCAACTCGCCATCGCTGCGTTGCGTGAGGCACAAGCGGACGCGGGTCTGCCTGAACATGCAACCGATCCCGAGCGCACGGGGGTGATGATGGGGACGGCAATTGGCGGTTTTGATATAAGCACCGATGCAATCCGCATTTACGACCAGCGCGGCTGGACAAAGATCAGCCCCTTTGCCGTGCCCGCGACATTGCCCAACATGGTCAGCCATCACGTCAGCCTCTACGCCCAAACGATGGGCGCAATCGGGACACAGGTTGCGGCGTGCAGTGCGGGCGTGCAGGCAATTGGGGAAGGGGCAGAATTGATTCGACGCGGATCGGCCGATCTCGTCTTTGCGGGTGGGGCAGATGCAACCGTTACCGATGGCATTATGGCCGGCTTCTGTGCGATGCGCGCCATGCCAACGAGCTACAACGACGCACCCGAACGAGCGAGTCGTCCATTTGATGCCGCGCGTGAAGGATTTGTCTTGGCAGAAGGGGCAGGGATTGTCGTGCTGGAGCGGCTCGATCATGCAATTGCACGTGGCGCGAAAATCTATGGCGAATATCTCGGCTATGCCAGCGCATCCGACGCCTATCACATGGCAATTCCACATCCCGACTCGACGGGCGCAATTCGCGCCATGAAGTGGGCGCGACAAGCGTCTGCGACTGCGACAAATGTGCCAAGCATTGACTACATCAACGCGCACGGAACCTCTACACCGCTCAACGACAAGGGGGAAACGGAGGCGGTCAAAGCGGTATTTGGCGATGCTGCCCCACCAATCAGCAGTACAAAGTCGCTCACAGGTCATGCAATGGGCGCAGCAGGAGCGATTGAGTCGATATTTTGCCTGAAGGCATTAGAAACGGGCATCCTGCCGCCAACCCATAACTACGAAAATCCCGATACCGATTGTGACTTAGATTACGTGGTCAACGCACCACGTGAAGCCAATCCACAGGTCGTGATGTGCAATGCGTTTGGGTTGGGTGGGCAGAATGCGGCAATTATTTTCGGCCGCTATACAGGCTAGTTTTGCTCGGCCCAAAGCTGCACGAGATGGAGACACATTTCGGCCGATTTTGCCATATCCTGCACGCTGACAAACTCCATCGGCCCATGTCCATTTTGCATCCCTGTAAACAGATTAGGTGTGGGCAGGCCCATTTCGGTTAGGCGTGAACCATCCGTCCCGCCGCGTGTCGGTTTGCTAAACGGTTCCAATCCAGCGCGTCGCGTCGCTTCAAATGCCAACTCAATGGGGCGCATATCGTTCTCTAGCCAGTAGCGCATATTGCGATAGCTCTTACGAATGTTGCAGTCGATAACGGCACGCGGCTCTTCCGCCTGAAGATCATCACAAATCTTTTGCAACAACGCGCCCTTTGCAGCCAGTCCATCCCGCTCAAAATCGCGCAAGATAAAGTTAAGCTTCATCTCCGCCACGTTGCCTTTCATCGTTGTGCAGTGGATAAACCCTTCGTATCCTGAAGTAGTGGGTGGGGTCATTGTGTCGGCGGGCAGACGTGAGAGCAGCTTCGCCGCCAGCATGATCGCGCTCACCATCTGGTCTTTCGACTTGCCGGGATGAATTGAAACGCCTGTTAGCGTGACTGTGGCATTATCGGCCGAAAATGTCTCATATGTCACCGACCCCACATTGCCACCGTCAAGCGTATACGCCACATCGGTCGCTAAATCATTGGGCAAATCGGCATGAACACCACGTCCAATCTCTTCATCTGGCGTAAAGCTGACGCGCACTTCCCCATGCTTTAACTCAGGATGCGCCAGCAACTCGGCCGCCACCTGCATCACAATCACAGCCCCCGCCTTGTCATCCGCCCCTAACAGCGTCGTCCCGCTTGCCGTGATGACATCTTCCCCCACTTTTTCTGCAAGATAAGGGAACATGACCGGATCAATGATGCGCGTTGGGGCATCGGGCAGCACGATCGGCGACCCAGCATAGTTGCGATGTACAAGCGGTTTCACATTGGTTCCGCTGAAATCCATCGCCGTATCGACATGTGCCAACAATGCAACCTTTGGCGCGTTGGCGACGGTCGCGGGGATCGTTCCAATGACCGTCGCATAGTCGGTCATTTTGACATCCGAGACACCCATTTCGCGCAGTTCGGCCGCGATCAAATTCAGTAAATCAAGCTGTTTTTCTGTGCTGGGGATCGTCGCTGACTCAACATCACTCTGTGTATCAATCTGGACATAGCGGAGAAAGCGTTCTTCTATTTGTGCGTGCATGATATGTACCTCTGGGATAGTTTCTGCACGCAAATATCCTGCAATCCGTGATTCGCGTCAACCGCGTTATTCTCGTTTCTATCCCATCGCTATCCAATTAGCAGCATTTGCAAATCGGCTATCTCGGCCAAACGTCCACGTGCGGCCAGTTGATTGCCCGCTCTAATCAATGGGATGACATCTGCATCGATCAGCTCATAATATAGTTGCTTGCGCTCAATAAATTTGGGATGCCGTTGCTTCATCAGCGGTCGCAATTCCTGCATCCAGTCAAGAAAAATTCCATATGCCCAATCAAACTCCTGCTCAAACCGCTGGCGTAAGCGCACGGCTAATGCTGGGGCCGCACCGCTGGTCGAAAAGGCCATCACCAACTTGCCCTGTCGCACGACAGATCCCGCAATCGCATTACAGTGTGCGATGCTGTCCAAAACTGTCACCAATGCACGCTCTTCTTCTGCTTCATCAAAAATTTGCTGGTTATAGGCATCCCCGCCACGCTCGGCAATGACGACCCATGCGCCGCGTAGATCGCCCGCTTGATAGTCACGGTCAATCCAGAGCAGTTCACCTGTATCGGCAAAAAGTTGTAGTTCAGGGTCTGTGATTTCGGCCGAAATCAGCGTCACATTTGCATCAACCTCCAACAGTTGTCGCGCCTTAAACGCCGCCTCTTCCCCACCGCCAATCACGACGCAATGCCGATTTTCCAAGCCAACCAAAAATATAGGATATGGTTTCATTGTTTTCAGTTGCTAGTTGCTAGTTGCTAGTTACTAGTGAAGAACTATCTCTTACTAACAACTAGCGACTAATCACTAGCCGTGTATGCCGCATTCAACCTTTTCAAATCCAACCCAACGACTCGCCCGTTCGTCTGTCGCGCCATTGGCACGGCGCGTGCAGGGCAGGCAGCCCAAACTCGTGTACCCTTGATCGAGCAGCGGGTTATAGGGCAAATCACGCTCATAGATATATTTCCAGACATCCTTTTTTGTCCAACCCGCCAGTGGGGAAAGCTTGAGCAAGCGATTGGCATCATCCCAACCGATCATGGCCGTGTTGGCACGGGTTGCCGATTGATCACGGCGAATGCCTGTCACCCACGCTTTTTTGTCGGCCAGAAAACGCCGCAACGGTTCGACTTTGCGAAGCTTGCAACACAGGTCGGGCGACCGCTGCCAAAGCTGTTCACCATACATCGCCGCTTGTGTGCCAAGCGAAATGGCGGAGTGGACAGAAGTAAAGGTGATGTCGAGCCGTTCGGCCAGTTGATCGCGCAGCGCCAATGTTTCAGGAAAGAGTAGATCGGTGTTGAGGTAGAAGATGGTTGTTTTCGGCCGAATTCGCGCCACCATATCCATCAACACAACGCCCGATGCGCCAAATCCTGTCGCCATCGCAACATCCTCTTGATACGTGTGCAACGCCCAGCGCAGGAGCTTCTCTGGCTCCGCACCCTCAAACCGTTTGTTCAATCCAGCCAAGTTGCCCGGCCGCCAACGCTCTGCATAATTCAGTGAGTCATCCATTTTCACCATTTTGTCACTCCAATATCTGCGCCGCTGCACCGCTGGCGAGCAGTCGTCGCACCCATGCAAAACCACACGCGACGTCACTTTCCAAACCAAGCAAATACAATATTGTTCCCGCCGAAAACGCCACCTGATCAGCCGCCGCGCCGCGTTCCCCAGACAGCACCGCCCGATTGATGGCGACATGTTCTTTAACAGTTGCCCCGACTTCAATCCGCTGCCGTTCGGGCAGGCCAACGGCGGATGGATCGAGCGTTAAATCATTCTGTTTATCTGTGTTAAAAATGCGCGTTCGTCGTCCTGCTGCCATCTCAACAGAGCCTTCTTCGCCCTGAATAATGTAGCTCGTCATGCGGCCGGTCTGCGTTGCGCGGATTCTTTCAACATAGTTGGCATGGAAAAAGCCGCTAAATTGGTAGGGCGCATTGGCGGGATTGAGAAACTTCTCGACGGTGTTTAGCACGGTTCGCAATCCGAATTCACGCCGCAATGGGGTCAGCTTGTCGTATTGCGGCGCAAAATTGGCGACATCAATGTAGGCGATCCCGCGCTGTTCCAAGCGGCGGCTCGCCTCTGCCGGTGTTAAATCGACGGGTTGACCTAGCCCCGCCAACACATGTTTGACCGTCACACCCGGCTTTGTTGGCACATCGTCACCGCCGTGTAACAAAACGGGAAATCCCGCCGCCACCAACACAACCGCCAGTGCAGGCGCCAATTGCGCCGTGCGTGTTTTGCCGTTGTAGGGTGTGACGAGATCGATCAAATCGCGGACGTTGGGCGTGAGTGGTGTGGCAAACTCTTCGCGGACGGTGTCGGTAAATGCGCGCACCTCATCGGCCGATTCTCCCTTCACCCGCTGCGTCATCAAAAACGCCCCCGCTTGTGCCGCACTTGCCCCGCCCGTCAAGAGCTGGCGCATCGCCTCCCGTGCCTCATCATACGTCAGGTCACGTTTCAATTTGTCGCCACGCCCAACGGCGCGAATGAAGGGAATAAATTGGTTGCCCATAATTGCAGCGCGACCAGCTTGGTCGCAAGTTAAGCAGTGACCAAACGGGTCGCACTGCGAATTTGAATCGTCAACGGTCGGCGGCTATCTAGTTCGACGCGCTCAATGACCACCGACTGTCCCAATATGTCTTCAAAAACCTGTGCGACGAGTGGCTGCACAGCGGCGAATGTCTGCGCGTCATTTGGCGTGCGGAGCGCATCGACAAAACGCAGCTCGATTTCATCATGCAAAAAGGTGAGGTCGAGGGTTGGCGCATTGGTGAGCAATTCGGCCGATTGCAATCCCCATCTGAACGCGATTGCGATCTCCTCATCCAGCGGCTTATCCATCTCCGTGCGATTGATCTTGCGCGTCACGGTCAGCCCCAGCCGGCCATCGCGCTCGTCAACCCCATAATCAACCTCATGCCCAACCAGCATCACGCCGGGTCCGTTTGGCACATGCTTATAGTCTGCCACATCGATCAACAGGCCATCGACCGCATCCTCCTGAATCCAGCGGTGAAAGATGGGAACCAGCGCAGGATAATCGACGCGGCTTGTGGCTGTTGCGAACAGTTTGATTTGAATTCTTTGTGGTGTCATTTCTTATTCAGAAATTCCGTTTTTGGAATTTCGCTCCTAAAGCGTCACGCCCCCATTAACCACGCCCGCCATCCGCGCATCACAGGCGTGGCACGCTTCGATAAACAGTTGCGCTTCTTCGATTAGCTGGTGGGCTGATTCTTCAGTCACCGTTGTGGGTGGATCATCGTGGCGGGATAAAAAGTAACGCGCAAACTTGCCTTTGGCATATTTGTCGTAAAACAGGGTTGTGTCATAGAAACGGGTGCGGAACTCATCAGCGACCTGTTCAACCTCATGGCTCACGTCGAGAAATTGGGTTCGCACAAGCGCACGGGCGGCGAGGATCATAGCGTTGTAGGCTTTCTCATCGGCCGATTCGTAATCGCCGCGATCAAGCTCTAGCAGCGCGTCGAAATGCTCACCCTCTGCTTGCGTAATCTCAAACGAGAACAATGAAACAACTTCTCCCGCACACTCGCCGACACCGATATCGCCGATGCTAAATTCACGCGGATCGTTCCAATCGGTGTAAAGTTCGGGGCGTTCTTCATAGAGTGGCATCTCTTGAAATGGTTTGAGCATCTCCTTGACGGCGACCTTGCCTAATCGGCCGATCCATGTCTGAAAATTTTCGCCCCGTTCGCGCTCGACTGCATACCGACTCGTAATTGTGTCCAACACATCGGGAACCCGCTTAGACGGAACCGCCCCGACTGCAAGCCCATAACTTCCCCCATTCTGCTGCCACTGCCCACCCAGCACGACTTGGAAATGGGGAACCGTGCGCCCATTGCGCCGACGACTGTTGCCAAAAAAGCCAATGTCAGCGACGTGGTGTTGACCGCATGAGTTGAAGCAGCCGCTGATTTTGATCTTCAAATCTTTAATGGCGGCGGGCAGTGAGGCATTTTTAGCAGAGAGGCGTGTCCGCAATTCGCCAGCCAATCCACGTGAGGCGGCGATACCGAGTTTGCAGGTGTCGGTGCCGGGGCAGGAGGTGATGTCGACAATTGTGCCTGCGCCGATGGTGGCGAGACCGATGGCTTGTAGATCGAGAAAGAGTGCGGGCAGATCGGCCGAACTGACCCAGCGCAAAACGATATTCTGCTCGACCGTTAAGCGCAAGTTATCCCCCACATATTTCCGCGCCACATCTGACAATGCGAAAGCCTGTTCACTGACCAAATCGCCGAGCGGTAAGTTGAGCGTCACTGTCGCATAGCCTGCTTGTTTTTGGTCGTAAACGTTTGTCGCCGCCCATTCTGCAAACCCCTCTGGCAATGCTTGCCCATTTAACGAGACAGCGGGCCGCAATGGCTCTTCTTTATAGTTTGGCAATGCGTCATCTAGGAAGCTCGTCCAGCGTGGATCAAAAGGCAATATTTCGCGCTCCTCGTAAACGAGACGACGAAATTCATCAATTCCCAGTTTGCTGACCAAGAACTTGAGTCGCGCCCGATTACGATTGCGTTTTTCACCCAGCCGTGCAAAGACGCGCCCAATCGCTTGCGCGAGCGGCAAAATTTCCGTCTCTGGCACAAAGTCGTTCAATAATTTCGCCTGCTGCGGCACAGTTCCCAACCCACCCCCGACGTAGAGGGCAAATCCGCGTTCGACCTTGCCATCAACGGTGCGCGTTGCAGCGAGATAGCCCAAGTCGTGCATCTTGACGAGACCGCACGCTTGTCCTGCACAACCAGAGAAGGCAATTTTGACTTTTCGGCCGAAATCCTGCACATCGTCGTGCCCCAACAAAAAGAAGGTCAACGCATCGGCGTACGGCGTGACATCAAACGCCTCTGTGTGGCAAACGCCCGCAATTGGGCAGGCGGTCACATTACGAACGGAGTTCCCGCAAGCCTCCCGCGTCGTAATCCCAACCGCAGCCAAGCGTCGCATCATATCTGACGTGTCCTCCAGATGAACGAAGTGCAGTTGAATGTCCTGCCGCGTCGTCACATGCAGAATGCCGTCCGCATATTCATCGGCCACTTGCCCCATCACGTCAAGCTGTTCCGTCGTGAATCCGCCATACGGAATTTTGATCCGCATCATGCCGGGTGCGTCCCAAAGCGTATCGGCCCCTTTGGTAATTTCGGCCGATGGATATTCCAACGTTCTTGATTGCAAACCATCATGCCGCTGCCCGTTGTCATAGCGTTGCCCATACGCGCCACGTCGCAGCCGTGTCTCTGCAAAGACGTTATCGGCGATCTTGCCCTGCCGCTTCAGTTCAATTTGACCTTCAAAAATATTGATTTCCTGCTCCCAATCGGGAGGCATCTGACCTTGTAATCTATCTTGCCAACTCGTCATTTGTGTCGATTAGTAACGAAGTTTTGTTGAGAAACTTCATCACTCGTTAATTTCAGGCAACAAAAAAGCCCCGCAGCAATGTGCGGGGCTTCTTTAATGGAGGAAATCTCGGCGACCGCTGCTAGTGGGTGGGTCGCCGCAAAGATTTTTCGCCGTCAGACAAGGCGCGTTGCAGTTTCCCTTATAGTAGGACAACAACACATACAGCAGGTCGTGACAGTTTTGTTTAACATTAGACGGCATTGTAAGGGATGTCGCTAAGATAGCAAGAGGAATCGGAAAGTTCTGTTATTATTACCAATTAATGCGGCGTGGTTTTGGATAGATCGGCCGAAAATTCGACCCTTCCACCACGCACATTCAAGTTTGCGGACGTTTCCTATTTCAAAATTTCACAATCATTCTTGGAGCAAACAATCATGGCAACAAAATTTGGTACATATGAAGAGCTAACCGAGAACCTACCTGACCTACAAAAAGCGATCATTGATCGACTAAAAGCCATCATTTTAGAAATACACCCAGAGACAGTAGAGGTCGTTCGATTGGGAGACAATGCGGCATCATACGGAGTCGGCCCCAAGAAGATGAGCGAGGCATACTGCTATCTGATGCCGATCAAAAAAGGGTACGTCAATCTTGGCTTTTATAATGGTGCACAGTTGGATGATCCCGCCAATCTGCTTGAAGGGACAGGCAAAAAATTGCGTCATGCCAAAATTTACGACCTGTCGCAGGCAAACAGTGCCAGCGTGCGCCAGTTGATCACCGTCTCCCTGCATGAACGACAAGCGGCATTGGGACTGTAATCGTTGCTTTAACAATTTGTTTGAAAATAAGCAATCTTTACAATCGCGTTACAAATTGCAGGTAACATGAGTCCCATTGCAAATTTAGCAAACAATAAAGCTCATGTACAAAAATATCCTTGCATACATCTCAATCGGCGCACTCGTTGGCATCCTCATCGGCACGTTCACGAATAATATCGTACTTGGTCTTATCATTGGCATTGCACTTGGTGTGGCTGGTTACATTATGCAGGGGCGTGCCGGATCACTTTCGGGTGGCGGCCGAGCGAGCAGCAGACGCGGCGCCTACAACAGGTTACTTGTTATGGCGCATGGCGATGAGGCACTTGTTGATCGACTGATTGCTTATGAAGAAAAACGCAATCCCAACGGAACGCGCAGCGAATGGGTCGCCGATGCACTCGATCGCTTAGAGCGTGATCGGACCTAGACGTGTAGATCGTAATAACATCCTTAGCACTCTCCCCCCTAACTGTGCTAAAAATTTGACTTAGCGACAATTATACTTATAATTCCAGAGTAACAAGTTAGCACTCCCAATGCGAGAGTGCTACTTTTTTGCCCACGAAATTTGACAAATGATTTTGAAATAGTACGGCAATGCAGGCATTGCGTAATGCAATGCTGCCTATTTTCTGCTGGCTATGATCAAAACACGAAACATATCAGAGGAGTAAACCGATGAACCTGAAACCACTAGGTGATCGTCTCGTCATTGAACCAATCGAACAAGAAGAAACCACATCGTTTGGCATCATCATTCCCGACTCGGCAAAAGAAAAGCCGCAACAGGGCAAGGTGTTGGCAACCGGCGACGGTCGCCGTGATGAAGACGGTGACCGCATTGCAATGGATGTTGCTGTTGGCGACACCGTTTTATATGCAAAATACGCTGGCACGGAAGTGAAGATCGACGGCAAGAAGTTGCTCATTATGAAAGAGAGCGACGTTTTGGCGATTGTGGAAGCATAAGAACGGACTAATTTCCGTTTGATACAAAGGAGTTATATAACATGGCAAAGCAACTGTTATTTTCGGAAGATGCACGCCGTAAGTTGAAAAGTGGCGTAGATAAATTGGCAAATGCCGTATCGACAACACTTGGCCCCAAGGGGCGCAACGTCGCACTCGACAAGAAGTTTGGTGCGCCAACTGTGACACATGATGGTGTGACCGTTGCAAAAGAGATTGAGCTGGAAGACCCCTATGAAAACATGGGCGCACAGCTTTTGAAAGAGGCCGCAACCAAAACCAACGATATCGCTGGTGACGGAACAACGACCGCAACCGTTTTGGCGCAAAACATCGTCAATGAAGGGTTGAAGAACGTCGCTGCTGGCGCAAACCCAATGCAGTTGAAGCGCGGAATCGAAGCTGCAACAGACGCACTTGCGAGCAAAATTCGTGAGATGGCTGTGCAGATCGACAGCGTTGAAGAGATCGCACAAGTTGCCTCTATCTCAGCACAAGACCCCAGCATTGGTAAGTTGATCGCTGACGTGATGGACAAAGTCGGTAAAGATGGCGTTATCACCGTTGAAGAGAGCAAGGGTCTCGAATTTGAGACTGAGTATGTTGAAGGTATGGAGTTTGATCGTGGCTACATTAGCCCTTACTTCGTAACCGACAGCGACTCCATGCAATCTGTTATCGAAGACGCAAACGTGCTGATTTACGACAAGAAGATCAGCAGCGCACAGGACTTGTTGCCAATTCTTGAGAAGTTGATGCAGGTCGGCAAGCGCAACCTCGTCGTTATCGCAGAAGATATTGAAGGTGAAGCACTCGCTACCCTCGTCCTCAACAAATTGCGCGGCACGATTAACGCACTCGCTATCAAGGCTCCCGGCTTCGGCGACCGTCGTAAAGCAATGTTGCAGGATATCGCCATTCTCACCGGTGGTCAGGTTATCACCGAAGAGATGGGTCGTAAGCTCGACAGCACACAGTTGAGCGATTTGGGACATGCGGCAAAGATCATCAGCTCGAAAGACACAACAACCGTTGTCGACGGGATTGGTGATGAAGGCCAAATCAACGGCCGCGTTGAGCAGATCAAGGCAGAAATCGACCGTTCAACGAGCGATTACGACCGTGAAAAGCTGCAAGAACGTTTGGCGAAGTTGGCTGGCGGCGTGGCAATCATCCGCGTTGGTGCAGCGACCGAAGTTGAACTGAAAGAGAAGAAGCATCGCGTTGAAGATGCGTTGAGCGCAACCCGCGCAGCCGTTGAGGAAGGAATCGTTCCCGGTGGTGGTGTGGCTCTTATCACGGCACTACCCGTGTTGGACGACATCAAGCTTGATGATGCAGACGCGCAAACGGGTGTGTCTATCATGAAGAACGCACTCAAAGCACCAATGCGCAAGATCGCTGAAAATGCAGGTCAGAATGGCGATGTGATTATTCAGAGCGTTTTGCAACGGCAAGAGAAAGAGGGTAACACCCGCTTTGGCTATGACGTTTTGACGGCCGAATATGTAGACATGATCGCTGCGGGTATTATTGACCCGGCGAAAGTGACACGTGGTGCGTTGGAAAATGCGGCTTCAATCGCCAGCATGATCTTGACAACTGAAGCGTTGATCACCGACATTCCAGAACCAGAACCAGCAATGCCACCCGGTGGCGGCGGTGGTATGGGCGGCATGGGCGGCGGCATGGGCTTCTAGTCCAGCCATAAATTGTGAACTAGCGAACCCTTGGTTCGTTGCAGTAAACAAAAAAGAGCGAGACCAAAATTGGTCTCGCTCTTTTTTTTGAGAATGTGCCTCAAGTAGAAAGCTAGATTTCCGCTTCGAGGGAATAACTAAAGGCTTACGCAGGCAGTCATTGAAATCACGATAGCGTTGTACCTACCGAGCGATTGGCAACCATACTTCATACAAACCCTCAAATTGGTAACCATAGACTTGGAATTGATTGTACGAAATACGATAGTAGTGATCATCATCATCGACAGTTGCGATTGACAACAACTTTCCAACATCATCATCATCAAACGGTGGTTTAAACTCTTGATCAAATGCAGCTAGTCGAAGAATGCGAGAAGGATTTGATACATCAAAAATGTTAGAAGAGGTAAATGCGATGTTGTTGACAACTTCTATGTCCTTTAAACACAGGTTAAACGTGTGATCTCTTATCAGAGTAAATGCGTTGTCAACAAAGCTAAACACCTTTATTCCACCATAGTCCTGAAAGACACCAAAGCTTTTTGGATTTGGTATTATCTCGCAATACGCGACATACACTTGACCATTTTCAATGGAGATCGACGGTTGATTAGGTAGAACGTCAAGTTGCTCAAACGTAATAGAATCAATAATGCTTGGTTGAGCTATATCGACAATGGAAATGGCGTGGATTGCGGTTCTGTCTAGCAAAAACATCGTGTCTGAGCTACCTACCAAATCGTATCCACCATGGGGGAGTGTTCCTGCCTGACTTAATTCACCTACATCTGAAATCTCGAAAAGTTGCACATCTGCGCTGTTTGAAACAGCGATATATTCATTTATAAATGCAATAGCTGTCGCGCCATTGCTGACATTAGTCGTTAGACCAGTTCGAAGTGGGGTAGTATGGTCAGACACATCGAAAAGTTCGAGTGCTCCATTGCTTAAGACGGCTAATTGCTCATTGCTGAGAACCATTCTGCGAGTTTCGGCAACGGTACTAAATTGGGTAACTTGCATCGGCCGATATTTATCTGATACGTCTATGATTTTCACAGAGGAATCTTGAGCGATGTAGACGAAATTGTCGGCCGATACCATATCAGGTGTGTTATCAAACGCTGTATCGATCTTGGCAATAAGATTGTCTTGGAGTGGAAACGCGATATCGTAGATATCAATACCATTAGCTTGACCAATGTACAACTTTCCCATTTCGATAGCGACACGTCCTGATACATTAAATCGTGTTGTCGCAATTTTATCCTTCAAAACGGGGGCACGAGGGTGTGACATATCGTACAAGTAGACTTCGTGATCACTGTTGTCTCGAAACGCAAGCCAATCACCTTCACTAGCGACATCAACAGCATTGGGATCATTTGTTGCAATCGTTGTCAAGAGTTGCAAATCATTTGAATCGGCTGCATCAATAACTTTTACACCTGCATTATGTGTTCCAACAAAAACTGTATTATTCGCAAAGGAGATGGCGTTTGCGCCGATTGTATCCTGTGAAGCATCTATCTGTATTAAGCTAATCGGTTGCACATTGGAAAAATCGGAGACATCAACTGCTTCAACGACGATGGATTGTAAATCATTGTTTGTATCAGCAATATAAATGATATTATCATCCTGATTGTATGCAAAGGATTTCTCAACTGTTATTTCGTCGCGCCAGATTAACTCTACGGAAGCAGGATTGCGAATGTCAAAGAACAATGATTCTCGTACTTCGCCTAACGTGTTTAAGATAAGCACATCTCCAAATAAACGATTTTCCTGATCAAGGGTATCGATTTGGATATCTACTACGTCTTCAAGCAAATTGGGACTAAAGGTTGGCGAAGATGACGAGGTGCTGTCAACTGTAAACAAACCGCCTCGTGCGATTACAAATAGGTTGTCGCCTCGCATTCCCAATATCTTATAGTTTTCTTGGATTGCGAATTCGCTTTTTGGCCTACTAGGATCACTTAGGTCAAAAACCTGTGAGCCAATATAATAGTTCACAAATAGATTACTACCGTCAACAATCAACCCTCGCACAGAAAAACCACCAAGAGAACCCTTTGCTTCAACTGAGTTAACCTTCAAGTCATTTTTTGAAATCATGACACTTGATTCGGCAACAAACGCGTATATGAAAAGTGACAACAGTACAGTACCGAACATAAAGCGGCCCATCGTTTGCAACGTTGATTTATTCATAATTTTCCTTGGTTGTAGAGTAAACTGTTGCAATGCCATTTTAGCATTGCCGTTTCACGATTTTACGCATCTTGACACGACATTTTTACTACAGCATTCTAAATGAAGCAAGAAAGCTGCGGAACAGCTAAATACACAAATCTATCCCGCATAGTCGCGCAAATGAAAATTCACCCTATAGCTGTGTGAAGGTGACAGACATGGAAACGTGACCACTTGGTTCCATGACAAAGCTGGCAGATTCGCGGGGGAGTTCACCCGCGCTGCGGAGGTAGACTTTTTGCAGGATGGTGGGGACGGCGAGGCGCATTTCTAGCATAGCGAAGGAGTCGCCGATGCACTTGCGGGAGCCGACGAGGAAGGGCATGTAGGCAAATTTGTGGCGGGGATTGTTGAAGCGGTCGGGGTTGAAGGTGAGCGGATCGTCCCAGTAACGGGGATCGCGGTGGAGGGCGCGCAGGTTTGCGAGTAGTTCAGTGCCAGCGGGAATGTCATAGTCGCCGAGTGTTTGGTCGCCATCGGCTTCGCGCAAGGTGACGTAGACGGGTGGATAGAGGCGCATCGTTTCTTGGATGAGATTGTTGATATAGGGCAGCGCGTCGAGATCAGCCAGTGTGGCAGGACGATTGCCTAGAACAGCGTGAACTTCGGCGCGGGCTTTTTGTTCAATGAGCGGGTTTTGCGCGAGGATATGGAAGAGCCATGTAAGGGTCATCGCCGTTGTTTCATGACCAGCAAAGATGACGCTATTCATTTCGTGGATGATGTTTTCGGCCGAAAATCCCCCCTCTTCCGCCGCACTTGCCGCAATCAAAGAGTCCAGCAAATCACCTTGCGGCTGATTAGAAGCCATCCGCTCTTTAACGATGTTGCCCACCATCTCATAACGCTCGGCCAACGCCTTGCGGGTGCGGATGTGCAGGGGTGTTGGCAACCATGCTGGTAAATCAATGACTGACGAACTTTGGATAAACGAGTAGTGGGAGATCTGTTCAAATAGTTTTTGCAGGTGTTTTGTCTTTTGCAGGGGTGCGCTGAACATGGTTCGGCCGATAATTCGCATCGTCAGCGTTTTCATCTGTTCTTTCAAACTGATCGTGTCATCCCAATCATCGACCAGCTTTTGCGTCTCCTCTACCATCGCCTCGGCAAAACCGCTCAACTGTTTGCGATGAAACGTCGGTTGCAGCATACGTCGTCGCCAGAGCCATTCATCCCACGTTGGCACAGTGAAAACGGTTTGGGCATCATCTAGTTTATCTTTCTCTGTGATATTTTTTGAGCGTGGGAATTGCCGTGCTTTCGTTTGAAACATCTCGCCCAACAAGTCGGCATCTGTGATGACAAGCATCTCGCGGTTGGTCGCAAAACGCACGCGCACGACGGGGGCGATTTCTGCCGTATCGAGCCAAAATTGCAGGGGAGCAGCACGAAATTGGAGGTAGTTGTGGAGGACGGGAATACCCGCGCGAGTGGGGATGGTGTTGCCAACTTCCCGTGCGGGAACGGTTGGCAACTCAGTGGTCATGTGCCGATAGGATGCCATGCGGTTTTTAACTCGATGAATGGCTGAATATGGTAAAGCGTTGGGACATGATTGAGCCATTCTTTATGTGAAAGATCGGACGTGATGTGGGTGCGTTTTAGATTTTCGGCCGAAATTGTCTCAATCTCAACAATCTCATCTTTGTCGTCGCCGAAATAGTAGATCGCGTTCAAATCCATATGACCAGCCACATAGCCGATCAACTCATCACGCTTGCCTGTTAATATATTGACGACTCCAGCAGGCACGTCGCTTACCCCGATCACTTCGGCAAAATCAATCGCAATTGTCGGTGCAAGGTTATCCACAACCAATACACAGGTATTTCCGCTCAAAATGACGGGCAGTAAGCCATGCACCAAACCGAGTAGCGGCGCGTTTTTGCTGGCAAATGTGGTGACAATCCCTGTAGATTCTGGTGTAGAGAAGTTAAAAAAGGGTTGCGCAACGGGATTAACGCTGCTCAAGACCTGAGCATACTTGTCTGCCCAGCCCGCATAGTAGAAAATGTCGTCTACAGCCTTATCCACCGTTTTACCAGGGTTATCCACACCCATTATTGACAGCTTATCCACAAATGCGGCCCGACGATCTGCCAGCGTTTCAGCAATGCGATAGAGAATTTGGCTACGATTGAACGCCGTGCGACCCGCCCAGCCACTGTGCGCGGCCCGTGCCGCAACCATTGCATTACGAAAATCTTTGCGCGTCGCCCATGCATAATTTGCCATGAAGTTGCCTCCCGCATCGTTTTGCGCCAGCACACGCCCTCGTTCAGAGCGCGGAAATTGTCCGTTAATGTAGAGTTTGTAGGTTTTTGGGATTTCTATGCGGGACATAAGGGAAGACGTAAAGCGTAACGCACAAAATGTAATGAGTGTTCATCACGTTTTACGCATTATGTTTTACGCAGCAAGTTTTAACTCAAAGCGAGCGTACACTAAGTTGCGCTCGACGATTTCAAAGATATCAACAAATTGGAGGCCGTACCCTTTATAATATTCACGAAGTTTCGGCCGATCTGCACGACAATCCAATCGCAACCATTTTAGCCCACTTTGTCGTCCAATTGCACATACCTCGTCAAGAATTTTGTAGGCGATGCGCTGTCCTGCCATTTTGGGCAATACGGCAAGCTTATGCACAAAAATCGTATCGTTCGTCAAAATCTCTGGCCAAACAAGTGGATCTGTGCGCTGCGTTTGTGTCGTTCCGACAACTGCGCCAGCTTGCAACGCGAGATAAACTTTTGCCAAGGTTTGCTGTTGCATTTTAGCAGGGTCAAATTGATCAGGGTTCCAGTTTGAAACGTTGTGCTCAATCATCCATTGTGAGGCCGTGCGGAGGATGTTTGCGGCCGTTTGGAAGTGAGCGGGCGTTTCGGCCGAAATCAGTTCAATACGAGTGTTGCTCATTCTCATTACAGCATAGCACGAATCACCGCACGGGCAAACGAATGTGCGTCTCCATTCGATTGACCAATCCCACGCGCTGTAAATCGGGCCATGTATACATCCCCACGTCAAAAAACGCAATTTCCCCCTCAAGCGGTGCAAAATCGGCCCATGTGATAAGCCGATCCCCAACTTGCCATGCACTTGACGACGTGTACACATCGCTGACAGCCGCAGGTTCTACGCCATCAACCAGATAGAGATGATTAAATTGTTGGAAATGACCAGCGGAGAGCGGATTGTCTAGCTGCCATTGGGTCAACAGACGGATGCGCCCATCGACGAGCGGTTCAGTGCGCCAGCCGTGCAATGTTGCACCGTTATTGAGCGGGACAGGTGGAACGACGGGCGTAAATTGAGAGAAATCAACTGTCGCAATTTCACTGACCACAAATGGCACATCGTTCGCTCGACGGGGCAGCGGCTGCACGCTTTCAAGCCAACCCAGCCGTTGTGCGACTTCAAATGCGGGCAAGCTTTCGAGCGTAAATAGAAATGAAAACGGCTCATCGGGCAGCAGCAACGCTGATCTCGCATCGACAATGCGGCGTGGCGTGTCCCAAAGCAATATGTCAAATGTGGCGGCATCGCCATCGTAGGCGAAGTTTGAGCCAAACGTTTCAACGACAACGGGCTTATTGTCCAAACGTGCACTGTTCGCCGCCGCTTGTGGAAATAGCAACGGCGTTCCCATTCCTTCGGCAACCTGTTCATCGCGCACAATGTTGAGGGCAAGCACCACCATCGTCGCCTGAATCATGGCGACCAGCGCGATCAATAATCCGAACCCAATACGCCGCCAGCGTTTGCCACTCAATGCCGCACCAATCAAAATAAAAAGCGCGGGAAGTGAGGCGAGATGATAGTGAATCGTTGTGCCAGTTTTGGAACGCATAAAGAGCAGCGGGGCGCAGATCGCCCATGCAAGCACAAAGATGCGGAGGCCACGCATATCCCTTTCAGTCACAATTTGGTAAAGGGTATACAACGTCCCAATAGCAAGTAAAATTGTCAGTGACCAGACGGTTAATTGGGTCAAAAGATCGAGCGGGTTATGCCACTGCCACTGATCGTTGAGCCAAAAACGGGTAGCGGCATTGCCTGTGGCGAGGGCGAGCGTGTCAGTGAGGGCAGAAAAGTCGGTGACTGAGGGAGTGTCGAGAATTCGGCCGATTTCTACCCTAGCCCCATCCCCAAAGCGCACAATCGTATAAATGGTTGGCACCATCAACACCGCCGCCAACAAGCCCCCAATCAACACCGCCTTCCATGCCCGCCACATCCGAAAATAGATCAGATAGACCAACGTCGCCAACCCCAACGCAAACCCCGCGATGTGCACCTGCCCCACAAACCCTGCCAAAAAAACATGCAGACCCAACCAAAAAGGGCGAATGCTTGCGTTCCGAGAAAGAAGCTGCGCGTTCTGCGAGGAGGTGAGCGTCTTCACAGCTGCCACCGCCCACAAAACAGCCAACGGCGCGAGCCAATTTTGACTCCAAACACTGCGCGAATAGAAAACTAAAAATGGGGATGTAGCAAATAGTGCAGCCGTCGCTAACCCTGCCCACGCATCAAACAGTTTTCTGCCCAACCAGTAAACGCCAAAAACGGCCAACGTGTTGACCAGAGCTGTCAGCGCAATCGCTAATCTAGGGTTGTTCGTAATTGCGTAGGGAAGCGCGTAAATCCAGATTGCGGCAGGAAAGTTAGGCACACCTGAAGAGGATTGCATCCCCAATTCAGCAAAATCCCCATGCGCCATCTGCAACGCCATGTGGCTGACGCGCACCTCGTCAAAACCGAATGAGGTCACGCCCAGCCAACCAAAGCGCAACAGCGCGGCAGCCACTAGAATGATTGCAAGGAAGATTCTTTCTGATCTTGCCTGTGTGTTTTTCGTGCTCTGCGTGGACAAATTCTTAACTGCTACAACGATTCACGCTCATAAACTTCAGAATCAAGTTCGTCAATCCCACTATTGACATCCGTGACGTTCCACTCCGCCTTTAACGCTTCTAGCATCGCATCAAACGCGACAAAGCGATGGAATGCGGCGCGTCGGGCGGGTTCCGTGTGCATACTGGCAACAGTTTTTGATCGCCAGCGGGCAGACTTCAAACGTTTAATCGCGTCTTCGGTCTTGCCAATGCGATTACGTGTTACGTCTCCACTCAACCAATGCACGGCAGCGAGCACGCCGATTTTTGTCAGCTTATCAGCATCCCACAACACCTGTGACTCTAAGTCGGTGAGCGGCTCCTTACGCCAAAGCCCCATATGCGCTTCAATGACAACGGCGACATGTGGAATCTTTTCGGCCGGAAAATCGGTCTTAGGCAAAAATTTGAGCGCAAACTTGGCGCCTTCCTGCGGGTGTCTATCACCCGCTTTTTTGGCCACATCGTGCAGCCATGCCGCCGCTTCGATCACTTCTGCGTCTGCGCCCGTTAGTTTGGCGAGTTTCTTGGCTGTTTTGACGACGGCGCGAACATGTTCCCAGCGGTAGGAAAAGGCTGGATCATCAGCCGCCGATTTTTTAGTTGTTTGTTTATCGGCCGATTTCCACATCGCATTCCGCACCGCCTTGCGCCACAATTTCTTGACATTTGGTTGTGGCTCTGCATTTTCAATTAGCACTGTTTCGTTCAATGTTATTCCCATGGATAAGGTGTGATTTCAAGCCCGTAGTATAGCTCAACGACGCGACGGAAGATGGGCGCGGCGACGGTGGAGCCTTCACCAGCATTTTCCATTAAGACTGTAATGGCGATTTCGGCCGATTGTGCCGGTGCATAGCCAGTAAACCACGCATGGCTAATGGTGTCTTCGCCGCCTGTCTGCGCAGTTCCCGTTTTCCCCGCTGTCGTCTTCGCCAAGCCTGCCATTTTGTCTGAGGCTGTCCCCCATGGATCGGTTGTCACTTCATCCATGGCGTGCTGTAGCTCGGCGATATGTTCGGCCGAAATGGGCAGAGTTCCGATCACTTCAGGCGGGATATTTTCTTCGGGTGCGGCGCCAGCTGCTTCGATACGGGCGACCAAATTCGGCCGATAAAGCGTCCCACCATTTGCCACCGCCGCCGTCATATTGGCGATTTGCAGCGGCGTTGTTGCGACATACCCCTGCCCAATCGCCATGTTGATGCTATCGCCCGGCGACCAACCATCCCCAACGTTCGCCAGCTTCCACTCAGGATCAGGAATGCTGCCCGCCGTTTCTGGCACACCGCGAATGTTGGTGTACTCACCCAACCCAAAGGCGCGCGCCATATTGGGCATGATGAATGGATCGTTGTTTTCAAGCACAAAGCCGATGTGATACATGTAGGGGTTGCAGGAGCGCGTCAGTCCTTGTGAGAGCGTGACGGTTCCATGCCCCTGTGTTAGCCAGTCATATTTGATCAGATTTGGACCGAGTTCACTCCACACGCCTGTACAATTATAGGGTGTTCCAGCAGTGAAAAAACCCGAATCTAGGCCAGCCGCCGTCGTCACAATTTTGAACGTCGATCCCGGTGGATAGGCACCTTGCGCGGCACGATTGAGTAAGGGTCGTGCGGGATCATTAAAGAGCGTCGTCACCGATTGCCCCGCATCCTGATTAATTTCGCTGAAGATCGACGCATTATAAGTGGGGAAACTCGCCATCGCCTCGACGGCACCCGTGTTGACATCTAGCACGACGATTGCGCCCGAATGACCGTCGGGATGGGTGCGGATAGCTGATTCCAAGGCCTGCTGCACTTGCAATTGAAACGCACCACCAAACGTCGTATGCACATTGCGACCCGGCTGCGTTGCCTTTTCCGCGATTACCTTGATCGTCTCGCCACTGGGTGCGATCAGGGTCAATTGACCGCCTCGTTCGCCAGCCAACCATTGCTCGGCCGCCTGTTCCAATCCTGTCAGCCCAACCTTTTCATCCGCTCGATACCCTTGCGCCCAATAATCACGCACTTGATCTTGCGGAATGAAGCCCGTGTAGCCGATCAGATGGGGCGCGATGCCATCGGCCGAATAGATGCGCCCTTCCCCCCGCTGTACGCGAAACCCCTTTTCGATGTAAGGTTCCACCAGTCCATAGTTGGCGTTGAGCGTCTCGTCTGTTACTGTTCCCAACGGCACAAACCAGCTACCCGGCACATCCGCATAGCGCGCCTGTAAATCAGCAGGATTCTCGCCCGTCAAGACGCTCATTGCATATAGAAATCCTTGTTCATCAACAAGCTGATCGGCCTGTACGCCAATGATGATCCCACTGCCTTGCGTTGAAAGCAGCGTGTCGTTTTTATCATACAGACTCGCACGAGAAGGCGTGTTGACCGTCAACCGCAACTCATTGCCTCCCGACAATTCTGGCAAAATTAGGGCATCATACCACTCAACGCGCCACTGATTTCCCTCATAGATCAGCGGAACGAGATGTTCACGGGTAATTTGACCGACAACCGCCGTATCCCAAATAACATTAACGACCATCTCCGCCCCATCGGTGTCGTAATCAACGGCCAGCGGTTGTACGTGCAGATCGACAACGCGCGCCGTCTCCATGGCACTCTCATAGCGATCGATAAAAATATCTTGTGGCACAACTGACTGCGTGCGCCTATCGATCCAGTTATACATCGCGATGTAATCTCTATCTTGCCATGCGCGATAAAACGCCAGACCAATATCTTCCGCCCCACGTGGCAAGGGGGTCGCAATGGCGGAAGTTGCCGTTGGAGGCGCAGTCGCCGTCACAAACTCCCGCGAATCTTGAATGCCTAGCCCTTGCCCACATGACGTGATCAGCATTCCAATTAATAGTGCAAGAATTAAATAACTTTGCTTCATGAGCCGTTTACCTAGAAAATAGCAGACTGAATAACGTAAGTTTAGCAATCGGAGTTGATGGGAATTAGTTGTCATAGGCGCAGTGCCAAAAGACAATACAATTGATTCAACTCAAGCTACAAATTAGTAGACATTACGTTTTACGCATTATAGGTGCTGGTTTGTCTAACTGCCGCACAACCGAGACAACTTCCTTAGCGGTTAATCATCGAATGTTACCACCTGAATTTATTCAACCCAACTATGAGAACGGCAGCATCGCGAACGTACCAGCGACAATCGCGCAATGGCTCGACATTCCCTTCGCAGGTTTGCCCCCACTCGCAAATGAGCTGTATCAATCGGTCGCTGGTGATGTACAGCATGTTATCGTATTTGTGGTCGACGCGCTTGGTTGGAACATTCTCAACGAGATCGGCACAACGCTGGCAGCGTGGAATTCGGCCGAAATTCGCGCCCCGATCACGTCTGTCTTTCCATCCACAACGGTCAATGCACTCTCGTCGATCCACACGGGAACCCCACCAGCCCAGCATGGTCTTGTTGGGTTGCAACTCTTTTTTCCCGACTTTGCCACGATGGGACAGATGATTGATCTCGCCCCTGTTTTTCGCAGCTATCCTAATGCGTTGCAACTGGCGGGCTTGGATACGGATAATTTTCTCGCTACAGAATCGGTCGGCGCAAAGTTCGCCGCACAGGGCGTGCAAACCCATCTCTTCAAAAATCGGCTGATTGTCGATACAGGGTTGAGCAAAATTTTGGGTAGTGCCAACGCAACCGAGCATGGGGCTGTTTCGGTCGCCGATATGTTCGTGCAGGTGCGTGCACTTCTGGCAAAAAAGCGGTCACAAAAGCTCTATATCAACTGCTATTGGGATACGATTGATACGCTGAGCCATTTTTATGGCCCCTTAAGCGCGTCCGTTTTTGCGGAGGTACGAACGCTGTTTTTTCAGTTGCAGACGTTACTACTTGATCAGTTGCCGCACGATGGCAAGACGATTGTCGCGGTGCTGTCCGATCATGGGCAGAGTTTTCGGCCGAAATCCCAACATATCTACCTCCGCGACCATCCAAAACTGCATGACATGCTGCTCATGCGACCAGCGGGTGATCCCACGTCAGCTTATCTTTATGCCAAACAGGGGCAGGTAGAAAATATAATCGACTATACCAACACAACCTTGGGGGATAAGGTGATCGCGCTGAAATCGGCCGATGCCTTAGAAATGGGCCTGCTCGGTGCGCCACCTTATGCATGCCAGACGCTTGAACGACTAGGCGATGTGATCGTCCTCACAAAAAATGGCGCACTCTTTGGCGGTATCTGTGAAGAGAGAAAGCTCAACTGGTTTAAGGGCGCGCATGGCAGCCTGACTTCCGCTGAAATGCATGCAAGCTGGCTCGTCTGGAAAGTGTAGAACAAGCTCTTGCGGATTTCGCGTGGAATGCGCAGCGTACCGACGCATGACGCTGCCCACCCCGATTCCCAAAGCACCCAAAGTTATGTCCGTGAATATCCTCGACATCCGTATTGACAATGTCACCATGTCCGAAACGCTCGACTGGATCAGCGTTGCTATGCAAGCTGATCCACAGGTGCGCCAAATTTGCACCGTCAATCCCGAATTCGTCATGAAAGCGCAAGATGACCCAGCCTTCATGCACCTACTCACAACGACAGGACTCAACCTCCCCGACGGCATCGGCCTCGTGATCGCCTCATACCTGCTACGCAAGCCACTCCGTGCTCGCGTTCCCGGCTCTGAACTTGTCTATCATCTGGCCGAACGCTGTGCAAAAGAAGGGTGGCGGCTCTTTTTGTTAGGTGCAGAAGAAGGGATCGCAGCACAAGCCGCGGCAATTTTTCAGCAGAAAAATCCGATGCTACAAGTTGCGGGGACATATGCGGGATCGCCGGCGGAAAGTGAAAACGACGCAATCGTTGAGATGATCAACGCCAGCCGCGCTGATGTACTGCTCGTTGCCTATGGTGCGCCTAAGCAGGACAAATGGATTTTTCGCAATCGGGAAGCTCTCTCGACGGTGCGCGTCGCTATCGGCATTGGTGGTTCGCTCGATTTTGTCACGGGTAAGGCGACCCGCGCGCCCGTCTGGGTGCAAAAGCTCGGCCTTGAGTGGTTGCATCGCCTCATCCTCGAACCGTGGCGGTGGCGACGCATGTTGGCGTTGCCGCGCTTTATCCTTGCTGTCATTTTCAGCAGATGACGCTGAATGCAGCGTAGAGTAAGTCCTGTCATACCTGCGAAGGCAGGTATCCATTCTTTTTCTAAGACTGGATTCCCGCCTGCGCGAGAATGTCAACGCCACGAAATTTACTTTACATTGTACTGAGAACAACAGTCAAAAATTCGCGCAATTCGCTGGTTTTACGTAGATAAGGTTGTTCCCGAATAAGAACGCACACCGCAGGGAGCGCAAAGAGCGCAGAGAAAAACAAGCATAAGAGGGTTTGAGAAACCAAAATCAGCCACAAACACGTCCTTTCTCACTCATTTACATCTCTTTCTTACTCTGCGACCTCTGCGTTCTTTGCGGTGAAATTTAATGAGGAACAACTCAAATGAGATGCCATTGCCGCGCTGCGATCCAGAAATGTCCAGATTCATCCAAAAATTAAAGATGTGATGACAAGCGGCTTCGCGCGATTTTAGCTAATTGCATACTTATATCGGTTGCCTACAATTCAGCCACGCATGAGTTAACAAGAGGCGATTCTATGAAACAGTTTTCCACCGTCTTTCTCTTTATCGTTTATTCGACCGTCGTTTTTGCCGTCGGCCTAGTTGTCGGCTGGGGCGGGTCAGGCGTGCTGAATGGATTTTCGGCCGATACGCCGTCAAGCCTCCGCGCAGAGTTTGCCCCCTTCTGGCAAGTTTGGAGCATCGTCAATGATGATTACTTTGAACAACCACTCGATACAGGCGAGCTCGTTGAGGGCGCGATTGAGGGAATGCTCGCTACATTGGACGATCGCAATACGCGCTATCTGAATCCTGAAGAACAAGCGCGTGATGAGGCGGACATGGAGGGGGAGTTTGAAGGCATCGGCGCACGGATCGACTTTCGGGAGGATGTCGGCGTGATTATCGTCTCGCCGATCGTTGGGTCACCAGCGGAGGCAGCCGGATTACGGCCAGAAGACGTGTTGCTCAAAGCGGACGGCGAGCCACTAGAAACGGTTGATGAGGCGATCGAACTGATTCGTGGCGAAGCGGATACGGATGTGCTGCTGACAATTCAGCGTGGGGAAGAGATATTTGATGTCGTGGTGACACGCGGTTTGATTTTGGTGCCTGATGTCGTGGCACGGATGCTGGAAGAAGAAAATATCGCCTACTTGCAGCTAACGCAGTTTGGCAATAATTCGGCCGATTCTTTCAAAGAAGAACTCACTAATCTACTCAAACAAAACCCCAATGGCTTGATTATCGATCTACGCAATAATCCCGGCGGATTGCTTTCGGCCGTCATCGACATCGCCGATGAACTGCTGGCTGAAGGGGTCGTCTTGCAAGAAAAGTTTGGCAATGGCAATGAACAAATCTATCGCTCTGACTCTGGCGACATTGGTGAATCGATTCCGCTCGTCGTTCTGATCAACGAGGGCAGTGCCAGTGCCTCAGAAGTGTTGGCAGGTGCAGTAGAGGCACGGGATCGCGGCGAATTAGTGGGAGAACTCTCGTTTGGAAAGGGGACGGTACAATCTGTTCGCACGCTCTCCAATGGAGGCGGCTTGCGCGTGACGATTGCCCACTGGCTCATGCCCGACGGCGAGTGGATTCATGAAACCGGGATCGAGCCAGACCTCCTTGTGCCACAAGAGCCGACGGACGAAGGCGACCCACAACTGGATGCAGCCATTGAGCTACTGATTGGTCAGGCAGTTGGACGTTGATAAAAATTGTGTGTTAGATAAACTACAATATGATGAAATTTAGCTGGCTCCTCATATTCTTGGTTGGATTGTGGCAAGTCCACCCAAATGGCTCCGTTGAAAACGTTCTCGAACACCCTTCTGTTACAGATTTACTCGATGTAGAAAATGCTGAAATTTTTCAGGTTGTTCCCCTGCATCGCTATCTCGTTGATGGTGTGAATCGTTGTGCCAACCCCGCCTGTGAACAAACCTATATCTACGACTTTTCGGCCGATGCCACGATTGTGACAATTGTGGCCGCTGGACAGTTGCTCGACGTGCAGCGGATTGAAAATGCGACCCCCGCATTTAATGGACGCATTGACCAGATGGCGCAGACATTGATCGCCAATGATCCAGCGGTGCAGGAAGCGGTTGGCGGCGTGCGGGAATCGGCCGATATTGTCATCATGCAGATGCAACACCCCTCGTGCCTCAGCAATCATCTTTGCGTGGCGACCACGTTTTTGACCGATGGGGGCAGTGTTTGGGTGTTGGTCGATGTGACACAAGAGCAGATTGTCGACCTCTGGTGGGGAGATGTGACTGGGGGCAATCAGGCAACCACTAGTGAAGCGTCAAGCGAGGCGTTCTACGACTGCGAGCCCCATCACTTGGTACGTGGAAAGTGGAAGCTACAATATCGCATTACACCCAGCGATGGATTTGCGGTTGCCGATGTCTATTTTGATGGAAAACAGGTTGTAAGCGACATTCGCCTGATTCAATGGGAAGCCAACTATGTCAATGACGGCAACTATGCGTATGTTGATTATGCGGGCTGTGGCGCACAGGGGCCGGGACATGGATTTCCAATTGATCCGGTAGGCGAGACAGAAATCAATGCGATTAGGGGTGGATTTTCCCTCGCGCAAGATTTTCAAATGTTTGCGTGGGGAAGTTTTTGCAACTATCGCTATGAGCAAATCTATGAATTTTACGATGATGGCCGTTGGCGCGTGATTGGGCAACCGTATGGACGCGGTTGTGGGGATGGTCGCTATAAGGAGGCGACTTATCGGCCGATATTTCGCATCGACTTTGCCGTTAATGGCATCGGCAACGACTTTTTCCAAACATGGGACGGATCACAATGGCAGCAACAGAACGTCGAAGCCTACTTCACCCCAACGGCTCTAACCAATCCAGAGGGAAGGGCCTTTCGTATTTTAGACGAAAATGGAACTGGCTTTGAGATGGAGATGGGTGCGGGTCAATTTGAAGACGCAGGACAAGGGGACGCTGCGTACACCTATCTGACCGTCGCACGCGAAAGCGAAGGCGCCTTCGACATGCCGACATTGGGTGAATGTTGTCATCAAGATCATCAAAAAGGGCCCATTGAATTTGTCGATGAACAGGATACGGCGGGAGAGCATTTGGTCGTTTGGTATATTCCTGAAGCTTTGACCCAGACAAAATTCGCGGTTGACCAAGGGGTTGTGGATGTTCCGTATTGCTGGACTGAATCGACGACGGAATACTATCCATGTCCGATGGGACCAATGTTTCATCCAATACGTTCGCCTGAATTGACGGTCGGTTTAAGATCGGCCGAAGTCACCCAAATCAATCCGTCACTTGTTATAATCGGTATTGGATTAGCCCTTTTGACTGGCTTCTATTTCTCTCAAATTAAGCGAACTGACGAATCTACATGAAACGATTTTATCTACTTGTCATTCCGATATTATTTGCCGCATTGCTATTTGGTGTCACCCAGCAAACGCTACAAGCTCGTTCCAATGGGTATTCGGGGCGTACACAAATGGGGTGCATCAGCTGTCATCAGGGTGGGACTGCCCCACTGGTCGCACTAACTGGCGCACGCAACGTGACGCCTAATAGCACAACGACCTATCAACTGCTCATCACCAGCACGACACCACTTTCACAGACACACGCCGGCTTTGATTTAACCATCCTGGACACAAACGGTGCGCAGGTTGGGACATTGGAAACGAGCGATCCTGATGCTCAAATCAGCGACGTGTTTTCAAACGGTTCAGTTGAAGGAGAGTTGATTCACAGCCAGCCGAAGCAAAATGTCAATGGCGTAGCGACAGTTGAATTTCAGTGGACGGCTCCCATTACACACGGCGTGTACACTGTTTATTTTGTTGGCAACTCTGTTGATCGCAATAGTGGGCCGAGCGGCGATGCGTGGATGACAGGTTCGGCCGATATTCGGGTCGGCCCCAATTTGGCTGTTTCGATGCGTGATGCGAGCGTTTCGGCCGATGCAAATATGCAGCTCGTGCTGATCCCTTTGTTTTCGCTCCTCATCGGCGCATCCTACTTCATCCTAAAACAAAAACGCCAGCCTTAAGTACGTCGTAAAGTAAGTCCTGTCATACCTGCGAAGGCAGGTATCCATTCTTTTCTAAGACTGGATTCCCGCCTTCGCGGGAATGACCACGCTATAAAATTTACTTTACACTGACCTAAGTTGGCTAGCGTTCTCTTTGTTGATAATGCGGCACGTGGTGCATAATAACTTCTGCGACGCACCACGTACCACGCACCACTTTCTTACACCGCTTCTCCAGCCGTCTCCAACACCGCTTCTTCGACAATTTCCCCTTCAATTACAACAGCTTCCCCTTCTGTGGTAGCCGCTTCCGCTTCTTCGCTCTCAAGGTTCGTGTATTTTCCTTCTCGAATAACAGCAATTGAAGCGAGTGTGTCGCCATCACGCACGTGCATTACGCGCACGCCTTGTGTGCTGCGTCCCTGCTGCGAGATGCTTTCGACAGGGGTCCGTAAAATGATGCCATTTGCCGAAATGCACGTCACCTCGTCCTCATGATCGACGATACGCGCGCCAACAACGCAATCCCCCTTCTTGCGCAGCACCATCGCACGCACACCAGAGCCATAGCGATTTTGGGTACGATAGTCGCTGATTTGCGTGCGCTTACCATAGCCAAACTTTGTCAGAATGAGCAGATTGTCATCATCTTCCTGCACCACATCTGCGCCAGCTAGCTTATCCTTATCGGCCAACTTCATCGCCATCACGCCAGAGGCAGTACGTCCCATCGGCCGAACATCCTCTTCGTTAAAGCGAATTCCCTGACCCTGCTCGCTGACCAAAATGACATCTTGGCCGCCATGCGTCATCTTGACCCACTTGAGTTCGTCATCATCATCCAGCCCAATGGCGATAATGCCTGTCGAGCGCACATTTGAGAATGCGCTCAACTCGGTCCGTTTAATGCGTCCGTTCTTGGTCACTTGAATGATGTAGTCGGCATCATCAAATTCTGTGACGGGCAGTGCAGCCGTCACCTTTTCACCCGATTGCAAAGGCAGCAAGTTCATAACGGACGTACCACGCCCTGTGCGCGTCGCCTCAGGGATTTTGTACGCTTTGAGTTCGTAGACTTTGCCACGATCAGTAAAGAACAAGATCGCATTTTTTGCCCCTGCTGCAAAGAGGTTTTCAAGCGAATCCTCTTCGCGGGTCGTCATGCCGATCAACCCCTTACCACCACGACCTTGCACGCGATAGGCGCGAGCCGGTGTGCGTTTGATATAGCCGCGCTGCGTGATCGAGATCAGCACGTCTTCATCTGTCACCAAATCTTCAATGTCAAACTCGAAGTCGCCGGGAATAATTTCGGTGCGGCGATCGTCTCCGTATTTGTCACGGATTTCGACCAGTTCAGCACGGATGATGGCGAGGATTTTCGGCCGATTTGCCAATAAATCCTGATACTCCGCAATCTGTGCTGTAATATCCGTATACTCATCTTCAATCTTCTGCCGCTCTAACGCTGCCAAGCGTCGCAACTGCATGTCGAGAATCGCTTGTGACTGCGCCTCGCTTAGTTCAAAGCGCGTCATCAACTGCGTGCGTGCGTCATCTGCGCTGTCTGCCCCACGAATCGTTGCGATCACCTCATCAAGATTCGAGAGTGCAATCCGCAACCCTTCCAAAATATGTTGACGACGCAACGCCTTTTCAAGCTCAAAGTTGATCCGGCGAATGGT
Organism: Anaerolineae bacterium; assembly: GCA_030425205.1. Taxonomy (GTDB): domain Bacteria; phylum Chloroflexota; class Anaerolineae; order Promineifilales; family Promineifilaceae; genus CALECP01. The sequence continues at coordinate 426,603 of JAUIAP010000001.1, forward strand.
GACTTCAACGCGATGGTCGATATAAACTTGCAACGCTCGCTTGAGCGAAAGCAAACGCGGCTGCCGATCCACAAGCGCAAGCATCTGCACGCCAAATGTGCTTTGTAGCGCGGTGTGACGATAGAGTTGATTGAGAACGGCTTGCGGCTGAGAGGCACGCTTTAAGTCAACGACGATGCGAATCCCCTCACGCCCACTCTCTTCGCGCAAGTCGGCGATCTCGTTGAGAACACCCTTATTGACCAACTCCGCAATGTGGCGCACCAAATTGGCTTTGTTGACCTGATAGGGCAGTTCGGTGATGATAATTTGCTGACGACCCGTGCGCGATTCGGTGATTTCAGCCTTGGCGCGCATGATGACGCGCCCGCGCCCCGTCGCATAGGCAGCGCGAATACCCGAAATACCGACAACGGTTGCGCCTGTTGGGAAATCTGGCCCCTTGACAAACTCCATTAGGTCATTCAACGTCACATCATCGACACGATGTTCATTGTCGATCAAATACACTGTGGCATCGATCAACTCGTTCATGTTGTGTGGCGGAATGCTCGTCGCCATACCAACAGCAATACCGTTTGTGCCATTGAGCAACAGATGGGGCAACCGTGATGGCAACACCATTGGCTGCACCTCTCGGTCATCAAAGTTTGGCTCAAAGTCAACGGTGTTTTTCTCGATGTCTGCGAGCAGTTCCCCAGCAACGCGCGTCATGCGGGCTTCGGTGTAACGCATCGCCGCCGCACCATCACCGTCGATGCTGCCAAAGTTGCCTTGCCCATCGACCAGTGGATAGCGCATCGAAAAATCTTGCGCCATACGCACCATTGAATCGTAAACTGCGCTATCGCCATGCGGATGGTACTTACCCAGCACCTCACCGACGATACGCGCCGATTTGCGATGCGAGGTGTTGGCGCGCAAGCCCATATCGTGCATTGCGTAGAGAATGCGCCGATGAACAGGTTTGAGGCCGTCACGTGCATCCGGTAACGCACGCGAAACGATCACGCTCATCGCATAGTCGAGAAACGAACTGCGCATCTCTTCATTGATGTCTATGTGGTTGATATTTCCGATATTATCTGTCATGAAAGTTACTGGTTATTGGTGAGCGAGTGGCTGTGGGACTGTTTACCCCGCAATTCAAACACTGTTTTTACAAACTTAATTGTTGATAATTACAACAAATAATTATAGCAAATTTTGCGCTTAAACGGTAATTTGTGTGGAGTGTGGGGGGATAGCGATTAGAGGGTCTAATCCAGCAGCGCGTCATATTTTGGGGAATGGCAACTTTTCACCCGATGCACAGGGTATAAAGTCATGTCATACACTGTTTCGTGTCGCACAAACCGATTTTGGCCTCATATCGGCCATTTTGCGTCCTAATCTGTCTAGTTGCCAACAAATGATACGATTTCCTAACGTAGGACGATAGTACCAAGAATTGTAAGAAGTGATTTAAGACGCACGTGCCATACTCTTGAATGTAACGGAAAACAATGACCGACAATTAGAGGAAAATAGCATGTTAGGATTTATCACACGTCAAAAAGCCACCACAAAATACCCAACCGCTCCCCAAGCGATTTCACGGCATAACCCAGCGCATCAAGGCGGGTTTAAGCAAGCCACAATGGCACTTTCGGCCGAACTCATCATCGAAATGCCCAACAGCGATGGTCGATTGGTCAAGATAGACCAGCCAGCGATGATTATCGGCCGATCTAAAGCTGTCGACATCACGCTCGATGCGCCCGTCGTTTCGCGGCAACATGCTCGCTTGGAACGTGTCGGCGATGAATACTGGATTACCGACCTTGGCAGCAGCAATGGCACGTTGGTCAACGGTGCTGCAATCGGCACGGTTCATCTACAAAATGGTGACCTGATTACGCTCGGATACAACTCAGCTTATCCAATTAGCATCGTTTTCCGCGTTAGCAACGCCGCACGCGCAAGCTGGCTGAACTAAATTATTGTAACTCCTCTTCTTGCGTCTCGAACGGACGTGTGAGTCAAAGACCGTACCAAGTTGGTGCGGTCTTTTTTTTGTGTCATCTGCAATAAACACAGATGACACAATGCCGTCTCACTGAGGGCAAATCCCACAGCCCAAGACTATAGATCCACAAGTTGACCAATGCGAGTGACCGCGCCGCAAGCGGCGCGAAAACCTTCAAATGGGGTCTGGTGGCTGCGCCACCAGACCCCATTATCCTATTTTTTGCGGGCTTCGCCCGCTAGTCAAAACGTAGAAACTTGCAAAACAAGCCGCTTAGGCGTGGTTTTCTAAGTTCGCGCCCGTTGTTACACATCCTTATTGGACAACCGCGCCGCAACTGGCGAATTTTATGCTGACTCACGGTACAATCTGGATTGTGCAAACAATACAGATGTTAGAAGCAGATCGCAGGCTCTCGCGTTCGCTGATATGGCAACGGCAGCGCGACTATTTTTTGCAAAATGGGATGACGGCATGGCAAGCCGATGTGGTGCCGCACGCGATTAGCTGTAGCCCGCTTTTGGCGCGAAAATACAGTGAAATCGCAATCGCGTATTTGCGCGATTGTCTCGCGGCGGGTTGGCTTGATCCGACGGAACCGATCTATATCATCGAATTAGGTGCGGGCTCCGGGCGATTAGCCTATCACTTTCTATACCATTTTTTTAACCAAGTTGAAGATTTGCCCATCAAGCTAATTCTGACTGATTTTGCGCCGAGCATTCTCGACGCATGGCAACAGAATCGGTATTTGCAGGAATGGGTAGAGGCAGGCGTGCTTGAATTTGCATTGTTTGATGCAAAACTTACCGAAACGCAAAATTTTGCGTCTCTACCAACGCGCACAAAAAATCCTATCATTCTGCTGGCGAACTACTTTTTTGACAGCATCCCGCATGACAGCTTTGTCATCGAGGATGGGTTGCTGTGTGAAAATCTATTGACGCTGTATGGGGTTGAGTCGCAAGACTCAGCCTTGTTTTGGGAAAATCTTACCCTCGCCTACGAAGCGATTCCAACCAATCGGCCGATCTACCCCGAACCACGCTATGAGCAAATTCTGGACGAGTATGAGCATTACTTTCCAGACATAACCTTTTCATTTCCGACGGTTGGGTTAGACTGTCTGCGCTTTTGGGAACAGATTAGCAACGGCCGATTGCTGCTCCTATCGGCCGATCGCGGCTATTCACTCGCGGAGTCCGTGATTGGGCAAGAAGCCCCCTTGCTAAATTTGCATGGCAGCTTTTCGATGATGGTGAACTATCACGCTATCGGCCGATTTTTCACCCTGAACAACGGCCTAACGCTACAAACACCCCATTATCAAAACCACCTACAAATCGGCGCATACATGTTTGGGGCAAATGAGTTTCCTGAAACAGAAGTAGCCTTTGACCGAGCCGTCGTGCAGAACGATCCGAACGACTTCATTTCACTATGCGAAGTAACTGACTTTGCAAAGATGGATTTACCACAGTTGTTGAGCGTTTTGCGGATGAGCGCATGGGATGCGGAGCTGTTTAAAGCATGCTATGAGCTGTTTGCGGAACAGGTCGCGCTCGCATCTCCCGCATGGTTTGGGGATGTTGTGATGGGGTTAGATGAGATTGAGGGGCAGTACTTGCCAATTGGAGAGAATGATACGTTGGCGGAGATGATCGGCCGAATTCGAGCAATTATCGCATAACGGTCAAGATGCAGACTCAAAAGTGATACGTGGTGCGTGGTGCGTGATACGTTTCCAATTCACGCACCACGTATCACGCACCACTGTCAAATTGTTGCGCAATACTTCGTGACACTAACGAAACACGCCCCCTATTTATTCGATCTAAAAATTACGTCGTCTCCCATCCGCCCATTTTCACTAAGTGGCTCAGTCGTTGCCCGCTGTATTCTGCCTCGATCTGCGCAACGAGCTCGTCAAGAAACGCATCTGCGTCTCCCTCAATCGGTTGCCATTCAGAGGTGCGCCATTGGGCGAGATAGTCATCGGTGTCGGTATCTCCCGACTGCATGGCAGCCGCATCAATAATCTGCATAAAGCGATCACTGAGGGGTTTGGAGAGGCGTTTTCGGCCGATTTTTGCCTTGATTTGCGACGGAATATCCCGCCAATAGATGATTTGATAGTTTCCACTCATGACGGGAAGTTTAGCCACAAAACGCAAAACGTAAAGGCTCTTTCAGATTATCCTTGAATGGGATAGGGATATTTATCAGACCGATTTTGAAAACTCAAAATAGCAGGATTTCGAATTTGACCGTTTTCGATCTCAATCGCCCTTCTTAGCGTATCATCCTCATGCGTCCGACCACGCATAACTGGCTCGATAAAGTTGAGCAGGGCCAGACTGATTTCATAGGTGGCGGCTCGCCAGAGGTAGGAGGGTGAATGATCAACGGCATAGTACATGACTTGATTACCGACAATAAAGGTCGGATCATCAAACGACGTGGGGCGTGCAAAATCGAAACCCATCCCTGCATCACAACTAACATCAACGATCAGCGCGTCGCGCTTTAAGCTGTTGACCTCATCCCCCTCAATGTACATCATTGGACGGTCGGTATCCTGAAAAATACAATTTACGATAATATCGAACAATCCTAATGCCTCAACCAGCGGTATCTCCCCATCGGGTGTTTCAACGACAAGTGTGTCTGGATCGCTTTCAGAAAACCCAAAACTATAGTAGTTCACACCGGGAATTTGATTGCTCAAGCCAAATGCAGGCCGTTGTGCGAGCACGGTAATATCTTGATACCCCTGCCCCAACAAGCTAAAAACGGCCCCACGCGCCGTCGCGCCAAAGCTAATCACCAATGCACGTTTTGCAGGGCCATATAATCCCGTCATTCCCTTTAGTTGCAACGCATGGAGAACGCTCGAATAGCCTGCAAGCTCATTGTTCTTCTGAAAAATGTGCATCTGCCATTTATCATCTCGCCAGATATTCATCGCTTCCCAGGCGATAAAGGTCATCTTTTTGTCGATGCCAACCTGCGTGATCGCTTCACCCTGCACACAATGCGGCCAGCCCCAAATCGTCTGCCCCTCGCGGAAAAATTGAAAATCTTCTGCGACTGGTTTGGGCAACAGCATGATGTCGCAGTGGGCAAACAGCTCTTCGCGGCTCATCAAGCCCGCAACCTGCTCGGCTAAGGTTGCATTATCGACACCAAAACGTTCGCCATAGCCCGTTTCCATGTAGATATGTTGGCGCAGTTCTTCATCAATTTGAGAGAGATGTGCTGGATAGATCGGGGCGCGTTTTTCGTTCTTTTTCAACGCTGTACCGACAACGCCCATCGTTAAAATCTTTTCACTCATTGGGATTATTCCTCGTTGTGGGGATCATTTTTTGTCTATTATGGGAGATCGGCCGATTTTCGCAAGCAGTCACAGGCAATCTTTACAGGGGCAGATACAGGTCGATCAGCAAATCCCATGCTCACGTAATTTGGCAACGACGCGACTGGGTGTGAGCGGAATTTCGTCAAACCAGACGCCTGTCGCGTCGTGTAGTGCGGCGGTGATGGCGGGGGCCAGCGGGATCAGGGGCATCTCGGCCATGCCGCGTACGCCAAATGGGCCACGTGGGTCAGGGATTTCGAGAATCACCGACTCAACCCGCGCCGGCACATCTTGAATACCGGGAATAAGATAGCTGCTGAAACGGGGATTTTTGATAAAGCCATCAGCGACTTGTAGATTTTCGGTCAGTGTGTAGCCGTGCGCTTGGACGACCGCTCCTTCAATTTGGCCCTCGATCAGGTTGGAATTGATCGCCTTGCCGACATCATCGGCGCACACGACGCGATCAACCCAGATATGTCCCGTTTCGATGTCGATGGTTATTTCGGCCGATTCCGCCACATACCCATAAGCAAAATTGGGCTGCCCCTCGCCCGTCTTTTTATCGAGCATCTGCGTTGGCGGCGGTGTATAGCGCACATGCCCCCGTGCTGGACGCTCCTCATCACGCCACTCGCGCAACGCCTGATCGGCTGCCCGAATGATCGCATTTCCCGCCATCCACGTGAGACGCGAAGCGGATGCTGATCCAGAGTCCCCGCTTGTGGCCGTGTCGGAGGCGACAATTTCGACCAACTCAACTGGCACACCGACAGCTTCAGCCGCCATCTGCCGAAACGCCGTGTGCGCCCCCTGCCCAACATCTGCCCCCGCATGGTAGAGCGTTACGCCCGAAATCTCGCGCGCGCCATGCAGCACAATGGTTGCCTCACAACGTTCTGGAAATCCAAACGAAAACCCGACATTCTTATAGGCACACGCAAATCCCTTGCCCCGCCGCAAAATCGTCTCATCGCCCTGCAATGAGGCAAACGCACTCTTCGTCACGGTTGGCTGCTGACTGCTCGCTGCTGCCTGTTGACCGCACGCCGCAACCACTTCTCCAATGCTGACGCCTGCGGGCAAAACGACCCCCGTCAAGCCCTCAATCCCATCGCGCAGCACGTTTTTTAGTCGCAGCTCAACGGGATCGATGCCTAATGCAGCCGCCAATTTGTTCATCTGACTTTCGGCCGCAAAACAGCCCTGCGGCGCACCAAATCCGCGAAACGCACCACCGGGCACATTGTTAGTGTAGATGGCGCGGCTGTCGATGCGGGCATTTGGAATGTCATAGGGCCCTGCGACACACAGGTGCAAATTTCCCAACACTTTATTTGACGTGTAGTTGTAGGCTCCCGCATCGAGATAGCAGTCGGCGGCAACAGCGACGATTTTGCCGTCTTTGGTTGCCCCCCATTTGGTATCGATAACCGCCTGATGGCGTTTATGATGCCCAATGATGCTTTCTTCGCGTGTCCAGATGGTGTGTATCGGCCGATAAATGCCCATTCCCGCCAACTTCTGCGCCGCCAACGCCAGCACAATCTGAATCGACATATCTTCGCGCCCGCCAAACGCCCCCCCAATGGCTGGGTAAATAATGCGAATTTGGTCAGGGTCAAGCATCAGCGCGTGGGCAACTTGCGCTTGATCCTCATGTGTCCACTGTCCGGCCACTTCAACCGTGATGCGCCCATCATCGTCGATATAACTCGTCCCTGCCTCTGGTTGCAGATAGGCGTGTTCCTGCATGGGTACGCGATAGCGCGCATCGATCACAATATCGGCCGCAGCCCAACCCGCTTCCATATCGCCTTTGCGAATTTTATAATCGTAATAGGCGTTGGTCTCACCCTGCAAAATCGTTTCGTCTTTGAGTGCATCAAAAACGTCGCTGATGACGGGCAGCGGCTCCCATTCGATCTGGATTTTCTCACGGGCGATTTCGGCCGATTCCTTGCTCTCCGCCACAATAAACGCCACCTGATCCGCTTCCCAACGACTGACCTGCGCATGCGGCGTGCTGTTCAACCCGACCAACACAGGCTGGTCATAGAGCGTCAAACCATACTCATTTTTTGGCACATCCGCAGCAGTCAAAATCAGAAGGACCCCTTCAACAGCGAGTGCTTGCGACAAATCCATGCTGATCATGCGGGCGTGCGGCTGCCCACTGAACATGACGCAGCCATACAGTGAATTTTCGCGCAAAATATCGGCTGGAAAGTTGGCGGCTCCAGTTACTTTGGCGTGTGCATCGAGTTTAGGTTTCGTTCGGCCGATTTGTCGCATGATTTAAATGGATTCCCACCTGCGTGGAAAGAACAGGTTTGCATGTGTTTTGCTCATAATGATAACGTATGCAGCGTCAAAAATACATCCCTGCCAATTTCGCAAATTTTCCAAGCTGCGACAGTCGTTTCAACCTGCGTGCGAGCATGTTATACTCCCCAAATGCAAACCTACTCACACGCCATCCTGACCGCCGCGCTCAACCGACCCCTCAAAAAGTGGCGTGCGCGCAACCCTGAGCGCATTCCGCCCGTTCAGACAGGTGCGCTCATGTTGGGTTCGATTCTGCCCGATGTACTGCTCATTGCAATTAGCGGCATCGCGATTGCGTCCGATTTTGCGCGCGGCGTTTTTCGTGATCCGCGCTTCACCCAGTTAACACCCGACACACCGACACCAACTGAGCTGCTCGACCTCTCTATGACGATGCGGCTGTTTGACGTCTGGTTTTTTGAGAATCGCTGGATCATTTCGGCACAGAATATCTTTCACAGTCCGCTGATTTTGACCACGCTGATTATCGTTGGGTATCAACTGTGGCGGCGCGGGCAAAAACGTGGGGCGGCACTCTTTTGGATCGCGTGTGCGGCACTGTTGCATTCGCTGATCGACATTCCACTCCACACAAATGATGGCCCGCTGCTGCTTTTTCCATTTAACTGGACGTATCGCTATTTTTCGCCGCTCAGCTATTGGGACCCAAACTACTATGGGCGAGAGTGGTCAATTTTTGAGCATGGGCTGGATGTGGTGCTATTGGTTTGGCTCGGGTGGTCGAATCGAGGGTGGCTGCGTTCAAGAATCGGCCGAAAAAATGATTCTTTAGAATTGGGCGTTGATTGATGCGTGTCAACAGTCCGCTTCTCTATTGAGAGAGCCGATTCGTTTCGGCCGAAAACAAAAACCGCGCCAACAACCCCGATGGCGTTTCGCTCTCTGGATCAAACACCCCCACATCCCCCATCACCAAGAAACTGTCCCGCGCACGCGAAACGGCAACGTTGAGCATATTGACGTTTTGATCAAAAAAGAGCGGCGTGCGGACAGGCTCAGAATAGACAGGGGAAAAGATGATGATCGGTCGTTCACCCCCTTGCAGCGCGTGAATCGTGCCGACCGTATCGATCTTGAGTCGCTGTCCCGATAGGGCGGCGTTGAGCGTTTGGCGTTGCGCGGCGAATGGGGTGATGATGCCGACGATATCGGTCAGTTGTGCGTCGTAATACTGTTCGATGAGGCTGCGATTTTGCGCCAGCCAGTAGGCGATGACGGCCGCTTCATGCTGATTGCGCCGACTGCTGCCCGCCTTTTCGGAGTCGCCGTCCACATGGAGATAGCCGAGATGCGGAAATGGATAGTTTTGGATTGACGGGCGTATCGGCCGAAGTTTTCCCTCATAGGCCAGCCAATTGCAATAAGCAATAATTTCAGGTACAGAGCGGCGATGCTCCGCCAAAAAGAGGCCGGGATCACCATGTTCAGGGCGCACAGCGGCACGGTTGTGGGCCATCTGCATCACAGAGCCGCGACTGGCGGCAAGGGCGCGGATGCGTGGATCGTCCGCTTGTTCAGCGTTGCGAATCACGGCGGCGGCGAGCAGCGTATCGGTATCTTGCTGGCGCGGGATGTTGTGAATCGGCCGAATTTGTTGCGTATCTCCCACAATCAACGCTTGCCGCGCCAACGCAATCATCCCCCCCGACACCTCTGGCACGACCTGTCCCGCCTCATCAACGACCAGCAAATCAAGCGTATTGAAGAGCGGCTCCGTTACATTCTGCTCCGTATACTCAAAAAAGCCGGGCCCACTCTGCATCGTCGCAACAAAACAGGGGGTCAACATCGCATAGCGTTGCCAGCGGTGCAGTTGGGCCGCGTAATGTTTGCCATCCTTTTGCCGACCCTTGATGTGCATCGCTTGCAGCCAGCGCGCCTCCCAATAGTGGGTTGCCAGCGTAAATAGCTGATGTCGCAAGGTCGTATCGAGCCAATCGAGCAGAGGATGCGTGGTCGTTTCTTGGGCAAGCAGATCGTGCAGCTCAAAATCTGGCGCACCAAACTGTTCACGCCACGCCTCCCATTCGGCAAGCAAGTGCGTGTAATCCCCCTGCATCTCCTCCAAATCGTAGAGCGTTTCGGCGAGTTGCGCTTCATCGGCCGCCAACTGATCGATCCAATACTGCATGTAGTTGCTGATGTTATCGCTGGTTGGTTCTGCGCTAAATTGGGGCAGGCGCGTGCTGGCAAAATGGGCGTTGCGGCGGATGCGTTCGGTCGAATCGCCACGCTGAAAACGGAAGCGCAATGGCTCGCGTTTTTGATAGGCGACCCAATCTTCGGCTACGCGCGCATAGCGATCAAGCCGACGGCGTACTGCTGCGAGTTGCGTGCGGAGCGTTGCGGTGTCTGTCTCGTTATGGTGGGCGGCGAGAGTGTATGCGAGGGAGGTCGCGGTTGACAGTGCGCGGTGGGCGGCGGTCAGTGCCTCATGCAACGTGTCAATTGCGATATCGAGATTGTCGATTGGCGTTTGAAAATAGTTGGCGGCGCGTTCGAGAAAGCGCGGCGTATGATAGGCGACGAGATCGGGAATTTCGACGGTGGCGGGAAACCCTTTGCCGCGCTTGTTTGCCCAGAGAATGCCCTGCTCACTGGCTCGTGTCTGCTTCGCCTTTGTGTTGGTGAGATAGAGTCCGAAGCTATCAACGGGCAACCAGCGTTCAACACTCGTCAATTTGGCAAAGCTGTCGATCACATTGGTGACGGCTTGATTGTTGGTGCTGGTGACCACGATCAGGGGCGGATCGCCGCCGTCAATCGCGGCTTGCGTCCACAACGTGGCGACGACCGACTGCAACAGCGTCGTTTTGCCCGTTCCCGGCGGGCCGTTGATGGCACAAACGCTGTGTTCTTCCAGCGTCAGAAAGTTCATCAGGGCAACGCGTTGAGAAGGTGAGAGGGGAAATTCGGCCGAAACGCTCCCCACGTGCCAATGGGCATATTCGCCCCATGCGGAAGTGGTGAGTGGTGAGTGGTGAGTGGTAAGTGGTTGGGGTGAAACGTACTCTTCTAGCAGCGGCGGCACAATTTCTTGGCGCAGAATTTCTTCATAGACGCGCTGAACGTTTATGTTGTAACTGCGCGGGCTGCCGAGCGGCATGATGACCCCCTGCTGTCCCATACGAACCCCCTGCGCCAGCAACAGCTTCGGCCACTCCGCTCCACCGACGTGCGCCAACAAATCATAGCCATACTGCACCACCTCCTCCCACTCGGCATTGTCGAGCTTGCCCTCAAATAGATCGGCCTGCGCCGCGTCACCTAGAATGACGTCTTCCGTTGCGTTTGGTTCGAGAATCGCCTGTGGGACCCACGGACGCAGGCGACCATGAGGTGTCAATGTGCCAGCGTGGTCGAGTTGTGCGGGGATCAAGAGGGGCGTGATCGGCTTGCGGCGGTGGCGTGGCGCAATAAATGGCGCCAGCAGCACGTCAATGCGCTCGCGCTGGCTATCATCGCCAAAGAGCTGCGCGACAAGGCGTTCATCGGCAATAAATCCCTCTTCAAATTGATCATCGGGCAGGGGTTGAAAGTCGTTGGGGTCGGCGTTGAGCATATCGGCCGAAACCAACGTCCGCTGCCAATAATCGACGACTCGGTAGGCAAATGTTGTGGTCACGTGCCAATTATAACAGGTCGCGTTGGGATTTATCCCGCTGCTGACTTACGAAGTTGGCGCAATCTTTCACGCACGGCTGAACCCATCTCCGCAACAATCGGGGACGGCTCTTGCGGTTGCCATGCACGCATCGTTTCTTTCGTCGAGAGCGGCCAGATCGAATCGGAATGGATAATGGTAGAAGCGGCGGCGGCATCTGCGAGCAAATGCAACGCACTGAGTAAAATTTTGGTTTGAGTTTGCACATCGAACGGCCGACCGAGCGTTTGACCGAATGGGTGTTCAACGGCAAGCGTGCGCGGTGTGCCGATTTTTTCTGCCCAGAACGGCATCGGGGTTATGAGCGTCGTTGCGATGCCCGCCGCTTCAATTAGACGCGCCAACACGGGCGCGTTGATGCAGCAATCGGGTCAGGTGGGAACCAAAATCGCACCATCCACCCGATCTGTTTTCATCCGCTCTATCATGCGTGGGGCCGCAACCATCTCCCAGCTCGTTGTATCGGGTGGAAACCCCTGATACCCCATCAAGCTGTATGCCTCATCTGCCATGCTGCCTACTTCACCCCCGTCTACCAATTCACGCAACCGTGTCAGCGGCAGCACGACATTAAAATCTTGCAGTATGAATTCAGGGTTGATGTGAAGGTGAGCCACGCCGATTTCGGCTTGCGTGATCGTGCGGGGAATTGTGCGAAAGGCGGGATCACCCCACGTCGGTTCTTGTCGCTCATGCGCGAGATCAAACGGAAGTTGTTGCTCTTTGCGATAGAGACCGCCCGTTGTAATCAGTGCAATGCGGCTGTTGGCGAGTGGTTTATTGAGTGCAGAAAAGGGAGTCTGTTCGGCAGGCTCACGCTCATCCAACTGATAAAACGTGGCAATTAGGCGCGGAAGAAATTTGAAGCTATCAACCGTCATTGCAATTTACGTGTTCCGCGATTTAGCAATCCCGAAATATTCAGTAACAAGTTGCCGTAAACCAAGCGGCTCACCAGCGAAGCATGAAAACAACCATTCAATTCGTGTAATTCGTGTAATTCGTGGCTATTTTCAAAGGGAAAGACGAGGTTAATTTCAAATCGTCCCCTTCTCTATCGCTTGCGTCGCAATCAAACCACACGCTTTGACCGCTTCGAGCAGGCCTGCAAAACGTGGATCTTTTGTGTGACCGAGCTTCCAGCGTTGATAGATTTGCTGGACGATCACGCCTAGTTTGAACGCGCCATACGCATAGTAAAACGCGACGTTATCGACATTGCGTCCGCTCTTTTCCGCATAACGATCAACGACCTCACGACGCGTTAAATTGCCGGGCAACGTGGTTGGCGAGAGGTTGAGCAGTTGGATGATGGCTGGATCGGTTGCTTCCACCCAGTAGCTCAATGAGGTTCCCAAATCCATCAATGGGTCGCCGACGGTTGCCATCTCCCAATCGAGAACGGCGATGATGTTGCGCCAATCGGCCGAATCTAGCACAAAGTTGTCATACTTAAAGTCGTTGTGAATCAGCGTTGCGCCCGTTTCCGCTGGTTGATTATCGGCCAGCCATGCAGCGGCCTCGTCCATCGCCAGAACGTCATCGGTCATCGATTTCTGCCAGCGGCGCGTCCAGCCACTTATTTGACGGCCTATATAGCCTTCAGGTCGGCCGAAATCGGCCAAGCCAGCCGCCTCTAAGTCGATCGCGTGCAGTTCTGCCAGCGCATCAACGAGAGACTCTGAGACTTGGCGCATCGTTGTGGGGTCAGGGTGCATCTTTTTTGGCATGGTCGGCCGCAAAATCACGCCGCGCACCCGCTCCATAACGTAAAACTCTGCGCCAAGAATGCTCTCGTCATCGGTGTAAAGCAGCGGCTTAGGTGCCTTATCATAAACGGGATTGAGTTTAGACAGAATCGTATACTCGCGGCTCATGTCATGGGCTGACTTAATGTTCGCTCCAAACGGTGGGCGGCGCAGCACCATTTCGCGTTCTCCCAGCCGCAGCATGTAGGTCAAATTGGAAAAGCCGCCGGGAAACTGTTCGACGCTCAGTTCACCTGTCAAATCTAGCTGGTCACGTAGGTATGCACCTAGCGTTTCTGTGTCAAACTCTTCGCCAGGACGAATTTTTTTCGGCCGATCCTCAAATTCACTCATTTACACTCCACTTACTAAAGATTTCAGACTAGCTTACCATTGCAAGATGAAAAGTCACTGATTACCGTTACAATTGTGCCACATCAATTGAAATGCTTAAAACTATTAGCGTGCAAGTTGCAATTCTAGAATTGTCATGGAGACATATTCCTAACTGTAGCTTGCAACTTACAACTATTCACGAGGATATTTATGCGCGTACTAATTACGGGCGCAGCCGGCTTTGTCGGCTCCCATCTCTCTGATCGCTATCTCGCCGAAGGCCACCAAGTCGTCGGTATGGATAATCTCATCACGGGCAATATGGATAACATCGCCCACCTATTTGGCAATCCAAACTTCAAATTTATCAAACATGATGTAAGTAACTACATCTATGTCGAAGGTGATCTCGATGCCGTGCTGCATTTCGCCTCACCGGCTAGCCCCAACGACTATCTTGAACACCCGATCCCAACAATGAAGGTTGGCTCACTCGGCACGCTCAACACGCTTGGGCTCGCAAAGGCAAAAAATGCGCGCTATCTGCTCGCCAGCACAAGTGAAGTTTACGGCGATCCAGAGGTCAACCCGCAACCCGAAACGTATTGGGGCAATGTCAATCCAATCGGACCGCGTGGCGTTTACGACGAAGCGAAACGCTTTTCAGAAGCTCTTGTGCTCGCTTATCAGCGTTATCATGGTGTGAAGGCACGTATTGTTCGCATTTTCAACACCTATGGCCCTCGCATGCGGCTGCATGATGGGCGCGTTGTACCAAACTTCATCTACCAAGCCTTAACGGGCCAACCGCTGACCGTTTACATGGATGGGCAGCAAACCCGCTCATTCCAGTATGTCAGCGATCTAGTCGATGGCGTGTATAAGCTGCTGCTCTCTGACGAACTACTTCCCACAAATATCGGCAATCCGTATGAGATGACCATTCTCGAATTTGCCGAAGCGGTCGTCGAATTGACCAACAGCGGTTCCGAAATCATCTTTGTGCAGCCAGAAGACGACCGCATTAAGGATGATCCAAAAGTGCGCCGCCCTGACATCACAAAGGCGCGCGCCGTGTTGGGTTGGGAGCCACAGGTTAATCTCGCCGATGGTCTTGCCAAAACGGTTGATTACTTCCGTGACAAGGTCTAAAACGTGAGCATTAGGGGAAGCGTTGCCCGTTCGTAGTGGCAGCGACGGAATAGAATTGTCATACTTATATACCGCGTCGCATGATGCGGTATTTTTGTTGTATGGAGAAACTAGGACAACACACGACAGGTTATGCGCGGTGTGTCCACTGAAGCGGCGTCGTAAAGCCAACTGATCCTTCGTTGATTTTGCGCAATACGCGCCAAAAAATCCGTCTATTTCGATGAATCTTCTTACCGCTGAATTCTCACTCTTCAACGTTCGGCTCGAACGCTGGCAGTGGCTGGCAGCTCTTGGGCTGGGGTTAGCCCTTGCCATATTTCCGCCACTGTTCGTTATGGTGGGGGCAGCGGCGATTTTGGTTGGCATTGCGGTGTTGTCACAACCGTTGGTCGGTGTGGTACTGGCGCTGTTTCTGGGACCGCTTGGGGGCTGGGAGGGGGTCTTTATCGGCGGGCCACTGGGCGAGATTACGTCTGGACAGTTGATGATTCTGTTTACAATGGTCTGCTGGGTCGCACGCAATCTAGTGCGTGGGCGTTTCCCAATCCCCAGTACGATTTTTAGTGTGACGCTGTCAATTTGGGTCGTGCTGGGTGCGGCAACATTGACAGGCTCACTGTCACCATTTGATGGCGTCAAAGAGATCTTGAAGTGGACAGAAGTACTGTTCATCATTTGGATTGTGCTTGATCTGACACGCGAGTGGGATCGACGACAGGTCATTTGGGGGACTGTTGCGGTGTTGTTGGCGGCAGGGGTTGTCCAGGCATTTTGGGGGATCTTTCAATTTGCCGTGCGCGGCAGCGGGCCGGGACATTTTATTATTTTCGGCCGATTCTATCGCGCCACTGGCTCATTCATGCAACCCAACCCCTATGGTGGCTACATCGCACTAAACGCCTGTCTCGCTATTGGGGTCTTCGCTGGTCTATTTATTTACTTCTGGAATCATTTACCTGAAAAGCAGCGCAGGTGGGACAACGTCTTACGTCGCTCGCCCCTCACCCTACTTGTCGGAATCGTTGCTGCCATTTTGCTGTTTGGCCTGATCGGCTCATGGTCACGCGGCGCATGGCTCAACTTCATCGCCGCCGCAGGCATTTTTGCGCTGTTCATGCCAAAGGAACGTAAACGGGGCTTGACACTAGTCTTTCTTGGCGCGGCCGCCTTTTTCCTCATTTGGAATTTAGGCTTAATCCCTGTGGCAATTCGCGAGCGATTGTTTGGTTTTCTCGCCACATTTCAATTCCAGCGCGTCAATGAAATTCTGCTGACGCCTGAGAACTACGCCGTTGTCGAGCGGTTGGCGCATTGGGAAGCGGCGATCAGCATGGCGACCGAACAGCCATGGCTCGGCGTTGGCATCGGCAACTATGCAGCCGCCTACCCCGATCATCTCGTTCCCGGCTGGTTCGAGCCGCTCGGCCATGCACACAACATGTACCTCAACGTTTTTGCCGAGATGGGTATCGTTGGACTGATCGGGTATGCGCTTTTGTGGATTCCTATATTTTGGTTGTCGATCGATTTAACACGCAAGCTCGATTGGCCTCTGCGCGGCATTCCGCTGGGGCTTTTTGCCGGGTTTGTCGGTCTGAGCGTCCACCATCTGCTCGATAACCTTTATGTGAAGAATAATTTAATTTATCTAGGCGTGACGTTTGCGCTACTTGTTCTGTTAAAATGGAATATGGAAGAGGAACAGCGTTCCTGAAACTAGAGAGAAGATATTTATGGTAGCTACAACAGTTGAGACGATGGCGGGAAGATTTGGAATGAACCCGCGTGAATTAAAGCGGTTTATCAAATTCGCCGTTGTTGGTGTGATTGGCGCAGTGGTCGATTTTGGATCACTAAACATCATGTTGGCGTTGGGGATCGCCACCTCAACCGCATCAACGATCTCATTCATCCTTGCCATTTGCAGCAATTTTATCTGGAATCGCTATTGGACCTATCCCGACTCACGCAGTAAATCGCTGCGCAGACAGTTTGTCCAGTTCTTATTAGTCAACTTGAGTGGCTTGCTGATTCGCTATCCGATTGTACATTTTGGCGAAGCCCCCATGGCGAGCTTGGTGCATTCGGTTGGCATCATGGGAGAGTTAGGCGATCGGCTGGCCGCAAACTTGATCGTGGCGGTGTCGGTTGGGATTGTCATGTTCTGGAACTTTTTCGTGAATCGCTATTGGACCTATAGCGACGTTGAGTAAGGTCGTGCGGGTTGGAATTGATGCGACTGCGGCGTTAACGCAGGGGGGAGGAATCGGCCGATATGTTCGTGAACTGACCCGTGCGCTCGCCGCATCAGATAGCGAAACCAGCTATCAACTATTTACCGCAAAACCTCCAACCACCTCCCCCGTCTCAAATCCCCTTCCCACCACGGCGAACTTCACCCACAAACCTGCCCCAATCGACGAACGCTGGCTCTATCGCCTCTGGTATCGCGCACGGTTACCACTTCCCGTGCAAATGGTGACGGGCAAACTTGACCTGTTTCATTCACCCGATTTTGTGTTGCCACCCGTCGCGGGGAATATCCCGACGCTCTTAACCGTTCATGACCTCTCCTTCATACACTATCCTCACGTCTACGAGGAGCGACTGGTCAACTACCTAAACGAAGTTGTCCCATGGTCGGTGCAGCGCGCGACGCACATTCTGGCCGATTCACAAGCGACGAAAGATGATCTGATGCAGTTTTACGCGACGCCAGATGACAAAGTGAGCGTGCTGTACAGTGGGGTTAGTGATGATTTTCAACCCGTCAGCAGTGACAAAAAGCTGCTGGCTATGCGAAAGAAATACCACCTGGGAAGTAAGCCGTTTATCTTAACCGTTGGAACTGTCCAGCCACGTAAAAATTATGAGCTGCTGGTGCGGGCGTTCGCTCAAGTTGACGGTGATGTAACCTTAGCGATTGCGGGGGGAAAAGGCTGGTTGGAGCGGGGATTATCGGCCGAAATCGCCAAACATAATCTGCAAAAGCGCGTCAAACTGCTTGGCTTTGTCGATGATGCTGATCTGCCCGCCCTTTATAGTGCGGCAACGCTGTTCGTCATGCCGAGCCTCTATGAAGGGTTTGGCATTCCGATTTTGGAAGCGATGGCGTGCGGCGTGCCGGTTATCTCGTCAGATAGTTCGAGCTTACCCGAAGTAGTCGCCAATGCGGGTGTTTTGTTACCTCCAGATGATGAAGCAGCATGGACTGAAACGATCAATGAACTTCTGCACGATTCAGCGCGCCGCGCCAAAATGGTTGGCATGGGAGCGATTCGCGCCCACCAATTCACGTGGCAGCGTGCGGCCACACAATTGCAATCAATCTACCGAAATTTGCTTTCTAATTCGCGCTAATTCACAACGTTTGTGTAATTGGCGTTCTACATTCGATGACGACTCTCGCTCCAAAAACACCCGATGAATCAAAACTTTCTCTCGCCGTCGTGATGGGCGTGCAAGACTCCAACACGCTCGGCAACGTACATGGCGGGGTGCTGATGAAGCTCTGCGACGAGGCTGGCGGACTATGTGCAGCCAAACACGCCCGTCGCCCCTGCGTTACGGTGGCCGTCGATCGGATGACCTTTAATGCTCCCGTCCACTTGGGCAACGTCGTCACATTTTCGGCGCGGGTCACATGGGTCGGCCGAACCTCTGTCGAAACGGAGATCATTGTCTGCGCTGAAGATATTGTCAAAGGGGAAGTGACCCACACCAACACCGCGCACTTTGTCTATGTCGCGCTCGATGAAAATGGCAAGTCAACTCCTGTTCCCCCACTTGAACTGGTCACAGAAGAGGATCATCGCCGTTATGCCGAAGCAGAACAGCGGCAAGCGTTTCGCTTGCAATTGCGGGAACAAGGCAAACGGTCACCAGTGACCAGTAAATAGTGACTGCCAAATGCGTATAAAGACCCAACTCCTACCCATCGCCTTCGCGCTCATTTTTGTCGGCTATTTCGCCATTTGGCTGCCCAATGAGGCGGTTGGGTTGGCGATGCAGGGGCTTGAAATCGGCGAATGGGTGAAGTTCTTGCCAGAGACGCGCAATGGACAAGTGGCATTGAGTCGCGTGTGGTTTTACGCGCCGCCATTGACATTGGGTACGGCGCTGGCACTGTTTACGGCGACGTGGTCAGCGCGGTGGCAGACGTGGCTCGTGCGCGGAGTTGCCTTTCTGATGGCGACGTTGGCATTGCCATCGGCTCCTGACATTTTGCAGCGCGGACGCAGCGAACTGTTGCGCGTGCTGCTCGTTTTGTTGGTTGGAATTATTTGCTTGTTGGCGGGAAAATTGGGGAAGATTGAGCGGTGGGGAACGGTGGTTTTGGCGGTTGTTGGCGGCATCATGCCGTTGGTGGCTTATTTGATTTTTCGGCCGATAATCGCGCAACACCTCACATTTACCCCCGCAATCGGCATCGGTGTGTGGCTCAATTTACTCGGCCATCTACTCTTACTGACTCGTGCAGTGGAGTAATTGGGCGAGCAACCCAATTACTCCATCACTTCAACTTTTACTATTCGGCCGATACAAGTTCCGCGTCAACCATAATCACAGCTAGTGTGATTTCTCCATCACTGCCAAAGAAGGTGACTTCTGCTGTGTAGTCACCCGTTGGCAAATCTGAAGCCAGCAACACTTCGGCTTCTCCAGAGAAACCATCATCAATCGAATCGACTTCGTTGCCATCCGCATCAAAAATGGTGAGGATTGGATCACCATTCTCGTCGGGGATAGCGACAATCGCAGGTAATGCGCCGCCTTCTTCGACGCTGAAAGATGTGGACATTTCTGACACAGCATCATCGAGTGCATAGATGGCTAACGCAAATTCAGGCGAACTGCCAAAGAATTCAGTGACAACAAGTGTGTAATCGCCTGCGGGCATGTCAATCATCAACACCTCGCTCGCATCACTTGCCTTATCATCGACCTCTGACACAGGTGCGCCATCTGCATCAAAAAGGGTTAACACAATGTCATCCGCACTGTTAGCAAGCACGACATAGGCTGTCTCTTCGGCAACGGTGAACGTATAACCGACTTCCTCCGCACCACTTGTAACGACGGTATTAAACTCGATTGGTTCACTGGTCGCTGGCAGCGTGTCTACGGAGAATTCGCTCGGCGGCGTGTAGGCAGCCCCAAATGCGGCATCGACATAAACGACTGCTGCCGTATACGTTTCATCACCACTGCCAAAAGAGGTGATTTCGGCCGAATAGCTGCCCTCATCCACACCAGTAAGAATCAGCGTCTCGCCGCCACCCGATGAGGCATCGTCTACCCGCATCACCTCATTGCCATCTGCATCGGTCACCGTGATGACAGGATCGGCGCCCTCAAGTGCGGCCACGGCCACAACAGGAACGCTATCTGCTGTCACGTCGATTGCCAGCGTGCTTTCAGTCGTCGTTGTTGCACTATAGAATGCAACCACAGCTGAGTCACCGCCGAAAAATGGCGCAACCGTGACGGTCAGCGTGTCATCTGCATCGGCCGTGTACAAAATGCCTTCTGGCTCGCCGGATAACCCTTCGTCTACTGAGCTGATTTCGGTGCCATCTGAAGAGCTGAGCGTGAGAACTGTGTCGGCATCTGCGATGACGGCCAATAGATAGCTTTCACCAGCCACAACATCGACGCTGTAGGCAACGGGGCTGCTAATATCCGCATCAACCGTACTATTCAGCGTCAACGCACCACCATCGACGGCTTCATCGGAGGATGGCGCAAAATCGTCGAACAGTCCGCCACCAATTGCATCGAGATCGGCTTCACCAATTTCGATTGTGGCAACCATTGCATCGAAGAGGGGGGCATATTCGGCCGAATATTCAGCAGGGGTAATAAACGTCAGGACGTAAACCGCACCCTCACCCTGAATCGCATAAATATCCGTATATGCTTCCGTTCCATCTTCCTCGTACTGCGTCACGATTCTAACAGCATCGCGTCCACCAACCGTCACTGCCTCTGGGCCACTCAAAATGTTTGCATCTTCGGGAATATCGCCCTGCTCATTGAGCATATCCTCAAGTGACATCTCTTCTTCGCTGGGGGCAACTATCAAGATTCCGGCTGCGCCATCTGATAGGTCGTCCGCTTCAAGAAACTCTGTGCTGCTGACAAAAATGGTGAATAGTCCCATCATGCTCTCAGAACTCCAATCGGCTGGCAACGTCATGCTAAAGCCAAGTGCATCGTCACTGAACTGATTGTCTGAATCCAACATCCCACTCGTGGTGTCTTCTGCCGCCGCCTCTTCTGTTGGCTCGGCCGTTGGTTCTGGTTCGTCCGTCGGTTCTGGCTCCGCCGTTGGTTCTGGTTCGTCCGTCGGCTCTGGCTCGGCCGTTGGCTCTGGTTCATCTGTCGGTTCTGGTTCGTCCGTTGGCTCTGGTTCATCCGTTGCCGCAGGAGCAGATGTCGCTGGCGCATCGGTCGGAGGAAGCGGCGTGACCTCTGGGGAACCACAACCAATTAACAATAATAAAATTAACAGGGTAAGTGCGAATTGTCGCATTGAATTTGTCTCCTTTGTTTTTTGGTTTTACCAAGTCGGTAAAAATTTGCCATGCTGCAAAATTGATTCAAATTGAACCGATTTCACAAGGGTTTACTCGATCCAGCATTTAAACGTTGGCTAACGATAAAATCCTGCATCCGTTTAGGCTAGGCAATAGACACCTAAACCGGTTTGTCTGAATGGTGTTCTCGCCAAATCAACGTTCTGACCAGCGAGCAAGAAATCACCACGCCATAAAAGTGTAACAAAGTCTAGGCAGGCAGATGGATATATTTATGGTATGAATGCTAAGCGGTTGGGTGGGTTTTGAGCGAATTAGCGACCGTCTTCGATGATAACAAGGCGATGCTTGATTGCAATTCGAATGAGGCTAGCTAGATCGTTGACACCAAGTTTGGACATGCAGCTCCCACGATGCTTTTCAACCGTTTTGGAACTAATGCTAAGAATCTGGGCAATTTCGCTGTTGGTGTTGCCTTCCGTAATGAGTTGCAACACTTCGCGTTCGCGTGGAGTCAGCACATCAAAGATCGAGTCAACTTGGGGATTACCATAACTATTGATCAGAATTTGGGAAATGCCGGGACTGAGGAATGTTTCGCCGCGTGCGGCCGAGCGCACGGCAAGCAGCAGCTCTTCTGTGACGGCGCGCTTGAGAATAAATCCACGTGCGCCAATTTGCAGAACACGACGCACAATCATGTCATCTTCGTGCATCGACAACATCACGACGGCTGTTTGATCGCCGACTTTTTCAGTTGCCTGAATACCATCAAGACGCGGCATCGAGATGTCCATAATGACGACATCTGGCTTTTCCTCTTCAATCAGAGTCACCGCTTCTTGTCCATCAGATGCTTCACCGATCACAATAATGTCTGGTGCAGCATTTAATAATGCACAAATACCTTTGCGTACCAATTCGTGATCGTCTGCAACAACAACGCGAATCATAAGCCTCTCTTTCCGTTAGATTTGACCGAGCAAGACAGCCATGATTTTAGCACAGCAAGGAAATATACCGAAAGATATGCTGTGGATCAGTCCATTTTCTTTACCAAAATATACAGTCTTTTCCTACGATGTATGCAGTTTAGAGTTATTTTGTGTGATCATGATCGCTGGATGCAGTGAATTATGGCGCAAGGATTAATTGATGCAGAAAGCAGCAGTAGGACTATTTGACGACGTCACTCAGGTCGAGCAGATTGTTGCCGAATTGCGACAGGCGGGTGTTTCCGAAGGGAGACTGGCCGTCTTAGTTTCGGCCGAAGCGAACGAGGTTAGCAACCTTTTGAAAGATGAAGCAGCCGAAGGGGCAACCGTTGGGGCTGCGACTGGTGGGGGCATTGGCGCAACGGCGGGACTGCTTGGATCGCTCGCCTTATTGCCCGTTCCCGGACTGAATGTCGCCGCCGCAACCAGTTTAATGGCGAGCGCAGTTGGTGGGATTGGCGGAGGTTTCTTGGGTGCGCTCTATGGCTCACGTGCGAAAGAGAACACCGAACTCAATCTCAAAGATCATCTCGCACAAGGTGGCGTGATGGTGATTGCCGTTGTCAACGAGGCAAATGAAGCGTCCGTGATGGCAACTCTCGAACGTTTTGATGGCCAGTTTGTCAGCACGCACGAGATTAGCGCAACCGAGTTGGCCGCCATTCAAGAGCATCATGCGGCAGGTGAAAATGCTGTGCCAAAATCAGATGGCAAACGCGAACACTACAATCCGCAAGAAGATTAAGGAGAATAAAATGACAAAGCTATATACACTTTTTGACAGCGCGACATCGCTTGACGCGCTCTTGACACAACTGAATAGAAATGATGACATCTCTGATGTAAAAGTTTACGGACACGCAGAAGAAGGGAATGCCAATCTTAGCGACCCGGTCGCGGTCACGCCGAATGTCGGTCTCTCCCAAACGGGCGTTGGCATTGTTTTTGCAGGCACAAGCTTGGAGGCGGAAGGGCTTTCAGATGAGATCGCCGCTTATTTTGGGCGCAATATGGAGAATGGCGCACGGGTTGTCGTGCTAGATACAAGCGATGTGGCTGCCACAAAATCTGTGTTGGAAGCAGCGGGTGGCACCGTTTCTGAAGGTGGGTAGAGTCGGAAAAGTGCGATAAACTGCCGACATGACACGACTTTTTCGGCCGAATCTTATCGTCTTCCTCTCCAACTTTTGCATCATGGTTCTCGAGCTCGTCGCAGGGCGCATTATTGCGCCCTACGTCGGGGTCTCACTTTACACATGGACGAGCATCATCGGCATCGTGCTAGCAGGTATTTCGCTTGGTAACTATGTCGGTGGACGGCTGGCCGACCGGCGTGCCTCACTCCGCGTGCTGGGTCTCATTTTTCTCTTTGGTGGCTTAACCTCCTTGATCATTCTGACAGTTGAATACACCGTTGTCCTACTTCCTGCTGGCTGGGGAGTGATTGCGCGCATCCTTGCACTCACCACGATCCTGTTTTTTCTGCCAGCCACCATTCTCGGCATGACTTCACCCGTTGTCGCCAAATTAGCCGTGACCGATTTGGAGAGAACGGGTTCGACAGTGGGGAAAATCTACGCAGCGGGAACAGCGGGCAGCATTCTCGGCACGTTTTTGACGGGTTTCGTCCTCATCTCCCAATTTGGGACATTTGCAATTGTGGCGGGGGTCGCCGTTATTTTGACAACAATGGGTGTACTGTTTTTGACGCAAGGGAATCTCAAGATAGTTGCCGCTGTTTGGCTCATCATGGGGATTGCCATCGCCATCAATGAACAGACAAACACATTTCAATCGGTCTGCGGCATCGAAACAAACTACTTCTGTATTCGGATCGTCCAAGAAGAGCGCGAAGAGGGAGTTGTCCGAAAATTGGTCTTGGATCGGCTGGTGCATAGTTTTAATTCACTTGAAAATCCCCTGCAACTCACCTATGGATATGAAGAGATGTATGGAGAAATTTCAGCGTATCAAGCCAGTGAGCATGCGCCGTTAAATTCTCTCTTTATCGGCGGGGGCGGGTATACCTTCCCGCGTTATCTAGAAACCCTCTATCCCGATAGTATGATTGACGTTATTGAGATCGATCCCGGTGTGACGGATGTAGCGTATGGTTATTTGGGATTATCGGCCGAAACCAACATCCAAACATTCAATCAAGATGCCCGTCAATTTTTGCTGCGTGCGCCAACCCGACGCTATGACATCATCTTTGGGGATGCGTTCAATGACTTTTCAGTTCCCTACCACCTCACGACACGCGAGTTTAATCAGCTTGTACGAGCGTGGCTGAGCGATGATGGTATTTATGTTCTCAACATGATCGATGGTGGACAGGCTGACTTCTTGCGTGCCGTCACCCATACCCTGGGGCAGACGTTTGACCATGTTTACGTCGCACCGACCATTCAGGCATGGCGACAGGCGCCGCACAGCACGTTTGTGATTCTCGCAACCGACACACCGCTCGATTTAGAACGGCTGGCAACGGTCGAAACACCTGCGGGAACAACACTATTTGCTGAAAACGTACTAAATTCGGCCGAAACCAACGCCCTCCTCCACGAATCTCCCGCCATCCTCCTCACCGACCGTTACGCCCCCGTCGAGCAGATGCTCGCCCCTGCCTTCCGCGACGAAATTGTTGAAAACTAAGACCCCCATCGGATTTGAAGCAGTTGTGAACAATAAATGAGACAGAACCCATTAGCGGGAACCCCACATGTTAGAATGACGTCCTGTTACAAAAGGTTTAAATATTTTGGAGAATTCTAGATGAAGAAATTGCACTTGTTATGGTTGGTCTGCATCCTCTTGTTTGCATGCGGTCCCGCCAGTGAAACAGTAACAGATGACGCTCCTGAGGAGGTCATTGCCGAAACAGAGACAACCGATGATGGGTTTGTTGCAACAGAAGAAGAATCGACAGAGCCCGACAGTGAAGAGCAGCCAGAAACGACCTCAAATGATGACATTGCCGTTGCGACCTCGTTTGCGGAGGCAAATGTTGTGCGCGGCATTGACAACGCGAAAGGTGGCGACGACTATGCGGTTTTGATCATTGAATATGGTGACTTCCAATGCCCCGCGTGTGCTCAATTTGCACCGATCATGTCACAGGTTGCCCAAGACAATCCTGAGAGTGCAAAGCTTATCTTCCGCCACTTCCCGTTACGCGACATTCATCCCAATGCACAGAAGGCAGCTGAGGCGGCCGAAGCAGCCGCCGCACAGGATGCGTTTTGGGCTTTTCATGATGCGCTTTACGAACGTCAACGGGAGTGGGCGCAGCTCGATGCGGATGGCGCACGTGACTTCTTTGTCTCGCTGGCGGATGAACTGAGTTTAGACACAGATCGCTTCACCTCTGAACTCGATAGCGACTTCCACGCCGCCAAAGTTAACGCCAACTACGATGAGGCAATCGCCTTGTCGCTGCCCGGCACACCTTCGATTCTGCTTGATGGACAACCGATTGCGGGGGAAAGTCTCCCTATTCAAGTTGAGCCATGGAATGGATACATCCGCGACCAAGCACAAATTGCGGAGATGCTTGAGCAACAGTATGAAAGTGCGCCAGAAATGACAATCGACGAGGGCTCACAATATTTTGCCACCGTCACGCTGGAAAATGGCGATGAATTCACGATGGAACTTTATGCCGAATCTGCGCCGCAAACGGTCAATAGCTTCATCTTTTTGGCGCAAGAAGGGTTTTTTGATGGGGTGACCTTTCACCGCGTATTGCCTAACTTTGTGGCCCAAACGGGCGACCCATCGGGAACAGGTCGTGGTGGACCCGGCTATGTCATCCCAAATGAGATCGACCCAGACCTTTCACACAATCAACCCGGTATGGTGGCAATGGCGAACAGTGGCCCCGATACCAACGGCAGCCAATGGTACATCACCCTCGCCGACACGAGTCAACTCGATGGCAGCTACACTATTTTCGGGATGGTGACGGATGGCATGGATGTCGTACAAGGCATTACACCGCGCGATCCATCTGTTGATCCAAATGCCCCAGTGGGTGATGCGATTGTATCGATTGAAATTAGTGAGCAATAGGCAATAAACAGTGAACAGAAAGCAGTGGACAGTAAACAGTTTGATCATCTTATTCGGGCTGTTGTTGACTGCATGTGGAATTATTGAAGAACAGTTGGCGGATTTTGAGATTCCACAACTGTTCTCATCTCCCACGCCTCCACCCGTGCCGACTCCTGTTGGCGACACCCTGACTTTCCAAATTCCACAACAGCGTTATGCGGAGACGGTCCAGCCAAGCGGATTTATTCCCGGCACCCAACTGCAATTTTTGGGAAAAGAAGATGATCGCTTTTTGATGCAGATCGATGGGTTAGATAGCGTTAAACGAGCAGGAGATCGGCTCGTTTGGCGTGGTGTGATGGCGCCTAACGTGTTGGGGAATTTTGATCTTTATCTATCGCCCACCTATCAACGCAATATTTTGTTGGCAAATGGACAGGTCAACCTGACTATTTTCAACCCTGCCCCGTTTGAATCTGATCCACCCCTTTCCGATATATCGCCATACATCTTCCGCAATATCGAGCTATATCATGTTGTCCCACAGGGGCGCGGCGTGCCGGGAACCTTGCTAATCTATCTGGGGTTTGTCAATGAAGAGGTCGAGTTTAGCGGTCTATCAGGCTATCCGCGCTTTCGTGTGGGGGATTCAGTGCGCTGGGAAGGGATGTTGCGCCCGAACGTGCATATGATAAGTGACTTGCGCATTGAACAGTGGACGGAACGAGGGGTCGTGCTGCGGGGATCGGCCGAAATGCGCGTCTATCCCACATTGCCATAAGGGTGGGATGTAAACCCACCCTCATCATAACCGTCAGCGTCTATGGACACGGGATATACAAACTCGTTCCTGCATAGATGTAGTCGGGGTCAACAATTCCATTCGCAGCGACAATCGCGTGTAAATTCACTCCATAGTAATAGGCGATGCCAAAAAGTGAATCACCATAGCGTACAGGATGGTACCTGTTGCAAATGCCAGCATAACCGCCGCCGGTCCCCCCAACATACGTGGGAATCCAAATTGAATAGCCCGCATAGATGAGATGGGGACTGCGAATTTGTCGATTATGTTCCATGATGTGCCATGCTGGCACGCCATAGTACTGTGCGATCTGTGAAAGAGTTTCACCATAACGAACAACATGGTAAAAGCCAGACGCACCATGATATAAGATGGAGCCGACTTCCCCTGTTGGTTCTTCTAGCACAATTTTGGCTGTAGCAGTGTGGTGTCGAGATATTGCGAATGCAAGTAGCAAAAGGGTACAAAATGAGACAACGAGCCGAGTAGATATTCGCATTTTATGCCTCCTAGTTACCTACCATGTCGGTAGGGGTTCTCCAGTGACATAAAAATACCATAAATTCTTTATTTGAACTATGGAACATTTGCTCGTTTTTCAGGGGGTTTTCATTGAAGAATCGGTTTGGGAGTAATAGGACAATCGACGGCAGGTAAGTTTCATTGAGTCGAGGCGGTGCGCACCGCCTCGACACTTACCACTCTATACGCGAAATCCTAGCGGCTAAATTGCGTAGTGAATTGATCCAAGTCGCGTCGCAACATGGGTGATGCTCGTTAAGCCGTTATTTTTCCATTGAGTTTCGGCGTCACGTCACGGTCAATTTGATGCTCAACAGCGGCGGACATAAAGCTATGGAACAAAGGATGGGGACGATTCGGCCGACTTTTGAATTCTGGATGGAACTGGCTACCAACCATAAAAGGATGGTCGCTTAGTTCCGCAATTTCAACGAGACGACCGTCAGGGGAGAGACCGCTAAACTTCATGCCGTGCTCCTCGAAAATCGGCCGATATTTATTATTAAACTCCCACCGATGACGATGCCGCTCGCCCACTTCATCCTTCTTGTACGCTTCCCACGCCTTCGAGTTCGGCTGAAGCGCACAACGATATTGACCCAAGCGCATCGTTCCGCCCATATCGTTGAGATTTTCTTGATCGGGCATTAAGCTGATGATGGGATCGGGGGTCGCGTCGTTAAACTCGGTGCTGTTGGCTTTCGGACTATCGAGAATGTGGCGACCAAACTCAATGCACAACACCTGCATCCCCAAACATAAGCCTAAATAGGGAATTTTTTTCTCGCGCGCCCAGCGTGCTGCCTTAATTTTTCCCTCAACCCCACGATAGCCAAAACCGCCCGGCACAATGATGCCGTCTAATCCTTCGAGCAGCTTCTCGCCCCCTTCTTCCTCGACATCACCAGAGTAAATCCAGCGGATGTCAACCTGCCGATTGTTGGAAATACCAGCATGATAGAGTGCCTCTTTGACGCTCATATACGCATCATGCAGTTGGACATATTTACCGACAATACCAATTTCAATCGTTGGCTTGGGCTTGGTCATCTCCTTGACGAGGGCTTGCCATTCGCTGAGAATCGGCCGATTTACCTGCAACCCCAATCGATCCACCACAACATCTGCCATCCCAGTGGCCTCCAATTCAAGCGGAATGCGATAGAGTACATCGCTCGTCACGGCTGGAATGACCGCACGGCGGGCGACATTGCAGAAAAGCGCAATTTTGTTGAGATGCTCTTCTTCAATTGGCTCATCAGCACGTGCCAAAATGATGTCGGGCTGAATTCCAATGCCTAGCAGCTCGCGCACGCTATGTTGGGTCGGTTTCGTTTTTAGTTCACGACTCGCCTTCAAATATGGCAGAAAGGTGACATGAACGTAAACCGTATTTTCAAACCCGACATCGACGCGCATCTGGCGAATCGCCTCCATAAATGGCTGACTCTCAATATCACCAACCGTTCCCCCGATTTCAACCAGCACGATGTCCGCTTTTGTCTTCTCAGCCAACGCCTTCATGTTGCGTTTGATCTCATTCGTGATGTGTGGGATGACCTGAATCGTCCCCCCAAGATAGTCGCCCCGACGCTCTTTAGCAATCACGTTGCTGTAGACGCGCCCTGTCGTCACGTTAGAAATTTGGTTGAGATTGATGTCGATAAAACGTTCGTAATGCCCCAAGTCGAGATCCGTTTCCGCCCCGTCGTCGGTCACATAGACCTCTCCGTGTTGGTATGGAGACATCGTACCCGGATCGACGTTTAGATAAGGGTCGAGTTTTTGCACTGCGACCGATAGTCCACGCTCCTTGAGCAAGCGACCCAACGCCGCAGCCGTCACCCCTTTCCCAACTGAACTAACAACACCGCCTGTGAAGAAAATATATTTACTCATTAAAAAAAGCGAGGGGCGTGTCTTTTTGAGCAGACACGCCCCTCGCGCTAAAAATTTTTATGTGCCGTTATATGTCTCATAACGGGATTCAAGAGTAGCATTAATCGGCCGAAATCGCAACCGAAAATCCCATCAATAACTCAACTCTTTTTCTTTGCGGGCCGCACCAAAGGGCGCGAGAGCATCCACGATTTGCGTGTGTAAGTGGCCGTTATCAGCGATAATGCCGTTGACTTTGGGATGGGGTTGGTTGAAGGTAATCGGCCGATTTGACAGATCAACTGCCACACCTCCCGCTTCTTGCACCAACAATACCCCTGCACAGACATCCCATTCCCACTTTGGACCGCGACTCCATGTCGCATCACACTGTCCAGCGGCGACCCGCGCCAGTTTATAGGCGACACTGCCCATCGTCCGCACCGTCATTTGCGCTTCAAACGGTGCAAACTCGCCCCGTTTGCGTTCTGAACGGCTAGCATCGATTGACGAGCCCGCCAACTCCGCGCGATCACTCACCGTCATGCGCTGCCCGTTAAAATAGAATCCTTCACCTTGCGCCGCATGATATAGTTCGCGCGTGTCAGGATTATAAATGACGGCCAAAACGGGTTTTCCGTGCTGCACGAGCGCAACTGCAATCGAAAATTCTGGAATCCCCATGATGAACTCTTTTGTCCCATCAATCGGGTCAACACACCACAAAAATTCCTTGTCAAGACGCTCAGGACTATCGGCCGTCTCTTCACTTAACCAACCCGCCTCTGGCAGCAACGCACGCAATTTTTCTTTTAGCAATGTATCTGACGCAAAATCTGCATCGGTCACAGGATTATCAGGCGATTTATCGGTCACATCAAATGACGAACGATAAAAACCCATGACGACCTCACCAGCCGCTTTAGTGGCCTCAATTGTTTGTTCTAGTAGTTCTTTCACAATCACATCCATTTAATTCACACCTGCCCTATCGACGCAGGCGGTTAGATTTCTGCCACCACCCGAATGACGGAGCGTGTCAGTAATTTGTCTCAATCCATTTTTTCTAAAATCGGCAATGGTCACCCGCTCAAATAATACGCCGCAATGCTAAATGCCGTTGCCACGTTGAGCGACTCTTTCACCCCGCGCATGGGCAGTGCCACAACGCGCTCCGCAATTTCCAAGATATCAAGGTCAACCCCCGTCACCTCATTTCCCACAACGAGCGCAATTGTCTCCGCATCACACACACTTTGTGTTAGATTCTGCGCCCGTTCGCCCCCTTCTAATGCCCAAATTGCGCTGCCCTCTGCTTTTAGCTCCCGCACTAAATCGAGTGCATTGGGATGGTATGACCATGCAACCGACTGTTCTGAGCCGAGTGCAACCTTAGCCATCTTAGGATGTTTAGGAGTGGCCGTGATACCACAGAGATGCAGGTGCGTGATCCCTGCGCCATCGGCCGATCTAAAAATCCCCCCTACATTTTGCACACTACGAATGTTATCAAGCACGGCAATCACGTTGCGCTTGGCGGGATAGTTGATATTTGTGGGATTCGTTTGCGGGGTCAATTCACGTACAATGATCGTCTTGCCAATCTTGCAGCTTGGACAGATATAGGCGCGTGCATCATCATCGCCGCCGGGAAAACGAAAGCGACACGCGGGACATTGCCAAATCACTTGTGTCACAAACAGAGTCCTTTTTCGTGTGGTAGCTGGTTGAGGTGATGGATTTCGGCCGAATAGCTAAATAAGCACATGTGCATATCACGCCACTCATTCGTCGATTCAAGATAGGGGTTCATTCCGATAACTGGGCTAGGCATAGTTGCTCCATCGTCTAAAAAATCATGCGCATTTTAGCATAACCCTTGCCAAATGAACGTGGTGTGTCATCCAGAAGCTATACTGCGCCAACCACGCCATTTCCGAACGACCCAAAATTCGAGGTTTTCCAGTGGTTGAAACTCCAGACGAAACGGGCTATAATCCCTCGCTGGCATTGAGCCAACACTCCCACAAAGAGTTAAAAGCGGCATAGACACGGATTTGCGCGGTTGCACGCTACCAACCCCGCTGACGATACCCCCGTGCTGTCGTGAAACGTAGCAAATTCTAGGAGCAAATAGTGAAATACACTGGACCAAAAGTACGCATCTCCCGTAAGCTGGGCGTAGCGTTGACCCCGAAAGCAGCAAAAGTCATGGAGCGTAAGCCCTATGCACCGGGACAACACGGCCCCCAATCACAGTTCAAACGTTCGCGCCCGTCGCCATACAAAGAACAGTTGATTGAAAAGCAAAAACTCCGCGCTCAATATAACATTCACGAAAAGCAGTTGCGGAACTACTACAAAAAAGCAACCCAGAAAGAGGGCAATACGGCTGATAATCTCGTCGGAATGCTCGAATCTCGTCTCGACAACGTCGTTTTGCGCGGTGGATTAGCACGCACTATCTATCAAGCGCGTCAAATCGTCAATCATGGGCATCTGCTCGTTGACGGCAAGCGGGTTAATATCCCGAGCTACAACGTCAAGCCCGGTCAGGTGATTCAAGTGCGCGACAAATCACGCAATACGCCAATGTTTGGCGATGCGTTGGCTTCAGTCGGCCGAATTCCAGACTACGTGACCACCAACGAAAATGCGCTCACCATCTCGTTGAGCCGCGTGCCAAACTACGAAGAGACACAAATTTTCGCAGAAGTCCCGAAAGTTATCGAGTTCTACTCACGTTAATCTGTAAACAGTAAGCAATGATCAGGAACGCGCCATCGGGTTGCGTTCCCTGCTCATTGATAAGGCGGTCACAGCATAAGTTGTGACCGCTTTTCGATTATTCATCCCGCTGTTTATTGTTGAAAATTCACCACTCACTGAATATGTCCGAAATCACCCAAGAAATCTCCAACCGTCGCACGTTTGCCATCATCTCGCATCCCGATGCAGGTAAAACAACGCTGACTGAAAAGCTGCTGCTCTACGGCAATGCGATTCACGAGGCAGGCAACGTCCGTGCGCGGCGCAATCAGAAAAACTCAACCTCTGACTGGATGAAGATGGAGCGGGAGCGCGGCATCTCGATTTCGTCAACCGTGTTACAGTTCCCCTACAAAGGGTTCACGGTTAACTTGCTCGATACGCCGGGCCATCAAGATTTCTCAGAGGACACGTATCGCACGCTGATGGCGGCCGATGCGGCCGTGATGGTACTAGACGCCGCAAAAGGGGTTGAGCCACAAACACGCAAGCTATTTGATGTCTGTGCCAAACGCGGCATTCCTGTTTTCACCTTTATCAATAAGTTAGACAGACCATCGCGTGATCCGCTTGGGTTGCTCGATGAAATTGAAGAGGTTTTGGGGATGCAGCCTGTGCCAATGAATTGGCCCGTTGGAGATGGCGCGTCGTTTATGGGCGTCTATGATCGGGCGAGTGAGCAGGTTCATCTTTTTGACCGCACAGCACGCAATCAGACAATTTCGCCAGAGTACATCACCGACATGGACGATGAGCGAATTGAGGCAAGTCTATCAGCCTATCAATTAGATGACTTCCAAACGAATGTCATGCTCTTGGACGAACTTGCGGCGTTTGATTATGAAGCGGTTCTCGCGGGCAAACAGACCCCCGTTTACTTTGGTAGTGCATTGACCAACTTTGGCGTGCAACTGTTTCTCGATGATTTTGTCGAATATGCACCCGAACCGGCCAGCTATAACAGCACCGTTGGTAAAATTGACCCAGACGACGATCCATTTAGCGGTTTTATTTTCAAAATTCAGGCTAATATGGATCCGCGCCATCGAGACAGCGTCGCCTTTTTGCGCATTTGCAGCGGCCGATTTGAACGCAATATGACGGTCAAACACCCGCGTACAGGTCGCACGATCAAACTGTCCCGCCCCTATGCATTTTTTGCGGAAGAGCGCAGCGTCGTTGAAGAAGCGTATGCTGGTGACATTATCGGTTTGCCGGGCAATCGTCTATTTACGATTGGTGACACGCTCAGCGCGGGAAAAACGTTTAAGTTTGACCCCATTCCACGTTTTGCGCCCGAGCATTTTGCCCGCCTGATCAATCTCGATATTAGTAAACAGAAAAATTTCCAGAAGGGTCTTGAACAACTAGAGACGGAAGGCGCAATGCAAGTGCTGTATGATGCGGATGCGTTTCGCCGCGATCCGATTTTGGCAGTCGTTGGTGTATTGCAGTTCGAGGTCGTGCAGGCACGCTTAGAGGACGAGTATAACGTCAAGACAAAGCTCGAAATGTTGCCACACAGTTTATCGCGCTGGGTGCTAGGTGAGCCAGATGAGATCGATAAGCTGCCATGGCGCTATGGTATTTTGCGGACAAAAGATAATCAGGGGAACCTCGTCGCATTGTTTAACTCAGCCCACGAACTAAGCTATTATGACGGGAAATACGATAATGTTGAGTTTGTAACGGTGCAAAACCAAATCGAGATTTAATGCTGTGCGCTGTGTCTTAACGCTTGTTTCCACAAAGGCCAGGCTCTTTGCAATAATGTAGAGCGTGGTGCGAAGAACTTCTAGATCGTTGTAATCATGCGCCGAAAGCTGCGCCAATACCTCATATCATTGTGACAACAAAATAGGCGAGATGAGCTGTCGTACACTGGCAAGACTCTTTCCATGCAGGGGGATCAGCAATCCATCAAGCCAGCGGCATGCTGTTCGCCGCTTGTTATAGAGATTCGGAAAAGAAATGGTGTTTCGGGAACATCGCCTCAAATCATTATCTAAAGGTCTAGAAGTCGTTCAATAGTCTGCAAGGGTAACTCGGTTTGTTAGACCTAGAATAAGAATATGCCTGCATCAAGATCGAGCGACGTAAGATGACGCTTATTTGGTGCGTCTATGTTAAGAGAATGTTATGAACTTCTGGAACTTTTTACGCGCACGGGGCAATTGGATTGACGGCGTTTGGTTGACAGATGGACAGCAACAGATTTTGATCGCTGTTTTTCAAGGCGCTGCCTTGCGCTCACAACGAGATATTGAAGGCGGAAAAATTTACGAGTTGCGCGGTGAATTAGAGGCTCAGCCAATTCCGCGCAAAACGGTTCTCGATTTACGAAAAAAGCGTCTCATTGAGACGAATCACAAATTTCCTTCAGCGACATTTTTACTCACGTCACACGGCAAACAGATCGCAGCACAACTGACGAATGGTCAGGGGTCGAATCCTGTGAGTGCAAGTGACTTTGTGCAAAAAGAGTAGCTGAAAAGGGCACTTATTATGAACGGTAACGGATATTCAAATGGTCATGCAGCACGATTGCTAGAGGAGCAACCCTCCCTCGACCATCTCAACACAGAGCGTGGCCCCGAACGGGTTTATGACCGCGATTTTGCCGTCACACCTGAATACAAGGCAACGCTGCCCGACCTGCAAAATGGTGCCTCCTCGCTCATTCAGGGCAAGCCTGTCACGATTCAGCAGGTCGGCATCCACAATTTCCGTTTGCCGATTCGCTATCGCACTCGTGATGGCGGAACGATACAGCTTGAAACAAGCGTGACGGGAACTGTGTCACTAGAAGCGATGAAGAAGGGGATCAATATGTCCCGCATCATTCGCACCTTCTATGAACACAAAGATCAAACGTTGTCGAGCAACTATTTGCGCGAAATTCTGCATGATTACAATCAAAAGATCGGCGGGATGGAGGCACGATTGATTTTGCGTTTCCGCTATCCGATGCTCAATGAATCATTGCGCTCAGGGTTGTCTGGCTATCAATATTACGATGTTGCATTTGAGTCGCGCATGGATATTGATGGCGTGGTGCGCGATTTCATCCACTTTGATTTTGTCTATTCGTCCGCATGCCCATGCAGCTATGAGCTTTCACAACACGCGATAGAGACGCGCGGTGTGGCGGCCGTTCCCCACAGTCAACGTTCAGTGGCGCGGGTCACAGTTGAAACACGCGGAATGGTCTGGATCGAAGATTTGCGCGACTTATGCTTGCGTGCGTTGCAGACAGAGACGCAGGTGATGGTTAAGCGAGAAGACGAGCAGGCTTTTGCAGAGATGAACGCAGCCTATCTGAAGTTTGTTGAAGATGCAGTCCGCTTGCTCTACTTGGAGTTGGAACAGGACACTCGGATTGTCGATTTTAAGGTGGTGGCAAGTCATCAAGAGTCGCTGCACAGTCATGATGCTGTGTCGGTAATTGTGAAGGGGATTGAAGGGGGATTTTCGGCCGAAATTGAACCCTCCACCATGACCAGCATGATCCACAAAATTTAGTTGATCATATCCATGATTAACCACCTCGACCGCCTCATGTTGCATCCAATATGAGGCGGTTGGCAATGCGCCAACTTCCCCTGCCACTTCTGATCGAATCCCCTATAATCCCATCTATGTTTTGGTACTACTTTACGCGCCTTCTCTGTAACTGGCTGCTCTTTATGCTAGGCGGTCGTCTCACCGTCGAGGGAATTGACAACATTCCAGCCGATGGCCCCTACATCATGGTTTCTAACCACATGAGCATTGCCGATGGCCCTATCGTGCTCATGGCACATCCGCCCAAGTGGACCTATTTTTGGATCGCGGATAAATGGCGCGAACTGCCCGTTTTTGGCTTTTTGTCCGCTCGCATTGGCGCCATTTTTATCAACCGCGAAGTGCTGGATCGAGCCGCAATTCGCCAAGCGGTTGAGATGCTTGAGGCGGGTGAGATCATTGGACTGGCCCCCGAAGCGACGCGCAGCCCGATTGGGCAAATCATCAAGCCGCGTAACGGCGCGGCCTATCTTGCTACCCGTGTGCCTGTCCCAATTTTGCCAATCGGCGTGACGGGTACGGACAAGCTCTTTCGCAACTTTCTGCGCTTGCGGCGCACGCCAATCACCGTTCGTTTTGGCGAAACATTTACCGTCCCAATCCCCGAACGTCGCCCACGTCAAAGTGACCTAACACAGCTTACCGATGAAATCATGCAGCACATTCTCCGGCTCATCCCCTCTGAGCAGCATGGTTACTATCGGTATGTCGCCTCCGAGTAACATTTGGCGCACTTTTCAGGAATTTTATGCTAGCTGTTGATGCAAACAATCTAACCAAGACGTTTCCGCCACGACGCGGCTGGCGACGCATTCAAGTGGGGGGCGGCACACAGGCGGTGCGTGGTGTCGATTTGCGCGTGGAGGAAGGGGAGCTGTTTGGGCTTTTAGGGCCAAACGGGGCAGGCAAAACGACGTTGGTGAAAATGTTGTGCACGCTGGTTGTGGCGTCGGAAGGGAATGCAACGGTCGCGGGATATCCATTGAGCGAGGAGGCGGCGATTCGAGCGGCGGTGGGCTTAGTCGTCACAGATGAGCGCAGCTTTTTTTGGCGACTATCTGCTCGGCGCAACCTGATCTTCTATGCGGCAATGTATGGAATGTTCGGCCGAGAAGCAGCACAACGAGTTGATGAAGTGCTGGATGCTGTTCAGTTGACAGAGCGTGCGGACAGTCGATTCAGTGACTTTTCGACGGGGATGAAGCAGCGGGTGGCTATTGCACGCGGATTGTTACATCGGCCGAAAATTCTCTTTCTCGACGAACCCTCCCGCAGTCTCGACCCCACCTCAACTAACGCCCTGCACAAACTCATTCTCGATATCCGTGCGCGTCGCAACATGACTGTTTTCCTGATTACCCATGATTTGAATGAAGCAGAAAAGCTGTGCGATCGGGTGGCAGTGATGGATAAGGGGTTGGTGCGGGGCGTGGGAAGTTCGGCCGATTTACGCACCCAAATCCAGCCCACCCGTCAATTTCGCATGTCAATAGGCCGCTGGGATGCGGCGGTGGCCGGTGAAATCGGCCGATATGCGCCCAACTTCACCTATGCGGGCGACGTGCTGCAATTCACCATTCCTGAAGATGGCACATCGCTGACCCCTATTCTCGATCTTTTGCGCCAATATGAAATTCCAATCACCAACATCGAGAGTGAACAACCGACTTTGGATGATGTTTTCTTGCAGTTGACGGACTAAATGGTTATCACTCTATGGGACACAAAATGGAAATCAATTAGTGTCACGAAGTTTTCGCCACGTACAAAACGTGGTGCGTGGTACGTGCTCTGGAACACGCATCACGCACTACGCACTAAGGGGCGAAAATCTAAAGACACAAACGAAATCAAAGAACCCGCATAGTCTTAGCTGACTTGAGCCAATCGGAAACTTCGGCCGAAATCGCCACCACATCCCCCTCACTCTTCGCCTCATTCAAGCGTTGGATTACCCGCCCGATCTCATCAACATCTAAATGTCCATTGGCACGACGCAGTGCGGCCAGAAAGTCAGGATCAGGCTGAGTCGGATCGATCTGATAGCGTGCGCCGATCTGACGTTTGAAGCGACGTTTATAGTCGCTGAGGACAGCTGCGCGATTACCAGCACGTCGATTGAGATTAGCGATGGCGGTCACATATTCGAGCGGGGCGCGACGTATTTGGCGGGTTTGCAGAGGAATCGATCGGCCGAAACGTCGCCCTTGCCACAGCACCAGCACAAACAGCAATAGTCCGACATAGATCAACGCCTGTCCCGGTCGCGTATGGCGCAACCATGCGTTTGGTCCAACAATCGCGTTGGGATTGACGATTGTACGCACACCGTGATGCCACTCGTCAAACCAGATGGTGCCAGCATCGACGCCGCCCGAAAATGTGAGCAAATTAAGCGCGAGTTCCGCATTGTCTTGCAGTGCATAGTTGGCAAATGGTGCATCGAGTGCTGTCAAGAGCACGACGCCCTCTCCCAACGGTATTGCCAGCGCAACCAGCCCGTCATCAATTTGCAACAGCGGGATTACAGTATCAGTTTGCGGTTCAAAAACGATGTTTGGAGAAAGTTCTGGCGCACCCCATTGAGCAATCCGTTGCAGATATGGATGTAGCGGGGTCACGCTTGCATTGGCGGCGAAAACGGTTTCACTAGCCACATCAAAAAAGCTTGCCACCAACTGTATATTTTGCCCATCGCCTGCCACAAACAGTGTGCCACCCTCTTCAACCCAACTTTCTAACGTCTCAAGCTCACGATTTGTGACGGAGACGCTTGGCTCCAACATGAGGACGACGCTCGTGCCAGCAGGCGGCTCAAAGTCGACAAGCGTGCGCGTGCTGACAGTGTAGCCCATCTCATCCAACCAGAGACGCAACCCCTTTGCCCCCAATGGCTTGGCCGATGCGCTGTCAAGTGGGATATCGCTTTCATTTCTGGCTTGCAGAACATTGACGGCAACCGTCATGCCGATCAGCAGCGCAATCAGAAAGAGGGCAAGACGGGCATCTTTTTTCATGTGCGGTTTTGTAGATCAGCGACCTGCTGACGATAGTAGGCGAAGGTCGCGGGATCGATCGGCCGAAATCCATACCAAACACGATCAAACACATCGATCACGCTGTGCAATGTTGGCGCAAATTCTGAGCCTGCAATCGAACGCAAATACTCTCGATTTGTCTTGCTGCGATCAAAGCGCAGTAGATCGCGTTCATCAAGCGAAAGTAGCGCAGAGAGGTAGAGATAGCGCACCGCGTTGCGAAAATCGCCCTGTGCCGCATCGCGTTCGGCGTTGTCGAATGCGGATTGAGCAGAGAGGTTGAGGTCATCGGTTGAATGGGGGGAAAGGTGAGATTCGGCCGAAATTTCTCCACGCAGTCGGCGTGTCGTCCATAGAATTGCCAATCCTGTCACAATAATCGCCACAATAATCAACGCACCCCCAGCCACCGTCCCACTGCCCCTATTGCTAAACAGTTGCAGCCAGCGGCCGAGCCAGCGCAAGATACGCTGCCAGAACGGGATAGAGAACTGTGTGTCGATCTCAAAGCGGCTAAATACATCTTCGAGTTGTGCCCGTGCATCAGGTTGAGGCTGGGCAATAGGCAACTCGCGACTTGCTAACGTCGCATCGATTTGGGAAATGGCACGCTCAGTATTGTCCGCATCTTCCAGCAACGCCAACCAGTAGGCGGTGTTTATGGGAACGCTACGCCCATCAGAGAGTGTCACCGTTTTTAATGCAGCAAGTTCTGTCTTTATCGGGGTGAGATCGGCCGATGTCTCAAGTGCTGTGCGTGCATTTTCAAGCAGGGTGAAAAAGTCGTCTTCTGTCTGTGCTTGGGCAGAATAGGGGAGAATTAAAATGAGGAGGAGAAAGCTGAATTTTAACAGCACACGCATGGGGAAATTTTAGCGTGTGCTGGAAAGAGTTGCCAACAGCGACGGTTGGCAACTCTAAGCGGGTAAGTTTGCTAGGCAAGAACACGATAAGGAATCGCGGCGACATCCATTACAAATGTCTGGTCTGCACTTAGTCACCAATCCGTTGTAGCGACCATGCGTCTGTGAAGAAGCCATTGCTTTGCAAACCGTAGCGACCACGCATTCCTGCTCCAACCGTCACGATACCCGCTTGGTCAACGCGGAACTGATGCGCGATGATGTTGCGCTGGCCGATGGCAGGTAGGAGGAATCCAGAGGTTGTGCCGTTACCGAGCAGGGCTATTTCGGCCGCACGGGGATCTGTTGCATAAATCTTCTGTCCATTGACGACATCGACGACCATATCGGGGAAGACCTGTACCTTTAACTCATACGTTCCCGGTGTGAGATTGACATCGGCCAAGAGTCGGAAGCTAATGGGGCCATACCCTTTGAATACCTTGACCGTGTGCCAGCCGTCGAAGATGAACAACGGTCGCTCAAATGCGGGGAGGAACGCGCCAGATAGCACGCGGCTTTCAGGGCGCAACCACTCCGTACCAAATGGATTGGCTCCCTCATCCCACTGCAAGCGCCAGTTGGTTGGCACCTGTAGCTCTGGAATACCGTTGAGATTGTAATGCCCTTCCTCAAAAGAGTAGTTGGGCAACACATTTGGTCCCAGAGTCGGTACAGCCGTTGGGGGTGGCGGAACAGGTGTTGCTGTTGGCGGGACAGGTGTTTGCGTTGGTGGAACTGGCGTTGCCGTTGGCGGCGGCGCAGTGACAGATGGGGGCGGCGTTGTCGGAGTGGGCGCAGGGGGTGAGGTGGTTGGCGCTGGTTCTGGCTGTCCTACAGGAATAAGCAATCGCTGTCCAACATAGATGTAATTTGGATTTGCCAAATTATTGGCAACAACAATTGCATTGATCGTCACGCCATATTGCCGTGCGATAGAGGCGGTCGTATCGCCGCGCTGGACCACGTGAATTGTATCGCCCGTTGTTGGCGGTGTTGGCGTGGCGGTTGCGGGGGGTGGTGTCGGCGTTGTGGTCGGTGCAGGCGGTTGTGTTGGCGCGGGGGGTTGTGTTGGTGGCGCCGTTCCGCTGCCCGGAATGATCAACACCTGCCCGACATAGATGTAATTTGCGTTAACGAGATTATTTGCATTAACGATTGCCTGAATGGTCACGTTATAACGTCGCGCAATGTTCGCCACCGTATCGCCGCTCTGCACAGTGTGGGTTGTTGTTTGCCCAGATGGGGGCGGTTGCGTTGGTTGGGGGTCGGGTGGTTGTGTCGGCTGTGGTGCTGGGGGCTGTGTGGGCTGGGGGGCTGTTTCGCCATCAGGAATGGTGAGAACCTGTCCCACATAGATAACATCGGCATTGCTGATTCCGTTTGCGTCCATGATCTCCTGCATCGACACGCCGTGATTGAGCGCGATGCGGTAGAGCGTGTCGCCGTATTGGACAGTATAGGTCGTATCGGCCGAAACCACACTAACAGAAAGCAACAGGAAAATTAAACAGATAAAAGTGAAAAACTTCTTCATACAATGCTCCTATACAGACCTACCGGTACTACATGGCTCGGCTGCACGACGTAAATGGATCGTGAATAGTGCTATTCTAACGATATTTTGCTCTTTGCAAACCAAAAATAGAAATTCTGTGGATAAGTTGTGATAAATACAGCACAAACCGAAAAAATTATACGCAATAACGACAAGATTCACTCGACAACAGGGTTAGTTTCTGGTTAGATTGGAGAAATGCCTAAATGGGAAATCTAGATAGTTATTGGAGAGATTGATGGATAAAAATTTGTTGCGCGGAAGCTTATTGGCTATCGGTTTAGTGCTTGTTTTGAACACGGCCATTTTCTATGTGGCAAAGGCAATCACCCCCGAATCACGCTTTTTCGATTCCTTATTAGACCTACAACTTACGAACGCACTGCTCTATAGTGTTGTCGCCGTTGTTGTCGCGGCAGTCGTCTTGTGGCTGCTCGCACGTTTTTCAGAATCGCCCAGTAATCTTTTCCTTTGGTTACTGCTCATTATCTTCCTGCTCTCGCTCATTTTGCCCTACACACGCGCCTTAAACACATGGACATTTGCCGCATGGGGATTAATGCACGTCGTTGTAGCATGGAGCATCGGATATGGTCTGATTCTGTTTGAACGCCCCTTAGATCAATAGAAAAATTTCAACAATGTTGGTTAAAACATTGTAACCACAATCAACTTTCTCGGAGGAAAAATGAATGTAGGGACAGGTATCATCTTAGGTTTGCTGGTAGGAGCATTGGCAATGTTCCTTGCCGACTGGTTCTTTTATAGAGACCGTCGCGTTTGTGCAGAAGCGGAAGAACAACTGCGCGAAACCAATAACTTGCTCATCAATGAACGAGACGGTTTGAAACAACAAGTCAAATCGTTTGATGGACAAGCCGCTCGTGTTGGTACGCTTCAGGCAGATCTCGACACGCGGACAAAGCAATACAATTTGTTGCTTTCTGATCACGAAGAGTCAGCTCGGCGTTTCCGGGATTTGGAAACACGCTTCAAAACGAATGAAGCAGCGGTAACTCAGTTAGGCGAATTAGAAGCAAAGCTGAGCGAAAAAGATGCTGAGATTAGCAATTTGCAAGCGGCTCTTGAGGCAAGAGATAGTGAGTTAAATGAACTCAATGTCGGTCTTGGAGAGATGGGGCTCATCGCTGGTGGTGCGGCGGGGGGTGCTGGATTGCTCGCCGCGTTACGTTCTCGCATTGGGGAGCGCGATGATGATTCCCGCGTTGCCCTTGAGTCGCGTGACGCTGAAATCGCTGAGTTGCGTGCCGAATTAGAGACACGCGATGCTGAACTTGGCAATTTGCGTGCCGAGTTGGATGCGGTGCCAGCAGCGGTTGCAGTGACCAATGATGCGGAATTGGAAGAATTACGCGCACGGTTGGCAGAACGTGAAGGAGAGTTAGCAGAGCTAAACACAACTGTGGCGGCACAATCGGCCGAACTTTCCTCCCTGCGCGGCGCACTCGACATTGCCAATCTCTCTATCAACGATGGTGAGCAGCAGTCAGGCGATCTTTCTGCATTACGACTTGAATTAAACGATTTGCGCGGTCAGCTTGCGGAACGCGATGCGCAGCTTTCCGAACTAAACGCTGAAGTGGATGGATTGGACATCGACTGGGGCAAGATGGGGTTGGCGGCCGGCGGGGCAGCGGCTGGTGGCGGTCTGCTGGCGCGATTGCGTGGTTTGGGCAAGCGTGTCAATGAGCAAGAGAGTCAGTTAGCAGCCACACCAGAAGCTGAACCAATCGAATTGAATCCGTATGTGATCAACCTGCAAGGATCGCTGAATGAGCGAGATGCAGAGTTGGCCGAACTACGTGCGCGTTGGGATGCACAATCGGCCGAAATTGACAATCTGCGCGGCGAACTCTCGACACATGCTAGCTATGATGACGAACTTGCCGCGTTGCGTCTGCAATTAGAAGAACGCGATGCAGAGATGGGACGGATTCGGGCAGAGGCGAGTGCAAGATCGGCCGAATTGCAACGTCTTAATGCGGAATTGGAAGGTCGAGCAAGTGGATCGGCCGAAATCGACAGCTTACGCAGTGCCATCAGCGAACGCGACAATGAGATTGTGAATCTGCGCGCGCAACTCGATACAGTCGAATCGGAACTGGGCGATGACAACATGAATTGGCTGGCAGGCGCGGGGGTTGCTGGGGCTGGCGGCGCAGTCGTGGCGATGAAAACACGCCTGAGCGATCTCGAAGCACAAGTTGCCGACCGTGACGCACAAATTTTAGCACTGCGCAAAGGGGAAGTGGAGCCAGACGACCTGACCCGAGTCTGGGGAATTGGCGCAGCGATAGCCAGTAAACTCAACGATTCAGGCATCTACACGTTTGAGCAACTTGCCAAGACAGAACAGCATGAGATTGATGCAATTTTAGCTGGGTCAGGCAGTCGCTTCCGTCTTGCTACACCCGCAATACGCGCTACATGGCAGGAACAAGCCCGCCTCGCCGCTGTCGGCGATTGGGATGCGCTCGATTATCTGCAAACGCACGTTCGCAATGAAAAGCCAGACAATATGACGCGCATTTGGGGATTAGATGCGGAGATCGAACGGTCATTGGCAACACGCGGCATCGACACCTATCGAGAACTTGAAGAAGTTAGCTACGATGAGGTGCTGCCCGAGTTGGAGATGGTACAAGCAAACTATCCGCACTACTCAAAGCGTGAAATTCATAGCTACTGGGTGCAACAATCGCGCTGGGCGATGAACGAAGATTGGGATGCAATTGAATCCCAATTTGCCTCTCTCGCCACGCCACCAGAGCCAGATGATTTGACCAGAGTCTGGGGAATCGGTGCGGGGTTGGAAGGCATTCTCAATGCCAATGGCATCTACACCTTTGCCCAGCTTGCAGAAGCCCCCGAACAACGGCTCGATGAAATCATCGAAAAGGCGGGGCCACGTTATCGCGTTGCAACACGCAATTTGCATAATACGTGGTCAGCCCAAGCCGATATGGCTGCGGCTGACGATTGGGAAGCACTAGAAGTGTATCAGGATAAGTTGAGTTGGTCGGATGAAGATAGTGAGCAGTAAGCAGGGCGCAGTAGACAATAGACAGGAAAAACAGACCGTAAATTGTTTACTGACCAATTGCAAACTGAAATTTGGAGGCCAAAAATTATGAGTGCTTCTTGTGTTGATAGAGAAGGTATCGCGCCGGCGGCGGTGCGACACTACAACTTTTTGAAATGGCTTGTGCTGGGGTTGTTGGCGGCGTTGCTGCTAGGAATGCTGGGCAAATCTTGTGCGGCGGCGGCGTTGGTTGCCCCCACTATCAACGTGCCAAGTGGCACGATTGAATCACAGGCGGTGACGTTGACGGGAAAAGGTGCGCCAAATTCACGGGTGGCCGTTGATGTCGCTGGGCAGGAATTTATTGCCGATGTTGATGGCAATGGTGATTGGTCGTTGACGACAGAGACCTTGCCAGATGGTGATTACACGGCGCGTGTTGCAGCGATTAGCCCTGA
Source organism: Anaerolineae bacterium (assembly GCA_030425205.1). Classification (GTDB taxonomy): domain Bacteria; phylum Chloroflexota; class Anaerolineae; order Promineifilales; family Promineifilaceae; genus CALECP01. The sequence goes on from JAUIAP010000001.1 coordinate 471,348, forward strand.
AGGTGGCGATCTGCTCTTCGCGGACAGTGGTGATTGGTCTGTTGCAAGCGCAGTCGTTGACGGAGACGATAACGGCGCGGCTTCCATTGCGGCATTGGCGGCATTAGGCGGATTGGCACTGGGTGACTTTTCGGCCGATGGTGATCTAACTGTTGGCAACTTTAGTTGGAACGGAACAGGAGAGCCGGGTGCAACTGTCGAACTACTTGCCAATGGGGAAGTATTAGACCGCACAACGGTAGATGCAGACGGCAATTGGACATTTAATGGCGACTATAATTTTGCGCCGGGTGATGTCGATTTTGCCGCCCGCATGATTGGATCAGACGGGGCTGACTTGGGCAACATCACAGGTGCAGCAGCGACAATTCCTGATCTGAACGTCGCCGAGCTGGTTGCGCCCACATTTGCGCTAACTGGTAATGACGCGGTGCTAGAAGGGGATGAAATCACCTTTTCTGGGACGGCTGCCCCCAATGCGGAGGTTGAGATTTTAGTCGATGGGGAAGTTGTCGATACGGTTTCGGCCGATTCTGATGGCAACTTCACCTATAGCACAACATCCCTCGCTGCTGGCGACTACACGCTCTCCGCCCGAACCGTTGACGGCGGGTTAGAAGCAGATGCTGTAGCATTGTCCGTTGGTGCAATGGCCGCAGCGCCACAGATAACGCGCGTCTTTGGGGGAAATTCGGCCGATACACCGATTGAATTTAGCGGCTCGGCTGAGGCGGATCGAGAAGTTGAGCTATTTGTTGATGGGGAAAGCATCGGCACAACCACCACTGATGCGGATGGCAACTTCACGCTCTCTGCGTCGATTGCGGCTGGCGATCACGCGGTTGCCGTGCGCTATGTCGATGGAGATACAGCGGTAACGAATGAACTACCCTTCGTCGTTGCCGATGTCAATGGGGTTGGACCCGCCATCAGTGCGGCAACGACCAATGCAGATGGAACGGTCACTGTAAGCGGCACCGCTCCTGCGGGTGCGACTGTCGATATTACGAGTGGCGGTGAGATTATTGGCTCGGTTTCGGCCGATTCTGACGGTAACTTCAGTCTTGACGTCAGCTTGCCCAGCGACAATGACAACACCGTTGGCGCACAAACAACGGATGATAACGGCGTGACCGTTGGCTTCGACTCAACCCCGATCAGTGCTGGTGCAATAGCAGATGCTGGCGACGATACGGATGAGAGCGACGATGATGGCACCACGGATAGCTCAACTGATGACGATGACGCTGCGTCAGGTTCGAGCGGCTCAGATGATGACGACGATACCGATGCAGACAACGATGACGCTACGGCTAATTCGGATGGCAATGATGCCGTCGTTGTCACCAATGTTGCCGCAGTCAATGACGAGAATGGGGAAGCCCCCACGATTGGCACAGTTGACTTTGGGATGAGCGGCACGGGTCGCCCCGGTGAACTAGTTATTGTGCTGGAAGATGGCGAACAAGTTGGTGGTGCGACAGTACAAGCCGATGGCACATGGTCTTGCACCTGCATATTGCCACCGGGTGAACACACCCTTATCATCCAGGAAGCTAACAACCCAGAGAATCAAAGCGAACCAATCACGTTTGTTGTTGAGAACCTCACCGAAGCCCCGACCCCACCTCGGGCGACACCGGGACAAACAGTAACCCCGATTGTCTGTAAAGGGGATCCCCCACACGGTGTCATTCAGGGACATATCTATATCGTGGCACAATGTGAGTCGATGGGTTTGATCGCACAACGACTCGGGACAACGCTGGCAAAGATGATGGCGTTTAACCCGCAGGTCGCCGCGCCAAACCAGATCTATCCCGGTCAAGCACTCAACATTCCCGGAGATGCGGGTTGTTTTGACAACGCGGGCGGTTAACGCAACATCTGTTTACCACTAAACAAAAAAGCCAGTTGGTCTCTTCCAACTGGCTTTTTGTATTTTAGGCGTCGAAGTAAAGTGGCTCTCTGAACTTTCATGGGGTAAAGGTTCGGGAAATCCAATTCCCGAATCACAGAGTGGGCGTGTATCGGGAATTGAATTTCCCGATACCATCGCGCACAATCACACCATTCCTCAAAGAGCTACGCGCACGCTGCTCTACTGATTCTCACGTGTGCGGACGGGAATCTGAATAAACTCTTTGCCACCGATCCCCTGTACCGAAAGGGCATATTCGCCTGTGCTATCAAAGCCTTGATCGATCACCCAGACGGTGTATGTCCCAGTGCGTGGAAGTTCGAGATTGCGAATGGTCGCTGGCACATCTGTCGTCGCAGCAACCGTTTCAGCAACCAACTCACCAGCAGGATCATAAACTTGTAACTGTGGCGCAAAATCATCCTCGCGCTCGCGGATTTGCAATAAGGTCAAACTAATCGCTTGCCCTTGTTCTCCTGAGAAGACCCAATAATCGTACTCGGTCGGCGCAAGTGCGTCACGTAATGTTTCACCGACACCAATCCGCAACGGATGGGTTGCCTTGACACGATAGGGGACGAAGTTAAGCGTATAGTTGCCGCCATAGGTATATGTTTCATCGGTGATCCAGATAGTGTATTCACCAAAGATAGGCAGGGTCAATCCGCGCAGAAGCTCTGGTTCATTTGCCCCACCATCATCGAGACGTAGCAACGGTTGCCCCTGTGGATCATATAACTCCACCACAATGTCGAACCCCTCATCAAAGACTCCGACTGGTGCAACGCTGATGTCGATCACTTCGCCACCACCTGCCTCAAACGTCCACTGCTGAATACCACCTTGATCGAGTTGTCGTGTCACCGTTTCACCCGGAAAGATGATGGTGTCATCTGATGTGGGCGCGACGAATTCAAGTGTTGGCACAACTGAGAACTGTGGTACACGCACTTGATATGTCTTTGACAGGTTGAGAATGTCAGTCGAACGAAGCAGGTAAACAAACATTACCAACCCAAAAAATAGCACAATACTGAGGCGGATTAACCGCGCGTCGGTCCATTCAACTTTTCGTAGATTTTTTATCATGGCCTCTCTAGCAATACCAGTGAGGGACTATTTTTGCTGCGGTCACAGCTCACTGAACAGATTCGATTGTGCCAAATTACGGGGCTGGCGACTAGGGGGGGATAGATGTTTTTCACTAACTGTTAGCTGACATGCAGGGCTATTAAAATCGCGTTTCCATAAAACGACTAAAACAGACTGTTTTGGGTTACTTGCTCATCTGTGCGTGGAATAGCGAGATGATTATATGCGTGACTTGTCGCAATCCGACCACGCGGCGTACGCTCTAAAAAGCCTAGCTGTAGCAGATAAGGTTCGACGACATCCATAATCGTGCCTGAATCTTCGCTGATCGCTGCGCCAATCGTATCAAGACCCACAGGGCCTCCATTAAACTTTTCGATGATGGCCCGTAACACAGCGCGGTCAAGATCATCAAGTCCAAGTGGATCAATTTCAAGCATAGCAAGTGCTTCTTCAGCAACAGTATGGCTAATCTTGCCATCAGCACGGACTTGGGCATAGTCACGCACACGGCGCAGGTAGCGCAAGGCGACACGCGGTGTGCCTCGTGCACGCAGCGCAATTTCATGTGCGCCCTCTGGCTCAATTTCGACCCCTAAGACCCCTGCCCCACGCTGAACAATATCGATCATCGCATCAAGCTCATAGAAATCCATGCGATAATGTGCGCCAAAGCGAGCGCGTAATGGCGCAGTCAACATCGCCAAGCGTGTCGTCGCGCCAATTACCGTGAAGCGCGGCAACTTCAAACGCACGTTTTTCGCACCGGGCCCCTTGCCTACGATGATGTCTAGCACAAAATCTTCCATCGCGGGATAGAGAATTTCTTCGACGGCTCGGCCGAGTCGATGCACTTCATCTATAAACAGAATATCTCCCGCCCGCAAGTTGGTCAGGATGGCGGCTAAATCACCGCCGCGCTCAATCGCTGGCCCCGCCGTGATGCGGATATTCACACCCATCTCGTTGGCGACAATATGCGAGAGCGTCGTTTTCCCTAATCCCGGCGGACCATGAAAGAGCACGTGATCGAGCGAATCACCACGCTGTTTAGCCGCTTCGATCAATATCTTGAGATTTGCCTTGAGTTTGTCTTGACCAGTGAAATCGTCAAGTGATTGAGGGCGGATACTCGTTTCGGCATCCTCTGTCTTCTTCTGGGGCGCGACAAATCGCTGAGAGCCTTTTTCGTTCATATTTTCTAATTATGGCACATTCAGGACAGGAGTAAAATGCAACGAGTATTATACATTGTGACAAGCGTTGTCATCAGCCTGAAGACTCACCAACCGACAATCGAAAACAGCCAATCTGTACGTGCAATTTGCAGCTCTTTTTAGCCCAAATTGCCGACATGTTCCTGCATCTTGCGCTGCGAAATTTTCTTGTAGCTGTCGCGGATGATTAAATCCATCTCTTCGGCCGATAATCGAAAACTCAAAATCTCTAACGCATCCTCGGGCGAGTTTCCATAGGTTAACTTCTGTCGCCCGTCCTTCATGTCAAACAGGTACATATAGTGCGGATTGCTAAAACTACTCATGTTATGCCTTCGCCAATGCGGCCATAAAATCATGCTGCCGACGCTGTTGTAACTCCCCTAATCCAGCATTGACTTCATCATCATACTTACCAGCCAGCAGCTCACGATAAAACGCATAGTCTACGCCTATCACCTTTTCATCATCAGGGAAACGATGGTAATTTTCTTTCGACATGCGGCTCTTGCCCTCTGCAATGAGCTGGTAGCCAAGCGCGGAACCGGGATAGGGCGCGTAGAATGAAATTGACGGGAAGACGCGCTTCATGTATTTCAACATCCGCAGCGTCTTAAATGCGTCCTCGCGCTCTTCGCCCGGAATGCCGAGCATAATGTTGCTCCAGAATACTGGGGGTTCTTCCCCTTCTGCCTCCATCTCCTCGGCGATTTTATTGAGCAGGTCAATGGCGAAAAAGTTGTCTTCCTCCGTACATTCCTTGTTTAAAATACGCAGCACGCGGTCGCTACCACTCTCAAATCCAATCGAGATCAACTTCCAATTTGTCTGACGCACAAGTGCCTCAAACAAATCAGGCCATTGGCGCACCGTATCGGCACGACCAGCTGCCCAATAAGGCCAAAGCTTGTTGGCACGTCGTGGATACTTATCGATCCACTCCTCAAGCCAACGTGGATTTTGGAAAAACATCGAATCGTGAATGACGACTGAGCCAACGCCGTATTTGTCATCGAGATAGTTCAACTCATCAATCACCATATCGACAGGGCGGCGACCCATATTGGGAATGTACGAGTTCTCGTTGCAAAACACGCACTGCCACGGGCAAACGCGGCTGGTGATAATTGTCGCGACAGGTGGCGGCCCCCAACCACATTCCGGCTCCATCGGCCAGTTAAACTCTTTCTTCAAATGGCGGCTCGCCGGTTTGGGCCATAGCTCCCGATCCATCATTGGCCATTCCGCCATACTTTTCGCACCGACACCAAGAATAACCCGTGGAAACTTATCGGGATTGCGCACAAGATCAACGATAATCTTTTCACCGGGGCCCTGACAAATTTTGTCAAATGCGTCAATTTCAAGCATTTCGTCAAGTGCGACAGTCGCGTGCATCCCACCCGCAAGGATGATGCCGTTGGGGTTTTCCTCTTTAAATATCTCGGCCGCGCGCTTTCCTACTGGGAACGTGTAGCTACGCACATTCATGATGACCATGTCATAGCCGCGCACTGTCTCACGCACTTCATCCCAGGTCGTGCAGGCGCGCGTCGAGGCAACATCGGTCAGCAATCCGTTGTTGTGCAAAATCGTCCGCAGCAGACCCAAGCCGTGATCCTGCCACTGTTCATGGGGGCCGTGTGGATTGACAAGATCACCCAAATCACCTAAGTCAAGAAAGAGGCGTTTTGGTTCACTCGATTGATTTTGTTTACGAAATAGATTTAACACGCTAGATTCTCCAAGTGTCACTTGTGGCTTTTCAATCCCGTCGATGCGGGAAGCCATACTTCTGGGGTGCGGACTGTCGTCTGCTAACCAGCCAGTTCAAATCATTCTCTAAAATGTAACAGTACAATAGGGCGATTTCAACTAATCATCATCTTCCATCCAGAAATCGGTCGGGTCAATTATCGGCCGACGTCCCTGAAATCCATCCGTCAATCCATGAAAGTGTTGCAACTCGGGCTTTTCCCCATAGCGCCAGCAAAGCCAAACATCCTGTCCTTCAAACTGACTTAAAAAGTCGAGCGTCCCAGCATTCAAATTTTTGATGCTACACCCATACGCCTCGACCTGTTCAATGAGGCGTTCGATTGCAATAAAATCTTGCACGACGGATGAGGCTTGTGCGCTCCCCGTATTACTAAAGCGGTCGCTGATAACAGCTTTTAGATCGTTCATTTGGCTGGCGACCTTGCCGCGCCGCGTCAACAAATCTTTCATTAACTCAGCAATTTCGGGCAAAATTTTATTGACTTCTGCAACAGAGAAATAACGTGGCATACCATATCAGGGAGCGCGGACACATCGTTTGTCATTGCTGCGGGCGAGGCGTCCGCGCTCCAATTCTGTAAATGAAAAGTGCTACCCAAAATGGATAGCACCTAAAAATTTGATTGGGTGAGCAGAAATTATCCGCAACCGCACCCGCTGCCGCAGCTTCCACCAGCCGCCGCGCCTTGACCTTCACCTGCTTTGAATGAGGTTCCACAACCACAACTAGAGGTTGCGTTTGGATTCTCGATCTTAAAGCCACCACCCATCAAGCTATCTTCATAGTCGATGGTTGCACCGTTAAGGTACATCATGCTGGTTGGGTCGATGAAAATTTTGATGTCGTCCTTTGCAACGACGTGGTCGTAGGGGCGTGCTTCCGCCTCTAGCGCCATGCCATATTGCAAGCCAGAGCAACCACCACCACTAACAAAAACGCGCAGTCCGTAATCTGGCACGTTTTTTGATAGAAGCAGGTTCTTAACCGTTGCTGCCGCATTTTCCGTAATTTCAATTGTGTTTGTTAGTTCTAATACGTCCATATTTTGCCTCTTAAACGAACTGTTGTCGTGTTAGTTACAGATGTTATTCTAGCTAGATCAGAGAGCGAAGTCAATTTTTATCAACTTTGTCTATTTTATCGGTAATGCGATCAAAGTGATTTATGTGAGAATCCAGACAGGACTAAATTTTTTGTTCTGCCCGAATCGCTTCCAGCAAACCTGCGCAGCCTTGTTTCACCAATTCAAAGACGCCATTGAAACCGCCCGTGTAATAGGGATCAGGGACTTCGCTGATCCGATCATCGTCAAAGTAGTCGAGTAGAAGATGGACGTTTGGATGTTCGCCAAAGCGTTCACGCATTTGCTCGATATTGCTATTGTCCATGGCGATGATGTAGGTGTCGGGATTGGTGTACTCGTCATGTGTAATTTGACGGGCGCGATGGCGAAATGTTCCCATACCATTTTTGTAGAGAACTTGTTGTGTGCCATAGTGATGCAGTTCACCGATGTGCCAACCGCTTGTGCCAACGGAGTCGATCTGGAAATGGTCGGTGAGATCGGCATCATCAACCATGCGCTCAAAAACGGCTTGTGCCATTGGCGAGCGACAGATGTTACCGAGACAGACAAAGAGAACGTTTATCATCGTTTTATGCGGCGATCTGAGCAGTCCGCACTAAGTCGGTGGTAGCAATAGATCTACCTGCGCGTTGAAGCGAGCGGGATCACCCGTTGTGATCATCTTAACTTTACCACAAGGCTTGCCGGCAACGACACCAAAATGCCCAGTCAATTCAGCGAGACGACGGGCAACTTGTCGGGCGACGGCAGGCGCGGGGTCGATCAGGGTAACATCTTCACCGGCAATCCGTTGGATAAGCGGCGCGACGAATGGGTAATGGGTGCAGCCTAAAACAAGCGTATCGACCCCGACATCGATCATGGGCGTTAACACGGAGCGCAACAGAGCGGCCGTCTGCGGCGTACTGAGATTGCCGTTTTCGATTAGCTCAACCAATCCGAGGCAAGAATCTTCAAAAAGCTCAACCCCATCAATATGACGTGCCATTAGATCGGCGTAACGCTGGCTGCGAAAGGTTCCACTAGTGGCGAGAACACCTATTTTGCCCGTGCGCGTTGCCTGTGCGCCGGGTTTGATGGCGGGTTCCATGCCGACAAAAGGAATGCCAACATAGGTTTGGCGCAAATAGTTGAGCGCAGCGGCGGTTGCCGTGTTGCACGCAACGACGATCAGTTTGCAGTGCTGTTGGGTGAGTAGGTAGTGGGTTATCTGATGGGAGAGCTGCTGGATCGTTTCGGCCGATTTTCCCCCATACGGCACATTCGCCTGATCTGCCAAATAGACAAAGTTCTCTTGTGGTAGCAGTTTTACGAGTTCCCGCAAGACAGAGAGCCCGCCTACGCCTGAATCGAAGACACCTATCGGCCGATTATTCACTGTTCACTACCCACCTTTTCGGTTGTCCGCGCCGCTTCAACTAATCCTGTAAACAATCCGCGCATCTCCAACACCGTATCCTGCAAATTTTCAGGATGCCACTGTACACCGACAACAAAGCGTTTTTCTGGATATTCGACCGCCTCAATCATATCATCGCCAGTTGCGCGGGCTGTAACAACTAAGCCTTTGCCAATTTGATCAATTGCCTGATGGTGACGGCTGTTTGTGTTGATATGGGTGTGGCCGAGCAGCGTCGCCAATTTGGAGTCTGGTTCAACGTCGATTGTATGCGCGATGTAGTTGTTGCGTTCTGCGCCAAAGAAGTAGTCGTGTTTAATTTCGGCTGAATATTGCGTCTCCACATCCTGATAGAGCGTGCCGCCCAATGCGACATTTAACATTTGATGGCCGCGACAAATCGCCAATATCGGCCGATCACGCTCGATTGCAGCACACACTAGCCGCCGTTCCGTCTCATCACGTACCATGTCGATATTCATCAAGCGTGGATGGGTGGCCGTTTGACCATAAAAGCGCGGATGAATGTCGCCACCCCCCGAAATGATCACACCGTCCAGTCGTTCAACGAGGTCGGGAACCTGATCGGGAAGCAAATCCTGCGGAATCATCACGGGAATCCCCCCTGCCCGAATGACAGCGTTTTTGTAATCGACATTAACCCCAGCCATCTTAAACGGCGGTTGCATTTGTACCGAAAGTTCGTAACTCGATATTCCGATCAGCGGATAGTTCATAGGACGTGTCTAGTCGCTACTGATAGTAGTGACTAGTAAAACGCGCGGCAACAACCAGCCGCTAAAAACATAAAAGGGTGACGGTTCTTACCATCACCCTATCTATTCTATCCAGTTTTCTGCTTTCGCGGAATAAAAACTCAGTACCGCTTTTCGCGCAGACGTGCCGACTTACCCGTGCGCTCACGCATGTAGTACAACTTCGCACGACGAACGTGTGAATGACGTTGCACTTTGATTTCGGTGATGCGGGGGGAACGCAGCAGATAGGTCAACTCAACACCGATGCCACCGGGTGCGATACGACGCACGGTGAACCACTCGTTGTTGCCACTGCCACCTTGGGCAATCACCAAGCCACGCACCATCTGGGTGCGCTCATTTTTCTGACCAACGTTGACCTTGACATAGACGGTCACGCTGTCACCAGAACGTAATTGGGGTAGATCGTCGCGCTCAGGCGCGTCAAATGTTGAAAGCAGTAAATCAGACATGATGCCTCTTCCTTAAATAGTTGCAAGGGGCAAGTTGCAAAGCGCAAGAAAATAGCTTGCACCCTTCACAATTACACCTTTTCTTCTGTCAAAAATTTGCTGGGGGTCTCTTCCACAGCGTAGAAGCGTAATACGCATAAAAAAGCCCACAAGCGGTGGGCTAGAAAGGGAAGTTTAGCATGTGTGCAAGAGATTGGCAATTTAGTTGATCGGCTTTTATGATGAAGAATTGACAAAAGTGTGGACAAATTCGGCCGATTTTGCCAGATCAGCCGCCCAAACTTCCCCCTCGTCCAACACCTTGGCACGCAACCTAGCGAGAATCGTCCGAAATTGGGGGCTTGGTTGTAATCCCATGCGACGCAAATCATTGCCGGTCAAGGGCGCGCGCACGTCGCGCCATGTCGTGTAGAATTGTTGAAGCCATGCCGCATGTGTTGGGTTGCTCGTGAGGAGAGAGGCGACGAGCAGGGCAGGGATGTCGTTGCGAAAAGGGTCGAGGGCGAAGGTGATTTGGCTGTTGGGTGCGGTGGCGGGTAGCGTTTGAAGTGCTTGCAGGATGGCGTGGGTATTTTCGGCCGAATCCCGCAGCTTCCTCCCCGCGTTCAACCGCTCTAAAACAGCACGCCGTATGGCGATATCCAATTGCATCACCCACAATAGCAGATAAATCTCCCACTCATTTCGCAGACCCCAGCTCTCATCGACTGTGTCATAGGCTGCAAACGCTTCCGCCCACGTTTTTTCCCAACGTAAGCCAGTGGCAATTTCAGATAAAACGCCAAGCACGTCCAATCGCTCCAAAATCGCGACACGCGATGGCTCATTGAGCACATATTCGATTTCATGTCGCACGCGATCACCACTTAACAGTGCGATCCCCCCTTTATCACGCAATAACCAGCCCAATGTTTGTGATTCAATTGCAAATCCCAGTCGTTGTTCATAACGCACGGCGCGAAAGATACGGGTTGGATCATCGACAAAACTGTCTTCATGCAGGACGCGCACACGACCTGCATCCAAATCTGCCATGCCATTAAAGAGGTCGACGACTTCTCCCAAATGATCACCATCTAAGCGCAAGGCCAGCGCGTTGATCGAGAAGTCACGACGACGAAGATCACCGGCCATGCTGCCAGCCACAACCGTGGGCAAGGCAGCTGGGGCAGCATACGACTCAGAACGGGCTGTGACGAAGTCGATCTCCCCGTTGCGGGTTGTCCATTTTGCCGTACCAAAGTGGTCATGGGCAAGCACAGAGCCACCATACGCCGCTTGCATCGCATGGGCAAAGGCGATGGCGTCCCCTTCAATCACGAGATCGAGATCGGAGTTAGATCGGCCGATCATCCAATCGCGCACGATCCCACCGACGAGATAAACGGGGGTATCTGTTGATAATTCACTGACCCATGTCCAGAGCCATGTTGGAATTTGTTTGCGCCAATCGTCCATACTTTGATTATAACTTACAGATGCTCGCGATAAGGTATTTTGGCAAAGACTCGTTGGGGTGGCTGCGCCGATACAGATAAACGCGAAGCGCGACCATTGGGGATGGTCGCGCTTTGCTTCTCGTTCTCGCTAGTGCGAGTTTATGTTAGGAGGTCGCTAGAAAGGGGTCTAGCATTTTGGGGTGAACGCTTCTTATTAAATAGAGGAGGTGAACGCTTCATGTCAGATAGTACTAAGGTCATCTTACAACAAACCTTACAAGCGTTACTTTCTCAAAAAAGAAATCGTTAAAAGCAATAGTACTATGGTCATGTTTTGCATGAAATTTGCAATGAGTGTGTGTAAATTGGTTTACAGGTCAAAGGAGAAGAAGATGTGGTGTAGCATGCAGAAAATAGGACTGACGTCTTCCCTACTTCTGACTCTCTGCTCCCAATTCTAAATTCCCCCTTCACATCCGCGCCATTCTTGCCTAAAATGGACAGTGATGCAACTGTCTATCTCTAAACACCTCCTTGACCAACTGCGCCAGCACGATCTAGATGCTTGGACGCAAGTGGTGCGTCACAACAGCCAGCTTGAACACTTGCACGTGCAGGAGATCAAGACGGAACGCATCACGCCCCAACAAGTTCGCTATGAGCTGGACGTTTGGGGAGTTTCTGATCCGTTGACGCTAATCGGCCGAAATGCCACCTCTCGCGAATCCTATTTTTATAAAGGCATTGCTCCCCAATTTCCCAATCTTGTTCCCACGCCATGGCTCAATCATTACGATGCACGCGATTCGTGGCTCGTTTTACCTGACGCGCCCCATGATCGTCTACCTGAGCAGTGGCAAGCGGATGAGGTCAACGACATGCTCAACGACCTCGCCCGGCTGCACGCCAGCCACTGGGGGCAGAAGGAGAAACTTTTCTCCTATCGTAAGTTACCGCTGTTGCTTGGCACCAATCGGAAGAATCAGAAGAGTTTGCATAAGCCGCTTTCCGATGAGGAGCGGGGAATTGTTTCCGAACATGCGTTGAAGTCGGTGCAAGGGTTGAGCGATGAGTGGTTGGCGGCCGCAAAAGGGATGCGACTGCTGATCGATATGGATGGATGGCCCGAAGTGATCGATGAGCGACATTTGCGCGTAATGGCCGATCTACTCGACGATCCTGTGCCAATGTTATTCCCGCTGCGAGAGCTTCCGCTCACACTCATTCATGGTTATCCGGGCATCTACAATTGGCGTGTCAGTATTTTGGATGCACGGACGCTGTTAGACTGGCAGTCGGTGGCGATTGGACCCGGTGTATGGGACTTAGTGACGTTCTTAGAGACATTTGGGTTGCTTCAGGACAATCAGATGGCGTGGCAGGTGCGCGATGAGTGGCCGCTGGAGGAAGAGACGATGATCGATAGTTACTTGTTGCGACTATCGGCCGAATTGGGAACATCGGCCGAAACCCGCACGCTCCGTCAGGCAATCCCCGCCGCTCGTTGTCTCTACATCCTGCTCACATGGCTCCCGCGTTTCTACAAATGGTTCCATCGCCTGCCCGCTGATCTTGAAACCCGTCGTCAAATCTGGCAAGCTATCAACGAATATGATGAACACGAGTTGGCTGGCACAATTTATGCCCCAATCTCAGGCTTACGGCCGTACCTGCGTGACACATTTGACCGCTTTCTCAAAGCTTACTACCAAATTACTTAACGTGGAGAGTGAAGGGTAATTAGCTAGCTGCTTGACTAACCACTCATCACGCGCCACTCTTCACGACTTATGCTTTTCTTCGAATCTCTCGGTTTCGGTATCGCCATTCTCTTCATCTTGATCGGGCTAATTGGCACTGTTCTCCCAATATTGCCCGGCACATTGCTCATCGCCTTCACAATTCTTGGCTATAGCTTTTTCAACGGTTGGCAATCCCCCAGCGTCCTACAATTGATTCTGCTGATGACGATTCTTGTCATCGCGGGTGCGTCCAACTGGTGGCTGCCAGCAATGGGGGCAAAAAGCGCAGGGGGTGCACCGAAGCGTGCCATTCTCTACGGCACAATTGGCGGCATCATCGGTCTCTTTTTCGGCCTTTTCATCGGCACAATCATTGGCTACGCACTTGGCGTGTTGCTCGGCTGCTATCAAAAGTATCGTGACTTAGACCGCGCACTCAAGGCGAGTTTGGGTAGTGTCGCAGGACAGGGAGCGGCGGCATTGGTCGAACTTGGAGCAGGTATTCTGGTGTTCATTCTGTTTACCGTTTTCGTGCTAAATAGTTGAGCAAGGATGCGAACTGACCTATTAACGACTATAATGCTGTGTCACAATTTTTTGGAGAATAAGATATATGGCTGGACATAGTAAATGGGCGAATATCAAGCATAAGAAGGCGGCGACTGATTCAAAACGCGCCAAAATCTTCACTAAAATCACAAAAGAGTTGGTGATTGCAGCACGGCAAGGGGGCGGAAAACCTGAAGATAATCCTTCCTTGCGCCTTATTTTGCAAAAGGCTCGCGCCGCCAACATGCCAAACAAGAACATCGAGCGGGCGATTGGACGTGGTACAGGCGAAATTGAGGGCGGTGAGCTGCTCGAACTGCTCTATGAAGGATATGCGCCCAATGGTGTCGGCATGGTCATTGAAGTTGTCACAGATAACAAAAATCGTGCCGTCGCGGAGCTACGCCACACGTTAAACAAGTACGGTGGCAGCATGGCAGAAGGTGGTGCGGTCATGTGGCAATTCACTCGCAAGGGGATGGTGCTGGTTCCACAAGAGCAAGTTGCGGATGAAGATGAATTTTTCCTTGTCGCGGCCGATGCGGGCGCAGAGGACATTGAATTTTCTGACCCTGTGGAAGTGATTTGCGCATTGGATGACTTTCAAGCGGTGCAAGAAGCGTTGAGCGATGCGGGCTATAACTTTGAAGAGGCAAATCTGATCTACGACGCGAATAATCAGATGGACTTAGAAGTTAAAGAAGCGATGCAGGTGCTAAAGCTAGTTGAACAGCTTGAAGAGCTAGACGATGTGCAAAACGTGCATACTGCGCTGCACGTTACGGATGACGTAGCGGACGCGATGATGGCGGAAGATTAGATGGTGAATCGTTGGGCAGTGAACAGAAGGTGTTTCTTTTGTGACCTGCCTGCGATTGATTGAAAACTGTTAACTAAAAAATGCGTTATCTCGGCATTGACCCCGGCACGGCAACGACAGGCTATGGCATCATCGACGTGATCGATGGTGAGATGGCGATGGTTGTCTACGGCACGATTGAGACATCATCCAAAATGGATATGGCCGATCGGCTGATGCAGATTTTTAATGAGATCACGCTGCTGTTACGCGAGTTTGAACCAGATGAAGCGGGAATCGAGAAGCTGTTTTTTGGTAAAAACGTGACGACGGCAATTACAGTCGGGCAAGCGCGTGGAGTGCTTTTGTTGGCGTTGGCGCAAGCAGGCATTCCGACAGGTGAATATTCACCCCCCAAGATCAAGAATGCGGTCGCTGGGTATGGGGGCGCAGGCAAAAAGCAAATTCAGATGATGGTGCGCCATCTGCTCGATCTGCAAGAAACGCCACGACCCGATGATGCGGCCGATGGACTTGCAGTTGCAATCACCCATTATCATTACAGTAAATACGCGCAGCTGGCGTTATAAGCAACCATTATTCATTCTGATTTAGCTATAAGCTGTAAATCAGAGCTGGCAAATCCTTTGATAGCATCACTCACCGGTCAGATTCAGAAAGTTGAAAAAGATGCGCTCATCATCAGTGTGGGCGGTGTGGGGTTGCGCGTGCTGGTTCCAAGCACAGCATTGCAGGACACGGGAATCGGCCGATCTCAATTTTTACATACCCAGCTAATTGTGCGTGAGACAGAGCTAACGCTCTATGGCTTTGAGACGCTCGACGATCTCAAGTTGTTCAACACGTTGCTTGGGGTGCAAAAGGTGGGGCCGAAATTGGCGTTGGCAATTTTGTCCACGCTCACGCCTGAGCTTCTGCGCAGTGCCGTGTTGCAGGATGAAGCAGTGATATTGCAGCGCGTGCCGGGCATTGGAAAAAAATCGGCCGAACGCATTCTCTTCGCCCTGCGTGGCAAGCTCGACGCAGAAGATGCCACTTCAGTTGGTCTTGTCAGTGATGCAGACGGCGATGTGATGGATGTACTGACAACGCTTGGCTTTAGCATCGTTGAAGCCCAATCCGCAATCCAGAAGCTACCACGTGATGTCAAAGATGTAAATGAGCGCGTTGCGCTTGCCCTCCAACAGCTCGACACGGGCAATTGACGCACTGTTTCCCGATTCCCCTTTCCGAAAAACAAAAATCTTGATACGCTTGTGGTGAAAATTTAACGCGACAGGATAGTTTTTGATCTTGTCGGGCAAACGGGCTGGAAAGTCTGTTTTACAAAGGAGCAAACTATGCGCTATCAGATGAGTGAAAATGCGTTTGGCGGTCGAGATAAGTTTAAGATCAAGGATGAAAATGGACAGGTTGTCTATGAGGTGCGTGGCCGGCGGTTTGGACTTGGCGATGCGTTGAGCTTTACAGATGCGGAAGGGACAGAACTTGCACAAGTCAAACAAGTTGTTTTGGCATTGGGCAAGAAGTATGAAGTCGTGCGGCACGGGGACGAAACAGTAACCATCAGCAAAAAACTGTTCTCGCGCAAACCCGCATTTGATGTCGATGATGAAGGGGACGACGATCAGTTCTCAATTGAAGGCAATCCAAAGAAACGCGAATACACGATTTTGCGTCGCGGAACGCCTGTTGCCACCGTCTCGCGCAAGATGTTTACACTCGGCGATGTCTATGGAATCGACATTGTGCCCGGACAGGATGACGTCACAATTTTGGGGCTGGCGGTTGCTGTCGACAAGATGATTGAAGAGGACGAGCTGAACTAGAAACGTGCGAGGAGAAGAAAGATGACTGTAATTTCAAAGTCGATTGAAGTGAAACCGACATTCGGCCGAACTGCCATGCGTGGACTACCAGCAGCCGTAGTCGCTGTGGGCATCAACGCTGTTTTGTACCTGATCGGAAGCGCATTTGGATCATTTCCCGAAGATGTGTTGACGCCAATGGGAACACCCATTCAGCTCATCGCGGTTGTCATCATGACGCTGGGAGGCGGCATTGTGGCAACGGTGGGATATTTCGTTCTGACCCGCTTTCTGAGCGTGAAAATGGCGAAGATCGCGATGTGGATATTGGGTATTCTTGTGCTAGGCGGCATGTTCTTTTCACCGCTTAGTTTGGAATTGCCATTGTTTGGCATTGTGCTGCTGGAGATTATGCACTTTGTGGCGGGTCTATTGCCGCTGGGCGCATTGACCCGTTTATCATAGAAAAGTTGCCAACTAGGGTTGACAGCAAGTTGGCAAGTTGTCGATAGCGATCCTGTGGGGTCGCTTTTTGTTTTAGGCTGGCGCATTTAACCATTCGATCCAGCGACCGTGTGGTTCAACATTGGCCAGCAATTGTGTCTCGCGCCGACCGTTGTGCCAGCGGGTAAGGGTAAGATCGGGTGAGTCCGATTGGATCCATTCGGCCGAAATCCAGCACAGCTCCCGCTCTCGCGCCAACCGGTCGAGTAGCAGATCAAGCTGTTGGCGCATCTCCCCAGAAAGCTGATACAAAACGAATGAGCCAAAGATAACGAGTTGCGTTTCGGCCGATGCCGCTTGCACGGCCGCAGGGAGCAAGTCAAACATATCACCGCGCTGCAACGTCAATGGATATTGCTGGGAGACGGCAATCGCATTGCGCAGTTGGTCACGGCGACCATGATGTTCAGGCCAGATCAGTGCCTCTAGCCATTGGGCATCTGCTGGATCTCTCATGTCGAGCGGGTTCACGTCGATCCCAATCGCGGCGGCAACCTGCGGCAACTCGGCGCGATAGGTCGGACGTTTCTCTCCACGCCATTGCGTCGCCAACTGCACAGGGGATGCGGCAACCCCCAACTGCCCCCACTCCCCAAAATCATAGCCAAACCGATTCCAATTTAAGTTCAGCCCCGCACTACAGCCAACTTCAACGACGGTTAACGGCTTGCCATTTGCGCGACTCTGTTGACCAAAGGCCGCCTCTTGAAAGGCGAGTGTTAGAAATTGCGATCGGCCGATTGCATTTGTCTGCGTGCGGCGTGTTTCAATCAGTGGAATCAAGCGGTCCATGTTTTCAAGACAGTAAGCACGAAAAACGGGAAATGATTCCGCGACCGGGCGCGGTGTCGGACAAAATTGGGCGTAGAAATCGCGCAGAGCAGCATCTTCATCTTGCGCCAGCAGATATTGTACGACGGCAAAAATCATATTTGGCGGCGGTTGACTGCGCTGGGAATGGGCTGCCAGCCGCAATAAGTCACTATCCTGGGCAATACACACCGCCAGATGTTCATAGAGCGGCGACGATCCAAACGTGCCCTGCTCACCCCAACGCGTGAAGTATCCACTAAGCCGCTCCTCCCCTTCTTCAAGCCATTCCAATTGTATTGTTTCTGTCATCATTTTCCTCGCTAAGAAGTATGTTGATTACATTATTCAATGTTGATTCAATGTTGTCAATCTTGATTTATGGATCAATGTATTGTATAATTTCAACAGTTAGGCGATGGGTGATTTTGACAAGCTGGTGGTGACAAGAGTAGACGTAATACAGCCACCACCTGCTTCAACTTTTCCAGCTTTTTTGAAGATGACACATCAATACTGATGAGGTATTAGATCAAAAAGGCACAAGCGAATTTCAAAACGGTTAGCTGCCTGACTGTTTTGGAATAGCTCATTCATAGCGATGTCAATTGGCCGCACTGCCAGACGTGGGGTCTACAGTTTCGAGAGTGGTGTCTCGACACAAACGCCAATTGACACGCGAACTTGAATTGCCCGGAGGGTTGTGCCGAACCTTTCGGGCTTTTTAACGTATGGCTGATTACCTTTCCGCTCAAGAAGCGGCGACACGTTTAGGAATTAGCACCGCGACCCTGTACTCTTATGTCAGTCGCGGGCTTTTGCGATCTGAGCCAAGCAAGGGAAAAACACGGCGCAAACGGTATCGGCTCGACGATGTGCGGCGACTGGAGCAGAAACAGACGATTCGGCGTGAGCCAGAGAAGGCGGCCGAAGGTGCGCTCAGCTGGGGGATGCCCGTTCTTGATTCGAGCATCACGTTGATTCAAGATGGACGGTTGTATTATCGGGGGCAGGATGCGCTGCAATTGGCGACAAGCCGTTCGTTTGAGGAGGTTGCAACGCTACTTTGGACAGGCAACTTTGAAGCAGCCGGACGACTATTTGACGAGCCACCGCCAAAACTCAACATTGATTATCCAGTCAACCTATCCACCGTTGAGAGATTTCAGACCATTTTGCCACAGGTTGCAGCCGTTGATTTAGCCGCTTATGATTTATCGGCCGAATCAACCACCCAAACAGGCGCGCGCTTGCTCAAGTCGCTGACCCAAGCGATCACCGAACAGCCATTCGATCAATCAGTCGCCCACTCTCTCCAACAGCAATGGCAACCTGAACAACCAGCGGTCAAACCACTTCTCGAAGCTGCATTGATTCTTTGCGCCGATCATGAGCTAAACGTCTCCGCGTTCACGGCGCGCTGCGTCGCGTCGGCGCGTGGCACGCCCTATCAGGCCGTGATTGCAGCACTGGCCGCATTTTCGGGGTATCGACATGGTGGGGCGAGCGTGCGTGTTGAGGCATTTTTCCACGAGGCCCGCAACGGCGTGCAGCAGACGATCAAACGCTACTTGCAGACGGGACAAGCGTTGCCCGGATTTATGCATCCGCTCTATCCAGATGGTGATCCACGTGGACGATTGTTGTTGGAATTAGTTGGGGGGCGCGACAAAGTTGGGGATGAGATTTTGGCGGTGACAAATGGGTTGGGTTTTCGGCCGAATATCGACTTTGCGCTCGTCTATCTGCAAGATGGGCTTGGGTTGCCCACAGGGGCGGGACAGGTGTTATTTGGAATCGGCCGAACGGCTGGCTGGATCGCCCACTGCATCGAACAGTATGCCCTCGACCCACTCATTCGCCCTCGCGCCCGTTATATTGGCAACTTGCCTGCCTCGTAAAAACCAAGACTGCCTCTCGCTAACAGCATAGTAATCAATAAAATGGGAGGTATCGAAGGACTCGAAGAATGTTCCAAATGAAATGTCCAATTAAATAGATCCAAATCCCATTCCAAATACATGCAATGATTAACCTTCTGAACCAAGAGCTTGCACTTTTTGCACGTCCCGGTTGACGCAGGACTTCCCCATCCGTAAAGTCATTCCATCTAGAAAACAGACTTAGCCATAGATAAATGAAAAGTATCAGCAATACTACTAATAAGCCACCGAGTATTGCTCCAATTCGTGCCTCATATCCACGAAAATAAAATGCAAGCCACAACACAATATTATAGGTTATTCGGTTGGTTTCCTCCTGGAAGTCAATCACCAGATCGAGCGCAAATTTAGCTAGTTTAGAGAGTAGGTCAAGCATGATATTATCGAGAAAGAATGGCTCATTGAGCTTTCATGGGGTAAAGGTTCGGGAAATCCATACCGCAGGGTCGCGGAGCGACATTCCCGAACCACAGAGTGGGCATGTATCGGGAATTGGATTTCCCGATACCACCGCGCACAACCACACCATTCCTCAAAGAGCCGAAAGAATTTTTAGCTTTATCGCGTCTAATCTGCAATGAACAAAATTGATCCTAACTTACGCATGGGAACGGTCACGTTAACCGTTGTCAATTTAGAGCGTTCAATAACGTACTACAATAAGCACATTGGCTTGCGCGTACTAGCGCAAACCGAATCAACCGCGACATTGGGAACTGCCGTGCCATTGCTGCATCTCCGCGAGGCCAAAAACGCACGCCACTATCCAAACGCAACGGGACTTTACCATTTTGCACTCCTTGTCCCATCGCGCACAGAGCTTGCCCGTATTTTGCAGCATCTTGTCAAAACAGGCACGCCGATTGGTGGCGCATCCGATCATCATGTCAGCGAGGCGTTGTATTTGAGCGACCCAGATGGACACGGCATCGAGATTTATCGGGATCGGCCGCGCTCCGAATGGCTAGATGCTGATGGCAACTTTTTCATGACAACACAGCAGTTGGATGTAAATGGGGTCATGGCGACACATGATGGGAAGCCGTTTACAGAGCTGGCAGATGGAACCGTAATGGGACATGTCCATTTGCAGGTGGGTGATGTCGCTCAAGCAGAGGCATTCTATACAAATCTGCTCGGTTTCGACACGATGGCGCATTATCCGGGCGCGGGCTTTGTCAGTGCGGGGGGCTATCATCACCATCTCGGCTTTAACATTTGGCACAGCCGTGGGGCAAGTGCGCCGCCAGAGGATGCGGTGCGGCTCGTTGATTATACGATTTTGGTGTCAGATTCGGCCGAAATCAGCAAAATTAGCACGCGCCTAAGCGCAAATGATTATCCATTTGAACAAAATCAGGCTGGGCTGCGGCTGACCGATCCCGCTGGAAATGGGATTGTGATCTCTACCGTTTAACGAGACAAGATTACTACTGGGAGCACGACTAGCTTGGTCGCCGCCGAAAATGCGACCAAGCTGGTCGCGCTCCAACTGACCGTTTACCGTTTTATTGCGCCAAACGCCGCGAAATTGCTATTCTTGTGCAGGATTTCAATGTCGCTGAAACCAACTTTGCGCAACATGTCGATTTGGAACATGAGGGGACGCGGTGTGTCCTCTTTCTCGATATAGGCAAACACTTTTTCGCGGTAGGCTGCGTCTTGAAATTCGGTTAGATAGTCGCCATAGCGTGACCACATCATCTCGTTGATGGGGGGCGTCGTGTGCAGAATGAGATCGCTGATCCAGAGCGAGCCATTCGGCCGAAGTGCCCGCCAGAATTTTGCAAATACAGCCTCCCACTGCACATCCTCGCGCAAATGATGCAGCACCGCCGCCGCCAAAATGACGTCAACCGTCCCATCACCCAATTCTAACTCGCGGATATCGCTTTGTTGGGTGGTGATATGCCCTGTTGCAATCGCCTCGACGCGCATTGCTGCGCGGTCAAGCATCGGCCGACTCAAATCAACCAGCGTCACGTTCAGCGCGGGCAGTCGCTCTAATAATTTCAGTGAATAGTTACCAGCACCACACCCCACGTCCAGCAAATCGGTTGCATGGGGCGTGACGGTTGCCGCCGCGTGCGTGATCAAATCCAACACAAGCGGTGCATCAATCGTGGCAGACTGCCCTGTTTGTAAATTTGAAAAACGCGCAACATCGTGATCAAAACGATCGCGTATTTCCGCAACCGTCGATTTTTTTGAGTAGTCCATACTTTTCTCCAAATTCAACACTAATCCCACACGCTGCATAGCGCGGCATGCATTTATATTAAATGATCGACTCCACATCAACTGGCTGATCAGTCAGTAAAAAGTAGTGGACGACAGCCGATAAAATGAGTCCAACTGCGCCGATCAACAAGATGCGTGTCTGTTCTGACTGTGTGAGTTTGAGCCGTAGAGCATTGAAACTAGATGCGAAACGCGGGCAGCTCGAGCGCACGTCCGTTGTCATCAACGACATGATGCGGCAACCACGCTACGCCGAACAGTTCGATGCGAATATCTTTTTTGTAGGGGTTGACACTGATTTCCGTTGTATCGGCCGAAATTCCCAACCACTTCTCGCGCACTTCTTCAAGCGCATCTTCATGCTCATCACGCAGCTCGCCGATTTCACGGGTTAACCGTTCGATTTCATCTTTTGACTCTTCAACATCGGCCGCGGCCTTTGAGGTCATGCGGCGTTTTGACATGGAGGAGGAGACCGAGCGTTTTCGGCCGAAACCAAATAGTCCCGCCAGCGTCTCCAAATGCTTCACGCCCTCCTCGCGTTTACGGGCCGATAGTTCCGCTTCATCCTCTGCGAGTTCTCGCTCTTCACGCTGCAACTTTGTGCGCAGCGCATCCAGTTTTTTCTCAAACGATGCGTCAACCTTCTTCACATCATCATCCATCTCATCATCAGCAGCATCTTCCACCGCACGTTCAAAATCAGCCCTGTTAGCCTCATAGACCTTGAGCGTCTCATTCGCATACACCGTCACCGCCGTTTCCCGATATGCCCAATCGACAAAATCATTTTTCATATCGGTCATCGTGCGACTGTTAGTAAATGGCGCGTTGAGTTCTCCAAAACGTGCATTGCGCAATGGAGATCGATCTAAATCTCGCCCGCTCAGTTCGCGTTCCAGCAAATGTTCATCCCAACGCACACGCCCACGATCATCTGGCTCGGCAATAATCGCCGTCCGCAATAGTGATTCGTCCACTCCATACTTGCGCTGGTTAACGCGAATGTCCGCTTGGGCAAGCAGCACGGGGCGGTAGACGATCCCCACCGCATCTGCATCGGCCGCCCACTCGCGCCGCTCTTCTCGCGCCGCAGCTTCCAGAGATAGCTCAACGGGCAGGAAGAATTCATCGGTGCGGCCGGGAACTTTCGGCCGAGTGGCCGTCCCTACTTCTACTTTAGGTTTTGCTTCACTTGGCGATGGCGTTGCCACAGCTTGCGAATTGGATCGATCCGCATCTCTTTGCTCTCTGCTCTCCAGCGTCGGCTGACTATTCGCCGCCACCTGTCCGCTGCTTCCGGCAAGTGCGTTCAACTCCCCGATTCGCGTCCGCGTAATCGGGCCAGCCAAATAATTCATCGCCCAACGCGTTTGGAAGAGAACGGGCTGCTTCTCATGCACATTCCGCAACAGAAAAACGCGCTTACCCAACTGTGAAATCATGCGGTCATATTCGCTGCGTTCAAGTCCACCGCCCATTGCGCTATCGAGTCCGTCAAGTAATCGCTGTTTGTCTTGGTCGGTTCCCAGCTTGCCAACGAACCACGTTCCCGCATTTGAAAGTGCCTTGTAGTCGATATCCACAGGGTTTTGCGTCGCGAGCAACATCCCCACGCCAAATGCGCGCGCCTGTTTGAGCAAACGCAACATCGGCTGCTTGCTCGGCGGATTGCCCACTGGCGGCAAATAGCCAAAAATCTCATCGAAGTAGACAAGCGCGCGCAGCGACCCCGTGCCAGACTGCGCTCGCATCCATGTTTCAACCGCCCCATAGAGCAGCGTCACAAAAAACATGCGCTCAGAATCACTGAGATGAGCGATGTAAAAAATGGTGTGACGTGGCGAGCCGTCTGGCATGTAGAGCAGGTTTTTGATATTGAGCGGCTCCCCTTCAATCCATGCTTGAAAGGCAGGGGCTGCGAGGATGTTGTTCAACTGAATCGCCAAATCAAAGCGATCTTTGTCGGGAAAGAACATGCCTACGTCAAAAACGCCCAACTTCTCAAACGGCGGACTTTGCACCTGCATTATCAGCTCACCTAACGTCAAATCTTTTGCTTGTGACCATGCATGTTCAAAGATGTTCGCCAGCAAAATATGCTCGCGGTCGCGCACGGGATCGACGTTCGTCTTGCCGATTAAGCCGAGTAATGCGGTGACGGTGCTGCCAATCTGCTCACGCAGCGGCTCTTCGTTACCTTGCCACGCAATTTCGGGAGCCTCTAGCGAAGAAAGAATGCTGATTTTGTGTCCTGCGTCAGAACCGGGCGTATAGACAGAAAACTGGGCGGAGTCGGCGAGCTTCTGAATACGCTCGGGCGTTATGTCCCACGAGGCGAGCCCATTGCGCCACAAATCGGCCGTTTTTCCCGCTACCTCATCAATCGTCTGACCGCTGCGTTGTGCATTGGCGGGATCGATCCATGGCGCAAAATCATCAGGGGCGAGATCAGGAAAGTGCAGCAGCGCGTTGGTAATGTCTCCTTTAGGATCGATCATCAACGCGGGAATACCTGCAAGGGCAGCCTCTTCCATCAGGTCGAGGCACAGCCCCGTCTTACCCGATCCCGTCATGCCGACAATCACGCCATGCGTCGTCAAGTCGTCGGGGTCATAATGCAATTTTTCGTCTGTCGTTTCGCCGCTGGCGAGGTTATAGGTGCGTCCGAGATAAAAGTTTTTGCTGCTCATGGTGGAAGTATAAGTACAGTGGCGGCTATTGTAAAATCATCCCCCCTTTTAGGTCAGGATTATTGGCAGTGGCGCATGGTTTTACTGAGTGACCAGAATCCCAACTTATATCAAAAGTTGATCTGCCGATTCCGCACACAATCGGTCAACAATTTGCTCTAGCTCCCATTCGGCCGATTCTGCCACCCCCGCATCAAAAACCTGACTCGGAAACTCGTCACGCCACTCCGCCAGCAGCGTTTCCGCATCTCGCCGCGTTGCGGCCATTGAGGCTGGGTGTTGGCTGACGTAATGCTGCAATCCGATGGCGTGGCGCACGTTTCCCTCTGCGAATTCAATAAATGCACATTCGCTGATTGACGCCAGCACGAGCGGTCGCGCATCAATATCTAGCTGGAGGCGCAGAGCGGTATGTAGGTAAGCGCGGGCGCGCTGGTGGTCGCCTTGAATACGATGGATTAGGCCAAGCACAGATAGCGCACCCGACTCACCGGTGCGATTTTGCATCGCGCGATGCCGTTTGAGAGCCTCCTGCATCGTTGCCTGCGCCTCATCAAGTCGCCCCAGATGACGATAAATCATGCCAATATTGTGAATGGTGTTGACTTCACCCAATTCGTGCTCGATTGCGCTAAAAATTTCGCGTGCGATCTGATAATCGGAAAGAGCGGCATCACGCCTGCCCATTTGATTGTAAACGATGCCGCGATTGGCGTATAAGATAGCGATGCGCCGCTGATCACTGCGACGTTGTGCAATCGTCAACCCTTCGCCAAAGTAGGCGAGCGCGGCGTCGTATTCGCCCAGCGAATGGGCGTTGTTGCCCAAGCCATTGAGCGCGTTCATGATGCGCTCTTCATCCCCGAGCGTGCGGCTAGCGGCGACGATACGCTGCAAATAGGTTTGTGCGAGTTCGATCTCACCTTGCGTATGCAGGATGTCGCTGACGACTTGCAGCGCATCGATAATGAGGATGGCATCGGCCGATTTTTCGATTGTAGCGAGCGCCGTTTCAGCGAGGGTGCGGCTGCGCGGGAGGAATCCCGATTTATTGGTGAACATCGCCTCAGATAGTTGGACCTGAGCGGCGATGATGGGATATTGCGACGAATCGAGTTGCGCTAAAGTCTGCTCAAAGAAGGCCATTGCCTCACGTAGGCGCGTGCGCGTCTGATAAAAGTCGTTGAGTTGCACAATCATCTTTTTGAGCAGCGGTGGCTCATGTAAAACACTCCAGCCCCATGCACGACGCACATTTTCAAAATCGGCCGATATGGCGGAAATATCGGCCGATTTGAGCCAATCTGCAAAGAAGTGGGCGTGCGCTCGTTGCCATGGGGCGGCATCGGTCAGTTGCTCCGCTGCAAACTGCACGAGCAGTGGATGCCGCCAGTAACGTCCCGCATCGTCACGACGCAACAGCGACTTGTCGACCAGTCCAAGCAGCATTGGCAATGTCGCGCCCGCCACTTTTTGTGCCGCCTCGCGCGTAAAGCCACCGCGAAAAACTGACAACGTCGCGTATAGCTCGCGCTCGCGTGCCGTCAACATCTGCCAAGACCGCCCAAATACGGCGCGAATGCTGCGATGGCGGTCGGGTATATCGCGCATCGTCGTTTCTAGGAGGTCAAGACCGCGTTCGACCTCCCGAACGATCTCCTCCAGAGGCAGCACGCGAATCCAACTCGCGGCCAACTCCAACGCCAACGGCAATCCTTCCACGAGTTCACACAACTGGATAACCAAATCTGAATTGAGTTCAGCATCACTCTTCAAACGGACGGCCCGATCGACAAACAACTGCGCCGCCGCGCCGCTTTGACGCTCTGATCTGTCAGGTTCACTATGCGAAAGTCCGTGCAATGTTAAGAGCGACTCCGCCCGCACATTTAACCGCTCCCGTGATGTGACGATAAGCTTAAGTTCGGCCGAAATCAGCCCGACAATAAATTCAACACAATCAGTTGCCAATAACTGCTCAAAATTGTCCAGAATCAGCAACATCTCTTTATCTTGCAAATAGCTTTTTAGCTGATCGGCGGGGTCAGCACTGCCCGAAAATGTAAAGCCAATCGTGTCGGCGAGAGCGGCTTGCAGACCGCTTCTATCGCTGACAGTAGCGAGTGAGACGAAGTGTGTGCCATCGCGGAAATCCGCTGCAAAATGGCGGGCGATTTCTAGGGCTAGACGGGATTTGCCGACACCCCCCTGACCGACAATCGTGATCAGGTGGTTGGTCGGGGTATTGATTTGGTTGGTCAGGGTGGTGAGTTCTTGGGATCGGCCGAAAAAGCGCGTGACGGTCGGTTGGATGTTGGTGGGGATCGGGTCAGCATGAATCTTACTCGGCACATCATTTTGCACCATTTCAAACAACGCAACCGTCTCCTCCTCTGGCTCAACCTCCAACTCCTCCCACAACACCTGCCGACACGCCTCACACTGCGCCACTGCCGCCGCTTGTTGCCCATCGCGCCACAGCAGGTCGATCAACTGTCGCTGCGCCTCTTCATTGAGCGCGTCATGTTGCACCAACTGGCGCGCATAGGTGATGGCGCGTCTCAACTGACCGCGTTCGACAAAATAGGCGGTCAATCGTTCCAACGCTGAAAAAAGTCGTTGGCGTAGGCGTTCCTGTTCCAGAACGACCCACCCTTCAAACTCTGGCGCATGACGCACGCTAAACCCGATCAGGAAATCACCGTGATAGAGATCGACGGCGACGGCCAACTGTGCCGCTGTGCTGCGTGTCAACTCGCCGCGCATGCTAGTTGCGGACACAAACGTTGCGACATCAAGTACAAAACCACGTTCATGATCAAGCCCAACGGTATGGCGTGTCGTTTGGAGGTAGTCGCCTAACTGTTTTCGTAGGCTGGTGAGCATGACGCTGAGATTGGCGAGGGCGCGACTTTGCGATGTGTCGCTCCACAGGAGGGTGGCGGCAACTTCGCGGGGAATCTCGGCATTTTGACATGCTAGGTAAACAAACAACGCCTCTGCTTTGCGTGATGCAAAACCTGTGACACGCGCTCCGTCCAATTCAATTGTCAAGCCGCCAAATGTTTGAATCGTTAGCATGATCAGCTCCAACATAAAGACAAACAAAAGAGTTTCGCAAGGGTTGCTCCTTATTCTAAAGGGAACGATGAAGAGTAGCTAGTGCTGCGCTCACGATCTATAGACGGACAGGCGTCTCAACGCAGCTTTTAGAAGCGGCTTCTTAATCTGATAACTGCTCGCTTTCGTCCGTCCATAAGTAGGGGGTCAGCCTACGAAGCGAGAAGAATGATGTCACGACAGTACAGTGCATTTTTACTGCGTCTATGGCGCAATCAGGCCAGCCAACCATGGCGAGCCACGCTGCAAAATGCCGAGTCAGGCGAGCAGATGCATTTTGCAAATCTCACTCAGCTCGTCACCTATTTAGAACAGCACAATACGGCGGTTGACGACCTGCCTAGCGATATTGCCGAGTGGATCTTTTCAAACTAGAAAATTTTTTGATAGAGCCCAACACAAAGAGCGTGCCAACGGCCGTCACATTCCGCACAAGTAGGACTGTTTCAACCGATGATTTTTCACTTATTGACATGTGTTGCGCTTTTGCTTATCGTAACATTATGGTTAGAACGGAACAGATTGCACCAATGGTTTGGTAACACAATCTGACTGACAAGGAGAACGACATGAAACGTATTTTGAAGTGGATTGGCATCGTTTTAGGTGGTTTGATTGGATTACTTTTGGTGGTTGGGATTGGGTTGTTTGTAATCGGCCGAAATCGTCTCAACAACGCGCCAGAGGTCGCTGTTAAAGCAGTTTCATCGGCGGCTGGCGACCCCGTGCATGGCGAACGCATCGCGCGCGGCAAGGCGGCCTGCATTAGCTGTCATGGCGCAAATTTCGAGGGAGAACCGTTTATTGACGAGCCCCCAATTGGCTATGTTCCTGCACCCAATCTGACAGCAGGCGGCGTCGGGGCAGATTTCAGCGATGAAGATTGGGAACGCGCCATTCGGCATGGCGTGGGAGGAGATGGACGTACATTGGTCACAATGCCGTCTGCTCAATATGCACACATGACCGATGACGACCTCGCTGATTTGATCGCCTATCTCAAAACGTTGCCAACTGTCGCAAGCGCAGTCACAGAGCGCAACTTAATGGTCGGTGGCAATATCATCTTTGGCAATTTGGCGTGGAGCAGTTGGGCAGTCAACACGATCGATCATGCCAATGTGGGGGATGACGTGACGGTGGGGGTTTCGGCCGAATATGGTGAATATCTCTCCTACATCGGGGCGTGCCGCGAATGTCATGGCGCAGATTTACTCGGCGCAGACGATCCCGATGCCCCACAAGGACCGACGCTGGCCGCCGCCGCAAACTGGAGCGAAGCCGACTTTATCACGGCGTTACGCACGGGCGTTACCCCAACTGGCACACAGCTTTCTGACGAAATGCCGTGGATCGAATACAAAGAAGCGACAGATGATGAGTTGTCAGCGTTGTGGATGTATGTGGCGACGTTAGGGGAGTGATAAGGCTTGAGGCTTTGGAGTAGCGTTAGTATCTTTAGGTTTTCGCCACCTTAGTGCGTGGTGCGTGGTGCGTGAACTGGATACGAATCACGCACCACGAATCACGCACTACGCTTGTATTGATGCGAAAACAACAAACTCTTCTCAGTGATCAAAGATCGCGGATTGTAAGGCGTTTTCGGCCGATTCAATCTTGTCCAAAGCCTCTCCAAAAATAACCCCGATCTCCTCACCTTCAGCCACCTCATCCCCAATCTTCACGCGCAGAATAAAACCCACTGCGTGATCAATCTTTTCCCCTTTCGCCTTGCGCCCGGCTCCCAACTCAACGGCGGCCATGCCAATTGCGCCCGTGTCAATCGACGTAATTTTGCCGCTTTTTGGCGCAATCAGTGGCCGCTCTATCGCCGCTTGCGGCAAACGTGCAGGGTCATCAATTTGCGCCGTATCGCCCCCTTGCGCGGCGACCATCAGCTTAAATTTTGCCAGCGCATCACCAGATGCAATCGCCGCTTGTGCCAGCGTCTTCGCACTATCCAGATCAGCGGCCGCACCCGCCACGACCAGCATATTGGCCGCGATCTCTAAACAGTGCAGCCAAAAGTCGGCTGGTTCCTGGCTCCCATTGAGAACGGTAATCGCTTCTTTTAACTCAAGCGCGTTGCCGATGGCGTGCCCGAGTGGTTGATTCATATCGCTCAAAATAGCGACCGTTGTGCGCCCCGCGTCTGTGCCGATGGCAACCATCGTGTCTGCCAGTTCTTGCGCCGCGTCACGGGTTTTCATAAATGCGCCGCTCCCATATTTGACATCAAGCACGATGCCATCAGCCCCACCGGCCAGTTTCTTGCTCATGATGGAAGCGGCAATCAGTGGGATGCTGCCAACGGTAGCCGTGACATCACGCAAGCTGTAGAGGATGCCGTCTGCTGGGGCGAGATCGGCCGATTGTCCCGCCAAAACAATCCCGATCTCTCGCAACTGTTTCTTGAACTGCGCCATCGTCAGCTCAGGCGACCAGCCTGAAATAGATTCCATCTTGTCGAGTGTGCCGCCCGTAATCCCTAACCCGCGACCACTCATTTTACCAACCGGCACACCGCACGCCGCCACCATTGGCTGCACAACCAGCGTCGTTTTATCCCCGACGCCCCCCGACGAATGTTTGTCGATCACAAAATCAGCCACATCGTGCAGATCTAGCGTGTCGCCAGATTGGGCCATCGCCAATGTGAAGTCGACCGTCTCGCGTCTGTTGAGGCCCCGCAAATAGATCGCCATCAACATGGCCGCTGTCTGATAGTCGGCAATACGTCCATCGACAAGACCGCGCACAAAGAATTCGATCTGTTCGGCCGAAAGTTCACCACCGTCGCG
Organism: Anaerolineae bacterium; assembly: GCA_030425205.1. GTDB lineage: Bacteria > Chloroflexota > Anaerolineae > Promineifilales > Promineifilaceae > CALECP01. The sequence continues at coordinate 501,545 of JAUIAP010000001.1, forward strand.
TTTGTGTTCAATCAAAGTAACTGGGTTCATAAGGATACAATGTCGCAGGTCATTTCCGTCGGCTCAACTTCTACTAACCAAGATGGCGGTTGCAACCTGGAAGCCAATCGTTTGGGTTGTGCCGTCAATGCAGAGGGTAAGATGTCCGTCGAATGGGGCTTTTTCAATGATTTCGATTTCCGTATTGAGCGTGATGCCGAGTTCGGTCAGATGTTTGAGGAGTGCGCGATCCTCATCATAGAGAATGCGCGTGATAACAGCAGGTGTCTTGAGGGGCAGGGTTGTGAGATTTCGGCCGATGCTCACCGGAACCGTCAGCTCCTTTGTCGGAATTGGCGCACCGTGTGGATCAAACTGGGGATTGCCTAACGCCGCTGCAATCCGCTCTTCTAGCTTTTCACTGATGACATGCTCCAAGATGTCTGCCTCTTCGTGTACCTCATCCCATGTAAAACCCAACGCTTCGATTAAGTATGCTTCAATTAGGCGATGATGACGCAAAACTTCCAACGCGATGCGCTTGCCTTCTTCTGTTAATGTCACACCGCGATGCTTTTCATAATGCACCAAGTTAAGTTTGGCAAGCCGTCGAATCATCCCCGTTGCCGATGCAGGACGCACCTCACGTGCCTCAGCCAAACGGGACGTGCTGACGGGGGTTTCCAAGATCGCTAAGCTATAAATCGTTTTGAGATAATCTTCAATCGCTTGATGGTTTAACCCACCGCGCTGTGTCGAGGAACCTGCGGCTAAATCACGAATTTCGGGCATAGCGACATTGTAGCAGAAATCAATTTGCCTCCCTAGCATCTCGTGAGAACGCTGTAACTCGAGTGAGGGGTTTGGTGATATTGCGTATTAACCTCTGAACGCGCACCACGCAATAGGTGTTCCCAGCCTGTTACATTCCTGAAGACCTAGACCTAAATTTGATCGCGTCTCTTGTTATAACTGTGCGTGTTACCCTAGCAAACGCAATTTCCCCATGCTATAATGTAGAGACACTGAATACTTTAGAGTAAAAAGTGGGTTTCGCCCCACTTTTTTGTTTGTCTACAACAGGAACCAACTTCTTTACAGTTAGATAGACGCGTAAAATTCCCACTAGCTTGGGAATCTAGCATCCTCTCATCAACACGAGGGAGCAACGCGATTTTAACTATAAAACACAGTTCGTTCCCCACATAAATCGCTATGAAAAATCAATTCTTGTTAGCATTCAACGAGATTTGCAAAGAAAAAAATCTGCCAGCAGAAATTGTCATTGAGGCATTACAAACTGCACTCGTTTCCGCGTTTCGGCGGGATAATGGAGTGAGCAATTCGCAGGAAGTCGAGGCTGAACTCGACCCACGCACGGGTGATGTGCGAATTTTGGCACAGAAAGAGGTAACGGAAGACATTTTTGACGACCGGACCGAAATTGTGCTGGAAGAGGCGAGGCAATACAACCCAGAGGCGGAGTTAGGTGATCTGGTGATGGCCGATGCGACACCGGCTAATTTCGGCCGAATTGCCGCACAAACCGCCAAACAGGTCATTCTGCAACGTGTACGTGAAGCTGAACGCGACCATCTCTTCGACGAGTTTTCTGGTCGTGAAGGCGAAATCGTCAACGGTACGGTACAAAGCACCAGCGGTGGCAACATTACCATCGGCTTGGGACGCACCGAGGCCGTCTTGCCACGTGGCCAACAGGTTCCCCGCGAACGCTATAAGGCGCATGACAAAATCCGCGTCTACATTTTAGAAGTTCGCCGCACCAGTCGTGGCCCACAAATTTTTGTCAGCCGCAGCCATCGCAATCTATTGCGCCGTCTGCTTGAACTCGAAGTCCCCGAAATCTACAACGGACAAGTTGATATTAAGAGCATTGCCCGCGAAGCTGGCGCACGCTCAAAAGTGGCTGTGCAAGCGATGCAGCCCGGCGTTGACCCTGTTGGGGCGTGTGTCGGTATGCGTGGTGTGCGTATCCAAAGCATCGTTCGTGAGTTAAACGACGAAAAGATCGACGTCATTGAGTGGGATGATGACCCCACAAACTTTATCGCCAAGGCACTCAGCCCCGCCCGCGTCTCGCAGGTTTTCCTCGATGACGATCCGATCAACGGACGCACGGCGACGGTCATTGTGCCAGACGATCAGCTCTCGCTTGCCATCGGCCGCGAAGGGCAAAACGCCCGTCTCGCCGCCAAGTTAACCGGTTGGCGCATCGACATTAAGAGCCTGACCGAAGCAGGACGCGACAGTCTTGGGATGCTCGACAACCCAATGGCAGACCCCGCCATCCTGCGTGACAAAACGCTACAAGCGTTGGTGCAAGATGTGATTGCGAAGAAAGAGGCAGGACGACCGATTACGGCCGAAGATTATGGCTACATCAATCGTCTCGTTGTCGGTGTTGAAGGTAAAATCATCTCAAGCCGTGCTTCAAATCACGACGCATTCCGCCGCGAGCGCGAGGCAGTCCGCAAACGGGTTCCATCTCCCTTCTGGGAAATGGAGCTGGAAGAGCTCGACCTATTGATGAGTGTTCATACCGTTCTGGCCGAGAATGGCTTCGAGACGGTTGGTGATGTCACCTATCAATTTGAACTTGATCCAGAAGTGTTCCTCAAGCTCCCCAACTTTGCGGAAGAAGGGTTGCAAAATATCTCAGATCGCATCGACGCATTGACAGCGGTAACAGATGTGCCTGAGGAAGAGGAAGATGAGGAAGAAGAGGCGACATCTGTTCTCGACAGCATCATGGATGAGGAAGAGCCAGACACGCTCGACTTTGGTGATGATTTCGACCTCGATATGGGTGAGTTGGCTGGCGTTGTTGCGGCAAGCCAAACGGCAGAACCGCTGGAACAACTTGAGTATGAGCCAGATCCGCTCTTTGAAATTGATGAGTCACTCCTTGTACCTGACAAAAAGGCTGAGGCCGAGGAAGATGTTTCAGTTCTCGACGATTTGAGCCAATCACTCGTTGATATCGTTGAGGAAACACGTAGCACAGACGATGACAAACCGACTGTGCGCGTGCGCCGCATCCGTCGTGAAAACGAAAAGGATGAGGAAGAAGCCGACGATGGGACAAACAAGGCTCGCAGTCTTGTCTTTGACGAACGAGCTGGTCGCGTGATCAGCAAGCGCAAACGGAAGCGCAGTCGTCAAAAGCAAGAGTGGAGCGATGAAGAAGACGATTTCTAATGGGCAAAATGCAACCACGCAAACAAAAACATGTGCCGCAACGCACTTGCATCGTTTGCCGCAGAAAAACGGATAAGCGACAACTCATTCGTATCGTCCGCACAACGGACGGAGTCGTGGTTGACCCAACAGGAAAACAAAATGGACGTGGTGCGTATTTATGTGATAATCCGACATGTTGGGAACAATCCCTTGAGCGCAACATGTTAGATAAAGTGTTAAAAACCGAATTAAATGCGACAGAGAAGGCAGCGATTCTCGCTGCTAAACCTGTTGTTTCGGCCGAACAAGATCATGGGTAAGTCCACTAGCTTACCCACGTAATCCTCCACACGACGAGATACGTCGTGTGGGCTTGTTCGGCATGAAGAAAATGTGCTGAAATGAGCAACACGGCGTGCTTGTCGGAATCCCCGCCTCGCAGCCGCAAGTTGAATATCTATCAGTGAACAGCAATCAGTTTGCAGTGAACAGTTATTATCTGATCACTGCAAACTGTTCGCTGCTGACTGCTTACTGAACGACGAAAAATATGGCTGCAACAAGAACTGTAATTGAAATACCAAGCGCACTGACCGTGCGTGAATTTTCTGGCCTCTTAGGGGTCACGCCAATTGATGTCATCAAAGAATTGATGAAAAGTGGCATCATGGCAAATATCAATCAACAAATTGACTTCGATACGATGTCAATTGTGGCAGAAGAGCTGGGGTTTGAAGCGACCTCCTCCTATGCCGACATGATTGAGGAAGAGCAAAACCTTGAACTGCTCCCAGAATGGAAGCAAGTGTTGGCGCAGGAGCGCGAGTCAGATCTCGTCCCACGTCCGCCTGCTGTCACGATTTTGGGACATGTCGATCATGGCAAGACATCGCTGCTTGACGTGATTCGGCGCACTCGTGTCGCTGCAAAAGAGGCGGGTGGCATCACCCAGCATATTGGCGCGTATCAAGCGAAGCATGAAGGTCAAGTCATCACCTTTTTGGACACGCCGGGTCATGCCGCCTTCACCGCAATGCGCGCGCGTGGCGCACAGGCAACTGACATCGCCGTGCTTGTTGTCGCAGCGGATGATGGCATCATGCCACAGACCCGCGAGGCGATCGACCACGCACGTGCTGCGCATGTGCCAATCATTGTCGCCCTCAACAAGATCGATCTCCCCAATGCCAACATTCCAAAGGTGTTGCAACAGCTCAACGAAGTAGGTCTTGTGCCTGATGAGTGGGGTGGAGACACGCTCGTGATTCAGGTGTCCGCCAAAGAGGAGTTGGGAATTGACGACCTGCTAGAGGCGATTTTGCTGACGGCAGAAGAGTTGAACCCACGTGCTAATCCAAACGCGGAACCGACGGGTGTTGTCATTGAATCGCGGATGCAACGCGGACGCGGTGCAACGGCGACATTGCTGGTGCAAAATGGGACGCTTGAGTTGGGTGACACGTTGTTGATCGGGTTGTATTTCGGCCGAATTAAGGCGATGTACAACTTCTTGGGCAAGCGAATCAAAAAAGCTGGGCCATCGACACCTGTTGTCGTCTCTGGTCTCAATGGTGTGCCCGAAGCTGGCGACCTGTTCGATGTGGTTGAAAACGAGAAAGAGGGGCGCAAGCTCGTTGCTGAATATGAGACCGAAATGGCGCTCAAACAGCGTGCGACAGGCCCGTCTCTCGAAGATTTCTTCCGCGATATGCAGGGGAACGACAACAAAGTACTTCGGCTCATCATTAAGGCAGACGTACAGGGGTCAGTTGAACCAATTGTCTCCTCCCTCCAACGCCTCCAACATGAAGAAGTGGACATCGATATTATGCGCGCTGCACCCGGCAGCGTGACTGAGAGCGATGTGATGCTGGCATCCGCTTCGGGCGCGATTATTCTCGCCTTCAACACGTCGACAGACCCAGCCGCAGAGCGGGCGGCCAACAGTGACGCCGTTGAAATCAAGAACTACCAGATCATCTACAAGATGTTTGAAGATGTGGAAAAGGCGATCACGGGAATGCTTGATCCGATCTATGAAATGAAGTTGATCGGCCGAGCAGAAGTCCGCGCTGTCTTCCGCATTCGTGGCGCAGGCAACATCGCTGGCTGCTTCATGCGAACGGGTCGCACCGTCCGCAATGCAACCGCACGCTTGATTCGCGGCGGTCGTTTGATGACAGAATCAACGATTTCCAGTCTGAAGCATCTACAGGAAGATGTCAAAGAGGTACGACAAGGGTTCGAGTTTGGTGTTAATCTCAAAAACTGGAACAACTACAAAGAAGATGACATTATCGAATTCTTCGTTGAAGAACGGATTCGCTAATTATTAGGAACTAAGTTCCGTGACGGAGCTTGGTTCCTTCTGCAACATGGAAATTCTCGGTATTGACATCGGCGGGTCAGGGATCAAAGGCGCACTCGTCGATGTTAAAAGTGGTGAACTGACAACAGAACGTTTTCGTCTTGAAACCCCTAAAACACGCACCCCAGAAGATGTGTTGCCCGTTGTGGAAGAGGTGATCAATCACTTTGACTATCGCGGTGCAATTGGTGTTGGCTTCCCCGCTGTTGTCGTTGATGGCAAACCTGTCACCCCATTTACGGCTCATCATATCGAAGAGTGGGTTGGATTTTCCGTCGATAAGGCGATTGAAAAGCTCGTTGCTGGATGCACGGTGACGCTGGTAAACGATGCGGATGCAGCGGGAATTGCCGAGATGTCGCATGGCGCAGGGGTTGGGCAGAAGGGCGTTGTCTTGATGATCACGCTGGGAACGGGGATTGGCAGCGGTATGTTTGTCAACGGCAAACTCGTCCCCAATACCGAATTAGGCAAGATCTATTTACAAGGTTTTGAAGAAGTTAGCGAGCAGCATTTCTCAGATGCGGCCCGCGAGCGGCGCGGGTTAAAGCGCGCTGACTGGGGTAAAGAGCTAAACGACTATCTCCTCTATCTCGAATGGTTGTTTACTCCACAGCTTTTTATCATTGGTGGGGGTGCGAGCAAAAAGTTCAATCGATTTGGCGACGCATTTACGACAAATGCGCCGGTTGTTCCTGCAAAACTGCGTAATGAAGCAGGCATTGTAGGGGCAGCGATGGCGACCCTCTGATAGTCTGATTTAAGACAGCGAAAGAACCTATTTAGTACAAGGTTCCAGTTCTACTTAGTAGGGCTGGAACCTTTTTTGTTTCTAGCGAAATATTGCGGTTTTTTAGCATGGTCGCTAAATCCCAGCTCGGCGTTTAGACGTAGCGAGGCAAAAATTTTACACCTGCATAACACCTCAGTGAAGCGCATATGTTATCCTTCCCGCCATGCTTGAAAGCTTGCGTTCCCGTTTGATGGCTTCCTACTTGCTGCTGATTGTGGCTCTTTTTGTGCTATTTGTTGGGACACTGATCGCGACGACCAGTTTACGCAGGGTGCGTAGTTTTCAGACGGCTATCGAGCTAAATGCGGTTGCACGGCCCGTGTTGGCAGCAATTGGGCGTGCCACACAGAATCGGCCGACAAATGAGGCATTTGTCAACCAGCTTGATAGCATCGCAGACGAGGCAAACATTCGGATTTTGTGGGTGGAGTCAACAAATCGGACAATTTTGCATGATAGTGACAGTGGTTGGCAAGGGTTAGAGATGTCATCGGAAACAACCCCTCGCCAGACAACCAATATCCAAGAATCAACCCATTTCTATGAGGCGCAAAATGGTCAATTGTGGGTTTTCTATGTCCCCCCAGAGGGGCAAATCGGCCGAACTTATCTAATTTTCGCCAAAACAGAACTATCAACAGGCGCATTCTTTTCCAGCTTGTTAGGGCAACCACTTTTACGCAGCCTCGTTATCTCGCTACTTTTAGCATTTGTGCTGGCGGCGTTAATTGCCCGCTCCATCGCTAGGCCATTACAGCGTATTGCAGGCGCGGCCAACGAGATTGCGCGCGGCAATTATGGGGATTCGCTGCCGCTAGAGGGGCCGATGGAGGTACGTGCGCTGGCAAGCAGCTTTAATAAGATGTCACAACAGGTGCAGGTAAGTCAAGCGGCACAGCGCGACTTTGTTGCGAATGTGTCGCACGATTTGAAAACGCCCATTACGTCGATTCAGGGATGGAGCCAAGCGTTGATGGACGGGATGGTTGATGGCGAGATGGTGCAAACATCGGCCGAAATTATCCACACCGAGTCAGCCCGTATGTCGCGCATGGTCAACCAGCTGTTAGAGCTGGAGCGATTGGAGGCAGGACAATTGACGTTGCGGCGCGAGAACTTTTATGTGCGTGAATGGTTAGAGGGCGTGGTGGCACCATTTTTGCCACGTGCGTTGGAGAAGGGAATCACTGTGGATATTTCGGCCGATCCTGTGGATGAGTTTTCGGCCGATGTGGATAAACTCGCTCGTGCTGTGGGCAACTTAGTGGATAATGCGATTCGTCACACGCCAGAAGGCAGTATCACGCTGACCGCAACACAAGATACGACAACATTAACCCTCGCCATCAGCGATACAGGCAAAGGCATCCCTGATTCCGAAAAACAGCGCATTTTTGAACGCTTCTACCAATCGGACCGCGCCCGCACGTCAACGCGCACGGGGACGGGGCTTGGACTCGCCATCACGCGCGAAATTGTTGAAGCGCATGACGGAACTGTGCAGGTACGCGACAATCATCCGGTCGGTGCGGTCTTTGAAATTAAATTGCCCTCTATTTCTTGAATCGGTTGTCGTCCGTTATAATTATGCAACATAATTAGGGAAGGATTTATGTTAGCGAAAGTACTCTCGTGTGCCATTGTTGGAATTGAAGCTGAATTAGTCGAGGTCGAGGTAGATATCCGCAATGGGCTTGGACATTTTATGATGGTTGGGCTACCGGATGCGGCGGTGCGCGAAAGCCGCGACCGCGTGCGTGCCGCCATCAAAAATAGCGATCTCACCTTTCCACAAAACAAAAACTTCACCGTTAATCTCGCCCCTGCCGATATTCGTAAAGAGGGGCCCGCCTACGATTTACCCATTGCGGTTGGTATCTTGGCTGCGTCGCGGCAAATATGGTTTGGTGAGATTGAAGATGCAATGTTTATTGGTGAGCTGTCGCTCGATGGACGACTTCGGCCGACAAAAGGGGTTCTGCTTCTCGCGGCGTTGGCACGTGACAATGGATTAAAGCGCGTGTTTGTGCCAGCCGTCAATGCGGGTGAGGCCGCGTTGCTGCCAGATTTAGAAGTAATTCCGGTGCAAAATTTGGCGCAATTGGTCGGGCATTTGACCAAGCTGGCTCCGATTGAGCCATTTATGCAACCAGAAGGGGCGTTTTCGGCCGAACCGCATTTCGCGGCCGACTTTGCAGACATCATGGGGCAAGAGCATGTTAAACGCGCCCTTGAAGTCGCCGCCGCTGGGGGTCATAACGTGCGTTTCTCGGGCCCGCCCGGCACAGGTAAGACGCTGCTCGCAAAATCTCTTCCCAGCATTATGCCTCGCATGACCGTCGATGAGTCGCTTGAAGTGACAAAAATCTACTCGGTCGCGGGCCAATTACCACCCGATCAACCGCTTATCATCAACCGACCCTTTCGCTCACCGCATCACACCGTCAGCTATGCGGGCTTGGTCGGTGGCGGCGCATGGCCGCGTCCCGGCGAGATCAGCTTGGCGCATCGCGGCGTGCTATTTTTGGACGAATTACCCGAGTTCGGAACGAAGTTAATTGAAGTATTGCGTCAGCCGTTGGAAGGTTGGCCGCGCGAGATTTCGATTTCGCGGGCGACCGGAACGATTACATTTCCAGCCAGCTTTATGTTTGTCGCGGCGATGAACCCATGTCCTTGCGGCTATTATGGTGATCCAACACGCGAATGCTCATGCAGCAACAACATGATTACGCGCTATCAAAAGCGCATTTCAGGGCCGCTGATGGACAGAATTGACATTCACGTGGACGTGCCGCGTGTCGATTTTGAGAAGCTGACGGGGAAGCATCAGGGGGAGAAATCGACCGAAATTCGTGCCAGAGTCGAAGCAGCCCGCGCCATCCAAGTCGCCCGGCTCAATGGAACAAATCTAACCTGCAACGCCGAGATGGGGCCATCAGAGATTCGAGAAATGTGCACGCTCGATGAGACGGGAACCCGCTTAATGAAAAGCGCAATGGCACAAATGAACCTCTCAGCACGTGCCTTCCATCGCATTCTTAAACTGGCACGCACCATCGCTGATTTAGCGTCCTGCCAAGATATTCAACCGGCCCATTTGGCGGAAGCATTGCAATATCGGCCAAGATAAGGGTGGATTTCGTGGGGCATGAAGATATTGCGTGTTGCGTATTGCGTATTGACCGCTGGATACGCACCACGCAATACGCAATACGCTTGCTGGACTCCCAAAGACCAGATTTATGATCGTAGACAAGTCGTGCGAATCACGTCCGCAATCTTCAACGTATTTTCCCACCCGCTCCCGTTGTCTTCGACCGTCCACCACGCCGAGAGGACAGCTTGCGCGAAACCATAGGCGGCCAAGCGTTCTCGCTCAAAACCCAACATCTCCGAAAAGATTGCGATACGTCGCGCCATAATTTGAGGAAGCTTGTCCGATGCGTGAACGAGCCCGACTGGATTGCGGAGGAATGCGCCAACTTCATAAGCTGGATCGCCAGCCATTCCCTTGGGATCGATGGCGATGGCAGGGGCGCGAGTGGCGGTGAGGATGTTCCAGTGATGAAGATCGCCATGTAGAAGAACAGTTTGCGTGGCATCCGCTTCGAGTTCGCGCAATATCGCCTCCGCACGGTCAACGAGACCCTTTCCGAAAAGATTACGGTTGGGCATTCGGCCGAAACCGTCCGTCCACTCTCTCACGTGTCGAAATGGGTGTTCGGCAGGCAACAGTTGCCATAACCTCTGCATCACCATTGCAGCCGTGCGTGTTGCCCTTTCATCCTCCCATTCGGCAATCGGTTCACCAGGATAGACGCGCGCTTGCAAGAAAACACCTGCCGCATCATCCGCCTCCAATAGATGTACCGCGCCGCGTCCAGCATAGACGCGCAACGCATTGATCTCACTTCTCAATTCTTGGTTTGGAACACCTAATTTTAATACAACCGGTAACCCATCGGCGCGGCGTGCTGCAATGACATAGTTGAATGACAGTGCAAATGGGTCACCCAACGCAAGCGACCAGCGATCGGCATACGTTTGCAGGAGGTCTGGCAATGTTGCCAACCATGCCGCTCCCGCTGCACCAAAGGTATTTATTGTGTTCATTCTAAATTTTTCGCTAATCATATTACAAATCGTTAATGGCTTTTGTGCTATATTGACAGGTAATTTACCATACGAAATCAAACTAACAGAGGCCTTTGCATCTCCAGAGGAGACATGCAAATTCACCTGCATCGTCAAATGCAGACCCCTCACCTATTACTAGCGACTAGCTACTAGCCACTAGCCTCATTTATGACACAAGTAGACAAACTTTTACTACACGGAACGGTCGTCACGATGAACGACGACTTTGAGATTTTTACAGATGGCGCGATTGCCATTCAGGGGGACGAGATTGTTGCGGTTGGGAAATCGGCCGATATTCTCACCCAATACAGTGCCAGCGAATCGGTTGATTGTAGCAACCAAGTGATCATTCCCGGTCTTGTCAACGCACATACACATGTCCCGATGACCCTGTTGCGTGGTCTCAACGATGATTTGCGGCTCGATGTCTGGCTAGGATATCTCATGCCATTGGAGCGTGAATTTGTCTCGCCTGAATTTGTGCGGCTCGGCACACAGTTGGCTTGCGCGGAGATGATCCGCAGTGGGATCACCAGCTTTGCCGATATGTACTACTTTGAGAGCGACATCGCTCAGGCAACGGCCGAAATCGGTATGCGCGCCTTGCTGGGGCAGACGTTGATCATGTTCCCGACGCCTGATGCAGATAGTTATGAAGATGGACTTGCGCGTTGCCGCGAATTTATCGAGCAGTGGAATGGACATCCATTGATTCAACCCGCCGTTTCACCCCATGCGTGGTATACGGCGACGGCCGAGCTACTGCAAGCGTGTGCTAACCTTGCGCTCGAATACGATGTTCCTGTCCACACACACATTTCCGAAACCAAAATGGAGGTCAAGAACTGCCGTGAGCAGCATAACATGCCGCCCGTCCCATGGAATGAAAAAAATGGGTTGCTCAAAACGAAACTACTCGCCGCCCATTGTGTCCACATTGATCGGGGCGAAATGGTTAGCTTGAAAAAGGCGGGGGCTGGCGTCGCCCATTGCCCATCAAGCAACTTGAAACTGTCAAGTGGGATTGCACGTGTCCACAAGATGCGTGAACTCGGCTTGAATGTTGGCGTAGGGACTGATGGCCCCGCCAGCAACAATGATCTCGACATGTTTGAGGAGATGCGCCTCGCAGCACTGCTTGGCAAGGTGCGCCATGATGACCCGACACACATCCCCGCACGCGAAGCATTGATGTTGGCAACGATTGGCGGCGCACGTGCCACCCACATGTCGCACCTGACGGGCAGCATTGAGGTCGGCAAGCGCGCTGATTTGGCCGTTGTCGAGATGAGTGGTGTGCATAATTGGCCACACTTTAATAACAACCCGATGGCCGTCTATTCACGCCTAATCTATGCGGCAAAAAGCACCGACGTGCGCCACACGATGTGCAATGGGGTCTGGTTGATGCGGGATCGGGAATTACTGACCGTTAATGAGGCACAGGCACAGGCAGATGCGGCGTTGGTTTCGGCCGAAATTGATGCATTTGTCCAAGAGCGCGAATCAAGCCCCTACAACAAGCTCATTATCCTTTCTGGCACACAGCGACAAGAGAGCTTTGAGGTACAGATCAAAGTGCCAATTGATGATGACAAGGCGATTGTTGAGGCGATCTACGGCGATCAGTTCAAGATTACCAAGCATAATCACTATCGTCAGTACGATACCTACTTCTTTTTTGGCGACAAATTTAAGGATGCGGCACGTTTGCGCTATCGAGACGACGATTATGTGGGAGATGATGGCGAGGTCTACCAATCTAGGGCGCGTCTGACATTGTTGGGGCAAAAAAGCCACGAAGCCTATCCAAACGCCGTCATGCTTTCACGTTCGCGCGTCATCTCCGGCGCAACCAACTCATTGCGCTTCTATCGTGAATACTTTACCCCACTACGTGAGGATGAAGTCCATAAGGATCGTCGTCGCTGGCGCGTCATGTTCAAGGGAACTGATTTTGCCATCAATATCGACCGCATCAAACAGCCCGATCTGCCCCAGAAATATCTGGAAATAAAGGCACGCACATGGTCGCGCAATGATGCAACGGAGAAGGCGGCGTTGATTAGCGAAATGCTTTCCGTATTCGGATTACAAGAGGTTACACCAGAGCGACGAGAATACGCTGAAATCGCATTAGCTGCACAAAACGGCTGATTTTAGAGTACAATAGCGGAAATACAGTCGTTTCAGGGCATGACTCTGTTGCCACGTGTAAATCCACTATCGCGGAGATTCAAATGAGTAGACACGCTCTAAAGTTTAGTTTTCTTGCTGCATTGATGCTCTTTTTTGGCATCAGTCTGACCCCATCCGTCGCCGCGCTGGATGATTCGATCCTCGACATCGCCAGCGCTGATGGGGAGCTAACCACGTTGGTTGCTGCACTAGAGACAGCAGAGTTGGATGCCTTGCTTGAAAATAATGGGCCCTTTACGCTGTTTGCCCCGACAGATGCAGCGTTTGCGGCAGTTAGTGATGGATTGGCGGACTTATCGGTTAGTGAGTTGCGGCAGCTATTGCTCTACCATATTGTGCAGGCCAATTTAGATTCGGCCGATCTCGCCCTCGCCGATTCACTCACAACCGCGCTCGGCAAAGATGTGACCGTTGAGGTTCAGGGGGACACCATTCTCCTCAACAACAGTGCTGCAATCACGATGAGCGACATCGCGGCCGCCAACGGAACCATCCATATTATCGACGCCGTTCTGCTGCCACCCGACAGCCAGTTTGAGCCAGCCCCACCGGCTACGCCTGAGGAAGTTTCCTCGCCCGAAGACCCCGTCGTCGAGGAAGAGGTCGAAGAAATCATGCTTCCTGCGTTGGAGGAGCTTTCGGATGAGGCGTTCATTCTCACAACGCTACGCGATCTCGAATGGACGTTTGTGCAGATGGTCGGCGTTCTGGATCGCACCCCAGCGGGACAATATCCAAGCGACTGCGATGAGTTTTATCTCTACTATGACCTGACGATCATTCTACTGCTCGAAATTCTCTTCAGTGAGCCCCCATTTGAATTTGATGACATCTATGATCTCACATTCGATGCGGTTCTCGATGGATTGATCGCGGCTGAGCCCGTTGCATTTTTATGCACCAATGGTGGCAACGGCTATCTTTCTGGGCATAACAAGGCCGCCGCAAGAATCGGACTGGAGAACGGTCTGGAACGTCTGCGGCGCATCATCGAGGGCGGAGAAGCACGCACAGGGCTGCAATCGGAATCACATATTGCCGAGCTAATTTTTGGCGAACCGACGGCGGAAGAACTCGAAGAACTGATTGAGCTGTTTGGTGGCCCCTTTGATGTCGATGTCTTCTATGAAGATTTGTTGATTTCACAGGAAATTATGCGCTCGATGATCGGTTGGCTCGACAAACTAGCAGATGGGCAAACGGTCTACTGTTCGGAGTACGTCTTGTACTATGAACTACTCAACTTGCCGACGGTGTTTGCAGTCGTTCCACCCGACTATCTGGAACTCTATCAGGGACACCTCAACACGGTCCTGACAGTGCTGGACACGAGTCGCCCACTCGCCGTCTTTTGTGATGACGGAGGCAATTTGTCGGAGTTCAACTTCGGGTTGGCACGCTTTGGGCTAGACCAATCGTACAATAAACTTTACAGCATCATCCAAGAGGTTGAACTTCGTCTTGGTATTATGCCCCAATAATTTGATCACACATTAAGGACGATGGAGGCATCGTTTTTGTTCTATGGCAACAATTAAACAACAAAGAACAGCCGAAGGAATTAAGCAAATCATCAGTGAGATATTGATGATGGAGGTTAGCGACCCCCGTTTGCAAGGTCTGACGGTTACAGCAGTAGACATTGACCGCGAAATATCGCATACAAACATCTATGTCGGTGCGCTCGGTGAAGAATCGCGCAAAGATGAAGTAATGGCAGCATTGAAACACGCGAACGGTTTCTTCCGCTCGCAGGTGGCGCGGCGAATGCGTCTGCGCTCAACCCCGCTGCTACATTTCCATTGGGATCCAACCCTTGAGCGCGTGGATCGCATCGAAACAATTTTAGGCGATCTGGACATTCCGCCAGCGGAAGAAGAAGATGCGCCACAAGTAGAAGAAGAGGAATAAGAATCCTCACTTGAGAGACAAGAAAGCACAATAGCTTTGTGAGACTGCTGCCAGAGTGCAGCAGTTTTTGTTTGTGGGCTGCTAGAATCGCTGAGACTATTTAATCTATAAACCTTTCATTCCCATCGATCTGGGAAGCCATTTTCTGTTTTTATGCAAGGAAGTAACATGAGTAATTTGCGCGAAATCGGCCGAAAAATCCTCGCTGCCACCAACATCCTCGTCGTCACCCATCATTCACCCGATGGTGATGCGCTCGGATCATTGACGGCCGTCGGCGGCTGGCTATTGCGTGAGGGCAAAATTGTCACCATGGCAGTTGATGGCGGCATGTCCAAACGCTTCGAATTTTTGCCGCTGGCAGGCGAGGTGCGAGAGCGTTCGGGGGATGGATATGATCTGCTGATTGCACTCGATTGTGGAGACATAGATCGGATGGGTGAAGCCTTTTCCTCGCTTCAATCGCCGCCTTTCATCATCAATATCGACCATCATGCCACCAATCCCGAGTTTGGCGACCTCAACTGGGTCGATCCACAAGCAGCATCAACGGCCGAGATGCTCTACTTCCTCCTACGCGAAAATGAAATCCCGCTCGACATCGGCATCGCAACATCGCTCTTGACAGGTATCGTCACAGATACGCAATCATTCAGCACGTCCAATGTCACACCACGTTCGCTTGAAGCGGCGGGTGGACTGATGGATGCGGGCGCCGATCTGCCCCAAATTACCGAGCAGGCATTTAGCATCAAGCCACATGCTGCGATGCGCCTCTGGGGGATTGGGCTGAGCAATGCGCTGGTCGAAGATGGATTGGCGTGGGTGACGCTCAGTCTGCGGGACAAACAGAGAGCTGGATACGATGGGTCGGGCAGCGCAGGATTGGTGACACAGCTCGTCAACATTCAAGAGGCATGTATGTCGGTGGTACTGGTTGAGCAAGAGGATGGTCACGTCTCAGTCAGTCTGCGCAGTCGCTTACCATTTCGCGTCTCTGATGTAGCCGTTAGTTTTGGCGGTGGGGGGCATCCCCAAGCGGCGGGGTGTCGGCTCGACATGCCGCTTGAAAAGGCAGAACTCGTTATCGTCGATGCATGTAAATATGCGCTGCTCGCCCAAAAAGATGCGTTAAAAGCGTAGTTTTTGTTTCCCACATTCGTACCACGACTCATGATCGGATTTCTAAACATTGATAAACCTCAGGCGATGACCTCCCATGATGTCGTGAACATCGTGCGGCGCGTGGCGGGAACACGCAAGGTCGGACATGCGGGGACGCTTGATCCATTGGCAACGGGCGTTTTGATCGTCGGCGTCAATCGCGCCACGCGCCTGATCGAATACATCGTCGGGCAACCAAAAATCTACCTCACAACTGTGCGACTAGGTCAAACAACCAATACGTATGACGCAGATGGCGAAATTGAGCAGGAGCGTCCTGTTTCCGTCAGCGATGCCGATTTAGCGATGGCGTTAGAACAGTTCAAAGGGGAGATTGAACAAATCCCCCCCATGTTTTCGGCGATTAAGCAGGGTGGGAAGCCGCTTTATCTGTTAGCACGCAAGGGGAAAGAGGTAGAGCGCGAGGCGCGGCGCGTTGAGATTGACCAGTTAGAAGTTGTTGCGCGTCATGAAAATGATGTCACGCTGCGGATTGGTTGTTCGACGGGGACGTATATTCGGTCGCTCGCGCATGATTTGGGTGAAGTTTTAGGCTGTGGGGGGCACGTGTTGACGTTGCGGCGGGAACGGGTTGGGGGATTTTCGGCCGAAACCGCAACCCCCTTACGCGATCTCACCCCCGAAAGCATCGCCTCCAAACTACACCCGCTCGACATCGCCGTGGGTCATCTCCCACGTCTTGACGCGGATGAGGACGAATCCTCGATGCTGCGCGTTGGCAAACAGATCGAACGTCGTGCCGACTTGGGCCCCCTCGCCACCGCCTACGCCAATGATGGCACATTTCTCGGTATCTTGCGCGAACGCGGTGAAAATTGGCAACCGCACAAACTATTTGTCTAAAATTGTCACAAAACATCTTCATTCCTCGTCTTATGTGTAAACAAAGATGAAAAATGGAGATTCATGATGAGTAACATTGCAATTATTGGTGGCGGCGTAGCCGGATTGACGGCTGCATTGCTGCTGGCACGCGACGGAAATTCTGTCACCGTTTATGAACAGGCGAACGCCTTGGGCGGACGAGGGCGCACACGCACGATGGACGGTTTTCAGTTTAACATGGGCGGTCATGCGCTCTATCGCAATGGTCATGCCGCTCGTGCAATGGCGGAACTTGGGATAGAGCTAACGGGCGGTGTTCCACCGTCAAACCATCATGGGCGTATCCGCATGGACGGTACGCTTGAAGTGCTTCCCGCAACACCACGGGCGATTATGCAGTCCGGTGGGTTGCGTGGCATGGAAAAGCTATCGTGGCTTAACATTTTGCAAAAAATCATGCGGGCAGATGCGGAATCTGTCCACGATGTGTGCTGGGACGCATGGTTGGCTGAGCATGTTTCTAGTGAGCGGGTGCAGGCAATTTTGCTAGCGTTAACGCGCCTGACTTCTTATGTAAACCATCCAGACTTGAGCGCACGCGCCGCGTTAATGCAGCTAAAAATGGCGTTGAAAGACAATGTGCTGTATTTGAATGGGGGTTGGGCGCAGTGGGTTGATAAGCTGGCAGTTGCCGTGCGGGATGCAGGTGGTACATTACTCTGTGGGCAGCGGATTAGTGGGATTGAACTGATTGATAATCGGCCGAAAATTCACCTCACCCCCACCAACAGCAGCACCTATGACAAACTCCTCCTAACCACACCGCCTGCCACTATTCACCAACTTCTGCCCGACCTACCCGATTTTCCCAACATGCAACCTGTGCGTGCTGCATGTCTCAACTTGGGATTGCGTCAACTGCCGATTCCAGAACGTAGCTTTGCCATCGCCAGTGATGCGCCGCTCTACTACTCGGTTCACACCCACTCGGCCCGACTGACCGAGCGATCTGGAGAGGTCGTCCATCTGATGAAATATCTCGGCGCAGACGAAAGTGCAGAGGGTGCGCTTGAAGAACTCGAAACGTTTTTCGATCAACTGCAACCCAACTGGCGACAACATGAAATAACGCGCCAATATCTGCCAACGATGACCGTGATGCACGCCGCACCACTGGCAGGATTGCATCGGCCATCTGTTCAGACAGCCTTGCCAAACGTTTTTCTGGCAGGGGATTGGGTTGGACATGAGGGGCTTCTCGTCGATGCGTCGGTTGCCAGCGCACGACGCGCAGCGGAGTTGATGTGATGGATGCATTTACAGAACATCGGCCACTTCTATTCGGCATCGCCTATCGCATGTTGGGCAGCGTGATGGATGCCGAAGATATTGTTCAAGAGACGTTTTTGCGGTGGCGGGGATTATCGGCCGAAAATCCCCGTGCCTATCTCGCCCGCATCACGACCAATCTCTGTCTCGATCAACTGCGCTCGGCCGCCCATCAGCGCGAAGAGTACGTCGGCGCATGGCTGCCCGATCCGCTCATCACACCGCCTGATGAGGCCGTCGTCGAAGCGGAATCGCTCTCTGTCGCATTTCTGCTGCTGTTGCAAAAGCTCTCCCCCATCGAACGTGCGGCGGTGTTGCTACGAGATGTGTTCGATTTTGAGTATGCGGAGATTGGCGAAATTATCGAAAAAAGCGAGGCGAACTGTCGGCAAATTGTGCGACGCTCGCGCTTGAAGCTACGCGAAGGCAAGGTGAAACATGATATTTCGGCCGAAACCCGCACCATCCTTTTCACCCAGTTTCTAACCGCCTGCACCAGCGGTGACTTAGACGGGTTGGTCGGCCTCTTACAAGATGAGATTGTCTTTGTCTCAGACAGCAATGGCAAGGTCCCCGCGGCGCGTCACCCCATTATTGGCAGCAATAAAGTGGCTCGTTTCCTACTTGGATTGGTCAAGCGTGCGCCAGCTGGCCTCAGCTTCGATTTTGTCAATCTCAATGGGGAAAAGGGATACATTGCCTATCAAGATGGCGTACCCATTTTGACCTTAACAATACAGATTGTTGGCGAAAAAGTTGGCGCAATATACGCAATGCGGAATCCTGATAAGTTACGGCACTTGGGCTGACATAACAGATTTCAGAAATGGACTGACTGCATCGTAAAGTAAGTCCTGTCATACCTGCGAAGGCAGGTATCCATTCTTTTCTTAAGACTGGATTCCCGCCTTTGTGGGAATGACCACGCCATAAAATTTTCTTTCCACTGTACTGACTTGCTTAAAAAGACTGTTTAAGCTGTATTGCCCCAGGCTGTATTCTCGTATTCAGTTTTTAGTAACCGCCCGACGAGCGCGCTCAAATCCAAGACATCCTGCTCAGAGTCAAACCTGAACAGCATCCAGCGAGATTTTTTAGACCTGTTTGGATGATAGGGTGAATTCTCTAACGGGGTAAGTCCTTCCCTTTTGATGAAATTGTTCGACAAACGAATATCAATTACTTGTTCATCTTGAAAATGGGCGAACTCTTTGCCACGATAAAAGACGCAGATCAAATCAGTGCCTTTCCAAGCCTTAACTTCTACTTGGCTCAAAGACGCCAACTGCTTTTCAAATGTCTCACGGTATGTGTTCATGCTAGCTCCCCTCTTTTTGTGTGAGATGCAGTCGTTATTCAGGTAGCGGATAGTGCGCTAAATAGTCAGAGGCAAATGCGTTCAGTCGGCCTTCCGCAATCGCAACCCGCATCTGACGCATCAGCTCTAGCAGGAAATGCACATTATGAATCGAGAGCAAAATATGCCCCAAAATTTCGTTTGATTTAACGAGATGACGCAGATAGGCGCGGCTAAATGTGCGGCATGTTTCGCACGAACACGTCGGATCAAGCGGTGTTTCGTCGCGCTCAAACTTCTTGTTTTTCATGTTGAGCCGCCCGCCCAAGGTAAACGCACTGCCGTGACGCGCCAAGCGTGTGGGCAGCACGCAGTCGAAAATATCGACCCCGCGCAACACGCCATTGACCAAATCTTCTGGCGTGCCGACGCCCATTAAATAGCGTGGCTTATTTGCAGGCATAACGGGGTTGAGCCAGTCGAGTGTTTGGTACATTTCGCGCTTTGTTTCGCCCACAGCCAAGCCGCCAATTGCATAGCCGGGTAAATCGAGTTTTGCCAAAAATTCTGCGCTCTCAATGCGTAAATCCTGAAAAACACCGCCCTGAACGATGCCAAATAATGCCTGATCATCACGGGTTTTGGCATCAATGCAACGCAGCGCCCATGGATGCGTGCGGTTATCTAGTGAATAACGTTGGTAGTCATAATCGTTGGGATCGGCGCATTCATCCCACATCATGATGATGTCCGCGCCGAGATTTTCTTGGATTTTGATAGAGGTTTCGGCCGAAAACCGATGCAACGATCCATCCAAATGACTCTTAAACGTCACCCCATCATCATCAATTTTGCGCGTGTCGCCCAGCGAAAAGACCTGAAAGCCGCCACTGTCGGTTAGGATTGGCTTCTTCCACTGCATGAACTCATGCAAGCCCCCCATGTCACGCACCAATTCATCACCGGGACGCAAATAGAGATGATAGGTGTTGCTCAGAACTAAATCTGCGCCCATCTCGGCTAGGTCGCGTGGGCGCATCGCCTTGACTGTCGCGGCCGTGCCAACGGGTGCAAAGATGGGGGTGGGAATGATGCCGTGTGGGGTGTGAAATCGGCCGATTCTCGCTGCCCCATCTGTCGCTAAAATATCATATTCAAACATCGCTACCCTTTATTTTCTAGTTCGCATATTCGTGGATGACCTTCCCCAAACGTTGCAAACCCTCCACAATCTTTTCTTCACTAGGCGTGACAAAGTTTAACCGAAAGACATTCTTTGGCGCGTTTTCTGAATCTGCATAAAACGCTGAGCCAATTACAAAGGCGACGTTTTCTTCCAACGCCGCATGGAATATCTTTTCTGCATCCATCTCTTTCGGCAGCGTCACCCACACAAACATGCCGCCCTGCGGGTTTGTCCACTCGACTCCCGCTGGCATAAAGCGATCTAGCGCACCCAACATTGTTTTGCGCTTCTTCCCATAGGCTGCCTTCAATGTTTCAATGTGTGTGTCGAGCAATCCACGCTCACAAAATTCGGCGAAAATCGCTTGCGTCAACGTTGGCGTGCAGACATCCATCGCCATCTTCAAAAACGTCATTTTGCGAATCACCTTTGCCGGGGCAACGATCCAGCCAACCCGCTGCGGTGCAAGGGTCTTTGAAAAACTGCCCAAATAGAAGGTGCGTCCGTTGGTGTCGAGCGTGTAGATTGGCGGCATCGGCACACCCTCATAGCGCAAGTCGCTATAGGGTGCGTCCTCCAAAATCACAAAGTCGTACTGCTCTGCCAACTCCACCAGCCGACGACGACGAGCCAGCGACATCGTGCGCCCGCTCGGATTCTGAAACTCTGGGATCGTATAGACAACCTTGACTTTGCGCTCTTGCAAAACGCGCTCCAACGCTTCTGTATCCAAGCCATTCGCATCCATCTCCACTTCAACAATATCCGCTTCAAACGTCTGCATTCCGCCAAATGCGCCCACAAACGTCGGCGCCTCGACAACAATCGCATCACCGGGATCGAGCAACAATGTATCGGTCAGAAAAATCCCCTGCTGCGAGCCAGATGTGATCATGATCTGATCCGCATTGACCGCCATCCCATAAACGCGATTGAGCCGTTCGCGCAAAAATCTCAATAACCGATCATCTCCCCCCGTACCGCCATATTGCAGCGCGTTCGCTGAGTCTGTCGCCAACACATGGTCGGTCACATCGCGCAATTCGTCTACAGGAAACAAGGCCGGATCGGGCCATCCACCGGCAAAGGAGATAATGCCCGGCCGTTTCAACAGCGCAAAAATCGTCCGAATGGCGGACGGTTTGATATTTTCAGTTCGATTTGCAAACAGTGTTTCTATACTCATAACGAAGATTGTAACCGATGGAAACAGCCTATGCCCGTTGCCAAACAAAAAACTGCAACAATGTTGCAGTTTTTTGTTACCCCGCCATGCCGTGGGCGGTTTAGAGTTCGAACCTACTTTCGTAGGTGGGGTTTTTTAGAGGTCGTGGTGGACACGTCGCCTTTGGCTACCGTGCTACCTGCGTCCTATGCCCGTACCCCAAACGGAATCCGTTGGCTCGACTTTTACACCGATCCTCGCACACAGTAGGGTAATTGGCATGGTAACACATGCAGTTTTTCATTTCAATCAGAAAATTGTCATGATTGCTGCTGTGGCTGATAGCGTGGCGGGATAATCTTCCAAAGTGTAGGATCATCGAAATAGGGGAAGTTTTCGGCCGAACTTTCCAACAACGCCCACAACCGTTCGCGCTCAAACCCCAAAATTGCATCGGCCAACGGCCAATCTTCAGGGGAAACGGCCAACTTCGCAATCGGTGTCACATTCTCTTTTGAACCCCACTCCTCACCATTTTTGTCACGAAAGTGATCGGGGCGCACAAGGTAAATCATTCCATCTGCCAATGGCTGACCTTCTGTGATATTTTCATGCGCGATAGCAAACCAATATCTCTTGTAGTCACGTCCTTGCTCATCCACATAGCGTCCACATCCATTTGCGGTGCCGGCATATTGCATGTTGCGATTGAGCAATGCAAACCACATCGCCCAAAGCGCATCGGGGCTCGCGAAAATTTGGGTGGCATTGCCAAATTCGCTCAGATCACCGCGCTGTTTGGCAACTGGAATCAGTTCGGTTAAGTCCGTTAGGTTTGAGCCGTGCGCGAGTAGCCCTTTGTGGTCACATAGATAGGTCAAGAACCGCCACTTTTCGATGGGCAGGTGGTCGATAACTTGGCATGTTGCATTGTTGATGTTGTCGTTAAACCATTGATCGACAAATGCTTTTTCGGCCGAATTCAACTCAATCAGATCGCGTTTGATGGGGTGAATCAATGTCATGGCCTAATTGTAACGAAAATTCAAATAAAAATGCGACCCGTGTGGGTCGCATTTTAAGGTAGGGAGAAAAAAGGAGAAAAGAAGTTTATGCGTCTGCGGCTGTTTCGACTGATGGTTGCGTACCACCATTGCGTCCGCCACCACGTCCACCGCGATGTCCGCCCTTACCAATTCGCATTTCACGCAATGCCTCAGCTTGTTCAGCGGTGATTGTGCCATCTGCTTCTGCTGCGTCAATCGCGGCGTTGCGGGCATCTTCAACTGCGGCGCGAACATCAACATCGCTTTCTTCAATCAGGTCGCGCAGTGTGCCAGCTTCCTTCGCTGCATCGTACTCTTCAACCGTGATGCCAAGTGCTGCGGCTGCGGCTGCCTTCGCATCATCTTTGTTAAAAATCTCTTCTGCAAGGTTCTTCAGTTCAATGCTTTCGAGCATTGCATCTGCCTGTTCCTGTGTGATGTCACCATTGATCACTGCCTCGTTGATTTTTGCAATTTGTGCAGCTTCTAGTGCGTCTTTAATCGCCTCAACCGTCGTACCATTTGCTGCGGCCAGCTCTTCTGTGGTTGTGCCAGCCTCTTTTGCAGCTTCCAGCTCTTCAACAGTAATGCCGAGCGTATTTGCCACAACTTCCGCTTGTTCTTCACGACTCAAACGAACGTCGTTGCCGCGTCGGCCGCCGCGATGCAGCATCTCTGTTTCAGCCACACCGTCGTTGACTTGTGCTGCTGCTGAATCTGTCGAGAACATGAATGCGCCACCCAGTGCGAATAGTGCTGCCATGAAAAGTGTTCCAATCATCAATTTGCGTAACATGTTTATGCTCCTATGTTGTAATGTGGCGAACCTGCCTTTATGGGCTGCGACAAGCTTAGTCCGCGTTGTCGTTATGTTCGCCGTTTGTGTTTCGCTTTGTTGATAGGAATGATAGAGAGAAGTTATGTGGGAAATGTGTGCAAGCTGTTCACAGATTGTGCGAAATGGGTAAGGCGATTGTAAATTGTGTGCCGTTGCCAGAAGTTACCGTGATGTCGCCACCATGTTGTTGGATGATTGAGCGGGAAATGGCGAGCCCAAGACCAGAGCCAGAACCATCACGCTGGCGGGAGGAGTCGGCGCGATAAAAGCGTTCAAAGATGTGGGGGAGCGCATCGGCCGATATTCCCTCCCCATCATCATCCACAGTCATCCACAGCTTATCCCCAACTTTCTGTACCTTTAACAAGACACGCCCGCCAGCCGACGTATAACGCAACGCATTGCTGACCAAATTATCCAACACCTGTGCAATGCGGTCTGCATCAACAGCGATTATGGGTAGATTTGACGCAATATCACTTTCAAGCGTAATCTCTTTGTCGTCGGCCAGCGGTTTATGGGCGAGTAGGGTGCGTTCGATGAGGTCTGTGGGGGAAATCGGCCGAATCATCAACGGCAACTCGCCCGCCTCTGCCAGTGAAAGCGTCCGCAAGTCTTCAATTAAACGATTCAAGCGCAACGATTCATCATGGATGATCGAAAAAGTCTCTTGATCGGGCGGCAATACGCCGTCCATCAACGCCTCTGCATGACCGCGAATCACGCTTAACGGCGTGCGCAAATCATGCGCGATATCGGCCGTCATCTGCTGACGCATCTTTTGTGAGGTCGCCAAATCGCGGCTCATCTGGTTAAACGCCATAGCCAACTGTCCGATTTCATCCTGTGACTGAACCTGTACTCTCTGCTCTAAATTGCCATCGGCCAAATTGCGCGAGGCGATGGTGAGGGCCTGAATCGGCCGAACCAGTGACCGTGCAATCCCAAATCCAATGAGCAACGCAATCGCCGTGACGGCAACCGCTGCCCAAATCAAGCCCCGCTGCACATTTGCTAAAAAATCTTGTCTTGCCTGTGTCACTTCTCGCGCAACGGCGCCATTTGATTCGGCACCGAGTAAAACAAGTCGCCCAACCACGTTCCCATCAACCTCAATTGGCACGGCAGCCTTGATTTCTGGCGATTCGCGCTGTGGGCGAGGCAGATCGGGGCGACTCGCAAGTTCGACGCGCTCATTGTCATTATCGAGAACAACCCAATCGACATTGAGATTTCGGCCGATGTCGCGCAGATTCGTCTCTCCTCGGCGCGGCCACCTGCCATTCTCTTCATAGATAGACTGCAATCGGCCGATCAAGAATTCGCGTGCTTGCCGTGTTTCAAACTGTTCGGACTGAACATTCACCGCCCGACCAGCCAACAACGCAACCAGCACGATGCCGATGATGCTGACAAGCCAAAATGCGAGTGAAAGTTTGAGGGTGAGAGAACGCATGGCGTGATGCGTAGAGCGTCAGGGGTAAAACGTGATGCGTCGCCGACCACATTTTACGTTCGACGTGCTACGTCGGAATAAGCCGATACCCAACCCCATAGACCGTCTCAATATAGCGCGGACTGCGTGGGTTTTCTTCGATTTTTGCACGAATGTTTTTGATATGTACGTCGATGGTGCGTTCGTACCCTTCAATGACCGTTCCCTGCAATTTGTCGAGCAGCTCGACGCGCGAGAAGGCGCGGCCCGGCGACTGCATAAAGATGTGGAGGAGGTCAAATTCGGAGCGGGTTAAATCGACGCGCTCGCCTGCATGGTTGACGACGTAGCTATCGGGGTCGAGTTCGAGGTCTTGGACACGCAGGAGTTGGGGGAGCGGGGTGTCAGATCGGCCGATTCTTCGCATCACGGCCTTGACCCGTGCGACAATCTCGCGCGGTGAAAACGGTTTGGTTACATAGTCATCTGCACCGAGTTCCAGCCCCAGAATACGATCATTTTCCTCAACTTTCGCCGTGAGTAAAATGATTGGCGTGTTGCGTTCCTTGCGATGGATGCGCATGAAATCATGCCCATCCAGCTCGGGCATCATGATATCCAGAATGATCAAATCAGGTTTCGCTTCCCGCGCCACAAACAACGCATCCCGCCCGTTGTACGCTGTCACCACATTAAAGCCCGCATCCGTCAAGTACGCCTTGATTAGCGACACCAATCGCTTTTCGTCATCCACCACTAAAATCGTTTTCATCATCAGTTGGGCGCAAGCAACTGTTGCAACCCCGATACACAGAACAGAACCCCAATTCTACGCCAAAATTGTGAAGAAGTTGTGTGCGATCTTCCACTCTAAGGTCTCATCATAGTCGAGGCCTGCCGTTCTCACATAGGCAGGAACCGATTCTTCTGCTAACATCTCTCGTCATGCGGTTAAGGCAATATAGCACAAAGTGGGAGCTCGCGACTCTGACAGTCATCATCCTGCTTGCAGTGGTTGTACGAATGGGCTGGCCCGGTTTGACAGAGTTCAAAGCGGATGAAGCACGGCTGCTGTCATTGGCATGGGATATGGCGGAGTGGAAGTATTTTCCCATTCGTGGCATCAGCAACTCGGCCGGATTTGCCAACCCACCGATGGCCGTTTGGCTCTATGCTCTCCCTCTTTTTGTTTGGAAACATCTCTACGCCGCGACACTCTACACAGGACTGCTCAATGTTCTCGCCATTGTCGGCGCATGGTGGCTGGCGCGTCGCTATTGGGGCAGCACCGCCGCTTTCATCACAGCCCTTCTGCTCACCGTCAACCCTTGGGCAATCCATCATGCCCGCAAAATTTGGGCGCAAAACTTAATCGTGCCATTTGTGATTGGCTGGGCAATTTGCGGATTGCTCGTCTATGTCGATAGGCGCAAATGGTTTTTGATCGGGCATTTCCTGTGCGTCGCCGTCGCTGTGCAAGCCCATCTCGCCGCAATTTCGCTTGTGCCAGCGACGCTGATGTTGTTGCTGATCTATTGGCGGCGCGTCGATTGGCGCGTTTTTGTCATCGGTGCACTCGCATCCATTTTGACGATTGTGCCGTTTGGCTGGTATGCGCTGCAAAGTGGCGGGGTTAGCAGCGGTAGTGGGTTGGCAACGACATTTTCCACAAAAGCATTTGACCTCCTGTGGCAACTCAGCACGGGTGATCAGATTCATGTTCTGACGGGATCATCGTTTGAACGCTTTCTCGCCGAAACGCCTGATTTGCGCTGGGCGTTTATTATTTTGTTTGGGTTGGCGGGGGTCGGATTGGTGCGTGTTGTACAGCGTCGCTCTGTTGCCGATTGGTTTCTCTTAATTTGGCTGGCATGGTCGATTCTATTTTTCGTTTGGGAGTTTGTGCCAGTCGTGTTGCATTATGTCATTCCCGTTTATCCATTACCCTTTCTGTTAGTCGGGATTGGCGTGCAGTGGATTGTAACGCCTTCATCTCGTTCCACTGAATCTACCCGCCATGATTCTCAACGTTTCGACGGATATTTCGGGATTTGGAAATCCCGAAACATTAAACGAGCTTTGCTTTTTAGCTTTCTCGGTATAGTCGTGATCGGGCAGTTGTGGACGTTTGGGGTATTGATGCAAACGGTGGCACGCGATGAGACATTTGGCGGATTTGGAACCCCTGTCGGGATTGAGTTGGCGGCAGTGTTAGAGGCAAAACGTTTGCAGGA
Source organism: Anaerolineae bacterium (assembly GCA_030425205.1). Lineage (GTDB taxonomy): Bacteria > Chloroflexota > Anaerolineae > Promineifilales > Promineifilaceae > CALECP01. The sequence goes on from JAUIAP010000001.1 coordinate 528,679, forward strand.
AGAACATGATGCGTTTGAGATGTTGGTGGTCAGTGACGGGGCGTTTCCCGAGGTGGATAATACGCCAGCCGTTTACGATGTCTTGTTGCGCGGTGTGCCACATCGGTTTGTAAATGGAGAAACGACGGCAGTATTTCCAGAGGGGACGACGATCTATTTGGCCGTAAAACCAGATGAAATGAAATCGGCCGAAATTCTCACTTCACTCGCCACCGATCAAATCACAATCCCACTGCGCGACCCAGCCCAGTCGATCACATCCTATGTCTTAAATTCCAGACCTGCACCTGAATATTCATTCGATCGATCGTTCCTGTTGGCTAATTTTGTTTCTCTGTATGGATATAGTGACTCTTTAGATAGTGGTTCACTCGACTGGCAACTGCATTGGCAGGTTGGTGCAGGTGGTTCGGCCGATTATCATTGGTTCAATCATCTCTACAGTGCAGATGGTGTGCGTTTGCAACAGGCGGATGAGTCAGCGTTCTATGCAGGGGCATGGCGGGAGGGTGATTACGTGGTTAGCTTCTTCACATTGCCCAATGCGCCAAGCGATTCATCAGAATTGACTATGCGAAGTGGCATGTATATTTACCCTAGTTTGGAGAGTGTGCCTGTGCTGGATGTAGCGGCGAATCCTGTCAGTGATTATGTGGAAATTGAGCTCACGGAGTGAGGGATATAGCGAATGTCTGCCCAACCCCATCTAGCTCAAAATTGAGATTGTGGATCGGGTCATAGAGTCCAAATCGCAACGATAATTCACCAACTGCATCGGTTGGAATTGCAATCTGTGTCCGTTCAATTAAGAGGTCATCTTGCTGCCAGCGATAGCCCCAAATACCGTGCGGGCTCTGATTTACCAACATCTGACCATCGCCATTAACCAGTTGGTAAAAAACGGTCATAAACCAGTTTGCCCGTTCATCAGTGACAGAATCTGCACGCCACCATGTCGTTATGTTTAACAGATTTCCCGAAAGTTCGTGTGTATATCCGAGCAGCGTCAAGCCAGCTTGGCTTGTTAAATTCAGTTGTGTTTTTGGCAATGCGGCAGCGGTCGCACGGTCATGCGGTTGGGTCGTGGCGAACTGAAAAGATGAGCCATCTGAAAGATAAAATCGCTGTTCGATCCTTAAATCGGTTAGTACTGGCGTACTATCAACCTCTGGTAATAGGCCACGATTGATGTAAAGCATCGCTGCGTCAGCTGGGACTCGCACAAAGTTAGGAAACTGCGTATCGTACTGAATTTCTATCCAGCGAGAGGCGAGACTGCTAAGTACAGCGGGGTGTGAATCGGCCGCAACAGTCAATGGTGAGGAGTCAATATCGGCCGAAACCTCCCCCACTCTTTTCCCAAACCGCACCGCTTCATCCAATCGCCATGCCCGAAAATCTCCAGTCAACGGAGCCGCCACAACCTGCGCGCCAGCACGCCATAAATTGAGCTTAAACTGCATCCCAAATAACAACAGTCCCATGACCAGGATAGGGCGTGTCCATCGCCAATCCCATAATGGACGCAATCCAAATGCTGCCAACAGATGCCCTGCTGGCAACGTCAATAGCAGATAATGCGGGTGCACCATCAAGGGGATCAAGGCTGTCCCAAACGCGCCAAGTCCGAACCAAACGAGCAGAATTTGTGAGCGGGTTTTGCGCCACTGATAGACGGTGAACAGGACGCCAGCGCACAGTGCGGTCGCCAGGCTGATGGTGGCGATTGAGGAAAGAAGCGGCGTTGCGACGACTTGGGCGAGATAGGGATCTTGCCCATCATAGTTCACGCCCGTGACAAAGCGGAGCGCGTGGGTGATGGCTTGAGGATTGAACTCTATCGTCAGTTGTTCGAGGAAGGCGGTGGTTTTTTCGCTGTTTTCGGCCGATCTCTCCACACCCAAAACCCCACTCAAAAAGACCGCCATGCAAACACCAAACACCCCTCCCGCTATCAACAATGCTCTTTTTGAGACATTGCGCCAACTCAATAAAAGCACACTTCCCAACGGCGCGAGAATGGCAAAGCCTAGAATGTAAGTTTGTGTAAGGGCGACGGCGGCGAGCAAACCGATCAGAAGAATGGCTTCCTGCCTTTGCAGGAATGACAGTTTCGGGTTCTCTTGTATGCCTCTCTCTGTGGGAGTGGGAGTAGGCGCAGCAGCAGCATCACTTGGGCCGTCAACTGCCGCTGTATGGCTCGCTATTAACGCTTTCCAAACACCCCATGCAATCACTACCATCAAAAATGGTTGTAGCCCCTGCGTCCACGTCATGCGACTGTAATGCACCAGCCATGGGTTGATGGCAAACAAGATGGCCGCAATCACCGCTGTCGTGCGGTCAAACAATCGGCACGTCATGTCATAGACAAACCAAACGGCGATACTATTTAGAAAAGTGACAAAAATATAAGGCGACCAAAGCGACCGCCAAATGAGCAGTGGAATCGTTTGTAGATACGCCATCAATGGCGGATTGTCGAGAAAGACGGAGGAAGGTTGCCCAACCCGCAGCAGCATGCGTCCATCGATCATTTGCAGCGCGAGATATTGCTGATAGGCGTTGTCGTAACTGTGGCGAACGTTGGGCAGATCGGCAAAGCGGAAAAAGAGCGCAAGTGCGACGAGCGCAAGCGGTAGCGACCAGCGTTTCATGCGCGTTCAGAAAGTTCAAGCCAACGCAGTTCGGCTTCATCAAGGTTGGCAAGCAAGGTGTCAAGTTCGGCCGATAGTTCCCCTATCTTCACATAGTCGCCACCGGCCGCGTTCATCGCCGCCTCAATCTCACCCTTTTTCTCTTCAAACGTCTCAATATCCGCTTCTAATCTTTCGAGTTCCTTCCGCTCTTTCCAGCTTAATTTTTTCGTGGTGCGTGGTGCGTGGTGCGTGGTGCGTGTCTCAGTTTTCTTCTCTACGTCTTTTACACTTCCTATTTCTTCTTTCTCTTCTGGTCGCCAGGGCGATGGATAACGCGACCCGATTTTTCCCTCATCAAAGAGATAGATGAAGTCCACGTTGCGGTCTAGGAAATAGCGATCATGGCTGACAGTGACGAGGCAGCCGCCGAAGTTGTCGAGAAATTGTTCGAGGACTTGCAATGTTTGGATGTCGAGATCATTGGTTGGCTCATCGAGAAAAAGGACATTGGGTTGGTGCATCAAAATCGAGAGGAGATAAAGTCGTCGCCGTTCGCCACCACTTAAACTGCCGATGCGTGCCTGCTGTTCTTTGCGCGTGAACAAGAACCATTCAAGCATTTGCGCCGCTTCGATCCGTTCGCCATCTTTGGTTTGAATCAAGGGCAACTCACGAGCGATAAATTCGACCACACGCATATCGTCCTGCAAATTTTCGGCTTGCTGATCGTAGTAGCCAAGCACAACCGTTTCCCCTATTTCGATTTTGCCGGTTGGGGAGTTTAGCTTGCCCGCGAGCAGATTGAGCAGCGTACTTTTGCCCGCGCCATTGGGACCGACGATGCCGATTCGGTCGCCGCGTTCGAGATGGAAATCGACGTTTTCAAAGAGGGTTGTGCCGTCGAAGTTGATGGAGAGATTTTCGGCCGATAACACCCGCGTTCCCAATCGCCGCGATGACAACGCCAAGGCGACCCGTTGATCACCGCGATCATAGGCAATTGTCGAAATTTCTTTGACGCGCTGAATACGCGCCTTTTGTTTTGTGCCACGCGCCATCGGCGAACGCCGTAACCACTCCAACTCACGCCGCAAAAATGACTGCCGTTTCTCCTCTTTCTTCGCCAACATCTCATGCCGCTCAGCGCGTGCCGCCAGATATTGTTGATAGTTGCCCGTATATTTGATCAATTCACGTCGGTCTAGTTCGACAATTTGGTTGGCGACACGATCCAAAAAGTAGCGATCATGTGTCACCATCAGCAGGGCGTTAGGAGTCGTTTGCAGATATCTTTCGAGCCATGCGATGGTGTCTGCGTCGATGTGGTTGGTCGGCTCATCGAGAATCAGGAGGTCGGCTGGGTCGAGCAGCGCACGTGCCATTGCGACTCGTTTTTGTTGGCCCCCGCTCAATGTACCGATCGTGTCCTCAAAATTTGTGATGCCTAATTTCGTCAGAACTGTTTTGGCATTTGTTTCAGCCAACCACCCATCATTGGTGTCCATTTGGGCTGTTACAGCGATAAACTTTTCCTGCGCCACCGTGTCAGTTGGGTTTTTTTGTAGATTGGCTTGAGCGCGTTCGTAATCGCGCAGCAGGCGCATTTGAGGGGAGTCGCTTTGAAACACTGTGTCTAGAACGGAAAGCTGCATGTCCAGCGGTGGATTTTGCGAAAGGTATTGGATGCGGACATTACCCCAGACGGTCACTGTGCCAGCATCGGCCGATTCCTCCCCTGCCACAATGCGCAAGAGGGTCGTTTTGCCACTGCCATTTCGGCCGATCAATCCCACCCGAGCCCCCGTGTTGATCATCAAATCAACCTCGTCCAATAACACGCGCTCGCTATACTGTTTGCTTACCTGTTCCAATGTGACCAAATTCATAGACGTGAATTGTATCCTAACCTGTAGACGGTGTGTCACCTGCGCAGGCAGGAACCCATGCTTCAAATCTGAAAGTTAATGAGGTCTCATTCCATAGCGACCAGCAGCAGCTATCTGACAAGTGTAAACCATTCTGTGAAACTACGGATATGCGTAACGGCGTGCGCTAAGATGCACGCATGTTAAAGCGAATTTTTCTCCCTGCATTGTTACTGCTTGGCGTGGTTGCCAGCATCTTTTTTTGGCGGCGGCAACAAATTTCGGCCGAAACCACCCCGCCCTCTAACCTCATCGCCGCTCTCTCCGATCCTCAAGTGGAAGGGTTCGCCCTCGCAACGGAACCCAATAATATCGAGTTCCCCCGCGACTTAGGCGCACACAACGACTATCAAACCGAATGGTGGTACTACACGGGCAATTTGGCAACGGCTGAAGGACGTGAATTTGGATTCCAATTCACGATCTTTCGTCGTGCATTAGAACCAGCAAGTGAGGCGCAGGAGATAGTCGATAGTGAAGCATCTGAGTGGCGCACAGAGCAGGTCTATTTGGTGCATTTTACAGTAAGTGATATTGCGGAGGAGCAGTTTTATCATTCAGAGCGGTATGCACGGGGAGGCGCAGGGCTAGCGGGGGCGCAGGCGCAGCCGTATCGGGTGTTTGTGGAGGATTGGTTTGTCGAAGAGGTTGAAGATGGGGATGTGGTGTTATCGGCCGAAAATGCCAACTACGCGCTCAATCTCAACCTAACCCAAACGCTCCCCCCCATCCTACATGGCGAAGGCGGTCTGAGTGCAAAGAGCCTTGAAGCTGGCAACGCTTCCTACTACTACTCATTTGTCCAGCAGATCGCAGAGGGAACTGTCCGCATTGGCGACGAAACTTTTAACGTAACGGGAAAAGCGTGGAAAGACCATGAATATAGCACCAGCGTCCTCACCGAGGGCGCACTTGGTTGGGATTGGTTCTCGCTGCAATTTGATGATGGCTCCGCACTGATGTTGTTCCAAATTCGTCGTGAAGGTGGTGAAATTGAGCCAGCCAGCAGCGGCACATTTGTCTATCCCAGTGGTGAAAGTGTGGATATTGACCGCGAAGATTGGGGATTAACTGTGGATAACCGTTGGGAAAGTGGGGATACTGGCGCAAGCTATCCAGTCGCATGGTCGCTTGATATTCCAAAAATTGGGTTGGCGGTGACAGGGGAAGCGAAAATGGAAAATCAAGAGCTGGTCTTAACGGCCGGAAGCTACTGGGAGGGTGCGGTTGAGTTCACAGGAACACGAGAGGGCAACGCGATCAGTGCAGAGGGATACATTGAGATGACGGGGTATGCAGAGCAAGACGCAGCCACGGCAATTTCGGCCGAATAGCCCTTTTTCCGCATTCATTTGCTCAAAAATCGTCACTTTTTATTAATCTACCGATCGTTAGGCAAGTATTGTTTCTGCGCCGTTTCAGTCGAGTAGCGCACGCTTCTATACCCCTTTCTATACATTACGAAAATGTTAAACACCCATAATCTAACATTCGCGCGAACATTGGTTGCGTAATCTTTTGTGAGAAGGCAATCAAGCGTTTTGTCCAAACTGTAAAAACCTAAAGACAAAACCGCATCCCATAAAACTGCAACTTCCTTCTGAAAACCAAGCCGTAGGGCGCCGTAAACCCCTGCCTATTGGTCGCGGACAAACGCCAGCAGCTTTATGTATGCAAATGGAGAACGAAATGTTAAAACATTTACGCTTATTATTTTTACTATTATTCGCAGTAGCGATGGTGGCTTGCGGATCGGCCGATGAGACTCAAAGTGCAACCTCAACCCCTGTCCCTGTCGAACCAACAGACGAACCGACAGCAATGGCAACTGAAGAGATGATGGACGACATGCAGACCGTCGGCGACATCGCCATGGCTGATAACAACTTCTCGATGCTTGTTGACGCTGTTTTGGCAACTGGGCTTGACACAGTCGTACAAGGTGAAGACCCTGTAACCGTCTTCGCTCCCACGAATACGGCATTTCAAGCATTGCCAGAAGGTCTTCTCGACTCATTGACCGAAGATCAACTGCGCGACATTCTAAGCTATCATGTGGTTGATGGCCGCGTAATGGCGGCTGATGTCGTGGGCATGGATATGGGAACCTCCGTATTGGGCGAGGATTTCACCGTAACCGTTGATGGCGAAACCGTGATGATTAACAATGCCACCATTACGACGGCTGACATCGAAGGTTCAAACGGCATCATTCACGTCATCGACACCGTTCTGATTCCACCCTCAATGGCTGATGCCGTTGCTGGCATGATGGATGACGACAGCATGATGGATGATGATGACGACATGATGGACGACGATGACATGATGATGGATGGCACAGTTGGCGATATTGCAATGGGCAATGTTGACTTTTCAATCCTCGTCGATGCAGTTTTGCAGACTGGCTTGGATACCGTGCTGCAAGGGGATGAACCCGTAACCGTGTTTGCTCCCACCAATACAGCATTCGCTGCATTGCCAGACGGATTGCTTGCATCGTTGAGCGAAGAGCAGTTGCGTGACATCTTAACCTATCATGTTGTTGAAGGGCGCGTGATGGCCGCAGATGTAATGGGCATGGACATGGGCACTTCCGTTTTGGGTGAAGATTTCACCGTGACCGTTGATGGCGACACCGTGATGATTAACAATGCTACCATAACGACAGCTGACGTTGAAGGCTCGAACGGAATTATCCACATTATTGACACCGTGTTGATTCCACCCTCAATGGCCGATGCTGTTGCTGACATGATGGATGACAACGACATGATGGATGACAACGACATGATGGATGATGATATGATGGGCGACATGATGATGCCCGGCGTGATTTACGCAACATCAAACCCATCTGACCTTGCAGATGATAGCATTGTCGCTCTCTCACCAGACTTGATGCAAACGATGATGTCATTCGGTGACTTTAGCGAAGATGTGACCAGTGTTGAAAGCATCTATGTGACCTCAAATGGCACAGCCTATTTGACGATGGACACGGGTGAAGGCAGTGGCGCACTCGTTGGCATCGCTGACTTTGGCAATATGGGTCAGGACATGATGATGGACGATGATGCGATGATGGATGACGACGCTGAGTCTGATGATGCGATGATGGATGACATGATGATGTCAGATATGGAGATGATGATGGGCAGTGGCTTGACCGCGCCAAAAGGTCTCTTTGTTGCTGAAGATGCAGGTGTCATCATTGTGGCTGACTTCGGTGCAAACAGCATTGTCGTATTCGACATGGAGTTGAATCAACTGTTTACCATTAGCGACTTGGGTGGTGAGCGTAGCGTCTGGGATGTTTACCACGATGCAGAGAGCGACACGTTATTCGCAACAGGTACAGATGGTGTGTTGCTGGTATTTGATGGGTTCGCAGAGAATGGCGCGGACGACATGGCTCCGACGCGCATGATTACGCCAACTGATTTAGATGGCGAGAAAATTTCTGTCAATCTCCACGGTGTAGCATATTACGCAGGACACGATGAGGTCATCTTGACCGATGTTGGCGATGCGGCCAGTGCAGATGATGGGCAACTGTTTGTGATTCCAAATGCCCTTTCGGCCGATGGCGACACAGAAGTTTCTGTCCAAGTTGGTGGCGAAGCGTCAATGCTTGGCAACCCTGTCGATGTTGTCTTTGATGGCAGCCACGTTTACGTTGCAGAAAAGTCAAATGATATGGTATTGCGTTTTGATGGGCTGGTTTCGGCCGAAATGATGGGCATGATGGGCGACACCGCACCAGCAGCCATGATTGAAGTCGTTAAAGCTGAATCTGTCTCGCTTCCTGCATCGTCGATGATGATGGACGGTGGCATGATGGATGATTCAGACGGATAACAATCGAATCATCTAAACTGAATACGAAAACAAAAAAACGCCAGCAATTGCTGGCGTTTTTTTATTTTCACGTGACCGCAAGAAGTGGCTTTCTCAGAATCTTCCGCCACCCTAACCGTAACGACTTCGCTGGTCAACCGCTATGCACAACCGCATACACCTGTGGTCGTAGGCGCGTTTCGTTGTAGAGATAGCGACTCAACGCCCCTTCAATGTGGGAATGAAGTTGTTTGCGATCAGTTTTGTACTCTAGTGCCGCACTGCGGATCACCTTTTCAGCACCTTTGATCAACTCATCTTCCTCACTTAGATCAATAAAACCTTCTGAAACGATCTGGGGTTTGCCAAGTACTTCGGAATTTCCATTGATGCGAATTGAGGCGAGGAAAAAGCCAGCTTGGGCAAGCCGTTCGCGGTTGCGGATTTGTGGGAAGCCAATTTCGCCCGCGCTGCCACCCTGCACAAAGATGTAGCCACCCTTCATGCGTGGTTGGATTTCCATGCTATTTTCGGTTAGACAAACGGGGGTTCCATTTTCGATGATGGCGATATTCTTGTGTTCAAAACCGATCTGTTCTGCCAATTTGCCATGTTGCTTGAGCATCCGCAGTTCACCATGCACGGGGATGAAGTATTTTGGCTTGACCATGTTGAGCATCAACTTCATCTCTTCTTGGCTAGCGTGGCCAGAAACATGGACATCCGAGTTGTTTTCATAAAGGACTTCCGCCCCTTTTTGCATGAGCATATTGATGATTCGGCCGATTGCCTCTTCATTACCCGGAATGGTATGTGCCGAAATCACAATGGTGTCGCCTTCCTGCACGCGCAACTGATGATGGCGACCGCGCGCCAATCGTCCCAGCACCGCCATCGGCTCCCCTTGCGAACCCGTCACCATAATCGCTACGCGACTGTCTGGCATCTTGGTCGCCTGATCGAGATCGATCAGCAAATCATCGGGCAGGTCGAGATAACCCAGCTTTTGCGCGATCTTGACATATTCACGCATTGAACGGCCTGCGACCGCTAACTTGCGCCCATATTCATGCGCCGCGTCTGCCACCTGCCAGATACGTGAAATCAGCGATGCAAAGCTCGCCACAATCACACGTCCTTCCGCATTGGCAAACACGTCGTTCATTGCGCCTGTCACCGATTGTTCCGTCGGCGTCCAGCCGGGCACTTCCGAGTTGGTGCTGTCTGCCAACAGTGCCAGCACGCCACGCGCTGAAAACTCGCTCAACTTGGCAAAGTCGGGTGGCCAACCGTCAACGGGCGTATGGTCAAATTTATAGTCGCCCGTATGGACAATGAGGCCTTCAGGCGTGGTTATACCGAAGCCAACACAGTCAGGAACGCTATGGGTGACATGGAATGGCTCAATAAGGAATTGTCCAACGGCAAATGCGTCGCCTGCTTGGATCTCTTCGATACGTTTTCGGCCGACTTTTTGTTCACGCAGTTTCGGCTCGATCAAGCCAACCGTTAGCGGCGTGGCATAGATCGGCGCGTCAACATGCTTCATAAAGTAACCGATTGCACCAATATGGTCTTCATGACCATGCGTAATCAAAACCCCTTTTACCTTATGAAATTTATCTTCTAAGTAGTTCCAATCGGGGATAATCGAGTCAACGCCGAGCATGTCGTTGTGGGGAAACATAATGCCCACATCGACAACGAGAATTTCGTCACCATATTCGATGACGGTCATATTCTTCCCAACCTCGCCGCAACCGCCGAGTGGGATAATCTTCAATTTTGTCATTTTTACTCCATAGGCACACAGGAACCACCAATAGTTTCACTATTGGCAATCCGAATACCAAATTTTTAGATTTATGGAGAAAAGACAAAGCCAAAAGGTGAAAGCTGTAGCTAGTTGCTAGTAAATATCATTTTTTACTAGCCACTAGTCCACTAACGACTAGCCGCTTCCCTGCTAAAGCACTCACCTTCAGCTTTGTCTTTTTAACTCCGTAATAGATAGTACACTAAAAGGATTAGCACTGCCTCTACGACGGCCAGTACTGCCGTGTACGACCAGATTCCCCATGTATTCGTGGGATGGCTGGCATTTTCAATGCTGTCCGAGATGATAATCGGCCGAACTGGTGTTTCTTCTTCAACCACATCGGCCGATCCAATTTGCATAATTGCAACCGAGATATTGTCCGAGCCGCCACGTGAGTTGGCGAGATCGACGAGAATTTTGGTCGCTTCTTCAACTGGCTTATTTTGGGCAACACGCGCAATTTCGCCATCGCTAACGTGGCGTGTCAGACCATCTGAACAAAGAATCAGGCGGTCGCCATCGTTTAAGTCTACTTCAAACAGGTCAATTTGGGGATTTTTTGTTGGCCCTAAGCTGGATAGAATGACGTTGCGACGGGGATGGCGTTCTGCCTCTTCAGGCGTGATCGCCCCTTCTGCAACCAACTGCGCAACAAGACTATGGTCGTTTGTAACTTGGTACATTCCGCCATCACGCAAATGGTAACCACGACTGTCACCGACGTTGATAAAGAGTGCATTATGATTCTGCACAAGGGCCGCGCACATCGTAGTCGCCATGTAACGACCACTGGCGCGTTTAGTCGCCATCTCGCGAAGCTCTTCGTTGGCATTGCGGACAGCTTGCAGCAGGCGATCGGCCGAATCTTCTTCATCGCCGCTCACAAAATATTCAATCGTGCGCTCGGTTGCGTGCTGGCTGGCAATGTCCCCCGCTTCTGCACCACCAACGCCGTCTGCCACGATATATAGCCAACCAAACTCCCCCTCCGCAGGGGTTGCAGGCTCCCACGATCCAACGTAATCCTCGTTGTGATCGCGCACCCGTCCTGTGTCTGTGCGAAGGGAAGCCGTAACCGTGTCAAACTTCGTCATTGTAGCGACCATCATATAGCCATCATTCTTTAATAGCAAGCAGATTCGCTGTGAATAGTCCGTTGATCCTATCCTGCTATCGCAAAAAGTCCACTAACAAGTAGAGTGCGCCAAACGTGGCGCAGTAGATTGCAAATGGGTAAAGACTACGTTGGCGTAGCCAGTTAAGTAAAAATGTGATGCACGCATACCCGACAATCGCAGCGGTGATAAACACGACGATCAGACTGGGTAATTGCGTCATCAAATTGCCTTCTTGAATTAAATCTTTCACACCCAACAGACCCGCTCCAGCGATAACGGGAATGCTCATCAAGAAACTATAGCGGGCGGCCAATTCCCGATTAAGCCCCCGCAATAGGCCAGCGACAATCGTCGATCCACTACGCGAAACGCCGGGAAAGAGGGCGAACATCTGGAATAATCCGATGAAAATTGCGTCGAACCAGCTCATTCGATCCAGCTTTTTTTCTCCGGAGATCAGTCGTTCACCCATCACTAAAAAGAGCGCAGTGACAATCAAAAAGGCAGCAGCGTAGCGCGGAGTAGCGAACCGCGTCTCAAACGCATCTTCAAAAAGCAAGCCGATAATCGCCGCAGGAATGCTCCCAATCACAATGTACCAGCCGAGCCGTGCCTCAGGATTGCCGAGCGGAGCACCAGAGGTCAGACCGCGCCAAACCCCCTGAACAATCTCCATAATCTGTTTCCAAAAGTAGATCAATACCGCGAGCAACGTCCCTTCATGGGCAATGATGACAGCATTGAGCGATGGTTCTTGTAGGCCCAAAATCGTTGGAATTAAGATTGAATGCCCAGAGCTTGAAATGGGTAGAAATTCTGTTGCACCCTGTATGATGCCTAAAATGATTGCTTCCAATATATTCATGTAGTTCCGTAGAAGAAATGATCTAATTATGCCACTCTGTCGTTACAACTTAGCTTTCATAACAGCTTGGCTTAAGAACGCCGATATAGGGCAGATTACGGTATAGCTCATCGTAGTCAAGTCCGTATCCGACGACAAATTCATCGGGAATTTCAAAACCAACATAATCTGCTTTGATTTCAACCTGTCGTCCTTCTGGCTTGTCAAGCAACGTACAAATTTTGAGCGAGGCTGGATCACGTGACTGCAAAAATTCGACCAAATACTCAAGCGTGTTGCCGCTATCGATAATGTCTTCAACGATCAATACGTGACGACCTTCGATATTCGTGTTTAAGTCGAGGACGATTTTGACAATCCCAGACGTTTTTGTGCCGCCAAGATAGCTAGAAACAGCCATGAACTCGAGGGCATGTGGGCGTTCGAGCGCGAGGCTGAAGTTTGCCATAAACATGACTGCCCCCTTAAGGACGCACAGCAATAACAAATCATCTTTGTCGGCGTAGTCGTGTGTCACTTCGGCGGCCAATTCACGAATACGCGCGTTTAGTTTTTCGGCCGAAATCAAAATGTGATCAATATCATCATGTAAATTGTGGGACATATTATGCTTCCTCTAGGTGACGAATTTCGTGGCAATGGCGACAGCGCGCCTCATACGCTTCTGAGGCACCAACCAGTATGATGGGATCATTGTAGGCAGCGGGTTCACCGTTGATGAGCCTCTGTGTGCGACACGCCTCTTCGCCACAAATGACGCAAATAGCACGTAATTTGCGCACCGTTTCGGCCTTCGCCATTAATGCGGGAATGCCACCAAATGGCTCGGCGCGAAAGTCGAGATCAAGACCGGCACAAATGACGCGCTTCCCTTGATCTGCCAATCGTTCGCACACTTCAATAATGCCTGTGTCAAAAAATTGAACTTCGTCGATGGCAACAACGGTTGTTTCGGGGTCGAGCAGCGTGATGATGGTTTCGGCCGAATCGACTGGAACCGCCTCAACATCTGCTCCATTATGCGACTGCACCCGCGTCACATGATAGCGCTTATCAATGACAGGCTTGAATACCTGCACATGTTGTTTTGCAATAACTGCACGACGCACACGCCGAATCAATTCCTCTGTTTTCCCGCTGAACATGCTGCCGCAGATCAGTTCGATAGTACCTTGTCTTCCACGCATTTTCAGTAATCAGCAAACAGAAATTCCTGTTTACCTCTCCACAAGTGGGCAATGCCCACTAATCATATTTCGGAGTCGTAACAACCCCGCTATTATAAGTTTTCTGCACCGCTTGCGGTGCACTTTACCGTAACAAAAAAGGACAGGCGAGCTTCTGCTTGCCTGTCCTTTATTTTTTCTTCTTCTAAGCGACTTCCGTCTTAGTCGATGAGTTCTTCATTACGGAGGTAACGCTTAATGGTGATCAGTGCCGTTTGACCGATGCCCGCGATTGAAAGCAGTCCATCGTCGCCATCTTCCAGCGCATCGGCAAGATCGCCAGCGGTGGTTTTGTCAGCTTCGATCAATGCTTCTTGAGCACGGGTGTCGAGACCAATTGTGCGAACATCGGCCGAACGTGGATCTTTCTTCTCCACGACTTCCTCACGTTCCGCTGCAATCTCCTGACGCGCACGCAAACGACGCATGAAGCGATCAACCTGACCTTCTGTATCGAGAAGACGTTGTTCGCCAGTGAAAAATGGATGTGACCCACTCCACACGTCCACGACAATTCGTGGCTTTGTGGAACCAATCTTCATCACAACTTCACCATCAAAGACGACTTCCGCCTCTGGATACCATTCTGGGTGAATTTCTGCCTGTGGCATCTTAAGCCTCCGCGTAGACGCTGATATGCTTACGGCCGAGTTTTGTTTCAAACTTCACTTGCCCTTCGATCAGCGAAAAAATCGTGTAATCCTTGCCGATACCGACATTGTTGCCGGGACGGAAATGGGTTCCACGCTGACGCACGATGATGTTGCCCGGAATTACCGCCTCACCACCGTACTTCTTAACACCGAGACGCTTACTATTGCTATCCCGTCCATTACTTGTTGAACCGCCACCTTTTTTATGTGACATGATAATTGCTCCTAGTTGCTAGTTACAAAAGAACTCGCAGCTAATCTTCTACTTCTCGTCCACCTTCAAGTTTATCTTGTAGTGTAGCGAGTTCGTCCCATTTTCCATCAGCCGCCAATTGAGCTTGTTGTGGCCATGTCGCAGGAACCGCGCCAACGCCAGCATCGTTCAGAACAGCTTCTAAACGGTCAACATCAGTTTGTGCCAATTCAGCATAGGTGTTGATACCTACATTGCCGAGTACTCCGGCAGTCACTGGGCCGATCCCCTCAATTTTTGTGAGATCGTCACGTTCGGTCTTCTGAGGTTCAACCGCTTTTGTTTCAACAGCCTTCGTTTCTTGACGTGGCGTGCTGCCACCTGTCACGATGGTGTCAATCCGCAGCTTGGTGTAATACTGACGATGACCGCGCCGACGGCGATAACGCTTTTTCGGCTTATATTTCCAAACAAAAATTTTCTTTCCGCGATATTGGTCAACAACGGTGGCGAGGATAGAAGCACCTGAGACAGAAGGCTGACCAATTTGCACGCCCGCTCCGTTTGAGAGCAAAAGTACATTGTCTAACTCGATCTGTTCTCCGACTTCATACGGCAACTTCTCAACTGAGAGGTTGCCGCCTTCCTCGGCGCGGTATTGCCGACCGCCGCATTCTACGATTGCATACATTGTGAAAACTCCAAATATGGGTTAGGCATGGGTAGCGGCGGCTACCTCATGCAGCAACGGATAATTATAGGTAATTGATCATGGGAAGTCAAAGATCGCACGTTCTGCTTGCGACGTACTAATGATCAAAGTGCTTTTGCAAGTTTTGAGGAGCGGGCGAAGCCGTAAAGAATCATTTAATGGGGTTATGGTGGCTTCGCTATCACAACCCATACGAATCAAGCTAAGGTGCATCAGGTCATTTCCCGCCGCGCCTGCGGCGCGGCGACTCTGTTTATGGGATTAAATGGGTGCATTCACACCCATTTAATCCCCACTTTATTTCTGCGAGCCGCCGATTGGTCATTAAAAAATTAATTCGGTAATAGCCCGTCCTTCCCGCGAAGGCGGGAATCCATTCTTTTTCGCCATGTCATTGCAAAGTTTCGGGAAATCCAATTCCCGAAACATCGGTTACCGAATTTATTTCTTAAACTGCAAAAGGCGGCGAGCCGAAAGACACAAAATCCCTTATTTAGCGAACAACATATCGACAATCATCTATTTGGGAGTTGACAAATAGATGATTGTCGATATGATTCATATTGATGAACGTCGATATGGTAAAATTTGCAAAGGCGATGGCCGACCCAACGAGACAGACAATGCTAAAAGAGCTTTGTTGTCAATGGTTGTGTGTCTCCGATCTTGTAGACAGATTGGGGGTTAGCCAACCGACTGTGTCGCACCACTGCAACGTGTTGAGCGATGCAGGATTGCTGACCAAACGACGTGAGGGCAAACAAGTTTACTGCACGCTCAATCAAGAAATGATGACCGTTTGTTGTGGGCAGTTGATGTCAACATTTGCGCCACAGCAGACGCTTTCAGTTGAGGCAATCACCGTCAGTTAGCGGCGATATTTTTTTCTTGAACATATAGATGAACGTCTATTTGAACAACAGTTATGAACGAAATTTATGATGCAATTGTGATTGGTGGTGGACAAGCAGGATTAGCGGCAGGATACCACTTGCAAAAGGCTGATTTGCGATTTGTAGTTTTGGAGGCATCTGAAAACGCTTTTGGCTCATGGCCTAAATACTATGATTCATTGCGCGTTTTTTCGCCAGCAGGTTACTCATCCTTACCAGGATTACCATTTTCCGGCGAGTACAATGCGTACCCTTCCCGCGATGATGTCATTGATTATCTTGCGGCGTATCAACGCTACTTTAAGTTGCCGATTATTACGTCTGCTCCTGTTTCGCAAGTGACGAAATCAGATGATGTTTTTTATGTAAAAACGAAAAGTGGTGGTGTATATGAGACGCGGACGGTTGTTGCGGCGACGGGATCGTTTCATCGGCCGAATTTCCCCTCCATTC
This sequence comes from Anaerolineae bacterium, assembly GCA_030425205.1. Taxonomy (GTDB): domain Bacteria; phylum Chloroflexota; class Anaerolineae; order Promineifilales; family Promineifilaceae; genus CALECP01. Next base: position 545,015 of record JAUIAP010000001.1, read on the forward strand.
CCAACCAATCCACTTACACCAACATCCAAATCCACTCCCGCGACTATCGCAATCCAGAGCCGTTTGTTGGCAAGCGTGTCATCGTCGTGGGCGGGAAAAATTCGGCCGTGCAGATCGGTGTCGAACTGGCAAAAGTCGCCAACGTAACGCTGGCATCGCGCCATCCGATCAATATTCAACCACAAGTGATTCTCGGCAAAGATTTTCACTTTTGGGCAAGATGGTCTGGGGTAGACCGCGCTCCGTTTGGCGTTTCACAAAACTTTATCCAACGGCAGTTGGGGAAAGTTCAGGTAATTGATTTGGGTGGCTACAAAGAGGCGTTGGCAGCAGGGGATCCTGATGTTCGGCCGATGTTTACGCAATTTACTGAAACGGGCGTGATTTGGGAAGATGGCACAGAAGAAGCGGTCGATGCGGTGATTTATGCGACGGGTTTTCGGCCGAATCTCGACTATCTCAAACCTCTCAACGCCCTTAATTCAGCAGGCAACCCGCACCACCTAATGGGTGACAGCACCAGTGTGGGCGGACTCTACTACGTCGGTCTTTCAGGCCAAACCTCTTTTGCATCCGCCACCTTACGCGGCGTTGGGCGCGATGCCAAACGAGTGACAAAACATTTACAACGCTATTTAGCAGGAAACCCATGCTGTTTTTCACAGCGTATCTTAAATCTTATAGAGCCTTCAAAACCGATGTTCAACGGCATTGGTTGAGACCAAGCACATGCTCTTCTCAATCATTGTGTTTTCGGATTTAATAGATAATGGAGATTTAGAATGTCAAACAATCACGTACAACAAACGCTCCCTGTAGCAATCATCGGTGGCGGCCCTGTCGGGCTTGCCGCAGCAGCCCAGCTGGCAAAACGCAACGAATCGTTCATTTTATTTGAAGCGGGCAAAGATGTTGCCGCCAATGTCGAATCATGGAAACATGTGCGCCTCTTTTCGCCTTGGCGTTACAATATGGACGATTCTGCTAGAGAACTCTTGGAAATGACAGGCTGGCAAGTCCCCAGCTTGGAGCATTTACCGACGGGGGAAGAGCTGATTTCGGAATATATGCGCCCGTTGGCGAACTTGTCCAACATAAAACAGTTCATTCATTTTGATGCGCGGGTTGTCTCTATCGGCCGAAAAGGGCTAGACAAAATGGTGACACATGGGCGTGACGAGTTACCGTTTGTCGTGCAGGCACGTATTGCGGGAACGATGCAATCATTTGAAGCCCGCGCAGTCATTGATGCGTCTGGCACATGGGACAACCCCAATCCAATCGGGTCAGGTGGCATTGCGGCACAAGGCGAGCGAGAAGCACGCGAACACATCTTTTATGGCATTCCAGACGTGTTAGGCGCACATCGCGCACGCTATGCTGGCAAGAAAGTGATGGTCGTCGGTAGCGGTCACTCCTCCATCAATGCGCTGCTTGAGTTGCTTGAGCTGGAAGAGGAAGAACCTAACACAAAAATTGTCTGGGTATTGCGAAAGAAACAGCTAGAGCGCGTCTATGGGGGTGAGGCAAACGATGCACTTCCCGCCCGTGGTGCGTTGGGCACACGCATTCGCACGATGGTTGAGGCCAACCGGTTAGAGGTGTTTACGCCATTCCAAATCTTCGCGCTAAATTCTGTGGCGGGAAAATTTGACGTGCATGGTACGTTGGATGGCAACGAATCGATCATCGCAGGTGTTGATGAAATTGTTTCCAACACGGGCTCGCGTCCAGATATGTCCTATTTGCGCGAGGTGCGTGTGGCATTTGACCCAACCCTCGAAAGCGTGCCAGAGCTAGCACCGCTCATTGACCCTAACTTCCACAGTTGTGGCTCTGTTCCGCCACACGGCGAACGAGAGCTACGTCAACCAGAGAAAAACTTCTATATCGCGGGGCTTAAGAGCTACGGGCGTGCGCCCACCTTCTTGATGGCGACTGGGTATGAGCAAGTGCGCTCAATTGTCGCAGCCCTTGCAGGTGATTGGGAAGCCGCAACAAAAGTTGCGCTTAACCTCCCCGAAACGGGCGTTTGCAGCAGTGACTTTGACATTCCGGGGCAATCTTGTTGTGGCCCAACTGAGACAGCGACACCTGTTATCACGCTCGATGCGATTGGCGGCGTGGCTGGCTATGGAACGCCTAAAGTCGCGCCAGCTACCATCGACATCGCTATGATCGGTGCTGATGCGCCTTGCTGTGACACCACAACAAAGGCTGAAACCGCTTGTTGCGCGTCAGCAGAACCAGTTCTGGCCGTTGAGGGCATTGCTGTCATTAGTGCGGACGGCACGTCTTGCTGTGATACTGAAACAAAGGCTCTGACCTCCTGTTGTTAAATCCTATGATTAAAACCACAGGCTGACATGCCAAACACGCTAAAGCGCGTTGATCTCAGTGCGCTCTAGCGTACTTTGTCTATCAGCCTTCGGTTTTAACCGCAGGTCAAGAGAAATGACAAACTACACTATCCAACCCGCGACCCTAGACGATTGGGACGACATCCGCGAAATCTATCGACTCGGTGTGTTGACCGATCAGGCGACATTCAATACTGTTGACGACATTACAGATGATGGCGCGGAATGGTTTGCTGGCAAGCTGCCTGGTTTTGTGTTCAAAGCGGTTGATGACGATGGCACGATGCTTGGCTGGGGCTGTCTTTCGCCGACTTCAAAGCGGCGTGTTTATAGCGGCGTGGTTGAAGATTCTGTTTATGTTGCGCCGGAGGCACAGGGGCGCGGTGTTGGATCGGCGTTGTTGAGAGTGCTGGTGGAATCGGCCGATCACAACAATATCTGGACAATCATCGCCGGCATCTTCCCCGAGAACAAAGCCAGCATACGACTACACGAAAAGTTTGGCTTCCGTATTGTCGGCATCCGCGAAAGGATTGCGCAACAGCATGGCATTTGGCGGGATGTTGCATGGCTTGAACGGCGTAGTCAGGTTGCAGGTCAATAGTGCTGTGTGGCAACTTTTATGCTTTGTACTTGCCTTCTGTAAATTCAAGCCCACCCTCATTTTCAGATCATTCACTATATCACCCTTTAAAGTATGCTAAAATCGGAACGTAATTGGACGCTCTATGAAGATTTTAGTTATATCCGACATCCACGCGAACCTCACTGCATTTGAGGCGGTACTCGAAGACGCAAACGACAATTGGGACGAAATTTGGTGCTTAGGCGATGTAATCGGCTATGGGCCCGACCCGAATGAGTGTGTTGCGCTTTTACGCGAGCATCCGCACATTACGTTGACTGGCAATCATGATTGGGCAGCATTGGGCAAACTCGATGTCTCTACGTTCAATCAAGATGCGCAGGATGCCGTTGCGTGGACAAGCGACACGTTAAACGACGATGCACGCGCATACCTCGAAGCGCAACCACCCATGTTGGTGAAAGAGCAGTTTACGCTCGCCCATGCCAGCCCGCGCCAGCCTGTTTGGGAGTACATCACTGATGCATTTATCGCGTGGGAAAACTTTGACTTTTTCGACACGCCATACTGTCTTGTTGGACATACACATTATCCCGTCGTGTTTGAGCATGATGAAGAGTATGGGGCACTGGCGTTTCATGCGGATTATGTGCGACCGCTTAGCTTAGAAGGCAAGCATCTCATCATCAATCCGGGCAGTGTGGGTCAACCACGTGATTCTGATCCGCGTGCGGCCTATTCGCTGCTCGATCTCGACACGCTAACATGGCAACATAAGCGTGTTCCGTATGACATTGCCGCGACGCAGAAACGCATGTTGCATGCGAAATTACCGCAGAGACTCATTGCACGATTACAATTTGGCTGGTAACACCCTTCTTATCCTTATAGATTCACAGGAGAGATTCTGCTCATATATCGCACGATTGGCGCGGTATTATGAGACAAGAATCTCTTTTTGTTCATGGGGTTTGCTAAAATACCGCGTTTAATTGGAAGGAAATACGCAATTCTTGCCGGCGCAGAATTGCCAATGCAACAATATGTTTGAACGATTAAAGCGGTGGCACAACGAGCATGTTTTAGAGGATGGGACGCGCATCTGGCTTCGGCCGATTCTTCGTACCGATATGCCATACCTGCTCGATATTTTTGCCAATCTATCTTCCCAAAGCCGTTACCAACGCTTTATTGCAGCGGTGGATAATCTTTCACAAGAGCGCGTCGAAGAGTTGGCAACCCAAATGGTTGAAGACACGGTGACACATGGACGCGGCGTGTTAGCCTTTCGGGAAATTGAAGGGCAGAATGTACCAATTGGGGGCGTGCGTTATTTCTTGGAAGAGGACGGGGGAACATCGGCTGAATTTGCCATTACGATTCGTGACGACTATCAACGTAAGGGCGTCGGCAAACTGCTTCTTAACGAGTTGATCCGCCAAGCGCAAGCACGGGGCGTGACGCGCTTAACGGGTCTCGCCCTCGCTGACAATGCAGGGTTGTGGCGTTTGGTTGAACAAACCGGGTACCCAATTAATCGGCAACCCGGTTCTGGTGACGTGGAATTTGAACTGCTAATCGGCCGCAGCTAAGCCAACTGAGCGATTTGGCAGCACAAAAGGCAACAGCGCGACGATCACGGCCATCACAACGGCTGTCACAGCCACAGGCAACACATCTGAAAACTTCACCGCAATCCCCACAAATGCCCAAACCAACACGCTGACATAGGCAATATCGCGATGGCGCACAGCGATGAGTCCGCCAACGACGGTCGCTACAACAATCATAATTGCTGACCACAGCGGTTCAGGCAAACCAAATCCATCCCAACCACCCACAACAAGCACCGATGTAACGTTTGCAACGGTCGCAACCGTTATCCAGCCAAGATAGACGCTAAAGGGCAAGCGTAGAAAGAACCATTCCTCGCGTTTGACGGTGTAACGCCCCGTTCCCAATTGCCAGTAGATCGCAATAAGCGCGCTCAAAATAACCAGCATGGCGATGAGACTCAATCCGACAAATTGATAGTGCCAAAGAATGATCCACATCGTGTTGGCGATATTGCTGAGAATAAACCAAGGCGCAATTTGCTTTAGCAAGCCGTTGTTCTTCTGGGCTGGTAACGCCTGATAGACGGTGAATGCGCCAACGAGCAGATAGATTACCGCCCAAATCGAGAAAACATAGGCGGCGGGAACAAAATAATTTGGGATACTATCAGATAGATCGCCTGTGGTGATTCCGTTGATTGGCAGTATATTTGCCAGCGCGTTAACAATGATGGTCATCGCAAAGCTAGATACGACAAGAATTTGTCTTAGTTGGTTGTTCATAGTTGATTCCTTATGTTTTGTCTAGCAATATAGCTGAAATATCTATATTTTGTCGATATTTTGAGAAAAATATACAAGGTTCTATCAATGTTTGTCTACATTTTACTTGTCATCTGCTATCTCGCTATGGGGAATTGGTTGGAGAAGCGAGCCACTCTGCGCCCATTTTTCAAGGCATTGCCAATTTGTTGGCTCGCTTATATGGCGTTTGGGAATTGGGGCCTGTTGGCTGCGCTGTTGCTCTCAGCTGCCGGAGACATCACGCTTGAACTTGAAGGAGAGCAATCTTTCATGGTCGGTGTGGGATTCTTTTTGTTGGCGCATGTTGCCTATATCGGCCGAATGTTACCGCTCATGCCAAACAACAATCTTTGGCTACTCATTCCTCTCATCATCTATGGCATCATAATCGTGCGACTTTTGCTGCCAAAGCTAGGAGTATTAAAGATTCCTGTTCTGGCCTACGTTGTCGTTATTTTAAGTATGGGAGTCGCCGCATTACTGCACGCACCCTTTTCATGGATTGTACTTTTGGGTGCAGGTAGCTTTATTTTCTCCGACAGCGCAATTGCGATAGACAAGTTTATTCGGCCGATTCCCCAACGTGATCTAATTGTCATGATTTCGTACTATCTCGCACAATGGTTGTTGGTCTCTGGCTTGTCGTGAACAATCGTTTCATGCATAGAAGCGTGTCGATGAGCACGGACCGTCTTAACGATAGTCCCCAAATGTTATACACATTTCTCTCTTGTATATATATTCTTATTAGTATGTCGTAGTAGGGGCTGTGGAAAAGTGGATAGATCAAAAGAGCGGGTAAATGTGGGGGGATCACGTCGTGATCAGTCCCTATGTGATGGGATCACGCCAAAAGTTGGCGACGAGATCTGTGGAAAAGATGTGGGCGGTCTGTTTCGGCCGAAAATCCAGTACCCGTTTCCTATTACACACCAAACCCATATATAGCGTAGCACTATTGTTCGTCCCAACATCTTACGAACTGCCTTTCCATTGTTTTCCCCGTTCTGATCTACTTTTCCACAGTTATCCCCGTCTTATCCACACAAAATGCGGTAAAACACCCCTCATGATGCTACAATTTGCGCCGAATGAGCAAGCAATCTACAGGTTATCCCCTACATATGCGTGTTATCCAGGCCCTATTATGGCCGATTGTAATCGCCGCATTTCTCTCCGCCATTGGCGGACAACTCTTTATTTACAACGAGTCATTTGACTTTCTCATAACCAATAATGGACTCATATTGGGTGCGTTGGGTTTGGTTTCGCTGATCGTTGGATCGCGTTGGTATTCTTATGCTGAGCTTGGTATACGCGGTGGCCGTCCACTTTTTGCTGGCTTTGGCTTCGCCTTTTTGGGTTGGATTGGATTCCTCATTGCCCGTCTGATCTCTGTGGAGATCGATGCAAACTTTGTGCGCGGTGGGCTGGGGATAACCTACCTTTTTCTGTTGATATTTGAGGCTATCTGTGTACAACTTTGGACATTTGGTCTACTGTTCCGTGCGCTAAATGAGCGGTATAGTCCGCTTGCCTCCGCCATATTTAGCGGTTTGGCATTTGGCTTTGCTGGTTTTCTACTTTTCCAAGAATCATTCACGACACGCCTCTCAATTTTGTATTTTGTCGTCTGGGGCTTGTTCTATGGCATCATCCGTTTACGAACGGGAAGCTGGCTCGGCATTGCGCTGGCACAGTCATTGCAAACCTTGACCGCATGGCATCTACTGCCGCGCACCGATGTCTTCTCACTTGGTTATCTCTATGGTATCAGCGGCATCATCTACATTATTGTCATCTGGCGCCTATTTCCCAAGACAGAAGCCGATTTCCGCGTTTGAGAGTGCGCACGTCGCTCTTAACGACCTGAACGACTTCTCAATCGCCGTCGGCTTGCACTGTTTGCATGGCTGAGTGGCTATTCTGCACCTGATAACTTTTAGACTATTTCCTATTAGCACGTCATTTCTGCACTGTTGGGAATCGACGCTTCAAAAACAACCATGACCTACGAAAATATCCTGATCCGCACAGAAGAGCGCGTTGGCATTATCGAGATTAATCGGCCGAAAGCCCTCAATGCCCTTGACGCACCGACAATGCAAGAAATTGTCGCAGCCCTCAACACCTATGACCAAGACTCGGCTATCGGCGCAATCGTCATTCATGGCAGCGATCGCGCATTCGCCGCGGGCGCAGACATACGCCAAATGGCTCCCGCGACGCCTGTCGATATGCTCAATATGACCTTTATCGGGTATTGGGATCAATTAAAATCAATCGCGAAGCCGATCATTGCGGCCGTATCAGGCTATGCGCTAGGTGGGGGATGTGAATTGGCGATGGCGTGTGACATGATCGTTGCCAGCGAATCAGCTAAATTTGGACAACCAGAAATCAATCTCGGCATTATTCCCGGCGCAGGTGGCACACAACGATTGACAAAGGCGTTGGGCAAGGCGTTGGCGATGGAAGTCTGTTTGGGAGAAAGGTTATTATCGGCCGAAGAAGCCGCCCAGCATGGCCTGATCAACCGCGTCTATCCGATCGAATCCTACCTTGCCGAAGCAATTTCCCTCGCCAAAAAAGTCGCTAACCAAGCCCCTGTCGCTGCCCGCATCGCTAAGGCAGCCATCAACGCCTCCTTTGAAATGAACCTCGCCGACGGCATCGAACATGAGCGCATGTTGTTCTACATGTTGTTCGCCACAGAGGATCAAAAGGCGGGAATGCAAGCGTTCTTGGCCAAGGAGAAGAAACCTGACTGGAAGGGACAGTAGACGACAGCAGGCAGTTAGCAGTGATCGGCAAAAAGTAGCCCATATACTGTTAACTGCCGCATCTGCAACTGCTCCCACAAAAAACTGAACGTCCGTTCAATTACCATATCCCCCACTTTTCCCACTTTATCCCCCACTTTTCCCAATCCTATTGATCTAAAATCAGAACGTGTGTACTATCTCAGCAACAAGAAAGAACAGGTGTTCAAAACAAAAGTTCGACACCTGATTGATATTCGTCCAGCATTTCAAGAAGTAAGAATGGATGGGCGAGAGGAGAGTTTGTTGAGATGAGTATGACAATGCCAAATTTACGCGAGGCTTCCCCCCCCAGTATGATTCGCTCTCGCCACGCACTGATCGGCGCGACGCTCTTAGTTGCCCTCTTTGCGTTCGAGATTTTTAACTTCGACACAACCAAGTATGCCCTTGCCAGTTTGCTCGGCGATGTTAGTTTTATAGGAATTCAGTGGGCGGCTATTCTCGCCATCGCCTTTTGCGCGATTGACTTTGCGGGATTAGCACGCATCTTCACTCCCCAAACAGAGATGAGTGATGAGCCAAAAGAGGTTTGGTATCTGATGGGCGCATGGTTGCTTGGCGCAACAATGAACGCCATCATGACATGGTGGGCCGTCTCACTCACACTGCTGGCGAATCCGGTTGGCAACGTTGTTCTTAGCAGCGAAGTGCTTCTGAAAGTGGTTCCCATCTTTGTGGCTGTGCTTGTTTGGTTGACACGTATTCTCTTTATCGGTGCGCTTTCTGTCACAGGCGACCACCTGTTTAATCCACAGGTCCAATCGGTTAAACGCACTGCGCAACAGCCGATTCAGGCGCAACCTTCTCGCGCCGCACAACCTTCTGTGCAAGCGGCTAAAATGCGTGCAAATCCAGCGGGTAGCAGCTTTCGCCAACGTCACATCGAGGATGAAAACCCAACACTGTTTATTGAGCCACAACCTGCGCAAAAATCTGTCAGCAAGCGACAGGTAAAGCCTAAATCGAAGGCACCGATTCGCCCGCAGCGAGCTGGTATTCGGCCGAATACTCGCCCGGCAACGGCGAAAACATACGAAAATTAAGTGTCCGAAAGTCAGGAAATAGTAAACGTCTCAACACGAACCCCCTGACTGAAAGCGGCTCATCATTGATGAGTCGCTTTTTTTATACTAACAGGAGTGAAATGTGTTGCTCCTGTAAAATCGTTGTGTTACCATGCCCGTCTAATTAATTGAATTAGCCATCCAATCTGTGCGTCGCACCTTTTTTTGCATTCCCAGCGCATTTTGTAAGGCAACCTCAAAGAGCGTCGTGAAAACGACAAAGTCACAAAAACAGACACTCTGTTTTTGCATTTTTGTATTTTTCGGCACGGACTTGTTTATCTCCGTTCCAATTAAGGAAGATCAGTATGAAACGAGGGGCTAAGTTGCTTGTTCAGGTCGCAGGCGCGACCCTGGGCATCGCTGTATTGGTAACATTAGGCGATCTGGTTGCGATTTATACAGATGTTGCATCGTTACAAATCATCCGTTTAATTAGTGGCATTATTGGCTTTGGGTTAGGTATCTTGCTGGTACCACAAATGGTTGCAGGTATGTTGGGCGGCTTGCGACGATTATCGGCCGATGCGCTCGCCACAACCCTAATCGGCGCATTGATTGGTCTAACCGCCAGTGCGCTGCTCGCCTATCCACTCTCCTTCCTCTCCTCACCTCTGCGCATCGTCGCCCCAATCGCCGCCGCCATTTGTATCACCTATCTCGCCATCACGATTATGCATGACCGACCGCATGATTTTATGGAGTGGGTAAAATCAATTCGGCCGATTTCAACCGCCACCCCCCCCGTGACTGGCATCGTTGATACAAACACCCCGACGCGCAAGTCTATCCTGCTCGATACTAGTGTCATCATTGACGGCCGCATCACCGACATCAGCAAAACGGGATTTTTAACCGCGAGCCTGATGGTTCCAAACTTCGTCCTAAACGAGCTGCAATATATCGCAGATAGCGGCGACGCATTGCGCCGTAAACGCGGCCGACGCGGGCTAGAAGTTCTCAACGTCTTGCAGGCTGAATGCCCCATCCCGCTTGAAATCACCGACATCGACGTGAGCGAAGTGCGCGAAGTTGATAGTAAGCTGGTTGCATTGGCACGTCATCTTAGCGTGCCGATCATGACCAACGACTATAACCTCAATCGCGTCGCTGGTTTACAAGGTGTCACCGTCCTCAACCTCAACGATCTTGCCAACGCTGTCAAGGCAGCCTATCTGCCCGGCGAAGAGTTGACCGTTAAGGTGATCCAAGAGGGACGTGAACACGGGCAGGGGGTTGGCTATCTTGAAGATGGCACGATGGTTGTGATCGAAGAGGGACGTTATCATCTCAATCGAATGCTTGAGGTGATTGTCACCAAGGTTTTGCAAACGAGCGCAGGACGCATGATTTTTGCCAAAATTGTTGAATAACCGAGTACGCGATCAGCTTGGTCACTAATTACCCGCGGTGACCAAGCTCATCACGCTCCGACGCTAGAACTTTGTCTTTAGCAGCGTCTCTGCCGTTTGCAACGCCCCTTCAATCCATCCCTGCGCCCCTGAATACGCCTCTCCAATCACGTAAACCGGCCACTCATCCAACGGCTGAATCATCTTCTCTTGCACTTCCCAACCCTTGACATGGATATTCCACGAATTCCATGCGCCGCCATAGGGATCTTGCCCCCAATCTTGGAAGCCCGCAGCGTATGCATCGGGCAGATATTCGAGATCATGGACGACTTTAAGTTGGCGTTGTGCGTGTTCGATCATGGCACTTGGGCAAGTGTAGCGGTTCCAGCGAGGTTCGGCCGATTCTGGAAAACAGTGCGTCGTACTATGCCCCCGATCGGCTAGACCACGCCAAAAACCGACGTGTTCGCCATCATCATAAGATGCCATCACGAGTGAATCGCGCAACTCTTGATTGTAGGCCGCTGGCCCTTCACGCTCGCTGCCAAAATAGTAGACCTGCCGCAATGGCAAATCAGTCACAGAGCGTCCGTTGTTGACGCCTGCATCCTGCCACCACGCATAGCGGTAGCAGAGAAATAACTTGAACATAGGGTGGGGCGTGACGGTTGGAATGAGGTCGCGTACCGTTGGATGCAGGAGAAATTCAGTATCATCATCGAGTAGTTCAAGCGAGCGACGCGGCATAGCCAAAATGAGATGTTGCGCGATTACGGGTGGCGCATCGTCAAATATCAGCTCGATTTGCCCATCCTCCCTTTTAACAAATGTATTGAGCCGTTGACCAAGATGGATGTTGCCACCTGCATCGACAAACTGTTTGGCAACCATGCGCGGCAACGTTTCCATGCCGTCTATGATGGTGCGATATTGTGCATCAGGACCAAAGTCGGCAAGATACCACGGCAATGCTTCGGCCGCATTCCAGTTCGTCACGAGGGTATCATACCCACCCGCATCAAGGATAAACTTAAACGCCTCACTACTCATCACTTGATGCAGCAAGTTCCACCAGCCCAATTCCCAGAGATGTTTGCCCTGAAAGGTGTAGTTCTCCTTCACGTCCTGCCACTGCTCTTTGGTTAACTTTGTTGCGCCGGGAATCAGCGTGTCGATCGCATTCATGACCAGTTCGCCCGGCGTTTTGCCACGCTCAAGCCAGCTTAGACGATAGGGTATCTTTTTGGAATCGGTGAGATCACTGCCGCGCATGTGTTGACCACGCAAATAGTAGATATTCTCGTCGCCACTAACGGGAAACGGGCGTGTTGCCAGCCCTAACTCAGCCACCAAGTTGCTGACGATTGGTTGATTTGTGAGATAGCGCATTCCCCCAAACTCAGCCTTGATCCCTTGCATTTCGGGCGGGTCAAGCGAAATCAATCGGCCACCGATGCGGTCGCTTAGTTCGTAAAGATGTATGTTGCGGGTTGGGTCTTGTTTTTGAAGCCGCCAAGCGGCGTAGATGCCTGAGATTCCGCCGCCTACGATGGCAATGTCAATGTGATTGGTCATGTCGATTGTCTCCAATGATGCTGCAAATTTTATTTGCGTTCCGTGCGGTAACTACCACGCCAAACATTATGCAATACGTTTTGGGTGACATGCAATAGGGAAGATGGTTGATGTTGAAAGATGGGGAAGCAGGCTCTATGAGGTGTGTGGCGGAAAGATCAATGCGGTTTGCGCAGCAGGCCGTCCATCAAAAGGTCGATCATATAATCGGCCGATTCCTCCATCCCACGCACCATAAACCCACTCGTCCCTGCATGCGTCAACCCATCCATCAGCGAAAGAAACGCACCTGTCAAATCCCATGAGCGCACATCTTTGGCCTCACCACGCTGGGCAGCCGCCTCAAAACTTAGCTGAATTGGATGCCAGATATGTTGAAACAACGCCTGTTGAAGTTGCTGACGACTCGGTTCAGATAGCTCCTGCATATCACTTTGCATCATGCTTAACAGACCGAGCGGGGCATGTTCGATAAACCACGCAGCGGCGGCCTTGAGCTGTCGGCGTAGATTTGCGTCAGTCGCGTCAATCGCCTCGCGCAATCCGACCCCGTGCCGCATAAAGTTGCGCGTCATCACTTCGACATATAGCTGCTCTTTACCTTCTGGCACATGGTAGTAGAGGGAGGCTTGCTTAATCCCCAACGCTTTTGCGATGTCGCGCATCGAGACCGCCTTATAGCCACGCTCTTGAAAAAGTGACTCGGCCGTTTGGAGTACGCGCTGCCGCGATTTAGGATTCGCTTTTCGTGCCATGTTAGCTAGTGTAGCAGATCGCCCCGTTGAAATCAGTTTGGCAGGGCCACAAACGGGAGGTGGATTCGATAGGGTGGGTACAAGATGGCGATGACATCGCGGGTGATGGGCGTGGTGACACCATCATCGATGTAGGCAACGGCGGTCAAGAATTGATTTTCGGCCGAAATTTGCCCCGTCACAACCCCAGTCACCCTCACGCTGCCTCCTCTCTCAATCTCACCTTGCCAGCCCACATGTCCCCCCGTCACACTTTGCAATGTTCCGTCTGACGTGCGCACCGTTTCTGTGATCAATTGGTGATGGGGCGGGAGGTAGAGATCGGCCGAAATCAGCCCATCTGCCCCTGTATTTTGCAACACAAAGGTGACCTGCCTGCCCGCAAAATGGACTGAGCTGTTCGCCATATCAGGTGCCGCCATCCACGAATTGACGACTTTTTCAAAGGTCAATCCATGACGCGCATAGCTGATTTGGACGCGATTCTCAATCGCTTCGCTCGTCTGTTTTGCAGCATAGCTGATTACATGCTCCGCGCCAGTCGCCAGATTGCCCGACCAATAGATAGTGTGCTGGTCTGGGTCATAGGTTGCCCCATGTAATGAGCTTGGATCGAGGATTAGATCGGCCGATAATCTGTTCGTAATCGTCACAAAATTAGACGGCGCAGTGGGAAGATTTTTCAACGTCAATCGAAATGTGCGCGCCTCATCGCCTGCTCCATGCGGCGTGTCTACGCTAAATGTTGTCTCTCCCAAGTCGCTCAGCCAACCAATTGTGTCCGCGAGAATCGGCTGGGGATCATTGAGAACTTCGAGCGGTACAGCCCAGAAAACGGTGCGCCAATTTGAGTGTGTCGTCGCAATGCCGCCCACCATGCCGCTGCTGTGCCAGAGGACGGGGTTGCTATCAGACTGTGGAATTAACCCATCACCCCACGGATTGTAGTTCGCATAGTCAAACGTTTGTGAGCCGACCAGATTGCTGGGCAACTCCCCCGATGGTTGCCCGAATGCCACTGTGGGGGTCACCGTTTCAACAAAGTCGCGCACCCCCAGCTTTTCCGTCAGGGGATGCCGACTGTTATAGTAGAGGTAATCTTGGCTGACCAAAAATAGGCGACCCCCGTTGGCAACAAACTGGTCGAGTCCATCTGCCTCATGGCGCGTCACCGGTGCAAACCAGTCGGCTCCCGTGAACCAGATAACGATGTCATATTGAGCGAGCAATTCGGCCGAAATCTCCCCTCTGCCATCTGCAAAAATCCCCGTATGCCAGCCCGTTTTCCAATAGTCGAACGACACGCCCATGCTCGTCAATGTGTCAATATAGAGCTGTTCCTTATCGTACCAACGGTCATCGTCCACCAGCAGTACATCCTGCGGGACGCGATGGATGAGCGGAAATTCACCATGCGAGCGCGTCGTTTCGGCAAGCAGTCGTGATTGATAGGCACCACTCTCGCCCAACTGCGCTGGCGCATGCACCGTCACAACCACATCTCCCGTATCACATGGGCCAAGCGTTAGCGTTGGGGTCGTGAGCGTCGTCTTCCACGGGGAATCGACCTGCAACTGAATGGTTTCTGTCGTCACCTCGCTCATGTTTTGCACCGTCACGGTGTAGCTCAACTGCTGGTTAGCGACGACAAAATCATCAATCGGGAGAGTTGGAAAATGCAGACCTACCTCGCTGGGCGGCACATCAAATGCATCAAAACTACGCGCCAACAGTGCGGCGCGATTGGCGCGTCCGCTGATACCCTGCACACCAAACCCAAATAACAGCACGTTAAACGGTTCGCAGCGCGTCGTTTGTTGCCCAACCACGCGCCCATCTTCTAACCGCAAAATCGGTTGCGACAATGAGCCATGACGAATGCCCAACGTGTCGATCACGGTCTGATCGCGGTTTGAATCGTTGCCATTGAAGCCAAATGCTAGGTCGGCGAATGGGTTTGCCAGCCCGCGAACCGTTTGCGTCGGGACGACAGTGCCTAGATGGGATGCCCCGAGCAATCCATACCAGTAGACGCCCGTGAATGGAGAATTGTCTTCAATTTGGGCAATCGAATGACCGCTCAACAGCAAATCCCCTGCTGTCCCCAAGTAGTCGGAGATGACCGTTTGTGCGCCAATGATGCCCGGCGATGTGGAAGGATGCGACCAGATGACGTGGTCATAGTTTGCCAAAATCCTCGCACTGGCGGGTACGTCGATAGATGGATCATACATATCGAATACGTCATAGTTACGATGCAGATCAATCAGTGCTTGCTCGTAAAAGCCGCTCGCGGCATCGTTGTACCGCCATGCATCCCCGTTGACGAGCAGCGTCTTTGTTTGGGAGATAAGCTGAAAATGGGCGATCATCGGCCGATTTACCACCCCAATCTCACGTCTTTCAACCGAATGTCCCTCCGCCTTCGCCACCACTTCAAACGTTCGACCAAACGGAAGATCGAACGAGTATTCACCATTTGTGCTCGTTTGTGTTTGCAAAAATGTGTCGGCAATCTGCACTGTTGCCGTCAGCGGTTGCCCTGCGCCATCGGTCACACGTCCCGAAAGCGTCGTGTATGGGTTGCGATTAGGTGTGTAACTGATCTTTGATGGTGTTGTTGGGTCGATTTGCAAGACTGTCTTGGGCAGCGTGTAGAGGGTAGAATCGGCCGAAACTTCATACGCGCCATCGCGCAACCAAACCTCAACCACACCCATTTCATCCGTCAAAAATGAAAATACCGCGCCTGTTTCCGGCTTAATCGACACCTGCAAATTGGGCAATGGCTCCCCATCTTCCATAAATTGCAGTTGAATGCTTGCCACCTCCAACGCTTGTGCAACCGCCTGATATGCATCGACAATTCCCCAGCCCGTATCAAAATTAGGCGCGTCGGCCGCAACGCCAACGGTCGTTGTCAAAATTTGCGTGATCCCCGCACGATCCAGACTCGCATCCGCTTGTCGCAACAGTGCAACCAACCCTGTCACATGCGGCGCAGCCATCGACGTGCCACTCGCAATCGCATACCGTCCATTGGGATAAGCGGACAATATCTGCACACCGGGCGCACTAATCGTCGGTTTGTTCTGTTCCGAATAGAGTGACGGGCCGCGTGATGAGAACCACACGGCGAGTTCCCGATGATCTGTCGCACCAACCGCAAGCACATCGTCTAGTGCGGCGGGGAGGTCAACGGCATCATCAAAACGGCCATCGTTGCCGGCCGCATTGATGGTCATGATTCCAGCCGCGTGGAGCGCATTGATCCCATCCTCAATGCCTTGCGATCTGCCTTTGCCGCCCCATGAATTGTTGACCACATCGGGTGCTTGCGACGCATCCCCATTTGGTGCAAGCAGCCACTGAAACCCCAACAAAATTGCACTTTCATAGGCAAAGCCATCTGCCTCAAATATGTTAACCGCGATCCATTGTGCGTTGGGTGCAACGCCAAATCCAGCTTGCCCAACGGCACTGCCCGCGACGTGTGTGCCATGACCATGGGTGTCGGTAGGGACTGGGCTGGGTGTGCTGCTGGCATCAAACCAATGCGCCGCGTGATTATTTGCATTGCCGCGATAGTTGGCTTGCAAAATGGGATGCGTCCAATCGACACCCGTATCCATGATGGCGACGACGCTACCACTGCCGTCAATGCCCAATGCGTGCCATGCGTGGGGGGCGCGGATGTGGGGGACACCCCATGCCGTGCGCAGGGAATCCTCGCCGCTCGGTCCGCTTTGTGAAAGTGGGGAATTGGGTTGGGAAGCGTGGTAAGTATGCGTGATCTGTTCGGTAAAGGCGTTGGGGCAATTAGCCAATACGGGTTCAAGTTGCGGGGGTGTTTGTCTGCCTCTGCCAAGCGCAATATCGTTAGAGCTGCCAGTGGCCTGATCGGGGGCCAGCGCACCACACAACGGATTGACGGGCGCATCCACCTTGCCGTCCCTTTCAACAGATAAGACGGTTGGATGGTTACGGAGTTGGGTAACAGTCTGCACATCGGCCGAAATTCCCACCCCGTTGATAATCCATAATGGGCGCACTGTTGCCTCTGTCAATAGCGGCATGACGGCCGCTAACGGCTGTGCATTATGCGCCTTGAGCGCGGCGACGAGATCGGCGCGATTGCTCGATTGTGCCAGTACGCTGTCCGTCCCCCCGACGAAACGCACAATGTAGCGATCTCGCGCATCTATGCTGTGGGGATTGCAATTCCCAAAACAGGTGTTTTCAGTTGAATTCTCAAATTGTGGAGCAGCAATCAGTTGCAGCGCGGAAGCTGTGATGAGTGCGATAAAAATGGGAAGAAATAGAAATCGCCAACGGTGCTTCATGTTGGCAGTTTAGCAGGTTTCGGCCGAAATAGTTGCCAACGCGCTTACACGATATTGATACTGGTTAGCTTGCGTGATCGCGCTGATCCCACAATTGGCGAATCTGTTGAATGTGACCCATGTGTTGGGCGGTGTGTTCGAGGGCGTGGAGCAACGCCCAGCCGATGCTAATGGCGCGGTCGAGCGAGGGTAGCGTTTGTTTTCGGCCGAGATCGTCCAGCGTCAATTTTGCCAATGCTGCCCGCGTATAAGCGTCACAACGGCTGATGCGTTCGCGTAAATCTGCAACCGTCGTGCCAGCCGCCTTAAACTCTGTGTCGCGTACGCGGTTGGAAGCATCGCCCTGCGCGACATCACCAACCCAATAGCGTTCAGAGCCGGTCGTGTGTGTGACCAAGATGGCGATGGAGTTCATCTCGTCGCCCGGCGACCAGTCGAGCGCAGCGTCAGGCAAATCGGTTAGCTGTTTGTCGATTTCGTCGTGTAGTGCGGCGAAACGTTCTTGTAGGTCTTGGAAAAATGGGTGTGTCGTAGTCATTTGCCTATGATACCGTAGATCGCTATCTATCGACGTACACTACGCGATCCCATTCATAGTCACAATACTTGCAGGTGTAATGTTGGTGTGCCTTGCCTGTGACATGCTGCATAAAGCTGCGATTCTCTTTGACGCGCAACTTGGCAAGCGGCCGATTGCAACGCGGACAGCGCGTTTTCCACCAAACAATCGCCGCGATGATGCCAATGACAAACACCATCCCACACACCATATTCAAAATCGAGCCACCATCACTTTGTGCTGTTTGTAACAATATCATTGCACACGTTGCGGGGAAGCATGTATCGATCGGGTTTTCCAACTTGCGATACACGCTCCCCACAAAAGAACTATTTAATCAACTTTCTGTGTTCTCAACGGCGATTATCGGCCGATTGATCACTCGCCATCCCACCAAACTTATCACAAAGAGCACGGCAAACACAACAACTGTTGACTGCCCGCTGCTGACCGTTTCCTGCTGACTAACCGCAACGGCCAGCGGAACTTCACTGTAATACTCGTCAGAAAGGCGTGATGTTGTGTTTGCTCCATAATACTCAATGGGTGCAACAGCATCAGATATGATCGTCGTGTCATTGTTGGTCATATTTTGCGTTCGCAACGTTTCGCCAGCTACCAATGGACGGTCAAGTGTGCCTGTCCACGTTGTGCCAGCCGCATTGAAGGTTCCCTCACCAATCAACTCAAACGCTTCAATCCGATTATCAATATCGTCAAGATATAGAAAGACGGTGCAACTGCCGCAGTCAGTATCGGGATCAATCCCAAACTGTTTGTCGCCGTTTGTTCCGCTGACAGATGTTCCACTGATTGACGTGACTTTGGCTGGAATATGTTTCCGCAAATCCTCATTGACGCCCGGATTTCCAAAGCGATAGCTATGATAGTTGGCTTCGGCAAAACCCCCGCCGTCGATCACGTTGTTCCACACTTTTAACCAACGCGGTGGGTCTTCCGTGCCGCGCCCGACAAAGCTTTGTGTAATGATGACCGCATCTGCTTCGGTATCAACGTCATTTGGCTCAAACCCATTCCGTGTAAAGAAGAATGTGTTTTCGGTGACGAAACTCTCTGTGCCACCAAACAGCAGCCCTTGCCCACATGTGCCAATCTCCGTGCCATCGGCATCTTTCCCAATCACGTTGCCGCGCACATCATTGTTCGTCCCATAAATTTCCATGGCAATAGGGGGTGTTTCATTAGCGGACTGTGTTTTATGTAGTCCTGCAATCGTGTTATTGCGAATGGTATTGTTCGAGCCTGTCACTTGAATCCCCTCACCACCATACCAGAGGTTGGCTTGGAAATCGTTATCACGTGTGCAGTCAAATCCTGTCCGGCTGTTCAACGGTATGTCGCCGTTGCCATCCATGCCGATAAAGTTGTTTTCGATAATGTTGCCGCTGCCACCGCTGGTGATGCGAATGGCACGCTCAAATGCACCGATGACGCGATTGTTGCGAATCGTGTTGTTGTCGGAAGCGGAATTGGGCATGATGATGCCGCCGCGTGCTTCTGCACGTAATGCTTGACTGTTTGCATCAGAGGCTGGTTTCATCTCTGAGCCGTCGTTCGTTAATCCCATCCATACGCCTTCGACCAAATTGCCTCCAGCGTACAATATGATTTGCCCTCCGCCATGAAAGCCAATGTTGCGGATGATGTTATCGGCCGAATAAATTTCAAGTGAGCGTCCACCAGTCGGATTATTGTCTCGATTGGTGTTGACCATAATCCGTGGACCACCGCCGGGTCGCGTGCCGCCATCAACCGTGACATCATCGGCCGTGTTATCGTTGTTCGGTGCCAAAATCTGCCACACATACGATTCGTCGATCTCGACCTCCCAAATTTGAAGCGTCGAATCATAGTTCGGGTCGCTGGTTGGGATATTGAAGTTGATCAAAATGGGACGGTCACTGTCTGGTCGGACCGATGCTTCAAGAATTGCCCGCCGCAGCGTGCAGTTGCTACCGTCTACATTATTTGGGGCAGCTTTATAAATAGCACCAGTACTTAACGTGTAGGTGCAAGTGTAACTGTCCTCTCTGCCGATTTGGGCATCGACCTCTGCAAAGTCTGTCGTTGTCGTGACGGTAATGGTGGTGGCGGTGGGAGCTTTGAGGGGTGTTTCGGCCGAAGCCGCCCCCACGCCCAACCCCATCATCAATACGAACAATGCGAGTAATTTAAAAAGTTTCATGAAAATCTCCTTTGTCTAGATTTAAAATCATAATAATGGTTGAGCGATCTAAAAACGATCCAAACGTGCGCAGATTACCCATCAATCGAGATTGTGACATCAACCCCAAATAGTTCTGCACTATCAAAGCTCGTGTTGCTGATCAAAACACCAAACGAATCACTATTGTGTAAACTGCCAAACGAGCGTTCCCCATCGGGAATTGCCAGACAATCTGGGTCATCGGACCAATAGGTGCGATAGAAAGGCGCGTCCCCACCGTTTACGCTTGCCGTCACATTGGCCTGTGCGCCGCTCAAGATGGTGACGACGTCAAACTCAACCCAAGTGCTGGTTAATGGCTCCAAAAATACATCGACGTGATAATCAAAATCGGTATGGATGATCGATGTTATGTTAGGCGAAAATGGGACGAGCGAGCGCACCAACGAACAGGCATCACCGCCAGAAAATGCCCCATCAAGCAGATTGTGGTGTTCGTAAACCTGATTGCGCACCCACTCAAAATAAAGCGGTGGTAGACTATTGTTGATTGCCGCATTGACATCCGTTGCCTCCGCCCCAACGGTAAAAATTTGTTCGAGATAACCGAGCGGTTGACTATATTCATCGAGCATGTAGTACCAAAAATCTTGCCCTTCGTACTCTAAACGACCATTGTTCGTATCATGATATGTTTGCTGAAGCGGCTCTGTGACGATGCGTCTATTCCATTTTGAAGAGCGATGTGTCGCCCCGATTGAAGCCCCTGCAACGGAGGCCGTTCCTTCCCATACCCATGAGGCGAAATCATCTGCGGGGTCATCAACCATCGTTGGATAGGCGGTTTGAATGGCGTGAAACAGCTCATGTCGAATGGTTCCGCGCCATTCACTCATAATGGGTAGCGTGATAGAGCAAATTCGCAGCGTTTGGCTCCTAGCGACGTAGACACCATTGATGCCATCACATGCTGAGATAGAGGGATCGGAAATAATGACGCCGCGAAACGTCGATGTATTGGTCAGATTTGGAGCAGGCTGCGCACCACTCCCAAACGATGGGATTTGCTTTTTAAGATGTGGCTCGTTAAAGCCATGCCCAACCACAAAGTCGTTATAGGCAGCGACAAGTTCGGCCGCAAACGCATCTTTCACCCCTTGTGTACAGCCTGCCGCAAAGCAACTCACGTTAAAGTTAACGGCGTCTGGGGATGCTTGTGCCTCACGGCTGTTTGGTGCGGGCAGCATGTCAAACAATGGGTCTTCAACGATGGTAAAAACAAAGTTGCTGTTAGTTAACTGATTGCTCGTAAAGGTGAGCAGGTTGTTGCTGGAATCATAGTAGCCTTGTGTGTGATACCAAGATAGCTCTGTCGCCGCCTCGTCTTTGACGCTCGTTGGATCGAGGAGCATGGCGATGGCGAGATGGTTTGTGTCTACACCGTTGGGAACGGGAACACCGATCAAAAATGGTTTGTCGGGTGGTGCGTTCTTGTGGGTTTCGGCCGAAATCTGAAAGTAATCGCCCACCACCGTGCCAAACTGATCATAAGCTGGGCTGGGGACAGGCGCGACCAGTGCAGAAATCCGTACATCTTCGTTCAATGTCCCCGCTACGGCTCCGACAACAACCCCGCTACCACTCTGCGCCGAACTGCCATCTTCCAGCAAATCATCAAATGCGCCGCACGAATTTGGCACACGCTCTTCCTCCGCATATGTCTCGACTGGCGCAAATGCTGCGCCAACCAATACCAATCCAATCACCAGCAGCACGATCCCGCGCCGCCCTTGCCAAAACGCAAACAGCGTCATTCCAACCAAGCCAACAACGACCCACACCTGACCACTGTTCACTGTCCACCATCCACCGCTGATCGCCTCCTGCTGGCTGAACCCGACGGCAGTCGGAACGCCATCTGTAAAGCACGCCGAGAACTCCGATGTGTCGCCTGTCAGTAGGTTGGTTGCGATGGCTGTGTAGAAACCCAATGGTGTTGCTGCATTGGCTTGCGGGACTGAGAAATCGAACGAACCAGACACCCCCATTTGGATATTCGTCGAACCGAAGAATTGCGAGCCTTCGCCGTGATTAAAGAGGTCATCACACGAGGCAGAGGTGAATACATCAACACGATAGTTACGACTGGGTCGGCTCTTGAGCGTGCCAAGAATATTGCCGCCGACGGAAACCCCCGTCAACGTTGGGAAGTTTTGTTTATCATTTGGCCCCGTGTCGCTGTCGCAAACGGCGTCGTCATTAAGTGTCACATCGTCATCATTGAGATCGATGCCAAGCAGCCCATTGGCGTTGATCTCGTTGGCAAAGAGGGCATTGCCCACGCTGATGTCTGAAACCACGATCCCAACGCCGCCATTGTTACGCACTTGGTTGTAAGCCAGCCCTGCATCGCCACCAAACCCATTGTTCATGCTGCCATTGAGGATGTGAACGCCATGCGAACTGTTGCCGATGTCAAGCGTCCCTGCTGTGTCTGTGCCAACGCCGTTGCCATAGAAGTTGTTGCCATTTGCTCCGTCAATTTGGACACCGATGCTGTTGTAGCCGACGATATTGCCGTCAAACGTGTTGTCGTCGCCGCCGTCAACGTGTATGCCGATGGAACCCCCCGCGTTGAGGGTGCCGGTCGCGTTTGTGCCAATTGAGTTGTTGCTGATGGTGCTGCTATCGCCAGACATGGTTAGGGCAACCCCGCCATCTGCGCCGATTTGATTGGCGTTGAGTGTGGTCGATAGCGTGTCCGTGCCGATCACAATGGCGTTTGTGCCGCTGTTGAGATCGGTGTTGCCATCGGCCGAAATTCCCACCTGATTGTCACTCACCAGATTGCCAATCGACTCATTGCCCGCGCCATCACTCTCAATTAACAGATCGACCGTCGCGCTGCTCGCCGCAATGACGTTACGCTGAATGATGACCCCCTCCGCATTTTGCAGATGCACGGCGGTTGGCGAGGCGGTAATCAGCGTCGTTCCATCAGACTGTACGCCGATAAAGTTATCTTCAATAATGACGCCCACATTGCCGTTGGCTAGATCATCCGCACACATCGTCTCGACGGCGACATCGCAACTTACTTTGACGGCGGGATTTGTATGGTTTGCACCGATGACGTTGTCGGAAATGGTCACGGGTGTAAGCGCACCGACGTAGATCCCGCCTTGATTGCCAAAGCTGGCGCCTGTCTGATCATGACCAATGATGTTGTTCTCAATCGTATTTTGAACGGGATAGAGGTCCGCGCTGACATCCGCGATGTAGATGCCTTCCCCGTTGTTGCTGCTGATCGTGTTGTCTCGGATGTCGAATTCGTTGTTGCCAAAAAGATAGATGCCGTAGTCGTTATTTGGAAGGGCGACGGTTTTGGCTTGATTTCGGCCGATCGTATTCCCCAATACCTGCACTTTGTTTGCTGGGTCAGAATTAAGAGCGAGTTGAATGCCATAGCCACCATTGCCGCTGATGACGTTCCGCAATGTGTCGCTGCCGCCAATGGTCGTGGCGGGTGACGATAGCAGGTAGATGCCACCGTCGCTATTGGCGGATGCAGCCGCACCGTTGAGCGATGTACCGATATAGTTGCCCCGCACACGATTGCTGACGCCAGAATCGACGCGCACCCCATAGGCGCCATTGCCGGAGATTACATTGCGATTGCTGCCGCTGTTGCCAATATCATTGTTGTTTGCGTTGCTGACGTAAACGCCGTAACCGGCATTGCCAAAGCTGCCCGATCCGTCTTCACCGATGTGATTGCAGTAGATGTCGTTGTTGTTGCTTTCGAGAACGATGCCGTTTTGCTGGAATCGGCCGATTACGATCCCCTTCACCGTACTCCCCTCACTCCCCGCCGCAAAGTGTAGCCCGTTTGCGGCACCTCCTGCGTTGATTCCATCTAATGTGACATTTAGTCCATGTGCTGCTGCTGCCGCTGATGAGCAGCTTCCCTGTGTCAGCCCGTCAATTTCAACTGGCGTGGTGATCACTGGCAGCGGACTGTTTGGCAAGATAAACCGCTCATCGGAGAAGGTGATGTGAACTGGCGTTGCAAATCCGTTGGCCTGTTCCAATGCCGCCCGCAGCGTACACTCTGGCGCACGACTCGACGTTTGACAAATCGCATCTCCCACATCTGAATCGCCCGCATCGCCATCGCTGTTGACAACCAGCGGAATCGGCTCAATTTGAATTTCCGCACATAACGAAAATTCCGACGTGTTGCCATTGCTATCGGTCGCCGTCGCTGTCACATAGCCCGCTGCAAACGGCAGAAAATCGACACTAAACGGCACGAGCGTCCCATCACCCGGCGTTGTCACATTGACTGCGCCAAGATAGGTTTGCCCCTCGCCATTATTTGAGGCGTTGTCACAGTCATCATTTTGGAAAAACTCAACGCGGTGTGTACCCGCCGAACTGTCTAGCACGCCTTCAATGTGACCAATATTGCTCGCCTCTGTGATGATCGGATAGTTGTGTTTAAGGTTATCACCCCCATCAGGATCACCCTTGTCGTTCTCGTCCACACCGTCTTTGCCCAGTTCAATCCCGCGCCCAACGTTGCCCTGAATGCTATTTTTCGTGATCTCATTGTTGATTGAACCGTCGTTGATCAAGATCCCGTCTGCACCATTGTCGGCGATGGTGTTTGACTCGATGTGCAATCCTTGTACGCCTGAACCAGAAATGCTGATCCCATATTCTGAATTGCCGAGCGCGTTACCGTTGACATTTCGGCCGATTATATTGTCTTCAATTATTGTGTTTGTCGTCGTTTGCCACAGTAAGATCCCGTCACTACTGTTGCCGCTGATGTAATTGTTGCGAATCGTAATGTTGCTGCCGTCGTCCACCTCGATCCCGCCCGCGCTGTTGCCGAGTGCGGTTTCACCTAATACATCGAGACCGATGTAGTTCAAATTAATGATGTGACCGCTGCCACCGTTGATGCGAATGCCGTTGACGCCATTATCGGCAATAATGTTACGCCGCGAAAACGCGCCATTGCCAACGAGATTTGCACTGCCACCTTCGATATAAACGCCGTTGCCATCGTTGCCAAAGCTCGTCGTTGCGCCAATGTTATCGTTGAAGCGTTGAATGCCAATATAGTTGCCAAAAACCTGATTACCCGTTCCATTAAACAGACCAACGCCAGCCATAGCGTTGTCATCAATCGAATTGCGCTGTGTTTCGATGTTGCCGCCGATCAGATTGTTATCACCCGTGACACGAATCCCCATCTGATCATTTGGATTGGAGGGGCTAGTGGCACGCCAAACACCAATGTAGCTGCACTGAATCGTATTGTTGTCGCTGTCAACTTGGATGCCGTCGCCTGAGAAGCCGCGAATCACGATGCCTTTAATGGTGCTGCCATTGCTGCCCGCCGCCAGCGTCAACCCATCCACGCCCGCGCTCGCGCCGTTGTAGCTGATGGACGCTGTGCCTGAACCAGCCCAATCGAGACCGCTGGGGCAGGCTTGACCGTCGATGATGATTGGCCGCGCAATGGGCGGAAGCGCACTCGTCACCATAATCGTTGATGCGCCTGTGCTGAAACGAATCGTATCTTGCGCGACCGTCGCGTTTGCTTCCTGAATTGCCGCACGTAAGGTGCAGACATTGCCAGCGGTCGCGCATGTCCCATTGATGACGCTATCAGATGCATCTCCCGCATCGTTGACGACAAAGATCGCCGCTGGCGTTTCTGCAAACGCGATCCCTCTGCTAAAAATTCCAATCAGTATAAATAATCCAATCAATAAACGTTTCATTGTTTATCTCCATTGCGTGGGGTTTGCTCCGCTTGCGTATATAAAAACTCAACGAGCGATTCAAGCGAGACAAAGTTGTGCTGCTTGTTATTCCGTGCCTCCTTAATTGATGCTCGCCACTCACTGCCATCTCGCCACATACGTAACACGTATGTACTGTACGGTTGTTTGCTCATCTCATTTCCCAAGTTTGGAACGCAAAGGCTTCGTTTGCGCCAGCACGCTACTCAGTTCTACAGTAAGAAGCATAAGAAAAAACGATCCAAAAACGATCCAAAATAGATATGCTGGATATGCTATCATTCCACATTGAAATGGAACGACATGACGATTAAAAGGTCTTTGAGATAATGAAAATGAAAAAGTCATTGACAGTGATAGGTGGTGGATTGGCGGGGACGGAAGCCGCATGGCAATCGGCCGAACGAGGCATCCACACCAAACTTTATGAAATGCGCCCCACGCGCACGACGCCCGCCCATGCGACAAATAACCTCGCTGAGCTAGTGTGCAGCAACTCGCTTGGATCGATGAATGTGACGAAGGCGCCGGGTTTGCTGAAGGCGGAAATGCGTGGATTAGGCTCGCTCTTGTTGCGTTGTGCAACGGAAAGTGCCGTTCCGGCTGGCTCATCGCTGGCCGTTGATCGTGACATCTTTGCCGAAAAGGTGACCGATGCCATCGAGCGTCATCCCAACATCGAACTGATCCGTGAGGAAGTCACGCACATTCCCGACACACCCACGATCATTGCAACAGGGCCGTTAACATCGGCCGATCTCGCCCAACAAATCGCCAGCCAAACTGGTCAAAACTATCTCTACTTCTACGATGCGCTCTGCCCCATCGTCGCCCACGATAGCATCGACATGGACATCGCCTTTCGTCAGTCACGCCATGACGAAGGTGAAATGGTTGAGGGGGATTACATCAACTGCCCAATGACAAAGGCGGAGTATTTGCGCTTTTATCAGGCCTTGATTTCGGCCGAAACTGCCGCCTTGCGTGACTTTGAAAAGGAAGATGCCCACTTTTTTGAAGGCTGTATGCCTGTCGAAGTATTGGCAAAACGGGGTGAAGATGCGCTGCGCTTTGGCCCAATGCGTCCCGTTGGCTTAACCGACCCACGCACGGGCAAGCGTCCCTACGCCGTCGTCCAACTGCGCCAAGACAATATCGCCGGCTCACTCTTTAATCTCGTCGGTTTTCAAACAAATTTGCGTTGGGGTGTTCAGAGCGAAGTTTTACGTCTTATTCCGGGACTGCAATCGGCCGAATTTGTCCGTATGGGAACGATGCACCGCAACACCTACATCAACTCGCCGCAACTGCTACACGCCACGATGCAGACGCGCCTCCGTTCAGACCTCTTTTTTGCGGGTCAAATTGTTGGCGTTGAAGGTTATGTTGGCAATGCGGGGACGGGCTTGCTCGCCGGGATGAATGCGGCACGCCTGATGAATGGCCAACACCCCGTCATCTTGCCGGCCAATACCATGCTCGGCGCGCTTTGTCACTACGTCACCCATGCCGAAGCTAAGACATTTCAACCGATGAAGGCCAACTTTGGCCTCTTCCCTGTGCCACAGCAACGCATGGGCAAAAAAGACCGCTATGCTTGGTATGCTGAAAAGGGATTGACCAGCCTACGTCGCTGGGCGCGTGATCATGAGGTGCGCTACGATCGTCGCATTGCCGAACAAGACCTCAACGCACAGGCTGACCCAACAGCAAAACAGATTGCTGAAGCGGGCTAACAGAGCTTTTACCGCTCTTAGAAAAGAATGGATATCTGCCTTCGCAGGTATGAGAGGATTTACTTTGCGCTGTACTGATGAAGAGCACAGGGTTAAAACAGGGCTACGACCCCCGCTTCACGTTCAAGTTCTGTTACACAAAGTAGATTGAAACGCACTGCAACCAACGCGCTTTGAGCGCGTTTTGTGTATCAGCCTTCGGCTTTAGCCGCAGGATTTTGGCAAAATCTCTAGATTTTAATGATATAACACCTTCCCCCTCTCTCGCCTTTAGGAGAGGGGGAAGAAATCTACATCCTGTCGCCGCTAGTCCTGTTGATAACGCGCCTCACGTCGAGCAATCGCCACAACGCTACACAGCGATAAGACAACCATAATCAACACAATTCCGCGCCCCTGCACACTGTTCACAATCTGCTGTTGACTGACAGCTACTGCCGTCGGCGGGCCTTGATCCACGTTGGCGCACGGCGAGAACTCCGATGTATCCCCCGTCGTCACGTTAACAGCGACAGCCGTCACTTGGCTGTTGAGTGTTTGTGACCCTAAGTTGACGTTGAATGCCACTTGATTCCCGCTGCTGATGGTCACGCGCTGGCCTGTAATGAGCCGTTGCCCTTCACCATAGCCCGACGAGTCACAAGCGTCATTGTTATAGAAGTAGAGATCGTAGTCGCCATTTACGCCAAACATGGTACCGCTTGTCACGCCTGCCGTGTTTGATGATGAAATGAGCGGATAGTTTTGCAGACGATTGGCCCCGCTGTCTGGGTCAGTCGCGCCATCATTCGGGGTCGCACCATCTGCATTGAGGTCGATCCCGATTTCGTCATTGGCATAGATCAGATTTTGGGCGAGTGCATGGCCTGTTCCATTCACAACGGCGATGCCGTCTCCACCATTGAAGAAAATCAGATTCAACTCCCCCCAGTTATTGTCAAACAAGCCGCCGATCTGTGCGCCGTTCATGCGGTCAAGATAGATGCCATGACCACCATTGCCGCGATCTTGCCCATTTACTCCCATGCCAATCAGATTGCCCGTCACAACAAGATCAAACGCCTCGCTCGCATAGATGCCGTCTTCACCATTGAAGGCGATGACATTTTCTGCGCCTGTGCTGGTATAGCCCAAAATTTGCGTGTCGCTCGTGCCGCCGAGCGCGATCCCGTTGCCAAAGTTGCGAATGCCCGTCACTTTGTCAGCACCCACGCCGATGTTATTTTGAAGAAAGGTCGTCGCAATCGACTCATTCAAATTAACTCCATCTTCAATGTTCCCAGAAATCGTGTTGTTGAGGAAGGTCGTGCGTACGCTACGAAAGTCGCTCACGCCATGTCGATCGTTTGACTCATATCCCATCCCATTTTTTGAGACGCCAATGTAGTTGTTGGTGATAGTTGTGTCTTCAATCGAGTCGTTGCTCGGATAGAGAATCGCAATACCGTCAAGTGTGTTGTTGCCAATGGTGTTGCGGTCGGCCACTGCATTTCCGCCAATAGTGGTTCGATTCCCCTCGACCATGACGCCATACTGATTGGGCATATTGGAACTGGCACCAGAGGCAAACACGTTAACACCCAATCCATTGCACGCAATTGTGATGTAGGCTCGTCGAATGTGGATCGCTGCTCGCGGGAAGTTACCAATAATCAGGCCACGCACGGTGCTGCCTGCGCTGCTGCCATTGAAATTTAAGCCATCAATTGTGCTGCCCGTTAAGTCCTGACCGTCGAGAATAACATTCAACTGGGAAGGACAGCTCGCATCCGCCTGATACGTCACGCCATCAAGTATGACGGAGCTTGCGACACTGGGGAGGGCTGTGTCTGGTGAGATAGTGTGGGGTGCATCCCCTTCGATGGCAAAGTAGATGGTGCGACTCGGTAAATTGGCCGTGTTTGCTTCTTCCAGTGCGCCACGCAACGTGCAGGATGCGCCACCTAATGCCGATCCCGTTGATGCATTACATTGCCCATCCCCCAAATCGCGAGCGAGGTCGTTGGTCGCGTTGACAATAAATGCGTCGGTGACTTGGAGGCAGTTGGAAAATTCAGACGTATTGCCATCCGCATCCGTTGTTGTTGCCGTCACAAAATCTCCGACAGGAACATCTGGATAGTAGAAGACGGCGGTAAATTGGAATGTGCCATCGGCGGGTAGTGTAACATCGTGTGAACCGATGTAGCGTTCTCCCTCACCGTTATCACTGAGGTCACAGCTCGTGTTGTGGAAAAACTCGATGGTGTAGTTGCTGTTAGCGGTGCTATCAAGTGTGCCTACGACGGTTAGATTATCGGCCGAAATCAGCAGTTCTGGGAAGTTGATCAGCGTGTTTGCACCACTATCACCATCGCCACTATCGTTGACCTGTACGCCATCGCTGCCGATGTCAATGCCAAGTTGACCGTTGTCGAAAATGCTGTTTTGCGAGATTTTATTCCCGCTGTCGCTAAAGACGCGCACGCCATCCCGAGCGTTGTTCGCAACGATGTTGTCGGCGATCAAGTTGTTAGATGTACCACTGCCGTTGAGGATGATGCCGTGATCGCTGTTCGGTAGGGCGGATTCGCTTGCGATACTTCGGCCGATAATGTTCCCCTGCACCGTCACGACATTTGCACCCCCATCGAGCCGCACGCCCGCACCCCCATTACTGCTGATGATATTGCCATCCCCAACATTTGCGCCCCCGACACTGTTGAGGAAACCCCCGCTAATGTGAACGCCGTTTGTGTCGTTTCCGGCCGCATTCTTGCCGTCCAGCGTGAGCCCAATGTAGTTGCCTTTAAATGAAACGGCCTGGTTGGTACTGTTGACATACGCGCCATTTAAGCTATTGCCCGAGATGATGTTGCGTTCTGATACTGTACTGCCGCCGACACTATTGTAAAGGCTGCTCTCCACACGGACACCGTCCCGTTTATTGCCAACTGGATTTTTACCACTGGCCTCAAGCCCAATAATGTTGCCAACAACGTCGTTAAAACGCCCGCCAGAGAGGTGTACGCCATTTGTGCCATTGGCGGAGATGACGTTTCGCAAGGTTGCCAATGCCCCCCCAATCGTATTTTCTTCACCTGTCACTTCGATGCCAGACTCGGCATTGCCGCCCGGCGTCTGACCGTCTGGTGCAATGCCGATGTGGTTGCAGTAGATAAAGTTGTCGTCGCTGTCGATTTGGATACCGTCCGCTGTAAAATTGGTAATGGCAAGACCGCTGATCTGACTATTATCACTGCCTGCTGCGAGATGTAGCCCATCAACCGTGCCACCCCCCACGTAGTCCAAATGCACATAGATAACTGCAGATGTTTCCTCATCAACGGGGCAGGCTGCGCCTGTCTGCGACGTGCCAAGAATCCGCACTTGTTGCGTAATCGACGGCAACGCTGAGCCGATTTTGATGTAGCCGTCAGACACGTCAAACAGAATTGTGCCGCTTTCAGGGTCGTTAATACTATTTGCGGCGTTGATCGCCTCACGCAAGGAGCAATGGGAAGCATTACACGTCCCGTCATTCTCGTCATCGTTCGTATTGACGGTTAACGTACTTTCATTGGTCACAACTTTGCATTGTGAAAATTCGGAGGTGTTGCCATCCGCGTCAGTTGCCGTTGCCGTTAGATAGGAATCAGTCGGCGGTACGACGTTGGTCCCGCTGATGTTGTCGAAGTCGATGCTGAAAAATGCGCTGCCCTGAGCGCCATTGGTGTTGACTGTGGTGCTGCCGACATAGACTTCCCCTTCCCCGAAGCCGCTCGGATCGCACGCATTGGAGTAGTAGAAGTCGAGTGTGAAGCTGCTGCTGACATTGGAGTATAGTGTTCCCTCGACAGTGACCTTGTTGATCGCGGAACCTTGCGCCGTTGTGTTATCCGCCTTGTTGATGGTGGGATAGTTTTGTAGCTCGTTGGGACCGGGATCGTTGTCCACAAAGTCATTGGCGGTCACCCCATCGTCGCCGAGATCGATGCCGAGTGCGCCGTTATCAAAGATTTCATTGAAGCGAAAGGTGATCTCTTCCGTATTCTCACCAATGATGACGATACCGCTTGAATCGTTATTAGCGATACGATTCGGCCGATTTAAACCAATGTCAACCCGCAATGGCGAAGAGGTTGCATCAACGACCGCAATACCATTCGCATTACCGAGATCGCCCAAACCAAATACGTTTAAGCCAATGTAGTTGCCATCAATTGTCGTGTCGCGCACGTTGCCAATGATGTAAATGCCTGCCTGATTGTTGCCAGAAATGACGTTGGCTTCATACACATCATCTCCGCCAATTGTTGTCAAATCGGCCG
This sequence comes from Anaerolineae bacterium, assembly GCA_030425205.1. Classification (GTDB taxonomy): domain Bacteria; phylum Chloroflexota; class Anaerolineae; order Promineifilales; family Promineifilaceae; genus CALECP01. Next base: position 576,850 of record JAUIAP010000001.1, read on the forward strand.
ATGTGTAAATCCCGCGTCCACCATTGCCAACCGCTGTAATTCCTAATTCATCGGTTCCAATGTAATTGCCTGAAATGAGCGCACGGGCGTTTCCCTGATTATCTAGATAGATGCCGATACCAGCGTTGCCAGAGATGACATTGCGCTGCGTACGCGAATTGTTTGTTGTGCCGCCAACCGTATTATCGGTAGCTGCATTGTGTATATTGATACCTGTCCCGTTTGGAGCAGCCGTACTGCCGTCTGCATTGATGCCGATGTGGTTACATTCGATGTCCACAAAATCTGTGCTGTTAAGTTCAATTCCAGCACTAGCAAAGTTAATGATGACAAGTCCGCGAATGACGCTGTTATCGGCCGAATCGTTCAACAACAGCCCATTAGCGTCATCCCCTGCATTTGTCCCGTCTAGCACAATCCGCAAGTCGGCGGGATCTAGCACGTTTGGACAGTTTGCATTGGCCTGTGTGATGCCATCAATGGTCACGCGGCTTGTGATGGTCGGAAGTGGGGATAAGGGGCTGATGACGTGCGGCCCTGCGCCGTTGATGGTGAACGAGATGGTATCTGTCCCAGCCGTGCCGTTCGCCTCCTGAATCGCCGCACGCAGGGTGCAGACACCACCGCTGGCCGTGCTCGTGCAAACGCCGTCACTTGTGCTGCCCGAAGCGCCGTTGTTTGCGGTGCTGGTGACGACAAAGGTGTTTGTGGGGACGTGGATTTCGGCCGAAACTGTTCCCACAATCCCAAGCAGTAAAAACAAGCTGATCAATAAACGTCTCATTTGGTATCTCCATTGTTGGGAGGCAACTTTTGCCTCGTTTGGTTATGCAAGAATTCAACGAGCGGTTCCAGCGAAACAAAGTTATGCTGCTTACCGCCTTGTGCGTCCTTCAACGATGCACGCCACTCAATGCCATCTTGCCACATCCGTAACACGTAAGTGCTGTACTTTTGTTCGCTCATCTCAATTCCCGATTTGGAACGTGAGTTTGGTCTGCCTACCGCTCATATTCCAGCGATTTTCATGCTATGGTGTCAAGATAACCGATGAGCGATCTAAAAACGATCCAAAAAATTCGCGTTGTTGGGAAATCTGTGCCATAACATGCCTTGCTAGCATTGGCGAAACGATCCAAAATCCAACTATGGCACACCAGCTTTCCCTCAGGCTACTTGGCTCCGTTACATTCCTGATTGATGGTCAACCGATCAAACGATTCTCGTCGCGCACAGTCGAAGCCGTTCTCATCTATGTTGTGCTGCAAGGACAACCTGTGCCGCGTTCTCGTTTAGTCGAGATGTTTTTTCCCACAAGTGAAGCGAGTCAGGCAAAGGCAAATCTGCGGGTGGTGCTTTCAGAACTGCGCAAACAAGTTGGGGCGTTTGTCGACATAACCGATCAAACGGTGACAGTTGGTGACAACGTCTCAACCGACTGTTCACGCCTGACGGCTGACTGCTGGCAGCTCCCCGCGCCCCGTCTTCAATCCGTTCTCAACGCTTATCACGGTGATTTTTTGGCGGGCTTTTCCGTGCGTGACGCGCCCGCATTTGACTATTGGGCACTATTGGAGCGGGAGCGTTTGCGGCTGTTGGTCTTGGCGGGGTTGGAACGATTGATCGAGATGCAGATGGCACAAGGGGATTTTCGCGCGGCGTTAAAATCGGCCGAAAAACGCCTCGCGCTCGAACCACTGCAAGAGTCGATCCATCGGATCAAGATGCTGCTTCTGACACGCACAGGGCAACGCAGCCTTGCCTTGCGTCATTTCGCAATTGCCGAAAAGCTATTTAACGACGAGTTGGACATTAAACTGTCGGAGCAAGCCCACGCATTGCACAGACGCATTCTAGAATTACCCGATACGTTGGCATATAAATTGCCATCGCAAGGTACGCAATTTATAGGGCGGGAGAAGGAGCTGGCCGACCTCTATGCAATGTTGGCCGATCCGCAGACCCGCATGGTGACGCTGCTGGGGATCGGGGGCATAGGCAAGACACGACTCGCACAGCAGTTGGGTTATCGGCTGATTCAAGAGCGCAATCGGTTGTTTTTAGATGGGGTTTACTTTGTCGATTTGGTGGCGACACATTCGGCCGAAAATCTAGTCGATGCCATTGCCGCCACGCTCGACCTCAAATTTCAAGGTCAGCAGCCGCCTCGAACGCAGCTTGCAGCCTTCCTCGCTCAACGCGAACTCCTATTAATCCTCGATAATTTTGAGCAACTTTGCGGAGATCCAGCCACGCTCGCCTTCATTCGCCAACTCTTAGAAGCCGCGCCGGCCTGCAAACTATTGCAAACCTCGCGCCAGCAGACGGGTCTTACTCAAGAGCGCGTGGTCAAGCTGGATGGTTTGGCGCACGCTGCCGAGAGTGAGCGGTCTGACGCCATAACACTCTTCCTGACGGCTGCACAGCGTCAACAGCATGGCTACACGGCCGACAACGCTGCCTTGAACACCATTGCCGACATCTGCGGATTGCTCGACGGCATTCCGCTCGCCATTGAGTTGGCCGCTGTCAATACGCGCCAGCAAACGGTCGGCGACATCCAGCGCACGATTGAACATAGCTATGACGCATTGGCGACACGCTATCATAATTTACCCGTGCGACAGCGCAGCTTGCGCGCAGTGTTTGACTATTCATGGGGGCGACTTTCGGCCGATTTGCAACAGCTATTGGCAGCACTATCGATTTTCCCCGCCGCATTCTCACACAACGCGGCGGCGGCCGTCTGTGAGGCTACCCCAAACCAGCTTGAGGCGCTGGTCCAGCGTTCTCTACTACGGCAGTTAGAAGATGGCCGCTTTCGCCTCTTTGCGCCCATCCGTGAATATGCCAAAGAGAGATTGCCAGATGAGAATGCCATGGCACGTCGCCATGCCACATGGTACACGACGGCACTCAAGCGGATGGCTGATGATCGACCGTTGCGCAAGGTCGAATTTGATGAAATAAAGCGGGAATTGCCCAATTTAGAGACAGCTTGGAACTGGTGGCTCGCGCAGGCGGATGTGACCAATTTGCGACTGTTGATGCAGCCGCTCTATGAGTTTTTTAACTGGGCCAGTCTGTGGCATCGTGGGATTGCGTTTTTTGACCGCACACGCCGCGCATTGAATGCGGACCATGCGATCCTCAATGCGTTGCTGACGGTGCGAATCGGCCGATTGTATATCAGCATCAATCAGCTTGAACTGGCTGTTGAGATGGTTGCGGAGGCATTAGCTGTGTTGGAGCAACAGGACACACCGCCCTACGATTCGGCCGAATTGGTCGAGACATCGACTGCCTACGCCATCCAAGCGCGTGCAACCATGCTGCTAGGCGACTACCCCAACACAATCAAGATCGCCACGCATGGCTTATCCATCGCGCTGCGTGCCGAACATACCGAATCAGTCATCCGCAACCACACGATGCTTGGGCTAGCTTATGAAGCACTTGGCAACTATGTGGAGGCGACACCCCATCTAAACTATGCACTCCAACTCAATCGTGAACTGGACGATACGTTAGGGGTTGGGATTGCGCTCAACAACTTGGGCAATTTGATGAACGCGCTGGGCGACGCTGGCGCGGCCAGCGACTATTTGATGGAAGCTGCCACACTCTTTAAGGAACTCGAATTTGAACACGGGGAGGCGACGGCACTCTCAAATGCGAGCGTTGCGGAGGGGAAGCGCAAGAACTATGCCAAAGCCGAACAGTTGCAACGCCGCGCATTGCAAATCAAGCGCAGGCTAGGCAATCAGCGGAGTGTTGTGCTTTCGCTGGCGATGCTCGGTGATGCGTTGGTGCAGCAGGGTAACTTAGATGATGGCGTGGTGGCATTGCAGGAAGGATTGCAGCTTGCGATTGAGGTTAACACACCAGATGCGCTGGAAGAGATATTTATCAGTTCGGCCGATTATCTGCTTGCCAAAGATCGGCCGAAGCTCGCCGCCAAAATAGCCAGCCACCTTGCGACCAGCACCACCCTTCGAGATGTAACAAAAGCACGACTTGAACGTTTGAGACAAACACTCCCCGCCAGCCAGCCACCCACTCGCGCCGCTATCATTGCGCTCCTGCAATCTGCGCTTCTTCCCGCGCAAACGAGATTGGCTCTCTAGGCGTTCGTATGGCTTACACACTCAACGTTGTATTGCAGATGGTCAAACGCCTTAAAACCATGCTCACTCCCCTTTCCATCCCACGTAGCAAACACAGGGATCAAAAAAGCGAGCCGCAACCGCAACTCGCTTTCAGCACGTGCAATGGTCAGAAACGATTGCACAATCGATAGGGACTTTACTCGCGCTTAGAATTTGTACAGATCGCTGTACTCATTATTTTGTTCTTTCTGCTTTTTTAATCCCGTGTGCATGGCAACACCAATCACACCAAGAAATATCCCGATTACCGAAGTGGAAAACGCGATAAAGTTCAAAACAAATGTTGAGGGCACAATCCGCATCACCATCAGAAACGGCAATACGGCACCCGTCAAAACACAAATAAAGCCAATCAAAAACAGGCGACTAGACATCTGCATCAGTTTTAGCTCCATCAAAAAGCCAACATGCGACTTTATGTTCAGGGCTTACGATGAAATTGGGTGGACGTTTAACATCGCAAGTACCGGGAATAAACGCGGGACAACGCGGATGGAAGCGACAGCCCGTCGGTGGGTTAACCAAACTTGGTGGTTCTCCACGTGGGATTTCGCTCATCTCAAGCGCATTTCGATAGTCTGGGTCTGATGAGGCTTCAAGCAGTGCCAGCGTGTAGGGATGGCTCGGCTCAGCGAGCAAATCCTCCATCTTGGCAAACTCAATGACCTCGCCCGCATACATCACGAAGATGTATTCGGAAAAATAGCGCACAGTCGAGAGGTCATGTGTGATGTAGATGACCGCCAAATTGTGCTTCTCTTGCAAGCCACGCAACAAACGCAGAATTTCAACGCGCACCGACGCATCGAGCATCGACACTGGCTCATCTGCAACCAGCAGCTTTGGCTCCATGATCATTGCCCGCGCAATCACCACGCGCTGTTGCTGTCCCCCGCTCAACTGATGGGGGAATTTTGCCATCACCTCTTCAACAGGCGACAGTTTCACCTCTGCGAGAATCTTGCGAATCCGTTGCAGACGATCTTCCTTGTCCGTAAAGCCGTTGATGATCAGCGGCTCTTCCAGAATGCGCTTAATGGTCATGAAACTCGCCAGCGCACCGAAGGGGTCTTGCTGAACATAACCGATTTTTGCGCGGTAAAGACGCAGGTCTTCCCCTTGCGTCTCTGTCAATTTTGTGTTGTCAAAGATCACGTCGCCAGAAGTCGGCCGATTTAACCCAATGATCGTTTTCATCAAGCTCGACTTCCCGCAACCACTCTCACCCACACAAGCCATCGCCTCACCCTGTTTCAGGTCAAACGAGACGCCATCAACAGCCTTGACATAGCCTGCATGTCCAAAGCCAAACTTCTTTAACTCATACCAGACGTGCAAATCCTTGAGTTGCAGCAGTGCCTGATCGTTTCCGTTTAATTTACTCATCCTAATTCTCCTCCGCTTAAACGTGCAACCAGCACTTTACTTTACGATCCTCATCGATCACGATGATCGGTGGTTCTTCATCGCACTTTGAGAAGCGAGCTGGACAGCGATCTGCAAATCGACACCCTGTTGGTGGATTTAACAGACTGGGTGGCTGCCCAGTGATAAAGTCAGGCTCAACCGTCTGCTTCAAACGGGGGACACTTGCCATCAGTTTCTGTGAGTAAGGATGGAGTGGTTCTGTGAAGAAGTGTTTTGCATCACTTACTTCAACAATTTGTCCCGCATACATCACGGCAACGTTGTCGGCCAACTCGCTTGATGTGGCAATATCGTGCGTGATTAAGATGAAACTGGTATCGAGATCACGCTTGACACGCTTCATCAAGTTCATGATGTTTGCCTGCGTCAATACGTCGAGCGCAGAGGTGGGCTCGTCAAGAATGACCAGCTGCGGTTCTGTCACTAACGACATTGCGAGCGCAGCACGCTGGCGCATCCCACCGCTTAACTCAAATGCATAGCGGTGCAGGAAATCCCCCGGCACACCAACCTGCTCAAACATCGTCAATGCACGAGCCAATGCCTCTTTGCGGTTCATGCCAAGATGCACCATCGCTGGCTCAGCCACCTGATCGCCGATACGCATCACGGGATTCAGAGCATTCATTGCCGCTTGCGGCACCATCGCTATCTTTTTCCAGCGAATTTGCTTGCGAAACTCCTCATTGCTCAACGACATGATGTCTTCATTGTTCAGCCAAACTTCGCCGTCAAACGATGCCACATTGTTGGGTAGTAGGCGCAAAATCGCTTTTGCGAGGGAGCTTTTTCCACACCCAGATTCACCGATGACGACCGTCGCCTTGTTGGTTGGAAGATCAAAATCAATGCCGTCGACCGCCTGCACGACGCCTGCGCGCGTCTGAAAATGCAGTCGTAAATTTCTCACAGAAAGTAGGTCTTTTTTACTCATCGTACTACAGCTCCCGCAATTTTGGATTGAAGATGCGGTCTAGCGCAAAGCCGACAGCGGCAAAGCCTAAACCCGCGATTGTAAGCAACACGGCTGGTTCGAGAATCCAGTAATAGAATCCGTTATACAGTGCGCCTTGTGTGTAGCCATCGTTGATCAATTTTCCCCATGTTGGGATGAATGGATCACCGAGACCCAAGACAGCCAGTGATGCTTCAAGGAAGACAAAACCGGGAACAAGTGTGACGATCTGTGGAATGACCAGTGGCAAAATACGTGGAATTAGATAGCGGAAGATGATCCGCATGTTGCCTGCCCCATACGCCCGTGCTGCGTCGATGTAAGGCATCTCTTTGACCTGCAAGAAGATGGCGCGATAAGTCTTGATCTGAAGCCCAAATATACCAAACAGAATCGCCAACCCAAGCATTAGCCAGATACTTCGTGAGTAAAAAGTCCCGACCATAATTAGGATGGGCAATAGCGGAATGATATTGTTGACTTCTGTAAGCCGCTGGATGATTGCATCAACCCAACCGCCAAACCAAACACCAATTGCTGCAATACTCATCGTCGTGACCGTTGTGCCGATTGCGGCCAACAATCCAAATGCCATTGCGATGGGGGTTCCCCAGAGTAGGGCAATCGAAAGCTCGCGTCGTTTGTGGTCTGTGCCGGCGACGCCGTGCAATAGTCCATAGCTGACAAAGGTCGTATCAAGCTCAGAATCAGGCTCGAAGAGCAAGCCGTTAACTTCCAAACGGTAAGTTCCCTTCAGAACTTGTAGCCCCTCAATATCGGGATTGTCAAACAGCCCACGTGTTACGGGAACGCCGTCGATGCCAGATGAGCGTTCAAGTCGACGCTGTAGGCGGGTGTCTTGCGCAAAGCGGAATGAGGACGAATTACCCGGTGAGAAATCGCCGGCGCGGATTTCTCGTCCATCTGGCGTAAACCATGTCATTTCGACAAAGGGTTGTTTGTCATTAAACGAGGCTTCTGCAAAGAGGATGAGCTCGGGTGGAAAGTCGTCGAATTGATAGTCAAATTCGTAGGTGTAGATGATTTCACGCGTATCGGCCGAAATCACCTCTTCCGATACAGCCCCATCCCCTTCTGCACTCGCAAAGCGAATGGTTGTGGGTAATTTTGTACGTGAAAACCAATTGTACCAAGTCGGTCCTGCATTGCGCGGCGTTTCCGACCAGATGTCCTCACCACCACGCCACATGATTACCGCTTCACTATACGGTATGACAAATGGTGTAACGATCGAGACAATCAGCAAGATGGTTATTATGAGCAAGCCAAGAACCGCAGATGGGTAATGACGTAACTGATTAGCTCTTTGTGCTAAGTTCATGAGAATTTACCCTCCACCAACACGCACACGTGGATCGACCAGTGCGTAGATAAAATCAAGCAGGAAGACCGTGAGTGAGAGCAAATAGGCATAAACAACGGTGTTGGCAATAATGACTGGTGTGTCGTAAGCGCCAATTGCTTGGAAGTATAACTGTCCAATACCCGGCCAGTTGAATACGGTTTCAAGAATAATCGCACCGACCCAAAGCGTAATCAGCAATAGGGCAAACCGTGTGATGATGTTTGGAAGTGTTGGGCGCAATACATAGCGACGCTCAATCATGCGATCTGGAAGACCTTTTGCCTTCGCCATCTCGACATAATCTTCGCTGGCATAAATCAAAAAGAATGTCCGCCAATCGTAGATGGTGATAAAGATCGCGCTGAGCAATGTTGCGCTAACCGGCAAAATCATATGGCGCATCAAGCTTAAGGCGTAGCCCACTGTCGTGTCTGGAGGAGGTGCGCCAACCATCCCGCCAAATGGTAAAACGCCTAAGAGACCAGCAAAGATCAGGATCAAGAAAATCCCGTAGAACCAACCAGGTGCGGCTGAACTAGGCGCAAGAGTCAAAATGACCTTATCCATAAAGCTGCCATAGCGACGTGAAAGACTCAGTCCAACAAACAGGCTAATAAAGAACAAAAGCAAGTTTGCCGTCCCAAACAAAACCAGTGTCGATGGCAAACGCTCCAAGATAATGTTGCTCACTGCTCTTGAGCCGCTATCACTGACAAGTGCTTCTGAGAAACCCAAATTTAAAGTGAGCGCATTGATCAGATAGCGAAAACTGCGGACTGCAAACGGTTGATCTAACCCAAAACGCGCTTCCGCATTGGCAACCCTTGAATTTATGATTTCCAATTTTTCGGCTTCTGGCAATTGTTGAAAGACGATGTCAGTGGTGGTTGCAAGAACAACTTGTTCGCGGATTTGTCCCTTGCGTATTTCATCAACATAGCCGCCCATGTTGGCGACGAGGACCGTCACATAAACACCAGCGACCACTGTAAAAAACAGAGCAACTAAGCGTAATGACGTATAACGAAACAACCGTAGGAATGTTTGACTTCGCGCTTTACGCGATGATTCCGCCATGGTTGCTTCAAAATCTGCACCTGGTGTAAGTGCTTCTTGGCTCATAGACCTGCCATCTCCTCTTAACCAAGTTGCCCACAACATTATGACCAAAGTTTTATCAATACCAATCTGACACTTCTATCCAAGTGTTCTTAAATCATATTTGTTAAAACTTTGCTGATAAGGCTACAACAGCTTGGCAAAGTACAATTGATGTGGAATTTAGTGCGTGGGTTATAAGTATATCAGATACTTTGTAGATTAAATGGAGAGTGAGGACGAGACTTACCCGCCCTCACAAAAGTGGTCATTATGACACTATCGCCATAGTGACCGCTGACAAGGAGCCATTTACTCCTTGCCAGCCCTAAGATTATTCTATGGTGTTGTCACGAACTCGAACGAGCCGAGGCTTGGCAGTGCAACGATGTTAGAGACGACCACAACTTCGATTCGGTTAGAACCTTCAGGTAGTGCGCTCGTTGTGTCACCATCGAGTACAACTTGCCATTCGCCATCAGCGAGTGCTTCCGCTGCGCCTGTTCCAACTTGCGCGCCTGTGGCGTCGAACAGCAGGTAAGTGACGTTGTTGATGTCATCGATTGCGTAAGGCTCGCCCAATCCATCGATGAAGATATCGAAGACTGCCTCATCGCCGATTGTTACACGGCTATCGCCATCGATTTCAATCTCTGCAAGTGCAGCAGCTGAGAACTGTGACCAACGGTTAGCAGCATCTGGATGTGGCTCGTAGCGTTCCAAGATCGCTTGACCTTCAACTGGGAAGACACCTTGCAGGTAGTAGGTGTTCGTGCCGAGATAGTAGTGACCATAGCGGCGTGCGAACTCTGCGAGGTTGTTGTAGCGTGAAGTGATCTCGTCGTCTGACAAGTATTCACTCAATGTTGGTGCATAAGGGATGAACAGTTCATCGGTTGCCGATACGAGTGTACTTTGGAGGATACCCAGCGATGGGCCCGCGATCATGTTGATACGCTCAGTTTCATTCAACGTTGCCTTATCTGGTGTGAAAGCCAAATCACCATTGCCGTCTGCACGCAACATGATTGACATGTTGTGCCACGCAGCGTCAGAAAGGGAGTAAACTGGCCACCATGATACGACTGTGTTTTCTGCGTCGAGTTGAGGGTTGTTGCCATAATGTTCGATCACGAGCGGGTCGGTCGAGACAATGCGCACACCTTTGAACGCAGACAAGAACTGATCGAGGCTTGGGGTCACTGACTCATCATAGTAAGGGCTGTCCACTTTACCTTGATCAAGTGTCGTGATCATGAGCATGACAAAATCGGCAACTGAGAGTGGGCTGCCATCGTGCCATGTGATGGTGTCAAACATATCTTCTGGGTAGTAGACCGTGCTCTTGAATACGGCTGTTTCCGTTTCCGTGTATTTTTCACCAGCGGTGATGAATACTTGGTTTACAGCGTCCCAGTCTGCCCATGCGTCATCTGGAACTACGATCTCATCTTCAAAGGAGAGTTCAACCCATTCGCTCGATGAGCTGGCGGGGAAGCCAGTTTGAACGACAACTTCAGCGCGCTCAACACGGTTTGGAACGCCAATTCCTGTGTTAGGATCGGTGTAAATACCAGATTCGCCGATTGCACGTTTTACCATGTTGTCGAAGACCCAGTTAGAACCACCGATTGGGTTCCACGGCTCTGTGAAGACGCTTGGCAGTGCGATCTTCATTGAGCCACCTTCTTGGCCTGCGAAACGAATGGTCTTAGACCAAAGGCCAGCACCACTAACACCTGCTGCGAGATCAGAGGTTACAGAAACTTCGTTGCTGTATGGAACAAGCGTTGTACGGCTTGTGATCCAAACACGAGGAGATTCTTGTGCGGCGAGGGGCAAGATTTCCGCGTACATCGCATCGCGCTCTTCCAAGTCAGCGTAATCACTGTTGTTGAGACGCAGAGACAATGTGTCTAATTCCTCTGATGGGGTCAAAACTTGCGAGTTCGGCCATGGGAGGACGCGAGATGTATAGAACTGCTCGAAGCTTGAGCCATCGTCACGCGAGATTGCTGTTTGGCTCCACGCACCGGTGTACCAGTTCCATTGACATTCGGCTGGATCGCCAGAAATCCAGATTGGAGAGAGTTCACCAGATGTGCGTTCGATGCGTTCGATGGTGAAACCGAGTTCTTCAAGTTGGTTAGCGAAGTAGTTACCAATTTCGAGGCGGGTATCTTCAATACGGATCAAGCCGATCAATGTGACAGGCTCGCCGTTGAAGTTCCACTTGCCATCGACCATTTCTGCACCCATTGCTTCCATCTCTTCAGTGACAATGGTACGGGCACGTTCGAAGTCATAAGCGTATTCAGCTTCGATGGCGCGAATTTCAGCCGCCATTACCCCACGAATCGCACCAGCTTCAGAAATTGCAGTGTATTTTGGCACAGCCAAGCCACCGTAAAGTTCGTCAGCAACGTAGTCGCGGTCGATAATCCAGTTCATCGCCTCACGCATACGGTCGGTTTGGAAGGGGTTCAGAACGTTCTCATCAGCACATGTGCCGTTGTTGAAGAACATTTCATCGTAGAGACCATACTGCGTCACAGTCGTGATGTTACCAGCATCGGCAATCGCCTGAAGGACAGCTGCACCAGCAACGTCGTCAGCGAACATGTCGATATCGCCAGCAGCGAGACGTGCAATTGCAGCATCTTGGTTTGGCTCTTGAACGAAAACGATCGTGTCAAGCCATGCACCTGTGCGGTCACTTGGTTCTGGTTCAGCGACAACAGTTACAACGACTTCTTCGACGACTGTTTCGCCGGGAACTTCAACTTCAACGACTGATGTTACAACAACTTCTTCGACAACCGTTTCACCAGGAACTTCGACTTCCTTAACGGTTTCAACAATTTGGGTAACGACAACAGTCTCAGGTGCACCACATGCAACAAGTATTGCGGCGATGACTGTTAGTAAAAACAGTAATTTTGTCTTCATGAGTTTCTCCTAAAATTTTTGAGTAGAAATGCACGGTCTTGTTGATCAAGCCGCGTGATATTGATGTGCCTAGAGGCAGCATCGTATTTGCGAGGGGGGAAATTACGGCGATTTTTCAAATGGCAATCTTCTCCTATGTATTACGTGTCTAAAGGCCTTGACCTTTTAGTGTCACGAATATGTCACTAAAAAACCCCATTTATTATAAACAGATCAACACTAGTTTTGCAACAAGCAATTTTTCTGTTAAGAAAATGTAAACTTATTGTTGGAGCGGAGGGTTAAATTCGGCCGAAATCAGCCCATCGAGAACACATTCACCACAATTTCGTTAATAAACTTGCCCAACTTTCACAAAATGCGAAATGAGAAAGATTTAGCAAACAGTTGAGGTAACAGCTCGATCTGGCATTTTTGTCGAAATTTGCATAACGTGAACGACATTCTGAATGCGCGTGTTAAATTACCTGACGAGACACTATGGCGCAATCTCCCACACAATCGCAAAGCCCGGTTGTGTTTCTATATAAGGTGTGCTGGATGTCAGAAACTGTGCGCCGTTGGGATTGCTGCTGTTGGCGCGCAATCGGATTGCCGCCCGATCTTCTGGCGTCACGTTGGTCACAATCGCATCGTCATGCAGGCCAACTGCCAGCATTGATCCGTCGGGGGAGAGTGCAAGATTGTAGAGTGAGCGTGGATGCTGAAATAGTTGCACGATCGCCTCATCAGCCACTGACCACACTTCGACATAACCATCAGAATAGCCAACGGCGAGGGTTGTGCCATCGGCCGAAAATGCCAATTCATCCACCTCGAACTCAAGTTTCTCAACAGACATCAGAACGCTGCCTGTCGCTGTCTCCCACACAAACGCGCCGCGGTCATTGAACGCCGCCAACCGTTGACCATCATTGCTTAAATGGAGTGCTTGCGGACTGTCTGCTTCGCTAATTGTGATGGCATTGCTGATGTTGGCAAGGGGCCAAACGTGTAGTCGGTCGCTTTCTTTATGGTATGCAGCAAGGGTTGTGCCATCGGCCGAACTGACAACCTGACTCATGCCTGCCGAGTTGGGGAGCTGCGTATATTGCACGCCATCTGACATGCGATAGAAGTTGATGCCATCCTGTTGTGCCAGTGCGAAGGCATCCGATTCCCAAAGCGCGGCAAATCCAGCGGTGCTCTCACCGGGATCGGCTGTCCACGTGCTTAATAACTCGCCTTCAAGATCGTAAAATTCGATTAGTTCACTCCCTACGGCGACCAATTGGGGGAAGTCGCCCATAAATTCGGCCGAAAATCGCTCAAACTCAGGATTTAGTCGCTCGATCTTATCGCCCGTCTTGGCATCATACAGATCAACCCCTGCACCTTTGGTGAGCAGGCGTGTGCCATCGGCCGAAAATCCCAACACCTGTACGCTGGCTCGCCCATTGACTACTGTGTACTTTGACAATGTCACATTCGTTCTCTGAAAGGCTTGCGTAGCCGGGATTTACGAGAACGGGTGCGATTATCGAGATGTTTGATAACTAAATCAATCGCTTGCTGAGAAGAAAGCTGAGGCAAAGGCAA
>JAUIAP010000046.1 GCA_030425205.1 Anaerolineae bacterium
CATGACCAGCAATTCTTAGTCTATCGTCTACAACGCGGTAGAGCCTACAAGTTTTTTGTCCTTGTTTCTCAGCCCTCAAACCCTTAAACTACTAATTGGAGACGCATTATGTCTGACACGACCAATCTATCCTTGTCTTAACTGCATTCGCTGTCTCTCTATCGGTCAAGTTTTCCATAAATTGCAACACTGTCGCCATCGCCAGACAACTGGGACTCACCGCTGGCTGTCCCTTATTTGAATACAATCGCACAAATTCACTGTCCTCGAACACCACCCCTAACTCATCGCGCAATTTCATCAATTTATTGCCTTTTGGAAAGATTGCATTCGCTACTTCTGCCGTCATTTCTGGTATTTCGTCAAAATATTCGGGGGTTAACATTGTTGCTCCTTCTGATCTACTTTCCAGCAAATTATACGGGAGCATTCCGCATTTCGGCTCTCAATTGATTTCGCCAACAGAGTCCATAAACGTGCGAAAATGCACGCTAGGGACGAACAAGGGAGGGGTCAAAAAAGTACTGACCATAGAGAATGACATTGCTCCAACGAATGGGGCTGATGCGAGAAAGCAGCGACAGATCAACGCCAGCGGCATCAGGGTCGCCGTGCTGGATGGCACGGGAAATCTCTTTGGCTTGCCAGTAGATGATGCAAGCCATGATGAGGGTGAGGGAGCTAGCGGTGTTGCGCTGCCCATGCCAATCACGGGCATCAATCGTGCCTTGTTTGCCATAAGCGACTTGACGAGCCAGCGCGTGGAGTTGCTCGCTCTTGAGGAGGCCGCGCCGCACCTTTTGACGAACGAGCGGGTCGGAAAGGTAGCGCAAAATGTGTTCCGTTTTGAAGATGCGACCAAGCTCGCGGTTGGCGCGATAGAAACGATTCTTACCACTGTAGGCAACCAAGCGCCTGAGAGCCGTTGATGCAGTGACGTGACCAGAGGCGAGAGAAGCGTAGAAGTGACCGATGTGGTTCCATTGGTCGTAAACGATGTTGAGATTGATGCGATGGTCTTTACGCGCCAGCAAGGGGGCGAGGTCGCCGTAATCGTAATCGTCGTCAATGTAGTAGATGCGCTGCTGCTGAATGCCGCGAATGCGTGGTGAGAAACGGCGACCGAGCATGGCAAAGGCGGCGAAGTTAAGCTCAGTGTACCCATGTGTGTCGGTGTAATGCTCTGTGAGCATCAAATCGCTCTCATTATAGAGAAGGCCATCGAGCACAAATGCCGCATCACGATTGTTGCATTCGATGACGGTGCTGTAGAAAGGGGCATAGTTATCAGCGATGAAGGAGTAGAATTCAAGCGCATAATCGTTCATGCGATGACTCCAATTTTGTTGCAAGACATTGCGTTTGAAGCGGAAGCGTTGCCCATCACTGCTTGACGTTGTGCCGGCACCCCAAGATTGTGTGATCTGTAGCTGACTCATTGCGTTGACAACCATTGCCAGTGCCTGTCGCTGGGCGGAGTCGGTCATCTGCCAATCTGTAATCCGTTCGAGTTGTGGATAGGTGACGTTGTCGGTCAGTGTTGCCATCGTATAAATGCCAATGTTGCAGCCATGCGCCATGATGGCGGCAATGATCGGACAGATTTCAGCGGAAGTTCGTTGTTGATTGGGAAGCAGAAAGGCAGATGAAAAATGCAGGTCGTTGTCAACCTCGATCAACAAATCGGGGAGTCGAATCTGTCGTCGTTGCGTTTTGAGCCATTGGCGGAGGATTGCGAGTTTTTCAATCTCAGTCGCAGATAGCTCATCGGTCGCATCGACTGACAATTTCCAACCGTCGTCAATGGAGGCAAACGGATTGGTTGCTAGACCTGCTAGAAAACGGTCATAAGCTGTCTGCAAGCGATGGGTGAGATAAGTCACGGCCTCATCTGGGTCAGCAGGCAATCCCGCCTGCTGAAAAAATTGTGTGCGTTGCTGTTGCCATGCCGTTTCTGGAATAAACAAGTCAGCCAATCGGCCGAAACGAGTACTATGCTGCACATAGAGATTCCCAACACGAATCTGGTCACGAATAACGGTCAGCAACGCACACTCCCATGCAGCGCGATTGATCTTGCCCTCAACAATCACGAATCTGCGCCACTTTCTGGGTATCCAGCCAATGGGTGTATCGCTCGGAAGTTCTTGGCGTAATCGTGTATGGTTGCGCTTTTTGAGCAACGTAAATGCGGCTAGTAAATCAGCCATTGCGCCATCATCTTCAGCCACAAGGGTAATGGCATCGATAAAGGCGGGTGCAAAGCGACGGATATAGGAAAAACGACGTTGAACAAAGTAGAAGGGGTCACTGTAGATACCAGTCAACCAGCTCTCAACCATTGCCGCTTGTTTTGCCAATTTGTCCCGTTCGATCTTTTCAAATGCTGCTGCACGCAGTTGACCATCAGTGATCTCGTCGTCCAAGAGTATTTGGGAAAGTGTGGTGAATGAATGCAAGGCGCGATTGAGTGTTTGTCGCCGCTTACGATTCTCGGCATCGACAGTTTTTTGAGCGCGTTTGTGAATGGTGTTCAACAGCTTATGCT
Source organism: Anaerolineae bacterium (assembly GCA_030425205.1). Lineage (GTDB taxonomy): Bacteria > Chloroflexota > Anaerolineae > Promineifilales > Promineifilaceae > CALECP01. The sequence goes on from JAUIAP010000046.1 coordinate 2,549, forward strand.
GCATATCAACCACATGGTCTGTGGTGCTGTGATAGGTCTGGCGCAGGAAACAGACGAGCGTTGCATAACGGTGTGCGGGGAGTAGTTGCAGCAAGCGGTCAGCCGAACAGCGGCTGGCATAACGCGCTAAACTGCGTTGATAGTTGTTGTTGAGCCAACTCAGATCAAGCGACAGCACGCCAGACAGTCCAATGGCAATTAGATTCTCAGCGAGCTGAACCATCCCTTTGGGTGTGGGATGGCTTGGTGGTTGCTTTATCCTAAATAATGCTGAACGCTTTTGGGCAGTTGAGGCCAGCCATTCGTCCAGATGTGCTTGCAATGGTTGGCTCAGTTGTGCGCTGATGCGTTCGTAGATGTAACTGCGAGCCGCATGACGTTGTGTGATGATGATGCGGCGCAGTGTGCTGTCGGCTGGCAGTAAAACATTGGCAGTTCGCAGAAACAGCTTGGCCTGATTCAAAAGCGCCTCTGTCTCTAACAGACGGCAAGCCTCATTGAATAGATAGGGTTCAAGGAGCTTGAGTGCCTCGTCTCCAAATGTATTGAGATTGAGGTAGTTGATAATCGCTTGGCGATGTTCGCTGATCGTTTGACGACGTTGTGTGTATTGTTCAATTGCGGCGATGTTGATATTGAGTTGCACACTGACATAGACAAGTAGCTCATCCACGATCTCAAGCGGTTCGGTCACTGGAAAGCGATGGGTGATTTGGACAAAGGCCAGCTGATAACCAAAACCAAGTTGAGTGTGCGCTCTGCGGCGTTTGGCGATTTCTCGACGGTCAGCGTCGCTCAAGGTCGCGTGCTGCAAGATGAGGTCATGTGAAAATGCGGAATTTGACATAGATTTATGTCCGTTTTGCTGAATAGGGTTGACAAGCGATACAATCCCGCAAGATGATAGACGATGACACAGATTGTGACGAGAATTAGGTTATTTTCGTTTGAGCAACAAATGGGCAAGATTCTGGCTTACATTCGCACCTCCACCGACACCCAAGACCTCAACAACCAAAAGCTGGAGATTTTGGAATACGAACGTCGGGAAGGGATTCGCATCAGCGACTTTATCGCCGTCTCTGCTTCCTCTCGTCGCACCAAGCGGCAACGGCGTATCGAAGAGTTGCTTGACCGCCTTGAGCATGGTGACACCCTCATTGTCACTGAATTGAGTCGGCTCGGACGTAGCACTGGTGAAGTGATTGAGTTGATCGATGAGTTGCTTGCCGCTGGCGTGCAGATTCTGATTTTGAAGGAAAATTTGCGGCTGGAAAAAGGCGTGGATGATATTCAGTCACTTACCATGGTGACATTCCTTTCGCTCTTTGCTCACATGGAGCGCATGATGATTAGTCGTCGCACCAAAGAGGCTCTCGCCGCCAAAAAAGCGCAAGGTGTCCAGCTCGGCAAACCCAAAGGCACTATCCAGAATAGCGTCTACGACAAAGACCGTGACCGCATTCGTGAGCTACTCCACTTGGGCGTTTCTGCTCACCACATCTCCAAGCACCACTTAAAGTATGGCACTCCCTCCAGCCTCAACTATTACATCTTGACCCGCAAGTTGCGTCCCTCTTGAGATGTGGCAGGTTTTTGCAACCATTCCGAATTTGACTCGATAGGTGACGACACCGTCACTACCTTGCCGCTAATCCTTCGCCACAATCGGCAGATACAGATCAAACTGCCCATCCAACGTCGAGAATGCGCCAACCCGCATCACGTTCCCCGCGTTGTCGATAGCGACAACGTAGAACATGTACGTCTGTTCATCCGTCTGCGGCATGTCGATGTGCCAATCGGTGTCGCGCACCTCAACGGGCAGAATGACGACCCGATTTTGTGAGAAGTGTGCTTCGATGTAGACGGAGGCGATGCCGTTGGTATCGGCCGCGTCGATGGTGACATTTCGGCCGAATGCCACCTCAACCGCAACCTCTGGCGCAATCGTGTCGAGCAACACGTTCACGGGTGTTGCAACAGAACGATTCCCCGCACTATCCACCGCATAAAGCGACAGATTAACAGGCTCTTCCGTCTCGATGCTGTTCGTCATCGGCACGGTGTACGACCATGTTGCGTCGGTGTTGGTGGGCAATGTGCCGGCCGTTAGCTGGAGCGTTGCGCGTTGGTAGGAGCCATTATCGGCCGATGTGAAGTAATCACACAGCACCAACACCCAATCCCCTTGCGCCGCCAATCCACGCAACGAACTCAACACGCCGACGGGTCGCAGCACATTCTCGTAATGCCCCGCACCCAGCGTGTGATCGCCGCGATCCGCGCTCACCACGCCGTCCGCATCATCCGACAGCCAAACGTCGTAATTCGCCGTTTGCCCAGCCGCATCCCACAGCAGCGGCACGTACTCGCCCGTTGGGGCTTGCAACCATGCCGACACATCGTAACGATACGAATGCGCGATGCTCAGACCAATTTCGACATCGACAACCGTGAACGCCTCAGCGACGCTAAAAACGCGATGGATTTCGTTGCCGCTTTGACACCCCTGCTCTGCGCCGAGCGGCAGTGCCACCGCTGGCACATCGTCGTACACATGCACCGTCTGCGGCAGCGTCGATTCCGTCACGACCACCTCGCGCCGTTCGCATACGTCGTTTTCGTCGCAGATGTCCACCGCTTGCACCAGTCGATTGTCGGTCAACGAACCCGCCAGCGTCGCCTCATTCTGCCCCAGCACGCCGTCTGCAATGGCGATTGCCGCGTCAGAACCGAGCGTCAACGCAGGCACGATGGTGTCCACCGTCAGCGGTAGCCACGCCGTCCAATCCCCCTGCTGCCCATACTCGTCCGTTGCTCGTGCGCGAACGCGATACACGTCCCCATCTTCTGCACCATCGGCCGACCATTCACACGCCCAGCGTCCATCACTGACACCATCCGTGCAGCTAACTTGCGTCGTTGCACCTGATGGCTTTTGAATCCGTAGGTCAACCTGCGCGATCTCTGACTCGTCAAACGCAAAGCCGTTGAGCGTCTGATCGCCGCCGCCGATCAACAGCGAGTCGGGGTCAAGCCCGACGGTGGGAGCCGTTTGGTCGAGCGCGTAGGTCATAAACGCCCACTCTAGCTGATTGTGGAACGGCGAGCCGTCGCTGTCATAGACGACCAAATCGAGGTTGGCGAGACCACCCGCCAAGTTACCCGCGTCAAACCCAAAGTCGATCACGCCGTTCACGTCCAACGTCACCGATTGACCGGGCGCGAGATCGCCCAGCGACACGATCAGCGAATAGAAGTCGCCAAACTGGTCGCTGTTGGCGTTGCCGTCGGGCAGACGCAAGGGACCAAACGTCAACATGTCGGCGATGACGGCATGTGCGGTTGTGTCGCCGCGATTGGTCAGCGTCAGTTGATAGAGAACCGCGTCCCCATCACCGACGACGTGGGTGTTTGCCTGTCGGCCGAAAAGTTCATCGTGTGCATCCCACGTCTCACCACCAGCGGCGGCGGCGCGTGTTTGGCTGTTGGGGCGCGTCGTTCCCAGCGAACCCGGTGCGCCGGGCAAGCGATCTGCCTTGTCTTCAGAGGCTGCGCCGCGTGTGCGCCCCTCGGCCGTCCGTTGGCACGCTGGCGCGTTCGGATTGTCGGCACACAAATCAGCCAGACCCGCATCCCAGTTGGCGGCATCGGCAAATAGCGGAACCTCTGCCATCACGTCAAACAGGCTATCCCCTAAGAATCGCCATGATTGGGCGGCGGGTTCGGCCGAAAGTTGCGTCAACACATTATTCCGTTGGGTGCTTGCCCCAGCCGTCCGCCCCGTGTTAACCGATCCATTCGGACACACGCCAGCCCCCACATTCGACCAGCGATACGCCTGCGTCAGCGCAAACAGATGCACGTCATCCGCCAGCGCGTGTTCGAGCAGTCGCGGACTGTTCACGGGGTTGTTGGCGGGAGCCGTTCCCCAAATCCGCAGGTCGTCCTCTTCGCTGGCGATGGCGACGATGGAGAGCGGCTGGTTGTTCGGGTCGGTCATACCGATCTTGTCAAACGCCACCCCAAGCTCCGTCGCATTGCCGTCAAACAGATAGTCCAATCCCTGCGTGGCGACCCAGCTTGCGCCGTCCCACCAATACAAGGAAGCGGTATCACCATCTTCCACATAAATCACATAGTCGGCTCCAAATCCAACATCCGTCGGAGCCAACGCTTCCCGACTGCCGTTGCGATTCCACCGCTGTTGTGAAATCGCACGGGTGTCGCCACCGTCACGACTCGCGCCGCCGTTCCCCGCCGTGCTGGGCAGGTAGACGAGCGTATCGTCTGTGCCATACGGGTTGTAGGCGCGGTCACTGCCGCCGAGCGTCGTGTCGAGATAGATGAACAGATCGCCGTCGTCGTTCCAATTTGCGCCCGTCCACGTCATGCGGAGCGTGTCGGCATCCCACGTCGTATAGAACGCTTGCGCTGCATCGAGCGCGGCAAACGCCAGCGCATGGTCACGCGCCCGCACATCCGTGCCGAGCAGCGCACACCCTGAATTGCGCCAGCCGCCGTAGTCGAGCGCGGTCACGTCAGGTGTTTGCGGGCTATCGACGTAGATCGGACCGACCTCGTAAGTTGCCACATTGCCAGCCGCATCGGTGACAAACAGTTGCGCCGTCACCGTTTGCGCCTCACCCGTCGTGCGCGAAATCGTGCCGCTTGCCGCCACGTCGCCGACGAACTGCTGGTCATCGACCAACCAGCCCGCCCGCACGTCGCCGCCTGTGCCAGCCTCCCACGTCAGTTCGAGCGTTCCCGTCTCGTTGAGCGTATCGTTTGCGCCCAACGCTGCGCCGTTGAACGTCACAACGGGGTTGTGACCGCTTGGCGCAACCACATCGAGCAAGATCGGGACGGTCTGCGTCACTTCGCGCCCCGCCACATCGACGGCGCGGATCGTCAAGTCAGCCGTTTCACCGTCAGGCAAGTTGAACAGGTCAACGGGAATCTGCGCCGACCAGCTATCTCCCAGATAGTACGGTATGCGCGTGTAGCTTTCAGTCGGCGTTTTTAGCAGCGGCGTGCCGTCAAAGAATACGTCAAAGGTTCCCAGACCGCCAACCTCACGAAGCGAACCGCCGACAGTAATGAATCCGCCTGTCAAGTCGTCTGCGTTGAGCGTAGATTCTGCTACATCAAAGGTTGGTGCGCTTGTGTCAAGGATGATTGGATCACGATACGTTTGTAGGAAGGTATGACCGTTCGCATCTGTAGCGCGGGCGGAGAGCGTATGGCGACCTTCCTCATCAATCAACACCGATGCGACAAACTCTGTCCTTGATATCGTGCCGCTTGCCCAATCCTGACTATAGAACGGCGTTCCATCGAGCGACAGTTCTAATGATGTGAGGGTTGCGTCAGCTACGGCAAACCCACTCACAGTGATCGTCTGCGTCGCCGTCAACAGGCTCTCTTGCGATATATTGATGCCAATCGAGACGGGGTCGTCTTCGATTAGCGTCGGTGTCTGTTCGACTGAACGGGCAGCCAACTTTTGCGTCACGCAATGCCCAACATTGTCACATACAGTCACGCTTTCATCAGCCGGCGCCGCTAGATCGACCCGTACCATGCGTAGTGTCGTTTCTGTACTGAGGAAAATATCGTCATCATCGAATGCCGCCCAGCGAGCATAAGTATCGCTAACAACTTGACCAAGGAGATCGATCCCAGCAGGATTGGAGAGATCATACACCAATGCTCCATTTCTATTAGGTATGAGGACCATATACTTTTCACCCAATTCGATCTGGTAGAAAGCGTCACTGGGTAGGCTTGTTTCGCTGAGCTTTTGTGAGCCATCGATATTGAAAACATGTAGTTTCCTAGACGTATCGGTAGCATAAACTTTATTACCCTGAACGGAAACATCGAAGAAAGACCCATCGATCTCCCTTAGAAGCACTGGACTAGCTGGATTCGACACATCCACCACCTTTAGCGGACCAGTTGAAAAGCGCGAGGCAACTATCCAAATGATGTTTGATGCGCCTGCTAGAGGGTAAGTAGGGAATCCGGGCCTATAGACTGTAAGCAGGGTTGGGTTAGTAATGTTGCTGAGATCATAACCAAACACCTCCTTACCTGACGAAATCCAGACCTGGTTACCCATAACGGTCATTTCACTTGCGGAATACTGGAAGGTCAAAGGGAAGTTTTGGATCCGACTTACTTCTTGTGGATTGCGCGGATCGCTCAAATCATAGATCGCCAAGTGATCCGCCCATAGCCTAAGAAGATAGTGATCGAAGGTAGCAAGCTGCTCTGTCGATCTCACACCTAATGTGTTGACCAACGTGAGTTTGTCGCCGCTTGTCTCAAAAACCTTAATATAGTTATAACGCCAGTCGGACGGATCACGTTGGCCAACGTAAACATAGTTCTGGAACGTGGCAACATCATGGATACCTCCTATCGGCAGGTTGCTAAGCTCTTGGAAACCAGATGTCGCGCGTGCGATGCGGCATTCGGCCGAAACCCCAACCAACTTCTCCGTCGTTACCCGCGCCCGATACCAATCACTTTGATACCCGACCCGCTCGCTGATCGTTCCGCTGCCGCATGGTGACTTAAAACCACTCGCAATCAGGTTGTAGTCAGTCACGTTGGTTGAGTAGACAAACTGCGACCCGCTGACCGTGCGCGTGAAATCGACGACGGGAGCCGTCGTGTCGATCTCGCCCGACCACCCTTGCGTCACCGCCACATTGTCGTGCTTGTCGCTCGCCTTCATCTGAATGCGATAGCTGCCTTCCAACCCCGTCGGCAACGTCGCCGACCAGTGTTGAACACCCGCCTGTGTGGAAAGCGTCACGGGCAGCTTGCCCCACGCGCTGTACCATGCGTCGGTGCGTTCGTGCGTCGTCAGTGGTCTTGCGTGCAGCGTCACTTCGTCGATTGCGCCGATGAACTCAGGTGAGCCAAGCGTGCCGTTGACGGCCGACGTAAAGCCAGCCCCGCCGCCCGTCTTGACGGCGTTTTGATCGACCTGCAAGCGCATCTCGTTCGCGCTGACCGTACACGTCACCAGATGGAAGTTGCCATCCTGCGGCCACGCTTCCGTCACCGCCTGACCCGCCACATCACATTGAATCTCATCGGCCGCCGTCTTCCGCAACGTCAGATTACCAAGCTGGAAGATGTTGCCGCGTCCACCGCCGTCGTTCCGCGCCCACAGTTGCAGGGTTGGCTCGAAGCTGGTTGCGTGACCAAAGGTGAAGGGGACGGGTTGGGGGTTGGTGTTGGGGAAATCGGCCGAACCCGACCCCACAACCCCATCAATCCCTTGTGCATTCCCAATCCCATTCTCAAGTTCAAAGTGCAGCAACGCACCATCCCCCAAGAACAACGCCTTCGCCTGCTCCGCGCTCGTCGGCTTGACTGTTACGCGCACGTCGTCAATTTCACCTTTGAACTGTTTGCCGATTTCCAGCGTGCCGTCCATCGCGTAATCTGCGCCGAGCGTATCCTGCGCGACCTGCTTGCCATCGACAAACAGCGTCCGCTGCTTGCTCGCCGCGTCGTAGCTACACAGGATGTGGTGGTAATTGCCGTCGTTGGCAATCGGCGCGGTCAAATCTGAATTGTCGAACCCACAGCGCACCGTCGTCGCACTCGCAAACGCCAGCGTCAAATTGTTGGCGTGCGTCAAAATCGGGTGGGTTGCGCTTAACTCGCGGCTTGCCCACGCCATCACGCTAAACGACTGTCCGTTCAGTTTCACATCGCTCACCGTCACGACATCATCCGCGCCGTCAAAGCGCATCGCCGTGCCGCGCATTCCGTCCACGTTGGGTGTGGGGCAGTTCGTACATGCCGCCGCGCCCGTGCCGATGTTGCGGATTTTGAGTTGTCCATCCCGTGCTGGCGTATCGTCCAGCGGCAGATGCACCACTTGGCTGATCGGTGGCGTGCTGTTGACGGAGGGCGAGCCGCCGCTAGTCGCTGGCACAATCGCCAATTCGAGCTTGTCGAAGTCGGATGCGGTCGTTTGCGACAATTTGCCCAACTGCCCAACATCCATCACCGTCGAGTAGAAGCCGATCTCATCGACCCACCCCTTGTACGGATCGCTCGACTGTCCGCGACTGATCCACGCCAAATCGTTGACCACATCGGTCAAGCCAAACGCCAAGTTGCCCTGTGTGGCAACCGCCGCGCCATCGACGTAGAGCGTCGCCGTGCTGCTGTTGCTCGCATCGTCACGGGCAAACGTCAGGGCGATGTGCGTCCATTTGTCAAACGGGATCGCCTGAGTGCCGCGCACTTCGATGATCGCGCCGCCGTTTTGCAACAGGATACCCGGCGTGTCGTTGCCGTGTGTGGAGACCTCAACCGCGATCCAGTGTGAGTTCGTTTTTGCCAAATCGAGCAGACGCTGCCGCGCACCGCCACCCGCCTCGCGCTTGATCCACGCGGAGAATGTCAGATTTTGCGCTGGCTGCACACCGCCGACGATTTGGATGCGGTCGTTGCCGCCGTTGAACTGTGCCGCGTTGCCGCGATACCCCGCGCCAATCGGCGGACATTCGCTGCTGTCACACCCAAACTGCGCCGCCGCCATCGTAACGGCGTTGAGCGCAAGCGCACCGTTGCCGACGACCTGAATGCGAATGTAACGCGCCGCCAGCGTCGCCGTTGCGCTGCCGTTGGGCTGCGAGAAGTCGGCGCGAGTCAGCGTCTTGTCGCCTGAAAGATCGAATAGCGACGTGCGCCATACTGCTTTGTCTTTTTCGAGTTGGGCAGGATCGCTGCTGCTGAACGGCACGGTCGAGGCGAAGACGCGCACGCCGTTGGTCGGATCGGCCGCGTTAATCGCCAACTGCTCCAACGGTTGAATGTCGCCCAAATCGACCTGCCACCATGCGTTTTGTTCCACATTGGTGCGCGATGCGGTGCCGCCGTCGCCGTCCACTGCCCGTTGCGCGGTCTCTGACCCCGCCGTGCTGCTTTGTGAGGCGGAACGCCCTTGCAGTCGGTCGCTGCGGTCGAAGTCGATCACCAACCCGCTGCCAGCCGCGACAGGCAGTGCGTCAATTGTCCCTTGCAAACGCGCCGTTTCGGAGATGATCGCCGCGCCGTTGGGGGCGAGTGCCGCCGCGTCAAGCGTGACGTTAGGGGCGGCCATGTCGAGTGCCAGCTTGCGCGTCAACGATGATTCGTTGCCCGCTCCGTCCGTCGCCACCACAATCACGTTGATGTTGGATGGAATGTTGTTGTTGTCGAATCCATAGTCGATTGACCAGCTTGATCCGCTCAACGTCGCGTCGTGCTTGCCGTCGCCGAGCGCGGTGCCACTCTCATCCCGCACGACGACCTGCACACGGATCACGCCGCTGCCGCTGTTGCCATCGGCTAATGCGGGGTCACTCACCGTGCCATTGAGTTTGAGCAAGCGGCGCGTGCGGTTGGTCGCGTCTGTGTTCAAATCGACCAGCGCACCGTCGGCAAAGTTGGGCATGTCGAGCGTTGGGGGTGTGCCGTCGGCGTAGAGGTAGCGACTGCCGCCCGAAGTTTGTCGGCCGACCAAATCAGTCGCCCGTGTTTCGAGATAGTAGCGACCTTCGGCCGTCGGCTCAAACAGCGGACACCATGCCGCCCGTCCCGTCGCATCCTGACAAGCGGTTGCCGTGCGCCACGCACTCGCCGTGCCACCCGGTGGCGTGACCCGCGTTTCAACCATCGTCACCGTCGTGTCCGCGCTATTGACGTTGAGCGCGAGACGCATCGGCGCGTTTTTGACATGTTGCGCGTCGCCAACCCACTGCGGCGAGAAGGATCCCCCCGCAATTGTCAACGAATAGGGGAACGCTTCACTAACGAGCGACTGCTCCGCCAAGTACAGTTCGCGCACTTCGGTCGGGGTTGGCGCCCATTCTGGGTTAAACCATGAGGCAATTTCATCGAGTTCACCCTTAAAGAACTTGCCCGATGTGCTGCCGCCAATGATGCGCTCGTCAATAGATTCAGAAACCCGATCAGTGTTGCTTGGCACGGGGAGTCCATTGCGATAGATCACGTTGCCAATACATGCCCAGTGGTTCCAATTGAGGTCGGTATATTTGTCAATCGTCACACCCGCATCACATTGGAAGCGATTGTCAGCGGTGAACCCAACCGCATCTCCACCACCATTCATGATCCATTGCTCACGGTCAATGTCGCCACGCTTGACCCAGAGCATAAACTGATTGAGATCGAAATCGACATCCTCGATCTTGATCGCGTCATTGACCCCATCAAATATGACACTGCCAGAGACACGCCCCTTTTTTGACGCATAGGTTGGACACGCATCGTTCGCCGCGTCACACGTCGCCTTGCCATCCCCTTCCAGCTTGAAGCTGCCCGGCGTTGCTATCGGCTCATCAAAGTGCAGATAGGTCATTGGCGCATATCGCCGCGAATTTCTTGCGCGTTGGTCATCACTGCTATTGGCATAGATGCGTACATCGTCGAGCCGCCCATACATATTGCCGCCGATTTGCAGGGATGAGGCTGATTCCATTACGACCCGCGACCTCATGCGTGTACCGCCGTCAACGAAAATTGATTGCAACGTGAGCGCAACTTGGAAATCTTTGACCTCATGATCGAGACGTAAATCATACAGTTCGACGACGTTTGGCACACCGCCATACCGTTTCTTGTAAACGCTATCATCTGCCATCAGTGATTCGATGGAGCGGTTGCTCATGTCACTGTTGCCAAAGAAGAAGATTGGGTTGCGTGTTCGATCCCCCCAGTCCCCATCTTGACGATTGATCATGACGATACGGCGCACGTCTCCAGATGGCGTGTCGATCTGCCACCAAGGATTTTGGTCTTTGTGGGTATGGTTGTATGTATCTGCACGGCCATCTACCACTTGTTTTGCGGGGCCTTCGCGTGTACTGCTTTGTTTGAGTCGCCAGCTCGATGGGTTCAAGGCGATGTTGTCGCCGTCTTCGTCATAAATCTCAACCTCCGCTATATTCATATATTCAGGATCGCCACGGTCGATTTGAATTTTGAAGTAGTCATAATTGGGCAAATCTTTTATCGCGGTGTCTTGATGTCTGCCTGAATGGTAGTAGCTGTAGACACCGGGAATGTGCTTGATCTCATCAGGGGAGAGATCACGGGGTAGCGGCTCATCCGAGACAAAAATCCAGTAGTTGGCAAGGCGATCTGTCCAGCCGTCCGTGCGATTCCAGAGGCGCACGCGCTGGAATGATTGGGACGATCCCAGATCGACTTCCCACCAAGGGTTGTTCTCTCCGCCAGCCGTGTGTGAGACAGAGTTGTCGTAATACCAACCGTTGGTGTTGCCATCGACGGCGCGGCTCGCGTCGCCGCCATGACCCGTGCTAGATTGGATTGCCTGTTTGCCTTTGGCGTAGTTGGTCGCATAGGTGGAGTCGCTGCTCAGCACCTCAACCTCGGCAAGGTTCAACGGCTGGTTGCCTGTCAGCTGAACGCGCACATAACGTCCGTTGATGTAGCGACTTGTATGCGCGACACGATCATTGGCTGGCTCAACCGTTTGGACAATATGCCGCCATTTGCCATCAAGGTGGTTGATGCCGCTCGTACATTCCGCATCAATCCCAAACCCAGAAGCACTGCTGACGCAAATATCACCCGTCCCCGACTTAACGCTGATGGTTGAACCGCCGCGTGTCATGACGCTGCCGTGTCCATTGCTGGGATCATTTTGCATCCAGAAGGCGATTGCGCCCTCACTGTTGCTGGCGTTGGTTTGCCAGTTGATCGTTCCCGTGTTGCCACTGCTGAGATCGACGGCTCGGCCGAAACGACCCGGCGCACCTGTCACGGGGCAGTTGCTACACGTCGCCACATCACGGCGCACCGTTCCCGCGCTCAAGTCACTGGCGGAGGTCGCGTCGCGGAAAGAGGTGGAGGCGGGTGGTTCATCGAGTTGCAGATAGCCGCTCGTCTGGCCGGCGCGGAACAGTGCGCTGACATCGGCCGATCCCAACGGCCGCAAATAAAAGCCCATCTCATCCAGCTTGCCCCTGAACGGCGTACTTGCGCCGTAGCTGTACCACTTGATTGTCAGATCCGTTTCATTGGCACTGCCGCGCCGCTCCCCGCCGGGTCTGTGGTTCGAGTCAACGCCGATCCAGCCAATCACCTCATCGTCGTCGCTGGGGTCGTCTTCCATCACGCGGAATTCGGCCGAATTCAGGTACTCTGGCTCAGTCCCAGGATCATAGTAGTTACCTTCATCGAGGTCTTCCTTCAAATGATGCCAATGGCTCTGCCCGTTGGTGAACCGTCCGTTTGCTCTGGGGCGAAACTCCAAGCGCACTTCCGCATTACCTGCGCCATCTCCTTCATCGTGGATGAAGATGTTGTGGAATTCGATGTCGATGTAGTTGGAATTTCGGCCGATGTCAAATTGCGTCGGCGCAGAGGGAGCTTTGCCCACAAGGACGTTCGCCGACGTTTTCTCTTGCCCATCCACATAGATGCGCGTCGTCGGGTTTGCGTCTTTGTCAAACGTCAGGACAACGTGGTTCCAATTATTCTCACTGAGGATGTCGCCCGTCGTGTACCAGTTATTGCGATGATATTCACCGATGCCAAAGCTCAACTTGCGCCCCTCGCGGTCAATCCCGAAGAGGTCGGCTTCGTTCCCCGGCCAGCGGTCAGACGTGCCGAGAATGCCCTCTCGCCCGTCTCCTTTCTCTGGATAAATCCAAAATGCCACAGAGAAGCGACCGCCCGTGAAGTCCACTTCGTCACCTGTGCGGAAAAATTCGGTGCCGCCAAACGTTCCCGCGTTGCCTTTTACACCCGTCTCGCGGTTGGGGCATTCGCTACTGCCGCTAATGACGTTGATGCACACCCCGTTGTTTGCGCCGGCCGAATCTTTCGCTGCCACATCGCTGTCGCCTTCATTAAAGTCGTAGTACAGCACGGGGATGTTCGCCAGTTCGCTGACCTCTTGGGTCGTCAGGTTGCGCTCAAAAACGCGCACTTCGTCGATGCTCCCTTCGTGTCCGCCCGAATCGTTAAAGTACCGACCCACGTAGAGGCGGCCATTGCCGCCATACGCTCTTGTGGGTGTGTCTTGTTTTTGCAAAAGACCGTCGATATAGACCGACCGCCTACCCGTATCATGGTCATAGGCGCAGGCATAATGATGCCAACCGTTGTCGCTGAAACTAGGTGTCACGATGACATCGCCGAAAAAGTCACATCTAAGCTCGTTGCCAACGATCCCGACAAGCAGACCACCATAGACCGTCTCACCACCGTGGGTAACCATCCAGTCGCTGTCCCCCGTCGTGTCGCGTTGCGCCCAGAATGCGACGGTGAACGATTTGTTAGCGAGGTCGATATTGTCGGCGACGATGGCGTTGCTGCCGTCAAATTCGGCCGAATTGCCACTCACTCCCACCTGCCCCGTCGTCGGACAACCACCACTGCAATACCCATTCCGTGCAGGCTGTAAGCCGCTAAAGTCGTGGAACGTGCTGGAGCCACTGCCCTCGTTGAGCGGCAACCACAATGCGCTGTACCCCGACCGCGACCGCCAATCCTCAATGCGGGCTGACGTGTCGAGGTTGATCGTGCCTGCGCCGCTGCCAGATATGGAGAAATCGGCCGAAATATCCTTGCGCTCGGCTGGATTGAGCAGGAAGTTTTGCGCCGTGCCGCCGCTCGCATTGAACTGCGGCGAATCGACCAACACCAACCCGTGTGCATAACGACCCAACAAATTGTTCGAGACGCTCGCCTCATAGCGTAGATTTTGCCCTGACTCAACGATCAAATCATTCGGGTTGTAGCGTGCGCTGCGGATTTTCTCGCGTGCGCTGCTGTCCAAAACGCGGCGTGCAATGACGACTTCATCCACTTCCCCATCAAACGTTCCCGAACCTGAATAGTTCGCACCAATGTAGAGTGTTCCACTACCTTTGTAATGGTCGGGAGAGGTATCTTTTGCGACTTCGGCACCATCAATATAAATAATGCGCTCTTTGTTGCTGCTATTGTAGGTGCAGACGTAGTGATGCCACGCATTGTCTGCTGGGGCAGCCACTCGCAAATCGTTGAAATAGAAGTTGCAGCCGAACTGACCCCCTTGGAAGCCGAGGTGCAGCCTATGATTCATGTCGCCCGATCCCTGTCCAAGCACCCAGCGTGTGCTGTTGAGATCATTGCGCTTTGCCCAAAATGCAATCGTGAACGACTGATCAACCAAATCGATCCCTTTGACGCTCAACACGTCGTTGCCGTCAAACGTCAAGCCGTTGCCAAAGCGTCCGCGCTCTGGGTTGATGGTTGGACAAGCGTCACCCGTACAGCTTGCGCCGTGATCGTTGCGCGACGTGTCGCTAAACGCCGTCGCGCCGCTGCTTTCCTCAAAGCGGAGTAGCAGGTCGGGCGCGTCTTTCTCAAAGACGCGCATCTCGTAGTCGAGAATCGTGCCGCTGTTGATGGCGTTGGGGCTAAAGCCAAAGATGCGCTCCTGCACGTCGGTGAAGCCGTCTTGATCTGCGTCCGCTTGCAACGGATCGGAGTAGACCCACGCCCGTTGCTCGACGCTATTTTCGATGGCGTAGACGATCTCCCAGCCGTCCAGTTCGTCTTTGTCGCTCAGGCCGTCGCCGTCCGAATCGGCCGCATTTGCCCGCGTCCCAATCCGTGCCTCAAACGCATCGTTCAGGCCATCGCCGTCGGTGTCTGCCTTTTTCGGATCACTGACGCTGCCGACTTCATAAAAATCGCTCAACCCGTCGCCGTCGGTGTCCCATGTGCTGTCATCGGGATCGGCCGCAAAGAGCAGCCCGTCGTTATCCCCATCTTGCAAAACGGGGAATGTCGTGTCGCCCGACTGCCCCCACGACTGCGCCATGCCGGCCGACCCTTTCGGGCTGACCGCCGCAAAACCGCTCAACGTCGTCGGCAACACGTCAAACTGCAATGCGCCCGCAAGCGACATCGAGTTGGTTTGGTCTTCGGAGCGAATCCAGCAAACGGGAACAATCGGTAAGCCGATAGGAGGGGTCGGCACGCCGATACACTCTTGGTTGGGTGCGGCGTATCCTTCGACGAGGTAGGCTTGAATCGGCCGATTTACCCCCGTCTCCCCCAGCCCAAAGGTGCGGCTCAAGTTGCGAATTTGCAAGCTAAACTGCTTGCGATTGCTCTTGGCTTGCCCCGCCTCTTGCCACGTAATCGACGTGCGCTGCCCGTTCATCTCAACCACGCTGTCACCATCCAACGCGAGATCGCCATGGACGTTCGTGTGCTTATCGGGTTCAAGCAGATATTTGAACTGCCCCTGCTGTGCGCTGTCATCGCTAAATTGCCAAAAGTACGGGAGCGAGAGCGGATTGAACGGCAGCGGAATGATGTCGTTGCGCTTGGCGTACTCCCACTCCGTCTCGCACTTGCCGTCAAATTGCGCGTAACAATCATCCGTGTCATCGGTGAACATCAACGCCGCGACAATCGTGTTGTCGAAGTCGAGATCGACGCGCAGTTGGGCGTTTTGTACAAACCCCTCAGACGGGTTGATCAGCGGCGTTTCGATGTTGAAGTTGTTGAGGCGGTTGGGGGAACTGATGTTGCCGATCAGCGGGCGCGACCCGTAAACCGCCAGCCGTACCAGTTCGCCGACCAGCCCCGAAATCCCCTTGCAGAACCGCTTGCCGCCCTGACTGTGTTCCGACCACTTTTTGCCCTCCGCCGTTTTGCCATCGGCCGCATCGACAATCGCGCATATTCCCGCAATCACCCCGTCGATTGCCGCCAACACCGCCGCCGCAATCGTGCCAACCGGCACAATCGCCGCCAGCACAAACAGCCAGCTTGAGACGATCACGGCCGAGATCGTCTCCGCCAACGCCTTGTTGAAGCGCAAGCTGGCAAACTCTGTGCCGCTCACGATCATCGCCGCCACAAATTGAGCAAACGCGACGGTCGCATCAATAATCAACCCAACGACCGCAACCGCCTTCGATGCCTTTGTCACCAAATCCGCCCCACGCGAAAAGTCCCGAATCGTCGTGACGGCACTGCTCACCGCGTCGAGGGCTTCAAATGTCTTGACCGCCGCGCCAACACCATCGGCCGCCGCGCCACCTGATCGCGCATAGATGGCGTTGGCAAGCCCAACCGCCGCCTTTGCCGCCGCGTAGTACTGTCCCGCAGCGCGTATATTTTCCTTGCCGATTTTGCGCTCTACCCCCGTCAGCTTGTTGTTGATGCCGTTTGCGACGGAACGCAAATTAACCTCAACCGTTGGGAAGCGAATGCGGCGCGATGGCTTATTACTAACCGCGTCCAGAACGTCGGAGAATCCACCGGTGTTGTTGACATATCGGGTTGCAACATCGCCCGCGATCTTCTTGATCGAATCCCCTTCTGCTTTGACGCGATCTTTGATGTCGCGCTCTAAATTTTCGTCAGGCGTGAATCCCGCTTGCCACTTCACATCTTTGGAGCCGAGTTTGTGCATTGTCGTCACACCGCTTCTCATGCTGATGTAGTACATCTTGCTGGCGGCGACGATCCCCTGATTGATTTCGCGCTGTTCGGTGCTGCCGATGCCCGTCGGGAATTTATCGCGCAAGCGCACGTCCAACTGATCGACGTACTCATCGAGCGGGAATGCTTCCCATGTGCCGTTGGCTTGGCGATAGGGCGACCAGTTCAACGCGCCGATGGTTGCCAGCGGGACAGATTGCAGATTGGCGGAGGCGGTTCCGTTGGCGTGGGTAATTTCGGCCGAATCCAGATTCACCCCGCGCATCTTAAACGTGTTGGCAAAGAGCAATGTCGGCGTATCCCCCGCCGCAAAGTTCTGCAACACGGATGGCACGCCCTCGCTCATCAGCTTGCCGACGTGATCTTCGGTCGCGTAATCAAATTTGAAAACGCGATAGGTGTTTTGCGAAATCCCCCAGCGTTCAAGCTCTGTCGCGGCTGCATTGCTCTGGCTGTCAAAGCGGCGCACGATCTCATCGCGGGTCATGTCGGGGCGACCCTGCCCATACGTCTGCTCCAACCCACTCGCCAACGCCCACAGCTTGGAATCTTCGCGTTTGTTGGTGTCGGTTGTCGGGTCTTCGACGGCGACGGCGACCTGCAAGCCGTGATCTTCGCGCACCGCCAGCCCCGTCAACGTCCACTCGTCGTAGTAGGTGTGGGCGACCGTCAAGCCGCCGTCTGCATCCAAAATTTGTACAAACCACGCCAGCCGCACCTCATGATTGCCACCCCATGCGCCGTCTGCTTGTGGGAAGTACGGCATCCGTCCCGCGAACGCCTGTTTGCCGCCGCCGCTCACATCGTTGACCACGTTAAGCGGCACATAGGCGGTCATGCGCGTTTGTGCCACGCCCTGATCGCGCACGCCGATTCCCCACGGCTTGAGCGCGTCCAAATCGACCATCTTGCCCGGCTGTGCGCCGTTGGGAAGGTCGTACATCGTCGCGCATGCGTTGGCGGTCGCGCTGTGCAGCATGATGACGTGTCCCGCGTTGGCGAGGTCGGTCAGGTTGACGTTGTTGAGTGTGCCAGTGAATCCGTTGCCAACGCCAGTAAGCTGCTGCGCTGGGGTGAACCTTGTGCTGTGCAGATTGTCGCTACAGGAGCCATCGGCCGTAATCGAGAGCGTGTAGGTGGTGTTGGCGGGGATATTTTCGGCCGAAACCGTCACATTCCCCCCACTCTGCGCCAGCTTGACCGTCCCCGTGATCCCATTTTCTGCCAGCGCGTACTCCACTTTGGCGGGAACCATCGGCAACGCTTCCGCATCCAGCTCAACCTCCAACATCGGCAACAGGCGCGTATCCCCATTGCCGCTATTGGTCAATGCGGTCTGCTGGGCGGCGGGCAAAAAGTCGGCAAACGTCTTGTCGTGGTTGGCCTGAATGTTGCCCTTGCTGTCATTGTTCGGCCAGTCGAAGACGTTGAGATAGTAGGCGAGGTGGTTCGCGTCGGTCGGCCGCAATTGGAAATCGACCAGCAACGGCGTGTTGGCCTCATGACCGCTGACCGCCAGCTTAAACGGCGTGCCGCGTGTAAACGGCACGGTCGTCGTGATGCCCGTTGTGCGTGCGTCTAAAAAGGTGGTTGGCGACAAATCGCTGCGGTCGAATACGCCATCGCCATCGTTGTCCTCGTCAAATAGATCGGGAATGCCATCGTGATCGCTATCGCGGCAGTCGGTCGAGCCGCCATTGATACGTTCGGGACATTCCGCGCTGTCCACGATGCCATCCCCGTTGCTGTCTGCGCTGGTCGGGTCGCTATACCACGGCCGACCGCCCACGTTCGACGGCTTGACCTCATCCCCATCTTCAATCAAATCCCCGTCTGTATCCTTGTTGAGGGGATCCGTTCCCAAGCGTATTTCCGCGCCATCGCTCAGGCCATCGCCGTCGTTATCGCGGTTGCCATCGCTTGTGCCGAGAATGCACTCCTGCTTTTCGCTCAGGCCGTCGCCGTCCCCATCGTTCGTGCTTTTGCTGTCACACGGGCTGTTGCCCGCATTCGTCCGAGAGCTTTCCCGCACGGGGCCAATCGACGCAATTTCTGCAAAATTTGTCTCTTCCTCCTCAAGCGGGTCTTCGTTTGGTTCAAAGCGATCTTCGGGAATCTCAATTTGTGTGGGTGTCTCATCTTGCACGAATGGGATTTCTGCCTCAATCCCTTGGCTCACGTTGAAAAAGTCGATCTGCTCCCGCAATGCGCTCGCCTCAATCAGCGATGCAAACGGCGCAAACACCATCGACAAAACGATCAGCGCGGCGTACAGCCGATACGCCCAGCGCACCTGTTGCGCCTTGTAAAGCATGTAAAATGTGCCGCCGACAAAGAGCGAGAAGAAGAGCAACCACGCGAGCGAAAATTGAGCGGAGGATTGCAGTTGTTCCGTCGTTTGGGGCAATCCCAACGCCCCACCCGCTGCCACGATTTTCTCTGTCCAATCGGCCGCCAGCCGCGTATCCGCATATTGCGAAAAGTCGGTCGTCACTTCTAGCCGCACGCGCTCCCCATTTTCCAGCGCGGGAAATTCGGTGTCGAGCTTCAAGCGTTGCGGCAACCCCGCCGCGTTGACCCACACCTCACCATCCCCGACCATCTCCGCATACACCTCGGTCAACCCAAGCCGCAAGCCAGACGGCAGCGTTCCCTGTTCGCGCAGCATCGTCTCCATCTGCAAGCGCACATAGTTGGCAAACGCCACGCCATCGAGATCAAAGGCGTACCCTTGCAGCGTGATCGGCTGCCCCGCAATCAGTTCGCGGCTATCTGTGCCGAGCGGCGCGACCTCATCCGCCCCCGCCAGCCACGAAAGCGCATCGTTGTCGGGCGCAAACATGGGGGCGGTATTGTCGAGCGTTTCCCACGTCGTCGCGCCCAATGCACGACCCTCGGCGACTGCGCCATTGACGCGGATTTCCACGCCATCACGCGGCTGCAACGGGCTGCCCTGTTGCCAAATTTTGAGGTGCATGAAGTTTGCGGAAGGATCGGCCGAACCCTCCGCATACAAAACTTCCTGCACGGCCGACGCACCAACCGCGCTCAGGTTGGGCGCGGGAATCGTCGTCTGCACCATTTGGGTGGTGAAGGTGTAGACTCCGGCGCGTTGCGCGTTTGTCCACGCGCTGTTGACCGCTTGGGTCGGAGTTTGGGTGAATGTGTCGGCAAATGCGGTCGGCAAAATCGCCAGCGCAGTCAGCGTCGTAAGCAAAATCGTAAGGGTTAGGACAAGGCGTTTGGTGAAGCGGTTGTTCATTACAGGTCTCCAACGCCTACGGGTGAACCCGCAGGCTACGTTCAATCAAGCGTACTTTTGGACTTTTAGAAAATAAACATGGTAATGAAGCACCCTCCCCTAACCCCTCCCTCTGGGAGGGGAACTGGTTCCTCCCCCTCTGGGGGAGGCTAGGTGGGGGTTCTTACCTGTTTAATTTTTGAATGTTCAATAGCACCCCGTTCGCGTTATCGAAAAATCAACGGCAAGAAAATTTCAAATTCAGTTTGTGTGACGATGACGGTCAAAACGCCGTCGGCGCGGCTGCCCTGTTCATCGGCGATGGTGAACGGGATCGCGTAGCGGCCGGGGTCGGCGGTAAATGTGAGGGTGGCGTTGTCGAAGGTGAGGGAACCAGCATCAGACGATGCACGCAAAATGTGCAGCACATGTTCGTCTAAATCGGCCGCCAATTCGTCAACCGTGATGGTCAGCGTCTCCCCTTGCAAAATGGTGCGCGAGATGTCAAGCGCAGTCGGCGCGTCGTTACCCTGCCCAACGGTGACGGTCACAACGGCGGTGGTTTCCAGCCCGTGCGGGTCGCGCACGGTGTAGCTGATGACATCGGTTCCGTGAAAATGTTCGTCTGGCAAATAGTTGAGTGTGCCAACGGGGGTGACGATAACGGTTCCGTGTGGGGGGTCGCTGGCGGTGACGGTCAACCAATCGTGATCGACATCATTATCGTTGGCGAGAACGCCGATGAAGGTGCGCGTGTCCTCATTGGTGAAGGCGCGATCATCGCGGGCGGTCGGCGCGTCATTGACACCCGTCACGATGACGCGCACCACGCCAACGTTGGTGTGGTCGTGTCCGTCACGCACGATGTAGCCAAAGGTGGCAACGCCAAAAAAGTTGGGCGGCGGCGTGTAGGTGATTTTGCCAGCGTCAAGGGTGGCGGTTCCGACGTTGGGTTGAAGTGCCGCCACCAGCGTCAACCCGTTCCCCTCACGGTCTACATCGTTTGCCAACACATCAACGGTGATGGGGGTGTCTTCGGGCGTGGTGGTGAAATCGGCCGATGCCAGCGGCGCACGATTGGCCGCATCCACCGTCAGCGTAATCACGCCCGTCACGGTGTTGCCCTGCTCATCAGTGACGGTGTAGGTGATGACATCCGTTCCCGTAAAGTTGGGCGGCGGCGTGTAGGTGATCGTGCCGTCGGCGTTACCTTGCGCCATCCCCGCCCGTCGCTGCATTCCGATCAGGGCGATATTGCCGATGTCCCCCTGCACGTTGGGCAGTGGGTTAATCGTGATGGGCGTGCGTTCGGTCGTCGTTGCCGTCTCTGGGGGTGCGTCGAGCGTGTCGAGCGGCACCCCCACCGCCAGCGTCACCGTTCCGATTTGGTCACCCTCACCTTGATGACTACGCGAAGAGGAAAGCGTGTATTCAAAATCGACAAACCCCACAAATCCGTCATTCGGTTCAAAGTGGAACGTGTCATCTGGGTTGAGGGTGACAACGCCGTGTTCAGGCTGATTAAACGAAACGATGTGCAGTTCTTCATTGTCGTGGTTCACGGCATGATCGAGAACCTCAATCTCACCAATCGGGGCGCGGCTGTTGGAAGAGGCGGCGAAAATTGGATTGGCGACGGGCGTATCAACGACGGGGCGCACCGTCAGCGAGATGTGTGCGGTGGCGGTCAGTCCGTGCGTGTCGCGGACGGTGTAGGCGAAATGATCCTCGCCCGTGTAATGGTGGACGGGCGTGTAGCGGATGGCGTGCGCGTGGTCGATGGTCGCCGTGCCGTGCTGGGGTGTGCTGACCCCCACAATTTGCAGTGTGTCGTCCCCATCATTTGCCAACACCTGCAACAGTTTGGACGTGTCCTCATCCACGGCGATCACGTCGGGCTGTGGATGGGGAGCATCGGGCAGCGCGGCGAGATTGATGTACACAATCCCTGCCGCGCTACCCCCTTGCGCGTCGGTCACGCGGTATGGGAAGAAGTCGCGCACATGCGCGTTGGACAGTGGTTGATAAGTAACTGTGTCATCGGCGTTGATCGACACGACCCCGTGCGCCGCTTCGCCAACTTGGACGAGGTGCAAGGTGTCGCCGTCGGGGTCGCTGTCGTTGGCAAGCAGGTCGATGGTGATGGGGGCATCGCTGGCGGTTTCGGCCGAATCTGCCCGCGCCGTCGGATTGTCATTCAGCGGCAAAACGGTCACAAAAACGGTCGCCGTTCCGCTGTTTCCCGCGTCGTCAAATGCGGCATAGGTAAACGAGAAAACCCCGCTAAAGTTGAGCGGGGGTGTAAATAAAAGTTGATTCTCTTGAAGGGTGGCGTTGGGTGTATCGACAAAGGCGAGCGTTAACCCGCTCGGATCATTGGCAAGCGGAAAGATCGACAATGGCGTATCTTCAAAATCTGTCACCCTGTCATCGACGAGATCGAGCGATGTGCTGCTGTCGGAGAGGACAAGCACGGTGACGTTTGCCGTCGCCGTGCCGCCGTTGCCGTCGCGCAGAGTGTAGGTGAAGGTGTCTTGACCGACATAACTGGTGGCGGGGGTGTAGCGAATTTCGCGGCCGACGACCGTTGCCGCGCCGTGCTGGGGTGTTCCCACATTGTGAATGGTCACTGTGTCGCCGTCGGGGTCGCTGTCGTTGGCGAGAATGGGAATTGAGGTGGGCGTGTTGCGCGGCGTGGTGGCAAAATCGGCCGAACCGACCGGCGCATCATTCCCATCTTCCACCGTAATCACAAAGCTCTTTTCTATAGAACGCCCGCCCGCATCGGTGGCACGCACGCGGATGTGATGTTCGGGTTGGGTGTCGAAGTCGAACGATTCGGCCGAAACCAACGCATCCCCCGTGATGCGAAAGCTGGCGTTGTCTTGGCTGCCACTGCCGCCAATGAGGGTGAAGGTGTGGGTGTCGTCGGGGTCGGGATCATCGGCCGAAAGCAGCCCAATCAGCGTGTTGGGATTTTGATTTTCCGCGATTGTGTTTGCGGAAAGCGTCAGCGCGGTCGGCGCGTCATTGGCTGGCAAGACGTTGATCTGAAAGCTGGTCGCGTTGGTGGCAAACCCATCGCTGACGGTCAGCGTCACAATCGCCGTCCCGCTCTGATTCGCCAACGGACGCAAAGCAACATTGCGCCCCGCCCCACCGCCATAAAGTGAAATTGCACTGACGGGAAGCAACGTCAGATTTGAACTTGTCGCCGTCACGCGCAAATTTGCCAGCGGCGTGTCGGCATCTGCCAGCGTAAACGGCAGTGGCCCCCGCACATAATCTTCCTGAAACGTCTGATCCGCAATCGCCGTAATCGTCGGCGCGTCGTTGACGTTGCTCACAACAATCGTGAACGTCTGCTCGACCGTCTGCCCCGCACTATCGCGTGCCACCAGCTTGACGGGGTGGCTGCCCACGTCCGCATTCGTCGGTGTGCCATTCAAAAAGCTACGATTGTCGCCCGTATCGCTTTGTGAAAAGGAAAGCCAGCCGGGACGAATCGGTGCGGTGACGGTTGGGATTTCGTCATCATCAACCGTAATCACGTAGTCGTAAAGCGCATCTTCGTTGGCAGCCGTGATTGGCGTGCTGGTGAATTGGGGCGGCGTGTTGACGGGGATAAGTTCGTATGCACCGATGTCACATGCGCCGTTTTGGGGGCGTGCTGTGCCGCGCTGGTCGTGTGTCTCCGCGCAGATATTAGTCGGAATTGGGTCGATGGCGGGAGAGCCAGCACGCAGCGCATGGGTCGCCGTTGCGCCGCCGTTGAACGCCAAATCGTCGAGTAATGGATCGGTGTTAAATTGGGAGTTGAAGGTGGAGCCGCCGAAGGAACAGGTGGCGGGGTCGCCGATGATCAAGTAGTCGCCAGAGAAGATGGAGCCGTTGCACTCAGAGCCATGCCCATTTGCACCGACGATATTCCCCGCCAAGATGCTTTGGCTTAGTGACACGCTCCCCGACATGACCGCGATGCCGCCGCCCAACCCAACCGTTGTGTCATCAAACGCGGCAAAGTTGCGCGTGATGGTGCTGTAGCTGATAGTGGATGCGGTTGTACCAGCGGCCTCGATCTCATTGTAGATGCCGCCGCCGTGTCGCAATGCGTCGTTGTCGCTGATGGTGCTGTTGTGGATGGTGAGGGTTGCCGATTCACCGTCGGTCACGGCGAGATTGGCGATGCCGCCGCCGTCGCCAACGATTGCCCCATTGTCGCGGATGGTGCTGGCTTCGATCAGCGTGGTCGCGTCATTACCGATGGAGACAGCCACGCCGCCGCCATACGCCCCACCGACGTTGTTGCCAATCGTCGAGCTAATCACGTTGAACGTGCCACCGAGATTGGCAAAGCCGATCCCACGCCCATAAAACGCGCCGTTGGGCAGTCCGCGATTGTCGATAATCTGGCTGTTGGTGACGTTGACTGCGCCCAATTGACTATAAATGCCGCCGCCGATGCCGTTGTCGGTCGCAGAGAGCAGTTCATTGTTGCGGATGATGCTGTTTTCGATGGTGACACCGCCGCCGAAGTTGTGAATGCCCGCGCCGTTGCCATCGACGCGCCCGTTGGCAATCGTCACGTCACGCAACGTCAAGAAGAAGCCCTGATTTGGCAAATCAAAGACGCGATCCACGCCGTTTGCGTCGATGATCGTTGTTGCGGCTCCTGTGCCCTCAATGGTGGTGTGGTTTAAGATGTCGAGATCGCCGCTAAGATTTTGGTTGTCATCGGCCGATCCCGTCAACCCATAAACCCCCGCCGGCAGTTGAATGACGTACTGATTGGCAGCATCTGCATTGGATCGGCCGATTGCGCCGCGTAGTGAACAATCATTCGGGGTCGCGTCGTCGCATCCATCGGTGAGCGTGTCATCTGTGCGATCTACCGTAAGCGTGATGACCGCATTCGTTTGTCGGGCAATTGCCTGCTGTGCGCTCAAGCCAATCAATAACAAAATAAGAATGGCATACCGTTTCATTCGTTGTCTCCTTCTTGTGCGTCCACCATCAAGGTCGTGAGAAAGGTGGTGAGGGCTTCGGCCGATTTGAAGTAGTACGGCTCCTCAGTTGTCGCGCCGCGCAACATCAATCGCCATGTCCCAGATTCTTGCCATAGACGCAGTACAAAACTGCGGTAACGTGTCGTTGTTTCCACCATGATTCTTCTCGCTATTCGGCTGTTGTCGGTTTGTTGGTGGAGATGATACGAAGCTATCGTTTCCTTATCGTTTCCTCGCATAAATTGTGGGGAGATGGTTGTGAAGTGAATGCACTCCCTATTCCCGTATCGTTTTTTCTCCGATCTAAGTTGGAAACGTTGTGGAAACGATAGCTCCATACACTCCCCTCAAACGCTTGTATCACACCACAAAATGGAGAAACGATGTTGACACTCAACCGCTTGACCAGACTATCACTCGTCGTTGCAGTCCTCATGGCAGGGCTGTCCACCCTTTTCCTGCGCCCGAACGTGGCGCATACTGCGGCACAGACCGCCCCCACCAACGGCTGTTACACCATCGCCCTTGGCTCCGATTTCTTTGGAAATTCCACAAACCAAGATTTTGACCGCTTCATCGACGACCGCCCGCCGCTCAATTTCTATGGAGAATTTGAGCGTTTTGTCGTTACCTTTGGCGCAAACCATAGCAGTAACAGCGGCAATTTTGATGTTTACATTATTGCCGAAGATGGATTTGGGGGCTTTGCTGATTCTTTTAAGTTCGTCTCCAACGGCACAACATCCGTTGATTTTTACGAGTACGATTTTAACTTTTTTGAATTTCCCCCTGACTTTTCACAAATCGTGCATGTGTTTGGCGGTGTTGGGATGCAAAACGGTGGCACGTTCGACATCGGCGGCGTGTATGCGTGTCCGTTCGGTGTCGATCCGCCCGCCGCTGGGAGCGGCGGGCAACCCGTGACGTTGACAGTGGACACGACCGACGACGATCTGTCAAAACAGGCGTGTGATGCTGGCACAGCGAACGATTGTTCCCTACGCGGCGCGATCACAAACGCCAACAACGATTTTAACGCCAGCGCAATCACCATCGAAATTCCAGACGGCACGTACACGTTGACGCTGGGTGGTGAGAATGAGGATGCAAACAATGGGGGCGATTTGGACATCGGCCGATCCCTGACCCTCAAAGGCACGGGCAACAACGTCGTCATCGACGCGAATCAACGCGACCGCGTGATTCAGCTTCACAATATGGTCGGCGCAAGCACGGATGTCGTCATCGAAAATGTGACCCTGACAGGCGGCTCCGTCACGAGCGCGACACCGTTCCATGGGCGTGATGGGGGCGCAATTCGTTTGCGGAACGCCACTGGCTCCCTCACTGTCGTCGATTCAACGATCATCGACAACTATACATTGGGGGCGGCTGGCGCGATCTATGCGACTGGGCCACTCACTATCACGAGCAGTGCCATCCTGAGCAACACGGCTGGGGCGGTTGGCGGGGTTCATGCTGATGACACCTTGCACATGACTCAAAGCGTTGTGGCCTATAACAGCACATCCGCAAACGCGGGCGGCCTCGTCGCAGTTCAAGAAGCGTATCTCGCCAACAATACGATCAGCAACAACACAACTACAGACACAGATGCCCGCAGTGCAGGCGGGATGGTGCTTGAACACACGGTTACATTGCTCAACAACACGATTATCGACAATCGCGCCGACAATCGCGGCAAGGGACACGCCGTTGTGCGCCATAACGCGAGCGGTGTTGCCGAAATGACCGCCAATATCATCGACTCAGGGGATGGCGCACCGAATTGCGACCCCGACACACCCAACGAGTTTACGACGCAAGGGTACAATGTCGTCAGCGACGATTCTTGTGATCTCAGTGGGGATGCGACCAATCTCGAAAATACAGACCCGCTGGTGCGCCCATTACGCAAACGTTATAGCACGTTGCCACGCTATTCACTCGACAATGAAAGCCCTGTGTACAACCTCATTCCGGGCAGTTCAGCGTTGTGCCAGACGCGCAACCCAATTGACCAAGAGGGAACGAGCCGCCCAATCGCTGGGCATTGTGATGCAGGTGCATGGGAAAATGCCAGCTACATCGGCGGTGTCACGTTCGATCAAGGGCATACACTCAGCATCACCATTCCCAACGACGCGCCCTATGTGTTGTCCTTCAGCGTCAGTGACAGCAACAACTCGCAATTTTGGACCGGTGGCAGTCCACAATGGATCAAGCCGATGCACGGCACACTCGATCTTGGCTCGATGACAGCCCCCACACCGATGAGCCGCGAAATCACCTACACACCCGATAGCGATTACGTCGGAACCGATTTTCTGAGCATCTTCGCCGAGGATTTCGACAATTTTCAGGACGGTGTTTACGACGAGTTGTTCGTCAGCATCAACATCGTGGCGGGGAATGTCGCGCCAGAGGCTGTGGCGGATGTCGCCTTCACGACGGTCAACACGCCGATCACGATGGATGTGTTGGCAAACGACAGTGACGCAGACGGCGCTCCGATCACGTTGACGCAAGTCGGCGGCGCGGTTGACGGCACGGCGACGATTTCAGGCACACAAGTCACCTTCACACCTGCAACCGATTTCACGGGGACAGCGACGTTCACCTACACCGTGAGCGATGGCGCAAATGACGCGGCGGGCAACGCCACCGTGCATGTCGGCGACGACACGGGTGAAACAACCGCCTCCGAAACAGCGAGCCTTTCGATTTCTACGCCCAACACATCCGATGTTGTGGTCGAAGTTGAGCCGAGCGATGTAACGACCGACACGGTGTTTGTGCTAAATTCGGCCGAAACCCCCACTGACAACACCTTCACCTTCGGCGACATCGCCTTTAGCATCGAAGCGTATCAAAACGGCGCGTTGGTCGATCCGTTCACCTTCGCCAACCCCGCCACCTTCACGCTCAACTACGACGACGCAGACATCGCGGGACTCGACGAAGACCTACTCACGCTCTACTACTACGACACCGCGACCGCCACATGGCGCGAAGACGGCATCACCGTCGTCAGCCGCGACACCGTCGCCAACGCCGTGACGTTCGCCATCGACCATTTGACCGACTTCGCCGCGCTCTCTACCTCTGGCACGACCGCTGATGACAGCTACAGCACCGACGAAAACACGACGCTGACCGTCGATGCGGCAAACGGCGTATTCGCCAACGATACGGTCTCAGCAGGATCGCCCGTCGCCACCGTCATCGACGATGTGAGCAGTGGCGCGTTGACGCTCAACGCCGATGGCTCGTTTGAGTACGCGCCCGCCCTCGACTTCGACGGCACGATCACTTTCACCTATCGCATCGAGCAAGCGGGTGGCACATCGCCCAGCAACGTCTCAACCGTCACCCTCGACGTGCAAAACGTCAACCGTGCGCCCATCGCGCAAGCGGACACGTACAGCACGACCGCAGGCACGACGTTGACCGTTCCCGCCCCCGGCGTATTGGACAATGACAGCGACCCCGACGGCGAAGCACTCACCGCCGTTATCCAATCGACCAACGCAGGCGACGGCACAATCGCACTCGCTGATGATGGTGGCTTCGTCTACACACCGGGCGCGACCTACACACCTGTCGTCTCCTTCACCTACGAGGCGTTCGACGGCATTTCTGGCACAGTCGCCACCGTGACAATTGCGGTCAACGGTGCGCCCATCGTCGCCGACGATGCGTATGCGGTCAACGAAGACAACACCCTCACCGTCGATGCGGCGAACGGCGTTCTCGCCAACGATGACGATGCGGAAGGGGATGCGTTCACGGCGACACTCGTTGACGATGTGCAAGTTGGGGCGTTGGCATTTTCGGCCGATGGCTCCTTCACCTACACCCCCACCCTCGACTTCAACGGCACTGTCACCTTCACCTATCGCACCAACGACGGCAACACCGATTCCGATGTGGCAACGGTGACACTCACTATCACCCCGATTGACGACGCGCCCTCCGCCGTTGATGATGCGTACACCACCGACGAAGACGTGACGCTCACCGTCGATTTCGCCACTGGCTTGTTGGCGAATGACACCGATGTGGACGCTGGCCCAATCAGCGCACACCTCATCACCGACGTGACGACAGGGACACTCGAATTGAACGCCAGCGGTGCATTTGAGTACACGCCGCCCGTCGATTTCTCTGGCACAGTCACCTTCACCTACGAAGCGATTCCTGAGCCGTACCCCAACATCATCGTGAATAGCACGGCTGACGTTTCGACCGATGATGGGCAATGCACCTTGCGCGAGGCGATTGCCGCCGCCAACAGTGACAGCGCATCGGGCGCATCGGCGGGTGAATGTCCCGCTGGCGACGGCGCAGACGTGATCGCCGTCCCCGCTGGCCTCTACATCTTGGGTGGCAGGTTACAAACATCGAGCGACATCACGTTGGTCGGCGATGGTATCGGGGACACACAGATCGACGGCAACGATGCCACCCCTCTGCTCCGTGTCGCCAGTAGCACGCTATCCGTTTCCCGTTTGACCCTGCAACGCGGCACGCAAACAGACACATTTACAGGCCCCATCCTCATCGAATCGAGTGCGACAGTCACCATGCGCGACGTGCATCTGTTTGACAACAACTCGAACGTGCATGGGGCGATCACCAATAACGGTATATTACGCATTGAAAACGCGCTCTTTAGTGACAACTTCGCGCACCACAGTGTCGGCGCGATTCGCTCAAGTGGGCCGCTCTACATCGCAAACAGCACCTTCTTGAATAATGCCGTGACGCGGTTCGGCATTGTGATCGCAGCGACAAACGATTTCATGCTCATCAACAGCACGATTGTTAACGAGGGTGGCCCCCTCCTGCAATTTGCCGCTGGCGCGACTATTCGCAACAACATTTTATGGCTCAACAGCGGAACAGTTTGTCAGGGTTCATCGACAACCCCACTCGCCGATTACAACATCGTCAGCCCCAGCCACGGTTGCACATTGGCACCAACTGACCAAGAAGTTGCCGACATCAACACCGTGCTAGACACGACGTTGGCCAACAATGGCGGTGCAACACCGACCCTCGCTCTCGTCGCGGGCAGTCCTGCCATCGACGCAATCGGGAGCGGTCTCAGCGGATGTGGCAGTGAAATCACCGTCGATCAACGCGACTTCCAACGCAGTGGCAATTGTGACATCGGCGCGTTTGAGGTCGGCGCAACACCGCTCGCGGGCGGCTCGACCGACATCGCCACCGTCACCATCACGATCAACCCCGTCGATGATCCCGCGACCCCTGCCGATGATGCGTACACGACCGACGAGGACGTGACGTTGACCGTCGATAGCGCAAACGGTGTCTTGAGCAATGACAGCGATATTGACGGCGGCACAAATCACGCGGCACTCGTCACCGATGTCAGCACGGGAACGCTTGCGCTTAACGCTGACGGCTCTTTCGATTACGTGCCTGAACTCGACTTCTCAGGCGTGGTGACGTTTAGCTATGCGGTGACTTCTTCGGGGACGACATCGACAGATGGGGCAACATCGGCCGAAAATGCCACCGTCACTCTCACCATCAACCCGATCAACGATGCGCCAACCGCCACAGACGACAGCGACATCACCTTAATGAACACGCCGCTCTCCGTCAGTGCGCCCGGCGTATTGGCAAACGACACAGACGCGGACAGCCCGACGTTGACGGCCAGTTTGGACAGTGCGCCGAGCAACGGGACGGCGACCGTTTCGGCCGGTGGCGCATTCACCTACACGCCCACCGCTGGCTTCGTCGGCAGTGATAGCTTCACCTACAGCGTCAGCGACGGCACGTTGACAGACACCGCTACCGTTCACATCCTCGTCGTGCGCGACTCGTCCCAGCCGGTGCAAATCCCGCTTGATGACCCGAACTGGAATTTGTTCGGCTGGCCTGTGCATGGCACAACGCCGATCACCGACGCATTGGCGAGCATCGACGGCGAATACACCACCGTCTACGGCTATGAAGACGCGACATGGCACATGTACGACCCAACATTGCCACCTGAATTTGCGGCTGTGTTCAACGATTTGGATGCACTCGATTATGGGTCTGGCTACTGGATCAACGTGACTGCGCCGACGACGATCACCTACGGCAGTGGGCGCACAGCTTCGATGACGGTGCGCGGTTTCGGGCAAACGACGCAAGCCCCACCGACGACGTATTACGGCTATGTGACGGGTGTTTCGGCCGATGTCACCCTATCAGCCTACGTCGATGGCGTTCTCTGCGGCAGTGGCACGACCCACGCAACCGCCAGCGGACACGTCATCTACGGCGCACACGTCGAGACGGCGAACTGCGGTTCGGCGGGTAGCACCATCGAGATTATGGCGGACGGCGAACCCGTTGTGACGACACAATGGCAACCCGCTGGCGCAACCTCGACGAGTAGTGTCCCAACAGCGGTTACATTGCAAGCAACCAGCACCGCGACGACGACATCGACCGCATTCTTGCTCACCGCGATTTTGGGAATCGGGTTGGTGACGATGCGTGTTTGGAGGAAAGAACAATAAATCGGGTAGGGGCTAGGTAAACGGCTTAAGG
The DNA here is from genome assembly GCA_030425205.1 of Anaerolineae bacterium. Classification (GTDB taxonomy): domain Bacteria; phylum Chloroflexota; class Anaerolineae; order Promineifilales; family Promineifilaceae; genus CALECP01. Next base: position 33,893 of record JAUIAP010000046.1, read on the forward strand.
TGTCCAACTGGCGCACAAGATCATGCCGTTTATCTCGCCCCTTTTGATACACATTTCCCTGAACAGGGCGAGACAAATGGCATGAACACCAAACAAGGTTGAGGCTCAAAGCCATTTGCCTAGCCCCTACGAATTGGGTTGGTGTGTACCGACAACGGAGCAAAATCATGAACAAAAAACTCTTAACTCTCCTCCTCACAATTTTATTGATTGGCGGTTGGCAGACGGCAGGGGCAAACGCGCCACAGGAAGTGGCGCCCCAGATGCCATACAAATTGTTCGGCACGGTGACGGTGGACGGATCGGCGGCGGCGGCTGGCACGGAGATCGTGGCAACGGTCGGCACGGGTGCGGATGCGAACACGGTGACGACGACGGTGTTCGGGAGCAACGGCTCGTATGCGCTCGATATGCCAGCGGATGACCCCGACACATCGGCCGATGAAGGCGGTGTCAACGGCGATGCGGTCGCGCTAACATTGGCGACGGGCGCACCTTTTAATGAAAGCGCGACGTTCACGAGCGGCGCAACGGAGCGACTCGATTTGACAGCTGATAGCATCGACTGTTTGGCGACTGCGGACGACGGCGCAAACGTCTTTGAAAGCGCGGACGGCAGTGCGGTGCAGTTGGCGGTCGATGCGGCGGCCAGCGGCGAAACCGTCAAAATCGCTGGCTTGTGCGTCGGCGGCTTGGGTGATGATCATGCGTTATTGTCGCTTGACAAAAATTTGACGGTACTCGGCGGGTTTGATGGGGTCGATTGGACAACCGCCGCTCCTGCCCAAAACCAAACGATCCTTGACGCAAACGCCGAAGGGCGCGTCGTCGTCGCCAACAGCGGCGTGAGCGCAATCGACGGGTTGACCTTGCGCGGCGGCGCGACGACTGGCACAGACGGCGCGGGCGTTCTCGTCGGCAACAATGCGAATGTGACAATTCGCAACAGCTTAATCGAAGCGAACACGACGGACGCAAACGGCGGCGGTGTCGCTTCAACGGGTATTTTGACGATTGAGGGTTCGACAATTCGCGGCAATTCGGCCGATAACGGCGGCGGCGTAAGCATCGAACGCGGCGTGATTCGCAACAGCACGATTCGCGGCAATTCGGCCGAATCTGGCGGCGGTATCATCGTCACCTGTTGCGAAGATGGCGCAACCGTCACCCTCGAAAGCGTCACCGTGAGCGACAACTCTGCCCCGATTGGCGCGAACGTCCTCAACGAATTTGTGCTAGAGATGACGAATACGCTCATCGCTGACGGCACGGGCGGCGCGGAATGTCGCAACGATGGCACGTTTGTCAGCAACGGCTACAACATGGTCAGCGATAGCTCTTGCCTTCGCGTCGGCGGCTTCCTCGCGCCCAACGATTACGACGACGATCCACAGCTTACGCCATTGGCAGACAACGGCGGCGCAACGCCAACCCACGCCCTCCCCGCCGATAGCCCCGCCGTCGGTGCAGGCGGCAACTGCCCCGAAACCGATCAGCGCGGTGAAGCACGCGGAGCGGTGTGCGACATCGGCGCGTATCAATCGTTGCTGGCTGATTTGGTCGCGGAGAGCTTGCAAGCGAGCGCAACGGCGACGTGTTTGGGGCAGTCGGTGACACTCGACTTCGCCATCGCCAACGCTGGCACGACGGGCAGTGGCGCGTTCGCCTACGCGCTCTACGAAAACGGCGCAGAGATTCACAGCGCATCGATCCCCGACCTCGCATCGGGCGACAGCTTGACCGATACGCTGACCTACACGCCATCGGTGACAGGCACGCGCACGTTGGCGTTGCGCGTCGATTACGGCGAAGCGGTCGGTGAAATCAATGAGGATAACAATAATAAGCAAGTGTTACTCAACGTGCAGGGAAGCATTCGGCCGCATGGCTCGATGACGATTGACAACGATGCGGAGTGGACGATTGATTCACGGGTTGATTTGCAAATTGTGGCGGATTCGGCCGATACCTGCACTTCTGCCCCGACCGAAATGCGCGTCTATTACGATGACGTTTACGACGCATGGCAACCGTTCGCCAGCGAAATCACTGACTACGATTTACCCTACACTTTCCCCTATGTCGAGACAGTGTACGTGCAGTTGCGCGATGCAGATGGCAACGTCAGTGATTTGTTGAGCGACAGCATCGGCTTTGAGTTTAGCGACCCGACCTCACAAATCAACGAACCGTCAGGCACGGTGTACGCGGAACAATTTTTGGTCAAGTGGGAAGGCGCGGATTACCAGAGCGGTATCGCCAGCTACAACATCGAGGTGCGGGTCAACGATGGCGACTGGACGAGTTGGCTCCCCGCAACGACCGACACACAAGCGACCTACTCGGCGGCGTTCGGCAATAACTACTGCTTCCGCTCAACGGCGACCGATAACGTCGGGCGCACACAACCGCGCTCATTTTGGAACCCCGATCACGGCACGTCGTGTGTCACCGTTTCTGACCCCGACGCGGGAACCGATTTGTACGGCACGGACATGACGTTTTTGCAGGTGATTCAAACGCCGAGCAACAGCGTGCCGCTGATCGTGGGCAAGCCGACGTTGGTGCGCGTGGGTGTCGGGTTGGCTGAGGGTGGCGAAGCGATTGAGGGTGTGACGGGCAATTTGCACGTCTATCGGGGTGGTGTCGAGTTGGCGGGGTCGCCACTTTCGGCCGAAAATGCCCCCATCACCGCCCAACTCAACCCCCTCCGCAATCGAGACGACGCGCTTCTGCACTTCCGTTTGCCGTCTGAGTGGCTGACAGGAACCTTGCAATTTGCCGTCGAAATCGACCCCGACAACACAATTGCCGAAGACCTCGAACTGAACAACCGCTTCCCGCTCGTCGGCTTCCAAGAGGCGACGTTTGTCGAGACAATGCCGCTCGAAGTCACCATCGTGCCGATCAACACGACGTTCATTGACTCGTTTAATTTTGGCATTGCTCCTTACGTGATGACCGTTTCAGATGAGCAGATCGCCAAGACGATGGAGCGCGTCGAGCAAACGTTCCCGACCAATGAGGTCATCATCACCGTTCACGAACCGCTTTTCTACGACGGCCCCGATGTCATTCCCCAAGTGTTTGGGATCGCTCATCCGAACGGGATCGACGTGTTGGAAAGCGTGCGTGCGATTCAGGAAGCGGAGTTGCCGAACCCTGCGCCCAATCAACTGTATTACGGCATTATCGCCGATGCGACGGAGGTATTGCCGGGATTCGCGCCGTTGAGTGGTGGGATTGCGTACAAGCCCGGTCACACGGGGATCGGTGTGGTTGCGCCGTGGACGACGACGCACGAAATGGGTCACAATCTCGACTTGTGGCACATCGGTTGTCCGGGCGGTGCGGAGCCGTTTGAGGATTACGAATTTGCAGACGGGCGCATCGGCTATCAGGGGTGGGACAGCACGAACAATACGATTGTTCCCGCCACGCACAAGGCGATGATGTCGTATTGTGGGCCAACGTGGATGTCGGTGCATACGTACATGACGGTGTTTGAGCAGTTGGTGATTCGACCAGACGCGCCCCTACCCCGCGAGACGGGGCGGGCTGTGGCGCAAGACATCTTGTTTGTGAGTGGTGAGGTGAGCGCGGACGGCACGACGGGATCGTTGACGAGTGCGTTTGCGTTGCTGCAATTCTCGGAGCCGACGAGTCAGGATGAGATCGGCCGATTCCGTGTCGCCGTGATCGACGCAAACGGGAATGAGGTGCAAACGGTGTCATTTGGAGAACCGCTGATTGGACGGGCGGCCTCACTCCCTGAGACGTTTACCTTCAACTACAGCTTCCCCGATGTGTCGAATGCGTCGGCCGTGCGGCTCTACTACGACGGGTTCTTGCTCGATGAGATCGTGGCGGGGATCGTGCCGACGGTCAATATCACGTCTGACCCGCCGACGACGGGCGACTACACGCTGACGTGGACAGGGGACGGGGATGAGTATTTTGTGCGCTATTCGGCCGATAACGGCGCAACATGGTCTGTTCTCTCGCCGCCACTGAGCGACACGGAATTGTTCATCGACGCGGACTATCTGAAAGGGTCAACAGACGCGCTGTTGCAGGTGTTCGGTAGTCGGGATTTGCAATCGTCGAGTGCGGTTTTGGGGCCGTTTACTATCGTTGATAAAGCCCCGACGGTGACGATCAGCAATCCAGCGGCCGATGGGCAGATTTTCACCGCTGGCACGACAGTGCAGTTGAAAGGGGATGCGCTCGATGTCGAAGACGGTACGGTGAGCGATGTCACGTGGTCGTCCGATGTCGATGGCGCACTTGGCACAGGCGACTTGCTCGAATTGACGACGCTCTCGACGGGCGTTCACATCATCACCTTAAGCGCAACCGACAGCGCAGGCAACACGACGACGGCGACAGTGCAACTCGAAATTGTGCCAGCGGGCATTTCCGTTGTTCAGCCGATTGATGGGACGGGCGTGTACGGTTTCGGCCGAACCGATGTCTCTATCGAAGTGGTCAACACGGGGGATTGTCTCGATTCGATCAGCGTTGTGCGCTTTGATGTCGATCATCCCGACGCGACAGCGGGTTTGCAAACGGGTCACTATTGGCGCATTGCTCAAAGCGGCTGTGACGCAGGGGATGAGTATGTCATCAATCTGACCTTGCCGACCGACCACACGCCGACCTCGTCTGATGCGATTTGCGGCTGGAACGGAGTGGAATGGGATTGCAAGCGGTTCAGTTCCGACGCGGCAAACAAGACGGTCACGCGCAACAACATCCGCGACCTCTCGCCCGATTGGGTGGTTGGGATCGACGCGGTTCCGACGCAGATCGGCGGGTTGACGCAGGCGTTGTCGAGTGGGTCGGGGTTTTGGGTGATGTTGATCGCGCTTGTCGGGCTGTTTGAAGCGACGCGGTTTGTCGTGAAACGGCGTTAAATCGTAGGGGCTGGGCAAACGGCGTGCGGTCTGCAATCACCGCGATGTCAACGCCGTTTGTCTCGCCCTGTTGAGCGCGTTTGCCCAAAAAGGGGCGAGATAAACGGCATCATCTTGTGCGCCAACTTAGCATCCGAAGCCGTTTACCTAGCCCCTACCACAAATCTCTCGATGGGAAACATAATCATGAAAACAATCACCCTACTTTTCCTTTTTCTCGCTCTCTTCCTCACGCCGCCTGTTTTCGCGGGACACGGCATCCAGACAGGCGCAACCATCGTCGGGCAGATCGCGGGGGATGTCGATCTCACAGGGGTCGTCGCCGTGATCGGAGAGGAGACGTACAGCGTCGATTCGGCCGGGCGATTTATCGCGCTGGGGTTGCCGAGTGGATCGGTTGAGATCGGGCTGCAACTGCCAGAGTCGTTGGAGATGGTGGGAGAGGTGCAGACGGTTGAGTTGCAAGAAGGGGCGCAGGTGCAGGTCAATTTGGAAGTGGCGGAGAAGCGGGGGATTTCGGCCGAAATCTTCCTCCAACAAAACCTACGCCTACTCGCCGTGCTTGCCGTCCTTTTTTACATTGGTTGGCGGCTGCGTCGGTTGAATTGGCTCCTCAATCCTCCAAACTCTGTAGCTCGCTCTCGGCGAGTGTGATGTATTCGGCTTGGTCGAATTTGTGGGCGTGGTCGAGCAGTTGTCGAAACGTTTGGCGGGCGGCGGTGGGGTTGGTGTCGCGCTGGATTCGGCCGATCTCCGCCAATGCCCACGACATACGTGAATCATCCTGATGACCGTAAAGCGTGTAGATCGTCTGGTAGTCGGCAATTGCGGCGTTGTATCGGCCGATTTGTTCCAACAACGTTGCACGCCGCATAAGCGTTGTCAAAATCAATTTGGCATGGTTTAGTTGCTCGGCAATTTTGAGGCAGTCATCATACGCCGCAATCGCCTTTTGTGGTTCATGATGCCGACGATAGTATCCCGCCATCGACTGTATAAGCGTTGCCTTGAACAGCTTCTCCCCCTTACGCTCCGCCAGCGCAATCCCAGCCTCATTCACACGCAAAAATTCAGGCCATCGCTGCAACTGCCTCAGTGCATGTGCTTGCCACGCATAGCTTTCCAGTAGTAGGGTCGTCAACTGGTTGGCTTGCGCGATCTGCTCCGCCTCTTGAAAAAACGGTAACGCCTCTTCATACCGACAAGCACGGCTATAGATGCCTCCGCGATACTGTGTCGTCAGGCCAAGAATCGACACGTTGTTGAGTTTGCGAGCCAACTGCTCGGTACGAATCAACTGCTCTGTAAGGTTCTTCCCATCGGTATGCGTGAGCTGAAAGTCGTTGGCGTGATGGAGCATTTGTAGCAACAGTTGTGGCTCATTCATCTCTTCGGCAATCTCCACTGCTGTCTCAAATAGTTGCTCGGCGTTGTTCATCTTACCTAACTGGAATTGAAAGTACGCCCGCATCCCTTGTAACCAGCTCGTGGCGATCAGCGTTTGGCGCGATTGCGTTTGGGCTGCATTCAATGGCAATCCAAAGAGGTGCGCCCCTTCATGCAGACGGGTATCGGCCGCCAACAGTTCGCTCAAGCCGAGCGACGACTGGGCGATCAACGCGCTGTTACCCGCTTTCATGCTGCTCGTCCATGCAAAGCGGATGTTGTCGTATTCGGCGTTGAGTTGGCGCACGACGGACGTTCCACCCTCGCGGATGATCGCTTGATGCGCGTCTGCCACCCATGTCAAGTAGTGGGTGTGATGGTTCGCCAGCGCAGCTTGCCACTGTGCGGAATGTTGTTGCAGTTTGGCGCGGATGTAATGGGTGGTCAGACTATGCAAGCTGAAATGTTCGGCCGAAACGCGCTGCAACAACGACTTATCGTAGAGCGCGTACAACGTCTCTTCATCGACCCCTGCGATGGCAGTGGCGGCAGTCGTTGAAAACTGCCCGCGCATGACAGATAGCGCACGCATAATTGTCCGCTCGTCCGCATCCAGCAGTTGCCATGTGCGGTCGAACATGGCGTGGATGCTGCGTTGACGTGGCGGCAGGTCGCGGAAGGTGACGGCCAATTCTGTCACCGACCGTTGTAATCCTGCCAACAAGTCAGTTAGCAATTCATCGCGCAGAGCCGCCGCCGCCAGTTCGATAGCGAGTGGATGCCCGTCCAGCAGGTCACACAGCGCAATCGCGGATAGCGCATCGGCATCGTCGAGCGCAACAAACCGCTCGGCACGCTCTCTGAGCAACGCCACGCTCGAATAGTCGCCAGCATCGTGGGCATCAAGCGCGGGAACGGGAAGCCCCGTCACTTCAAACACCCGCTCCGCCTGAAAGTCGAGCGTCACTTGTGAGGTGCAGAGCAGGATGAGTTCGGCCGATGCCTTGAGCAATGTTGGCAAAATATCGGCCGATTCGACGATCTGCTCCCAATTGTCGAGAACGAGCAGCAGCTTGCGCCCTTGTAGCCAACTGCAAAGCTGATCGGCGGGCGGTTTGTTCCCCTCAATCTGGCAACCGACGGCAGCGGCAATTGCTGCCGCGATTTGGTCGTGGTGCGAATCTGCCTCTAGCCCCGCCAGTGGTACGAAATAGGCACCTGCGGGAAAGTCGGACTGCACACAGCGTGCCGCCGCCAATGCAAGGCGTGTCTTGCCGATGCCACCCATGCCAACGAGCGTGATCAAGCGGAAGCGGTCATCGGTAAGCCATCGGGAGAGTTGGGAGAGTTCAGATTTTCGGCCGAAAAACGGGGTCAAATCGGCTGGCAAATGGTCGATGATCGCTACGGTTGGCTCCCCCCCCTCCAATTGCGCCATCAACGCTTGCAACGCTTCACTCGGCGACTCCCCAAATGTCCCGTTCAACTTCTCACAATATGCCGCGTAAACCTGCTTCGCTTGGTTCCCCTCCCCCAGCCGCCCCAACGCCTCGATGCGTGCCGCCGTTGCCGCTTCGTGCAGTGGTTCCAACACGTTGAGCCGCTCCCCAAACCGTTTGAGAGCCGCCCAATCTTGGGCATCACGGGTCAGTGTCAGCAATTTTCCCAATGCAGTGACCGCTTGCTGGTGGAAGCGTTCTTGTTGCAACAGCAGCCACTCCTCAAACAGCACCGCATCAGTGAGATAGAGACCGCGACAGAAGTCGCCTGTGTAGAGGGCGGCAGCTTGTTCGAGTTGGGCGCGTTCCGATGAATCGGTCAGCAGTTGTTCAAATTGGCGGGTATCGGCCGAAAGCATCGGCTCAAAACGAATCGTGCTGCGCGTCGTCTGCAACAGTTCAATATCGGGCGACACCTCGCGCAAAATTTGGCGCAAGTTGTGGAGGGCTAGCCGCAGGTTGTTGCGGGCGTGCTTCTCTGGTAGCTCAGACCAGAGTAACGTCGCCAACGTCGTGCGGTGGTGCGTTTTGCTGTGTTCAACGACGAGATACGCCAATAACGCCCGCACCTTGTCGAAACGGAACGCCGTTTTTGCGCCTGTTAGTTCAAATTGGTTAAAAAGTGTTAGACCCATTGTAAGATGACGGATTGAAGAATCCCGTCGTTAACTTCGTAGAGCATACTTTAATATAAAACTGTGAATTAACAAATGTTATCGTTTCGCGCCGACCATGATGCGAATGGTTCACCAAACGTGTCGTTGTGCTGCGTCATGTCGGGAATTGAACGCACAAAAAAGTCGGTAAGCCGTGTAAGATCGGTGAAGTAATGCGTTTCGCCGTCGGCGGTTGACTTGACGACGATGCGCCATGGTGTGTCGGCACACTCGCGTGCAAAGCGGATGAGATAGCTGCGTTGGTTATCCTTCATATGTTTTCCATCATCAGTCGGTTACGTCCTAAACTATTTTGTCCACTGTACAAACCTTCCGTTTCATCTCCGTTTCGTCGTGGAACGGCGTTATAATCAAATGATGGTAAATGGGCAGTTGGAGATATACACATTCGGCCGATTAGCATTCCGCTATGGCGACCAAACATGGCAACAATTTCGTTCGGACAAATCGCGCGGGCTGCTGCTCTATCTTGCCCTCACGAAAGCGCATACACAGCGCCGCGATGTGCTGGTCACGCTGTTTTGGCCAGAAGCAACCACAGCCGCAGGGCGCAGCAATTTGCGCGTTGCCCTCCACGATTTGCGCCAGCGTTGGAAAAAGTTAACGGGTCGTCCCGCCGCCGATCTCTTCACCGCCAATCGCAAAACGGTCACGCTCAACGCCGACATAATTTGGTGTGATGCGCTGCAACTGCGGCAAGTGGTCGAGCAGATGCAGCAACATGAGCATGGCGAACTGACGCAATGTGCAACGTGTATCGAAAAGTTGAGCGCGGCAATCGACTTGATGCAGGGTGAATGGGTGCCGGGTTTTACATTCCCGATTGCCGATGAGTTTAATCAGTGGCTCTTTTTTCGTCGTGAGGAACTGCTGCAACAGACGGTTCACGCGCTCGAAATGGTGATCGCCTACCATCAGGCGCAACGGCAATCGGCCGAAACAGTCACCTATCTGCGCCAACTTTTAGCCCTTGACGGCTGGCGCGAGACGGCGTGGCAACAGCTTTTTGCGGCATTGGCGGCACAGGGGAATTTTGCGGGGGTCGAGGATGCTTACGCGGAGTGTCGCCAATTTTTGGAGATACAGTTGGGGATTGCACCAGCACCAGAAACGGTGGCGGCGTATGAACGAGCGCGTGAGAAGACGGCCGATCAGCCAACTACCTTCTCTCTTCCAATCCATCTGACACCTTTTTTCGGCCGATCGGCCGAATTTACACGCCTATCCCAACTCACCAAAAAGCATCGCCTCGTTTCGCTGGTCGGCGCGGGCGGTGTGGGCAAGTCACGGCTGGCGACTGAGTTTGCACGGCAGCAGCATGGGCGGTTTGCGGATGGCGTTTATTTTGTGTCGCTGGTTGAGATCGGTCGCGGCGCAGAGGAGGCAGTCAGCGAGCAGATTTGCATTGCTGTTGCCAACGAACTGAACCTTGAATTAAACCCACAAGCGTCAGCGGAGGCGCAGCTACGCCAACATATCGAGACAAAATCAGTGTTGTTGCTGCTCGACAATTGGGAGCATCTGATCAACGCCAGTGCGGTTGCCAGTCGCATCGTGCGCCATGCGCCGAACGTCGTTTTGCTGTGTACATCGCGGGAGCCGTTGCGAGAATCGGCCGAACACGTCCTGCGATTGTATGGCCTCTCACGCCGTGCGTCGCATGGAGAACAGCCCGACAGCGTGCGCCTATTTCTCAGCCGCGCCGAACAGCGCGGGCAGCCGTTTGACCACCGCGACCTCTCAACCATCAGCGAAATTTGTCAACTGGTGCGCGGCGTGCCGCTAGCGATTGAACTGGCGGCGGCATGGGTCGAGCATTACACGCTGCCTGAAATCGCGCAGGAGATCAAAAACGGGATCGACTTTCTCGACGACGGCGGCGATGGGCGACACGCCAGTATGCGCCAACTGTTTATGCAGTCGTGGCAACTTCTCAACAATGCACAGCGCAGAACGTTGAGTGCGCTCGCCGTCTTTCACGGCACGATTGAGCGCGATGCTGCCCGCGCAATTGCAGATGCAAACCCGCGTCTGCTCGCTGCGCTGGTCGATAAATCGCTGTTGCGAATGTTGTCGCCGGGACAGTATCGGCTCCATGCGATGGTGCGGGAATTTTCCGCCGAAATGCAATCGGATCCCCCCGCCCTACACCGCGCCCACGCCACCTATTTCGCCAATCTGCTGACCGATCACATCCCAAGCTCACACTTTGCGCCATTCCCAAACGCCGCCCACGCCATACTGAAACGGCTGCCCGACCTGCAAGCGATGTGGCAATGGGCAACAGCGACGGCCGACATCCCACTCATCGAGCAGATCGTCAGCCCCTTATTCGTCCTCTACTATCGAACGGGGCGGTTTCGGCAAGGCAAAACGCTACTGGAAACGGGCAATGCGCGATTGCAAACCCAATTTGGGATTGCCATGACGCAAGAACAGGAGATCGTCATTGCCAAAATCGCCACACGGCTCGCACGCTTTCAATCGTACTGTGGTGACCTCACCACCGCTTATGCAACCTGTACGGCTGCGCTGACGACGCTCCAAAGATTCAACTTACCCAACGAACGGCTACTCGCCCACCTAGAAATGGTTGACCTCCATTATCACTTTGGTGAGTTCGATAAAGCGTTGGAATACGCAACTGAACAGATGCGGCTTGCACAACTTCTGGAGGAGCCAAGCGCATTTTCATCCGCCTGCAATACCCTTGGGCGTGTCCACAACATGCTTGGCAACTTTGACGCGGCCGACTACTACTACCAAAAATCGGCCGCACTCGACCGCGCCAACAACGATCAACACGGCTTGGCGATCAAGTTGGGAAATTTGGGGCGCAACGCCATGTCGCAAGGCAATCGCACACAGGCACGCCGCTATCTGGAAGAAAGCCTCACCATTCGCAAACAGATCGCCGCGCCCCATCGCATCGCGTCGGTGCAATACGTCTTGGGAATGCTCGCCATCGCTGAAGGGAACTACGCCGCCGCGCAAACGCTGCATGAGGAGGCGATTGTGGGCTACACCGCTTCCAATCGGCTTGAAGCGATCAGCTTGTGCTACTTTGGCATTGGGATGGCTGCGCTGGGTCTGAACGATTTCGACACTGCAAAGAGGCAGCTTCAAGCGTGTCTCCAAGATTCGCTTGAACGTGGCCTGACCATTCGTGCCCTGCAAGCGGTCAACGGCTGGGCGGATTACTGCATCGCGCTGGGAGAGACACAGCGCGGCGTTTTGCTCAAGCAGTACGTGACCAACCACACAGGCTCACATGGCGATACGCGCAAGGCGGCACTCGTTTACCTTGAAGAACATGGGCAGCGTTCCGATGTGATGGTTGCGAAGACGTGGCAGGAACTCGTTAGTGAATTGCTGATGGCTGATTTGTCGGGTGCTTGATGTCTCGCACAGTGGCTACTATGGCGCAAGCGTGAGCAGTCAGGCGAATGAAAAAATTATAGAATGTGGTAACTTCATCATGCTCAACCCAATTGGAACTCGTACTGAGCGAAATATTTCCCTAGTTCTGTCAAATTCTGTGTTTTTGAAAGGAAATGAGGCAAAGTTGGCGTATGAAAGAAAACTCCCCAACAACACCTCATCAAAGAAAGTGTAACACAGAGAGCAGAACGCTCGAAAAGGTTGGGCGGCGCATCGTCTTGTCGTTGAAATACGAAGAATACGAAAATGAGATGAAAACAGGCAAAACGGCAAGAGCGTGCCTAGCAGAACAAATGGAAGCGCATCCAGAATTGTTTCCAGAGGCAATGTTGAGCGGATATGTGTTGAATGGGTGGACAGAAAAATCGCAAAAGATGGCAGACAAACGATTCCGACGGGTGCAGGTAAAAAAGGCTGACGGAGAGCAAGAGGAGGCGAGTTATACAGTGGTGTCGTGCGATGTGCTGCCATATATGAGCGGAAGCGTGTCAGATGTGGAAAAAGGGTTGTTTCTGATGCAGTTTGGCGTGCCAGCATGGGCGTTGAGCTATGTGTTTGGCAAAAATGATAGCTACTGGTATCGGCAAGCAGAAAGATTGGGACGCTATGCGGTCGTCGGAACGACGGTCAAAGATGCAGACCACATGCCGCAAGATGTGCTGGCAGACGAAAAACATACAAAAGGACATGGACAGCCATGGTATGTTGCCACAACGGTTGCCCAAGATTGCGTACTGGGTGCCAGCGTGGCAATGAAGGCAGACGCCATGCAACTGCAAGCGGCCTATGGCATTTTCAAACAAGAAGCACAGTGGCTTGTGCCAACCTATCAACCTGTAACCGTCAATACCGATGGATGGAAAGCGACTGGGCGAGCATGGCTCAATCTGTTTCCCAAAGTGACGGTCATCATTTGTTTTCTGCACGCATTCATTCAGATTCGTAAGTGCTGCAAGCGGTTAGGTACTGTTTACACTGAGTTGAAACAGCAAGTTTGGGACAGTTATCATGCTGCTGACAAAGCGGCATTTCACGCTCAAATCGACACATTGCAACGTTGGACGCTTATGAACCGAAAAAATCTCTCTCATCATGCCAAAGAAGCCATTGACAAGTTGCTTCGGCGCGCCGACAAATTTGCCCTTGCCTATGACCATCCGACCGCTTACCGCACCAGCAATATGCTTGACCGTCAGATGGAGCCGATGGCTCGTTGGCTGGCGATGGGGCGCCATTTTCATGGACATCGCCACAGTGCGGAGTTACGCTGCCGGGCATGGGCGTTGCTTCACAACTTTTGGCCTTATTGCCCGCGTTCTGTTGTGAGCGAGACGTTTATCTCCCCCGCTCACAAGCTCAACGGTTTTGTTTACCGTGATAATTGGCTGGAAAATCTCCTTGTCTCATCCTCTTGTCAAGGCGTTCGCTTCCGCCACAGAATACGACAGAACTAGAAATTTCCCGTTCAAAAACGGAAAATCAATATTTAGAACAACAGGGTTGCTCTAAATCACGCGCATTGTTGCTCATTTTGTATGTCAAATGTGCGATTTTTCGGGCAAAATCGCGCTTCATTACGAAAAGTGCGATTTTGGGTACGAAATGAAGGTGGAAGCAAAGATGTATCGGTGTCAATTTAAAAAATAAATGTGAGCAATTTTGGGAATAAGTGTGAGGCGTTTCAACAATAGATGTGATGTAATTTTAGAAGACGTTGTGAGGAGAAAACAGAGTCAGGTTGAAGGTGGCTGTTTAGCACGACGACGGAGATAGTCGTAAAGCGTGGTTTTAGAGATATTAAAAATATCGCAAA
>JAUIAP010000098.1 GCA_030425205.1 Anaerolineae bacterium
TCGGTCGCGCTATATGTTGTTTGGCTCGCTATCAGGAATTGGATATAGTCCAACTCGTCACATTTTGGGGCATTCATCTTTTCACTCTAACAAATCCTTTTTTCCACTTCAACTGCGTAACCCCTAACACTATCACACCTCGGCGGTGTGGCACGTCTGGACGCCTATACAGTCCTTATCGCATCTGCAAATGCGATAACCCACCCGCTGCAAATCCAAATCGCGGAACCAAAGAAAACAGTGCCATCCGTGCCCTTGACGTTTAATATTTGGCTACCAGCGATTGCAAATGGACAGGTACAAACTAATGACGACGTGCGTGCGTCACAATCGGCCGAAATTGAACAAGGCACGGCGTCCATTCTCACGACGGCCGATGCCAACAACATACCAGATGCCAGTGTGCCAGAAGCCCCACTAGAAGATACGGCGGTTCCGCAGCAGGCCAGTGATACGGCTGTAGTTGCACCTGACCAGGACGAAATTGGACACGAATTAGAGAGCCACACAAACGGTACACCTACAAATGTTCCAGCACCACCCAATCTGGACGACATCGTTGCACTGCCAGATACGGGTCGCACAATCAACGGAGACGATGATCCTGAACCACCGCCCCCTATCGATGAGCCACCGGCAGACCCCATTAACCCAGATGAGCCCCCTGTCGATGACGACGTACCGCCAGCCATCCTAGCACCTGAGCCAGACGATCCACCCGTCGATGACGAGATGAATGAAATTGCCCCTGTTCTCATCCCACCCCCCACGGCGGTGACGACCGACACGGCCGAGCTGCCCGGCGTCGTAGATCAACCCCCTATAGACCTCTTGGATCTCAACGTCACGTTTGTAGACCCGACGACAGGTGAGCCAATCAGCTATACCGTTGAGGGACTCTTTCTCGCCTTTGACGTCCGGACATTACACGATACGGGTGATCGTGTGTGGGCAGTTGGCATTGCGGAAATCGATGGCAATGGCGGCATGACAGCCCCCGCCGTTCATGTCTATGATGATACTGGCTTAATCGCCGTCTCGTTAGACGGGATGACAGAGGGTGAAAGCTGGCATGTGAGTGTGACAGCATTTGGGGAAGAAGACGATAACAGTCGTAGTAGCGGGTCAGGGGATGCGCCAGGACCGTGGCGCCCCGCGTTTAATCCACCGACTGTCAACGAATTTAGTGGGTCAGCCAGTTATCAATATCCCATCGAATTGCCACCAGGGCGCGGCGGCATGCAGCCCAGTCTCGATGTGTCGTATTCAAGCAGCGCATTGCGTGGTCTAATGGTTAACAAAGGCAGCAGTCAAGGAGATGTTGCGCTGGGTTGGAATTTGGGTGGACGCATCTCTATCAATCGGGATTTGATGGAAATAGATTCCACACCAGATTGGCGGACGCGACATGTGGATCGGTTCTCATTGTCAGTCGGTGGACAAAGTTATCAACTGCTGCAAGCGACCTATTCCGCAACAAAACGTACGTACCAAGCGGTTAACAATCCAGCCATTAGAGTTGAGATGCGATATGACGCAGCCGCACCCAACAAGGATGGTATCTATTGGCTGGTGACCACCCCTGACGGTGTGCAGCATCAGCTTGGTTATTACACCCATTCAGAAGTGGCGCATGAACTAGAGACAAGTCAATGGAACCGTGACATTGAGATGTTCCAAGATGAGGGAGCAAGCGGTCTCCCCTGGCAGGGGAAGACAGGCAAAGTCAGCGCATTTCGCTGGAATGTAGATACCTCGACTGACCCACACGGGAATCAGGTTCAGTACGATTACTATCTCTATCAGGTTTCAAGCAACTATGGCACAAAGTCGCTGGCGAGCTTGCCGTCGCAAATTCGTTATAACTATCAAGCACTTGCCAATTGGAATGGCAGCAAGCTGATGTACGATCGCGTAAGCGGCAGCTATGGAACGCGCATCGACTTTACACGTCGTGATATTGCGCATCCCAATGTAGAGGATATTTACAAGCTGGTCAGCTCCATCAGGATTTACCACCTACACTTTGGGCAACCCTTGCGGACGATTGAATTTGAACAGGATGTCCAAGCGTATGCCAACGGTGTCCTCAGTAATTGTGACACCCCCAATTGGGACGAACCCAGCGTCACTGCGCGCTTGTTGAGCATTACGCCCAAAGATTGGAGCGGTGCGTCTGAACCCGCCGTTAAGCTGGATTATAGCTTTCACGCGCATGGAAAGTCTCCCTATCAAAGCTGTTTTAACTTCTTCTATCTAGCGGGTGTGCGTGGTGAGACTGGCGGCTATACGCACTTTCAGTATGCCAACGATGACCGTTTCTATCTTGACATTAATTCAATTTGGTGGCAGCCAGGTGGTGCACCGCCAGATTTCCCATCCTTCTGGTTCTCAATTGGGTATCATGCAGACAAATCGCTGCCGCTGTCATGGTATGTGACGCAGGTCGATCAATATGATGGGTTGAAGGGGTGGAAACGTCGGCCGACATCCGCAGGCGTGGGAGAGCGTGCGACGACCAAATATTACTACGCCAACCCGTGCTACGACATGGATGAAAATATCGCATTGGGGGGAGGTCTCGCCAATGCGACGCGCTGTTCAACGCGCCGTCCCTATCCTAATGACTACGAGTATGGGACAGGTCGACTGAGCGGATTTGAGGTGGTTACCGTTGAGTCGTTCGATTATGACGGCACACGCCTTGCCCGCAAGACATCAGGCTTCCATCGAGAAGGCTATGATGCCACGCAGGCAACGGCTGCGAATCGCTATCAGCCCATGTTGCTGCAAGGTCGCCCCTATGTGGTGCGCGCTTACGCAGGGGATTTGGTGCAGTTGCAAGAGCAAACGCTAACCTACACCATGCAAGATGGCGGTGCAAAACCGTACTTTATCCCCCAAACAATGGAGTGTACGCGCGTGTATGACCAGCACGCGGCAAATGCAGCGGTGATGAGTTCACGCAACAACTGTCAGTACAGTTACTATGACAAATCCCGCCAGGGCAATGTGCAATACGGCAACGTGACACGCACCTATCAGTCAGGTAATTTCGGCGGCACGCAGCGCGCAATTGACAGCTATACCTACTTTGCACCGAACACGACCAATTGGATCGTTGCCGCGCCGCGCTATCAGATCACGTATGCCAACGGCAGCCAGATCGGAAAGTCGTACACCTATTATGATGGAAGCACCTCTTCAGCAACGCCGCCCACGCAAGGGTTGGTAACAAAGGTGCTGCAATACAAATCAGCTTCTTCAAGTGTGACGACACAGCGCATGACGTATGATGGTTATGGCAACTTGAAATATGCATATGATGCAAATGGCCGACGGACAGAGACCGTATACGACAGCAGCTACCACCTCTACCCGATTCAGATTATCAATGCGCTGGGGCAATCTGAGCAGTTTAACTACCGCTATCTCAACGCGCCATCTAATGATGGTCCACCCGGAACGCTCCGCGGACATAACCAAGTTAATGGGCTGTGGCACTACTACTGGTTTGACAATCGCAGCCGCTTGACAAAAGAGATGCGTGGTTGGGTTGAGCAAGGCAGCAACTTTAGCAGTCCCAATGTTGCCTACAGTTACATCGACGCGACGGTCGATTGGGAGGGCAAGATCACGCGCCCCGCATGGATGGCAACGTGGACAAAAACGCTGGACAATGCCCAAGAGTGGTACGAACAGGGAACACGGCAGGTTGAAATTTACGATGGGTTGGCGCGCGTGATCCAAACACAGACAGCCGATGTCGATTATGACATATTACAACCGTTCTATGAAGCTGGTCACCTCATCCTGACAGACATGACGTATGATGCCGCAGGCAATGTTGTCAAGCAGAGCAAGCCGTATCGCCAGCCTGTTAAGTCGAACACGCTCGACTGGAATCTCTACTTCACACCACAAAACCAGCCAGCGGTGACGACGAGCTACGACGCGGCAGGACAGGCGGTTTACAGCCAAGACCTCAACAGCCACAGCAGCGAAACGGTTTATGGAACGCGCTCAGTTTATACCCGCGATGGGGATGACTATTATAAGGCATCCTACTTTGATGATGCGGGACAGCTGATCGCCGTTGATGAGCCACTGGCGACATTTACGGACAGCTTTAATTACTCGTTTGATGGGAGTTGGCAACGTGCAGGCAACGTGACGGAGAGCAGCACGCTCAATGTGACGGGAACCAATGACTGGAACAACTATGCGATTAACTATTTTAGTGGGACAGACGACCAAGCGGTGCAATTTATGTTTAAGGCGACTAACGCTGCGTATGGGTCGTTTTACATCAATACGGGTGCGTACAATACAGCCAGCTATCATCGCATGGGCTTCAAAGTGCAGAACAACCTGCTGACATTTGAGCAGGTTGAAACGGCAGCAACGGTGGCGTCGCAAGAGCTAATGCCGCTTGAGGTAGGCGAATGGTATCGCGTCGTGATGCGCAGTGGGGAGGCGAGTGGCAATTTTGAGTTAGTTGTTTGGAAAGCAAATGACGCGAGTAAACGCGCCGTTGTACAACCTAGCGTGCCAACAAGTTGGCAGACAGGCGGATGGCGTTATGTCGCGCAATTCTACAGCGGCACGGTCGAGATTGAGAACTATCGTGAGTATGAAGTGCGTCGCACTCAATATGCGTACGATGCGTTGGGCAATTTGACAGAAGTTGAAAACGCGCTCGGTCATCAAACAACGATCGGCTATGATTGGCTTGGTCGCAAGCTCTCAATGAATGACCCCGACATGGGCAGTTGGGCGTACACCTATGACAACAACGGTAACCTGATTACGCAACGCGATGCCAAGAACCAGACACTCTGCTTCCGCTATGATGTGATCAATCGTCTGACCTCAAAACATCTAGGCGATTGTCTCAACGGTGGCTACTTGGCGCGGTTTGAGTATGACCAAAACCACGATCCATATGGCATTGATGGCATAGTCAATCGCACGCTCGGTCAGCGCACGACGGCATATGCGTTTGATACTCCTACTACCCTGACGAGCATGTGGCACAACAAAAGTGAGTATGTGTTTGATGAGTTGGGGCGGGTTAGCGCAGAAACACGCACCTTCGGTACCGAAAGCAATGCCGCCTACACCTTTGGCTTTGCCTATACACAGGGAGACTTGCCGACGGCGATCACCTATCCTGATAACGAGGTCGTGACAACTGATTACAACTGGGGGACAGGCTTACCACTCGATCTCTACTCCACGTCGAGCGTCGATACAATACCAGCCACAGCAGGCAACTATTACGTCAAGAACAACGCCACCCAATATAATGAGGCGGGACAGATGACCCACCTATACTACGGCAATAGCAAGTTGACGACGTTTGGCTATGATGCTGGGTATCGTCTCCAGTCGATTGTAACGACGGACACAGGACTGCCCGACTTCACCTACTGGTATGATGCCCGCAGCAACATCACGCAAATTCAAGAAGTGATGAGCGGATTCGGCACACAGTATCAGAAGTTTGCCTATGACACACTTGGTCGCATGACGCATGCCTACACGACGGGCAGCAGTGCGGGTGCATACGACGAATCTGTCAGCTACGATGCGTTGGGTAATATCACCAGCAAGGGCAGCAACAATTACGGCTATGGACAAAATAGCGGTATCCGCACGGGCAGCGACCAGCACATTCACGCTGTCACCCATTTGAACAACGCGCAAAAGTTCGCCTATGATGCCAACGGCAATATGACGACACGCATCTCTGACGGCAAAACGTGGACACAGACGTGGACGGTCGAGAATATGCTCAAGCAAGCGTCGGCGGTTAGCGATGACGTGCGTTTCTTCTATGATGCAGACGGGCAGATGGTGTTGCGGCAGGAGCAAGGCAACAACAAAACGATTAACCTCGGCGACGGTCTCTACCAGCGCACCTACGTTGGTACGAATCCCGCTGGCGCGACGGAGGTTCACAAGCGGTATGTGTTTGGTGGACAGATTATTGCAGAGCGGCAGGGCAACAGCGTCTTCTTTGTCGTCAACGACCATCTGGGCGGCGCGGCGGCCAACTTCGGCGCATCGTGGGGAATCGCCATCACCCGGCGTGATGCGTGGGGCAAAGAACGTCACACGCAAAATACTATTCGTAGTGACTATCGTTTTACAGGGCAACGCTGGGATGAGCGACTTGGCTTGTATGATTACAATGCGCGGTATTATGATCCTTCTCTTAACCGATTTCTCTCACCAGACACGATTGTACCTGACCTTGCGAACCCTCAAAGTTTAAATAGATACAGCTACGTTTACAACAATCCTCTTCGCTATAGCGATCCATCAGGACATACACC
>JAUIAP010000099.1 GCA_030425205.1 Anaerolineae bacterium
CGAGATCAATCTCAAGGACACAATCCATAAACTGCACGGTGATCTCGGCCGAAAACAGCCACATTGACGACCCCCATCTCCTGTTCTACAATCAATTGCGCGTCAAGAAAACAGTCAACTCAAGGAGTCAAAAATGGCAGACAATAGCGAATGGCAAGTTGTCATCAACCACGAAGAGCAGTATTCAATTTGGCCCAAGAATCAAACTCTCCCCAAACACTGGCGACCTGTCGGCAAATCTGGTTCCCGCGAAGAGTGCATGCGCTACTACATCGAGGAGGTGTGGACAGATATGCGACCACTGATGCTCACAAGGCGCGGATAGTTCGCTCATCTTCTATGCTGGCAATTTCGTAAGCACCATCTGCGGTTGGGGCAACCGCTTGGACTCAGCCTGCACACAGCACATCGGGAGAAACCATATGAACCTTTTCCGAATTGCACTCTTCTTTCCGCGTCGCACGCTATATCCGCCACGTTGCCAATCGTTTTGGCTGGTGTTCTGCTGCTGACAGTCGTGGCAATCTACCGTCACCTAGATTAATTGACTAGCGTAAAATTGCACCCGCAATAGCTATCGGCGCGTTAAGCAACGCATTGAGTATGCCACGTGCCACAAACTACGTGTGAACTATGTCGTCGGATTTACCATCGGATTGGAATGGCTGGGCGAGCAGGCGGCAATGACGGTTGCCGGGCGTTTCGCGGGGTGGTATATGCTGAAAGTGCTCGCTGCCGCCGCCGTTGACTGCGTCGTTCATACGACGTTTGACGTTGTCAATTTGACAGAATTTGTAGGTTTGCGCCTAATCCAGCTTGTCATTCGCCTCCACACACAGCGACCGCGATGCCGGATGGGTGTCTGCCAGACCAGGATACGTCCCGCCCAACCAGCTTTGGATGGCATCGTGCAGCGTCACCGCCGTACCATTGGTCGCCGTGATGCTGGCGGTCATGTACCAATCGTCATCGGTTAGGCCGACATGCTGACCACAATTCGGTCCGTAAACACCCGGCGTGAAGCCAATCGTGCTCGATTCAACCGCCGTCGTCTGGATGGTGGTCAATGCATTGAGTCTCGTCCGCACCGCGTTGGCCACAGCTGGCACGCTTGCTCCCAACGACACCATATCGTTTTTCATCAGCGAGTCGCGTAAGTCCATTCGGATGAAAAATGGAGTTGTCAAGTGATTGCTCTCGACGTAGGCATTCTGGGCGCACAGCCAGCGGTCGTCGGGTGTGGTCATGGCGTCACACGACTGGTCGAGGAAGCCGTTCGTCGCGGTCAAAAAGCCGCTGTGATAGCGGTCGAGCAGCGTTTCAGTTAACGTGATGGCAAACGCGCCGCTGTAGTCGTCCGGCAGCGGGCGCGTTCCGGCGTCGATGATGCCCGCCACGTTTGTCTGCGTCGGCGGAAACATCGCCGCAATAAAGTCTAGATGATGTACGACGCCACCTGACCCGGCCGATGTACCGGTGACTAACACCTCAGTTGCCTCATCTAATCGGCCGATCGTCACCGTCCCGTCATCCGACGTCTCCCCGTTCATCAACGCTGAAAACGTCGCGCTGATGATGTCGTGTCCGTGAAACTGATAGGTCGTGCCGTACAAACCGTTGTCGCTCACCAGCGTAACGTCGTCATTGCGCCCCGTCCAGCCGTCGGAGCTACAGTAGTAAACGAAGACTTGGTTGACCGAGCGCAGCGAGTTGGTAATCGCCTGCGAGAAGATGCCGTCGCCTTGCTTAGTGTTTGCCGCATAGGCACTGCTAAATTTGCCGTTGTTATATTTTTCGGTGCCGCAGTAGCGCACTTCGCAGCTCTCTTGCGAGCTACACGCGCCGCCGCCCTGAAAGTGAAATGCCCAAACGTCTTCGAACGCGGTCTCCGCTGCCGGACGAATGTAAAAGACGGCGGGCGTGCCATCGTTGCAGACGGCCGCAGGGTGATTGAGCGTGACGCGCCTGAGTGCGTCGCCAGGCACGACGCCGCTGCCCGACTTACCGTCCACGCCAACACACATCGCGTCGAGTGCACATGCACCGTTGCCGACTTGGGTCATGTCGAGCAGTTCAATCACCCCATTGCCGTTGAAGTCGTAGTCGGCGTCGTAACACGCATCCCCCGTTTGACACAGCCAACTGTCGGCGATCAGTTGGAGGTCGGTCGCGTCTACGATCCCGCTGCCGTCCAAGTCGGCGTCGGTTGGATTGGTTGACGGGATGCTCCCCATCACGACCTGCACGCCGCCCACCGTGACTGTCGCAATGGCTACCAGCAGCCACACCCGCCGATTGACCCGCCGTATCAGCACGACGGCTACCCAGCAGACCAGCAGGCCACCCATCATACTGGCGAGCCACCACATATTCGATGACTGGGTTGCGACGCGTGCGACCCCAACCGTCGTTGGCACACCGACCGTTACCGTCGCACCCGTTGGCGTGATGATGTTGAGCGTGCCGACGGGCAGATGGACACCGGTGAGCGTGGCGTTGTCGATGCTGATATCGGCAGAACCCTCCCCGACCCCTGCAAACACCAGCTCCACAATCGCGCCGCTATCCCGCACGCCCGGCAGACAGCTCGCGCTCGTCGTCGCACAGGCGATGCCGATTTGTCCGCCCCCGACGAGTGGCTGCGCGCACACCAGCTCCCGCCCGTTCGCGCCAATCCAGTTGGTCTTGGGCTTGACAGCAACCGGTGTCAACACTGCCGCGTCGTAGCCAAGCTGAAGCTGGAACCCATGCACCGCCGTAGTTGCGTTGCTGATGACAACGGTCAGCGTCACCTGTTCACCAACCGTGATGGCCGAGGCGACCGGCAGAATGTCCACACCAGCCGCACCCGCCGCAGATGCCTCTCGTACAGCCAGCAGCCCAAACGTGAAGATGAAAGTTGTCACAACAAGCGGAAAAAGCAGGCGTTTCATGTCGTTCTCCTTGTCGCACGAACAACGCTGGCCGTGTCCGCACGCTGATGTGGCAATCATACCGCATGTTGTGTGAACGCTCTTGTGCTGGCTCTTTCCGGCAAATCATCAGCGCATTTCATACAGGCATTCTGTACTGTTCGTTGCGTCTGTAAGTTGTCAATCCCATCATGCTTCCATTACAAACGCCAGACCATCTCGCAACTGCTGGTCAAAATCGGCCGAAAACCCATGTCCCTCGATGTTCAGTTCAACAAACCGCACCGCAATCTCATACTCATCGAACAGCCGCAACAGACGTCGTACATCCTCACTAGACCGCTCCATATCGTAGGCAGAGTACCACATTACACCGCGCAAGCCAGCCGGCGCGTTCGCCACCAGCGGCCGCCAGTAGCTATCTGGTTTGCTGAAATGTTGCCCACCCGCACCAACGAGCAGGAAGTCGCGTGCACCTGTCTCTCCTGTCAATGCCATGTGGAGCGCAACCTGTCCGCCCGATGAGAAACCAGCCAGCACAATGCGTTCATCGTCAATGACGTGCTCTTCTTGTATGGTCGATAATGTGTAAGAACAGTCTGCTTAGATTGTGCCATCTCGTTCCACCAGTGTTGATGGTAGCCGATGATGTTCGGCGCAAGTGGGTGGGTCGTCAGCCAGCCGTATTGGGTGGCGGTTGACCAGTTTTCGGCCGAATGTGCCGCATTCAGTCCGTTGCAGGGCAGGGCGATCAGGAGCGGAAGTGGTGCTGTCGCGTTGTTGGGCACGGTCGTAATCGGCCGCGCCAGTTCACTATGCCAGTATGCTTGTTCCGCTGTGCGTATCTCCGCCTGCATCGCCTGAAAGGATGGCTCCTGCATGAGCTCGGCAAACGTGCCAAACTGCTGCATGTACCACGTGCTAATCCAGCGATTCTGCTCAACGGCCTCCCGCATCAGCGCAATCGTCTTGTCAAGGTTGCGCATGCGCCACGGCAGCGTTAGATAGTGATGGTGCAGATAGCCGTCGTCAAAATCGTGTCGATAGACCTCACAAAGCGCAAACGCCACCGCATACTGTTTGCGCCGCGTCAAATCATCAACCACTTTGTGCAGTTCGTGCAGATGGGGCGTTGTCATCGTTGTCGGTTCAGATTTCACTTGGCCAACGTGCCTGCTACTTTCTTTCCTGAAAATCGCGTGCTGCTAATTGGCTTCCAGCACGCGGCTAATCTCGCTGCCGCAACTGGCGCACAACCCGTCGAGCAGGAGCGCACCTCGCCTAATGCGCCCGCGATAGTCAACCATGCGCGTCTGTCGCTGGCAGTCGCCGCACCAACAACTTTCGAGAATCGCTTTCTGCTTGCCTGCTGGCAGCGTCAGCCACTTGGTGTGAGCAGGTTTAGTAAAGCGACGCTTGTACGCCAGTGCGGGGATTACCTCATACCCATGCCAGTCGTACCCTTGCTGCAATCGTCGGTTGACTTCGTACACGTCAAAGGCGGCGCGGTCAAACGGCTTCCCCCACCACTCTAGATATTCCTCGTATTCATCATGGTAGGGATCGCCCATTGCGTCAAGAAAATTCTGCAAGCCATAGATACCGCCCACATCCTCTGGTGGACATGTACCCGCGCCGTCGAGACAAAATGGGTAGCTGCGCCTCACTGCAACGGGCACTGTCGCTTCTAGGACGAGGTCATGCCACCAATTGTCGCCAAAGTCGTACTGATAGCTACAACGCATGCCGACAGTGGGCAACAGCTCCGCAACCATCACCCGCGTTTCGATGTAGCCGCTGTCGCCTAGCTCGTTAAAGTGCGTTTCGTCGGCGATCACCCAGCCGTCAATCTCAAACAGGTGCAGATGGGAATGCAGCCAGCCCATCACCGACTGCAACGTTAGGTGCAGATAGTAAAAGGAGTCGTGTCCAAAAATCTGGAAGCGTCGCCAGACGGGATATGGGCTGTCCCGCAATGTCACCTTGAATTGGAAAATCTCGTCTGTCTGCGGCTTGTCTGTCACGGACGCTGCATCCTGCAACGGTCTCCCACACCATGGACAGTACGCGAACGGGTCTCCTGTGTAGCCCGAGCCGTGTCGGTTCCAGTTAAGGATCACGAGTTGCTCTAGCTTTGGTAAATTCGCTTGCCATGCGCGACAGTGACAGGTAGGGGAATTTTTAGAGGGTAACATGCCAGAAGTATACGTAATATGGCCAGCATTGCAGTCAATTTGCTGATTCGAGAATCAGTTGGCAGCTATCGAATTCTCACACTCAGATCACTCATCTAGCAGCCAATCCCATTTATTGCGCGGCACGGTTCGCTTCATGTGCCAGCCGCGCCTCACACATCCCTTCAAGGATCTGCGCAGCCTCCTGAATAACTTCATTTAAATCATCACCACGCGCTTTGGCTTCATCCCCTTCAAATGTATGTATCATCACCGTGTAGTTCGGACTATAAACCCGCTGAAATCTCACGTTTAGAAAATGAATGCAGCTGTTTGAAACGGCTCGTGGGTAAGATTAAAATAGGATTGTCAACGATAGATCAATCTAGGCAATGCAGGCTCATGAACTTTGCAAGCAGGCTCAATTTAGCGATTCAGACAATGACCAAGCCAGACGGTAATGAATTTACTGCCCAAGAGATACAAAGAGGGACTGGTATCACACCTTCTTATATTGGACGCTTGCGCTCTGGGCAAGCGAACAATCCGACGCTAAAAGTGATTCGCGCACTCGCCTGCTTTTTTGATGTGCCATCTAGTTACTTCATCGATGACGTTGCGTCAGCCCATGCGACGCTCCAACAGACAATCACGTCCGCTACACTGATTCAAGATGAGTTTGAGCTTGAATTCATGAAACGAGTGCTACCAATTATCCGTGATCTGCGACAGAAATACCCACTAAGCATGTAGGATATATTTCAATGTAGACCACCTCGTCGATCTCCTGTCTACCCTCAATCCGCTGGCTGATGTAGCAGCTCTCATCCTCCGCAATACCCAGTGGGAAGAGACCACGCGTTTCGAGCTACTCGACGCTAACACGCGCATCTTCCAAGCGCTGCGCTACTGCTATCTCGGTGGCATCGACGACTGGATTGAGATTGGCGCACCCGCTGAGTTAGCACAAGTGCTACAAGAATTTGTGCCGCATATTGGTCAAGAAAGCTACTATGAGTTGCTCTAACCAGCTCACGCCGCCGCGATTGCCTGCATAATCGCATCAGCAGCAAAGACACGATTGCGCGCCTGTCCCGTCACCTCACGCACCATCCCTTCTGCTTGCAACTGCTTCACATAGCGTTGTGCCGTTGGGTAGTTGACCCCCAACCGATCCGCCACTT
>JAUIAP010000047.1 GCA_030425205.1 Anaerolineae bacterium
TTGCAAGACTATTGATTTGACCCGATTGCCTAAATATAGGCGAATGTGACCGAAATCAGTGATTTTGACCACATATGGGCAAAGAGAAAGTCGCACATTAGGTTTAAAATAAGTGTGAGAAAATGATCGTCACTTTATGCGGAGTTGTGTTTGCAAGTGCAGAAAGTGATGGGAACAGTTGACACATTAAAAATGGAGAGATGATGACGCAATCTAAACAAACTTGGCAGGGAAAAGTTATTGGCGTTCAGCCGCGTATTCGTTTGTGGCGATCGTTTGACCAACGCGCGCATACCTATCTGGGCTACAATCTAACAATTGATGGGTCGTTTGCTGAAATGGCAGGTATTTACACCATTGCGATTGGTAAGGCCGCGCAAGCCAAGCATCAATTTCGCGTCGGTGATCTAGTACAGGGTCGGGCGGCCCCCGTGGTCGATGAGCGAAAAGAGAGTGCGAGTTACTATAAAGTGAGTCATCTCAAGCTGGTTGAACGCAGCCACGTGGTTGAGGCGAAAAACCCACCCTATCACGGCGTTCCCCCTGAGTTGGAGACGTATCAATGGCGCGGCCATCGACGGCTGAGTGCGCGTACCTATGTCAGTCAATGCACACGTTGCATTTGGGGATGTCGCATGCCCGTTGAGATGGTGCTTGACCAGTGGAATCCCGGCCAGAAACGGTATCGGTTTGAGACATTTTGTTACGGTCCAAAATCTTGTACACGCTACAATGCGGGCCCAACACGTAAGGTGCCAGGCAGACAAGGGATGAGCTGGGAAGAGGCCGATTGGGTCGATGCAGATGCAACGGCACATCGAGATGAGGATGAATAGAGGTAAGATGGCATCGCAATGCGATCTTGCAGGGGCGTTTCTCAGACGTTGACAGTGAGCCTTTGCGCTTGCTGCCTTGAAAATCGGCTGATGTTCAGCGACGCAACATTGCAGCGATGTGATTTTGTCAACAGTTGGGGAAGACTAAGCACTGTTGAGTTGTGCCTCGACATCATCCAGCGTGCGAGCGACTGAGATAAATGCTAAGAGATCTCGCAACTGCGCTTCATCTAGCTGACGAACTTTTTCCATCAGTTCATCAGGTGCATTGCCTAGACGCGATTCGAGGACAGTCTGAATCGCAAACTCAAGCCCTTCTTCACGTCCTTCTTCGCGTCCTCGCGCCTCGGCGGTACGCTCTAAGTAAGATACATATTGCATATCGTTCTCCAGACTGCTTTCAGCTAATTGTCGCTGAAGGTGTTGTTCAAGCTCGGCGGGTAGTTGCAAAATCCAGTCGATAAATGTAAACAGATTGCGAATCGCAGATTTCTCATACCCCTGTTCAAATAGCAGCCGCATCAAGCGCAACTTTGTGGCATACTTGTCTGCATCAACATTTGCGGTCCTATTTTCAAGCTGCTGTGCCAACGTCACTAAGGCAAACGGATTGGTCGATGCCAGCAGTGCCTCTTCATTGTAGTCTACCAATTTTGCAATGGGAAAGTCGAGCCGCAGCTTGCAGCCAAACTGTGCTTTTTCAAACCTTTGGGGACGCCACTTACGACTGCGATCTGTGAGGATGGCAAGACTAACGGGATGGCACTGAAACTTCTCAAAGATGCGATAATAATACGTGAACATCCTCTCCGCAAAATCACTTTCCGAACGGCGTTGTACCTCGATGTGGATCAGCAGCCACATCTGCTCACCGCTCTCAAGTCGTACATCCACCAGTTTATCTACCCGCCGCGTGCCAATGTCGCTGTCTACTACAATTTGCTGCAATTCCTGTTCACGAAAGATAGGGTCTCTAGTCCAATCTATCGCAGCGTGCAGAGTGGGGAAGTAGAAGGCAAGACAATCTGCCAGATGTTGCTCGATGATTGTCTTCCATGGTGAATCGTAATCTGTGCGTTCTGCCATGGCGTTACTCTAGCACATAATTTCGGCTTGTACAGAATCTGCTCCAACTCTCCTTTCGCATAGTCACTGACGGACGATCCTGATTCTTCGTAGCAACTAGTGCTTATGATAAGCGGCGTTATTGAAAGGGACATATGAGTGTTGTTAAACATTGGCAAACAATGATAAAGAATTACAGAGATGCCATAACAGCGCACAGACATGCACAAAATAGCAGAAATTCGCAGAAAATAGGCGACCATTTTGCGTTGCCTTTTTTTTATGTGCTGGTATGCTGGTATTAAGAGGCTAGAGAGATAAAGGCAAAACCAATAGTAGTTGTTTCAGTAAGGATGGTTTTGCAAATGCAAATTTTTTCCGAAGCGTGCGGATTAATTTGAAAAGGCAAACGCACTCAGAGGATTGTTCTAGTTGTCTCGTGGACAACGAGTCGTCGATGATGGCATCGGATTAGTGGAGAATCGAAACTTCAAATTGAAGTTCCAATAAATGAAGATCGGTTTAGTTTAACCTACCCACTCAGGAGGGAGGTGTGTTCCTACCTATGGAAAGTACGACACAATCATCACAAGACCAAATTCTGACCCTTAATGAGGTCGCTGACTATCTGCGTCTCTCCAATTCAACAATCTACCGCCTCATTAAAGATGGAGAACTGCCCGCCAAAAAAATCGGCGGGACTTGGCGTTTCTCCAAAGTGGCGATTCAAGAATGGTTTAAGGTGAATGATGTTGCCGCCACAGATTGAAGACCATTTTATGAGGATAAAGATGAAGCGAATAAATCTAATCATCATGATAGTTTTCTCCGTAAGTTACATGCTGTGTAGTCTTGTGACGCCGCTGGAGGCAATAAATGATTGTGACTTGACATACGACTACGGAAATGGAAAAGCGTTAGATATTCACATTTTTGTTGAAGATACACGTAGGTCTGCACAAAGTGACCCAGATGCCGAACATCGACAAGAAACGATCACGTTGTTGATGGATTTTCTTTTAATTGACAGCTATCTAAACGATGTAGAACATCGTTTGACCCTGTATCGTTATTACGATGATGTTACTGAGTTTAGGTCTACCAACGGTGATCCATCCATCATAAAAATTAATTGGGAAAATGCAATCAGCGGCGAACCATTGGCACAGCCAATGGAACAACTCAACAGCTTTTTCAACGCACGAAACTTTAAGTTTAAGGAATCTTGGAGCGACATTACCGCACTCGGTCAAGATATTGACCACATTGATAAGTTGTTCAAAGAGGTTGCAAATGCAGTAGATAACTATGAACCTCAATACCAGTCTATTGCACTTGTCTTGAATGAGATGTCTCCAAATGGGAGTGAAAACTTGGCGGGGGACTTTACGCAAAGGGCGTTTGAAACAATCACGACACAGCAAAGAAACGGTGCTGGTGGTGCTGAGTTTGCCCATTACTACCTAGTAGACATGGCACCTGTGAACGCACTCTCACAGGTGATTTTTGAAGAAGGCGAATCCCCCGAAAATATCTCTGAGCCTGAAAAGCAAGAAGATGTGAAAGAGCAATGGGTGGATGCTTTCAATAATTACAAAGAAGAGATCAAGGGAGGGGTTTTTACAATTGGAAAACACAGTCGTCTTATGGACATGCTCTTTTTGTTTCAAGAGATGACAGCCAGCCGATATTACAGTCCACTGACGAAAAATACACCATCAAGCCAATTCTGCAATTTGACGACAGAGCTTGATTACATCGTTATCTCACAAGAGATTGTCGGAAATTTCAATCCGCTGTTTCCAACCTCTTCAGCTAATGATCCATTGTTTTTTGGAAAACATAGCGCGGTCAAAGTTGTTGGGTTGAGCGACAGTCAACTTGAACACAAGTCGAATTCTCTTCTTGATGTGCCAATTTTGTATGCGGTTCGGCCGCGTGGCTTTCTCGATGAGGTCGTATGCCCACCTGATTATGTCGCTTGGGACAGCGAAGCCGAGCTAGACTTATTTGTTTCAGATCGCTTGAACGCGACCGATCAAACCACCGTTACTGTCAGCCACGGCCCAAAGTTCATGCCTGGTGACACATCTACTACAGCTAATCTCCGCCTCGCCCGCCCTTCCACACAGGTGTATCTCGGTCCTTTCATTCGAGAAAATCGATCGGAGGTCAATTACAGCATATCCGTCAAACACAATGCGACTGGTGCCGAGTTGGATAATATTTGTGAGTTCACTGTTGTTCCAATTCCGTCGCTTTCTATTGATCTCTTTGAAGAAAATGAATCGGCCGATGCAGAAACTGGATTTAGCATCACAATCACCCACGCAGAACGTTTAGGTGATATTGAATGGATTCAAAGTCATTTTCAAGTTGAAGCTTTGGGTGAACAACTGCAAGCGGATGACTATCAAATGCTTGAACCAGTGCAAGGACTAAGATTAGGTACAACAGCCATCTTAAGTTACACCATTCCTACGGCTGAACTGTTCTATGATGAAATTGAGATTTCAGCAAACTACACAGGACCTACTCGTCAACACATTCAGGTCGAACTTTCAGACAGTTTGACGCTGCTGTACGAGGACGATCCTCCACCAATTGTTCCCCAAGTCTACATAACCGCCACAGTTCCAGTAACCCAGAATAATGTGGTTTTTCCGACGAGACATTACACTCAAGCGTTCACATCTGCGTTTTCTCCTACGCTTGGCGTAAGTGTTGGCACATCGTCGTCTGTCGCAAATGTCACAATTACGACAGTTCCCATTTTGACCAAGATTATTGATCCAAAGCCTCAAAATGTTCATCTTTTGTGGGCTTCTGTGATTGCCATAGTGCTAACCATTTTCTTTGCGCTTGGTTCGCCTGTTGCTGAATTTTTTGTTCACAACGCTCCAGGTAATCCTAGAGTGACAAGCTCGAAAGATGATGCTATAGACAAAGTATCCCGATTGGGAGCAATCATTACCGCCGTTTTTGCTGCTTTTACTATCGGATGCTTTCTTTTTGGCGGTGAACGCTTTGGAATCAGTTACTTCAACACCATATTACTTCTCATTTTCGTCTTCACATCGGGCGTAATTGGGGCGTTTCTGGCTAAAAACCGTGCCGAACAGGTTCAGGCTTATCTAGGTGTCGGAGCGTTGTATGCGGCCATTTTTACGTGGTTATGGGTTGTGGTTTTCAGCAATTGGTTAGCAGGCTCCCCTGTATTTGATTGGATATCAGTTATTCCAACAAGGTTCACTGGCGGAGTGGTCTTCGGTTTAATGAACGTCACGTTTTTCATTGTGAGCATGGTCGCTCTTCGATACTACGGTGCCTACGACAGTTCTCGTCAGCCCGCACAACCTAATAACAATGCCCCACAAGTTGTCCGAGGTAACTAGGTAAAATGAACGCGCCAAATTTGCATACAAGTGAAATCGAAGAGCAACTGGAACTACTAATTGAGCAGGTGAAGCGAAATGGTATCGTGTCAGCAACATTCTTAGATGTAAAGACTATTGTGGCGGCGGTAGCGCAGTACGACTCGGCGGAAACCGAAGATGCACGCGCCATACAAGCCAAATTGCAACATCTATTGCTCTCGCAACGGAAGCCTTTACTGGAAGAGGTGACAGCCGTGCAGCAGACGTTGAACTCGGCCGAAATCACCCTCGATACCCTCAACACCACAGTCGCCACCCTCGAACGTGCGGATCAACTGCTGACGATTCTCAGCCGAATCGACACTCGCCTCCAGCGCGATGAGCGGGAACAACTCGAACAGTTGCGCCAAGCGTTCACCCTTCACAAACGCCAGCATGACCAGTGGCGACGCTTTGCCGAAATAAAGGCAGAGAGTGACGCGCTTTTGGCCTCTGCTGCGGATACGACGCTGCCCGGCCAAATTGCATTGAGCCGTGCGGAGGAGGCGTTGACGAAGGTGAGGGGGGCATTTACCACGCAGGCAGAGGGAAGTATTGCCCTGCGCTCAGAATTGGCGAAGCTACAGGCCGAGACGGAGCGGACACGCAATCGGTTGCGCCGTCTACATGAGATGCCGACGACCCGCGTGCTGGTTGGTGATCTTGCCAGCTTGATTCGGGATTGGCAGCCGCTTGCAGCGCGTGAGCCAGAGACGCGGGTAACTTACTGGTCGGACAGCACACTATCGGCCGATCAAGAAGAGCAACCGATTGCCCACGCAATTGAAATCGCCCGTGAACGGTATCGTGCTGAGGCCACCAACAAGCTCAATGAGTATGCGACAAATGCGACGGCGGCATTAGAACGCTCAGCTCCCAATGAAGCGTGGGCAGCCGTGCAGCAGTGGCGGAAACTGCCCGGCCTTTTTGATGACGCAGTGCTGAATGATGGGGCGCGACGGTCGTTGGAGAATTTGATTCGGCCGAAAGAGCAAGAAGTCAAAGCCGCCTACGACCGCTGGCTCCGCACCCGCGATTGGATCGAACAGGCGAATGAAACTGTCCCGCAAAATCCGCTTGCCGCCCTCATGCTCTACGAAAAGGCTTTTGGCGATGGTGGGTATGCCGCGCACCCCGACCTACCTGCGCTGAGAGCGGAAATTGAGCAGCAAGCACGCAAACAGGTTACCCAAATTGTTAGCGAGTTAGAGAACGCCGTGCGCCGTGAGCAGTGGTCGATGGTCAATCGTTTGCTACAACGTGCCGACCAGTTGCGTTCGTTGCTCACCCCAAGTGAACCGCTGCTTACGCAACTCAACGAATTTGTGATTTTGTACAACGATGGTATCGCGCCTTGGCTCAACACGCCGCGTGCTATCGACGCGGAGCGCGACTATCTACTTGGCTTGCAGCGACAGTATGCCAGCAGCTACTGGAATGACTGGCACAACATCCAGCAGCGCGTGGTCGAACTTGATGCGCGTCGCTCGGTGCAGGGCATGGTTGCCGAGATCGAACGCAATTGCAATCCACAGACGACCCTAAGTGAATTGATGCGGTTACAGCGCGATGTGCAGGCATTCAAAAGCTCGCCATCGAACAACGGTCAGGTCGATATGCAGCCATTGGATGCAGCCTTACGTCGCTTGGAGGCTTGGATTGGGTATGCCACGGCACGCGATGAGTTTGCGTTGGAAACAGAGATAGATGAATCGGCCGACATTGCACTCGACCTGATCCAGTTGCCTGACCTCCAGCGCATCGCGGAGGCACTCATTGCGGCCGAAAGGGATGTCGAGGCGCAACGGGCAGTACAGCAGGCCAACTACGCACGGCGGCTACAACGGCTACAAACCAATGATCGGCGGGCGCGTCAGACGCTGGATCGGATCGGCCGATTACTCAACAGTGTGCAATCGCTTGAAATTGATGAATTGCGTGACATGCGGCTCGATCTACAACGGCAGCTACGCAAACCGACGACTCTGCACACGCAGTTGATGACGACATACGAAGAAGTACGCGACAAGCTTCATCAACGGGTCAGTCGTCGTCTGCGCGAATTGGTTTCGCAAGACAGCCAGTTCTACCAAGATTTGCCAATCGCAGAGGCAAAAATGTTGGTGGAGGAGTTAGAGCGTGTCTAAGTACAGCGAGCTTATCGAACAGACCAGAGCAGCCATTGGGATGGCAGAGGCGCACCAAAAGATGATTCGTGCGCCTGAATTTGCGACGTGGCGCGAGGTGCAGCGTAGTTGGGAGGCGGCGGCACTGCTGACGAAGACAGATACGTTGAACGCCTATTGCATCCGCAACGCGAAGAATGCGTACAAGCAAGCGTCATTTGCCGAAGCGTTGGTTGAATCTGATCCACTGATTGCCGAGCAGATTCTCTATTCGCTTTGCAATGATCCGTTGTTGCGCTCTGGTTGGGATGTTTGGTATCGACATGCTGATTTTTGCTTGCGAACAGTTATCTATTGGCTGGAGCGCGGCAACATCAGTGCGCCTTCTGGTGCGTTTCTCGACAAGGCCAGTGACTCCCTTGTGCAAGCGACGCGCCGCGACGGTGATGTGGCACAACTCAAAGACGATCTTCGAGTATGGCGGCGTGTGGTGAATGGTGCTGCGGCGATTCAAAAAGCGTTGACGACTACAGGCAGCACGCTCACACTGGCAGATGTTCGCAACGCTGTGCAAGCCCATGAAGACGTGACCGATTTGCCCCAAAGAGCGCAAGACGTTTTTGATCAACTGTGGCAGCAAAGACGCGATGACGCGATTGAACGGTTGCGCCGTCAATTTCAACAGAGTCAAGAGACGGTGGCACAGATCGACAATATCGTTGCACTGGGTGTTCTTTCCCCGACAAATAGTTATGTCGATCAACTAGAGGGGATTGTGGCGCAGGCGTTGGATGAGCTGACGGAATCGGCCGATGCCCTGCTCGATGATGACACAGGCCAGCAGACGTTGTTGTATCTACAGCGAACGACCGATGTTGTGCCAAAATCGGCCGAAATCGCCCACCAACAAACCCGACTGACAGGCGCATTGGCACACCAAATAGCGACGCTTGAAAAAGCACTGAGCTATGTCAGGACGACACAGGCGGTTTCCCTCACCACCCAACAACACCAATTGTCTGAGCTTCAAGCGCGTGTCGAAAGCTGGCACACCGCTGTGCGAACGTTGGCGAAACAGTTGGATGATGTGGCGCGTTTGGGCGAAATTGGCCTCGCCACGCCACAACAGCTTGCGGATGCTGAATACATCGTGCGAGAGCCGGCAATCGCCTACAGTGGACACACCCAAATAGACAAAAAATTTAAGAGTCACAACCATATCGCCGTCGAGCATTTTCGCGCTTGGTTGAGGCAACAACGCGCTCGCCTAGACCGTCAGAAAGCGTTTAAGCGACAAATTGAGCAGGGATTGACGCAAGAAAAACACGCCCATGCTGTCGCAAAAAATTTACTTGGTGGGCAGGTCGAAGATGAAGATGAGGCCGTTAAGGTGCTGGAAAAGGCGCACAATGCGTTAAAAACGGTTCAACAAAAGTTGCAGGAGATGGCGGCTGATGAACCTGATGATGTGTGTGGTTTGCAACGCACCTTGCAATATACCTCGCAAGATGACGGTAAGTTTTATCGTGATCTACCCAACATTCAAACCGCTGTGGAGGCAAAGTTGCAACAGTATCGTGCTGGCAGACAGTGGCTAGACAAGTTTAGCATGGCACATGGAACGGTCGTTTCGTGGGATGCTGCCAAACAAGAGATTTTACGTCTGCGCGAGAAGGGGCGACAGTCGCTTGCGGCTGCGCTCTGGTTTGCAAAGGCGGTGCGCGGAGATGAGGTGGCGACGACCTATTCGGCCGAATGGACAGAAAAGTTCAACTTCGTCACCAAGCCTGCCTCCCGTTACGGCACGATTTCCCCCGATTGGCATGTGGGCAACCGCGCCGAACATCAAATGACGCTTGCCCACGCTGCCCAACGGATGAGTCGTGCTGAACTGTTTGCAGCGATTCCATCGGCCGATACGACCAATCATCTCGCAGGTTTGTACACCATTTCGGCCATCATCGAATACGAACGCCGCAAACGCCAACTTATCTTGAAAACCCTGATGGAAGAGGTGGACGAGATATTGTTTAATCTTCAACAACGCTGGGAGGCGTATCCAGACAGATGGAGCGCGGTGGAGGCAGCTTATGTCAAGCTATTGTCAACACGTCGCAACGTGTTACGCACGCGCCATTGGTCGCGCTTTAAGGAGGCGCGAGACCAATTTTGCCAGATTTGCTGCCAAGACCCGCAATTTATTGAGCTAATACGTGATCTCAACCTAAGAAAACAGGTTCCATTACAGCTTTCGGAGTGTGTTTGTGAATCGTGAACGAATTCTCTTACATGGAGATGTCCATGCGAACGACCCTGCCCTGCGTGCGATTTTTGCCCATGCAAGTCGCACCTATGCGGGGGAGCGGTATCAAATTTGGTCGCTAGGCGATTTGGTCGGCCGTGGCCCACACCCATCTCGCGCATGGGGAACGTTGATGGATATGTGTCCCGACGTGGCGATTGTGGGGAATCATGATTGGGGGCTGACGGGTGCAAGTGGGAATGTGAATGTGAACGCCCATCGGCCGAATCATCTTCCGCACTACAGCGGTCCGTTTAACGCCACCGATTGGGAGATCATCCTGCGCCATCGACGCGAAACGGAGCTTGTTAAGCGCACCTATTGGTTCAACGGTCAGCAAATGGATGGAACCATTGCCGACTATCTCGACCAGCTCCCCGTTGTAGCTGTGCCGCGCACAGGCATCTACCTGCTGCATGGCGGGATGGAAAAGGCGTTTGAGCCGCCAGACAAGGCTGACAAAACGCTCTGGCACGACCTCGTTTGGGGATATGTCAAAACGGAGCAGCACGCACGGCAAACCGTCGCCGCCATCCATTGGCTCGCGCAGCAGCAGCCCAAAACGCCGGCCGTCTGGCGTGATC
Source organism: Anaerolineae bacterium (assembly GCA_030425205.1). GTDB lineage: Bacteria > Chloroflexota > Anaerolineae > Promineifilales > Promineifilaceae > CALECP01. The sequence goes on from JAUIAP010000047.1 coordinate 10,330, forward strand.
ATCGTGCAACATGGCAACCCCCTCGTTTGATCGTCGTCGCCCACACACACAGGCGGCGACTCTACCGACACGACGTTTGGGAATCTGTGCACCCTGAAACGACTTACGAATTGAGCCTGACAGATTGTGCGCTGGTTGGGGTGGGAAGCGTGGGCTTTTCGGCCGATCTCGATGATCGCAATGCCAACTACGCCCTACTCACACTCGAAGATGATCGCGCAACCATCGTCTATCACAGCGTCCCCTATAACCGGCACACAGTCGTGCAGCAAATGCGCGACTTGCGCTACCCACAGACGACGATTAACCGCCTACTACTGCCTAGTGAGCGGGTTGGAGTAACTGCCGATGAACGCTAAAAATCTGTTTTTTCTGCTTCTCATGACGGCCTTGATCGGGGTGAGCCTATCGACCGTATTTATCGTAGACGTCTCCGCGCAGCCTGCCACCGCGCCCGTTAGCGATTGTGATCAACTGCAACTCGTCTTGCTCGTTGATCAGAGTGGTTCGATGTTTGGTTTCTTTGATGAAGATGGTGACTTCATCCCACCAACAGACCCCAACGATATTCGTTATGAGGCGGGTCAACGAGCGGCAGAATACATGGGGTATCGCAGTTGGTCATCGCGCCGCGACTTGGATTTACAGCTTTCAATCGTCTACTTCGGTGATGATCCGCAAGCCATCATGTCATGGGAATCGATCTCGCCCGCAGAAGAAGCTGAAAATGTGGCACGCCAGCGTGAGTTGGCTGGCTACTTTGCCCCACTGGATGATTCCTATGGCAACACTCAGCCCCGCCGAGCATTTGAAACGGCTGCCTCCTTGTTTGCGAATGTCGCGGAACCAGTCGATGGGTGTCCCAAACGGGGCGTGGTGATGATTACCGATGGTAAACCCGCATCAGGAACGGGCGGATTTGATGCGGTAGCTCACCTCAATCAAATCGAGAACTATGTTACGCAGTTTATGCCCGCCCCCGAACACCAGATTTACGTGCTTGGACTCGACCAAACGAACACCCATTTTGAGCAGTATCGCTCAGAGTGGGAGGACATCGCTGGTGATCCAGAGCGCGTTAAGCGAATTGCGACAACTTCGGCAATGCGCGGTGAAATCAACCGAATCATCAATGAACTACTCGGGACAGTTGATCAGTGCGTCGATGGCGAAACGTTCATTGTGCCGCCCTATGTGCAGCGTCTTGAAATTGATTTCACGAAGGAGAACCTATCGAAAACGTTGAGCATCACCGATGCGGAAGGGCGCATGGATGATGCCATTCCCGGTTATGACTTCTCTCAGCCTGAGCGTTTTGTCGATAAGGTTGTCATTCGCAATCCCATCCCCGGCCAATGGAGATTGAATACACCGTTGACGGAAATTGAGCTTGAAAATTGTCAGGTATTCGTACAAAGGTTGTTCGCCGTTGAAACGGTGACGGAACCTACAGACGGATTGCAGTTGCCGCAATATGCAGAATTGCCGATCAATTTTGAGATTCTCGATCAAGATGGCAATTCGCTGCCAGAGTACGACAACACCGATTTTGATTTCTCTACGCAGGTTAAGTTGATTACTGAGGACGGAGACGAACAGATTTTGACAACTGTAGCCAATCCTAGCGACCCCTACGAAACGGATATTGTGGTGCGTAATGTTGGTGAAAATCAGTTGGTGGTTCGGCCGACAGGAACTCGACAAGGCCAAGAATACTATCTCTACAACCAAACAGTCGTCACGGGAACAGGGTTGCTTGAAGGCGAAAAACGGCTGGCAACCATTAGCGTTGAACCTATCGAACTGTATGTTGACCAGACCGTTCCGACGCGCCAGTTGCAATATGAGTCATTCCCATTTGCGATTGCGTTGCGTTCGCCCAGTTTTGAGCCAATTGACACCGCGCAAGATTATGCGCTTGTTGACTTCAAGATCGAAGTTGAGGAGCCAGATGGCAACGTTACAACCGCCATCGGCCGGCTAACGCCAGATTTCACCTATGCGTCTGAAATCGACACAGACCAAGCTGGCGAATACATCATCCGCTACAGCGCGGACATTCTCGATGGTCCAGAACCGCTTGAGACATTCGGCCCCGTGGAGGTGCGCTTGGTCGTTGAAGAAGTGGCAGAAGTTTCGGCCGCAATCATCTCGCCCAACGCAACCGTCGCCACAGGTATTTTTGGCCCCTTTGGAAGTGGCACAGGTGTCGATTTTGAAATCCAACTTCAGAAGACAACGGCAACAGGCGTTGCACCTGTCGGTGCAGGTGAAGTCTTCAAAGATTTACAGAACGCCTTTGATGTGATGGTGACGGACGCAGATGGCAACGACATCTCTGATGAGGTGCGTTGGGTCAGTGGCGATCAAACGGGGTCGTTCCGTTTGGACAACCAACTGGGACGCGGAGCTTACAACGTCGTCGTTACGTCGGATGCACCGCTAAACGACAACTACCGTTGGGCAACACCAATTGAGATCGATGAGACGGTGCGTGGCACGCTCAACCCGCTTTTCTACGCAGTAGTCGCGGCCTTTTTGTTGCTGCTGCTCTTGCTGGCGTTTGCACTTTACCGATTTGTCGCCCTGTTCCGCAACCCGTTGAGTGGTCGGCTCGTTATTCTGCAACGAGACACGACAATCGACGGGGATCCACACGTTCGCACACTTTGGTCAGGCACACTACCAAAACGTAACCGCGCACGACTGTATCCAAAAATTCGCACGGCTGGCATCGCTGGCACGATTCGGTCTATCCGTGTCATGACCGATGAAACGATGGCAGGGGTTGGGCGTGCGCGGGTTGAGGTGAAGCTGCCTGGTGGACAGTCGCGCAAACAAATTTTGGAGCCGGGAGGCCCCGGCGTTTTATTCGGCGGTGGGATTGAGTTGGTCAAAGACCCAAGCCCTCAGGCACGCCGTACATCGAGCGATCAGTATAGCGACACATTTGATGGTGGAACGGGTGAACAAGGGTCGCAAGAGCGCGACTACGGACGATCATTTTAATAGTTAAGGAGAAAACAGATGGCAATGCAATCGAGCAATGTTCTGGTCTTGGGATTGGGTGGCAGCGGTTTGAAGGTTGCGACCTACGTGATGAAAGGTGTGATGGAGGCAAACAACAACAGCTTGCCGAGCGGATTTTCTGTTCTCGTTGCAGATACAGAGGAAGAGGTCAAGTTCAAGGCAGGAGGGTGGGGGAATGAACGCGGAAAAAACCACGCGACAGGCCCTGTGCGAATCACCAAAGGTCGCTATCTGCCGCTGACGGGCAACGTCAAAGAGCTTGCTGTGAAGGTGATGCGCGAGCAAAAGGAAGGGCGCAGCAATCCCGCGATTCGCAGCCGCCAGCCAAATCGACACATTACCAGTTGGTTTCAGGCGCAACATTACATAGAAGATGTCAATGTCGATAACGCGGTGTGGAATTTGGATGTGGGGGCGGGGCAGTATCGGCAATTCGGCCGAATCGGTCTCTTCAACCATGTCAGCACCCGCATCGCACGAATGCTCACTTCGGCAATCGGTAGTTTGAAGCGCAGCGGCCAAAATAACTTCCAAGTCCATATCGTCGGATCGTTTGCGGGCGGGACAGGTGCGGCGATGTTCATTGACTTCCCGCATCTCATCAAGGCGATTGCACGCGAGGCTGGATTTAACCAAAGCCCAACGATAATTGGACATTTTCTGCTAGCCAATGCGTTTTCTGGCACACGCAATATCGGTCTCAACAAAGACCTCACCCGTCGCGCCTTTGACGCACGCACCTACGCTTGCTTGCGCGAGTTGACGCGCTTGCAAGGGGTTTCGTTGCAGCGGGCAGGGGGGTATCCGATAGTGTATGACCCTGCTGGAGCGGGCAAACTCAACGGCAAGATGGCGCAAAGCCCCTACACCTACGTCTATTTGTACGATGGGGAACGGCCGAGAAACCCGCTCAATACGCTTGAACTGCCAGACGGAATCGCGCCCTCTATCGCCGATGTCATCATGGCGTATGTGGACAGCAAATCGAGCGCGGCGTTTCGTTCACACACCGTCAACTTCAAGGCGTACTACGGATCGCATGACATTCCAACGGGTCAAGTCACTTACGGCAGTGTCGGCACGTATACGATTGAGTTGCCGATCTATCACATCGTCGAAGGCTGGTCGCATGAGTTGGCGCGTGATTTGCTGGACATCGTCTTGAACCCTGTCCGTGATGCGTCAGGCAATGTTGATCTGAGCGACGGAACACTCAATCTCATAGACGACATGCCTGCTGGTAAGCGGCGTGAACCCGACAAGGAGGCGTTGCGCTGGGCGCAAGAAAGTGGACTTTCGGGCTTGGTTGGCAAGCTGATCAATTGGGGGCAACGTGCCAAACGTACCACGACGTTACACGGCGAAACTGCCCGCGAAATTCTCAGCTACGATGCCAACACATGGCAGCAAGATTTGGCTCCCGCAGGGGCTGAGTTCCAAGATTATGTCGCGGAGGCACAGGACGATTTGCGCGGATCGTTTACTGATAAAACGAGCCGCTACTTTGTGGACTTCAATCAAGCGGGGAATTCGGCCGCCAGCAAGGGAAGCAATCTCGTTGTTGAAATTGACAGTCAGATGGTGGCGATGGTCGGCCGAACAGAAAGCGGCTGGAAGCGTGATGGCGGCAATTTCCGCGGCAGCTTGATTCGCTTGGCAAACCACCACCGCAAGATGTTTGAAGATGCCATTGTTGAGGAGTTACGTCTCATTCTCAACGGGGGGACGGGTGGTTCTGCGACCGAGAAGAAACAGGGCAAACTGGCATATGCGATGGCGTTTATCAGTGAGTTGCAGGCAATTATGCAGCAAGCTCAAACGCTGCTCCAAGATGCGTCTGGCATGGCGGCACGCGAACGCCGCGACACCTACCTGCTGCTAGAGCAGGATTTGAAGACGGCCAGCGAGGGGATGAATCGCAAATCGGGCTTTATGGGTGGCAACTTGCGCCGCTATCGTGATTTAGCCGATGACATTGCCCAATTCCACAAGGCGGATATTGCACGGCAGGTCGTTTACGATCTGGTCGGCCGCCTAATCACCTCGATCAATCAACTCCACAGTGAATTGCGCCGTTGGATCACGATTCTCGCTGAGGCAACGAGTGAATATGGCGGAACCTACAGTTTGTTGCTGGAGGGAATCGAAGAGGTTGCGGCCGATCGCAAACAGTCAAGGAACGCTGCCCGTTGGCAAATTGCGGACGACGAACCACGCGACACCTACATCGCGCAACGTAGACAAAAGTATCGCAGCGACAACTTTGACACGTTGCTTGAGCAGATCAATTGGAACATTGGGGTGACGGCCGAGGGGGAGATGCGCGTCGCCTTTAACGTGATGGGTCAACCGTTTGACAAACGCGCTGGGCAACGCAATGAGCGACCACTTGGTCTCAAAAATCTGAACCAACTGCTCACCGCGTGCCGCGAGGTGTTTGAGCCAGCTTGGACAGACATGACGGTGACGGAGTACCTATATCACAACTTTGATGAGCGCGAGAAGGAACTTGCACAGCGAATTTATCAGCGCAGCGGCTATTTGCTGGCAATTGATGGCAACGAACCGCCCATGCGAAGCATCTACATGCGTGTCTACAAGGAAGGTATGAGCGGCGGTGTCCGTCAATTTTTGGAGGAGTTGCTCGGTGATTTACGTGTTGAATTTGGTGATGAAACCAGTGATTCGTTTAGAAACGAAGTGGCGAAGGGGCGTGCATCCAAAGAGTACGACAATGAGGGAGAACAAGACAGATTGAGTTCTGACGGTCAAGATTCGCACGATCCGTTTAAGATGAGCTTTATTATCTTTGGTGACTTGTTACAGCCTGAAAAAATCATCGGATACAAGGGGGCGCAAGAGCGTTATCGCCAGTACAGCAACACCGGCAACAAATGGAAAGAGCTACAGATTCTGCCCGCCGAGACGAATGCACTACAAATAGAGCGTAGTTTGAACGGCAGTCGCGGGATGGGGCAGCGGCGACGCGAGTTAAGTGAAGAAGTCGTTACGCTGCTTGAGAATATGAGCCAGTTTCGTCTCGCAATGCGCTGTCTCGCCTATGGTGAAGGGGATTATCGTTGGGATGACGGTGGCCGTGGACTACTGCTTTATCAATACACCGATCCAAACAGCAGTATGGGTTATCGCTACTGGCGCTTGACCGTCATGCCAGAAGGTCGTCTGGCACCTGATGGCAAGGTTTACGCAGGCACAACGCTTGCACAACCGTTGCACTATCAGCTTTCAGACGCAGATGCGAACCCCGATCTTTGGCAGGCGATGTTGCAACTGGTTGTGACACGCACCGATAAATCGAATAACAATGCAATCGACCTGAGTCGCGTGCAGCGCACAATTGAATTTGCCCAACGGACGCATTTGGGCAAGTGGGAGGATGGTAAAAAGTTAGGATGGCAGTGGAAAATTGGCAAGCCGTTTGATGCGGAGCTAAATGCAGAGGGGTTGGACAAGGCGGCGAAGGTGGCGCGATTAAATGCGTTTTCGGCCGAACTGCTCGCTCAACTCGAAGACGACACATGGAAATGGGCATGGGAATCAACCGAAAACGAGAGCATCCCGGCGCATATTTCATCTAATCGTGATCTGGTCAATCGCATTCGACGCGCTGTTGACCTCCGCACCGCGCTCCATTGGGCAGCCCAAGACGAACGCAGCAGCCTAAATATCCGCTTGAAACAGTTGGGGTCTTGGCAGGGTGGCGAACCAAAGGAGATGTTGCTTCTCAGCACACACACGCCTGAGGTTGCGCCAGTGCCAGAACCACCATTGACAGTCGCAGATGATCAATGGGAATGCCCAAGTTGTGGGCGACACAATGACACAGCGAAGAAGTTCTGCGGAAGCTGCGGAACTCCTAAGCCAGTTGCTCCACCTGTTCAAGAGCCAGTCGTTGAGGTTGTAACACCGATTGTCGAGCCTGTGACGACATTGGAAACGCTTTCGGCCGAACAGCAAGCGCAAATCGACCAAGCACAAAATCTGTTCAACGGCGGTGTGATCAACCAAACACAGTTTGATGCGATGATGCAGAAAATACGTGGCGTTGCTGACGAACTTTCGGCCGAACAGCAAGCACAGATCGACCAAGCGCAAAGCCTACTGGATGCAAAAATCATCGACCAAGCGCAATTCGACGCGATGGTTGCCAAGATTTACGCTCAGAACGCGACTCCGCAACTTTCGGCCGAACAGCAAGCACAGATCGACCAAGCGCAGAGCTTACTAGACGCCAAAATTATCGACCAAGCGCAATTTGAGGCCATGATCGCCAAGATCAAGGATAGCTAACCAAATGAGACACACGATACCGAAACTACTTTGGTTTTTGATTTGTGGGCTGCTGTTGAGCGGTTGCGTCAGCCGTGTCTCAGCACAAGATACAGCCGGAGAGACATTGACGTTTTCGCACGACGTATCGCCACAAGGTGCGCTGGTTGCGGGGGAAGGTGTGATCACCGTGCAGTTGACGGTGACGGGGGACAACTCTCAGTGTCCCCCCGCGCCGCCCAAGCCGCTTGATATCGTTCTTGTGCTGGATCGGTCGAGCAGCATGAACGAACCAGCCTCCGATGGCAGCTTGCCGCTGGACGCGCTCAAAGTTGCCGCCAAAGGATTTTTGGATGCGGTGCAACTCAATCCTGACCGCGTGGGGATCGTCGAGTTCAACAATGCCGCGAGTATTGTGCAGTCACTTTCGGCCGAACGCGCCGCCATTGAAGCCGCCATTGATGCAATTCAGGCAGACAATAACACGCAACTCAGCACGGGTATCTTCCAAGCACGCAGCGAAATTTTGCTCAATAGTCGCCCCAATGACAACGACCCAACAGAGGCATCACATGTGATGATCGTCTTCACGGATGGCGACACGATTAGTGACGATTCACAGGCGTTGCGCGAGGCAGCTCAGGCGAAGCAGGCCGGCATTCGCATCATCACCGTCAGTCTTGGGGCAGCGGTCAATGCAAGTACAGAAAATCTACTCCGCAGCATTGCCTCTAATGCAGATGAAGATTATTTCAACGCGCCGACTGCTGCCGATCTGTCGGATGTGTATGACGACATCGGCCGATCTGTGCGCGAACAGTCGATTGCAGCCACTAATTTGCGGATCGAACATACCTACAATGCTACCAGCTTTGAACTGATTCCCGACTCGATTTCGGGCAACGGTCAGGCGGAAAATAGCACGATCCATTGGGAGTTGGCGGAGTTTCCGACGGGTTCGGCCGATTTCTCCTACCAACTACGCGCATTGACGGCTGGCTCACCCGATGCCATTGCAGAAGAACGCATTACCTATAGTGCGTGTGGCATCACATCACAATCGCCACCGCCCGAATCGCGCTTGCCTGTTCAGATCGACGCACCGACCGCAACGCCCACCCCCACCCCGACGATAACGCCCACTCCATCGCCAACCCCCATACCAACAGCCACCATGAGTCCTACGTTCCCACCTGTAGAGCCATTGGGAACCCGTTCGGCACTGGCTGAGTTTTGGTGCAATCCCCAAGATTGGGGTTGGTTACTTGCCCTTTTGTTGCTTTTGTTCTTGTTGTGGTGGCTTTATCGGGTTTTCCGCGAATATCAAAAACCCGCCGAGGAGCGCAACCCTTGTCCGCTGATCTGGTGGTGGTTGCTACCTTGGTTGCTCTTTCTGCTCTGGCGCATCTTGACAATTGTTGGGACATGCCAAGCACAAGAGGCGATCTACTTCTGGCGCATCGACAACGGGCAAACGGGCATCTGGACGACCGAGATTGGCAGTTCACGCCCGGCAGAAGAATTTTCGACACTAAACGAAAGTGCAAGTTGCGTTGGTTGTCACAGCGTTTCGTCATCAGCAAGCCGCATCGCAGCAATCACAGAAGCAGGTGGTGGCCCCGTCGTCGTTTACGATTTGGCGGGACAGCCCGTTGAAATCCCACCGATCAACGGGTCGTTCACCAGTTGGTCGCCTGACGGAAACAAGTTGGCTGTTTCGACGGATGCGCTCGACATTGCCATCGTTGATTTGGTGTCACAAACAATCGTCCCATTGGCGGGTGCAAGCGATCCCAGTATCAATGAGGCGATGCCGGCATGGTCGGCCGACGGGCAGACGATTGCGTTTGTTCGTGCGGCGCGTGCCAGTAGTGCGTTTGCGCTGCAAGGCTCCGCCGATATTTACACCGTTCCCGCGATGGGCGGTTCGGCCGAACCACTCGCAGGAGCCAGCGGTGACGGCATGAACTACTATCCCGCCTATTCGCCCGACGGTAACTGGTTGGCCTTCACGCGACACAACGGCACGACATCCTATGCCGCACCAGAGGCGGAGATATTCCTTGTGGCGGCCGATGGGGGTGAGCGCGAACGTCTCGCCGCCAATGATGACAATGGAACTGTGCTGACAAACGTGAGCAACTCATGGACGACGTGGTCACTCGATGGCAGCAGGTTGGCGTTCAACTCAAGACGCAATGGCACATCGTATGATCTGTTCACAACAGAGATCACGGCAGATGGCAAGTCTCGTCAAGCGGTGCCGTTGACACAGGCGGCCGATGCCCAAGCGTTTGAGCATCTGCCATTTTGGAGCGTGCCGCCAGAGCGCGATCTCGTTCCTGCCTTGTTGGGGCTATGGCCATGGTTGCTCTTCCCACTCCTGCTCTGGCTCCTTTACTGGCTCTGCCGTCGTCTTCACCGCCCACCACAAAAGGTCGTTGAAATCACAGAGACACGCACACCACCCAGCCCACTTTCTCCACTCCAGCTAAAACCGTTGTGGCAAGTTGCACCGACCCTAATCGTGGGGGTGGGTGGCACAGGTCGCTGGGTGTTGACGCACCTCAAGAAGAATCTGCTCGATGGTGGACTCGGTGTGCGCCAAGATGATGTCCATTTTGTGTTGCTAGACACCTCCGAACGCGAGGAAAACAATCGCTATCGCAGTGCAGATGGTCAGATGGAAACGGTGTCGTTTGGCGATGTCTCGCTCGACGCGGATGAGATTCTATTGCTGGGTCAAAACATGAGCGATGTCATCAACCGCGCCAATGATGTCGCATTGGAAGATTGGTTCCCCGCCGACGTTTATCGTGGATTGGGTGAACGCCACAAGAACTTGGGGGATGGCACGCATGGTCGTCGGCCGATGGCGCGGGCTGGCCTGATCGATCAACTGCGCGACGGTGAAAGCGAGCAATCGGCCGCCAAGCTGTGGCAGACGTTGGTAGACGGCAGCGCGGCGGTGCGTGATGACAAGCTGATTCGCGTTATCGTTGTGGGGTCGTTGGCTGGCGGCATGAGCGGCACGCTGTTCGATGTGGCGCATTTGGCACGTAAGGCGGCCGAAAGCGTCAAGCCCGAAGATGGCTCTGTCCACATCGAAGCGTACTTCACGACACATGGGGTGTTCCGACCGCATGTAGACAACTACGAGCGTCTGCAAATCAACACCTACAGCAGCGCACGTGAACTGCAACGTTTCCAATTGACGAAGGGATTGCCATTCCCGATGACTTACAGCACAGCAGAGTCGGCCGCTAACCACCTGCGCGACGATGCGTATGAACTGTTTGACGACGTGACACTGTTTGGTGCAGATGGGGAACCTGAACAAGTAGAAGGGAAATCGGCCGAACCGTGGGCAACCACCTTCGCCTCCATGTCCGATGTACTCGCGTTCCGACTCGACAAGGCAACGGGCGCGGGCAATCGTGGCGACTACCGCACCAAAATTCGCGCCGACGTTGCCACCAAGCAGCGCGAACGCAATCAGGCGGTTGTCAGCGCGGCAGGCAGCTACGTTTACCGCTTGCCGCTCGTCGATATTCTACATGTCGTACAAACTCGCTGGGCGGAACAACTGCTGCGCGTTTTCCTGATGGGCAACAGCGATGCCGATGGGGTGTCGTTCAGTTGGGAAGATGCCGACATGGCAGAATCCCCCGACAGCTATGCGCGTAACTTCTTGAGCGGTCAGCATCCAGCCGATGCCGCGCCAGCCGGGTTGCGTGCGACGGGCTTCCTTATCAATGGTCAAAAACCACTGCCGCGTGATGTGGTCGATCTGTCCAGCAACGCCGCTCTGCTCGATAGCTACGATCTTTATCTGAGTAACGCGATTGCCTTGCTACTCAACGGTGACAGCAGCACCAGCAACTTTGCGCGACGTGCGCCATTGCTGGGCTTCACTGAAAAGTTCTTGGAATCGGCCGAAACCCGCCTCACCAGTGCCTTACAAACGGTCACGGCCGAGTCTAACACCGCCTCTGAGGGTAGTCGCGGCCTGTTTGGCAACCTCCTGTTATGGCTTGGGTTTGGGCGCGTCTATCGCAACGAGTGGAACAACGCGGCCGTCGTCCTGACGCGCTGGCTCGATATGACACGCAAAAGCCGCAACTCGCTGTCAGGGGTGCGCGATCTGCTGATGGGCGTTGACGGCCGACCGGGTGAACCGGGGGTGCCGGGTCTCTTTGGCGAGATTCGCCGCCGTCGCCAGCGTGCCGAACAGCGGCGCGAACAACTCGATCAGGTGGCTGTCCGTCGCTACTTGTGGGAACGCCCCATCGAATCAGAATTGCAATCAGACGCAAGCCAAGATTTGGCATTGGCGTGGTATGAGGCCATCGAGCCAAAGCTGGAAGCGTATCTCAATCGCTTCTTCTGGCATACGAACGAGCATGGACAGGTGACACTGCAAATCATCGGCGCGGAAGGGCAACGGTGCAACATCGCGCTGACGGAAGATGAACATGTCGCCATTCAACAGATGGCGGATGAAATCAGCCAGTTAGCCGCCTATGAAACGCAGACGTTTGCTGAAAATGTCACGCTGTCCGATGTGTTGGAAACGCAACTTTCGACGCGCAGCGGTCAACCAGCGGCCGATGTGGTGCGCCATGCGTGGCAAACCGCACAGCCACATCTCGACCCTGTGCGACGCGGCGCGGTGATCGACGGTCAGAGTATCGCGGCGGCTGGCTTGCCACGCTTTGTGCGACAGGATGAACGCTTTGCGGAATTCGACACGGTGTTCGGCAATTTGCCAGAGCATATCGGGCAACTGCTCGATCCTGTGCCGACTGATGTAATTGAAACGAGTGACCGCACGGCGTTTAGCGTGGTGCGCGAGAACACGCTTATGCCGATGATGTCGCTCAACGAAATGGCGCAGGCGGCGACCATCTACGCACGCAACGCGGGGAGTCAGCAGGATATGGGAGTTGATCCGACCTATCAATCGGCCGTATTCGCCGCCGAAAGCCGTGCTGGCATGTACGAGCGACGGCTGGAGTACCCCGAACTGCTTGACCAAGATTACCGTTTGTTGCATCCGCTAATCGTTTGGTCGCTGGCGCGGCGGGAATCGGCCGAACTGTACGCCCTCGCCTTTGCCGCTGGTTGGGTGACGGTCGATCAGCGCGTCTCTCCCAACGTGGCGGTCTTAATGCTGCCAGACGGTACGGAACATCGGCTGACGTTGCCGACGGCACTGCGTACCTTTAGCGAAATCGACGCACGGGTGGCGGGGTTGGTTCGCATCGTGGCCGAACAGCCAGAAGATGATGCCCTGCGTCAGCAGTTGCGCCAACAGCTTGCAACACCTAGCACAAGGGTGAACCGTGCATGGCAGGATTTCGTGACGCAATATCGGGAAACGGCGACCGTCTTTACCCCGCCGCCACCGCCACAGTGCATCAAGGGGCATCCAATGGACGCATCTGATGACTTCTGTGGTGAGTGTGGCAGTCCAAAACAAGTGTCCCCGCCACAACCCCCGCCGCAGCGTTGGGAGATGCCGTTCATAGAGGAAGCCCAAGTCGTGCAAGATTTGGCGGCGATGGCCGCGTTGATGGCGTATCGACGATTAGACCCTGAAAACTGGGAGAAAATCGTCATGCGTCGCGCCCGTCGCGCCCAGTGAGGATAGTGATGATTGGAGAGATTGTAAGCGCATCAACAGGTGAACAGTACACGCTCGTCAAAGAGCTAGGGCGCGGCGCGACCTCGCGGGTCTATCTCGGTGAGTGCGATGGGCAGCGGGTTGCCGTCAAAATCGGGCTGAGCAATTTGCGTGGGGATGAACTCGTGCGCTTTTGGAGCGAGTTAGAGCTGATCAAGGCACTCTCACACACGGGCAACGTCCCGACTGCTGAGCGAGGAACAGTGCGACGTGTTCCGAATGCGCCTGTTCTCTTGCTCGAATACGTCCCCAATGAGTGGCGGCTGACGGAACAGTTGCACGACGCTTCTGCTGCCGAGCAACTCGCGCTTGCTGCGGCTGGGCAGTATGCGTCGCTACTAGTCGAGATGCACAATGTGGGCATCTCCTCACGCGGTGACCGCAAGCTAACCGATTTCCGTTGGCACGATGGACGGCTGATCGTGATCGACTGGAATCGGGCGATTCGGGAAGAGGGCAGTGCCAGTTGGCCGTATGTGCGTCAAGATGTGCGGCTATTCGGCCGATTATGGGCGGTTCTCCTCACCTTCAACTTCACCAGTGAAACCGTTCCCCCATTGTTCGATGAGCAGTGGGGTGGTTTGTGGCTGGGGTGGCAACGGCTGATTCGGGACAGTCTGCAAAGTCGCGCCAATGGCGGGTATCACTCGGCCGATGCGTTGCAAACAGCCGTGCAGCGATTACAGACGTATCATCAATCTGCCCCCGCCAAACTGATTCTCGATGCAGAACAAATGCGCCGCCGTGCCGATACGCAGCCTGTGTCACAGGGCGAACTGTTGGAACTCTTGACCTATCTCGATGTTGTGGAGACGGAAACACTCAACGCCGTTGATAGAGAGCGTCACGCAAACTTGCAAGCGTGGGCGCAAGCGTTATGGAACGCAACCAGCGCGACAATTGAGGAAAGTGTGGCAGCGATCAAAGAGCATCTGCGACGCTTGCGCTTTGAGAAGGCGAACGAGGGGATTGGGCTGGCAGCGGCCGAAATTGGCACAGACAGCCCCATTGCGGAACGCGCAAAGATCGTTTTACAGCGACTACAGGTGATTCACGATGCGTGTCGCCACGGTCTTTACGATCTTGGCATTCACATCGACAACTCGCTCCGTCAACTGCTCGACGCAATGGATACGCTCGATGTCGCACTCGGTGAAGATGGGGGCATCACACCTGCACCATTACGTCAAATCGAGGCGTTGCTCACTAGGGTCGAGGGAGAACTTGGGGCGGAATCGGGCTTGTTGCCGTTGTCGAAAGAGCTTGCGGTGTGGCGAGCGTTGGTGGACGATTCGGCCGAATCCCTCTTAGCCGCGTGGCGTGGCGTGGAATCTGATTATGCTGCCAAGCTGCGAGCGGCGTATGTGCGGTTGGATGAGGGATTGTCTGAGGTGATGGATCGGCCGATTCAACAGCAGCAAATCACCGCATTGCAGACAGCGTTTGCAGAACTATGCGACACGATTGTGCAGGACGGTGTGCGTTGGCCGCGCTCACGCGCCGACCAGCTCATGCGCGTCGAAAGGCGAGTGGCCCAACTGGATGCGGAAGCGCAATACATGCCAGTGGCGCAGGCAACCGCATGGGTGCGTGATTTACACGAACGACTCAACACAAATGATTGGCCGACCACAATCACAACCTATCTCCACTCGAACGACCCGCGCTGTCAAGCGATCCAAGCGACGCAGCCCGCGCTCTATCAAGCAGTTCATATGCAACTGATGGAACAACTTCTAAATCAGGTGCAGAACGAGGCGGCGTGGCCTGACGAGTTGAGACAACAGGCGCAACTCAGCACGGTGGTCGATGCAGTGATGCAGTCAGCCGGCTCCCAACAACGCGATCTGTTCCCTGCGTCACAACGTGAACGCATCCTTCAGTTGAGAGAACGGATGACAAGCTGGCAACAAACAACGACCGCAACGCGAGAGAAGCTCGGCATTGCGGATGGTCGTGCGTATGAACAGTTTGACGCACTGGTCAGCGATCCAAATCCCACAATTGATGAGGCGTTGGTTGAGGCGCGACGACAAAACATGCAAATTTTCGAGCGGCATCTGGCGCATCCCGCACAGTTCAGTGTGGAAACCTTGATCGCGCTGCGCGAAATGGCGCGAACGCTGGACAAATTTGAGGAGCAAGTCGATGCGGTCGGTCGTCGTGAACAACAACTTGCGAACACCGTGGTGAAGGTTGAAGAGACGAAAAGGCTAGCCGAAAAGCGCATACAAAGCCAATCTCTCACAACGCTGACGAATCAACTCAGCCAGTTCAATAACGAACATCGGCAGTTAATTGACAAAATCGCAAAGAAGCAGACACAAGCGAGGGAGCAGTTAACGGCGTTGCCAGATTTAACCCCGTTGCGGAAGCAGATTGATGCGCTTGAGGTGGAAATCGGCCGATTGACCGCCAGCCAAGAGAAGCTGCCAACATTGGCAAAAGCTGACCCAGCACAAGTCAACAGCTTGGTTACAGGATTAAACGCCCTAAATGGTCAACTCGATCTGCAAATTCAGGATAGCCAAGAGATTACAGAGGGATTGAACGACTTAGATCATCTAGCGAGTGGTGATCATGTTGGAACATTGTCAAGGCGAGAGGAGGTGCTTAATAAACTCGCCGCCTATCCCAAGATGTCGCCTCATCAAACGGCGCGTTATGTCGAACATCAGATTGCCCAAAATCGTCGTCGGCAATTTAGGAAGCACGCGGATAGCGTCGTTGCCGACTGGAAAAGCGTGGCGAATTTGAGCGAGTTCAATCCAAATGACAGCGAAAGGTTACAGAAGGAGACGGATGGCCTGCATTTCTGGTGGTACAGTGAACGGCTGTCGCCCACCTATTTATCAGAGTTGCAAGCAGAGATGCAGCGTGTTTTGGATCTGATCAACAGACACCCCGATTGGAACGAGCGCAAGCTGCGAAAACGACAAAATCAACCGATGCTGCAATACAAATTGTGGTTGGAAAAGGTTCTCGGCTCTCTGCCTTAATCGCTATGCAAAAACAACGTCCCAACTCGTTGCGCGATGCAGCGCAGCAACAGGCTGAGCAACTGATTCGGCAGACACAGCGAATGCGGCGGCGCGTCGCGGCTGGTTTGGTGTTGGCGGTTGCCATCATGTTGCTTGGGGTTTTGGCATGGCGGTGGCGTAATTCAGAGGTGATGGTTGCCACTGCGACACCAACGGAGATCGTTCCGACGGCGACCCTTCCGCCCACAGAGTTGGTTGCAGGGCAGTTTGTATGGGATGAGGCGGCAATTGTTTGGGAAGTGCATGTGGTGGCGGGGGAGCGGCCGATTGCCAATCAACCCGTCACCTTTTCGTTGCAACCTCCCAACGCTGCATCACTGCTCGATCAGATGGCAACGACCGACGCACAGGGGCGTGCAACGGTACGCATAGCCGACATTGAGGCGAGCAATGTGCGGATTTTGGCCTCATTGCCAGACCAACGTGTTGAAGCGACTATCCCGACGGAATTTGTCACCCAACCGCAACTAAGTGTGTCAGTTGATGCGCTGCGAACAAGTGATGCGGCTATCGTCGGGGAAGATATTGTGGTGCAGTTTTTGGTTCGCAATACAAGCCCAGTCGATGCACGCGGCGTGCGTCTGCACAGCCCTGTGCCATCAGGAACACGCTTTGTTGATTCAAATACATGCGCGTTAGATGGCAGTGAGATTGTGTGTGAGATCGGGATTGTGACGGCCGATGCACAAGGGTATGACCCACAATTTACGCTAAACGTGTTGGAGACAGATGGTGTGCAGCTAGCGGGATTTTACCTGACAGATGGCAATGGCAATCGATTTGAGAGTGATGAGCAGTTGGATGTCGCTGTCGTGGCGGCGCAGCTATCACGCATCGTATTGCTGAGTGAAAATGATCAACTGCTGGCAGATGGTGCGATGACAACCACGCTCACCGTTGAACTGTACGACCAGCAGTTGCGCCCATTTGATGCACCAACTGATATCTCCTTCATCGTTGCGGCGAGTCAGCCGGGTGTGACAGACACAGGCACACTCGCCCAAACAGCATTGCAGGTTCAACAGCAGGAGAGCATTTCATACACGGTTGGGTCAGAAGTCGCATTTGTGGACATCACCGCATTTGCGGGAACGATCAGCGAAACGGTTCGGCTAACGTTGCGACAAGAGACAACTTGGGCGCAAGTTCCGGTTGGCGCAGAGCGTAGAAGACCGGGACGACACCTTTATTACCAACCAACGGATAACGTGAATTTTGAACTCGCCCTGTTTGGTTTATCGCCGAATACGGCAGTGACCCTTTTTCCACAAAAAGAGGGGGCGTTTCAGAAGGCAACGATAGATATTTGGCTGCCTTCTGAGGGGGTAGACATTCAAGATACGGGTGAGGGGGTTCTGCTTAGGCGCAGTCAACCATTTTATGTGGGCGATACACCGCGCATCGACAAATTTCTAACCAACGGCGACATGATAACAATTAACGCCTATCAACATCGTGTACCCGTTTTGCAGCAGGAAGGCGACTTTACGCAGGTGCGGTTTGAAGGTTGGCTCTTGGTAGGGGAGGAGTAGGGCATGAGGCAGCGCGAACACCTCACCACCGACAGTTACGAATACTACCGTCGCCAGCGTCAACGGCGGCGCAATCGTCGCTGGTTGGGCTTTTTCGTCATCGTTTTGTTGCTAGGTGGGGGTGTTTTTGCAGGGACGCGCCTGTTGGATGGTATCCCGTCAATATCGTTGCCGACATTTGCGCCGATCATCGAACCAGCCGTTATGCCGACGGCAACATCGACCATGCTACCTGCGACGGCAACGCCAACACAAATTGTGGCAACGGCCGAATCAACGGTTGTCAGTGCCGAACTGGTCAGTGATGCGCGTTTGCATCCACCAAACCTGCCCGATTTGCAAGCGTTGATGTTGCGACTTATCAACGAAGACCGCGCCGCCAATCAGCTTGCTCCTGTTGCGTGGGACGAAACGCTCGCGCTTGCGGGACAGCTTCACGCAGAGGAGATGGTCGTCAACGACTATTTGAGCCATTGGAATCTGGTTGGTCATGGCCCCGATCACCGCTACACATTGGCAGGCGGTCAGCACATCAGCCGCGAGAATGTTCACTCCTTTGCCTACACATTTAACGATGGGCGTGGCGCACCGATTGACGATTGGGCGTTTGTGATTGCCAACGCGCAAAGCGGCTTTATGGCTAGTGCAGGCCATCGCGCCAACATTTTGACCCCTTCGCACACGCACGTTGGTGTGGGCATGGCTTACGATGCGGCGAGTGGACAGTTTCGTTTGGCACAGGAGTTTGGCAATCAGAGCGTCTCACTGGCGCAGCCGTTGCCGACTGCGATTGGGAGGGGTGAGCAAGTGATGGTGGTGGGGCGGATTTCGGCCGATAACCTCACCAACCTGCTACTCAACATCGCCTATGAGCCAACGCCGCCGCCCCGTTCGCTGACATGGTTGCGAAACTCAAGCACCTACCGTTCCCCCGCCAACTCTATCGACGCTGTGCGCTTGGGGGACAGCTTTTCCGAGACGATTACATTTGATTATGCCGAAGGTGCAGGTGTCTATCATATCCGCATTTTTGGGGAACGCGCTGGCGACACGCCATTTTTGCTGCTCAACCACGCAATTTGGGTTGGGCAGTAGTCAGAAGCAATGCGCGGGGTTGTGGGAACGCAATGCCGCAGTTTTGAAAGGAGAATGTTGTATGGAAGAAAAAGATAGTTGCACCCTCTGTGGTAATCGTGCCTACGAAAAGGGCAAAGTATGTGAAATTTGTGGAGCAAGGCCACACGCTTTTCTTGGCGTTGGCGGTGGTTATCTGTACCCATCGGAGGGTCGTCTGTTTCGACGGCTGGTGGGTGGCATCGCGCTCATTCTCATCTTGGGCATTATCGTGGGTAGCGCATTGGCATTTTGGCTGATGAACCCACCGCTTTAGGAGGTACAACAGATGAGTAAGATCAAACAACGGATCAATACAATGTTGGCAGTTATGTTGGCGATTGTCTTTGTCGCGGTGATTGGGGCAAATGTGCCAGCCTATTCTTATCGGCAAGGGCTGTTTACAGCAGCGACGCGCAATGTCGAGAGTACAGCGACGGCGACACGTCAATCGGCGACAGCGACACGTCAGGCGATTGCCAACGTAACGGCGAGTGTTGAGATGATGACAGCGGTTGTGTTGACGGGTGAGGCGGCACAGACAGCGACGTTTGCGGCGGCCG
Organism: Anaerolineae bacterium; assembly: GCA_030425205.1. GTDB lineage: Bacteria > Chloroflexota > Anaerolineae > Promineifilales > Promineifilaceae > CALECP01. The sequence goes on from JAUIAP010000047.1 coordinate 29,585, forward strand.
AGTTGACACGCATCGCGCCAACATGGACACCGACCGCCACCCCAACGCCGACAAGCACGCCAACACCGACAAGTACGCCAACACCAACCAATACGCCAACGCCGCAGCCGCCGTGCAGTGCGCCCGTTAGCAATCAGGCGATTTTGTACACGCAACCGAGTCTCGGCCGCAACACCAACAGCCAAATTCTCGCTACGAGTGAGGTGATTTTGCACCGTAAACTCAAAGGCGAGTCGTGGTGGTTTGCCTCGCGCAGTGGCACGAGTGAGCCAGAAGGGTGGGTCAATCTTGAGCAATTGATCGAACTGCCCTCATCGTGTGAGATGTTGACAGAGGTGACGTTGAGCGCGATGTTGGGGAACGCTGCGCCAAAAGCGATTCTCGATGAGAGCTTTTCATCGCTGCTTTACGATTGGCAAGGGGACAAAGTGGATATTGATCGCGGTGTGGATGGCAACGACGTGCTGTTGATGACTGGCGATACATCGGCCGTTCCAGCCGAGTCACCCACATTTGGCACATTCGATTTGCGAACCTCGTTTACACGCGTCCATGGCTCACTCGATGCGTTCTTCGCCGTGCGAATGAATTCAACCGAACTGTCACAAACCTACGTTCAAGTTTTGTTGCGCCGCGCCAATTGCAGCGTCGAATACAGCGTGGTGGTGAGCGGTGAAGTGCGGCGTTCAGAAAGCCGTGCAACCAGTAATCAATGTGGTGGCACGAACAATCCCGGCTACCTTGAGGTGTCGCTGACTGAGTTTGACGACAACAACTTTGCGCTGTCGGGCGCGTACAACGATGAAGCGTTGCCAGAGTTGTTCTTTAGCAAACAAGGTGGTGCGTTTGCAGAAATGACGCTGGAGCTAATCTCGGACGATGCTAATGTGCAGGTCGAGTGGTTATTGCTGGCAGAAGGAGGTCGTTAACGATGAGCGATGTGAAGTTGAACGAGTTACAGATGGCTCTATGGGGGCCACCGACATCGGGCAAGACGTGGCTTTTGGAGGCATTCGGCCGAAAACTGTTCCTCATGAATGAAGTACTTGAGGAGAAAAACCGCTTTGCACTCTCTCTCTACGACATGAACCGACGGCGGGACGTGGTTGGAGACGGCCGATTTCCAGAGCCAACAGGTGATGCGACGATTGCCCAAAATTTGGTCAAATACCGTTTTGTGCGACGCGGATTGGGTAAGGGATTTCAATATGAGGCAAGCACTTGCTGTCACTACGTTGATATTCTCGACAATCCCGGTGGTGCCACGATCCAAGAGACAGAGGAAGAGGCTATCCGAGAGTCAGTCAGAATTCAACAGCGTAAGGCGAAGAATTTGATTTTAGTTTTGACAAAGGATGACAATCTGGATTCGCAAGAGTATCTCGCCAAGTTGCGTGATTTGCGGCGAGAGTTCAATCGGGTTGAGGGTCAGCGGCGCATCGCTGTTTGCATCACAAAAGCGGACGAAATAGGGGGGCCTGGCCTCGTGTTTTCAAGCGATCCGCAGGCTCTGCTACCGCTTGTTTTTTCCGACAATCATGAGCAAGTTGTCGAATTTTTTGATGATTTGCTATCCGTCGAAGATGGGCATGATGTCGCGTATTTCGCCGTTTCAGCCAGTGGTTACACGGGCACAGGAGATCCAAACATCGATCCGATTTCGGGTAATTTGGTCGATGTCGATGCGTGGCATCCGATCAATGTCGAGGAGCCGTTTATGTGGCTGTTTGACCGCATTGAGCGCGACAGGCTGCGAAAGAGTCACGAGCAGCAAATGGGGCTGTTCTACCGTCTATTCAAACAACAGATGTCGGATGCACGGCTTGAGGCGCGGGTTTCGTATAGTGACATGATCAACTGGGTGCGCGACAAGTTGCCTCCCATTCCGATGTAGGGAGACAAACTGTGGTCAAGTGGCAGTGCGTCGAGTGCGGCAAGCCGTTTCGTGCAAGCGGCGATGCGGGTGAATTTGGTGAACTTCTCTACACCTCTCAATTGAAGGGGCAAGGAGAGGGGTTGCTAAAGGCACTCAACCCGATTCGGCGCGGCGGTTTTTTGCGAAGCTTGGACAAGGTATCGGCCGTTTGTATCCAGCGTGATCCCGATACCGTCGTCTTCGCACACCTGCAAGCGCGACGGGACAACGCCCTCAACTACGCGGCACGGTCGCGGCAGTCGTTTTTCCAGATACGCTTCACGCAGATGAGCAATCGTGAGTTGCATTCATTGTATCAGGCGGGTCACGCACCGCTTGGCGATGTTTTCTATCGGGATATTTTGGAAAAGACGGGGGTTTCCGAGCAGTTTGTATTACAGCAGGTAGACAATCGGTCAATCCCCCACACGCCACCAAGCCTACCTTACTACAAAGAAATCATTCGGGTGATTAGCCCGAAGCGCGGCGTGGCGGCCGAAACGCCAGAGCGCGGGTTGCTCTTTCGTTGGCTGGCGGCCGATGCGCCGCCCGCGCTGGTGGTGGGGGATGGTCTGGCAGAACAGTCAACCGTGCAGATCGCATGGGTGGATCGCATTGTTGAAAAGCTGCTAACCCTGCCGAGTGGTGGTCAACTGCATGTCGTTCACGAAAATCTGTCGATTGGCGCACGTCTTTTGCTGATGCAGGCTGCACAGCGATTAGCGTTGCCGATCTTGGGTCTGCCAGTCACTTTTGCGCTGGACGTGGTTGTGGAACGGTCGCGCCATGTGCCGGTTGTGCAGTTTGTGTCGGAAACGGCGTTGCAGCAGACTAAAGCGCAACATCTGTTGCGGCTGACCGATGCTGATTCACAGACTGCGATGGCGTTTACGGCGTGGTGGCGCAAGTTGGCACAACAAGGGGTCAACTGGCAAGCGATCAATGCACGCTGGTTTACGATTGAACCACTGCTACGGGCGAGAAAGTTTGGGCAGGCGCAGGCGTTCTTGCTGAAACGGTATCCCGTCTCGGATGATGCGGCGCAGTGGGCGGCGTTTTTGATCGACCTACATTGTTCGGCCGAAAGTGACCAAACTCCATCGATCATCTCACAACAATATCCTCACCTTACCCTTGCCGAGCGAGAGCGACTACTCCATCAGTATAGTGCCGAAATTTTGGGCGCACTGGCTGGACAGACGCTTTCGGCCGAAAAGTTCGAGGCGTGGGGAGCGGCGTTGCACGCTGTCCCTCCCACCAAGCTACAGGCGCGTCATGTAACCGCGTTGCGCTCGGCATTTACGAACTGTGTCGATGCACAGCAGGTTGTTTGCCGTGCGGACACGGCGTGGACAGAGTTGGGGGCGCATGTTGCGGTGCTGTTGAGAGGAGGGAGGATCTCGGCCGATACACCTCCCAACACCCGTCGTGCATTGACTGTTTGGTTAATGCGCCTGTTGAAAACGGAACCGCGCCTCTTGCCAAAACTGGTTTTGCAAGAGCTACCACACTTTGTCATTGAAGATGCCGACGATGCAGCGACCTACTACCAACAGTTACAGACGCAAATTGCGCCCACGACGGCCGATGATTGGGGGTATTTGGCACAGCTTCCTGCACATCAGGGTGAGAGCCAAAAACCGCTTAATTGGACGCTACGCTTCCTGCTGCAAATGCAAGTGAAACTGACAAAGTTAACGGACGCTGCGCTGGATGTGGTTGATCTGGTGCAACTGCTCAAACTGCAAGGTGACAGCGTGCCGTTCATCAGTGAAAAGGCGGCGGAACTGTTGGCTGCAACCATTACGGCGGAGACGCTTCAGCAAGATGTCCTTGTCCAAACGTTGCACCTGCTGACCAGAGCGACCGTCGTTCGTGAAGATGTCTTCCCACTTTTGCACGCGATTCGCCATGCGCCACAGTGGGAGCAGTACCGACAGACGTTGCTGGCGCGAGAAGATGTGTATGACTTTTCGGCCGAAACCGTCTCACGCTGGCTACAAAAGGATGATTCCACACACATTGTTTTTCACACGCTCGTTTGGTTGCCAACAGCCAACCGCGTCAACTGGCAACTGCTTCGCACAGCCGCCGTGCTGCCCGACATAGATGAAGCGTTTACTAGCTATCAGCACCTTTTAGCAACGAGTCGCCATAACGATATGAGCGGAACTTCCGAACTCGCCGCGTGGTTGAATCGCCGCGACAACCTTGTGGGGAGCTTTCACAAAATTGGCCTCCCAACGGCGAAAAGCAATCATCTGTTTTTCTTGGCGATGTGGGAATGGTTGTGTGCGTTGCCAGTGGAGGGGGCGTTATCGGCCGATGTGCAAACCGATGTCGAAAAGCTGCACAAGCGAGCGGTCGCGGCACGCCTCCCCGATGTGCAGTCGTTTGGCTCACACAACGCCGAGACGGTGCTATTTCTAACACAGAATTACACGGACAAAGAAGCCAGCTTGCGCGACAAGGCGTTAGCGGCGTTGTTCCAGCAGCCGCACATCATCGAACCGACAACGTGGCGGCAGTTTTTCACCAATCAGTTTGGGTTTCGCGTCGAGGACTATTTGCAACTGCTCACGGCGTTGAACTGGTCGGCCGAATGGATGGCGATTGGCCTCAACGCAGACGGTATCATTGACGCTGTTTTTGAGACGTTTGGGAATTCGGTCGAAATGTTCACCTTCCTCCAGCAGTATGTCGCTGGTGGTTACAGCACGGCGACGCTGGCGACAATTTGCCAGCGCATTGCACAACTGCCCGACGTGACGCAGCGCACGGAGCAGTACCAATTTTGGATTCTCCCCTATGCCCATGCGCTAAACCGACAACCAAGCGAACAACTCGATCTTCGGCACGCTGCCGCCCAACAGCCCAATCTATTCAAGCAACTCTACGACTTTGTGACCAGCGTTGAACATCGGGCTGATTTTAAGCTGCCAACGGATGGCGATTTTGAGTGGCGGCAAGCATTGGCACAAAATGAACAAAAAAATAAACGCAAAACCGTGCGCCTCATGCTGTTGATTGGTGTGATTGTGATCGGATTCATCGTCGCGTTTTATTTCTTGAGGAGCAATTAAGATGGATGACAGGTGGCAATATCTCGACTTTGGAAAATACTTTGCCAACGACATCGCCAGCGAATTTGCGGAACTGCTCGTCACGCCGAAATTACGCGGCAAAGGGCGCGACCTCTCGCGCAAACTCGCATTCAGCAACGATACGCGCTTTGCTGATACACAAGGTGCGGTCACGGCTGCCTTTTTCGCCATTGCCCACGACCAATACATTTTGGCACACATCCAACGTCGCCGCGAAAATGAGTTCAATCCCGAATCAAGCAAGCGACGAGCGTTCAACCAAGTGCGTTTTACGCTGCTGACGAGCGATGAGCTTTGGACACATTACATCAGCGGACATTCTCCGTTGACCGCCGCGCTTTACCATCCTGACTTCACCTCACGGGGGGAAGCACTCCCCAAACTGCTGGACTACACAACCCGCACAGGTGAGGATCAGGCACCACTTATTGATGCGGACAAGATGTATGCTTCGTGGGAGGCTGAACTATTTGAACGATGGCACAGTTGGATCGATGTGATCGTTGAACGGGTGATTGCCGTTGTTGAGGACGACGAGAAACGGCAGGTGCAAATCGTATATGACGATGCGGTTTCACAGTGGGAACAACTGTACATCGCGCAGATGGTTCAACGCATCACGCTGCCCATTTTGGGCAAGCCGATCTCGTTTGCGCTGGATGTGTTGACGGGGCGAACAAGCCGACCCTACCAGTTGCAGTTTATCCACGTTGGCGAGTCGCAAGGAGAACTACCCGTCCCGCCAGAAGATGCGATGCGGCTGGACTCGCTTCGCAGTTCCCCTCCAGCCTCCCAACAAAGGTTAACTGATTGGTTTGGGCAAATGCGGGGAGTGTCATGGCGCGAGGCAAATACGCGCTACTATTCGGTCGAGTCGCTTCTTCAAAAAGAAAGTCGCAATTACGATCTTGCACATAAATTTGCCGTTGAAGAGTATGAGGCAAACTCTGTTTACAAAATCAAAGTTGCGTGTGCTGCTGACAATGGAGACGTTGTGCGTAGGGAAGTGGGCAGCCTTGCACCAGAACAGCGCAAAAGTTTATTGAACACCTCTTACGGAGAGACGATTTTACGCTACCTCCTTGCGGATTTGTCCAACAAGGAGCAGTTTGAAAAGTGGTTGCATGATTGGCTGGCTGTTGAGAATTACTATTCGAGTCACTTAGTCTTGCTCAAAGAAGCGATTGGAACGGCTCCCACTGCAATTGTGACGGAGAGCATGGGTGATGATGCGGCGCGTGATGTGTGGTTGGCGGTCGGCTCGGCCGTTGCCGACCTGCTACGGCAAGGAAACACACTCTTTGATAAAAAGACGTTGACCAATGTTTCTACCACATCGCATTTGACAGAACTGCTATTTATTGTGCTGGACGTGCCTGACAACACTTTTCCCATTGTCTGGCGCGAACTCCCAAAAGCCCCCATTACGAACGAACGAGGGCAAATTGATCTCAAGCGGGGGGAAAGGTATTTGGGACAATTATCGGCCGAAGTTACCATACATCCGCCAGCATCCACGCTTGAATTTGACGACTCCTTTCTCGAAGAAGCCGCCTTTTCGCTGAACGGTATCATCCGTTTCCTCACCTACATTCAACATCAAATTCAGCATAGCACAAGCGCACTATCCCCTAAGCACTTCTTTTTGCTCTATTCGTTAGCAAGCTCTACGGGGAACACAAAATTTGTTGGCGAACGGTCATCACAATTGCTTAATCAAGCTGATCAACAATCACTTGTTTCCACAAAATTAGTTGCATGGACACTTAACTACCTCAACACTCCCAATGAGACATGGTTTCAAGGTAACCATCAACGCCCGAATGGATACAATCTGCTTGCAGAAATCAACGGTTCCAAATCAAAACAGAAAAAAAATAACACCGACTGGACGGGCTATCGACGCATGTTACAGGCCGAAAAACCCCTTGCACCTTCGGCGGAACAGGCACAAAGTTGGTTAGAGCGTGGGAGACAGGACAAGAAGCTACAAATTGTCTATGGCTGCCTACAACAGTTTGCACGCAATCAGCAGTTCTTGATCAAACCCCTGTTGCGTTATCTGCCCGCCACCTTCCCCACCGACATTGTGTTGGCAAGCGACGCTTATAGCAGACTGTTTGAGGAGCAAGTACCCGCTTCCTCTTCACTCCTACACGATGCACGCAACCGCTACTATCGAGAGAGCGTCAATGCACCGTTGTTTTATTTGGCAATGTGGCACACCCTCCAACGAAACAATTTGCAGGCGATTGGCACGAATGATTTCCAGACGCTCTTTGAGGATTATTGGCGCAAAGACAGCGCAAAATTGTCTTCCGTGCCTTATTTGGAGAAAGCTGTTAGTGAGATGATTCAGGGTAGGGGGCTTGATCAAATAGAGGATCAGTATTGGGCAAAACTATTTCGCCAAGAAGGTTTCTCAGAGCGATTTGCCGAGATGGAAAGCACAACCAAACGGCAGATGCTTTACGCATTTGTGCGCCCTACAGTCATGCAGCGGCTTTTTCAGGGAGTAGACGATCACCAAATTGAGCAGCGTACAGAACTTTTGCGTTTGATGGGTGATGTCAATCTGTTCCCCAGAATGCCAAAAGATGACGTGGCTGAACTGTCTCGAAAGGTGCTGCGCGGCTTTTTTGACAACGCACCCACACAGCTTTCCAAAGTTCGTGACCGCACATTGCTTAAGCGATTGCGGGAGGCTGAGGAAGTTTGGGATAGGTATCTTGAGCAACCTATACAAGTGGTTGACTCATCGACTGCGACGGGTGAAGCTGGCCCGACGAGTTTGTTCGCACGGATATTAACTTCAAACAGATGGAAGCTCTACGCAGGTATGGGGTTGATAATTGCGGTGTTAGTGAGCGGGGCGATATTTTACGCGATGCGGAATATCGGTGCGGCGCAACCTCCCACAGATTTGCCGCCCACGCTTTCAGCAGGCGACATTGAACTTACACAGGCTGTAGAAGTTGCTGCATTGACTAGGGTCGCCCCGCCAACAGAAACGCCAGAACCGACCCCCACATCAACAGAAACGCCAACGCCAACGCCAACAGCAACTCCCACGCCGACGATTCTCCCGACCGAAGAACCTACAGCTAATTTCGCATTGGCCTCTTGGGACAGGATTGTTGGCAATGTGCACTATACGACAATTAATGCCGACAACAATCTTGCCAGGGTTTATCGACTTGATTCGGCCGAATCATCCCAACAACTCATCACCGAATCAGCCCCCCTCACAAGCATCAACAGCTACACCACTGGGTACCTCTACACCCTCGCTGCACTAGATACGGTTAAGCATATTGATGGTAACAATGACATCCAAACTGCACCAAGCGTTGCTGCTGAGCATGAAGGCGTAATTTATGCAAATGGGCGCATCGTATCAACGTGTAGTGGACTGCTGTGTGTCTTCTTAAATACGTTCCCAACAGATGAAAACACCACTGGACGTTTTCTGTTTAATAGCGACTCCGATCCGTTTTTAGAGCAGACCGCCTCAAGACAAGACCCCAACCGCACAATCACGGCATTGACGGAGGAGGAAAGGGCGCGGGACGTTGTCTTCGCCGCCAATGATGATATTTACAGGGGTGTGCTAGTTGATAGTGATCAGGTGCCAGCGTTTGTTACTGTTGAGAAGCTCGCTGAGATGGAGACAAATGCAGAGATCACCGACCTCTCGATTATTGACGATGTACCAGACGACGCAAAGATGCGTTTGGCTGTGTTACAGAGCGCTGGAGAAGCGTGGCAGTTGACGCTGCTTGAGTTCAGTGAGGACGCAGAACAACGCCTCATCCAAGCGATGTTGCCGTAAAAAACAGTTAACCAAATCGATTGGCTTGGCACTGAGAGCGACGCGCCTGAACTGCTAATAACCGCATCGCTGGATGAGACGATCCGATTGGAGGACGGAAGCGAACGAAACTGTGCGGCTGGCTGTTTATTCAGCGTAAGCGTAAGAGGCGCGGCGGAAGACCAAGCTGAATTGGTGTTTGCATTGGTCGATTTGCCGCTGTCTGCTGGCGAAGGTGTGCGTTACTTTTACCTAGAGTAACCAACGAGAATTAATACAAGGAGGACTGATGTCTGACGATACACCACAAATCGAGATTGAACAGAACATTGAACAAAACGACGGGGTTGTTATCGGGACAGTTGGTGACACGTATGTTCAGCAGGAATCGGCCGAATTTTTCCAGCCCGATCTCTCTGGCTACGCGCCACCCCACTACATTTCGCCGCTCTTTACCGAAGAGATTATCAATAAGATGCGGCAGCAACCGCTCATCATCATTGGCGGCGATCCTGAGATCGACCACGCCTCAATCGCCAGACACGTCGTTTGGTGTTTGACCGAAAGTGAGGATTGGGGAGGCGACTTTGCCGCGAAGGAGTGGAAAGGCGGCCTAGAGTGGGAGGATTTGGATAAGGAGTTGCGAAGTACAGACGAATCGACTGTTTTCCTTTTGCCTAATCTTGCGCCACAGCAAATCAGCCAAGACCCAAACGCGATTCGATTGACGCTCGAAAGTTCGCAGGAAAAACAACTGTTTGTTGTCGCTAGTAGCTCTCTACCTTACGAAAGTTGGAAGTTTGAGGAGGGAACGAACGAGCATCATTATTGGTACACGGTTGTCTCGTTTTCGGCCGATTATCTAAGCGAAGTGTTGCGCCAACATCTCGAACGTCGCAAAAACGCGCTGCCACCGCCACTTGATGAGCAAGATTGGACACAGACTCCCTATTTGAGTGGTAATCTCCACCTACAAACCGTCGCAGAGACACTCAAAACACCCGAAAATATCATCCTATTTGTCGAACTGTTGTGTCAGGAACGCAAGGGCAGCACCGATGCGATTCAGGACATTGTCAGACGAATTGGGCAGAAAAACGGCTTGATTCGGCAGTGGTACGGTCGGCTACTCCCGCGCTGTCAATTGCTTGCTGTCGCGCTCTACTTTTTTGATGGACTGTTGGGCGATCAATTTTTTGCCGCACTAGAACAGATCGTATTGGGGGCGTGGCGGGCGCGTGATCCCAATCTGGCGGCGTTTGATTACTACGAGTTGAGCGAGATGCGGGCGATCTTCAACGCTGCCCCAACACGCGGTGGTGAGGTTAAGTTGGAGAGTCGTTCGGCCGATTATCGCCATGCACTCCTCAACATGATGTGGGAGTCACATCGTCGTTACATCATGGCAACGCTGCCTTACTTGACAGAATTCGTCCATAAATCTGTGCGTAATCGCGGCGCAAATGCGGAGCTGTATGGGACAGAGTCACGCACAGAGCGCATCCGCGCCGTCATCAGCGTGACGATTAGCGATCTTGGCATCAAGGCTCCCGACGCGATTCAGCCGACGTTGCTCAACTTAGCGGCCGATGAATCCCCACTTTCGCAAGCCGTCGCCGCTTCCGCAATGGCGCGTTGGCGTGCGGTGACGGACAAGGATGGCAACAATCACGATGAACTGCTGTTTGAGTATCTCGACCGCTGGCACACGGGTTCCCGCTTCATCGACATCATGCGGCGACTGCTTGGAAGCGACGATGCAAACAAATACACGGCGACCGACTACATTCAGGCAACGGTGGCGATGATTGTGGCGTTTGCGGCCGAATTTGATTACTCCAACAAGCTCCATCCCAAACTACTCGATCTATTTGTCAGTTTGTCAAGCGATCTCAGTAAATTGGTGCGGGAACGCTTCAAGGTCTACACATTGCCGCGCATCGTCACACAACATTGGAAGCAACTCGATGAACCCGACAAGGTCGAGCCGCGTGCGTTGATGGATTCCAAGCTACAGCGATTGGCAAAGTACGATGATCTGCAAAGACCGTTAGCTGACGCACTCGCTAATCGCGCCTACCGCCTCAAACCAAAAGAAGTGTGGCGACTCTTGACCGCTTGGCAAAGCTACTGTGAGGCGGAGATGCCGACGCGCGAACAAGCGTTGGGAGATCGGGAAAGGTTGTTCGTAACGGTCGTACATGCGTATGGCTACTTGCCCGACTACTATCCAGAGACAGTGACCGTCACTGAGTTACTTAAGCGGCTGGAACGCATCTTAGATCGTGCAGACGAGCATCCGACTGTGCGGCTTGCCGTGTTGGTGGCGATTGGGCGACAGGCAAAAGATCGCTTTGACGACATGGACGAGCAGCTTAAATCGGTTTTATTCCGTCTGTCTGACCGTGAGCGAGCGGTGTTGGTTCAAATCATGACGGATGTGTATGTGCGGCAACGGTTTGATCTCGATGATGGCGGCGCGACACACCATTTTCGTCATAAAAACAAACAGTATCCGACGTGGATAGGCGTGCGTCGGCCGATAACGGAGATCGAAGAGATGGTTCATCGGTGGCTGCATGATGTCGGTCGGCCGATGGTGCAGCAAACCGCACTCGAAGCCAAAATATCATTTGCGGGGGCGTTTGACCAAGCAGAACGCAGAGCGATTGAGGCGTTTGAACGGCAGCGCGAGGCGGCCGAGCAAGAAGAGATGGGCGTTGAATCAGATGAGGAAAAATCATTCCTACCTAGCCTAGAGGTCGGAGTGGCGGCAAAGCATCAATTGGCGAGCATTCTCGCGTGGGTCATCACAAAACTCAACGGTGAAGGGGACGGAATGCGTCAGGTTATTGCTGGCTTGATTCCACCCGCGATGGTTCAGGACAACAACAATCCAACCCGACTCGATTTTGTGCTTGAGGAACTCACTGTTGGCGGCGAGCCACAAATCTCCAATACGGCTGCCCGTCTCGCACAAGCTGTCGATTGGCTGCGTAAAAATAGGTTGCAAACGCTTGCGCTTGCGCTTGGCGGACTCATTTTTCTGATCTTTTGTTGCGCGATCTTTGCGCTGCGTGGCTGATTTAGAAATAAGGGCTGATTAATGTTAACGCACGGACGAGGCTCTTCTGAGGAGCCTCGTTCGTAAACGGTGACGTTAGCCGTTCAGCACATTGGAGGAACAATGACAACACATTACACCTTTGGAAAATTGCTAAGAAAACATCGTCTTGGCGCACGCGATATTGAGGAGCAAAATCGACAATTGACGCAGGAGCGTCTTGCTGAACTTTGTTCAAGAGAAGAAAAAGTGGGAAAAGTTTCACACACTAGCATTAGCCAGTGGGAGACAAGTTCTCGTGGCGCACCAGGCAGGTCAGTTTTATTAGGATTGATCAAAGTTCTACACACTTGTGGTGGCATCACTGCCGTGGACGAGGCAAATGATTTGCTCCGCGCTGCTTATGTTCGTGAATTACACCTCGAAGAAGTTAGGCGACTCGGTTTTACAATAACCTCAGATGTGGAGGATGAAAAAATGAAAGATGACAAGATGACACGAGTATCCACCAATGTAAATGTTGGTACAAACCATGGTCTTGTGACAGGTAGAATTAAGGGGACTGTTAATTTGGATCGGAGTAACGCACTAGACAAGTATATGCGCGGCGTGGAGCGGCTACACTTTCAACTCAAAGCGAAAGATCGTCAGGCCTATCTATCGGCCTTGCCACTTTTGGGTGAGTTGACAGAGAACATCGAACGCGCCAAGCGAGGTGATGAATCGGCCGAGATCAGCCGCGAACGCCGTGTGGTCATTGGCAAACTCGACCAACTGTGTATGAACAGTTTGGACGACTCGTTTCAAGCGTTGTGTTATTGATCTGACAATTCCAGTTCATTTTTTGCTAACTGCATAAGTTCTGATTTGTATGATGTCATCTATTGTAATTGGTGGATGAGTGAGCGAATAAACTCGTGATCGTCCTGCTTGCCCTGTAGAAAATAGTGATCGGTGCCAAGATCGTCGGGCAAGATGTGCATGTTGGGTGGCAGCTCTTGCTTTTGACGTTCGAGGGCGGCTTCGGCCGAATGTGCGACGGCGAGCCAGCCATCTTTCGACAACACCTTATGAACGATTTCTGACACTTTGGGTTCAAGCGCGAGGTTGGAGACACATTCTGGTTGACCCGGCACGACGACTAGCAGTGTCTTATCGACGGCTGAGAATTCGCGCAGTTGTGCGTCGGTGTGAACTTCGACCCCATGCCAACTGGTGGCGGTTCGGCTGCGGCCGAGTAGATAGGTGCGGATTTTGGCTTCCCGAAAGTCACGTACACAGTGGTTGACGAACTTCTCATCGTATCCATTGGCAAGTAAGATGACGGCACTGTTCGCATTGCACTTTGAACGCTTCATCGACTGATTTCCCTCCTGCTACGAAAGTCATTGCAACCAATCATAGAACAAAAAACAGATGCCGCTCTTTGAGTTTGTGCGATTGTGTGCGCTTGTCAGTGCTAAACAGTCATTGTGTGTTACGATGATGTTCGGATCGGAAAATTTCTGCGAGTGAACGCTTCACTGCCGCGCAGACAGTTCTACTATGTGTCTAGCTACCTGACACTTTTCGATGATGGTTGAAAACTCGCCGCCAAAGGCGGCTCGTAAAAATCTGTCTGTGGGTGATTGGGCGCATTGCGCCCAATCACCCACAAGAATTTTCTTTTGCGCCAAATGATGGCACGTTTGAACGAGTGAAAAAGTGTCAGGCAGCTAATTTCAAATAGCTAGATAGGGAGATTAGGATGACAAAGGTAAGCGTGTCCTATGAGCAGGTACAAACTGCATTGAAAGGGTGGTATTCCAGTTTAGATGCGCCAGACGCATTGTTCAACGAGTTGATGCTGATGCGGGTCAGGTTACATGGATCGGCAAACGGTCAGCAAAGGCGATTTGTTATCAATCAGATCATCGAAGGCGGCATTGAGCAATTGGGGAAACGCAATCAGCGATCAGCGATCATTTTGCAAAAACGCTTCCAAGATAACGACACCATCGCTCAAGTCGCCGTTTCGCTCAACTTGAGTGATGATCAAGTCAATCGTCGCCAGAAAAGTGCCATCGACCAACTGTGTGAGACTTTGGATGAGCAGGAAGCAGCGTTGCGGCAGACGTTAGCCGAGGAAATGTTGCGCTCATTGCCAATTGCAAACTATAAAGAGCTGTTTGGCTTGGATGACAAGATCGAGGCGATTGCCGCCCAACTATGTGATCCGAACACGTTGCCAGTCGTCTGTGTCTCTGGGATTGGCGGGATTGGGAAGACCTCGCTGGCAGATGCGGTGGTACGAAAGATCGTGCCGTTGTTTCATTTTGACAAGGTGCTTTGGTTGCGTGTCGATCCTGCCACGATCAGCGGCCGAACGGTGACAGCACACCAAGTTCTCGATGTGGTCATGAATGAGTTAATGAAGCGACTCTATCCAGACCTCAAAGAGCCGCATTCGAGAGAAGGGCGTTTGCAGCGGATTCGTCGTGCGTTGGAGCCTGTTCGACATCTCATTGTTATCGACAACATTGAAACGGATGCAGACACAAGCATGTTGATGCAGCATCTCGATAGTTGGGCGGGGCGCAGCAAGTTTTTGGTGACGACACGCACTCGCTTGCAGGGGGAGACGGCCGTTCTCGCACACGACTTGACGGAGTTGAGCGTCAGTGATGCGACGGCGTTGGTGCGGCAACAGGCAACGGAGCGCAAAATGTTTGACTTTGCGGCCGATGTTGATGAGTTGATCGATGACATTTATGCTGTCACAGGTGGCAACCCGTTGGCCTTGCGCCTTGTGGTGAGTTTGGTTTCGTATATGTCGTTGACGCATGTGTTGGCAAATTTGCAGCGCGGCGGCAAGACGAAAGACATCGGCAAACTTTACACACGCATCTACTGGCAGGCATGGCGTACACTCAAATTTGCAGCGCGTGAACTGCTACAAGCGATGCCACTGGTTGGAGAGGACGGCGGAGAAATCGAGCAGTTGCAGGCGTTTAGCGAACTGGATGACAATGCGATTTGGGTGGCGATCAACGATCTAATCGCTCGCTCGCTGATCGAAGTTCGTGGCGGGTATAAGGAGCGTCGTTACGGTGTTCATCGTCTGACCATGACATTCTTGCAAACCGAAATTATGGATGATGAGTGGGTATTTGAACCTGTGCGGTCAGAGGTATGATGGCGCAGGATGGCGACCGCTTTGCACGCAGTGTGCGACAGAATTTGCGCTATTGGCATCGCAAAATTGACGGTGCGACAAATGCAGAACTGTTTGCGTTGCGCGATAAATTTGCGCTTATTCGCCGTGCTATCCAGATCGGTGTGCAGCGAGAAACAATCGCACAAGAGGCAGGACAGTTAGCCCTGACCGCCTCGCGCTACGCCGAGCAGATGGATAGTTGGGCGGAGTGGATAGCGGTTTTGGATGTGGTTTTGGCACAGGCGGATCCGCTTTTGACAGATGCACTCTTGTTGCAGAAGGGGTTATTCTGTCGGTTAGTGCATCAGTTCGAGGAGGCGATTGTTGCTTACGGGAAGGTACGGAAATCGGCCGAAAACCACGATCCATGTACCTTCGCAAAAGCCACTATCGGACTTGCCACTTGTGACCTCACCAGAGGGGATTATCAAAATGCCGAACACTATTTAACGTCTTCTGTCGTTGAGTTGGTTGCAAATTGTGGTGATAGTCGTCTGTCAGCGCAAACGGCGAATACTCTAGGCTGGCTACACTTTTTGGGCAAAGGCAATTTGGCATTGGCAAAAGAGAATTTTGAAAAGGCGTTGGAGGGGTATGAACAGCAGGGAGATTTGCTTAACTGCGCTAGAGTGCTGCATAACTTAGGCAATGTCCATATCGAATTGCAACGTCCTGTGGCAGCGCAAACCTATTTTGAACGGGTCAATGAGCTACACAAAGTGGTTGGGACACCGGTTGAGATCGCACTGGCAAAACTATCGCTGGGATCGCTCTATTATCAACAGCAGGAATGGCGTAAGGCCGAGCAAGCATTTACATCGATCGACTTGCCCTATTTAGAGCGACACAACTATGTGCGCTGGCAAGCATTGGCATTGGGCAATTTGGGGAACATTTTGTTTGAGCAAGAGAAACTGCCAAAGGCACGCGAACATTTGGAAAGAGCGGCTGCAATGCAAAGCTCTGGTCAAAATCAAAACGAGTATGCCAACACATTGATCATTTTAGGGAAAACATATATGCAAGAAGGGGAATGGCAGCAGGCGCGAGCTTATTTTCAAAAAAGTATCCAAATACTGGAAGCGAACAGTGGGGATACATGGTCTATCAAATGGTTGGCGGCTAGTCGAGAGTTACTTATGAGGGTAGAAGATCGTCTACCCTCATAAGCGGTCACATCTTTAGTGAGGGTCTGGAATGCTCTCCACAACGCCCGATGTGCCAATGCAGACGTAAACGCAATCGGCCGAAGCCGCCCCCGTCATCAACGGAGACCCCGCCAATCCAACTGCAAATAACGCCGCCGCGATCCAAAGTACAAGTCGTTGTTTCTGTTTCTTAACTGCTGAACGCATGGTAATTTCTCCCATTTAACTGATTTGGGAAAAACATCTGAGGGCGCGCATTCTTCCGGAAACTCAGCAGTTTTTCGATGATTTCTGCGCGGAATAGCTAGCTCGTTGCATTGATGAGAAGGATACTGAAGGGGGTTGGGGAAAATAAGAGCGGGGGATTTACAGTCGGTAAGGCCAACTTACAGTTCTACCAGAATGGATATTCTTGCCAAAAAGCAAAACAACGTTGCAATTTGCAACGTTGTTTTGCTCAAAGTGCCACTTTAGAATTGACTTTATGGGTTCGCTAACAAGCGCAAACACGCATCGCGGGTCAACTCTTCAACGTAGTAGCTGGAAATCCAACCGATAACATCTTCACCGTTATAATCGGTTATCCATACTTGCCACCACAACGTTTGATCTAGCACACGGTGATTATGCCCCACGACGATACGCTGTTCACCTTTGAACAAATAGCGCGTCGCATGAGCATCCGCATGTGGCTGCTCGAGGTATTGTCAAATGTTGTGGATCAGAGAAGGGCAGCGACCTCAACAGACAGATTATTTTCGGCCGAAACCACCTCCAAACTGGGCAGGACGCGCGTCTTGCCGTCAGGGAAAGTCGCGCCAT
>JAUIAP010000048.1 GCA_030425205.1 Anaerolineae bacterium
TTTTGGTCGCCACGTCTCTCTGCTTGCAATCAAATTACGCGAGATTGTTGTCATTCCTTCCCTCGCCTCTAACCCTGCCTAATTTTCTTGTTTTTTGTACACGAATTTCACTGGTTAGGTACTAATCTGGTGTTCACAGCAAAATAGACAACTAAAATTGCTGACAACAGTCGCACCGCTGATTTTGTATGTGCCAACCACAATCGCTGTCCATCAATTTGCCCATCCTTTACTTATGGAATGGTCACGAGTTACTTACTATTTGCCAGATGACTACGTAGGATTTGTCACAGTCTATTTTAATCAGCCATGTGGCGTTACCCCACCTCTGGATAATGATGGTCGGTGGATATTGAATGTTCCCTCGACTGGTATTGTGATTCTGAATAGTCCGAAACAAGGTGTGTATTTAGATCATCTATACTATCAGTATGATGCACAACAATTGACAACACTTTCACATATAGAACCCCATGAAGCTAAGGGAAATTCGGTTCTTGCTACTCAGGTTGGAATTATGGGACGATCTTCTGGGCAAACTAACAACTCCACTATTGGAAAGGCTCGTTGGGAACGATTTTTTGTTGGTTCTGTCGAAGAGTGGCTTGCCTATGATAAACGCGATAGTTTTGACCAAGCGGAGCATCATTTGAGACTTTGTCGATCATAAAATGGAAATGGTATAGCGTCAGCAACAAAAGCACTAAAATGTATACTCAAACAATGCGTGCGGCTCCCTCACAAACGTGGATTAACACATTTATGATCGCTGCCTGCCTTAAAGTGGTCGGTATTTTTGTAGCGATGTTAACGGCGTGGGTTAATTCGGGCGATTGGGCGATCAACCGCTGGTGGGGTGGCTTGGTCACAGGGTTTCTTCTAATTGCCCTTCTGCTGCCGTGGCATAAGCGATTTGCGAATCCGCGTGCAATTCATGTGCAGATGATCGCCGCGCTGATCTTTGCCATCGTTGGACATCAGTTTGACCTAATCCAAAGCAGCTATGCGAACTTTGATTTGCTGGCAGCAAACGAACGTTTTCAACTATTGATTGGCTGGAATAAGTTTGATGTCAACAACGTCCATGCGTTGGGGTCGCTTTTTGTGATCGTGCCTGTGGTGCTGGCGAGTTGGCAATATGGCTTTGTCGGGATGTTTGGCAGCTTAGGGCTGGCAGGCGCGTTGTATGTCGGCGCACCACTCTGGTTGCCGAGCGACACATTTAACTGGTGGTTCTATGCCGTGCGTGGATTTGTGTTACTGGGGGTGACGCTGATCCTCGCAACAATTGTAACCAATTTGGGGCAGGAACAGCGGCGCAAACAGGCGCAATTAGCGGCTGCGAACGCAAAATTGAGTGAACAGGCGATTGTGATGGAGCAGTTGGCAACGAGTCGAGAGCGCAATCGCCTAGCACGTGAGCTGCATGATACATTGGCACATACGCTGAGCGGGACGGCGGTGCAGTTGGGAGCGGTTGAGATGTTGTTGCAGCATGATGTGAAGGCGGCATCGGCCGAAATTGCCTCCGCCAAATCTCAAGTCCGCAAAGGTCTGCACGAAGCCCGCCGCGCGATCAACGCTCTGCGTGCCACGCCGCTTGAGGAGCTTGGGCTAACGGAAGCATTGCGCCAACATGTGCAAGCGGTCACAGAACGCAACGGATGGACGTTGCAACGCAATATCGAAACCCTCCCAACCCTCGCACCACACGTCGAGCAGACAATCTATCGGATTGTCGAAGAAGCGTTGTCCAATATTGAAAGACATGCTGGGGCGAGTAGCGTGTGGATTTCGGCCGAAAATACCGCCCAATCCCTCACCTTCACCATCCGCGATAATGGCATTGGCTTTGATCCGACAACACAACATGCGGATCGGTTTGGCTTGGTCGGCATGAATGAACGCGCCGCCCTGATCGCGGGTGTCTTGACAGTCACAAGCAAGCGCGAACGTGGGACAACGATACAATTAACCGTCCCCATTTCTCCATTATCCGTTGAGCATTTGAATGGATAATGGAGAACAGCTAGCGGAGAAAGGTTAATGATTCGGGTACTTATTTGTGACGATCAAGATGTGGTGCGAAAAGGGTTGAACATCATTCTCAGCCATAGTGATGGGATGGAGGTAGTGGGGCAAGCGTCCGATGGGGTTGAGGCAGTCAAATTGGCGCATGAGCTAGAGCCAGATGTCGTGTGTATGGATTTGAAGATGCCCAATCTCAATGGCATTCACGCGACACGACGTATCTGCCAAACGTCACCCAACACACGTGTGCTTGTATTGACCACCTACGATGGAGATGAGTGGGTCTTTGATGCGATTCGGGCGGGAGCGTGTGGTTATCTCTTGAAAGATGCAGATAGCGAGGACATTGTGCAAGCAGTGCGTGATACGGCAGCAGGCAAGGCGCGAATCGACCCCAACATTGCGGGCAAGGTGCTCATTGCATTTCGTGATCTGGACAATAAGCCAATCAAGCGCAATGCCGACGATCCGATTTTGGAAGAGCTAACCGAGCGCGAGCTGTCAATTCTGCGCCTGATGGCGGAAGGCAAGACAAACAGCGAAATTGCCGATGCGCTTTTTTTGGCGACGGGGACGATCAAGAACAATGTGAGCAACATTATCGGCAAGTTGCAAACGAATGATCGGACGCAGGCGGTTTTGGCGGCATTGCGACGGGGGATTGTTGATCTTTGATTGCGGCGAGCGGGGGCGATTGCGCTGCCAGTTACTTTGGTCATTCGGCCGAATGTCTCCTGACACTAATCACAACGCCGCCAAGCGGCTATCCTTAATACACAGTTAGCCACTTTCATGGGGCACATTGAGATAGGCTGATTTCCAACTTGGGAACTGGCCTATCTCACAATAGTTTTAGCCGGAGCAAACAATGTTCAACCAATCTCGCACAGTCACAATCGCCCTTTCGCTGGCGTTGACCGTTTTGTATGGCTACGTCGTCGTTTTGCTTTTTACAGAGTTTCAAGAGCCGCTTGGACTAGAAACGCTTTCATGGAGCTTTATCATGCTCCTCCCGTATGCACTCGGTGCGCTAGGCAACTTCTTTATGCTCCAGCGTAAGCCGTTGACCCTTGTGGGAGCCATTTTGTGGCCTTGGCTTTATTGTGTCGGCTTGTTTATTGTCGTGACGGCCCTTTCACTGGGGATGTTATTCTGTATTGTGATCGGGTTGCCGATTTTGCTGCCAGCCGCATCGTTGGGTGGTGTGACCGTTTGGTTCATCCAGCGCAACAAAAAACTAGCGGGAATTGTCGTTCTATTGACGCTCCTTTCACCCGTCGTCGCCAGTCCAGTTGAAGCACAATTTGCAACACCCACATCAACGACTATAACTCATACGTTCATTGACATTGACGCGACGACGGCCGTTGTTTGGGACAATATCAAGTCGGTTGCGCCGATTGTGGAAGGAGAACATCGGCCGAATTGGATGCACTTCTTCGGCTTCCCACGCCCTATCGCAGCGACACTTTCGCATGAGGGTGTCGGCGGTGTGCGCGATGCAACATTCGAGCGCGGTCTGCGCTTCAACGAAACGATCACGGAATGGGAATATCACAAGTTGATTTCGTTCGATATCGTTGAAACATCCGAAAAACTGCTCCCACCACCGCTCGACCTGATCGACGGCGAACGCTTCGATGTGCTAAACGGGACATACACCATCGAACAACTCGACAGCGACACCATTCGCCTCCACCTCACGAGCGAACATTTTCTCGGCACGCGCTTCAACGATTACGGTGCATGGTGGACAGATTTGGTGATGCAGAATTTGCAGAACTACATCTTGGACGTCATCAAAGTCCGCGCTGAGTTGAGCTAAATCTTGCTCTCAACAATTCTCTACGCTTTTTGAAGCACGATTTGACATGCCGAAACGAGCAACAGTGACAGGCGTGGTAGCGTCGGTCAAATCACATGCAGAGCGTGATTGATGACCAAATGTAAGATCGCTTCCCATCATAGTTTAAATTGCAGGTAGAATGGATAGCATGAAACAACTATCTCTTGTAATGACTTTGCTCTATTTATTAGGCTGTGGTGGAGCGGCTGAAGAGCCAATTGCGGTTAGTCAGGCGACGGCGACACAGATTATCGCAACTGATCTGCCACCGACAGCCACCGCACCACCTCCCGCGACCTCTATTCCAACCGCAGAGATTGTGGTAGCTGACCCGCCACCAACTGAAACGTTGATTGTTGTGACAAATGAGCCAACAGAAGTTGTAATGGCACCTACGCTTGTGCCGACGGAGCAGCCTGTGGCGATGTTCGGCCGAACCCCAGAAGGCGCGCTCTACATGGGACGTGCCGACGCAGAGATCACGCTCATCGACTACAGCGACTTTCTCTGACCGACCTGTGCGCGTTACGTGCTAACGCTACAGCCGGAAATCGTTCAACAATACGTCGAAACGGGACAGATGCAGCTTATCTTTTGGCCCGTCCTCAATCATGGCAATCCCAGCGTCGCGGCAACCGTGACATTTGAGTGTGTCGGCCAGCAATCGTTTGAAAATGCGTGGGCATTGCATCCAATTTTGTTCCAAAACGTCAACCGTCTTTACTCGGCAACGCGCGATGACTTCATCAACTATGCAGTCCAAGTTGGCGCAGATCAAGCGACGTTTGAAAGCTGTTACGATAGTGCGGAAGCGGTCGAATTGGTCATGCAACTCGACCAAATTCGGCGTGAACGTGGCATTCGTGGGCAACCCTATTTTGATGTCAACGGAACCGTTTTAGCAGGCACGGGACAGCTTTTGGACACCATTGCGGCAAACGCAAAATAGCGCACAAACAGTTAGCAACGCATTGTATCAACGCGACACTTTGTCATAGACAAGCAACGTTTGCGTCGCCGTATTTTCCCATTTGAACTTTTGGGCCTGTTCTATGCCGGCGGCCTTCATTTCTGCCCGCAAATTATCCTGCACCAGCGTCGCAATGATCGCCCCACCCATTCCGCGCACGTCGTCGGGGTCAACGGCAAACGCTGCATCCCCAACCACTTCGGGCAGCGATTTTGCATTTGTTGTCACAACGGGCGTACCGACCGCCATCGCCTCAAGTGGTGGAAAGCCAAACCCTTCGGCGCGACTTGGAAAGACAAACGTCATCGCTTCACGATAGATCAGCGGCTTGTGGGCATCCTCAACATAGCCAAGCCAGCGGACTGCGTTTTGTAATTCATAATCGCGGATTAGCTTGTCATAGTCGGGAAAGCGTTCAGAGACTTTGGTTGGTTTTTTACCAGCCAGCAAGAGTGGGTAATCATCGCCAACCGCTTTGTTGACATATTGATAGGCAGCTAAGAGCGTGGGGACATTTTTGTGGATTTCATAACCGCCAAGGTAGAGGACATAATCATCTGGCAGGTCGTACTGTTGTTTGACTGCCATATCGAGCAGCATGTTTTCGGTGGGGTTAAATGTTTCGTGTTCAACGCCGAGATAGATGGTGGTGATATTTTCGGCCGAAATACCCAATCGCTCCACAACATCTGCTTTACTCGCATCTGAATCCGTAATGACGTGATCGGCCGATTTTGCGCTCGCCACCACCAGTGAATTATAGAGCCGCGCCTTAACTCCCTGCCGGTATTCGCGAATCAATTCTGTCGTCAGGTCGTGGATCGTGACGACAAGAGGCACGGCACAACTGAGCGGTGAACCCCAATAAGGGACATGTGCCACCGTCGCGCCCACTTTCTGCGCGGCAGAGGGAAATTGCTGTTGTTCAAAGACAACTTTACCGACCTGTCCTGCCCCATTGCGCACACGCTCAACCTGAACGCTCGGCGGCACATCCATCGGTTCCCCCTCGCTCAGCGGTGCAATAATCGTGATCGCTAAATCAGAGACGAGTCGATTGAGATAGTAGACGAGATTGCGCGTGTACTGCCCGCTGCCCGTATTGGGCTTATTCCAAAACCAACCATTAATGGCGAGATGCATAGTTAACCACTCTATAACTAGCAACTAACAACTAGCAACTAGCAACAATTTCCACAATGTTACACTGAACCCCCCATCCCTTGTATAACCATTCAGTAAATGCTACGATTTCGCCGTCAAGTTGATCGGATGATCGCGTCTCTCGCAAGTGAGAGATGAGGAAAGTCCGCACTCCATAGAGCACAGTGCTAGCTAACGGCTAGGCGGGGCGACCCGACGGCAAGTGCAACAGAGAAGTATATTGCTAGGATTGACGATGGATGATTTATAATTTACGAGCAAATCGTAAATCGTAGATCTAAAATCGTAATTCCTAGTGAGGGTGAAACGGTGGTGTAAGAGACCACCAGCGGCGACAGTGATGTCGCTGGCTAGGCAAACCCCACTGGGAGCAAGGCCAAACAGGGCGGAGATGCGGCTCGCATCGAATGCACGTCCGGGTAGGCTGCACCGAGGTGGTTGGCGACAACCATCCCAGATAGATGATCGTCCAAGACAGAATGCGGCTTATAGATCAACTTGGCACCTTTACCCACTGTAAGACAATTCGTATGTCCGTATCGTTATGATCCACAAGAATTATAATTGTAAAGGTAGTGTGGCAATTGTTGCTTGGAACAGATGAACTGTTTTGGATCAGAAATGAGTGTGGTAGACTACAGTGTAGAAAGATTAAGTTTAGATTCACTGGGGTCATCCATGCGTGATATTTGTTATCAATGTCATTTCGGCCGAACCAAGAAGGTAACAGCTACCTATGTTGCCACCCACGATGGAATGCCACTCGTCGTACCCGCAGTTCCCGCCTACAGTTGTGATGTATGCGGCGCGATGGAGTACGATGCAGACATTTTGCGAGAACTCCATCATCTTTTGCGTCAGCACAAGGCGGCCGAACGCAATGGTGGAACAGCTCGTCCTGTACAAACACCCGTTTGGTTGACAATCGCGTGATGGTCTGTCTTCATGGACAGCATCCGTGAACGAGGAAGTATCTCGTGGCTCGTATTTTTGTAATTGACGACGACCCTGAATTGTTAATGATGGTTGGCATGATTTTACGTCGTGCTGGACATGAGGCAGTGCTTGCCAACGACTCTGTAGAAGGTTCCGACCGCGTACTCGTCGAAAAACCCGATCTACTTATCTTAGATTTGATGATGCCACATATGAGTGGCTTTGATGTTTGCCGCAAAATTCGCGCTGTTGAAGGGATGGACAAGTTGCCGATCATGATCCTGACCGCACGCATTCAAGAGGCGGATCGCGAGGCCGCATTTGCAAGCGGTGCAACCGACTACATGACCAAGCCGATTACATCCCGGCAATTAACTGCACGGATAGATAAACTTTTGACCGTCGAAAATGATTTATTGATGACGGAGTAATTCGGCCGAAAGCATCCCTATCCAAACCCACCTCTGGTCAACCACAATTTTCCACATTGTTAGGTAAATTAAACGCATGGCGATGCCGTGCGTTTTTCAATTTCATGGCGAATCATTTCACGAATACCCCTTGACTTCAACATTTGAACTATGCTAGACTGCTCCCGCCTGTGTAATCCAAGACACATTGGCAGCTCCCCTAAATCCAACGCGCAAGGGGTGTTTTTCACAAAATTCGGAAGAGGACATAGTTACATGAGCGATCTAGCTGTACCATTCAAAGAAATGGAAATGGTTAATTTTTTGCTGGCTGACGCAACAGAGCGAGGGCATATCACCTATGATCAGATATTGGAGGCACTCCCGGAGATAGAAAACAATCTCACACTACTCGATACTGTATTAGAAGAAGCACAAGCTGCCGGGATCCCCGTTTACGAAAGCGAGGATGACGTAGATGGACCAGAAACCGTACCAGCACATGTCTTAGCTGACAAAGACAATCTTGAAGCAAATTTGTTCCGCCGTCAGCAAAAACCCAAAGTTACAATCAACTTAAAACCACAGAGAAGAAAAAAATCAGATGGCAAAAAGCGTAGTCATGCTGCACCGCTGTTTGATCTAAGTACTGTCCCAATTGATGATTCAGTTGGCCTCTATTTTAGGGAAATGGGGCAACAGAATTTGTTATCGGCCGATGAAGAGGTCGATCTGGCAATGAAAATTGAGGCAGGACGCTACTATGAGCAGCAAGACATCACCGTATTGCCACTCTATGAGCAAGATGACGCAGCCAAAATTTTAGCCATTGGCAACATGGCGCGCGCCCATCTGATTCGTGCGAACACCCGCTTGGTTGTCAGCATTGCGAAGAAGTATCGTGGACGCGGTTTGCAGTTTCTTGATTTGATTCAAGAGGGCAATGTCGGGCTCATGAAAGCGGTTGAGAAGTACGACTATCGACGCGGCAATCGCTTCAGCACCTATGCAACATGGTGGATTCGCCAAGCCGTTACACGTGCACTTGCTAATCACGGACGCACAATCCGTATTCCCGCCCATCTCGGTGGCCGTATCAGCAAGCTCTATCAGATTGCACAAGAGCTTGAACAAACATTAGGCCGCCAACCCACGCCAGAAGAAATCGCAGAACATATGGATTTGCCCGCCGAGCGCGTGCGCTGGATGCTTCGCACGAGTCGCCAACCCGTTCATCTTGAACGTCCCGTCGGTGATGAGTCTGATGCTGAGCTAGGTGATTTTATTGAGGATGTGGACGCGCCAGCACCGGCCGAATCGGTCGCGCAAAATATGCTCACGGAAGAAATCGGCGAAATTCTCGACCAATTGACCCCGCGAGAGGCACGCATTCTGCGCTTGCGTTACGGATTGCAAGATGGCGAATCACGGACGCTCAAAGAAGTTGGAGAAATGTTTGGGCTCTCTCGTGAGCGCATCCGCCAGCTTGAGAAAGAAGCTCTGCGCAAGTTGCGCCACCCCAATTTTGCGGGGCATCTGCGCCAGTATCTGAGCTAAAATCAGCAAAAATGTAATCGACAAAAAGCCCCTCATCTGAGGGGCTTTTTTGTTACATAGGCATTGAGAAATATAGATGTTGGTTACGCTTCTCTGACAGGGAATCATGTAGTTTTCTTACATCGCTAGAGTACAGTTTTTACAGTTGTAAACTATTTGTTTGTCAACGGAGAATTGCATGATACCACAACCGATTGAGCCACAAGACGGTCAGGAATCCGTTTGGGATTATCCTCGTCCACCGCGATTGGAGCAAACCAATAAACACATCCAAATCTTCTACGGGGGTGAGATTATCGCGGATACAACACGTGCTTTTCGGTTTTTGGAAACCAGTCATCCACCGACCTACTACATTCCGCCTGACGACGTCAATATGGACTATATTCATCGTGACAAAGGGGGATCGCTATGTGAATGGAAGGGGCAAGCCACATACTATACCGTTGTAGTTGGTTCTGAAAGGGCTGTTCGAGCGGCGTGGGCATATCATAACCCATCGTATGATTTTATCGAGATTAAGGACTACTTCGCCTTTTATGCCGAGCCGATGGATCGATGCTACGTTGATGGAGAGCTAGTTGTTCCGCAGCCCGGACATTTTTATGGGGGATGGGTGACGAGTGAAATTGTCGGCCCGTTCAAAGGCGAGCCGGGAAGCTGGTTGTGGTAAGCATTTTTCAGTTACAATTGCATGACAAAAGAGAGTATGCCAACTATTGAAGTTGGCATTTTTGTATGCTTAGGTTGCCCGATGATCCAGAATAAATCAATCCCCGCAATACGGTTCCGCTAGCAGCTATGACGATTTTGATGATTGTGTTACGGGTAATTGCCGTACTCATTGGGACATGGTTGGTAGGCTGGACGTTGCAAGCAGCGATTCGAGCGTTTGTCCTGCCGCGCAGCGAACGTGTTTGGTTGCAACGAGCCGTTTTTCAGTCCGTCTTCACACTCATCTTGTTACGTCTGCGTAAGGCAAGCAGTTACGAAGAACGTGATCGGATTTCGGCCATTTATGCACCCATTGCACTGTTGACAATGCCCTTTGTGTGTCTTTCGCTGATCGTAATCGGTTATACATTTATTTTTTGGGGTGTTGGAATCACACCACTTTATCAAGCCTTTGTGCTGTCTGGATCATCACTCTACACATTGGGTTTTAAGCTAGAAGAGGGCGTGCCGTTCTTATTGTTGATCTATTCCGAAGCAACATTAGGGTTAGGACTAGCCGCCTTGCTAGTTTCCTATTTACCAACGATGTATAGTGCATTTAGTCGGCGTGAGCGGGCTGTAGCGATGCTAGAGGTGCGGGCTGGTTCACCCCCTTCCGCGACCGAAATGATCATGCGTTTTAATCGCCTCGAACGATTGGAGCGACTCGATGATTTTTTTGCCGGTTGGGAAGAGTGGTTTGCCGACGTCGAGGAATCCCATACATCGCTGGCTGCCCTTGTCTTTTTTCGTTCACCACAACCAGATCGCTCATGGATTACGGCTGCGGGTGCCGTGATGGACGGGGCAGCACTGTATCATAGCTGTGTTGTTCAAGAGGCTGAAGGCTATCAGGCTGCGCTTGCCATTCGGGCTGGCTACATTGCATTGAGACGGATCGCCGATTTTTTCGACATCCAATATGATCCTAAACCAACTGGCACAGAGGCGATCAGTATTTCATTTGAGGAATTTGTTGAGGCATATCAGGAGATGGAAGCCGCTGGTGTGCAGCTAAAAAGCGATGTCGAAACAGCGTGGCAAGATTTTCGCGGCTGGCGCGTCAACTATGATTTAGTCCTCATTCAACTGGCAAATTTAACGCTGGCTCCGTATGCAAAGTGGGTATCGGATCGATCATTGGCGGGGATGCAGCCGCTGTATGGCTTAAGATTCGGCCGATTTCGCGCAAAAATGCTCCGAGAATGACAATATGAATGCACGCATTGGTGAAATAAATATCCTGTGTACAGATCTCCAACAGTCGTTAAATTTTTATTGCAACGTGTTGGGCTTCGTCATCGTGGAAGAAGAAGATGGGGCGATACATTTGCGTTGTGGGAATCGGCCGATACTCCTCCTCCCATTTGCCGAGCAGCCCGCAGCAGCCGCACCCTATGGCAAACAAGCCACGATCTCATTTGATCTGCTCGTTGACGATATTGAGGCGGTTGTCACTCATTTGCAACGCCACAATGTCCAATTTGAAAAACCTTTGCAGCAAGATCGACACGTTTTTATCCGTGATCCGGATGGATTGATTCTAGAAATTATTGAAGGATAGATGGTTCCCGTGAGAAAACGCCAGATTATAACGCTTCTTAAACTTTTGTATTAGACAATTATCGAATATCATGTTGAGACCAACCGATTTTTTTGACCTTTCCAAACCCGAACTTGCCGAATTTTTTATCGACTGCGACTATGTCTGGGACATTCTGCCGCGCATTAAGGGGCTAGTTGCCAAAATGGTGGGCAATCAGCAGACAATTCGCGGCACAGTGATGCCGGGTGCGATTCTTGGTGATGCGCCGATCGTTATTGAAGAAGGCGCCGTCATCGAGCCAACGGCATATGTGCAAGGCCCTGCCTACATTGGCGCAGGCGCAACTGTACGGCATGGTGCATTTGTGCGCGAAAATGTCATTATGCTCGCTGGTAGCATACTCGGACATGCGAGCGAAGCAAAAAACAGCCTGTTTTTGCCCAATGCGCATGCTCCACACTTTGCCTATGTTGGGGATAGTGTGTTGGGACAAAGGGTCAATTTAGGCGCTGGCACGAAGCTGAGTAATCTAAGCGTGTTGAGCGTAAAAGATAAGCTGACAGGCAAGCGGCCGACGATCAAACTAACGGTTGATGGTGAAATTTATGACACGGGTATCGCCAAAATGGGGGCGATTCTCGGTGATGACGTGCAAACAGGATGTAACTCAGTACTCAATCCCGGTTGCATCATCGCGCGAAATACGTTGGTTTACGCAAACATGAGTTTACGGAAGGGTTATTATCCGCCGAACGCATTAATAAAGTTGCGGCAGCAGATTGAAATTGCACCGCGCCGCTAAAGAGAGGAAGTATGTCAAGCAACGGACAGCAGTATGAGATGCAAGGATGGAGCCTTGCAGAGCTATTCGACGAGTTAAATTCGCCTGAGATTGAAGCGCAACTGAGTGTATTGGAGGAAACTGTCAGTGAGTTTGAGGCATTTCGGCCGAAACTCTCCCCTGACCTTTCCGAAGAGACATTCAGCAACCTAATATCACTACACGAAAAGATTATCGGTTTATTTAACCGTATTTATGGTTTTGCCAGTCTTTCGTTTTCCACAAATACACAAGATCAGCAGGTTCAAGCATTCTTAGGCCGCATGGGACAGATCGCAGCCCAAGCGCAGAATCGCATTCTGTTTTTCTCGCTTTGGTGGAAAGATTTGGATAGTGCAAATGCTGAGCGACTTGCCGTTTCTACAGGCGAGCTAGCCTATTGGTTGGCGCGTCTACGCGCAACAAAGCCTTTTACCCTGACAGAAGTTGAAGAAAAAGTGGTTAACATCAAAGATGCTAATGGCACAAATGCCTTGCAACGACTGCATTCAACAATTTCTAACCGCTATAAGTTTGAGCTTCAGGTAGATGGAGAGGTGCAATCCGTCAATCGGGAGCAGTTGTCAGTGCGTTTTCGATCGGCCGATCCGGAAGAACGTGCCGCCGCCTATCAAGAGCTTTTCCGCGTTTATAGTGACGATGCGGTCGTGTTGGGGCAAATCTATCAGGCCCTCGTGCGCGACTGGCGTGCTGAGAATGTTGAACTACGCGGCTATGACTCCCCCATTGCGGTTCGCAATCGCGCGAACGACATACCTGATGCAGTTGTCGAAACGATGCTAGACGTTGTGCGCAAAAATGCGGGAATTTTCCATCGCTTCTTTGCGCTCAAGGCAAAATGGCTAGGTTTAGAAAAGCTGCGTCGTTACGACTTGTATGCGCCCGTTGTGAAATCAAAAGTTGCCTATACATTTAATGAGGCGGTCCATCTCGTTTTGGAGAGTTTTAACGAATTTGACAGCAACATTTCGCGGTTGGCAAAGCGCGTGCTGGATGACGCACACTATGACAGCGAAGTGCGCGACGGAAAACGTGGCGGGGCATTTTGTGCCACACTTGGGCCATCGTACACGCCATGGGTATTACAAACATTCACTGGAGAAGCGCGCGACGTTGCAACTATGGCACACGAGTTGGGCCATGCCGTCCATTCGATGTTGGCGGAGGATCACTCTATTCTGATACAACAATCGACTCTGCCCCTGGCAGAGACGGCGTCAACCTTTGGTGAAATGCTGTTGCTCGATAAGCTGTTGGCGTCCAACACGGATGAAGAGCTAGAGCGCGACCTGCTATTTAGCACGATGGATGATGCGTATGCGACGATCATGCGCCAAGCTTATTTTGCCGCATTTGAAGTGGAGGCACATGAGGCAATCCATAATAATGCATCGGTTGACGAACTGAGCAATTTGTATCTCAAGTTACTGCGTGAACAGTTTGGAGATGCGATGGATGTCAGTGAGGATTTCCGCAATGAATGGGTTGCTATTCCCCATTTCTTCTCGACTCCATTTTATGTCTATGCATATGCGTTTGGACAACTGCTGGCTCTCGCCTTATACAAACAGTATAAAGAAGAGGGTGATAGCATGATTCCGCGCTATGTTGAAATTTTGGCAGCAGGTGGTTCACAAGCTCCCGTTGATATTTTGCGCCGGGCAGGCATTGACATCTATTCGGCCGATTTTTGGCAAGGTGGCTTCGACTACCTCGCTGAACAGCTTGCGCATCTAGAAGCACTTCCCTTACCAGCTGCCGCATAATTAGTTACAGACACCGCCAAATCATTGATTGAAAATGGTAGTCGGCGGTGTCTGACACTTCAACTCGTCGAAATTCGACAAGCTCGAATCGTTCCCCAACAATTTCCTGAATCTCTTCATCCGAATAGAACGAGAAAAAGCGTGGTATTTGCTCGTGCTGTTCGCGCATCCCTTCAAAGCGATTGCCTCCGTACACACCGTAGTAAAACAATCCGCTTGGCTGCAATCGCTGTTTGATCTGGGTGAGAACAGATTGCAAATCGGCTTGTGCAACATGCAGTAAACAATTTAGCGCAAAAATTGCATCAAACGTTTGATTGAGCTGGGGAAGCTGCATAAAATCGAGTTGATGCGCGGTTAGTCCTTTGGCGCGACAATGTGCGACCATTTCGGCCGATAAATCTGTAGAGGTTACCGTCAATCCATTCTCTTGAAAAAATTGGCTGTCCCGCCCCACGCCTGCACCAATCTCCAGCAACGTTTGTGCGTCTTCCTCGATTAACCTGTTGAGAAAGTGCTGACGTTCAACTACTTTCCATGTTTCGATGGACGAGCGGTCTCGGACTGGCGCATTTTCGTCGTAAAACTGTTTTAGCTGGCCTAAATTCTGGTTATAGCTCATCTTTCTCCTACGGAATTTTCGGCGCGAAGTTGGGTAGACGAGATATCAGCGCGGAAGTTGGGCAGATGGGTGAACATCGGCCGAAACTCTGTATCCATCTCGATATCGTGCAGGGTCAAGAACTTTTCACCGTCTACACGCCCCGCTACGACAAACTGACATTCGAGTTCCTGCATCTCGCGCAATGCGGCCACCATTTTAGCCCTGTCTTCATTATAGTAGCGTTTCTGGACAACGCGGGCGGCGGTGTCATATCCGATGACAAATGTTGCCCCGTTGAAGATGCGCGCTTTTTCAAGAAATGTCGGCGCATTGGTTAGGTAAATAGGATAACGACCTGCAAACTGAGCAGCGCGGCGCAGCACATCAGCTTGGTCGAGCGGCGGTTTATCGACATTACGGACTGATAACTCAAAGGCAAGCGGCTTCCCAAGAAATTCGCTCGCCGCTTCGTATAAGGCTAAGTGTCCTTTGTGTAGGGGGTTGAATGAACCTGAAAAGACAATCTCGGGCTTAATGGATGTCGTGGCAATTCGGCCGAAATCATAAACACCGAAATATGGAATCTCATTTGCATAGAGTGCATCCGCTGCATCAATTAGGGCATATTCTGTCTTAGCGACTTTTTCAGCGGGTAGCAATGCTAATGGGACTGTGTCGTCAATCCCGTTCGCAACTGCGAGCATATTGATCAAGAGTGTGCTGATGAGCGTTTCTTCTTCGGCGCGACTACGTGCATCCTTGGTCAACTTAATATGCCAAACTGCTACTTTTGTGGTTGTCCAAGTGGCGATATAGGCTTGATGGGGACCTTTTTTCGGCCGATCGGTTGCAATCGTTCCCGTACAGGCACATCCAATCAAGCGTTCGCCATTCGGAGCAAGCAATTGAGCGCGAACTTGCATCCGTCCTGCGAGACGCAATGCACTTATCTCAGACACATATTTTTCGGGCTCTCGCTCCAACCAACTATCGAATGCTTGCTTGCTGTAGGGGACGACACATTCAAGGATTGACCGACTCGCTCCTGCAACACTCGTCAACCATGCAATCGCCTGCGTGCCAGCACCACTTGCAGCCAGTGCAATTTTGTCGTTTGTGGCATGAATTTGCTCAATTAGATGTAGAATTTCGCTGTTCATCCGTTGATTGTAGCGTGATGTTTCACGTGAAACACATAAAAATCACGCCCTGAAAGACTGTTTCACGTGAAACATTGACGGCAAACTGCAACAATTTGGACAGTGATCAAAGTACGAATGGTGCTATATTGCAAAGGCAGTTAAGCGACTACACGACAAATTATGCAAAATCAGCGACTTATTATCGGTATTTCGGGCGCAAGCGGCGTAATCTATGCAATTCGCCTGCTTGAACTACTCAAAACAGTAGAACATGTCGAAACACATCTTGTCATGAGTGTGGCAGCAGCTCAAACAATCGGACTTGAAACTGATTACACAGCACTACAAGTTGAGGCATTGGCCGATGTCACTTATCGTTTTAAGGACATAGCTGCTGCAATATCATCTGGGTCGTTTAAGACAGCTGGTATGGTTGTGCTGCCTTGCTCGATGAAGACGCTAGCAGGCATCGCATACTCATTTAGTGACAATTTGCTACTACGGGCGGCCGATGTTGTCCTAAAAGACCGACGTAAGCTGATCGTCGTCCCACGTGAAACACCCTTACATTTGGGGCATTTGCGGACGATGACGCGGGCAGCAGAAATCGGAGCGATTATCGTACCAGCGTTGCCAGCATTTTATCATCGGCCGAAAACCATCGATGACATCATCAATCAGACCTGCAATCGACTACTCGACCTGCTCGATATCGAACTGCCCGAAGACCTGTTCACACGCTGGGGAGGAGGCTCATCCCATGGCGCGTGATCCACGTCAACTTGCGCTTGACTATCTAGCAAGTCACAACGTTTTGACACTGGCGACCAATGGTGAACAGGGTGTTTGGGCAGCCGCCGTTTTCTATATCAATACGGGATTCTCGCTCGCCTTTTTGTCTGCCCAGCACACCCGCCATGCCCAAAACATAGCGAGTTCTAGTCATATCGCTGGCACCATTCAGGAAGATTATGACGATTGGCAAGCAATTAAGGGGATTCAGCTAGAAGGAACTGTGCATAAATTAGAGGGTGTTTCACGTGAAACAACTATAGAAAACTATCTTGAAAAGTATCCCTATGTCGATAGCACGCCACAACTTCGTGGTGCAATGCAACGGGTTAATTGGTATCGTCTGACACCCACGCGACTCTATTTCATCGATAACTCGTTAGGGCTTGGGCATCGTGACCTCATTGTGGATTTGTCTGAATAAGGCTAAGATTAAAATAGATAAGGCAAAATCAAGGATAGAGAACTGTGGCAAAACGAGATAAACGCATTCAAAAAAAGAAGAAGCGACGCGAAAAAATTCGACAATCCAAAGTACGGCAGCGATCGTTGAGTGAAGTACGCGACGATGCCGATTTTGGAAATCAACCACCCGATAAGCTAGAAAGCAACCTATTTGAATTACTAGCGAATGAAAGTTCGACTTGGGCCGATGAACCAGAATTTTCAGACATTACTTTTGATCCGAGCCGGGCAATGTTGGCATTTATCAGCCAAATGGAAAGTCATGAGGTCGATGCCGACTCGTTTTTTGATGAACCGGACAGCGAAAAGCGCAATGTGTTAATGTGGAAAGTTATTGGTGAAATCACGCCTAGACTTGTCACAGAAAAGCATATTGCCGAGATCGTGACGGCATTGCAGCACTTGGAAGCGCGTTGGGCAAAGAATAAGCAGAAATCGGCCGATATAACCGGCATCGCCCTAGTTCGAACGATGCTAAAAGAGTTCTCTAGCGACAGTGAATCGGGCGAGGCGCTTGCGATGATTGGACTGTTGCAAACACTCAGCCATCGCTCCGTGATGCTAGGG
The DNA here is from genome assembly GCA_030425205.1 of Anaerolineae bacterium. Classification (GTDB taxonomy): domain Bacteria; phylum Chloroflexota; class Anaerolineae; order Promineifilales; family Promineifilaceae; genus CALECP01. The sequence continues at coordinate 17,352 of JAUIAP010000048.1, forward strand.
TTCACGATGGAAGATCCATTTGCTGAGGCAGACGCACTGATTGAAGCAGGGGATGAAGCTCTCTTTAGTCGTGAAATTGAACTGGGTCTTTATACTGAGACAGAGATCAAATCAGCGACAGAACAATATGTCGCAATGAAAAGAGATGAGGACACAAGTAGCGCGCCTTATTTGGCAGCGATTGTGGATGTTGTGCGCAATGCGGTGCGGGAACCAAATCGCGCCGCAGTGATGTCTGCAACTATCACACAATACATTGAAACACAGCAAGCAACATTGTCTAAAGAGTACATCAATGTGCTTCGTACGATGACGTTCTTTCTGAATGAAAATGCAGAAGATTCATTTGATGAAATTGAACGATTGCTGGTAGCTGCAATGTTTGGGGAAATCGGCCGATATCTAGAAGAAACTGGGCAATTAGACCTTCTAACTGACCAAGAAGAGTAGCTACTCAATCACCCAAGTCGGATTGGGATGATTGATCGTGATAAGACCACCATTGGTGAGCGTGATCCACTCCTGAAAGCCATAACGATGTAGCGGTTGGCTTTGTCGTTTAACCGTATACTCTGTTCCCCAATCTGTTGCCCAACCAAGCAGATCACGCACACCATTTTCTTCCCGCCAAATCTTGCCGAACCCATATGCAGGTTGATACAAACCATCTGGCGGCACAATCGACGGATCATCGATTGGATCAACCCCGTGTTCAAATGTATCAACCAGCTCCGCATGGGTTGCGCCATCCCATGTGCTGTAAATGATGACATCTTGTGCCTCGATCCAAATCATAAATCCATTTTCAAAGTTTTGCTGTGACCCATGGGAAATGATCCCTTTGGTTAGACACCGTTGGGAATCAGCGATTGCCTCAATAATTACTGGATATTCGCAGGGAAGTTCGGCCGAAAACACCTCTTCAATACATTGGTTCTCGTTACACGCGGTCATAATATAAATAATCGGCCAGCCTCCTAACTCAGGGATGAATGACTGCACGATCGTGCCTTTCGCTGGCAACTCATATTGGGCCTCCGCCTGATTCCACTCACCACCCGCACGGCTAATTTCGACCGCCTCGACGCCAGAGACATCCCATTCAAGCAAAACGCTCTTAGTGGGTTTTGTCGGCTGCGTTGCAAAGCGAAAATAGTTCACAACTATTGCAAGGGGTTCGACTGTCGTCATAGGTGCAATGACAGCTGGCGGACGCTGTTCAGCACGCGCGACGTTTGGATTTGGGTAGGAGATGGTCCAGCTTGGTTTAGGAACATCAATTGTGATCCGTTCATCATTGGGCAAACCAATAAATGCTTGATAGTTTCCATAGCGTGTTCCAGGTTCTGACTGGCGGATTGTTGTGAAGTTTATGGTTTGCCCAACCGCCCATCCCAATGTCTGACGAACAAAATCGTCTTCCCGCCACAATTTGCCGAATCCATATTCTGGTTGCAAGTAACCCGCTGGTGGCACAATTGAGTCAAATCGGATCGGGTCAATGGTGCTGTCATACCCATCAGTTCGTTCCCCATTTGTCAATCCATTCCATGTGCTATAAAGAATTTGGTCAAGATCTTCTGTCCAAAGCATAAATCCATCTTCAAATGGCTGAAACGCGGCGGCAGAAATGATCGGCTCTACGGGACAGCCATCTCCCGGATAGTCAAAGCTGAATGCCCATTCAAATTCACACGGCACTGTCACAGTAAATTCCGAGCGCAAATTCGGCGCATCGGGGCTTGTCAACACATATGTGACTGGCCAACCGCCAACCGAAGCAGGGAACGTATGTTCCATTGAGTCTTGGTTTGACTCAAGCCATTGTTGCCCTGCCTCCGCCCACTCACCGCCATTGCGCGAAATTGTTACCCGTTCAACGCCCTGCACATCCCATTCAAGCAAGGCAGGCGCACTTGGTTTGGTGAGTGGTGCGGCGAAGCGAAAGTAGTTAACAGTAGGTTCAACATCTGACGGAGTGGCTGTCGGTGGCAACGATGGGGTTGGGGATGGTCGGGATGTTGCGATTTGTGTCACAACCACAGTTGGATCCTGTTGCGTAGCCGAAGGCACTGCGGTTGCGCGTAATTGCGTTGCTCGCAAGGTCGGCAATGATGTCGCAGGCAAATCGTCAGTTGGGGCTATTTTTGTCTCTGTACTCGGGGGGGATGGAATAAGTGTCGTTGTCTGCTGGAGCGTGACGGCGGTGGACACAACGGTCGGCAATTTTGCAATCGGGGTGATTGTTTCATCTGCTGCCATTTGGCAACTAAGTAACATGATACAAAAGAAGAGGGGCAGTAATCGTCTCATGAGTATGGTATAGCAGATAAAAACCGTTGTACTGGTTGCATTGTAGGCGATTTTCGGCCGAAACCCCCATGAACTCCCCATGAAACTTATCTCATTTGTCCCTCTAACATCTAGCCTGTACACTTCACTGGTGGGTTGTTTTCATCCCCAAAAGGAAACTCCGTGAATTCAATTTTAGGCAAGATAGGGTTAATTATGAGGCGTAAAGTTAAGGGTCGCCAGCTAGAAAGGTCCATCCGAATCAAAAATAAGCGCGATATCGAACAGTTGAAAGAGTCGGGACAGCTTGTCGCTGAATGTTTTGCACTCCTCAAAGCGTCGATCCAGCCCGGTGTTTCGTTGCGTGAATTAGATAAAAAGGTGGAAATGTTGATTCGTGATCGCGGTGCCTTACCACTCTATAAAGGGTATCGTGGAAACCCACCTGAGCATCCGCCTTTTCCCGGCGTGATTTGCGCCTCACTCAATAATGAAATTTGTCATGGCTTGCCCGATATGCGCCGTCTCAGCAATGGCGACATAATCGGCATAGACATTGGGCTGACAAAAGATGGTTGGTGCGGGGATGCTTGTGTGACCTTCCCTGTGGGAGAGATCAGCCCATTGGCGCAACGCCTTTTGCGCGTGGCAGAAGAGGCGATGTATGAGGGAATTAAGGCGGCAAAAGTCGGCCGACCTGTTGGTGAAATCGGGGTAGCCATCGAAAACTATGCCCGTCGCCACGGCTACAGCGTTGTCAAACAGTGGGGCGGTCATGGCTTAGGACGAGATTTGCATGAAGCCCCTTCGATTCCCCACGTTGGACCTGCACACGAACTGCCACGCATTCGTCCCGGCATGGTTTTCACTGTCGAACCAATGGTTAACATCGGCTCGCAAGAATGCTATTTGGGCGATGATGGTTGGACAGTCTATACCAGTGACGGGACCCTTTCTGCACAGTTTGAACACACGATTGCCGTAACACGCAACGGCGTTGAAATTCTCTCTCCCTGGCATGAGACAATGGGGCGCGTTTTAGAAAGTGCCTAAGAACTGACGCTACGTTCGATTCCGTTCCCAGCGGTCAAGCGCATCAATGACCCATTCGGTGCGCGTTTTTGCATCAGCAAGGATCACGGATGCGTGCTAACATATACGCATGGACACACCATTGCGTAGCACAACCAGCACAATTGATATTTATATTAAACTTGCTCAATATCCGATTTTGAGCGATGAAATACGGCGACGGATGCGCGAAGTTCTATTCGAGCGCGGCGTGTTGACGAGTGAGGCATTTGAGCAGGAGGTCGAAGAGCAGGCGATTGAGTCGCAGCGACGCGAAGGCGTTTATGACCCCTTTTATGCAGAGTCATTTAGCATTTGGGAGGAGCGCAAGAATCGCATTCGCAACTTCCATACCGATTTCCACTTTGCATACAACATGCCGCATGATCGTTTCCAAGCTATCTTGAATGAGGTTCTGCAAGGGAAGCGAGAAGATAAATCACTTGACTTGATGTTCAACCCAGAAGTTGCGCCGTGGTCCATGTTATTTGAACAGGGGTTACGGTATGAGTCGTTGCCACCCAATGAACGCAAGGAAGTACAACATCATCTTGAAGAGATCAAAGTTGTACTGATTCGGGGCATGATCACCGATCAGTTGCAGTTAATCGGCGTGGCGAAAAAGGTTCTCGACATCAGAGATTTGCAGAACATTTTCACGCGACGGATTGGGAATGGCAAGATTGGCGGGAAGGCGGCGGGGATGATTATCGCGTGGAAGATTTTGCAACAGCGCGATCCAGACCTGGGCCCCGACATCAGCGAGCGGGTTGAAATTCCAGAATCATACTTTTTGGGAACAAACGTTATGTATGCGTTCCGCCAACGCAACAATCTCGAAAACATGATGAACCAAAAGTACAAGCCGCTCGATCAGATTCGAGACGAGTATCCGCGGGTTGTACATGAACATCTAGCAGGTCAATTTTCTGCACAGATTGTCGATAGCTTGCGGGCAATGCTGCATAAAGTTGGGGATAAACCGGTTATTGTACGCTCCTCAAGCTTGTTGGAAGATAATTTTGGTTCCTCATTTGCAGGAAAGTATGAAAGCCATTTTTGCCCCAATCAGGGATCGGCCGAAGAGAATCTCGTCGCCTTAATGGACGCGATCAAGCGTGTGTATGCGAGCACGCTCAATCCTGACGCACTGCTTTATCGAACGAGACATGGCTTGATCGACTACGACGAGCGGATGGCGATCTTGATTCAAGAGGTACGTGGAGAAAGGATTGGTGATTACTACTTTCCGACGTTGGCAGGCGTTGGATTTAGCCAAAACCCGTTCCGCTGGAATCCAAAAATTCGTAAGGAAGAGGGCTTTTTGCGCTTGGTGTGGGGTATGGGAACGCGCGCGGTTGATCGTGTTTCGGCCGATTATCCGCGCCTCATCTCACTCAGCCACCCGCGTCTACGCCCTGAAACAACGCCTAAAGGGGTGCGCCAATATTCGCAACACAACATCGATCTGATCAATCTTAAGACAAATCAGTTTGAATCATTGCCAATTGATCAAGTCATGACGACCGACTATAAATTCTTGCGCTATATCGCCTCAATTGAAAAAGAGGGGTTTATCCGCGAGTTGGTTTCGGCCCTTGATGTAGACGACCCGCTAGATTTGGTGGTGACATTTGACACGTTGACCAAAGATCAACGCTTTGCGCGTCTGATGCGTTCCGCCTTGATGCGACTCGAAGCGTGCTATGAAGCACCTGTCGATGTTGAATTTACAGTGCAGATCGTGCCGAAATATCCGAAGCCCGAGTATAAACTGTATATTTTGCAGTGTCGGCCGCTCAGCCAGCGAGCAGAAGGGGGTGCAGTCGAGATTCCGCAGAATATCCCAGATGAAAAACGCCTGTTTAGTGAGTTCCGCTTTGTCCCCAATGGCAAAGTTGAAAATATCCGCTACGTCGTATTTGTTGACCCAGATCGTTATCGCGAAATTCCAAATCGGCCGATGAAGCTCGAAGTGGGGCGCGTGATTGGACGCCTAAACAAGGTGCTTGAAAAAGAGCAATTTATCTTAATGGGGCCCGGCCGCTGGGGTAGCTCTAATCTCGATTTGGGTGTGCGGGTCGGATATGCCGACATTTACAATACAAAGGTGCTGATCGAAATCGCAGCGAGAACGGCGGATGGCGGTCGCCCTGAACTTAGCTATGGCACACACTTTTTCCAAGATTTGGTCGAAGCGGGTATCTATGCCCTACCGCTGCATCTCGACCATCCACGTTCACAATTCAAGTGGGATTTCTTTCGCAATGCACAAAATGTATTGACCGATCTTTCGGCCGATGATGCCGATATGGCCGAATATGTGCACGTTATCGACTTGGCTCGCGAGGTCGGTGCAGAACGATTGACAATTGCAATGAACGGAGAGGCGGATGAAGCGTTGGGGTATTTGTGTGGGATTGACGGGGCAAATGAAGAATCTGCCGAAGCCCGCATCAACCATTTTTAGAAAAAAAAGAGCCTTGTCACACAACAAGGCTCTGCGGGAAGAGATGAGAAGAGATGGAATAAGAGGTTTGCGAAACGCGCCCAATAAGCGCCGTTTCTGAAATTTTCGATGACCGCAAACTGCAATTTTTAGGTCGTGCTTGGCTGATTCGCCGTACAACAAACCGTTGCTTCTTGTTGTGATTGGTCATCTCTTTATGAACAAAAGTATAGGAGATTTGGAGGATAGACACAGCAAATCAACACACAGTTAGCGTGTGCATAGTTTGCGGATTTGGTGTTGGGGATGGACAGGGGAATTGTAAACTGGTTTACGCAAAACGGAATTTAGTCAATCTCTTCATCGCTCTCACCCCAGCTAACAATCCATGCACATAGCCCCGCCACGCCAATCGTCATCACAATTAACCAAAACCATTGTGAGGGCAGCAAGCCAACATCGCGGGCGACAAAGGTTAGGATAACAACCATGCCGATCGAGAGCAGGAGCCACATTGTGATTACAGGGTGATTTTTTAGCCAGTCCATAAGATTTTTAGCCCGTCTGTAACGCGCGAACTAAAGTCCACTCAGCGTTAAATTGTAAGATTGTCTCGTCCATTGTACCGTTTGTGTCAAAAACGGCATCAGCTTGCGCGATTTTTTCAGCTTGTGATGATTGTGCAGCGACCCGCTGGCGGGCATCAGCCTCATCCATATTGCGAAATTCGAGCAGGCGTTTGATTTGGGTTTCGGCCGAACAGGTCGTCACCCAAATCCGATCACAAGCCCGCTTCATCGGCCCTTCCAACAGCTTGATCGATTCGATCACAATGACATCAGACTCACTTTCCGTTACGCGCCGCGCAATTTCTGACCAGATGGCGGGATGGGTAATGGCTTCCAGTTTATTGAGTTCGGCCGCATCACCAAAAACGATCCGCCCAAGCGCAGATCGAATCACCTCACCATCAGCATCAAGTATCTCGTCGCCCCAAGTTTGGCGAATCTGCAATTTGACACTGTCCATCCGTAAAACAGCATGCCCAACTTTATCTGCGTCGATAGTCGTCGCGCCATTCTCGGCCGCCAACTGCATAATGGTTGATTTGCCTGTGGCGATGTTGCCCGTTAAGCCGATGATCATAGCCCTCACCTCTACTTATATTTCAGAAGCAAGAGCTTCCCACGCTTCCAATTTGGCGGCGAGATGTTTTTCGGCCGATTCAAATCGTTCCGCTGCCTTCTGAATCCGTTCAAAATCACTTAGGGTTGAGGCGGTTTGTAATTCGGCCGATGCGTCCTCAACCATCTCCTCAGCCTCACCAACCTCACGCTCTAACTGCGCCAACTGATGTCGCAACCTTCGTAACTCATTCTTACTGCGCTTCTCTGCTTGTGGCTCTGTGACTTCCGATTTGGGGGCGGGTTCTTTCTGTTCACTTTGCACGGCCATCTGCTGACTGCGCTCACGTGCTGCCAGAAACTCCTGATAGCTGCCGCGAAAAACACGCAGGCAGCCGTCGCGCACTTCCCAAATCTGAGTCGCCAGCTTATCAATCAAGTAGCGGTCATGCGACACCATCAGAACTGTGCCATCATAGCGGCTAATTGCATCCTGCAATACCTCTTGGGCAGGAATGTCGAGGTGATTGGTTGGCTCATCCATCAGCAGGAAGTTCGCCTTTTCAAATTCGAGCTTTGCCAACGCCAAGCGACCACGTTCCCCACCGCTCAGTAGTGAAATCGGTTTGTAGACATCTTCGCCAGAAAAGAGAAATCGGCCGAGATAGTTGCGCGCATCGGGAATCAACATATTGCTATGTTCAATCAACTCATTCAACACCGTTTGGTTCATGTCGAGTTCGTCATGGGCTTGAGCGAAATAGCCGATATCCAAACTCGCCCCAAGCTTCATCTCACCACGCACAGGGGGGATACGGTCGAGCAGCGTCTTCAAAAAGCTCGTCTTGCCCGTCCCATTGCCGCCGATCAATGCCGCGACCTCTAAGCGTCGCAATTCAATATCCTCCGCTTCAAACAGCGCTTCCCCATCGTACCCAACCGCCAAATCCTCTGTTCGTAAGACGATGTTGCCGCTGCGATGGCTCGCCTTGAGGTTGAGATACATCGCATTCCAATCATTCGAGGGGCGCGGCAACGCCTTGATTGCCCGTTCAACATCAGGAACTTCCCACTTGCTGCCTGAAATATCATACTGTTCACGCGCCTTGCTCCAACTCATCCCCGTCACCGCCCCAATGCCACCGACTTGAGCCATTTTCGTTTGGCGGATCAGGCGTTTTAAGCGGCCGACGGCCTGATCCTTGGTCGAATCACGGGCGATGTTACGTTTGATAAAATCGAGTTCTTTGAGAAATTTCTCTTGCAGCGTGTCAAATTCCGCCTGTCGATTTGTCCAACGTTCTTCACGCTGCGTCGTGTAGTGGGTGTAGTTGCCACGATAGGCCTCAATTCCGCTGCGCTCTAGCTCCCAAATCGTATCGACAACGCGATCCAAAAAGTAGCGGTCATGGCTGACGATTAAGACGGCGCCTTCCCACACTTTCAACGTTCCTTCAAGCCACTCAACCGCTGCAATGTCGAGATGATTTGTCGGCTCATCAAGAATCAATAGATCGGGCTTTTCAAGCAGCAGGCGTCCTAAGAGCGCACGGGTTTTTTGTCCCCCGCTCAACACGGAGAGCGGCGTCGCATAATCTTCTTCACCAAACCCTAGTCCCTGCAATACAGACTTGATGCGAATGGGATAGTCATAGCCACCCACCATCTCAAAATGGGTCTGCATTTTGCTATAGCGGTCAAAGAGCGCATCGTCAAAATCGCCCGCGGACATCTGCGCTTCCATCTCGCGCAGTTCGTGTTCTTTGCGCCGCACGTCGGCAAAAACAGTCAGCATCTCTTCGTAAACACTGTTTTTGCTGTCTGCAAACGCCATTACCGCCTCTTGGCGCAGATAACCGAGCGTCGTCCCCTTGGCGATATGCACACCGCCACCGCTCGCTTCAGACAGCCCCGCCAACACGCGCAGGAGGGTCGTTTTACCCACACCATTCGGCCCGACGATGCCGACTTTGCCACCATTGGGGATGCTGCCACCCGCGCCGATGAATACGTCGAAGTCTCCGAAACTTTGAGTGAGGTTGTTGAAAGATAAAATCGCCATAGCGGGGAGGATTATAGCAGTTTTGCCAGCAAAAAATTTGGTCTTACAGAAGTGGTCTCGCGCACTCGATGTAGAGGATGAAGTTGCAGATGGTAAAATTGTGGTTGGATCGGCCGATATAGGCATAACACAGGCTGATGCAACCAATAATCTAGCGGATAGATGAATGCAATGAGAAACAATTTCTGTGCTAGCTTGTCCTTACAGTACTTAAATTGCGTTGTACCAAATGGAGTTATGATGGTCAGAATCGAAAAATCAGGTGCAGTATGGACAGTTATTCACGCACGACCAGAAGCACGCAACGCGATCAATCCTGAATGCGGCGCAGCACTTTACGATGCGTTTGTCGCGTTTGAACAAGATGAGAATGCGTCGGTCGCCGTCCTTTGGGGGGACGGCGGAACATTTTGTGCAGGGTGGGATTTGAAACATGCGGCACTGCTCGATGATGTCGCGCTGTTTGATGCCCATAATTTACCGCGCGACGGTGGCGCATACGGCAACGGGACGGATGTGCCACCCGCATTTCTCGGTCCAACTCGTCTCGAATTGAATAAACCAGTGATCGCGGCGGTCGCAGGGGCGGCGGTTGCGGGTGGGATGGAGTTAGCATTGTGGTGTGATTTTCGCGTGATGGAGGAAAGTGCCTATTTTGGGGTCTACTGTCGTCGCTGGGGAGTTCCGTTGATCGATGGTGGCACGGTGCGCTTGCCTCGACTCGTGGGGCAAGGTCGTGCATTGGACATTATCCTGACAGGGCGCAAAGTGCCAGCGTCAGAGTGCATTAACATCGGTCTGTGTGAATACGTTGTAGAAGAGGGACACAGTCGTGCAAAGGCAGAGGCGTTGGCGCACCAAATTGCACAATTTCCACAAATTTGTATGCGGGCCGATCGCCGCTCGGTGTTGAAACAGCATGGACTCTCGCTGCGAGATGCGCTCGTGCAAGAGTGGTATGGGGGGCGCGAGGCGTTACTGCACGAGGGTATTGCGGGGGCGCGCCGGTTTGCAGAGGGGACAGGACGACATGGGGATTTTGAGCAGATTTAGGTGGGTTGCAAAATGTGAGCGGTCGTTTGGTTTGATGGGTTACTACGTGTTAAAGTCTATAGATGAGTGCATTGTCTCACTACGAGATTGACGATAATTTTGATGTCCCTTTTGTCGATGCGTTGGCGCGGCAAGAGGTTTATAACAAGCATCATTTTCGGCCGAATTCCTACCGCCACAAATGGTGGGCGCGACGCTGTGGGACAACCTTTCGCGCGATTCTTAAAGCCCTTGTTGAAGATAAAACTGAACGAGAATTCTATGCCGCAGGCGGGTTGGCTGGTAAACTCATTCTCGATCCGATGCTCGGCGGTGGCACGACACTGCATGAGGCGATTCGCATGGGTGCAAATGTGATTGGCGCAGACATCGATCCGCTGCCAATTTTGCAATCGCGCGCCACGCTAACCGAAATATCGCCAAGCCAAATCGAGGCTACCTATACGCAATTTGAGGCGCAGATAAAACGCGCTGTGGGAGACGCTTTTTGCACACGCTGTCCTGCCTGCGCCGTTGCAACCCCGCTACGTTTTACATTGTACGGGCAGGCGCGGCACTGTGCCTGTGCAGACACGGCGGTCATTGTCGATACAATGACACTGCGTCACAACGCCGACGGATCACGCTGGCATTTGGTTGCGGGAGATGTTTGGTTAGATGGTAAATGTCTCTATGCACGGGAAGACGGTCAAATTCGGCTGATTGAACGACGAAATAAACGCTGCAAGCAGTGTTCCAAGCCATTTGAAGAAAGGCAAGAACGATATTTTGAACGCTGTGTACCTCTGGCAATTTTTGGGAAGTGCGCTGCCTGCGGAATCTTTTTCAAACCACCCGATATGCTCGACAAAGCGCGACTGCATCATGCAAATATACAGCGTGCTAGCCTCTATAATCGGACTGAATTTGAAATTTCCGCTGGGCCAAAGTCCGCGCATCTACACGCACGCAACATAACCAACTATCTCGATCTATTTAGTAGTCGCCAGCTTCTCTTTCTAGCTGCGGCCATTTCGGCGGTTCAGAGCGTCCCACGCGACATGCAGTTAAATATGGCTCTGTTGGTATCTGGGGCGGTTGAGTTTAATAGTTTGCTCTGTGGTTACAAAGGTTGGCATAAAAAGCGATCTGGCGCGATTCGCCACACGTTTGTGCGCCATGCCTATTCGATTCCATATACGGCGTTGGAGAACAATCCACTCTATGGGAAGAATCGGTCAGGCACGCTGCACAAGCTATTTCAAACACGCATTGTGCAGGCGGCAACGTGGGCAAATCGGCCGATTGAGCGCAAACTCAACCGCAACAAAATCGAACAAGTTCCCATTGAAAACGAACGGGACTTTGGAGAGGAGGTCGCCTCTTTTTCAGCGTTGAAAGAGGGCAAAAGACGCTTTTTGTTGATGCAGGGAGATTCGGCCGATCTCGATCTCCCCGACGATGGCGTTGACTTTATCATCACTGATCCGCCCTACTTTGACAGCGTTCAATACAGTGATCTCTCCGAATTTTTCCATGTCTGGCTCAAAAAAATGTTGCCCCCAAATGCTGCGGATTGGGGTGCGATTACGCGCTCTGCGGTGAACGGACATAATAAGAACGATGATTATGTTGCCAAACTAGGTGCAATTTTCATAGAATGTGGACGTGTTCTAAAACAGAACGGGCGTTTTATTTTCACCTTTCATCATTGGAAAGCGCAAGCGTGGGCTGAGTTGACAATTGCGCTAATGCGGGCAAACTTTCAACTAATCAACTGCTATGTTGTGCAGTCAGAGAGTCCCACATCTATTCACATTCAAAACCAAAATGCGCTACAACATGATCTACTTCTGGTATTGGGAACGCAATGTGGCACGCGACATTGGCGTGCATTAGACGAAATCTGTCAGGCGGAAAGCCGCACATTTATTGAACAATGTGGCCAAATGGTGGGATATTTATTGGCACAGAAAAGAATGACTGAGGATGATATTTTCCAACAATGGCTGCAACTTTTGGACAAAAAGGTTGCATAGCCTGAGCGCACTTCTCGACATGGCCTGCGGTTCCAACCGAAGGGAAAAATATGGCACTCGAATTCACAAAGCTAACACAGAAAATTAAGGCCATGGGCGAGGCGACGCTCACCCGCGAAGATCGCCATAATATCACGCTGACGGACTTATTCGAGAAGCTGACAAAACACGCGACGAATTGGAAGTATATTGATGAGACGCTAGCGTTGGTCGTTGAACGTGGACGCATTGACAAACAAAAATATCGTGGCTGTCGTCCGCTGAGTCAGCGTGAGCCGTTGAATCAAGGGATTGATGCAAATTCGGCCGATTTTCCCGCAACCCTCATCGCCATCGACGGATCACAAGCGCTCTCATCGCGCCATGCCGCCTATCAATATTACTTGCTCAATGTTGGCGGTCTCATCTATCATCACGGTGGCGACCGCACACCCGATCATTTTAGTGAGCCAGAGCTTTTCTATTTAGGTGATGGCGTGACAGAAACGCCCGATGCATTTAGCAGCAACTTTGTCAGCATTCAACGCGATATGGCAGAGGTTGAGCGTCTGGCGCGCGTCGTCTTTGATAATAAGTACGCTCAGGCACCGATTCTCGCAATTCTCGATCAGCGGTTACAATACTGGCCAATTGGCATTAACGATGCAGCACAGGCAGACCGTTTTGTAACACGTTGGATTCAGGCGATAGAAAATATTCAAGCGTGTGGTGCATTGTTGGCGGGATACATCGAGCGACCAGAGACGAGCGCAGTCGTAACACTGTTGTATACACTCGACTATGGGACAGAAGCGTTTGACATTGAAAAGCTAAACACACGTCCGGATATTTCAGACGTGATGCTCTATCGCCGGGTTCTCAAGGCGGGACAGCGCAGCAGCGTCTTTGAGATTGTCAATCAATCCACGAGCTACGCCCCTTTCCGCACGATGAATCAAGAGATATGCTTCTTCTATTATAAACCGCCGGGATCAGGCGACATTACACGGATAGATGTGCCAAAATGGGCGGCACAACAGCCCGAAGTAATCGCGCAGATGCACAGCCAGCTTAATGCGCAATGTATGCTGCTCGGTAACTATCCGTATGTTCTGACACGGGCAGACGAAATTGCGGTCGTGCAAAGGCGCGACCAAGAATATCTAGATCACTTAATTGAAATGGAGATGCAGCGGCGCGGGATCGTGAGTCAAATGACAGGCAAACAGTTTGGCAAAGAGATAACGCGAGCCAGCGCGCAATCGCATACACTTTAGGAAAAATATGTCTGAAATTAACGATGAAATTTACGGCCGATTGGTCAGCATCCTCGCCCCATACCGTGAACAACTGGTCACAGTACAGGACGACGATGTACAACTTTACCTAGACACGCCCCACCGCATGGCGAAAGACAAGCCCCTCGGTTTTGGCGGGATTGCCAAGCGCAGCAAATATGTCAGCTACTATTTGATGCCGATCTATCTGTTCCCTGATCTGATGCGGGACATCTCGTCTGATCTGGAAGAGACGATGCGCGGGCGGTCAAGCTTTAGCTTAACTGAGCTAGACGAGGATTTGTTTGAGGAGCTGACGGAGCTAACAGAGCGTGGCTTCCTGCGCTTTGAGTCAGAAGGGCTGCTCGTCCCCACGGAAGTGGAAGATGAAGAAGACGACAGCGATGATCTGGACGATGACGACGACGATGATGACGACGACGACGACGGGGATTAAATCGTGGAAATCGGCCGAATTCTCCGCGCCAGCACGCAAGGGTTTGCCTTTGGATGTCGCGCTGCCCAGCTAGAAAATCCATACTTTGGGGCGTTGGTCAAGGCGGAAGCCAAACCTAACGAGTGCATCTACGGCATGATCTATAATTTTAATGTCGATGATGACCCGTTGGTACGGCGGCTTGTGCTGGCAGAAAACTTGCCGATGTCGGCGATTGAAGACCAGCGCAACAACCGTCTGCTGCCCATCGAGATGAGCGTACTGACGGTTGGGTACAACCGTGACGGCGTGGTGCGACAAGGCTTGCCACCACGCCCGCCACTGAATCTCGATCCCGTTCAGCTTGTCGATGATCCAGATGAGGTAAAACTGTTCACAGAGCGGTTAAGTTATTTGCGCTTGGTGCTGAAATCGGCCGATGCGAAAATCCCCGTCGAACAGCTACTCGTTGCCCATATCCGCGCCGTCCACCAGCTGCGCGGGCGTGATGACGCATGGGCAATTAACGTCATCCAAGAGGTGATTGAACTGTTGCGCGGCGATTATGCAACCTTGATTCCAACGCTGGAAGCGCTCAGCGATGCGCTGCCAACGCTGCCGATTTTGACACAATATGAGTGAAACAATTGGGTATATCGTCGGGGGAGGATTGCGGGAAGGGTTGCGCGTGCGGCTGACCGTTTCGGCCGATACGGTGCAGGAAGGGGCGTTCGTCGTCTGCGAGCACAGCCGTTGGCGTTACTATGGCCTTATCACCGACCTGCAACTTGGCGCAACCGACCCGCGCTTTGCCGACGAACAGACAGACCGCATTCAGCCCGCGATTGGTCGCGCCCTGCACGGCAAAACACTGTTCACGACGATGGCGATGTACACGACGCTGATGCAAGACATCGGCCCCGATTATGGTACGCCCGCCCGTGATCAGTGGGAAGATGAGCGCGCTGAGGGCAAAATTCAAACGGGCCCACGACCCGTTAAGACGGTTCCCGCCCATCATGCAGCTGTGCGACTGGCTAGTGCGGCCGACGTTGCCGAAATTTTCGACGGCGACTTTGTGCTGGGCCACACAATTGAAGAGCCTCACCATCCCGTTGGCATGGACTTGAAGCGGCTCGTCAAACGCTCAAGCGGCATCTTTGGCGCAACTGGGACGGGTAAGAGCTTCCTCACACGCATGGTTTTGGCCGGTGTGATGCAGGCCAATGTCGCGGCCGCACTCGTCTTCGACATGCACAATGAGTATGGCTTTAGCGACACCGATTCAGATCGCGGTGTGACGGTGTTGGGTTTGCAAGATTTGTTTAGTGCGGCGCGTGTGCAGATTGCGGCGTTAGGCGCAGGCGCGATGGTGAAGGGGAAATCACCCAACTTTACGCTTGAGTTGTCAATGCGTGACATCACGCCGAGCGACATCTATCTGCTGGGGGATGCGATCAATCTCAACGAGTCCGCCTCTAATGTGCTCGATTCGCTCTACAACGATTTCAGCGCGAACTGGTTTAGCAAGTTCATGCAAATGGAGCCGGGCGCTGAAGATGTGTTTATCGACGACAATGGTAAAGAAAAGCGCGTTCCCGCAGCCCATTCAGTCGAGTATTGGGCAAAAGACAACAACATCCACCCTAAATCGGCCACCGCGTTGCATCGCAAGTTGATGCCGATTTTCCGCAAGGAGTACGTCGTTGAAAAGAGCAATGATCCCGTCAAGATGCTGGTAGACCAGTTGGAGAACGGGAAGCATGTGGTGTTGAGTTTCGGCCGATATGAGACCGATCTCGACTATCTGCTCGTTTCTAACTTACTCACACGGCGCATTCGTGAACATTGGATCAAGCTGACAGAAGAACATAAGGCGAAACAAGCCCCCGCGCCTCGTCCGCTGATGATCTGCATTGAAGAGGCGCATAAACTACTCGCGCCACAGATCGCTAAGCAGACCGCATTTGGCACAATCGCCCGCGAGTTACGCAAATATTACGTAACGCTGCTGGTTGTCGATCAGCGACCTTCTGCGATTGACGACGAAATTATGTCGCAGCTTGGCACACGCATCACAGGCTGGCTCGGCGATGAAGACGACATTCGCGCCGTGCTGTCTGGTCTCGCTGGCAGGGAACAGTTACGCGGCATGCTGGCACGTCTACAGGAGAAGGAAGAGGTGTTGCTGCTTGGTTGGGGGGTCAAAATGCCGATTCCAATTCGCTCACGCCGCTATGACAAAGAGTTTTACGATGAGATGCGTGGTCGCTCTCATCGGTCGAGTGACCCGACTAAAAAGCGTGATTTCAGCGATCTGTTTGGCTAAGACGCACGCAAAGATTGTGTGAACAACTTCATTTTTGCCAAAAAAAATATTTTTGTGAGAAGATAACACTGTTATAGTTTCGCCCATATGACCAAAGAACAACGCCTGCAAACGAGCTGCCCTTTTCGTGGCACGCATAATGATCCTGAAGTTCGTTTCGGATTTCCCGCTGCAAATACATATTGTTATAAAGCGTCCCCACCTGCGGCAATTGAAAAATCCCATCAGTCAACCCACTGCTTGACACCCGAATATATCAACTGCCCCGTTTTTCAACAGAAGAAGGCAACCGCGCTGCCACCCGCGTTGGCTGCTCCCCCGCCAAAGAGAAGTGCCGTGCTTTCGAGTAGCCAATCACAGCGTTCTCCGCTGCTTTGGATTGTGCCGCTCCTGCTCTTACTGCTCATTGGTGGCGGCATCATTTGGGGGCAGATAAATCAGAACGCTGCGGTTGAGCCAACTGCGCCAGCGATTGGCGTGATTGGCACCGACACGCCGACTGCAACCGCTGAGCCAACCGTTCCAACGGCTACCAGCACAACGCGCCCAACCGAAACAGCTGTTCCGACAAACACGGCCGCCCCGACAAACACAGCTGTCCCGACAAATACGCCATCCTCTACAAATACAACCGTGCCAACCGAGACCCCCTTACCGACACAAACGCCGACACCACGCCCAACTGCGCTACCAACGCCGGTTGAAATTGATGTGGTCGTCCGGCTTGATAGTGTCATTGTGCGGCGTGGCCCGGACTCTAACTACAGCATGGTGGCTTCAACAGGTGATGCGGGAGCAATGGCGACGGCCATCGGCCGATCGGCCGATAATCTGTGGGTCGAGGTTTGCTGTTTTGAGGAACAGAGCGGCTGGATTGCGGCTGGCTTTGTGAGCCTGCCCACAATTTTAGACCTGCCGATCAGTACGGCTCCTGAAGTACGAGCCATCATTTCTGAACCTGTGCTTAATCTATTAGAAAATCCAAGCTATAGTGCGGCGTCCGTTGCCACAATTGAGCGCGGAGAAACGTTTGAAATTATCGGCCGATTTGGTGATGAATGGATCGAACTGTGCTGCGTTGACGAAAAATCTGGTTGGGTCTATAGTGGAACAGCCCTGATTGACGGCGATCTACAATCAATCCCTGAAGAGTAACTGCAACTTTCCAAACGCTAATCCGTAGTGAATCATAGTTAGTAGTTGTGTTACCGTTGGTAGCCCTAAATTTGGAGAAAACGCGATGAGCGACAATCAAGAAATGCCGAATGTAGAAGAAATCAAGGATCGCCTGAAAGGTGAAGCCGTGAAAATTGAAGATGAGACGATCCGTATCGAAGAAGAAGATTTGAAGGATGCGGGAAAGAACGTTGTGGATGAGATGGGGAATCTTGGCAAGAAATTTGCCGAAACCATCCGTGGGGCATGGGACAGCGAGGAACGCACTAAATTTGAGAATGAGCTAAAGGCTGGCGTGCGTCAGTTTGCCGATGAGGTTGACAAGATCATTCGAGATGTTCGTTCAGGTAATGTGGGTGCCAAGCTCCAATCTGAAACGGCCAAAGTGCGCGAAGATGTCAAAGCGGACGACCTTGCAGATCGTGCCAAAAGCAGTTTCACAAAAGGTCTACGCTGGTTGAGCGATGAAATGGGCAAGCTTGCCGATCAGTTCGCTGCCAAAGATAGTGATGATGTCGCTGATGACATCAAAATCGTCAATGAGTCTGAGGAAGAAAACGCAGCTTAGACGATAGTTTAAGGTGTGTTTCATTTCGGTTGGTCTGTTTCGGGAATGACCGTTTCAACTCTTTTGAAACGCACCTACAATAAAAAAAGCCCGTCCAGTTTGGACGGGCTTTTTTATTCAGAATTTTGCGGATCTCGATTCGTCTAATCGTCAAATGAGACGAATCTTGGTCACATGATTAGGCTGCTACGTGCGGCAACAAACGTGCCACCATCGCATCCTTTGACTGTGCGCCAACCCAGCGGTCAACGACTTGACCCTCTTTGAAGATCATCAAGGTCGGAATGCTCATGACACCATAGCGGCCGGGAGTCATTGGGTTTTCGTCGATGTCCAACTTGACCACTTTGACACCCTCATACTCAGCCGCAATCTCTTTGACGGCTGGAGCAATCATACGACAAGGGCCGCACCAAGTTGCCCAAAAATCGACTAGTACGGGTTCGTCACTACCCAATACATCCGTTTCAAAAGTTGAATCTGTTACATTAATTGGCTCTGCCATTAAAAATCTCCTTCACACAGAAAGTGTGTGGTTGTTATCTTTGCTATATTTTTGCCTTCAAGATAGTAGACGAATCCAACAGGGACATTCTTACCTACAATCTCTAGCGACTTTATCATTACGTCGTTAGAATCCCGTCCACATTGCTATGAAAGACCACACGTTTACGATCGGCCGAATCACCTTCAACAGTCAGCTTGTTCTGTTAATTGTCGCAACCACACTTATCCCTATGCTCGATGCGTATGACCATCGGATCATCCCCGTCAACGCTTACAATCGGTTTATCTTTTACTGCATATTTCCCCTCATTATTATCCATTTTGTTTTCCGCGAATCGCCCAAAGAATTTGGCTTTCAGTGGGGGAACTGGCGTGAGGGATTGCTCTGGACCGTGCCGATTTGTATCGTGTTAGGGGCATTTCTTTATAGCTTTGCACGCACCCCTGAGATGCAATCCTATTATGCAGTGCGCGCGGCCGATAGTGCCAGAGTCGTCATCTTCCGCAATATGGTTGAACTGTTTGCGTGGGAGTTTATCTGGCGCGGATTCTTACTGTTTGGCTTAGCGCGCCACGTCGGGGTGGGCGCCGCCATCTGGCTGCAAGCCGTGCCATTTGCCTACATGCATTTGGGGAAACCAGAACTAGAAACATTGTCGACCATTTTTGGCGGCGCAGGATTTGGGTTCATCGCGTGGCGCACGCAATCGTTTGTCTACGGCTGGCTCATTCACTGGTTTATTGCGGCATTTACGATGTTGGTGGCGGCGGGGTTTCTCGCGGCGTGATGTCTGTACACCGCTTAACGTTCACCGCGCACAGCCTTTCTATTTCCCGTCCACCACATCTGCTCCCCATCCGTTTTGACTTCAATCGTACCATGTAGGCGCGTGTCGAGAACGGCCGCACCGCTGGCATTAAATCGGCCGATCACATCTGGATGGGGATGCCCAAATTGGTTGTCAACCCCAGCGGAGATGATGACGATTTGCGGGTTGATGGCGTTCATAAAATCGGCCGAACTTGACGTTTGTGAGCCATGATGCCCTGCCTTATAAACGACTGACGCTAACGGCAAGCCAGTTGCCAGCATTGCCCGTTCCGCCTCTACTTCTGCGTCTCCCGTCAACAATAAGCTGAATTCCCCATACACAAGCCGCAACGAAACAGAGTTGTTGTTGCGAATATCTTCATCGAGCGTCCCACTTGGATGCACAATTTCCAACCGTACACCGTCTTCAACTTCGATCACTTCTCCCGCCTGTGCGATATATGTCTCAACATCTTGCGCCTCAATCCGCTCCCAAACCGCTCCATAGACACCTGAAATTGCCGCTGTTTGCCCGTCATAGATGAAACGCTGAACGCGGTAGCGATCAAAAATTTCGGGCAACCCTGTTACGTGATCGGCGTCGGGATGGGTGGCGATGACGAGATCGATTTCGCGATCCCAAAAAGGTAGCTTTCGGCCGATCTCACTATTCAACAATGTGGGAAACTCACCGCCATCGATCAAAATCTGTCGCCCTGTGGGTGTCTCGACAAAAATCGCATCGCCTTGTCCGACATCTAAAAAACTGACGTGCAGCAACCCATCGGGCTGACCACTTGACCAACTGATCGCCAGAAAAAGCCCCATCACGCTAACGCCCGCCATAACCGGTTGCGATACATTGAGACGCAACCGTTTTCGCGTTTCCGCACGTCGCTCTGCCTCTTGATAGAGATACCACGTCATGGCACCGATCATCACATAGGTGAAGATGAGTGTAAATTCGTTGACCTGAATGGGGACGCTGGCAAACGGGATTTGCGCCAATAGTTCAACGGCACGAATCGTAAAGGTCAGCAAGAGCCATGCTACCCAACCAACCAATTTTCCCAGAGGCAAAAACGCGCTGCCGATTAATGTTGCCAGCACGCCGATAATCATCAAGATGGGCTGAACTGGCACAACAATTAGGTTGGCCAGCAGAGAGACGAGCGCAACCTGCTCAAAGTGATAAGCCACGATGGGCAGCGTCAGAATCTGCGCGGCAAGGGTAATTGCCAAGATGTTGAGCAGACGTTTGATCGCAGCGTTCGGTTCAAACAGATTGTTGTGAACCCAATTTTTGAGCCATGTCGCTAACATCTGTCCATACAGCGCAAGGCTCAACGTCGCCGCAAAGCTGAGTTGGAAGCCGACATTTGTAATTTGGTCGGGATTGATGAGCGTAATGCCAATTGCAATCGAGGCGAGAATGCTGATGGTGTTATTGCGGCGACCGAGAAAGCGCGTACCGATCAGGAAACCGATGCCCATAAATGTGGCGCGGATGACAGAGGGGCGCAGTCCAACGAGGACTGCATACAAGATGAGGACAACGATGGTGATGATGGCAGCCGTTTTCGGCCGAAATCCCACATCTAACACCCCCAACACCAAAATCAAGATGATCGAAACGTGAAAGCCTGAAATTGCAATCAGATGCGACAATCCGACCGTGCGGAAATCATCTTCTAACTGGTCAGGCAATCCCGATTTATCCCCCAGCATGATCGCTTTGAGTAAGCCCGACGCCGGAGCAGGAATCAACTGTTCAATCGTGTCGGCCGCACTGCTCTTTAGCTGATAGATTGCAGCGAGCGGTTTCCAGCCTTGATTGGAGGCACCAACCCGAATGCGCGGCAGGTACATCGTGGAGTAGATTCCTTCACGGGCGAGATAGTCACGGTAGGAAAATTCGGCCGATTCAAATGGTTCGTTCAACGCCCCCGTCACCGTCACCACGCTTCCATAGGCAATCACGGGAAAGCGCGGCACACTCACCAACACATCCCCCTCCATCGCTTGTGTCAATCCATCGGGATGCGCCAAGTTGCGCACAGTCGCTTCCGTCACACGCACGCGCAAGTTGACAACGGCATCGCGCACATCTGGCTCGCCGGCTACCCAGCCCACTAATGTAACATCGCGCGGCTGCCCATTTAATCCACAAACCTGCGCCCCATCACAACGAACATCCCCCACCATGGCAACCCGCGCCCCACCTGCACAAAGCGCAAATAGGCAAAGCAACATAGTCCGTATGGCCTGTTCTCGACGCGGCACAAAAACGGCCCCGACAAATCCCAAAAAACCCGCCAGCATCCAAATTGCGGCCGATACCTCCTGCCCCATCAACGTATCGGCAAACCACAATCCAATTAACCATGCAACACACAAGTAGATTACGAACATTCTTTAATCAACCAAAAGTACTATGTCGTTTCATTACGCAAAGTCATTTGCCGCAAACTTTCTGAAATTCACTCATCTGTGGTGGTTTCTTCACCGCATTTTCACCCGAAAGTTACGATCTTTTTCAGTCAACCTTACGGGCTAGATGTTATAGTATATTTTCGTAAGGTTTGTTGACTGAACGCTTCAACACCTTCCATACCAAATAAATTTACGGAACTGTCCTCCAGTTGCATCGGAGCAAATATCTGCAAGTTCCGCATGATAGGAGTTTTTCGCATGACAGAAACAATGTCTGATATCGAACGCATTCTCGCAGTAGACGACAACCCATATACTCTCCGCATCGTTGAAGTAGCACTTACAAAGGCGGGTTTTGAAGTTCAATCTGCCAACTCAGGTCAAGAAGCCCTCAATCTCATTCAACGCACGGGAATTCCCCATCTTGCCATCGTTGACTTGAACATGCCCGGCATGGATGGTTTTCAATTTTGCAAAGCCGTTCACCAATTCAGCGATCTGCCAATTATCATGCTTACGGCCGTGAATGAGGAAGACACCGTCATTCGTGGCATCGAAGAGTTTGCCGAAGATTATATCGTGAAACCGTTTAGCCCCGGCGAATTGGTCGCACGTGTGCGCCGTGTATTGCGTCGGATTGGCACATTTTCCTATACGCTCGATCCGCTTGTGACAGTCGATGAGTTTTTACAAATTGATTTCCCAAGTCGCAAGGCAATCGTGGACGGCGAAAAGGTTTCCCTGACACCAACCGAATCGAAATTATTATATCTGCTCATGCGTAGTGCTGGGCGCGTCGTCACGACTGACTTTTTGCTGCGTCGCCTCTGGCCGCTTGAAGAAGCATACGAAGATCGCCTGCATGTCCACGTCCATCGTCTACGTCGTAAGGTTGAGCGCGATCACAAAAAGCCGCTTTACGTTGTTTCCGAGCGCGGCACAGGCTACACATTCCCCGCAAAAGTCACGGCATAGAGCTAAATTTTAGATTAGAGAAGGACGGTCAGGCACCGTCCTTTTTTGTTGCATACTCGTCGTCACGGAGTCGATAAACGCTTGCGGCAAACTTCATTTGATTAGAGCGGCGCGATCATTGTCGTTCAGCAGAGGGGTTATCGCAAGTGGTGCTATAATTATCGGTCGAAAAATCCCACGCAGCGACGTGCTGCGTGTTTTTATTGTGAGGTAACATGAAACAGTTGACACGCGCCCCACGCGAATACATCCGCATCGTTTTGAGCGGGTTTGCGATGGGCATTTGCGAAATTATTCCCGGCGTTAGCGGCGGCACGATGGCGTTTATTTTGGGCATCTATGAAGAACTAATCCAGTCGATCCGCGATTTAACCGAACCCGATTTTATTCAGGCGGTAACAAAGTTTGATATCAAGCGTATCTTTGAGATTGTTAACTGGAAATTTCTTGTTGCGCTCGTTGTTGGTATGTTGACGGCAATTTTGACGCTTTCCTCTGCGCTAGAATGGCTGCTCCACAATCGGCCGAGTTTGATCTGGAGTTTCTTCTTCGGTCTTGTCATCTCGTCGATCTACATTGTCGGGCAACGCATCAAGCAGTGGACACCCGCCACAATTGGTCTGTTTGTCGTTGCCGCAGTTGGGTTTTTCTTCTTTGTCAGCAGCGTTTCAGCCAGCACGCCAAACGGCAAATGGTTTTTGGTCGTCGCAGGGGCGATTGCTATTTGTGCCTTCATCCTTCCCGGCGTTTCTGGCTCCTTTATCTTGGTCGTTTTGGGCAAATATGACGATGTGCTTGGTGCAGTCAATGACCGCGACATTTTGACGCTAGGACTCGTCGCCATTGGCTGTCTATTCGGCCTGTTGACATTTGCGCGGGTCGTTGGCTGGCTATTTGAACGCTATCACGATGCGGTTGTCGCCGCGCTAATGGGGTTGATGTTGGGCAGTTTGCGGTTGATTTGGCCATGGAAGCAGAATCCCGCCTGCTTAGAGGAACATGTTCAATGTACAAACATCATGCCAGCGATTGATAGCACAGTGCTCATTGCAATAATTTGCCTGCTAGTGGGTATGGGCTCGATTCTCATAATTGAGCGACTGGCAAATATCAGTGAACCAACGCTTGAAGAGGCGTAGGCAGGGTGCGGGATTGGGAAATTCCAAACTCGACCGTTTACAAACTTTGACAAAACGTTAGCGTGGGGGAAACCCCACGTCTTTGTTTTTAGGTTAAAATTGGACTATGCGTTCAAACTATCAATTTCGGCCGAATTCTCAACTCGACACAATCATCTTTGATCTTGACGACACGCTCATCTCATGGGCGAAACCGCAAATAGAGTGGAACAAATTCCTCAAACCAATGTTTGCGAAGATGCACGCCTATCTTGTTGAGCTTGGTTATGAGCTAGAACAAGAGGCGTTGGCGCGTGGTTTTGGCCGCAATACGCGCGATGCATGGGATCACGCCCGTGCACACGATCATCACATCGCCGTCTCGATGGGTGGGGTTCTGCATCGCGCCCTGCACGATCTCAACCTGCCAGCCGACGACATTGATATTGAAGAGCTGATGCGCCATGCCGATTGGCAACCCTTTCCCGGCGTTGCGCTTTATCCCGACACCCATGCCGTTCTCGATGAACTGCGCGAACGTGGTTACAAAATTGGCCTCATCACAAACGCCTTTCAACCGATGTGGATGCGCGACACTGAACTCGTCACCTATGACCTGATCGACCGCCTCGATGCCCGCATCACCTCTGGCGACACAGGTTTTATGAAACCACATCCCGCCATTTTCTGGCGCATGTTGGGCATGTTGGATAGCGCACCCGATCGCGCGATGTATGTTGGTGATAGTCCTGCCCACGATGTGCGTGGGGCAAACGAAACGGGTCTCATCAGTGTCCACATCGACCCGCCACATCTCGATAAGCAACCCCAATCTCCGATCGAGCAGCCCGACTACACCATCACGACCCTGACGGATCTTCTGCCAATTGTCGAAAGAATCCGCAATTGCTAACCCATAAGTGCCGTTGGATTTGCGTGGTCGGTCGCGTATAACATGTAGAAAAGCAACATTGACGTAAGCTCACTACGTTTTACGCAAACTCCACAAACATCTCAACAGCAACAGCACCATGTCTCGCAAACTTCGCGTCTATCCGCAAACCACGCCGCTACGCGGCACAATTACCGTACCCGGCGATAAGTCGGTCAGCCACCGTTCTATCATGCTGGGGGCACTCGCCAACGGAAAAAGTTACATTCGCCGCTGGCTGCCTGCGGGAGACCCACGTTCAACGCTGCAAATTTTTCGCCAGATGGGCGTCAACATCGCTGTGCAAGAGAACAGCGCGACCAGCTGGGATTTGGAGATTGATGGCGTTGGGTTGCATGGCTTGCAACCTTCAGACCGTGCGCTCGACTCGCGTAACGCGGGGACATGCATCCGACTGCTGGCAGGTATCATGGCGGGGCAAAACTTTTCTTCCATATTAGATGGGAGTGAACAGTTGCGAAATCGGCCGATGCGCCGCATCATCGTCCCGCTCCAACAAATGGGGGCAAATATCCGCAGCAGCAATGACAAGGCACCGCTCTATATCGAACCAGCCGAGCTACAGCCAATCACCTATGAATTGCCCGTCGCCAGCGCACAGATCAAGAGTTGCGTATTACTCGCAGGTCTCTACGTCAATGGCACAACCCGCATCGTCGAACCAGGCCCTGCGCGTGATCACACCGAAAGGATGTTGACCGCGATGGGTGTTGATGTGCAGACAAATGGCAACACTATCTCATTAACACCACCAAGCGAGTTGCGACCCCTTGACTTAACCGTGCCGGCCGACATATCCAGTGCAGCATTCCCGCTCATCGCCGCCGCCATCATCCCCCACTCTGAAATCACCATTGAAAACTGTGGGCAAAACGAGACGCGCACAGGCATCTTAGAGATTCTAGAAATGATGGGGGCAGAATTGACCGTGACAAATCAGCAGGTCACGGGTGGGGAGCCTGCGGCCGATCTCGCCATCACATTTAGCGAAATGCACGGCGCAAATATCGGCGGCGAGGTTGTTGTCCGCGCGATTGACGAATTCCCCATTTTAGCCGTTGCGTTGTCACAAGCAGCGGGAAAAAGTACGGTGCGTGATGCGGCTGAACTGCGTGTCAAAGAGGTCGATCGCATCAGCGTCTTGGCGGGTGAATTGGCAAAGATGGGTGTCACGATGGATGAACACCCCGATGGCTTCACGATTGAGGGGCCGATTCATTTGCAAGGGGCCGAAGTTGAAAGTCATGACGACCATCGCTTGGGAATGTCATTAGCAGTGGCTGCATTAGCCGCAAACGCACCAACCATTATCGGCGAAGCTAACTGCGTGGCAGACAGCTTTCCTGGTTTTGTCGAAACGATGAACGCGCTCGGCGCACGCATGGAGTGGCTTGATTAGGAAAACTAAATCCCACTAACATTTGCTACAATGCTGCCATGCACCTAACCCTGCTCCGTTTACGCCGAAAATTGACGTGGCGACGTTTCACGCAAGAGAAAGGCCGCTTGATTGGCCTCATCATTGCCCTGATCGTCATTTTGCCAACGGTTGTTGGGATTGCGTTTGGCGCATGGTTTGGCTACACCCATGCGCCTGACCAGTGGCCTTTTCAGATATTGGCATTTGTCTTGATCGGATTATGGATTGCATGGATCATGTTTCCGCTCATTGCCGCATCATTGAGCGATGGCGTCGATCTGGAGCGGCTGCTGATCTATCCAATTCGGCGACGTGATATCGTCCTGAGCAACATGCTTGGAACCCTTTATGATTATCCAACCTATCTCGTCTTGCCGCTCTACGTTGCCATGATCATTGGCTTCGGTGGCTTTGGCGGACGCAGCCATGCAGCCTCGTCGCTGGCAATGTTGCCACTGTTGTTGATTGTTACAGTGGTTGGGTATGGCTTGATGGTGACGGCCAGTCAGTTGGCGACGACCGCATTTGGGGGGATATTGCAAAGTCGCAAAACGCGCGATGTGGCAATCGTGTTGGCATCGGTGTTTGGGTTTGGTTGTTGGGCATTTTCACAGGCTGTCGCCCGTATCGCAGAGTTTGGATCACAATTCTTAGATGCTGAGCAGCTCGAACAACTCGATGTCTTACATATTTTGCAATGGTTTCCGCCGGGTGCGTTGGCGAAATCAGTCGAACAGGCGACATTGGGGCGGTGGGGGATGAGTTTGATTTGGATCGGCTATGCTGCGGGGTGGCTGGTGTTGTTGGCGTTTCTATGGGGTGCGCTGCTGGATCGCTTGTTAACGGGGAATGGTTTTTTGATCGGCGGTGGAAACGTTGAGAAACAGGAGAAAGTTAAAAAAGAGCGAAATTGGGGGTGGTTTGATGAGATGTTTTCGGCCGAAACTCGCTACATCTTCCAAAAAGAGCTGGTCACCGCATGGCGCATTCCGCAACGACGGATCGGTCTACTGCAAAGCTATCTCATGCCGATCTTCATCGTCGTCTTCCCTGCATTGAGTGCGGGCGGCGATTTCGGCGACATCGCAGGTGAAAACAGCATCTTCGTCATTCCACTTTACGCCTTTTTTGTCTTTTGGATTCTCGGTCAAAATATGTTGGGCTGGGAACATCTCGGACTGCCCTTTTTGCTGACAACGCCCGTCGATCGGGGCAAAATTTTTTTGGGCAAGGCAATCGCGCTGTTACTGCTCGGCTCAATCCCACTGATTCTGATCACGCTGATCCTGTTCGTCCTTTCAGGCAGCGTCACGGTGCTCTTTTATAGTATCATTGGCCTGTTTACGGCGTTTACGGCAATGGGCGTGAACGCGGTCTTCTCCGCATTCTTTCCCTATCCTGTTCAACTCGACTTCAAGACAAACCGTAATTCATTTACACGGGGCGGTTGTTTGGCCGCATTTATGGTCGTCATCCCCATTCCAATCGCCATTTTTATCACCAGCTTGCCGCTGATTGCCCCACCGTTTGTCGCGCGTTTTCTGCCTCAATACAGTCTCTACGCCGTCATAGTTGGGCTTTTAGGTATCGTTTGGGCGGTTTTCTTTTTGCACATCAGCACACGCTATGCTGGCAAGGAGCTCATCAAGCGTGAGCCAGAGGTGATTCGTGCGGCAAAACCGTCAACCGCAGATTAGCGAACGTTTAGCGGGGAATCTGCAACATCAAGCGGTACGGCGTAGGCGCGTACAAAAATCGGCCGATTGCCATCATAGTTCTCATACACAACATGCTCCCCCAGCGTCATGGGCAAACCAATTGCATAATCTCCCGCCATATAGGTGCGTGTCGCAATATGACCGCGTGGAACCTGCACCGCTACAGTCCAAGCCGTCGCATCGTCAGGATCAACACCCTCACGGCTTGCAATCGCTCGTCCATATAGGTTGAGAACGTCGGCTGCGTAGGTGCGCGTTTCCAACGTATCGACCTGTCGCCAACCCCCGTTGTATGCGGCCAACGCTGCATGTAAATCACCACCAGCCTGCTGCATGATGTCGGCAATGATCGCCGTCCCCCAGCTGATGTTTGTCTGTGGATCGAGCAGAATTGTGCGATTCGGCCGATATTCAAACCCTTCCCCATACGGCATCACGCCCATCAGCCCCACCGCACCCGCATAACTGACGCCATCTGACTTACCATCCGACTCAACATCGACAATTGCCGCAATCAAGTCTGGGTCGATTTGATATTCCACTGCACTCTCTACAATCAAAGACTCCCAGCGCACAATCTCCTCGCCCCATGATGGTGCGAGAACTGTCTCATCCTCTTCACTTGCTGCGGCTAGTTGGAAAATTCCAAACAAAAATAGCAAGAAGGCAAAAATCCCTTTCCTCATAGTATCTACTCCCCGTAATTGTTATCGGTCACGGAGCATTCTATGAATTGGGGCTGGGTGGGTCAATTGGACACAGAAGTATACACTCTGAATACCCTAACCTGGACAAGCCAGAACCAAAAAGGAGGGCAGGTGAGATAAAATGAAAAAGGAAAAATTTCCATTGGAATAAAGCAGAGGAGGTGAAGAAATGGGAACAGAACTGATAACGCAAAAA
>JAUIAP010000049.1 GCA_030425205.1 Anaerolineae bacterium
TACGACACGCACACCCACGGCGTCGACTTCAGCGACACCTCGCTGACGCAAAACACGCGCGCTGCCTACCCGATCGAGTTCATCGACAACGCCAAGATCCCGTGTGTCGGCGGGCATCCGAGTAACGTCATCCTGCTGACCGCAGACGCATTCGGCGTGTTGCCACCCGTCAGCAAGCTGACCCCCGAACAGGCGATGTACCACTTCATCAGCGGCTATACCGCAAAAGTGGCGGGAACGGAGATGGGCGTGACGGAGCCGCAAGCGACCTTTTCGGCCTGTTTCGGCGCAGCGTTCATGGTCTGGCATCCGAGCAAGTATGCCGAACTGTTGGCTGAGAAGATGGAAGCGCACGGCGCGACGGCTTGGCTGGTCAACACGGGCTGGACGGGTGGTGCCTATGGCACAGGCTCGCGCATCAAGCTCAAATACACGCGCGCCATCATCGACGCGATTCACGACGGGTCGCTCGACAATGTGGAGACGGTGACAGACCCGATCTTTGGGTTTGCCGTACCGACAAGCTGCCCGAATGTGCCATCTGAACTGCTGATTCCAAAAAATACGTGGGCAGACAAAGCCGCCTACGATGCACAAGCCAACAAGCTGGCACAGCTGTTCAATAAGAACTTTGCCCCCTACATCGCTGGCAGCAACGACGCGATCATCGCCGCCAGTCCACGCGAGTTAGCTTAATCTTATTAGCGCGCGCATGCCTCATCCGCCATTGCCGCGGGTGAGGCGGCCGCGCTCCGAGTGAAACATGAAATCCTATCTTCCTATCCTCTTTATCCTATTTTGGCTGACAGGCTGCGGGGTTGAACCGATTTCAATCGGCGACCGTGAGGCAACGACGCAGGCGGAGCAGATATCTGTTTCAACTGAACTTCTCACCTACTGTGACGACAACTCAAACCGTTGCATCGTGGAAGGGGAGGCCGATGCCGAACTGGTCGTCTTTGAGTTTTCCGACTATGCCTGCCCCCACTGCAAAACGTTTGTCGATGAGCAATATCCGCTGATCCGCGAAAACTTGATCGAGACGGGCGAGATTCGCTACGTCGTTCTGCCCGCGCCGATTTTGGGCAATCCACCCCTCACACGCAATGCGAGCAACGCAGCGTTGTGTGCGCTGGCGCAGGGCAACATCGACTATCACGCCGCTGTGTTTGACGTGCATGTGCCGAGTGAGGATATCGATTCGGCCGATCTTCTGCGCGTCGGTGAGAAGCTTGGGTTAGAAATGACGGCGTTTACGACGTGTGTCGAGAGCCGCCAATATGAATCGGACGTATTGCAAAATCGCGTTGCGGCGCAGAATGTCGGCGTGACGGGAACACCGACGCTCCTGTTCAACGGCGATCGCGTCCAGGCAACTTATCAGGCATTGTCGCAGGCGATTGCGGCGGCGCGACGGTGATTTGGGAGCGTCCAATTTATTATGTCAATTGAAATGGGAATTGTGTTAGCGATCTTAGTGATTGCAATTGGGCTATTTGTCAGCGAAAAAGTGCGCGTCGATGTCGTTGCGCTGGGTGTCGTCGTTGCGCTGATGGTGACGGGCGTGCTGACAACGGCGGAGGCGTTGGCGGGATTCTCGAATGGGGCGGTCGTCACGATTGCCGCGCTGTTTGTGATTGGCGGGGCGGTCATGCAGACGGGGCTAGCTGATCTGATCGGCCGAAACATCCTCACCCTCGCTGGCAAAAACGAACGCACCCTCCCGCTTGTCCTGATGGTTGCGGCCGCGCTGATGTCGAGCTTTATGAGCGACACGGGAACGGTCGCCGTGCTGCTGCCCGTCGTGATTATTCTGGCGCGCAACGCACAGATCGCGCCGTCAAAGCTGCTGCTGCCGATGGCGTTTGGTGCGCTGCTCGGCGGCGCAATGACCCTGATCGGCACGCCACCTAACATCATCGTCAGCGACGTGTTGCGCGAGAATGGGTATGCGCCGTTTTCGTTTTTCAGCTATACGCTGTTGGGGATAGTGCTGCTGATTTTGGGCGTGGGCGTGATGGGCATTTTCGGCCGAAAATTGCTCCCCAATCGCACGACAGAACAAGCCGAATCTCCCATTATCGCACAGCGACGTGTTGCCAAAGAGTATAACCTAGACGACGATCTCGCCCGGCTGCGTGTGCGGCTGGAGTCGTCGCTAATCGGGAAAACGGTCGCCGAAGCCAACCTGCGCCACGATTATGGCATTGACCTGCTCAACATGCTGCACCCGCCAAAGCCACGTGCCGAGCTGTCACTGCTCGCACGACGCAATGGCAAACGCGTTAAGAGTATTCCCGTCGTGCCGACAGGGGAAACGGAGATCAAGCTGGACGACGTGTTGATCGTGACGGGCGAGCCACAGCGCATCGCCCAAGCCGCCATCGACTACAAATTGGCCTTGCAGCCACCCGTGCCAAAAGACAGCAAAGCGCTCGTTGGCCGCGAGCTAGGCGTGGCCGAGGTGATTTTACGACGGGATGCCAAAATCATCGGCAAGACGGTGACGGAGAGCGACTTTTACAAGCAGACGAAGCTGAATGTGTTGAGCGTTTTTCGGCCGAATACCGCCATTTTCAACGACGTGCGCGATCTCAAACTGCAATTTGGCGATGTGCTAATCGTGCATGGCGCATGGGATGATTTGCTTGCGCTCAAAAAGTCGCAAGATTACATCGTAGTCGGGCAGCCCGAAGCGATGGCTAACCCGCCGACACAGCACAAGGCGGGCTGGGCTGCTGTGATCCTGTTGGTGATGGTGCTGGCGATGGTAGGCGAAATTTTGCCGCTGACGCAAACGGCACTCGTCGCGGCCGGGTTGGTCGTGCTGGCGGGGTGCATCTCGATGGATGAGGCATACAAGGCAATTAATTGGAAGAGCCTGATGCTAATTGCGGGCATGATCCCGATGAGTACTGCACTCTCCAAAGTCGGCGCGGTTGATGTGGTCGCCAATGGTCTGGTCGGGACGCTCGGTCAGGTTAGCCCGCTGGCGATGTTAGGGGGGCTCTTCTTATTAACGGCCGTCTTCACGCAGTTCCTTTCCAACACCGCCACCGTCGTTGTCGTCGCGCCGATTGCCTTAACCGCCGCGCAAGAGATGGGCGTGCAGCCGCAAGCGTTCTTGATGGGCATTGCGGTCGCGGGGTCGATGGCGTTTGCGTCGCCCGTCGCGTCACCCGTCAACACGCTGGTAATGGGGGCGGGAAACTACGAGTTTGGCGATTACGTCAAGGTTGGCGTGCCGCTGATTTTATTGGCACTGATTGCGTCGATGCTGTTGCTGCCGCTTCTGTTTCCGTTTTAGAGTTTGTGGACAGTTGAGGGATGAGGGCGTCGTGATATGACATCTCTCACGCGCAATCGATGACATTTAGCAGCGTTCCCCACAGGCTCGGCGCGTTACCATATGGATGCAGTCACAAAGGCTGTTAAACAACGACTTGTGAGGAACGATCATGATCAACAAAACGCTTTTTATCCACGCAAAACCAACTGATTACCGCTTAGTCGGTGCACCGGACAGCGTTTTGTATCAGCGGCATGACGAGATTCCGCAAGCCGTTGACAGACTGCTGGTCGAGAAAATCCGCGAGTGGTATGTGCCGAACGATTTGGCGGAGAGCGAACGCGCTGTCAACGGGTGGGCATTTGCGTTGGGGGATTCGATTGGTCATATCGTTTGTGATGAGTCGCCAAACGCTGCGCCGCATGACCTTGCCAAGCGTGTCGTGAAGACGTTGTTGCGCTCGCTCAACATTCGGTTTACAACCGTCTGTTGCCAGACCACGGTTCAATTCACGCTGCAAGACGCCCCATTCAAAGAACTGCCACGTCATCAGCGCCTCCTTGCAGAAAGCGCACTTCGCGTCATGTTGCAACAGGCAATTGCGGTCGTAGACGAGGGGTTACATGTCAGGCTGCGCGTGTCTGGTGACAGTGGACATATCGTTATCGCATGAGTTAAAGAATCGTCTTTCGATAAGTTTGGAGTGCAATGAAGCCTCAGTGGAGACTATCCGCTGGGGCTTTTTTCGTTTGGTTATGACAATTGAACGTATGCGCAAATCGAATAATCATCTGCAAACAGCGTCTCCCTGTGTTGCTGCTTTACGATAGAATTGAATCGTCCTGTCGACACAGGCGAAAATTGATGTAGAGAGTTGCCACATGCAGAAAACAATGATCCGCCTGACGGCCCTTATTTCTATTATTATCGGCTTGGTGGGAATTAATTTAACGATTGCTGCCAATGAACAACGGCCACTTTTTACACCAATTGTGGGCAGATCGGCCGAATCCGCCGCAGACGTTTTACGCAGTCGGGTTGTTTCGGCCGATATACAGCAGTTTGACAACCGCAACGCCACTCTCCAACTCAACCTCTTTGATGACGCAACCTATACAGCCATCCTGCAAGCCGTCACAAGTACAGATGCGGGGCAATTTCAATGGCGCGGCACGCTCGAAGGGATCGCTGAGAGTAGCGTCCTGTTCACGGCACGGTCGGGCGTGCTGGCTGGCTGGGTCGAACTGCCCGATCACCGCTATCACATCCAGTGGATCGAGGGTGGTGACATCTATGCAGTGCGAGAAATAGATCGCCATGCGGCATGGGCAGAAAGTGCGCCCATTTCTATCGACTTGCCGCCCACGCCGAGCCGCATTAATAGCCACGATGATGGTTCCGTGTTAGACATCTTAATCGCCTACACCGACGGTACACGTCGCTACTTTGGCGGCACCAACGCCACGCGTGCCGAACTCGATCTCGCTATTGCCAAGACCAATTTGGCGTTTCAAAACAGCCAAATCAACACACAACTGCGCCTTGTCCACGCCGTTGAAGTCGATTACACCGCATCGAGTGACATGAGCGATGACTTGAGCCGTATTCGCACCCTTGACGACGGCAGCATGGACGCTGTTCACACATTGCGCGATATCTACAGGGCTGACCTCGTTCACCTGATCGTCGAACGCGCCTCTGTTGGTCTTTGTGGGAAAGCGTATCTGATGAGTACACTCAGTGCGGGATTTGACCAATACGCATTTGGCGTGACACGCGCCGACTGCCTGTCGTCGAGCTACACGCTGGCGCATGAGATCGGCCACAACTTGGGTTCAGAGCATGACCCTGCCCACGCACAAGGCACACCGCTCCATGACTACGCCTATGGCCATTGGGAAGATGGGTACAACTGGCGCACGCTGATGGCATATAGCTGCCCGACAAGCTGTCCAACCATCGGACATTTTTCCAACCCCAATGTCACCTACAACGGTGCGCCGACGGGCGTGGAAGATAGCGAGGATAATGCGCGGTCGATTACGAGCGCGTTGCTGACGATGGCGAACTTCCGCGTCAGCAACGATGTGCCACCCCCAGCGGCGGGGATAGTTTCGGTGCGGGCGGCGGCGGGGAATGATGATGCGGAGGAGCGCGTGAGCGATGGCCGCGTCAACACATCTAGCAGCGATCTCGAATTGGTCGATGACGGCGGCTTGCAAACGGTCGGCATTCGCTTTCGCAATCTCCGCATTCCACAAGGCGCGACCATCACCAACGCCTATCTTGAGTTTACCGTCGATAGAACAGATAGCGGTGCAACCGATCTGACGATCTTTGGGGAAGCGACAGACAGCGCGGCAATCTTTTTATCTACCGATTTCAATATCTCCAACCGCATCACAACGACGGAATCGGCCGAATGGGACGTCCCCGCATGGGAGACCGTCGGCGCAACGCAGCAATCGCC
Organism: Anaerolineae bacterium; assembly: GCA_030425205.1. Taxonomy (GTDB): domain Bacteria; phylum Chloroflexota; class Anaerolineae; order Promineifilales; family Promineifilaceae; genus CALECP01. Next base: position 5,760 of record JAUIAP010000049.1, read on the forward strand.
AGACCTCAAAACGGTTGTATCCGAGATCATCAATCGCAACGGCTGGCAAAGTGGCAATAGTATGGCATTTATCGTGACGGGAACGGGCAGAAGAGCGGCTGTCTCGTATAACGGCAGCGCAGCCGCTGCACCGTTGTTGGTCATTGACTATGAATCTGATCCAGCGATGGCGACACCGACCCCAACGGCGACCGCAACAGCGATTCCGACCGACACCATCACCTTCGCCCTGATTGGCGATTATGGCACAGACGATAGCCATGAAGCGGCCGTCGCCGCACTCGTCGCCAGTTGGAATCCCGCCTTTGTCGCCACCGTCGGCGACAATGTCTATGGCACTCTCACCTTTGACGAGGCAGTTGGCAAACATTACTGTGATTTTGTCGCTGCTGTAACCTCCGACAATGTGCCTAGCGCTTGCAACGGCGGCAACAGCCCCGTCAATCGCTTCTTCCCGGCCCCCGGCAATCACGACCACGACGAAGGCCCCACCAATGACCTCAGTGACTACACAAATTATTTCGACCTGCCGGGCGCAGGCGTGACGACGAGTGGCACATCGGGCAGCGAGTTGTACTACGATGTGCGGCACGACACAGTGCATCTTTTTGTGCTAGACAGCGAATCGATCAGCAATGCAGGCGGGGCCGGAAGTGACGACGACAATGATCAACGCGCATGGCTGCAAGCCCAACTCGCCGCATCAGATGCACAGTGGAAAATCGTCTTGATGCACCATCCACCGTACTCCTCTGCACTGCATGGTTCAACCAGCTGGATGCAATGGCCTTACGCCAGTTGGGGTGCAGATGCCGTCATTGCGGGGCATGACCACACCTATGAGCGCATCATCTATGACGAGATTGCCTACTTTGTCAACGGCATGGGTGGGCGCGTGTTTTACAACTTCAACACCCCTGTGACGGGCAGCGCACTGCGTTACAACGAGCAGCACGGCGCAATGCGCGGCGTGGCGACTGAGCATGGGCTACGACTTGAATTTGTCGCTGTTAACGATCAGGTGATCGACAGCTATGAGATTGGCAACGCGCCACCGCCGCCGACCCCAATGCCAGTGCCGACCGTGCCAGCGGCTGGCACGGTCACTGTCCGCATTGCGGAAGGCAACAATGATGTTGAGGAGGCGCTCAGTGATGGCGGCATGTATTTGGGCAGTTCAGATTTGGAGTTGGGTGGGGATGCTGGCTTTTTGGGGGATCAAGTCGTCGGGTTGCGCTTCCAAAATGTCGCCGTACCAGCCAACGCGACGATTGAGACGGCGTATCTCGAATTTGTGGTTGAGGCAATCGATAGCGTCAGCACGACCTTACAGATTCATGGAGAGGTTGCGGCCGATGCGCCCGCCTTCACAACAGCTCCCTACAACCTCACCAATCGGCCGATGACAACCGCCGTCGTCACATGGACGGTTCCCGCATGGGAAACAACTGGCGAGGAAAAGCAGTCGCCTGATTTAAAGACGGTTGTGCAGGAAATTGTCAGTCAGTCGGAGTGGCAGCCGTATCAAAGTATGGTCTTTGTGATCAGTGGGAGTGGGGAGCGTTCGGCCGAATCGTTTGAAGGGTCGCCCGCGGAAGCCGCCGTGCTGCACATCGCATATTCGACGAGCGTGCCAACAGTGGTTCAGGGGAGACGCGGATCGGCCGATATTTCTCTTGTTTTGCCCTTTGTGATGAGTGGGTTAGCAGCTCTAACGATATGGGTGCGATGGCGAAACAGGTGATATTTCTAACGTCACCTATGATTTTAGTTAAACTAATAGCATCTCCTTTTGTTGTGATAACAGATATTATCGTAAGGGATGCTAGCTGTGGAAGATACGGGGTTTACGGCTAAAAAACGTCCAGCGGCGTGGCGAAATGTGAACGCTTTTATTGACTGGCTCGCACGAGATGATAACGTAAATTTCTACACCTACTCCTGTAGTTCATATTTGTTTTTAGCGGATCACTCTGGCGAATACGTCAATTGTTGTAGCGTGAGATTGGATTTTCGGCCGATTTCTCTCATCGCGCCATCGTGCATAATTAAGAAAAACAGAGTTGAATTTTCGATTTGTGACAAATTGGAGGAAACCTATCATGACAACATTACCGATTCGTACCCCTTCATCAGAGAAACCATTTCTAACCTACAGTTGGCTCTATGCGCTGCGTGGCGTTGCTACCATTGTATTGGGCGCATTGCTGCTGTGGAAAACGGGCAGCACATTGCTCGTATTGACCCAATTTCTCGGTGCTTATTGGCTTGTCGATGGCGTGTTGGAGATCATTACCGCCATTCGGGGCGGTGAACGGGTCAGAATGCGCGGTTGGCTAGCGGCGAGTGGCATTCTCGGCATTCTCGCGGGTGTTGCTATTTTTGCCTGGCCACTCCTCAGCACCTTAGTCACCTTGACGGTGCTCGTCTACTTCATCGCCTTCCAAGCGATTTTTGGTGGTGTCGTCGGTATCGTTCAAGCCGTGCGGGTTCGCAAGGAGATCGAGAATGAGTGGACAATCATGCTGTTCGGTGCATTAAGCATTTTGCTTGGTATTCTGCTTGTCCTCAACCCCTTCTTCTCGCTGATTGCCCTCGCATGGACAGCAGGTGCATTGGCGATTGTCGGCGGCATTATGACGCTGGCGTTTGCCTATCGCCTACATAGTTGGGCTGAAGAGCACTAGTCTCAATAGAATAGACATTTATACGGCGGGTCGGTATTCGGTCAATCTGAATACCGACTCTCTGCCGTCAAATTATGAACCGAATCATCGACGTAACCCAATCATCATTTTCCGACGCTGTCCTTAAACGTTCACACAAACTCCCCGTGCTGGTCGACTTTTGGGCGGCGTGGTGCGGACCCTGCCGCATGTTGACACCCGTTTTAGAAAAGTTGGCACGGGAACCGAACGCGGGGTTTGTGCTGGCAAAGGTCAACGTCGATCAAAATCCACATCTTTCCCAACAGTTTGGCGTGCAGGGGATTCCGGCGGTCAAGGCGTTTCGCAATGGCAAGCTCGTCGATGAATTTACCGGCGCACAGCCCGAACCCGTTGTGCGTCAATTTATTAAAAAGGTGGTTGGCACACAGTCCAAGCCGAAAAAGATAGCCATTCCAAATGAGCCACAAGAGCGGCTGGATGCAGCGATTGATCTGCTCAAGCACGGCAATGGGTGTGCTGCACGGCGACTGTTACGCGATTTTCCGCCTTCCCTACAGGCGGCCGAAGCGACGATTCTGTTCCCGCTGGCGACATTTCTCTGCGAAGTCACCCAAAATTATCGCTACACCTCGACGAGCGATTTGGATCAGCTCTATCACCAAGCGGCACGTGCGTTGCGGAAAAATGATCCGACCAGTGCGCTCTATCCACTGTTGGGGGCGTATCATCGGGAGGATTCGGCCGAAAAACAAAAGGTCGCCCAAATCGCGGCGGGTATCTTGGAGCTTTATCCCCAAAACGAGATGGTGCAGAGTTATCGAACGCAATTCGCGTGAGGAAAGCGATTAGGTCGGCAACAAAATTTTAAACCGACTCCCCTGTCATGCTTCCGCCAAATCGGGAATCAGGACGCGACCTGTTGCGGGATCGGTGAGAGAAAAGAGTAGGGCTTTAAGGGAAGCTAGTCGTTACCTTATGGGAAGTTTAAGGGCATCGGGATTCGTTAGGTAGCATTTGCAAGTTATACGCATTTCTTGAAAGGCTGTACAAAATGTGTACAATACTTTCCAATGCTTAACTCTACGAATCCACAAACTGTTGAACAATTAAATCTAAAAGCGGTTGTTGAAGCCACGGGCGTTAAGGCGGTCACGCTACGCGCTTGGGAACGTCGCTACGGTATTCCCAATCCGGGCAGGACGAGCGGCGGACAGCGCGTTTACACATCGGCCGATGTTGAGGTGATCAATTGGCTTGTGGAAAAGCGTAATGCGGGGCTGTCGATCAGCAAGGCGGTTGATGCGTGGCGATCTGGTGCCGAGGCATTGCAGGAATCACTAGATTTTAAACCGTCCGATCATGACGATCAGTTTGAGCTAATTCGTTCTGCATACCTAACTGCCTGCATCTCTTATGATGAGCAAAAGGCACAGACTGCGCTCGACCAAGCGTACGCTCGCTGGCATCCACAGCAAGTGGTGAGCGAAATTTTGCTCAAAAGCATGGGGCAGCTGGGGCAACTTTGGCACAACGGAGAGTTAGCGGTCCAGCAGGAGCATTTTGCAACGACGCTGACGATGCGCTGTATTGAGCGACTCATCGCCGCTTCTCCGCCACCCATTCGACACGAGCGGATCGTCGTGGGATGTGCGCCGAATGATTATCATTCGCTCAGCTCGCTGGCTATCACGTTTCTGCTGCGCCAACATGGATTTCCAGTCATTCATCTTGGCGCAAACGTACCCGCTGCTGAGCTAAGCGAGATGCTGGAGACAATTCGGCCGAATTTACTCATCCTTTCCGCCCAGCGACTCAATAGCGTTGCGCAACTTCCAATCGTCGCTCAAATTTCGGCCGAACATGCCGTGCTGTTCGGGTTTGGTGGTGCAATTTTCAATTATATTCCTGATCTACAGCATCATATTGCAGGCCATTTTTTGGGTAATCGTTTAGATGATTTGGCCTTGCGAGTCTCACAACTAGTTACCGATCCACCAAAATTGGTCGTGCCACAACTTCCTGATTCCTCCTATCACCTAGCATACGTCGAATTTGAGGCCAATCGCAATCAAATTGAAAACGACGTCTGGCGCGATATGCTGGCGATGGGATACACAACCCGCTACTTGACGGCAATCAATCGAGATTTGGCGGAGGCATTGGGTACGTTGCTTCGTCTAGGTGCGCTGCATCTATTGGAGCCGACAATCGAGAATTTAGCGACGCTGTTAATCAGTTATCGGCCGATGTTGGACGAGTTACCCCACTATTTACGGCATTATGGTCGCGCTGTAAATCTGCATCTTGAACATTTGCATTTGGCACGTTGGTTCGATGAACTTCTCACAACAGCCTGATTTATTCATCCCACAGCCTTCGCACAACAACAACCGTTGAATATATCGCTTGATATGTCATGCTGCCTTGTAAGTTATCGCTGACAAACTACGTGTGCAAAGCTGTTGTATATGTTTTGCAAAAGTTTTTCGGGTGTTCAATGGACTATTTTCAGTTTTTCGTATAATATTTGTACAACTTAATCAGAGTCTATATAGGCTTTGAGGAAGTGGCAAATAATGCGTGCCACAATCAATGCGAAGATTGTCACGACGGAAAAGAGCAATGGGCGCACAAATCCCAAATAATTCATTGTCCGACACAAATGAGCGCAGCGAACAATACGTTGAAAGTCTTAGCCTGTTCAATAGCGAACATGAGCTGACGGCAGCGCACGAGCGCGAACTCTTTGAGCGCGTTTGGGCGATAGGCTTCGCCAAACGACGTCTACAAGATCGGGGACTTCGCTTGCAAGAGCGGCTCGACCTGCTGCAATTTGTCCGCATGGGGCGAGTGGCACGCGATGAGTTAATTCGTGCTAACATGGGATACGTTCTAGCGACTGCGCTCCACTATCAAGGGGGCAAAATGCCCATCGAAGCATTGATTCAAGAAGGCAATTTGGGGCTATTGCTAGCTGTTGATAGCTATCGTTTGAACAGTGACGCACGGTTTGCCAATCATGCAAAAGCGCATATCAAGACCGCCATTGAGAAGGCAATGACAGTGGCAGAAAACTCTCAAGAGGTGATGTAATGCTAGAAAGAATTCCTGAATCACTTGGAAATAATGCGGCACGGGTTGTTCTCGTGGTGGACGACGAGGCGCGGATGGTTCGCTTTATCCGCATGAATCTTGAACTCGAAGGGTTTCAAGTAATTGGTGCAAGCGACGGCGTCGAAGCATTAGACCAAGTGCGCAAGCGTGTGCCTGACCTAATTGTGATGGATGTGATGATGCCAAATCTTGATGGTTTTGAAACATTGCGGCTGCTGCGCGAATTTTCAACCATACCCGTCATTTTGCTCTCTGTGAAATCAGAAGAGGATGACAAAATTCAAGGTCTGGAACTTGGCGCGGACGATTACATAACCAAGCCATTTAGCCCACGTGAGTTGAGCAGTCGCGTTGAAGCAGTCTTACGTCGCGCTGACTGGCCCGCCCCAGCACCGCGCACCATTTTAACCATTGACGAGCGTCTACAAATTGATTTTAATCGTCATCAAGTATTGATCAATGGAGAGCGCGTTGATTTGCGACCAACTGAATATCGCTTGCTGAATCACCTGATTCAAAATGCAGGCTGGGTTGTGCCGCACGACACACTGTTGGCAAAGGTGTGGGGATATGAGTACCGTGACGAAACACACTATTTGCGCCTTTACATCAACTATCTGCGCAAAAAGATCGAGGTAGAACCATCTAAGCCAAAGTACATTTTAACTGAGCGCGGCGTTGGTTATCGATTTGCGAGCATCGTAAAGGATTCCGTCAATTCACGAGAATTACTGCCTGCACCAGCGTAAGCAACTTTTTGGAAGCCCATGCTATATCGACTTTTTAGTATTCTTATGCTAATTGTGGCTGCACGGCCAGCTGAAACTGAAATTACAGTCGCGCATCCTACAGCAATACAACAGCCTACCTTAAACGCTACGCCGACTCAAACATCTATGTCCGTTTCTACACCAACTCAACAACACAATCGGCCGCCTTCGGCCGATAAAATTTTGTACGATTTCACCTCACGCACAACGACGGGACAGTGGTACATCGTTAACGACGGCGTGATGGGCGGTGTTTCACAATCGTCCGCCACGTTAGCCGAGCCAAACATACTCATATTCACGGGAACAGTGTCGCTAGATAATTCTGGCGGCTTTGCGTCTTTACGTTCTGAGCCAACTTCGTTTGAGATGGCAGACATGACGGCCGTGCGCCTGCGTGTGCTTGGCGATGGGCAACGTTATCATCTGCGCTTTCACACAGACAACCGCATCGATGGGGTTGTTTACGACCAAGAATTTGAAACAAGCGACGGGGAATGGCTTGAAATCACGTTGCCAATCGAGCGGTTTTTGCCGCAATATCGTGGACGTGTGTTGAGCGATCAGCCTGCGCTTGATCCGGCAGATATCACCTCATTGACGTTCATGATTAAAGACAAGCAGGTGGGAGAATTTTCGTTGCAGGTTGATTGGATTAGCGCGGTTGTGGGCCAATTTTCGGCCGAAAATCGCAATCAAATATCGGAGGAATCGACTGATGGCTAAATCATCAAACTCTATCAAGACACCCGCGGCAAAATTTGCCTCGTTGCGCCGTTTCAACCTAATCATGGGGCTCTTGCACTTTGTTCAAGGCATGTTCATGATCTTTGTCAGCAATGACACGACCTATCCAATTTTCACCAACTATCTCAGCTTTGATGTCGCCACAACGTCGCTCAAACCTGTAACCGAATCTTTTTATGATGTGCCATTTGGACCAGCCGTGGCGCTCTTTCTACTCATTTCGGCGGTTGCACATTTCTATTTAGCAACAATTGGCTATGACCGCTATGTGAAGAATCTCAAGAAGGGGATGAACCCCGTTCGTTTTTACGAATATGCGTTGAGTTCGTCACTTATGATTGTGCTGATCGGTATGTTGATTGGTATATGGGATTTAGGCGCAATCCTCTTGCTCTTCACGTTGAATGCCACAATGAATTTGTTTGGCATCATGATGGAGTACCACAATCAGCATACGGAAAAAGTCAATTGGACTGCTTTCATTTACGGCTGCATTGCGGGCGCTGTGCCGTGGATTGTCATCACGCTATATTTCGTCGGTTCGGTCACGTCTGGTGATGCAAAACCACCCGCTTTTGTTTACGCCATCGTGCCAATTTTGTTTGTCTTCTTCAATATTTTTGCCATCAACATGGTGCTGCAATACAAGAAGGTCGGACGCTGGAAAGATTATCTCTTCGGCGAGCGCGTTTATATCATTTTGAGTCTGTCAGCAAAATCGGTGCTATGTTGGCTCATCTGGACTGGCACGCTTGCGCCTGTCTAGCCAGATTAGGAAAGTGCGAACTTCCAGAAAAACCGGATAAACAGTGAATGCAATGCGTGAAGCGTAACAATTACGTTTCACGCATTGCGCTTTATGCGGCCAGCGGCAACTGGGGCAAGCGCACGCTGAGGCTTGAGTTTGGACCAGCAGGGATGCCAAACCGTGGGCCGCCCGCTCTTGACGGGCGTTGCAAATCGGTCAGCAAGCTTTTTGCACTGATCGTTCTGCTTTCCATGCGTGACGAACTGGGGCGTGGATTCTCACTTGCGCGGGCGCGGTAGACGATCAGGCGGTCGATTTTGTCCGCAATCGCACGCCGACAGAGGCCGCGAATGTAATAGCGATTGAACTCGCCGTCCGCGATAACTTGCGCCGCATTGTGCGGGACGGCCGCAATCGTATAGCCTCCTTTCGGTTTGCGCCGTGTATGGGTGCGCTCGATCCGCCGTCGCTCGTTTAGTCGCGCTGCCAACCATTTTTCGTCATATTTGGCAATCGCCTCTTGCAACAGATGAGGGTAATCATGCACACCCTGCCCGCTTAGGTAAGGGCTGATGTGCAACTGTAGCCGCACCTGATCATAGACCAATTCATCAAGCATAAGTCGTCTTGTCCGTTTATCGAGATGATGCAAATTTAAGCTCATTGTTCAAATGTCCCTGTTGATAATCTGGCTTACATCGGCCGATTTATCACACAATTCAACGCTGTCTCAGCACCAAAAGTCGAACGCAAATTCAGTGCTGAGAGACACAACAATTATACAAAACGAACGTATGATCTAGGTCAATTTGTAGATAAATTTTGGCACGCATGCTCAATTGAGAGAATCGGCCGAAACCCGCCCAACCCCACCAAAAGCTTCAGCCACCATCACTTCTTCATCACCATACGCCTTCCCCTGCCCAAACGGAAATTTATCGCCGGTCGCATAATTATTCATTTTGCCTTGACCGTCTCTTTTCGTTCGCATAAAGTATGTAAGATTGCAACTATAACGCGGTCTGAATATATATTCTCATCCCACAGACCCTTTGCGAGAGACATGATGACTGAGTCAACCATTGAAATCTTAGAACGCAAATCGCGGCAATATCGCCGGAAAGTGTTGTCCATCATCAAGCATGCCAATGCGGGACACACGGGGGGCAGCCTCTCCATCGTCGATATTTTGAATGTGCTTTACAACGAGACGATGAACGTCTCGCCGCAAAACTTTAACGCCGCCGATCGTGACCGCTATATTCAAAGCAAGGGTCACTCCGTCGAAGCGTTGTACGTCGTTTTAGCCGATCAAGGCTTTTACCCCGAGTCCGAACTCGACACCCTCAACCAATTTCAATCCCATTTCATTGGACATCCAACGCGCAAAGTCAACGGCGTTGAACAAAACACGGGCGCACTCGGTCATGGATTATCGCTGGCGGTTGGCACGGCGTTGGCTGGCAAGCTTGACGAACGCGCCTTCCGCGTCTTCACCCTGCTTGGTGATGGCGAGTTGCAGGAAGGCTCCAACTGGGAGGCGTCGATGAGTGCAGCGCATTACGGCTTGGACAACTTGGTGGTCATCATCGACTACAACAAGCTGCAAATTACCGGGCCGGTCAACTCTGTGACCGGCATTGGTGACTTGTACAGCAAGTTCAAGGCGTTTGGCTACGCCGTGCGTGAGGTCGATGGCAACAATGTCGCCGCGCTCGTCGACATTTTTGATCAACTCCCCTTCGAGTCGGGCAAACCCAATCTGGTGTTGGCACACACGACCAAAGGTAAGGGGATTAGCTTTATGGAGAACCAAGTTGGCTGGCATCATCACGTGCCATCTGACGAGAAGTTTTTGCTGGCGATGCAGGAACTAGATGATGCAGGGCAGATGCACCCATTGCCAGTGCTGTAAACAGTTTTCACGCGACCATTCTTATTGAATGGTTTGCTGAAATTCGGCCGATAACAAACTACTCCCCCAGTTGACACGCACCGACTCCCTCAAGACATGTCAACCAGGAGCTGAGAGGCGACTATTGAACGTATTCCACACCTAAATGAAACCCTCATCGCCAAACCTTCGACCGCCAATCCTCTAACCCCGATCAACACAACTACCTGATGAACTACAATATCTGGCGCGGCGTGCGCGAGTTGTGCATCGGTTATTTGTGGGAAACGGATATGGGAACAGGTCAATCTGTGCCAGAGATCACGACCTCACTGGCAGAGGTATTGAACGACGATTATACGCAGTTCCGCATTACGCTGCGCGATGATCTGCTTTGGAGTGACGGGCAGCCATTTTCGGCCGATGATGTTATCTACACACTCGACACCTACTTCGCTGAAAAAGAAAAGCTGACCTACTGGGGTGTCAACACCATCACTAATTATGTCGCTGACTATGCGAAAACTGACGACTGCACCATCGAAATCGAAACGATTAACCCTGCATACGACTTCCATACCGTTCTCGGTGTACAGACGTGGGGGTCTGGCTTCAACATTGTTCCCAAACACATCTATGAGCAACAGGAGGACATCAGCCAATTCCGCAACACCTACCCCGTCTGTCTGGGCCCCTACACGCTCTCTGAGTTTGATCCCAATGGCTTCTGGGCATTATGGGAGTTGCGCGAAGATTACGCCAATTCTGCCTGGGGTTGGCAAGGTGAGCCAAAGGCTAAATACGTTCTCTACAAAGATTTCGGCACTGAAGAAAAGCGCGTCCTCGCCTTCACCCAAAACCTCTACGATGTGGACACCTTCATGAGTCCCGACAGCATCAAGGCGGCGCAAGATTTCAGCGAACACATCGAGACGTGGAACCCACAAGTGCCATACCATAACATGGATGACGCTTGCCAATACGGTATCCTGATCAACAACATCAAGGCGCCCTATGACATCAAGGAAGTTCGTTGGGCGTTGGCTCTTGCGCTTGACATGAAGAGCGTCGGTATCAATGCGCTCGATGACGTGACTTTGCACTTGGAGAGTGACGAACCGGTCATCATCAGCTTGGTCGGTGAGTCGGGCAGCGGCAAGACGACGCTGGCAAAGGTATTGTTGCGGTTGGTCGAACCCGATTCGGGCAACGCCTCAATCTACGAGCGCGTCGTGGCGGGAGAAGCTGTGCCAAAGGACAAGACATCGTTTTTACGCGGCGTGCAGCCGATCTTCCAAAATCCGTTTGAGGCGTTTAGCAGCTATCGCACCGTTGATGCCTATTTGCAGACAACGGCCGAACGGGTCGGGCAGCTTTCACGCAGCGAGACGTTGGAGGTGATGACTGACGCGCTCAACGCTGTCGGCCTCAAATACGCCGATGTGAAGGGTAAATACCCCAATCAGTTCTCTGGGGGTGAGTTACAGCGCGTCTCGGTGGCGCGGGCATTGATTCCGCGCCCCAAGATGATCATCGCCGATGAGCCAGTCAGCATGATCGATGCGTCGATGCGGATGAACGTCGTCAACCTCTTTCTCAAGATCAAGGATACGTATAAGTCGAGCTTCTTGTACATCACGCACGACTTGGCGACAGCATATTACATCAGCGACTACGTGGCGGTGATGTATCGCGGCTGCATCGTCGAATTTGGGGCAGCGGTCGATGTGCTGACCAGCCCCGCCCACCCTTACACACAACTGCTACTCGACTCGATTGCCTCGCTCACGAAAAAGTGGGACGGGGGCGGTTTTAAGGTGTCGGAGATGGAGTCAAAAGAGTTTCAATTTAAGGGGTGCAAGTTTTACAATCGCTGCCCCATTGCGGAAGAAAAGTGTATTCACGAGCGTCCCGCTGCCAAGATTACACAGGATGGGCGGGAGGTTTATTGCCATTTTGCGTAGCGTCAGGCGGTGTTCAGTGACTTTCACTGATAACCCGCATTTGAAAGATTATTCACAGAAAACAGATGTCATTGCGAGGGTAACGAGGAATTTTGTTGGTCGAGCAGCAATATTCTTCGCTTCGCTCAGAATAACAGACACAACTTAGGAAGCGTCGTTCAACAAAATTTGCCTGTGCGCCTTCCCATGCGCAACGAGCGATTCAAAGGTTGAACATCATCTTTAAGGACATTTAATGACAAACGAATTAAACAACATCGAACGCTGGGATATTTTTGAGCTTGCGCTGACAGGCCCCAGCGATGGCAACCCATTTCTCGACGTGAAGTTGAGCGCACAGTTCAGCTATCAAAATCGCGTCATCGAACCCGATGGCTTTTACGACGGCGACGGTGTCTATCGCGTGCGCTTTATGCCCGACACGCTCGGCGAGTGGCACTATGTCACCAACAGCAACGTGGCGGAATTGGATGGGCAGACGGGGGCGTTTACGTGTGTGGCGCCATCGGCCGAAAATCACGGCCCCGTGCGCGTCAAAGATACCTTCCACTTCGCCTATGCGGACGGCACACCCTACTACCCATTCGGCACAACCTGTTACGCATGGGCACATCAGGGCGACGCACTGGAGGAACAGACGTTACAGACATTGCAGACCGCGCCATTTAACAAGCTGCGGATGTGCGTCTTCCCCAAAGATTACATCTACAACCTCAACGAACCCGTTCACTACCCGTTTGAGCGCGACGAAGATGGTGTGAGCGACTTCACACGCTTCAACCCTACCTTCTTCCAACATTTTGAACAGCCGGTTGGGCAACTGCGCGACATGGGAATCGAGGCGGACATCATCATTTTTCACCCCTACGACCGCTGGGGCTATTGTGACATGGATGCAGAGGGCGACTATCGCTATCTGCGCTATCTCGCGGCGCGGCTATCGGCCTATCGCAACATCTGGTGGTCGAAGGGGGGCGTGCTGCACGGCGAAAGCTGGCGCCGCATCGCCTTTATGCGTGAGATCATCGAGGACATGCCTGCTGGCGGATTGACCCCGATGGAGGGAAGCTGGATGTGGACGCGCGTTTCGGGCGGCATCAATGGCGACTATCGGCTGATCTACTTCGGCGAACACCAGCCCGTCGAGTGGGCGGTCGGGTTACCGATGGAGGATGGCGAGTATGAGATCGACGTGATCGACGTATGGAACATGACGATCACGCCAATCGAGAAGGCGGCGTTGCCTATGACCCATGTTGCTCGCAAGAAAAAGTCGGATGTGATAGTGCCGAAGCCCAAACCGCAGGCGGCATTTGGCGTAAAACTGCCGGGCAAACCGTATTTGGCGTTACGTGTGCGTCCGAAAAAATGAATCCAACCCCGCCCTCTCCCGCTTGGGATTTAACAAAATCGTTGGGCAGCATAACCCCAAGCGCATAGGGGAAGTTTCGGCCGATCTGAAGCCTAACATCGTTGCCGCAGCAAATGGACTGCGAATTTTGAGCTTTCAGCAGATTGGCGAGACGTATTGCGTAATAGGTTCTTTACACAATACAACCAGCGAGTTAAGAACCATTACAAGCTAGGACAAGACAATGAGCGACTTTACAATTTTCGACGTGCATTATCCGCCAGAGGCGAAGCAGCGCGTCATCGTTAATACCGACGCGAAGAACGAGGCGGACGACCAATATGCCATTGTGCAAGCGATTTTGACCCCGTCATTTGACCTGCACGGCATTATTCCCGCCCATTTTGGCACGCGCAAATCGGCCACCAGCATGCAGGACAGCCATGACGAGACGATGCTGTTGTTGCGCTTGATGGGGCTAGAAGACGACATTCGCGTTGAGGCGGGGGCGACCCACGCGATGCCGGATGAACAAACGCCGGTTGATTCGCCGGGCGCACGCCTGATTATCGAAGAGGCGATGAAGGATGATGATCGGCCGCTGCACATCGCCTTCTATGGCCCCGTCACCGATATTTCGTCTGCGCTGCTGCTCGAACCAGCCATTGAAGATCGCAATATTCGGGTCGTGTGGATTGGCGGTGGACATTGGCCAAACGGCGGGCGCGAATTTAACCTCTCAAACGACATTCACGCCGCCAATGTGCTGATGAAGTCAAACCTTGAGGTGTGGCAAGTGCCGCGCACGGCATATCGCACGATGGGCGTGACCTATGCTGAGTTGATCGAGAAGGTTTATACGCAAGGGGAGATCGGCAAGTATTTGGTCGAGCAGTTGCTGGCGTTTAACGGGCGCACCAACCCTAGCATGGAGTACCGGTCGCTCGGTGACTCGCCGTGTATCGGCATCATCATCGACCCCGAATGTGGTCGCTGGTCGTGGAAGCCTGCGCCAACATTTGATATGCAGATGCATTATCTGCATACGGGACAATATCGGCCGATTCGCGTCTATGATAGCGTCAACACCCGCTTTATCCACGAAGATTTCTTTGCCAAGTTGGCACAATTTATCCGTCGTGGCTCGAAGCTCTAATAGGAGTATGACATATGTCAAATAGTGTAATCAAAGGATGTGGCACGCATCACATCGCCGTGCAGACTCGTGACTGGGACGCATCACTCAAACTCTATCGGGATGTGATGGGGATGCAGGTAGTCGCCAAATTTGGATCGGCCGAACGCAAAATTGTGCTGCTCGACACGGGCGATGGCAGCCACATCGAGCTGTTTGAGCCACAAAGCCATACCCCCGCCCCCGGCGATCCTGCTGGCAATGACCCAATCACCCACTTTGCCCTGACGGTTGACGACACGCATGCGGCAATTGAGCACGTGCGTCAAGCAGGTTACGAAATCACGATGGAACCGAAATCGCTCACGCTCGACGGGATGGATGTAACCATTGCATTCTTTAACGGCCCCAACGGTGAGAGTATTGAGTTCTTTCAGACCCATTGAGATGCTCCGTCCATCACAAAAAGAGTTCACAAGAGCCTAGCAGCTTACGAGCGTCAGCATTTCAAAAGCTGACAGGCTGACTAGCCTTTTTCAGAGGAGATCAACTTGAAATACAAACTACTCGGCAACACAGGCGTGAAGGTTTCGCAGCTTTGTTTTGGCACGATGTCGTTTGGGGATTCGGCCGATGTTGCCACCTCAACCGCCATGTTCAACCGCTGCCGCGAAGTTGGCATCAACTTTTTTGATTGCGCCAACGTCTACGCGGGTGGCCGCTCCGAAGAGATTTTAGGCGACCTGATCGCCGACTGCCGCGATGAAGTTGTCATCACCAGCAAGGTATTTTTTCGGACAGGCGATGACATCAACGCAGGAGGCGGATCACGCCGCCATATCCAACGCGCCGTCGAAGACAGCTTGCGCCGTCTCAAAACAGACTACATAGATATCTATTTTCTGCACAGCTTTGATGTCAACACGCCAATTATCGAGACATTGCGCGTGCTGGATGATCTGGTTAAAGCGGGCAAGATCCTCTACCCAGCCGCCAGCAACTATGCGGCGTGGCAGGTCGCCAAGGCGTTGGGTATCTCGGCCAAAGAGGGGCTGGCGCGATTTGCGTGCATCCAGCCGATGTACAACTTGGCCAAGCGACAAGCCGAAGTGGAAATTCTGCCGATGGCGCAGTCGGAAAACATCGGCGTGATTCCGTATAGCCCGCTCGGTGGTGGCTTGTTGACGGGCAAATACGGCACGCAGCGGCGACCCGATGCAGGGCGGTTGATGGAAAACAGTATGTATCAGACCCGCTATGGCCCTGCCATCTACTATGAAGTTGCGGAACGCTTTACCAACTTTGCCCGTGAGCGCGATCTGAATCCCGTTAGCCTCGCTGTCGCGTGGGCCGGCACGCATCCCGCCGTCACCGCACCGATCATCGGCGCACGCAATCTCGATCAGTTGGCAGGCTCCCTCCAAGCCATCGACATCGACATGACCCCTGAGCTACGTGCTGAGATTTCCGCGCTTTCGCCTGAGCCACCACCAGCGACGGATCGACTTGAGGAAAAGTAGGGCGTGGTAATCGCATTGCGGATCAGGAAGACAACATGAACCTAACCAGACATCCCCAAAACGTCCCTCACTATGGCGTCTTTGAGTTTGCGCTCAAGGCGGCTGTCGGTGAGTTGCACCCAATTTTTGGGGTGGCGCAAACTACCTCCTCATCACGCGATACAGGGCGGATAAAGATACCGAAACATCACATAACCTGTGTTTGCAAATACAGGCATAAGAATCAAAATGCAATCATCAAAATACAACTACACAGTTCCACAACCAAAAACCGTGCGCGTCATCATCAACACCGACGCGAAATGTGAAGCAGACGACCAATATGCCATCGTCCACGCGCTGCTGACCCCCAAGTTCGACATCAAGGGGATTATCGGAGCACATTTTGGCACCCATCGCAACGACCATTCGATGCAAGAGAGCTACGACGAGGTGGTCAAAGTGCTGGAGCTAATGGATTTGCAAGATGAAGTGGAGGTCTATAAAGGGGCGACGAAGGCGTTTGCCAGCGAGACTGAACCAGAGATGTCGGAGGGGGCGGAGCTAATCGTGCGTGAGGCGATGAAGGATGACCCGCGCCCGCTCTACGTCACCTTTCAGGGGCCGATCACAGATATGGCAGCGGCGTACATGGCGAACCCAGAGATCGTGGGTCGCTGTACGGCCATCTGGATCGGGGGTGGTTCGTGGCCGGAAGGGGGCTGGGAATTCAACATGAGCAATGATGTCCACGCCGCCAATGTCATCTTCAAGTCCGGTCTCGACCTGTGGCTGGTGCCGCGCAACACCTATTCGACAATGCGGGTTGGACTGGCTGAGCTACAGGCAAAGGTGGAACCGTATGGCGAAATTGGCGCGTATCTATTCCGCCAGTTGGTCGAGTTCAACGAGCACATGGGCGAAAATTTGCGCTGGCCGCTTGGCGAAAGCTGGTGCTTGGGTGACTCGCCGACGGTTGGACTGATGATGGATTCGGAGGAGTTTAGCTACGATCAGGTTCCCGCGCCGCTGGTGGGGCAGGATTTGCGCTTTACGCATCGGCAGCCAAATCGGCCGATTCGCGTCTACCATCGCGTCGATGTACGCTTCATCCTTGAAGATTTCTTTTGCAAAATGCAGCTGAACTATTCGTAGATAGTCGAGCATGCAACCGCGCGTATGGGAGACAAATTCTTGCTCCCCATCTGCACTCGGAAAATGTGAACAATGAACAAACGTAAAATTCTTTTGACAGGTGCATCGGGCAAAATTGCGGGGCAACTCTTACCCGTCTTTCGGGAACGCTACGACCTCGTTCTGCTCGATGTGAAAACAACCAACCGCGACGGCGAAGAAGTGGCGGGGATCGAGATCGTCGATCTGACCAATAAAGACCGCGATGCGTATCGCCATTACTTTCAGGGAGTTGATGTGGTCGTCCACTGTGGATTTGTGCGCGGCTACAATCCCACCAACAGTAATTTAGACAACGACATGCACTTTTGGAGCGAGATGCAGAACGTCGAAATGGCGTACAACATCTACCAAACTGCGTTGGAAGAAGGGGTACGGCGCGTCGTGACGGCTAGCTCCAACCATGCGGCCGACTATTTCGAGCCGCTCATTCTCGATGGCGAATGGGATTTTATCAACCCCGACGACCGCGCCTTGTCCGATAACTACTACGGCTGGGCGAAAGAGGTGTATGAACATCTCGGTTTTGTCTTTGCAGTGGGCAAACAAACAAAACAGCCGCTCGAAAATGTGCATCTCCGCATCGGGGGGCCGCGTGAAACGGACATCGACCACGTCAAGCTCGGCGATTTGCGCTGGATGCGCCGTGCGCTAGCCGTCTACCTCAGCGAGCGCGATATGCAGCAGCTCTTTATCAAGAGCATCGAGACGGAAAACATTCTCAACGAGCAAGGCATTCCATTCCAGATTTTCTACGGCATCAGCGATAATCCTCATGCGTTTTGGAGCATCGTCAACGCACGCAAGGTGATTGGCTATGCGCCAGAAGATAACAGCGAACGGCGATTTGCGGCGCAGATCGCCCGGCATTTGGAAGCGGCGGCGACGTAAACTTTAGCTACAACAATTGGAGCGCGACTATCTTGGTCGCAGGTTAATTGGGAGAACTTTATGACTGGAAAACGCATCTTATTTACTGGCGGCTCGGGCAAGGCAGGCCGCTACGTCATCCCTTATCTGCTCGACCAGGGGCATCGTGTCCTGAATGTCGATCTCGTGCCGTTGGATCACCCCAGGGTGCGAAATTTAACGGCCGATATTACTGACTCTGGGCAGATGTTTAACGCGCTGACCGCCTATACAGGGATGGACGAAATTGAGGCGGACGCGGGTGTACCAAAGTTTGATGCGGTCGTCCATTTTGCGGCCGTGCCGCGTATTCTGCTGCAACCCGACAATGAGACGTTTCGCATCAACACGATGGGCACATATAACGTCATCGAAGCGGCGGTCAAGCTGGGCATCAGAAAGATCATCATCGCCTCGTCTGAAACGACCTACGGCATCTGTTTTTCATCGGGGCAAACCAATCCCCATTCGTTGCCGCTTGAAGAGGATTACGATGTCGACCCGATGGACAGCTACGGCTTGTCAAAGGTGGTCAACGAGAAGACGGCGCGAGCGTTCCAACGGCGATCGGGGTTCGACATCTACGCGCTGCGAATCGGCAACGTCATCGAGCCGCACGAGTACGCCGAACGCTTCCCCTACTACTTTGCGCACCCCGAAGTGCGGCGGCGCAATGCATTTTGCTACATTGATGCACGCGATTTGGGGCAGATCGTCGATCTCTGTTTGCAGAAGGACGGGTTAGGCTTTGAGGTGTTCAACGCGGGCAACGACAATAACAGCGTGACCGTGCCGAGCAAAGAGCTGGCCGAACGCTTCTTCCCCAATGTGCCATTCACCCGCGAAGTGGGCGAACATGAGGCGCTCTTTTCTAACCGCAAAATCCGCGAGGTGTTGGGTTTCAAAGAACAACACAACTGGCAAAATTACGTGCAACCATGACACAACAAACGACGGGAGTAAAGACCATGCACATCATCGATTTAACACTCCAAATGGACAACGAACTGCTCGGTATGTCGCTAACGCAGCATACGACCGTCGCTGTGGAGGGGTACAACATCCTCAACGTCGCGTTTAACACCCACACAGGCACCCATCTCGATGCGCCGCGCCACTTTATTGACGGCGCAGCATCGCTTAACACGATGCCGTTAGCGAAATGCGTCGGTGAAGCATTGATCGTCGATCTGTCGCATAAGGAGCCGCGCAGCCTGATCACAATTGATGATTTGATGCATGTGGCAGATCGGATTGGACAGGGAACGCGGCTTTTGTTGCGGACAGATTGGGATTTGCGGGCACATTCGGCCGATTATCGCACCCACTTTCCGCGCATTTCGCTCGAATTGGCAGAATGGCTAGCGGAACGTGGCATTTGGTTGCTCGGACTCGAACACCCGTCAGTTGCCGCGCTCGACAATTTGCGCGAATTGACCGATGTGCATCAAGCGTTGCTTCGCAGCGAGATCGTGATCGTCGAAAGTCTCGCTAACTTGCGTGAATTGCCTGAGACGGTGACGTTTGTCGCACTGCCGCTCAAGCTCAAAGATGGGGATGGGTCGCCTGTGCGTGCCATCGCTATCGTGGAGTAGGCGTATGCGGTTAACCAAACATGCGACGAGCGTAGGTGAACGGTGGGCGTTGGATGGGCGATATTTATCGGCCGATTTTCGCCTCACCGATCTGCTCAAATTGTCACAAGACGAGATATTTGCACAGTTGGCGGGGGCGGTGATTGGAGATTCGGCCGATTCCCCCCTCCTGCCACCCATCGAGGCGACGCAAGAGGTGTGGGCGTGCGGCGTGACCTATCTCCGCAGCCGCGATGCGCGACAAGCGGAGTCAAACGTCGCCGACGTTTATGAGCGCGTTTACGATGCAGACCGCCCCGAGGTGTTTTTCAAATCGCTCGGCTGGCGCGTGCGCGGACATGGGCAAACCGTGCGGATTCGTGCCGATAGTAGTTGGGATGTGCCAGAACCAGAGTTGACGCTGGTCGTCAACGCCCATCAAGAGATCATCGGCTACTGCGTCGGCAACGATATGTCCTCACGCTCGATTGAGGGCGAGAATCCGCTCTATCTGCCGCAGGCGAAGACGTATCGCGGTGCGTGTGCGTTGGGGCCAGCCCTCGTTCTGGGGCGGGAATTAATGTTACGCACGTTGCCAATCGGCTTGACGATCATTCGACAGGGCGACGTCGTTTTCAATGGCGCGACCCACGTCAACAAGATGAAGCGGGAATCGGCCGAACTCGTCACTTGGCTGTGCCGTGAGCTCGATTTTCCAGAGGGCGTATTTCTGATGACGGGAACAGGGCTTGTCCCAGACGACTCGTTCACCTTGCAAAGTGGCGACCACATCACCATCACGATTGGCGATTTGCGTCTCGAAAATATGGTGTCGCCGCCAGCGATGCACACGCACCTTCCTTCTAGGTGAACTTTGCTAACAGTTTTGCTATCTAAAAATCACGACCAGCAGTCTCAAGCGTGAGGTTCGCTATCAGGTGCAGAGCCTAGTTTATATAGCCAGTCATATTAATGTAAAAATTACTTGACTGTTCCCTTGGGGACGCGCCTATCCTTAAAAAAACTAACGTTCCTTGGAGAAAAATAGTGAAGATAGCAAAAGTAGTAGAAACCACAGCCCTGACAAAAAAAGCAATCCGTTATTATGAAGCGGCTGGATTAATCCAGCCGGAAATACTGGAAAATGGCTACCGAGAATACTCAGGTGACACGATCAACAGATTGCGCATGATCAAGACCCTTAGAAACTTGTCTTTTTCGATTGAGGAAATTCGTCTTTGTCTCGCAAACGAAACGTCCCTACACGCTCATTTTGAATCAAAATCGAAACAATTGCAGGGAGACAAAGACCAATTATCCATGGTCATCGACCTCCTCAATCAATTTATTACCCAACAACGTTCACTTGAAGATATAACTGAATTTCAAGAAGAAGTGGACAAACTGATACAAAACCGTCCGATACAGCTGCGCATTCTATTACGTCAGGTGTTTCCTGGAGCTCTCGGGGAACTATTGGCAGCAGCCTATGGACAGTTTCTTGAAGAGCCGCTTGTCTCCGCAGAACAAAAGGAGGCATGGGAGGCGCTTGTTGTCGAACTGGATGAACTTGATCCGATAGTCGTTCCAGACGATCTGCTCTTGTGGGTGCAAAAGAATAACAATAAAAAAGAAATTCAGAACAATGTTTTGAGGATGCAAGAAGAATACAGTCATAGTTATGATGATTTTTTACATCGCAAACAGGAAGCTGTAGAGAACTATCTAAAGGATTCGGAAGGTAAAAGAAAATCCTATTCAAATCAGGATTTGATACTGTTTTTGGTCAAAGAGGGAAAACCAGTTGTAGAAGTCATAGGGAAATATCTCCCTATTCTAAGCAAAGCGTATCAGCAATTTTATCTAAAGCAGTCTAGATTTCTCCATGATAATCCTGAACTAATTGAAAAGCTAAAGAGAAACTAGCGCCTCACAAAGTACTGCTGACTGGCAAAACCGTGTGGTGAACTAGCGGGACGGCTTACCTACCGTCGGTGGGCCGTTTGTCACTAGGACTGGGACACCGACGGTAGGCATCCAGAAGCAACAGGAAAAAGTAAAGAGAAATCCCGTAAAAGCACGGCAAACAATTTCCGACCTCGCGGCACGGATAAATTACGAATGTTGAATGATGCAGTCACATGCCTTCGTGTCTCCTTCTTGCCGTTGGTTGGTCGTATTGTGCCAGCCATTCCAAATAACCGTGCATGATTTCTGACGCTCGCGTAAGTAGAGGCGTTCCTGTTTATGCGCCTGTTTAGCGGCGTGCCGTCCGTCGGTAAAGTAAAGTCGCTCTTGCCGCTTAGATTGTGACGTGTTGCCCTGTGTCCCGTATTTCGCAAGGTCACGTCGCAGTTGGCGGTTGAGTGGCTTTGTGCCGTCGGTGGCACTCGTTTCGTAAGGTGCAAGATAGCTGTTGGGGAGACGGCGCGCCCATTGGAGCCGCCGGTCGCCGTCTGGCGCGGTGAAGGCAAAGGCAGCCCGACCATGTTCCCACAGGGCAAGTTCTCTATCTTGTGTATCTAAAATGGCGAAGTTGGTGACGCGCGCGACCTCGCACTGTTGGTCGTAGTCACGCTGTGTGCGCGGGGCAACGCCCGTGATTGTTTGCAAGCTGTCCCGTGAGATAGGCAACGCTTCCCGCCCGGCATGAAAACAGGCATAGAAGCTGGCACGCACGCCGCCGATGGTCTGTAACAGGTCTGCGATGGGAAGTTCGACGGCGCTGCCTTGTAAATAAGCCAAATCTAGGTTTGCGGCGACGCGCGTTGTGCCATAGAGCCAGAGTCGACCGCAATCATCCCGTTCCCAGAGCACCCCTTTTCCCGCCTGCAAAAGTTGACGCAGTCGTCGCCAGCCACAGACGCGCAGGGGTGACGCCTTATCTGTTAGGGCAGTTCTCACCTCAGTGACATCTAACCACCCCCTGCCCTGCGCGTCGAGATGACGACAGAGTAGCCAAATTCGGCCGATTGCCGCCATCTCCTCGCGCAACATTGCCGCCAATAGTGTCGGCTGCACGCGAATAGTTGTGCGCTTTTGCGTCACAACGCATGGCGCGTCTGGCAGAATGTCAAGCGAGATGGGTTGGCGTGGGCGTTGGTTTTGTGGAGATGGTTGAACCGGCGGCCGAGTGCGGAGAGTGGCAACTTGCGGTGCAGTATTGATAGAAACAGCATGTTGCACCGCGTGTTGCGCGGCGCATTCTTGTGCTGAATGGATCTCCTGATCTGTCACGCGCGGTGTCCGCTGCTGACGCATGGTCAGTAGCCGCTCGTTGGCAGCGCGCAATTGCGCGGACAAATTGACAGGATCACGGAATCGTGCTATCGTTGCCATGCTGTTTTGGCTCCTATGTGAGAGGTACACCATCCCCCTCCCCAATCAAGGAGCTTTCTTGGTGAGATAACCATCAGGGTCGAAACTAATGGGTTATCTCAGACGAAAATATTCAATTTTAGAAGCTAGCCATTTGGCTAGCTTTTTCGTTTCTAGGATAGAAATGTTTATCCTAGAGACGGCAAAAAACCGCCTATCTTTAACTACAATGCGCAAACATTGCGGTCAAAGAGAGACGGTTTTTGGCAGAACGAGAAGTTAAATTGTTTGAATAGAGACGCATAGCCAATCCTGATAACAAAACTTGTATTAAATTGAGGATTGTAGCTGAGTGAGAGTGCGTCTGTTTTGCAATGATGACACAATTTCGTATAATCATTTACAACGGTTTGCCCAATCAACACAATCCGTAGATAGGTAAACTTTATACCCCATCCGTTCAAGCTCTGCTGCACCCGCGAAAGTGAAAACAGAGCTTGTTCTGTTTTTAGGTCAAAGTTTCAAACGATTATAAACAGATCGCCCAAAATTGCGAAGATCAATTTCAGAGATTTCAGATCAGGTGTGCTAGGAAAACAGGCTAAATTGTTTGTTCATTTCTACGACAGCGAATTGCCTGCACGCCGTCGATTGTCTTATTACAGTTGACAAAACACACCATACTAAAACTAACGCCAAAGCGTGTTGTGACTCGTGATTTAGCGTCCCCCGTGAAACGACGAAATTCGGCTTAGAAAGGCACTTCCCCATCTGTCAGTGATTGATACCAACCCGTCAGAAAGTTCATTGCCTCGTCAAATTTGCTGGCTGGCAGCATCTTGTAGCTTGTGATGTCAAAGCGACGGTACAGCTCGCCATAGACACCCCCAAACTCGTTGCGGCGACTGCGTTGACCGAGTTCGAAGGCAATTGCCTTGACCGCTTGGCTAATGCGGCTGGCTTGCGCCTCATCGACTTTGTGTGAGACAGCCTTGCTGCTGTCACTTTCTAGTGTTTGCAAACGCGCGTCGAGCAGTTGGATATCACTGCGGGTTTCAACGATATGGTCGTCGAGTTTGGCTTCTAGAATCAACTGTTGTCGCGCCATTTGCATGACGGCGCGCGCCATCTTGTAGGCTTGTGCGGCGGGAGAGTCGCCATCGAGTAGATTGTCGATAACTTTATCGGGCCGATGGGTGATTTGGTCATGCAAGAACGCTTCGGACAAAACGCGGTAACAGTCGATTTGGTATTGGATCAATTTCGGCCGAATTGCCTCCTTCACCCGCGACGCATTGATGCCAAACAGCCAACCGTTTAACATGTCGAGTGGCAGGCAGCGCATCTCTATATTACGCGTGCGATTGGGTTCTGTAAGTGTAACACTTACGGAACGGACAAACTGGCTCAACACCAGGTCACGGCTAATGCGCTCGTTCTGCCCCTGCCAGGCGACACCGATTAAATCGCAGATCGGCCGAACTGGAACATAAATCCCCCCATCCTCGACCCGCACCGCCACGATCTCATCATCATAAAACTGAATGCTGCGTTGTTCGACCACAGCTAAATTGCTCTCAGACATGTTGCCCTCATGTATTGCTTGTCCAATGAGACAGCTTTGCCTCACCGCGTACGGCGACGATTTCGACCTCTGGCGTGATCCCTTCATCGAGCGCAGACAACCCATAGTCGATCAGCCAACGAAAGAGCGCGGCCTGACTTAATCCCAACTCTTTTGCCTTCTCACGCACGTAGTCGAGTTGGGCCGGCGCGATCAAAATCTGCTTGCGCTTGTACTGTCCGGCCATCGTGCGGTCGCCTGTCGCAACGGCGATGTCGCGCGCATTGTGCCCATCCATCTGGGAGAACAGCTTCGAGCGTGTTTGCTTTGGTTTGCGTGCGCTGAGGTCTTCTAATGCATCGACCAACTGGTCAGGTGAGGAAAAATCTTTCTTAGCCATTGAGAACGCTCCTTACGAGGTCTTGATATGCTTTAGCCGGTTTGGATTCAGGCGAATACTCGAACAGCGTGCGCCCATCGGCCGCGGGACTCTCTTTAACGTGTACGCTTTCGGGAATCGGGGTTGAAACGCGATTGCCATAGCGATTTTTTAGCCACTCGACCGTTTGCGAGGCCAAAATTTGGCGATTGTGCATCATTGTTGGGACGATGTGCGAGATGCGAACTTTGAAGCCCCGCTCCTGAATCATCATCAAAATGTCGTCCGTATGCTGCTGTGCGCCGATTGCGCTGAGGCGATCTGTCTTAACTGGCACGATCACATCATCGGCAAATTCATAGACAGCCGTTTTGAGTGCATCGAGATTAGGCGGGCAGTCGATGATGATGTAGCTGAATGTCGGTTTGACACGTTCAAAACGATCGGATAGTAGTGTATCCATCTGTCGTTTGATAACTGGCGCACGTCGTGAACGACTGATCGAGGCTTGGTATGCATTGACGGAGTCGATGGCAACCACATTATCTATAGATAAACTAAGCTCATTTGTGGCAGGGGCGAGAAAGAGATTCGGCCGATTTAATCCCTCTGACCCGCGATCAACGCTAATAATAAACTCGCGCATGGGGCAATCGGAATCGTTGATGAGGTTGCTGATACATGCCCCGTCTGGGTTTAATTTTGGATGGTAGACGCGCTCACGTACACCAAACATATCTGCCTGATTCCCCTGCGTGTCGAGATCGAGCAGCAAGACACGCCCACCCTCCCCTAATTCAGTTGCCAATCCATATGCTAAGTTAGCGGCAGTCGTTGTCTTGCCAACGCCTCCCTTGTTATTTGCAATCGCAATCACTTTTGTCATTGGATTTGATCCTCACTCATGAAAATTATTGTTGACTTCAATTGACTTCACAATGAAGTCAATGTGAGGTCACGCTTAAGTCACTTGACCTCAAAAATAACATGCTGGATTTCTGTTGTCAAGTAAACATTTTGATGAAGTCATGTGAAGTCAATAAGACTTCATTATGAAGTCACTGTGAAGTCAATTGACTTCATAATTAATGAGAGCGATTGTATGGAAAATTCGGCCGAAATCGACACGCACTTTTGAAAGTTACACAGCTTTATGCCGAATAGAGGAGGGGGATGCAATTAGATAGGTTAGTTTATGTATGCAAAAGAGGATGGAGCGGATCGGGTTACTGTTGAGAGAAGTGGATGATTGAGTAAATCGGCCGAATCCAAAACACCGCGATATACCAACAGCCACCCATAATCGCGTCAGCCCGTGAAGCGGGTTTGCAAGATCCGGCATGGGGGGACTATAGTGGACGGGTTGAACGTGGTGATTTCGGCCGAAAAAACGATCGCCGCGCAGGAGCAAATGAACCATGACCCGCAAACATCTCACGATCCTACTGATAATGCTTTCGATCACGCTGCTGTTTTCCCCAGTTGTCAATGCACAAGATACGCTAGGCGCAAGCTGTGTCACAAACGACGCGATTCCGCGTGCGCTAATCGCTGGCGATAGCTGGGCACAATATATGTGGGACGATGGCTCACACAACGATATCTTCGACAAGTTCGGACAGGCGGATAAAGAGATGATCGGCAGATCGCTTAACGCCGATCCCGGACCGGGCTATCAAGGAGATGAATACGCCATCTCAGGTAGCGAAGCCCGCCAGTGGGCAGACACCACAAGCTATCCTTGGATCGCCAACGTCGTCGCTGAGCTAACGGCCAACCCGACGATTGACACGGTGCTGTTGAGTATCGGCGGCAATGATGTGCTGGCGGGGAAGTCGGATGGCGGCTACTACAAAGAGATGGATTTAGATATCGCGGGCAGTGAAGCCGCACTGTTTGCCACGATTGAACAAAATACGCTGTCCGCCGTTCACACCTTTCAGTCGGTCGATCCTTCTATTGACGTTCTCTTGAGTAGTTATGACTTTCCCAACTTCGATGTCGAGTTTGGCACATGCTGGATTTACGCCTGTCCCAAGCGGCGTGACTTGAGCCGTGATCCAGACAACGCTCTCATCACCAATGCGGAACTCAACGGGATGATCGCGACAGTTGAGAACACGCGCAAAGGGTGGGCCAATGCCGACGCGCGCTTGCACTACGATAATTCAGTCGGGTTGATGCACCATGCCTATGGTGATGGCGATAGCGATCCCGGCGTATTGCCCAAGCCCGGAACCACACCACCGACCTACGACCCACTGCCCGGCGGCAATCCGCAGCGTCCCACGCGCCGCGCCCAGTTCCGTATTTTTGGCGATCCCATCCATCTCGACTACGATGGCTACCAGTATAAAATCACCCAGCAGACAGAGGCGTACTTCTTCCCCAAGTTTAGGGGGGAGGTGATGCAGACGTTTTTCTCGCAAGGCGGTTTGAATGATGGCTGGACAGACGGCGCAACAGTCAGCAATAGCGATATTTCCGTCGGTGAGAATGGGGACGTATTGCGAGCGGGCTTGGTGTCGTTCGACACGTCTGCAATTCCGACTGGGGCGGCAGTGACGAGTGCCTCGCTCTATCTCATTCGCGGCAGTGGCAGTGGGACGAGTCCATTTGAATCGGTCGAACTTGGGCTCCCAACCCTCGATGTCACGACTGGCTCATTTGGGCAACCCGCAGTGGAAACGAGCGATTTGACAGAGGCGGCCACTGCGACGGATGCGGGCTGTTTTCAGGGCACGGCCAAAGATGCGTTTTACGCCGTGCGTGTCGATTTGACCGCAGCGGGACTTGCCGCCATCAACACGGCCGGATTGACGCAGTTCCGCCTCACCTTTCCGCAAACAGGTTCAGGCAATCCCACCGTCAACTTTCTGGACGGTGATGGCACGCTATTGCGTGGCAGTGACCGCCTGATCGAGGTTACAAAGACGATACAGGTGTTACAGTCCGATGGGTCGATCACGGAGGAGACGATTTCTTATCTAGCGATTCAGCATCAGGGGTTGGGCGACCTGATGGGAACGACAGCCCCCTTTCTCGATGTTAACTACACCGTCCCAACCGCAGTGACGCTGGCAAGCCGATCGGTGATGGCTCCCAACAGATTGCTCTTATTCCTGCTGGCAGGGTCGGTTGTTTCCCTATTACTGCTTGGTGCAGCCGTGCGTGATAAGCCGAGTAAGGACACAATAAGTTGACGGACGGTCGGTGAATTGCCATTCGACAGGGGGGACACCGACTCTTTGTGAATCAAAGCAAAGCGGATCGGCCGAAAGCCGATCCACTTTGCTACCAACGAGAACGCTATGTTTGCCACAGGGCAAAGTGCAGCGTTGACACAATAGGCGAAGTGATCGCCTAATCAACGACCCATCGCCAATGCCAAACAACTCCCGTCATGGCCGAAAGCGCAAGCAACATCCAAACGATATTCATCGTCATCCGATCACTCTCCAGCGTTTGCAGCCCCACAGCCAGCGGAATCGAATCGACAAACGGAATTTCTAGCCCCGTTTCTGTGTTGTTGCTGACGGTCAGATCAATCTCAACGCTGCCATCTGGAATGTCGCCATCACAGACTGAGCGACACGCGATCAGGCGATACGTTGCGTAAGGGAGTGCGCTCAGGTCAAATGTGCCATCTGTTTCGACGAGAATTTCCGCAACCACAAAGCCGTTACCATCCAGCACCAGCAATGTCGCGTCGCGCACCACGTCTTCGCCGGAATCACGGTCGCCGTCGCCGTTTGTGTCGTCAAAGATGAGACCAGAGAGGGACGTACTCGGCCGCGCAACCTCGCGCTGCACCCACATCCGCACGGGAATCGTGCGCGGTGCATTGTAGAGGGGGTCGCTGCTCGTCCCATCAATGGTAATGCTGCCGCTGTAGAAACCAGCTGCCAGCCCCGTCGCGTTCACGCTGATGTCGAGCTGGGCAGGATCATTGCCGTCGATCAGCGTGCCGCTTATGGTGGAGAGCGCAATCCAACTATCGCTGGCGGTCGCTGTCCAGTTAACGCCTGACCCCGTGCCTTGTATGCCGATGTTGTAGCTGACTGGCGTGCCAAACACGTCATTGGTTGCCACGTCAAAGTCAGGGCCGAAACCGATAACGGGTGAGCCGACCAGCGGATAGACAACCAGTTGATGGCTGTTAGCCGTTTCAGGATAGTCGCCACGCAGACACGGGTCGGTTCCCGCAACGTTGACTTCATCCCCATCCCCAAAGCCATCGCCATCGCTGTCGGGGCGGGTTGGGTCGGTGAGATTGGCGAGTTCTTGCGCATTGGTCAGGTTGTCGCCGTCAAAGTCGAGTGTGCCGCCGCTGATTCCATACACGTCTGCCCAATCGTCGGGCAACCCGTCTAAGTTACTATCAACGCCGTCTGTCAGCACTACGCTGAGTGGGCTTGACCATGCGGAAAGGGTGGTCACGTTGCCCGTGTAGGCTCGCACCGCCATGCGATATGTCCCTGCTGGCAGGCCGTTGAGCGTGAACGACCCCACACCGCCGACATTGAGATTTGTGCGCCCTTCGTCTGCGGGAACACCGCTGTACGTCGCGTTGCAGCCGCTACCCCAGCCGAGCAGATAGCCGTCAGCATTGTCATCAAATTTCCAGTCGATTTCTACGGCGCGATTGGGTGCAACCTGCACTGCGTTGAGCGTTGGGGTTGTGATGCGGGTTGCGCCTAAGCCGTTGGGGGTGGCGGTAAAATCGGCCGAACACGCGCTCACATTGCCACTCGCATCAACAGCACGCACGCACAATGTCGTTTGTGTGCCGACGATCAAGCTGCCGAGTCGCGCCTGTTCATGCGTTGGATGTGCGAGAACGGGGTCGGATGGCACCGCCGTAATCTTCTTGTCGCGTAGCCCGCTGATCTCATCGAGCGATGGCGCGGTGTAGAAAACTTCATACCACGCGAGGTCAGCCTCACTGTTGCGCGTCCACATCACGATCAGGTCGTCATGTCCATCGGGCGCGTCGTGGATAGTGATATTGCTCGGCACGGCGGGGGGCGTTGTGTCCTGATAGGTAAATGTGCCGGGCGAGAAGGCGGAGATAACGCCGTGAATCGGGTGCTGCAACTGCGCCTTGATGCGATAGTCGCCGCTGGCAAGTCCGATCGGTTGCCATGTGTAGCTGCCCGTTGTTGCGTCCATCGTCATTGAAATCGGGAACGTCGGTGGGTTTGGCGTTGCTAGGAAATCAGCTTCAGTGACGTAGAACAGATCGAGCGGGATGGTGTTATCGGCCGAACTCGTCCAATCAATATCCAGCGTCGTCGATGTTGTGACGTTGTTGGGCGCAGTCAGATTGAGCGTTGGGGCGGCCGAATTTTCAAAGTAGAACACATTGTAATTCGACTCAGACTCCCCATCAATGCCACCGATTTTGATATAGTAATCGCTGGGGCGTGAGTTGGACACCTCTGGATTGAGGATGGTGATGATCGCGCCCGTTGCATCAAATGCAAAGGCATAAGATGCGCCGTCGAGATCAAATTCGTAGCTCTCGCCGGGCTTCATGATTTGCCCAAACTCAGCCAGCACGTCTTTGTCACTAGGCGTGAACAGCGAAACTTGCGGCAGCGTCCCTTCGGACCAGCCGATGCTAAAGAGGACTTCCTCTGTGGTCGGGTCGAGGCTGAATGTGCAGGTGGCGATGTCGTTTTCGGTGGGACAGCCAGATTCGGCCGAAATCTCCACCGATACATCTCCGCCCTTGAGTGATGATACCAACCCATTCGGAACGTTGGCGCGACTGCCCGTCGCTTCATCGATTAGGCGCATTCCCTTGTCACCCATGAAGAAGTCCATCTGAATGCCGCTGCCGATCAGCTTGTTGCCGCGTGTGCCAATAAAGACACCAACCGTCACTTTCAGAATTTTCACCTTGCCCTGTACGCCCCAAATCAACTGTGAGCAGTCGTCGTTGCCGCAGAATTCGCCAAATTTGAACTCTACTTGCAGATCGATATCCTTGCGTGGCAGCTTCATCTTGAAGTATTCGCCAATTTGACCTTTCTTGATCAGAATCGTCGCCTCAATGATGCCCGTAAAGTGGATGTCGTTGTCATCGGGTAGCCACGGGTAGGGCGCAGGATCGCCCCAGCCTTGCCCACGCCACATGTGGAAGGTTCCGCTGCCTTTGAACACCGACTCTGGTTCGTCATCGTCAAACAAAGTGAACAGCTCCAAATTGACTTGCAGCAACACGTCAATTGGGCTCCACGCGACAGAGATTGAGCCGCTCAAATCAAATGTGCCGACTAGCTCTGCACCCCCTTCAATCTCAAACATACCGCGTGTGTCAATCGTCAGGGAGCCTTGAATATCTTCAAGCGTCCCTTCAGGAGTCATCTTGAAGGCAACATTCACGGTGATGATGGCGTATTGGTTGGGAACGATCTTGACGCTGCCACCTAACTCGGTCAGTACCAACCCCGTTGAGCCGACGGGAATGCCGGGCGGGTCTGCGTCAAAGGTGAGCGAGACTTCGTATAGTGCGTTTTTACAGAGCTTGAACGTGGACGAAATGCCGGGCCCGCCGCCGCCATCTGCATTTTCATCTGCCAGCGCGGGGAGAGCGATGCTGGTGCTGCCTCTGATGACTAACACCTCTTCATCAACGCCATCCTCTGTGTCACAATCTTCAAAGCCGACAAAGACTTCCCCATCAAACGTCTCGAAGTCAAACTCTGCCTCGACCGAACCTGTTGCGGCACGCAATGCTTCAGAGTCGGGGTGATCGGCCGAAAAAACATCGACGCGCCCTGCCCGTTCCACGACGATCCGTCCTGCATTTTCCTGAATGTGGATGTCGGGCATCTCCCAGTTGCGATCACTGATGTTGTCGGCGTTGCGTGCGTCAAAACAGTGGTTATTGCCGCAACCTTCGCCTTGACTGCGCTCCACGCCAACGGGAAGAACGATCGCTTGAATGGGCAGGTAGGCACTGCCGAGATCGGCCGATTGGTGAATCGTCGCGTCAGTTAGGTGCATCTCCGTCACTCGTGCACTTTCCGCATTGCCGCTGAATGCAGTCTGCAAATCAAATGGGGCATGGGGGCGCAATTGTAGCGACGCAAACTCAAAATTGGGCAACGCCGTGCCGCTGGTGGCAGAGAAGTCAAAATCTTGATTGGCAAAATTGCCGCCGATCTGCCATGATGCGTTCAAGTTGACATTGTCAACATCGGGCGACATATCGATTGGCACGGTTCCACTATCGTTGCCAATGACGGCACTCGCCTGCACGTCGATGGTGGGATTGGCTGTCATACTCGGCCAGTCGTTTTTCCACGGGTCGATCTTCCACAAGGCAGCATCTGATCCATTGAAGCGCAATTTGTTATTAGCGTCTTGCGTCATCTTCTCGTCTGAAAAGTTGGAGCCATACGCGGTAAACAGCTTGCCAAAGTAGACGTTGACCGATGCCCCGTTGAGGTCATGAATGCGCGCTGAGGGTTCACGCACGGCGGGGCCGACCATTGCCCCAAAGCCATCGACGCTGATGATTTCGACTGCGCCCGCATCCGTAACACAAACGCTGCCTTGCAAAACGGCGATGAGTGTTTCTGAGGGTGGGGAGGAGATAGTATCGGCCGATGTTCCCAATAGCGGCATCCCGACCGCCTCATCTGTCGTGCAGTAGTCGTAACTGCCACCATATTCGATGGCGGACGGATTCTCATCAAACCCACCCTCACTAAAGATGCGCATGTTATCACTCGTCGTTTTAAATGGGGTTGCCGGGATGGTGCCACCGTTTAGCGATGGGTGCGGGAAGATGAGCGGCTGACACCCATCGAACCGCTCTGAATAGAACTTGCCCTGTGGACAGGCGATTAGCTCAAAGTCAACGCTACACATCGCGCCACGACCGGGATCAATGCAGAAATCGTGCGTTAGCAGCAAACCCCACTTCTGGACAGAAAGGGACTCCACTTCACCCTGCATTACATATTCACCTAGACCACCCGCGATGGGCCTATAGTCGGCCTTGATCGCGTTTTCGGGCTTTACATAGCGTTCTCCCGTCAGCGAGTGCGGGGCAAAGAGATGCATTTCTAGATCGATATCGCTGGGTGCGGTTGCCTTGATGTAGAGATTTGTGTTGGCTGGCACGTTAAACTGATAGAGGTTTGCCAACTGGTCAGCGAGAGGTTGCGCGCTAGAGACACCCCCCTCCGTCGGCGTCGGTAGGTCGGTTGGGGAGGCATAGACGAGATCGACGTCGTCCGTCGCGCCGTCTCTATTCTCAACAACACCCATTTCATTGTTGAATGCACCATAAATAGCGAGTGCATTGATGTGGTTGCTGGTGTTGTCGTTTGGGTCTTGATTGACACGGATCGCGCCGCTAATGTCGTCAATGCCATCATGTAATAGGCTCAGCGTCGTGCGGTTTGGCTTGATGATGTTCCCAACGTTGTCCGTTTGGGCAGACGCGAGAGCCGTCCACTCCCAAGAAACAGCGGGGTCTGGAAGGAGATATTCATGGTGCGTTTGTGTGAGGTTCCCCTCCTGTTCTGACGGCACGGCCGAGCGCGTTTTGCTGATCGTTGAGAGCGTCAGCGGGTCATATTCAATTTGCAGCTCCACGCCCGCATCCGCGACAAGCGCACACCCCTGACTGTAACCCGCGTTGGTCACTACATAGGCATACATATCACAAGTAGAAAACCCCTGTGCATCTGGCCCAAGCACGAGCGAGGCAGCGGGTGACTGCTGCGCATACCAATTTTGCACAACGCCAATTGGGATTTCAAACGAATAACCACGCTTAGGCAATAACACCGCACTACAATCTTTTGACAGATCGAAGCACTTATATTTCCCTAATCCCTCTGGTGTTGGCGGCTTGTAAGTTATGTATTGGTCGATGGTCTGATTTGTGCCGGCGTCTATTAGCTCGACGTGAAATTGGTTGCCGCGCATCTGACCATCTTTGATGAGTAGGCGCGCGCTCTTGATCGTTGCGCCGTCTGGTAAAACGGGGAGCGCGGGAAAGTTGATGTTGCTACTGCTAGATGAGCCGCCATCTTGATTGCCGTCGCTGTCGTAGCTGTAGTTAAAGTCGATTGAGATGGAATCGGCCGAAACTACCTCCACAAAATGATCGGGCAGCGCGGTCGGAGCGGTGGCGCGATTCGGCACGGGCTTCGCACCGACTTGCGGCGTCGCCAATCCAAGCGCAAGCAGAATGCCTACACACGCGACTATGATGGAAAAACGAAAACGGAATGCGGACATGATAATCTCCTTTGGTTAGGCTTCAAAAAATGAAATATCGTCGTTCGGCGTTGAAATCGCCGCCTGCAAAAAGCTCAAACACGCTTCAACAGTCGCAAAATGATGTTCCTCACCCGTCTGCACATTTTTGGCGAGGCCGTGCCAACCTCTATCATTGCGCCAGAAGCGCACCAAATATGCGCAATATGTTTCAGTTAACATGCGTTTTTGCTCGTTCATGGGGGTTACAATAAGCGATTACCGTAGCCAAACCGTAGCCAAGGACACGCATTTTGGGTAGCGAACCGATCTGTTTGGTTCTGTTACAAATTACGGTAACAAAGACATTGATCTTGGCAATTCTGCGAACATGCCTCAATCATTGGGCAAGACAGATCATCTATGGCAATAGGCGTGCAGTCATTGCCCCAACAAGAAAACACACGATAGCGAATTCCTGCCGCGCTTCAACATCGACGGGACCCTCTGTGAGTCGACCGATCATGAACAGATCGAGGCTGAGATTGCGATGGGATGCGATCCCGTTTGGCTAGATTAGGTTTGTGCTAGGTGGTATTGCAGCAGGTGTTGTGTCCAGTCGTCAGCGGCGGCTTGCCGCGCCTGCTGCCACCATTCGGCCGCCTGTTGCGGCGCGTTGCGCTGCTGTGCCAATCGCGCCAACAGCGCATACGGTTCAACGGTGAGCTGTGGAAGTTGCGCTGCCTCAGCACGCCGTAGGGCATCTAGGAGCAGTTTTTCTGCCTCCGCCAGCGCACCATGCGCTAGATGATAGGCACCCAATGTGCCCAACAAACGAATGCGATTGCGCAGATCGGTTACGCCCGCATGTGCGCGTTGCTGCACATCGGGCAGGAGCGATTCGGCCGATTCCCACTCTTTTGTCTGAACGAGAAACCCAAACAACGAGGTCAGCACCGTATCAACTGTCTCACGCGCATCGGTGGTTTGGGCTAAGTGCCACGCTTGGTTGAGCTTTTCGGCCGATTCCACCACATTGCCGCACTGCCAGAGCGCGTTGCCCCAGTTGTTGAGAATCAAGGCGCGGGTCGTCGCTGAGGCGGTTGCGGCAAACGGCCAACTTTGAGCAAATAACAAGCATGCTTGCTCAAACTGAGTTTGAAAGTGCGCGATCATGCCCAACGTGTTGATGGCCAGCGCATGAAACTCAGGCGGACGGTTGAGTTCAACCACAACATCGTGCGCCATCTCGCCATACTGCATGGCGCGTGTATAGTCGCGGGATTGGCGATAGTCAATTGCCAAATAGTAAGCCGCCCGACTGATTCCCGCGATGTCAGATTGGGTTTCCGCTTGGGTGAGGGCGGCATGATGGTGGGTCAACGCTTGTGGCAAGAAGCCCGCCAGCCGATAGAGATTGCCCAGTTGACACAACAGCTTTTGGCGCAGCGGATGGTCTACTGGCGCATGGTGACAGGCGGTCGCAAGCGACTGAATCCACGCGACCCATTCCTGACTGTGATGGGCAAATGGATAAAGGTCAGCCATGAGCGTCGCGCACACCTCCCATGTAGCGGGTTCAGCGCAAGCAACCGCGCTGAGTCGGGCGAGGTTGGGGGAGGCGGTGTCGAATAGATCGGCCGATGTGACCTGCTCGCGCCAGTAGGCACAGGCACGCTGGATGACTTCGTGTAGTGACGGGACAGGATGCAGAGTATGCAAATAGGAGCGGGTGAGGGGATGAATGGCGTAATGGGAAGGCGCGGTGAATTCGGCCGAAATTACACGGCGTTCTACCAGCGCAAGGTCAAGCAATTGTGCCAATGCCCCCCAGAATATCGGTGCGTCGTTCCCGCTGATGTGTGCCAGATAGTCGGCACGACTGCCGCTATCGGCGACCAGAAAGAGCATTAAGAAAAGCTGCCGACTTGCAGGGGTCAGCAGCTGCCACAGGCGTGCATAAATGTGCTGGTACAGTGCGGCAATGTCGGGGATTGCGGCATGGTGGAACTGGCTCAACACCTCCGCAATGCCATGATAGCCAACAAGCTTGACAACCAGTTGAATCGCTTGGGGATGGCCGCCGACATGCGTGTAAAAGCGCGCCAGCGTGTCCGCATCCGCATCCGCTAAGTCGCGCACACCCGCCAGTTTCCCGAGCTCTAACAACAACTCGGTGGCCGCTGCCTCTGCCAACGGTTTGAGCGGATGGACAAAGAGATGGGGTTCGCGTGGGGGATGAATTCGGCCGATGAGCAGCAGTTTGCTCGGTTGGATAAATTGAAAAAGCCGACCGTATAGCGGCAGCAGGTCGGCAGGATTATCCAATCCATCGATCACGACAAGAATAGGCACCTGCGTCAATACACGCTGTAAATGCACCTCTAAAGTCGCCAGTGAACTGGTCTTGATGCCAAGCTGATCCCCCATACGTCGCAACAGGGCCGCAAACAGGAGATCGACTCTATCCACCACCTGATTGGCAAACAGCTCTGACAGGTCGAGCCAGACGACGTGCAAGAAGCGTAGCTCCCGCACCAGTTGCTGCACGACATGATGCGCCAAGACCGTTTTGCCACACCCACCCAGCCCAGAGAGCGAAACGAGCCAGTAGCGGTCTAGGTCTGCCAATCTTTCAAAGATCAATTGTTCATCATCCGCACGACCGTGTAGCGGTGGATATGCCAGCGGCGGCAACTGGCGTAGCGTCAATGTGATCGTCTGTTGGCGTAACTGCCGCTCCATCCGCAGCATCACCTGCGCGATTGCCGCTGCTCCCTGTTCAACGACGAGGCGGCGCACGGTCGCATGGCTTTCTGTCATCAGAAGCTGTTTGCGCGTTTTGGCGATGGAGAGTTGCTTAAAATAGTAGGCTTCAATTGCGTTGGCATGAACATGTTGGTCGCGGCCATACGCATGCAGTACGTCGCGTAGCAGTTGTTCTATCTGTGTGGGCTGATCTGCCGCATCGAACCAGCTATCTTGCTGCATCTTGCGCCACTGCCGTTGCTGCACGAGCAGCAGACTAGACAGCGTGGGCAATGTGACTGCTTCCCACATCTCGGTACGGATGGCGTCGAGGGCATGGGCAATCTCTTGTGTCAGAATCTCCTGCGCTAGCGTGGTCATTTGGACAATTATGAACAACCCTGAACAGCTTTGCACACGATTTGCCCCTTTTGTGTGCGTAGTTGTGGTTTATGGAAAGTTTATGTTGGGGTATGATTGGCGTTATTGAGTTCCAGGGTTAGCAATACGAGGGTTTCTCCCAAAATGTCCGAGAATATTGGCTCGGGCATTTTGGCATTCTCCAACCTTAGTCCAAGAATGAGGATATAGTGAAATCGGATGTCTACCGTCTCTATGCTCGACTATGTTAGGGGTAGGGTCACGACGAGGGTTGTGCCAGCGTCGGGCTGACTCTTAAGCTCAAACCGTCCCGCGATTTCACGTGCTCGCTGTTGCATATTCACAAGCCCGTGACCAATACGGTTGTGGCGCGTGGCGGGGTCAAACCCAACGCCATCATCGCGGATGATGAGTGTAAGCGTTTGGTCCTCTTCCACAACGGAAACCCAAACGCGGCTTGCCTTCGCGTGACGCGCAACGTTTGCCAGTGCTTCTTGTGCTGTGAGAAAGATGGTTCGGCCGAAGGCAGCAGTCAAGCTTGCAGAAACATCATAGTGCAACTCAATCGGCACCAGCATGTTCGCCTCAAACTCGCGTACAAGCTGCTCGATCCCCTGTTGTAAGTTGCCACCAAAGCGACGGGGGCGCAAATCCATGATGTAGTTGCGGATGTCATGGATCGCGTCGTCAAGCTGACCAAGCGCAAGCCCAAGCAACTCGTCCGATTCGCTGGCATTGTCGGGCAGCACCATTTTGGCGGTTTCGACCGATAAGCCCACGCCGTAAACCGCCTGAATCACGCCGTCATGTAAATCCATGCCGATGCGCGTGCGTTCTTCCAGCACGGCAAGTTGCTCGACCTGTTGAAAAAGGCGAGCGTTCTGGATGGCGGCGGCGGCGTTGGCAGCGAGCATTTCGATCAGGAGGGCATCATCGTCCGAAAATTCCTCTGCCTCCATCTTCTCCGTCAAGTACAAATTCCCCAATACCTCCCCCGCCACCATGATCGGCACACCGAGAAAGCTCTCCATCGGTGGATGATGCTCTGGCAGGCCGTATGAGCGCGGGTCGTCGCTGATTTTAGGAATCCGAATGGTGCGTTTTTCATTGATGATCGCACCCAGCAGACCGCGACCGCGCGGCAAATGCCCGATCAGCGGGACCAATCCCGTCTGCATCCCGCTGTGAATAAATGATTCCAAATAGCCGTCTTTATTAGAGACACCCAGCGCAGCATAGCGGGCATCCGCGAGCGAACGCGCCGCCTCCACGATCTGCAGTAACACCTTATCGAGGTCGAGTTCGCTGGCGACTAACAATGTCGCTTGGTGGAGGGATTGAAGCGTAGAATCTTTCATAATCTGGAGCGCGGACGCCTCGTCCGTCGCTAGTTTCTCGCGGACGAGGCGTCCGCGCTCCTAGAGGGTATCTTGCAGTTTATGTTCAATGGCATAGGCGGCCGCTTCGGCGCGGTTATGCAGGTGCAGCTTGGAGAGAACGTTGCTGACATAGTTGCGAACGGTGCCATCGCTCAGGTGTAGCTCTTTGGCGATTTGGCGGTTGGTCGCGCCGTGAGAGA
>JAUIAP010000050.1 GCA_030425205.1 Anaerolineae bacterium
TTCGCAAACATCGCTCTTTAATTGAGACTGTTTTCTCACAATTAGATGGTCATATGCACATTCAATCCACTGGTGCCAAAACTGATGTTGGGCTTATCAAGCGCATTATGGGTATTGTCACTGCCTACACCCTCGGTATTTATCTCAATTTCAGGTTGCAACGCCCTCTTCTCAAAATCAAAGAGTTATTCGCCTGAATTACGCATAATCCGTTTGTATTTGCGTCAAAGATTGAGGGAGTTTCGAGAGACTCAGAGTCTTCACGACATTCATTGTATGGTACGTATAAACTGCCATCAATTCCATTTGGATTGGCAGGATTACCGAAATAGGCTTTTGGAACATTAATTGATGAACCCCTTGAGCGAAGCTCTCGACACGCATAGGCTGCTACTACATTCCCCAAGCTTTCACCAATTAACTCTGTCTCCCCCCAATCTGTTAGACCACGAGCACTAAGAATAGGTACTAAGACTTTCCCAACTTCAGCAGCGTGTATGGACGCATTTCGCACATCTCCAAGCGCACCTAAACTTCCATTTGGATTGGCAGCTCCTTGTGGCCAATTAACTATGACTATATTGTAATCAGAGTTTTTTGAAAACTCATGACGAGCTATCTCCTCATAAGCTAACGTTCCAGCATCACCTGGTCTTCCACCACGAAATCCATGAATAAATATGCGAGCGGGTTTATTTGAATCGATCTCTCCTCCATTCCCCACCACGTGAACTTTAATATCAGAAGCTGCATGATATTTGTTGGAAATACTTCCACTTTCTTGTCTAGATCGTTCAATAATAGCAGCTACATTCTCCTCATAAGTTAGTCCGCTTTCGTCAAGCGCGATAAGAGAGGCAAAAAAAAGTTCGCTCAGTTCTATACCTCGACCGTACCGACTATTCATTTGTCGTAAAGTCGAAAAAATGGATGATTCTGTGTTTCCCAAAAATGTCATCTTCTCAACAAAGTTACTCTCCCATTCCTCTACAGGATGTCCAAATTCATAGGCAGTAATTGCGCTTGCGATTGCTGACCAATCGTAAAAATCGTTAGTTGGGAGGAATTCTTTTACAATCAGTCGTCCTGTATTCACGGCTGATATATCGAATGTAAAGAAGCCAGTTTCACCAGGAGATATAGCATCACCTCTGCCATCGTCTCCTCCTAACAGAAGCACGAGGCGAGAGGTAGCTTGGTTACCCATAGTGAGACTTCCGTTTTCAATCTCTAAAGACAGAAATGGTGCACGCAAATCAACAACACCATCATTAGTATACTCAAGCACAAACTGATTTTGTCTCCCACGCCGTACGGTGCTAGGGCCGTCTAGTGAGAACCTCAATTTCCCGTGACCCCCTTCAACAATTCTGAAAGCCTTGTCTCTTTCAAATCGATAGTTATCTGACACACGTTCGATTATTAGATCAGCGTCTCCAATAGAAGCACCGTTCAGATCAAAGGACGCAACGAGATGTGTGTCATCGTGTGATAAAATGTACGATGGTGACAATAAAGATGAATTTGATGTACGAACCCTCATTATCGTATTGGTCAGTAATCCTGTCCCTCTGATCCTAAATGTAACTTCATCAGCATTTCCGACTACTTTTGGTGCAACGTCAGATACGTAAAGCGTTGTAGAGGTGACCAAAAGGGAGACTTGAATATTGTCGTCCGTTATAGGGGCAAATAATGTGAAAAAATGTTCGTCGTTGTTTTGGTGCGAAACTGGTAGTTCGGCTTCAAGTTTAGATTTTTCAACAGTAACTACTTCATCGTAAGCTATTCCTATCGGTACATATCCAGCCCCAGATAACAGTCTTATTTCAAAATCTGAAACTAACGTAGAAGGTTCTGAGGTTACTTTTAAGCGACTGACCATATTTTCAACGACATCACCTGCGACACGAAAATAATGATACTCACCGCGTGATAGTGTAATATCAATCGGTGTACCTATCGTGATTAACTTGCTTTGTATGATTGAGGCATACGAGGGCTCTGTGCGAAAGGGATGAAATTGGACGTTAGCTTGCGCGCGGGTAATGGAGTTGCCTTCACCGTTAGGATTATCAATTTCATGCCAAGGTCCTGATACGGAACCCCACCAATTCATGCGAGCATCGATTGGCTCGTAGCTATTGCTGTGTAGTCCCACAACATTCTCGTATATCTGTGAATTGCTGAGCGTGACACGCTGGGATTGAGGGTCGATGTCTACACCCACTTCGTTGCCGTAGATTACTGCGTCCCGAATAACCGTTTGACTTTGCGCCCTAATTACAATACCAGTAGAGATGTTATTTGCAATCGTAGAATCGGTCACTGTTCCGCCCCATATCTCTAGTCCGGCAACCTCATTATCAAGGATATTGCTGTTGTCGATTAATGCCTTAATGGCAAACACACCCACTCGATTTTGCTTCACAATTGAATTTCGTAGGACAAGCGTGTAACCACCTGTTGCGCTTGGCGTGCCATTGGCTGATATAGCACTATCATTGTTGTAAATGTAGGAATCTTCTACTGTCAATGGAACACCAGATATGACACCATATCTATCGTTATTCCGGATAACTGCACCATAAATATAACTAGGACTCTCGCCATCAATAGTTAGCGCAGAAGAGGTATGACCCGCGTATTCAATAACAAAATTATTTAGGACTAATGGTATATCGCTCGTTGTGATCGATACGCCATCCCAGTCATCAATTGACGGAATTGAAGCTGAACTTGTGAATAAGATGGGATGGTCGACTGTACCTTTTAAATTTATTGTCCCATTAACTGTGAATTTCCCTTCTGGCTCAAATCGCATGACTGTGCCAGCATCTAGGGTCAGAGAACCACTTTCACTGAGCGTCAAATTTCGAAACGCGATGTCTTCACCAATTAAACTGTTATCCCAATGTTCATCTCCCGTGATTGTGGAATCATATACGACAACATAATTGCTCTCATTTCCAACATAAGTGTTCCTCTGAAATATACTGTCCTTCAAATGAGTAGCATCCCACAGCATGACAGCAGCATTATTGTTATTTTTTATCGTGTTGTTGATTAACTGAACCCTTTGATTAGCAAAAACACCTTCATGTTCGGCCGAT
This sequence comes from Anaerolineae bacterium, assembly GCA_030425205.1. Classification (GTDB taxonomy): domain Bacteria; phylum Chloroflexota; class Anaerolineae; order Promineifilales; family Promineifilaceae; genus CALECP01. The sequence continues at coordinate 3,114 of JAUIAP010000050.1, forward strand.
TCGATTACTGAGTTTGCAAGATAGATATCTTCATGCACATAGATACCTTGAGCACCACCAGTGACCGTCGATTCTGTCAATGTCAAGCTCTTTGCTGCATAAATGGTAGCGGCAAATGTTGAACCGTTTACGTTAATGTTTGATAGGGACAAATCAACACCACTGTAAATCGCGTTGTTTGTAATCTCATGAATTGCTGTATTGGCGATAGACGTTGAATTAGCATTCGTGCTGATGCCAAATTGTGAATATGCGATTTCAGCATGGTCAAACTGTGTAATTGCTCCAGCGGAAATTTCGATTCCTCGCCAATCGCCCGCTTGTGGATTTGAACTATTTGCGGTCAAAAGCACCTTGTTTCCATCTTCTCCTAGCACATTTAATCTGCCGTTCGCTTGCACAAGAATTTTTGTTCCAGGCTCAAATCTAACAATCACTCCAGCTTCTATTGTTAGCGATGTTCCACTGGGAATATAAACTTGTTCAGTGACGACATAAGGCTCAGATTCGTTACTCCACACTGTATCGCCTTCTATCACTCCCCCCACTTCTATATTCGTTCGCTCAGAAGTGTTGCGTGATACGGTGAATAGCAGAATTGCAATGATTGAGAGTGCTCCGAGGCTAAGAAAATGCACTTTTAATTGTGTCGCAATTGTCATGGCGACCTCCGATTTTGATTTTTCGACTTTGCAAAGTAAAGACGACCGAATAGACTTCGCTACCAGAAATAGATTCTTACCCGAGATGCCTACGTCTATACAATAATCCCAACGACAAGCCAAATAACGCAAGCCACGCCAATACTGAACCAGCCACATGCGTACCGATATTCCCATGAACATAACCAACCGAAAGTGGAATGCCTCCTACATAGATATATCCATCCTGAGTGGAAGCTGCTTGCTCATTGACATCAGCTCGCGTCATATCGAGAGTTGACATGTTTCCAGCGGCACTGTCGACAGCAAATTCGAGCGACAAAATCTGACCATCCTGTAAAAGTCCGTTTGCACCTGCGAGAGCGACGTGTGCGATCCCTGCTTGCGTCAGATTGCTGACCATTGTCCAATTCTCAGTTTGGCTCGTTGTGCGAATCTCTTGAAGCGTAACGACAGATGGGTCATAGGTCAGCGATAGGTCAACGCTCCACACGTCGCCCGTCACGTTAGCAAGCGAGAGTGGCACGCTAATTTCTGTTGCAGGATCGACCGAAATTACAGGCAACGTAAGTGTCGCATTGGTCGTGGAGCGGGTGCTGCCATCTGTACTCCAGCTTCCAGAAACATCGCCAATTAGACCTGCGTTGAAATTTTGATTGGTGACATCGCTTGTCAGTGACGGGATACTCCGTGAGGTAGGAGAGAACGTCCAGACCACTCCCGCACCAGAGAATGGAACGGGGAGTAAATCGGCCGAATGTTGCAGCACCAGATAAGCATCAAAAGCGTTGATCGAACCACTCTGATTGACATCTCCCAGCGTCGCTTGCCAGCCAGTGAGTGTACTGAGACCTACATCGTGTCGCATGATGAGCGATGCGTCAAATGCGGTGATCCCGTCGGCATCGTCCGACTTGCTCGCCGTCAGCGTGTAGCTGCCGTTGCGGGCACCAGAGACGGCGAAGTTTCCGCTCGCGTCACTCAGATTGTTGTAGGCGCGGTCGCCGCTGAGCAGCAGTTCAACATTAGGAACCGTGCCACCATTCCAGAAGGCGACATTGCCAGAGACGGCATAGACGCGATCTACGGCGAATGAGCCATGTGCGATGTCGGTTGGAATTGCGCCGTCGTTAAAATCTGCCGATGTCAGCGTCAAACCACTGATCGAGTCTGGTGCGCCCAGTACGTCAAACGTGATGTATGCCAGAACCCCAGAACCAGAGGCGAGACCGCCCGATGAGGCCATCGAGAGACGAACTTCACCCGTAACGTTGGTATTGGTTGTGACCGTCCAGCCAGCCGCGACTCCCCCACTGCGTGCGCTGACGGCTTGCAAGACAGCGTCATCATAGCTGAGCGTCATGCTCGCTGCCGCCAACCCGTTGAGGTCGCTGACGTTGATGGGAACCTCGACTAGCGCATACTGCTCACCCCCCGTGTTGGGAAGACTCACGAAAGCGGTATCGCTCTGATACGTGAAGCCGTTGAGCAGTGTATTACTCGCCGAGGCACTGTTTGTCACCGTAACATCTACAGTCGCGGGGAAGTGAGCGGCTGGCGTACAGGTAATCTGATTGGCATTGACGACTGTGATGTCATCACACAGCACACCATCAAATGTCACCGTTGCGCCGCTATCAAAGTTGCTGCCCGCAATCGTGACCGCTGTGCCGCCGCTGGCTGAGCCGACGTTAGGCGTCACCGACGTGACGACTGGTTGATCGGGAACGTCGATTTGGTGCGGGTCTTCTGGACGACCGCTTCGTGCGATACTGATACCGTCAGTCGCCTCAATGTAGTACTCAATACCAGGTGGTGTCACGTTAGAGCCGCTGAGCGTGGCTGTAAAACGGTTACTAGAGGTGTGCGTCATTGCACGGCTGGTATAAATGGTTGTGCCAATCGGCCGATAGAAGAGCGTCGCGCCCGTGACTTGGACATTGTCTGTGATATCGGCCGAAATGGTCAGCGGCATCTGCGGAACAGCCTGCGTCAGCGGTGAATGGTTGATAATGGGGAGAATTGTATCGACAGGCGTTGCCTCCGCGATGTTCGATGGATTGGTCTCCGCCATATCTGTCTTAATAATCGTAAACTTGTAAAAGTACGGTTGTCCCGGCTGCACGTCCGTATCAGTGTAGCTCAACTGCTGCGCCGAGATAAGACCGTTGTTGATACGTGTATAGTTGCCATCTTCCGTTTCGGAGCGATAGAGATTGAATCCAGCTAACATATCGAAGTCATCTTGCATCCATGACAAGTTGACAAATCCCTCACCGCCCGTCGCTTGCAGCATCATCGCTTCCGTGCCAGACGTGATAATCTCAAAGCGGAACCGTTCTGAATCATCTCCCGTCACCAGCCACGCATCATCGGCGGCTACTGCACCTGCCACTCGAATGAATTGATATCCATCCCCCGTTGCAGGTGTTATGTTGAACGTCCCATGCCACGTCCGTGCATCTGACCACCCGCCGTTAATGGGATGAATAGTGTAGTCGGTTTGTGGTACGTCAGGCCCGAAAGAGACAGCTGGTGAGACGGTAGTATTCATGTCCCGATTGAAGCTGACAGTAAACGTAACCGACTCCGCACCAACTACGGTGGCATCGGCAACATCAGCCATTGAGAGGACTACATCAGTTACGAATGGGTACGCGGTCTCTGGCGGAGTGTTCAGCTTTGGCTCGTAGATAATGCGACCGTAGTTAAAATTGTCGTTGTAGTCGTGGATTGCAGCATCGATCAGCGTATTGTTAGACGTGCCCCACCAGTTGCCAGTTAGATAGTACCACCTATCTCGATCACTTTCAGAATAAATGCGCATCCAATGGCTGATATCTGGATCCCACCAGACGTTGAGGAAGGCATTGTTCGTCGAAGTATTGTTAGCGATTCCATATGCTAAATCGCAGCCTGAGCAACTGAATCCAATGCCACTTGCCTTTGATCCCCAATACGTGCGATCTCCAAATTGCTGTCCATACAACCGATAGTTCTTAAGAAATACATTGCCCGTGAGAATAGTTCCGCCATTCGTTGAACCTCCATGATTATCAATAATGAGAGCTGAGGATTCGAACAAGTTTGCAGTCCGCGTTCCACGCACCCAAAAGTCATAGCTACCGATACCTAATGAATCTAATATCGAGTGCGAGATGGTACGTGCAAATAGCTGTGGCGTGGCGGACATTGTTCCCACCCAGTCAGCGGAATCGAACACAAGGATATGTTCAAATTCATCAGATGTAAAATAAGAGTGTCTAAAATCTCCGTTATCCGAACAGAAAATGTACGGGTTTAGTAGTTGAAGATGATTTGCATCAATTATTCCTTGATTTACACAGGTCAACTCCACTCCCCGGTTAACCAAAATTGGACTAGGAAAGAAAGAGACCGGGTTTGTAGTCGTTCCAGTCACAATTAACTTCCCCTCTATTTGAAGGAAGGCTGTGGCGTCTTCGCTGTATGGATCTGCTGGATCTCCGCTGTGGAATTGCACTTGTGTCCCTTCAGTCACCGTTACCACAATCCCCTCCTCAATCAACGTCTGATGAGGGATGATGTAATAGTTATCTTTCGTCAAGGTCATATCCTCACCTATAATACGTGGCAGCTCAACTCCCCGCTGCACAAGCAGGTAAAGGCGCGACTCGAAGGTGAGAGGCGGCGCGTCTAGGTCGTAGCCATTGCTGGCGGTCATCGTCAAGCGGAAGGTAATGATGTGGTCGTTGGGTGTGTTAGGATCAACATAGAAGCGGAAGGGGTGCTGTACGCCAGTAATCACATCGTCTTCGTAGATAAAGCCATTGTCGTCGATGTTGAACGAGCCTACCGCTCCGTATGAGACGGTGTCAGTGATCATAGTGATATAGGGATCAGGCTGAAACGCACCTTCTGCCCGTGCTTCAAGTGTCACGGTTACAGGGTCGGCCTTACCCCAATGGTTGCGAATGACAATAGCAAGATCGATCGTTTCACCTGAATCAACGATACCATCATCGTCGTTGAAGCTAGACTGGGTGATTGTATCAAACGCCCAATGTTCGAGATATGAAAGCTTGGGGTTAGGAAAGGTAGACAAACCTGATACTGCATCAGGAATATAATAATAGACTGGTAAACCTGTTGATGGGGTGTAGGCTTGCATCTTTTGTCCAGTGGTCGCCAATTGTCCCATGATGAATCGAGAGGAGTAGATATCTTTAGCATTGAACTTAGTCCGAAGTAGTGCAGCAATTCCAGACACAACAGGCGTTGCCATCGAAGTGCCGTCCCACGCTGAGTATAAACCATTTGGTAGCGTGCTCCATACATCGACTCCAGGTGCCATAAGTTCATATTCGTGTGAATCTTGTGGCTGACAATCATAGTTCGAGAAACCCGCTAAATAATCACCGTTGATACTGGGGTGCTGTCGTTGTGCCATCACGCCTAGTACCCAGCTGTAGGCGGCGGGGTACATATCTCGGCCAGACGTACAAGGCGAATTGATTTTACCGTCATTACCAGCCGCAGCGACCAAAACAGCCTGTCCAAAAGCGATGGCTAGCGCATCTTCTTCAAGCTGGGAGCGCGTATAGCCACCAAACGACATGTTGATAACGTCAGCCCCCTGCTCGACGGCGTAATAGATCGCTTGCGCGATGTCGGAACTCGACAACACGCCAGAGTATTGGGCGGCCTTAATTGCCATGATCTGCGAGTTGTAGGCGACACCGACTCCGCCCACGTTGTTGTTGGCCTGTGCCGCGATGATGCCTGCGACGTGCGTGCCGTGTCCATGGTCATCGGCTGGATCGCCATTCTCCGACCAACTGTTAGACACGACGTTCACGCCGTGGATGTCGTCCACAAAACCATTGCCGTCATCGTCATTGCCCGGCGTACCGTTGAACTCGGTCGAATTGACCCACATGTTGGCCGCCAAGTCAGGATGCGTGTAATCGACACCTGAGTCAATCACCGCGATGACGATGTCACGGCTGCCACCCGGCTCCAAACCGTTCGATTCGAGGTGTTGCCACGCGGCTGGAATGTTGGCAGCGTTTAGATGCCACTGTTGAGCGAAGAGCGGATCACCGCTGCCATCTGGTGGCGGTGCAGCGAAGATTGAGGGTGTTGACGGCTGGCTAGTAGAGAGGGGTGCCATGCGACGCAGATAATCTGGTTCCGCGTACTCGATGTCAGGATGGGTAGACAGTTGCTCAACGATAGCGTAAACATCCTTCGCCGAACGGCTGAGACCGACGCGCTGCCAGCGTGTGAGGTCGGGCATCGGCCGAAGTTGTCCATCTGGCGACTCAATCATTTCTGCCGCACGCGGCGCACTCGCAGTTGGAAACACAGGCGCTAGCGATTGAACCGCCGCCTCTTGCAGCGCACCATTGAGTGATGGTGACGACGTCCACGCACCGCTGCGTGCCGCTGGATCGGCCGAAATATCATCACGTAGCTTAATGAGTACGTGCGTCTGTTCAAACTCACAGCCACCGGGTGGACACGGATGGTCGGCGTTGACGTGGGCATCAAATGGTGAATAAGCATGGTCTGGAATCCCAGCAGCTGGGTCATTGTGGTTTGGACCATAGCGATTTGGTGCAACACTGCCCGTACTTCCTTCTAGCTGTGCTGGATATTGTCCAGCCTGCACGCTTGCCAGACGGTCGTTTTTGAGCTGAATAGCGGTCGATTGTGGTTCATCGTTGGCTTCAACATTCGGCCGAATGACCAAAAGTGGAGAAACAAATAGTAGCGTCAGACCTAAAATGACAAGTAGACGAGAGCGGGTAGATTGTAATGACATGTTTAAACTCCTGCGACCAGAACAAGGTGTCACATCGCTGCTATTCCGTGACGTGACGACGTACCAAGATCGACTAAAACGACTATGAGATGCCTCAAATCTCACAATCGTGATCATAACCGATTATCTGCAAAACATAAACAGTTTGCATCACACAACGCGACACAATCACTGCCCCCAGCAGTTGCCTTTTCCAGACAGATCGCCATAATTGCGCTAATCGGTTTGCCAGCCGCTTGTGACAACTCAATCCTGTTAACAGACCGTTCAGCCAACGGATGTTCCGCAGATACGCAATCAATCTCGGAGCATGATCGGCCAATTACCGTGACTGAGTGTCGACAATATAGAACGTTCCCACACTGCAATCGGCCGAATTCGCCAGAACTGAGTGGGGATTGCGTTCAGGCCAAGTGAGAGGGTAACGCTATGGCAGCAGTGAAGGTGATAAACATCCGCCAGCCGTGGGCTTGGCTCGTTGTTCAAGGCTATAAAGACGTCGAAAACCGTCGTCAGAACACCAACTATCGCGGTGAGGTGTTTGTACTGGCGACTAAAACCGTCTACCAAGACGAAATTGACCGCTTGCGTGCAGTTGCTCGTCAGGAGAATATCAAGCCACCAACCGATGAAGAGCTAAAACGCGGCGGAATCGTCGGCAGATTCTACCTGACAGACGTGATCAGCAGTCCCCGTTTTGAAGATGATTTCTGGTTTACTGGCCCCCTCGGCTATGTTGTGACCAACCCTGAGCCGCTTGCCTTTCTCCCCTTGAAAGGCTTACAAAACGGCCGCGTCTACACCCATCAAGTTCCCGACAGCTATCTCGCTGCTATTGCGACTTCAGCCCAACCCACATGATCCGCGACCCCGCCACCATGACCCCCGCCCAACGCTCAGACCACCTCTTTGCGGTCATCAGCAGCGAACGCTTCCTCAAGATGCAGGGACTCGGCAACGAAGTGCCGTTCTTCATCTGCCCCTACCCGCCGCAGGACGCGGATGCGATGGGCAAGGTTGGCAAGCAGCTGGTCAGTAAGCTCAAGCAGAAGGGCATCAAAGTTCTCAAGATCAACCTGTATGATTTGGCGGTCGAGATGCTCAAGAACGAAGGCATTTGGGAAGACGTTTTAGAAGCGGAGCGCACGGAGTCACGTGCCGAGTTCAAGGAGCTGCTGCAAGGCGTTCTCGACCCTGAGACACAGCTCATTCCCGCCATCGGCCGAAAAATCACCGCAGCCCCATTCGACGTCCTTTTCATCACGGGCGTTGGCGAGGTGTTTCCCTACGTCCGCTCACACAACGTGCTCAACAACCTGCAAAGCACCGCCAAGGGGTTCCCGACCGTCCTCTTCTTTCCCGGTCAATACACACATTCGGCCGAAAAAGGCACCGCCCTCAATCTGTTTGGTATCCTGCCCAACGACAAATACTATCGCGCCTTCAACATCTTCACGGTCAGGCCATAGCTATTCACTACTCGACATGAACCTATCCGCTATTTTCCAAAAACCCATCGACCGCCCGATTGAGGGCGTCATTAAAGCAGACGACGCGGCCAATCTCTGGACAGAGATCGACGAATACGTCATCACCAACGAGGTTGCCAAGCGATTGGAGCATTTCCTCGATGCCTACCTCGACTACACGGGTGCTAACGGCGTTTGGATCTCTGGGTTTTTTGGGTCGGGCAAATCCCATCTGCTCAAAATGCTCTCCCTGCTGCTGGAAAACGACAGCGTGCACGGGCAGACCGTCCTCGACGCATTTTTGCGGAAGCGCAACGTCGCCGACAACGCCATTCTCGCTGGACAGCTCAAACGCGCCGCCCAAATACCGTCGCGCAGCATTCTGTTCAACATCGACCAGAAGGCGGACGTCATCAGCAAGAAGGAGATCGACGCACTGCTGGCTGTCTTCGTTAAGGTGTTTGACGAGATGAGCGGCTACTACGGCAAGCAGCCCTACATCGCCCAGTTTGAGCGCGACCTCGATAGCCGCGGTCAGTACGACGCCTTCATGCAGGCGTTTGAGCAAACGGCTGGTCACTCATGGGAAAAGGGGCGCACGCGCTCCCTGCTCGAACGCAACAACATCGCTGACGCCTATGCCAGCGTGACGGGAGAATCGGCCGAATCCGCCCGCAACATCCTCACCGCCTACCGCAATCAGTATCGCCTCTCCATCGAAGACTTTGCTGAACAGGTCAACGCCTACATCGAGACGCAGGGCAGCGACTTCCGTCTCAACTTCTTTGTCGATGAGGTCGGCCAGTACATCGCCGACAACGTCAAGCTGATGACCAATCTGCAAACGATTGCGGAGAGTCTGGCGACCAAGAGCCGCGGCCGTGCCTGGATCATCGTCACCGCCCAAGAGGATATGAACACCGTCATGGGGGAGATGGGCAAGCAGCAGAGCAACGACTTCTCCAAAATTCAAGCACGTTTTGCCAACCGCATGAAGCTCACCAGCGCAGACGTCGCCGAAGTGATCCGCCGCCGTTTGCTGCAAAAGACGGACGTAGGTGAACGGCAACTCGCCGCGCTTTACGACCAGCAGAAAAACAATTTCCGCACCCTGTTTGAGTTTGCCGACGGCTCCCAAACCTATCGTAACTTCCGCCAGCAAAGCGACTTTGTCGACAGCTATCCGTTTATCCCCTATCAGTTTGTGCTGTTTCAGGCCGCCATTCGCAACCTGTCGCAGCACAACGCCTTTGAGGGCAAGCACAGCTCCGTCGGCGAACGCTCGATGCTCGGCGTCTTCCAGCAGGTCGCCATCCAGATTGCCGACAAGCAGCTAGGCGAACTTGCCACCTTTGACCTGATGTTTGAGGGGCTGCGTACCGCGCTCAAATCGTCGCTACAGGCCGCCATCCACACCGCCGAACGCAATCTCGACAACCCGTTCGCCGTGCGCGTCCTCAAAGCTCTTTTCTTGGTCAAATATGTAAAGGAGTTCAAGGCGACGCGCCACAACATCGCCGTGCTGATGCTGCCCGCTTTTGGCGTTGACCTTCAGGCGCACGAGCGGCGCGTCGAGGAAGCCCTCAACCTGCTCGAACAGCAAACCTACATTCAGCGCAACGTCAACCTCTATGAGTACCTCACTGACGAGGAGAAAGATGTCGAGCAGGAGATAAAGGGAACGGAGGTCGATACACAGGCCGTTTCCGACGAACTCGCCAAGCTGATCTTTGACGGCGTCATCAAGCACCGCAAAATCCGCTACGACGAGAACGGACAGGAGTATGCGTTTACGCGCAAGCTCGATGACCGCACCCTCGGCCGAACCCATGAACTGACCATCCACGTCATCTCCCCCTTCCACGAACACGCCGAAAATCCCAGCGTCGTGCGCTCACAGGCGATGGGGCGCGACGAGCTGCTCGTGCTGCTGCCCACCAGCGACCGCCTCGTGCGCGACCTGCTGATGTACAAGCGCACCGAGAAGTACGTCAATCAAAATCTCGGCACCGCCCAGCACGATTCGGTGCGCCGCATTTTGAGCGACCGCCAAATCCAAAACACCGACCGCGAGAAGAATCTACGCGCCCTCGTCAGCGAGCTGGTTGGGCAGGCGACGCTGGTCGCTGGCGGTAAGGATGTGGACAGCGGCAGCACAGAGCCGCAGACGCGCATCGTGCGCGGCTTCCACGAGCTGATTCAGGTCACCTATCCCCACCTGCGCATGTTGGGCGGCACTACCTACCGCGAGTCGAACATCGTCAGCTATCTCAAGCGAGAAAGTACCCTCTTTGACGACGCCAGCACCTACAGCGAGGCGGAGCAGGAGATGTTCAGCCTCATCAACCGCAATCAAAACAGCGGTCTGCGCACGTCGATGCAGACGCTGGTTGATACGTTTGAGCGCAAGCCGTATGGCTGGTATCTCGCCGCCGTTCAGTGTCTGACCGCCAAGCTGCTGGCGCGGGGCAAGCTCGACCTGCGGCGGGATGGCAACCTGCTCGATGAGCGCGAGTTTGGAGCGGCCCTGCGCGCGCCGCACGGTTATGCCAACCTGCTGCTAGAGCCACAGGCGGAGTTTACGACGGGACAGGTGCGCGAACTGCGCGACTTCTACAGCGACTTCTTCGACAGCACCCCCCATGCGAATGAGGCCAAGCTGCTGGCGCAAGAGACGGCCGATGCGTTGCAAGCCCTCATCACGGAGCTAAAGGGGCTGCGTGAGCGGGCAAGCGACTATGCGTTCTTGGTCGCGCTCGATGAGCCGATCCAGCAGCTTGAGGCGGTCAGCGGCCAGCCGTACAGCTTCTACCTAACCAAGCTACGCAAGCACGAGAACGCGCTTTACGATGACAAAGAGGACATCGTCGCCCCGCTGCGCGAATTTATGCACGGCACGCGCCGCCAAATCTATGACGAGATTCGCAGCTATCTACAAACGCAAAGCGCGAACTTGAGCTACGTCAGCGGAGACGCGGCCGCTAATCTGCGTGCGCTGCTCGACGACCCAACCTGCTATCGCGGTCAGAAGATGCAGCAGGGCAAGCAGCAGCTCACCACCCTCCAGCAGCAAATCGACGCCGTTGTCGCCAAGGAGCGCGACCGTGCGTTAGAAACGCTCGCCACACGCCAGAAGATGCTGACGGGGGAAACCGACTTTGCACAGCTCAGCCCAGCCGACCAGGCAAGTCTGCTAAACCCGTTCGAGACGCTGCGCCGCGACTTGGCGAACACACCCCTAATCGCCGTCATTCGGGATCGGCTCAACCAATTTGTCACCCAACGCTATCCCGCCCTGCTCGACGAGCTGCGACGGCTCGCCCACCCGCCCACCGACAACGAGCCAGCCGATGCCGCACAGCCCGAACCGTTCACCTACACCGTCACCAAGCAGTCGCTCAACGTCATCTACGAAAAGGCGTACCTCGCCACCGAAGCGGACGTTGACGATTATCTAGGCCGACTGCGACAGGAGATGCTCGAACAAATAGAGGCAGGCAAACGCATTCAGCTCTAACATGTCGTCAAAAACCGTCCACCGCCCGCAATCACCCGTAGGGGCAGACCTATGTGTCTGCCCTTCCCAACAGACGCACTAAGCAGGGTGAACACATAGGTTCACCCCTACCGCTATGAACACGAAGACCCTCGAAAAATTCGCCCAAACCGCACGCCGTCAGCTTCACGACCAAGTCCGCGCCCGCCTCACCCGCGTGTTGCAGCCAGACAGCGTTGAGTCACGCGAGAAGCCCAAAGTGGTGACGGAGCTACAGCGGCAGATCGCGGCGACCAGCCGGGATGCGGTGGTCGAGCAGGTGGCGTACACGTGGTTCAACCGCTTTTGTGCGCTGCGCTACATGGACGCCAATCGCTACACGCGGCGCGGCGTCGTCAGCCCGGCGGCGGGCAGCACGCAGCCCGAAATTTTGCAGGAGGCGAAGCAGGGACAGTTCGACCCCGACATGCCCGTCGACAAACAGCGCGTCCTCGACCTGCTCAACGGACATGGGCGGGTGGACGATCCGCAACAGGCGGCGTATCGGCTGCTGCTGGTGGCGGCGTGCAACCAGTGGCATGACGCGATGCCGTTTATGTTTGAGAAGATCGACGACTACAGCGAACTGCTGATGCCGGACGACCTGCTTTCAGCCAACTCGATTTTGCAGGCGACCCGCGACGCGCTGACCGAGGCGGCGTGTCAAGATGTGGAGGTGATCGGCTGGCTCTACCAGTTCTACATTTCTGAGAAGAAGGACGCCGTCATCGGGGCGAAGAAGGCGATCAAGGCGCAGGATATCCCCGCCGCGACGCAACTATTTACACCCCACTGGATTGTGCGCTATCTGGTGGAGAATTCGCTGGGTCGATTGTGGTTGCTCAACCGCCCACACTCAAAGCTGGCGGAGCAGATGGCGTTCTATATCGCGCCAGAGGAAGTGGAGACCGATTTTCTGCGTGTGACCTCGCCAGAGGCGCTGCGACTGTGTGATCCAGCAGTGGGGTCAGGCCATATTTTGACGTATGCGTTTGACCTCCTGTATGCGATTTATGAAGAAGAAGGGTACACGCGCAGCGACATCCCGCGCCTGATTTTGCAGCACAACTTGGTCGGGCTGGAGATCGACGACCGCGCCGCCGCCCTCGCCGCCTTTGCGCTGACGATGAAGGCACGCGCCCAAGACCGCCGCTTCTTCCGCCGCGCCGACGGCCCCCAGCCCCAAATCACGCGGCTCAAGCCGCTGACCGTCAACTGGAGCGACATCGCCCGCGCACCGTGGCTGCGGGCGCAAAGCGCACACGTGCAGGACGCGCTCCAGTACGACTTGGGGATGCTGCGCCAGCTCGACAATATTGGCTCGCTGCTGCGCCCACAGTTGACGGCGACCGAGATCGCCACCCTGCGCCAGTCGATCCGCAGCAGCGGCGACATGTTCAGCAGTCTCGTTATGCAGGCACTCAACATGCTCGAACCGCTGGCGCGACGTTATCACGTTGTTGTCGCCAACCCGCCGTACATGGGCGGTAAGGGGATGAACGCGCCGCTCAAGAAGTTTGCAGGAGAGCAGTACGGGCGCAGCAAGTCCGACCTGTTTGCGATGTTTATTGAGCGCAACGTCGATTTGGCGCAGACGAACGGCTATGTCGGCATGATCACGATGCAGAGCTGGATGTTCTTGTCATCCTATGAAAAGCTGCGGGCGCGACTACTCAAGCAGGAGACGATCATTGCGATGGCGCATTTGGGAGCGCGGGCGTTTGACACTATCGGTGGCGAAGTCGTTTCAACGACCGCCTTTGTGCTGCAAAACGCCAAACAGCCCGACTACAAAGGTAGCTACCACCGCCTCATCGACGGCAACAGCGAAGCCGAGAAAAGCGACATGCTGCTCTCATCACTACCCACTACCCACTACCCACTACCCACTAACTTCTTCCGCGCCAGTGCCAGCGACTTCAAGAAAATCCCCGGCTCCCCCATCGCCTACTGGGTTAGCCCACAGTTTAGACACGCATTTCAAAATACAGCTATTTCGCAGCATTTTCGTACCCGTTTGGGTCTCTCAACTGCGAATAACGATAGATTTCTGCGCCTTTGGACGGAAGTCTCGCACAATTTGGTTGGTTGGGATGTTTCATCTCGTGCAGAGGCCAAATCTTCAGGTATCAAATGGTTTCCGTATGAAAAGGGTGGAGAATTTCGGAAATGGTATGGCAACCACGATTATCTAGTCAACTGGCAAAACGACGGTAGCGAAGTTCGAACGTTCGGTAAAGAAACTGGTCGGATACGATCTCATAATTACAATCTTGATTACATTTTTCGCGAAGGAATTACTTGGTCAGATATTACCTCCGCCACAAACGCTTTTCGTTTTATGCCTAAAGGCTTTTTGTTTGATGGACGAGGCTCATCAGGCTTTGTTAAAGGAAACGTTCCTCTATTAGCGATTTTGGGGGTGCTAAACTCCCGAGTAGTACGCGATTTAATTTTGGCAATCAATCCAACATTGTCGGTGAACGTCGGTGAAATAGCTAAACTTCCATATCCTCCATTTAACACGTCAAATCAGATTCGCGTCAAAGATAATGCCAGAAGACTTTTAAATATACACAAAATGGATTGGGATCAATATGAGACCTCTTGGGAGTTCTCGACGCACCCCATTCGTAGCTTACAAGATAAGGCGGACGCTCTTGCACAAGCGTACGCCTCAACAATGACTCAGCGCACTAAGGTGATCGATGAGGTTAAGGCGTTAGAAGAAGAAAGCAACAGTTTAATTATTGACGCATTCGATTTGGACGACGAGCTTAATAACACTGTACCTTTTGGCGAAATCACGCTGATCTCAAATCCATATGCTCGCTACGGCTCGGCCGCCATCGACGAAAAACAACTTAAAAAACTGCGCCGCCGCTGGCCGCAGGTCGTCGCCCAATGGCCGCAGGAAGACATCGGCATCGAACAGCGTTTGCTCGCCGACACGTTGCGCGAGTTCATCAGCTACGCCGTCGGCTGCATGTTCGGCCGCTACTCCCTCGACAAGCCGGGGCTGATTTTGGCGAATCAGGGGGAGACGGTGGCGGACTATGTGCGGATAGTGGGTAGAGAGGTAGAGGGTAGAGAGATAGAGCATAGAGAGGTAGGGGATAGAGGGGTAGGTCAAAGAGCCTCTTCCAACTACCCTTCTACCAACTATCCCTCTACCACCACCTTTGCCCCCGACGACGACAACGTCATCCCCATCCTCGACGGCGACTGGTTTGAGGACGACATTGCGGAACGGTTTAAGCGGTTTTTGCGGGTGACGTTTGGGGATCAGAATTACGACGACAACTTGGCGTTTATCGAAACGGCGATTGGCCGCGACATCCGCAGCTACTTCCTGCGCGACTTCTACGACTTCCACGTCAAGATGTACAAGAAGCGTCCCATCTACTGGCTGTTCAGCAGCCCCAAAGGGAGCTTCAATGCCCTGATCTACATGCACCGCTACCGCCCAGACACCGCCTCGACGGTGCTCGAATATCTGCGCGACTTCCGCAGCAAGCTGCAAGCCCGCCGCCAGCACCTCGAAACGGTCAGCATCAGCGTCGGCGCGTCGTCGGCTGAAAAGACCCGCGCCCTCAAAGAAGTCGCCAACATCGACAAAATGATCGCCGACGCCGACACCTACGAGCGCGACATCCTCTACCCCCTCGCCACCAAACAGATCGACATCGACCTCGACGACGGCGTCCTCGTCAACTACAACCGCTTCGGCAAAGCCCTCAAAAAAATCACGGGTGTCACGGGCAAGCCGATTCCCGATTGGGCGAAGCCGGGGAACAGGGTCTAAAAGGCTTGTCATGCTGAGTGGAACGAAGCATCTCGGTGCTGGGGAAGAGAGATTCCTCGCATCCACTGTCGCTCTGCGACCCTTCGGTACGGAATGACAGGGTGGGATGATGTGATAAAATGCCTAGATGTTATATAACTTACAGGTTTCTTGGCTAAGGACAATGGGATGACAAAGACGATCAGCTCAACAGAACTCCAGAAGAACACACGCGGCGCGATCGACTGGGCGCGCGTCCAGGGGGAAGCGGTCATTATTCAAACATATGGCAAGCCGATGGCTGCTCTCGTCTCATACGAGGAATATTTAGCGTACCGCAACCATAAAACACAGCAGGCGAATCTGCGTCATGACGAGCCTAAAGAAGGATAAACAGATGACGGTCATAACCATCAACGAAACAGACAGTCAGCTTGAAGAGCTTTTGCGTCGCGTATTGGCGGGTGATGAGGTTGTGTTTGAGAAGCGCGGCAAGCTGGTGGCGCGTTTGCTGCCGTTCGAACAAACCGCAGTGCAGCGCATACCGGGCAATGATGCAGGCCAAGTGCGCATCCATGACAATTTTGACGACCCGCTGCCGGAGTTTGACGTATGAAGGTGTTGCTAGACACCCATACATTTCTGTGGTGGAATCTGAATGCGCCTCAGCTCTCTTCAACTGCAAAAACTATCATTGCTAATCCAAACAACGAGATATTCTTGAGTGCGGTCAGCGCATGGGAAATTGCAATCAAGTACGGCAAGGGTCGTTTGGAGCTGCCAATACCCCCTGATCGTTACGTTTCTGAGCGGGTTGCACTGCATCGCTTCACCCCGCTCGCTATTACGCTGACTCATGCAAGTGCTGTTCATGCACTACCCCCGTTCCACAACGACCCGTTTGATCGGCTCTTAATTGCACAAAGCCAAATCGAAGGGTTAAGGCTTCTGACCGTTGACTCAAAAATCCAGCAGTACGATGTTGTCACATTGTGGTGATTGTGCTTTGGCGTATTTCCTTTTATGTCTCAAATCTCATCTGCGTTAAACAAGCTCTATAACAAACATCGCATTGTCTTTTGGTATGACAATAAGCGGGAACTGCGCGAGGAGTTTGACGCTGTCGCGCTGGCTGGTGTGGAAAAGGTGGAGATTGAGCGCAATGCGTTTGCGCTGAAGCACCGCATTCTGCGCGAGCAGCCGAAGCAGAAGTTTTTGCTCTATCACAGCGGCCCGGCGCCGGATAATTTAGACAACTGGCTGCTCGATGTGCAGCTAGCGCAAACGGTCTTTACAGCGGATCAGGTCGCGCTATGGCTGAGCGAGCTGGGGCTTGACCTCGTTGAGTTTGGCACGACGGCGCGGGAGCATGAGGCATTCTTGCGTGCAGGTGAACGACGGGAGAAGCTGGCTGCGCTGCTGCCGCTCATCGGCCGCTATCCACATCACGAATTGCGCCTCAAAATGATCGCCGTCTGCGCCAACAGTGACCCGCAGCTCGACATGATTTTAGAGTCGCTGCTCGACGAGCTGGCGCAGGGACGCGACGCACGCAGTAAGCTGATCGAACGGTGCAATCTCGACTCGTTTCTGTGGCAGCAGGTAGAGCGCAAGTATGGGTACAAGTCGCAGACGCCAAGCGTGCAGGATTTTGCTATTGCGCTTTTTGCGGGTTGCTACGAACTGACGCTGGGTCAACCGCTGCTAGCTGACGCGACCGACTCCAACTGGAACGGGGACGCCCTGATTTTTCTGCGCCGCTGGAAGAACTCGGTGCCACATCGAGAGGCGTTTAACGCGCACTCAGCGCAGTACGTCGACAGTTACCAACAGCCGCTGGAGACGGCGCTGCAACAGCACTCAATCGAGACGCTGGCCGACTTTGACCTGTTTGAACTGGTCGATCAGCGCATCTTGAGCGAGCTGGTCAATGCGGTGGCGACGCGGACGATTTCGGCCGAACAGTGCGGCCAGCTAATCCGCCAGCGGCGGACGACCCACTGGTTTAGAAAGTACGCCGATTTGTATGAGGCAACGCTGGCGGGAGCGCGCTTTATGGGGGTACTGGAATCGGCCGATCTCACCGTCCACTCTACCAGCCACGCCATCGAGCAGTATCGCACGCGCTGGTTCCAAATCGACCAGCTCTACCGTGAATGTATCTACCATGCTCGCCGCGCCAATCAGGTAACCATCCTCGCACCGCTGCTGACCAAAGTCGAAAATCTGTACAGCAATCAGTTCTTGCTGCCCCTCAACGACGCGTGGCAGGTACACGTCGATGCCCTTGATTGCTGGATCGATTTGCCCGCCCGTTCGCAGCGTCACTTCTACGCCGACTACGTCGAACCCGTGCTGGCTGAGAACAAAAAGGTGTTTGTGATCATTTCGGACGCACTGCGCTACGAAATCGCCGACACGCTGATGACGCGCATCCGTCAGGAAGATCGCTACGAGGCGGAGCTTGACGCCGCCGTGACGCTGCTCCCTAGCTATACGCGACTTGGGATGGCTGCCTTGCTGCCACATAAAACACTGACCTTTGTCAAGGAAAAAAATCAAAAGGTTGGGGTTCTTGCTGACGGCAGCAGTACAAAGGGAACAGCTGCCCGAGCAAAGCTATTAAGTGAGAACGCAAACGGCTCTGCAACGGCCATGGTTGTGGCAGATTTGCTGAAACTAAGCAAGCCTGACAGTCGTGTGCTATTCCGTGAACATGATGTTATTTACGTGTATCAAAACTTGATTGATGATACAGGTGACAAACCAGTTAGCGAAGGTAGTGTTTTTGATGACGTGGAGACCGCGCTCGATGAACTGGTCTCTGTTATCAAGAAGCTAGCCAATGCAAACGCCAGCAACTTTATTGTGACAGCCGATCATGGATTTATTTACCAAAATCATCCGCTTGATGAGAGTGACTTTTTGGGCGATGTGGCAACGGGTGACGAGATATTGATGAAGAATCGCCGTTTCGTACTCGGCTACACGCTTGACGAATCGGCTGGATTTCGCAAATTTTCCCCCGCTGATGTCGGTATGGACGGCTCGATTGAGATGCTGATTCCCAAGTCAATCAACCGTCTGCGCGTCAAGGGCGCGGGCAGCCGCTATGTACACGGTGGGGCGTCACTGCAAGAGGTCATCGTTCCCGTGCTACGCATCAACAAGGCACGCCGCAGCGACACGGCGCAAATCGACGTCGATATTTTACAGGGCAGTTCATCGACCATCACGACGGGGCAGTTCACGGTGACCTTCTACCAGCGTGACCCAGTGACGGCAAAACGACAACCACGCATTCTGCGTGTAGGGCTGTATACTTTGTCTGGCAAGCTGATCTCCGACCAGCACACGCTCACGTTTGACGCTACCTCTGAACACGTGCGCGACCGTGAGCAGCGCGTACGCTTTGTTTTGACAAGCGCGGCCGAGGAAGCCAATCGGCAAGATGTGCAGCTTCAACTAGAAGAGCGCGTCGGCGATACGTCACACTTCAAGCCATACCGTGCCGCTCGCTATCAGCTGCGGCGGTCGTTTACGAGTGATTTTGATTTTTAGGAGAAAGCGAGTAGGGGATAGTGGGTAGTAGATAGAAAGGTAGTGAGATGAGTTATCGCAAGTTGGTTGTTTGGCAGAAGTCGATGAAGTGGGTGAAGATGATTTATGTGCTGACACAGCAGTTTCCGAATGATGAGCGGTTTGGGCTAACGAATCAGCTGCGGCGTGCCGCTGTGTCTGTACCATCAAATATTGCGGAAGGGCAGGGTCGGATTTCTCCAAAGGAGTTTCTGCGCTTCCTAGCAATCGCCAACGGATCAAGACAGGAAGCAGAGACCCAGCCCATCATTGCATCGGAACTCGGCTATCTTAATGAAGAGGACAGCAATCAACTGTTGCATAAAAGTGAAGAAATCGGCCGAATGATAACCTCGCTCCGGCAATCACTACACCGCAAACTTTCCTAACTACTACCAACTACTCACTACTCACTACCTACTATGAATCCACTAGACCAACGAATTAACGAACAGTTTGCCGGCCTTGTCGTACGCAAAGACCTTGTGAAGCGCGTCAAGGGAAATGCGATCGTGCCTTCCTTTGTGCTGGAGTATTTGCTTGGGCAGTATTGCGCGACATCTGATGAGGATAGCATCAACTCAGGCGTAGAAACGGTCAAGGGTATTTTGGCGCGGCATTATGTGCATCGCAATGAAGCGGGGCTGATCCGCTCCAACATCCGTGAGCGCGGACGCTATAAGGTGATCGATAAGGTCAGTGTCTCGCTCAATGAAAAGCGCGATGTCTATGAGGCGACGTTTGGCAATTTGGGCATCAAGCAGGTCTTGGTGCCGACTGATACTGTCAAACGGCATCCGAAACTGCTGGTGAGCGGCGTTTGGTGTATCGCCGATCTTGAGTACATGTACACAGAGGATCGAGACACCAGTCCGTTCATTCTGACCTCGCTCAAACCGATTCAGCTCTCGCGCTTTGACTATAACGCCTATGTCGAGGCACGTTGCCAATTCTCGACGAGTGATTGGATCGACCTGCTGCTGCAAAGCGTCGGCTTTAATCCCGAGTACTTTGACCGACGCGGCAAACTACTCCAGCTGGTGCGGCTTATTCCGTTCTGTGAGCGCAACTACAACGTGATTGAGCTGGGACCGAAGGGAACGGGCAAGTCACACATCTACTCCGAATTTTCGCCGCATGGTATCCTGATCTCCGGTGGCGAGGTGACGGTGGCCAAGCTGTTTGTCAACAACTCGACGGGGCGTATTGGACTGGTCGGGTATTGGGACACGGTGGCGTTTGATGAGTTTGCGGGCAAATCGAAGCGCACCAATCGCGCGCTCGTCGATATTCTCAAGAACTACATGGCGAACAAGTCGTTCTCGCGCGGCATCGAGACGCTAGGGGCGGAAGCGTCGATGGCGTTTGTTGGCAACACGACCCACCCCGTGCCGTACATGCTGCAACACGCCAACTTATTCGATCCGCTACCGCGGCAATATTACGACTCGGCGTTTCTCGACCGCATCCACTTCTACGTTCCCGGCTGGGAGATGGACATCATCCGTAGCGAGATGTTCACCGATGGCTATGGCTTTGTCGTGGACTATCTGGCCGAAATTTTGCGCCATATGCGCAACCACGATATGTCGCAAGCGTATCGGCCGCACTTTGATCTACTCGACGACATCTCAACCCGCGACCGGACGGGCGTACAGAAAACGTTTTCAGGCTTGATGAAGGTGATCTTCCCGCACGGGGAGGCGACACCGCGTGAGGTGGAGGAGCTGCTGCGCATTGCGCTGGAGGGGCGCAAACGGGTCAAGGATCAGCTGATGCGGATCGACACGACGTATGAGCCAGTACGCTTTGGCTATACGGATGGGGATAAGCGCGTGCGGCTGGTGAAGACATTGGAAGAGCTTGAGTATCCAGCCCATTATGGGGGCGTCGCGGTTGATGCAGCGAGCGAGACGGAGTTGGTGGAGCGTGTCGCGGTGCGGGTGGAATCGGCCGAAATCCAGACGACTCCTACACATGTGGTTGTGCAGGAGGGTCAGACGGGCGTTTCTTACGACGATCTGTTTGGCGCCTACATTGCAGAGGCAAAAGAGATTACGGTGACCGATCCTTACATCCGTGCATTTTGGCAGGCGCGAAACATGATGGAGTTTTTGGAAACGGTGGCAAAGTGGAAATCGGCCGATGGTGATGTCGCCGTGCATCTGGTGACACAGCAGGACGAGTTTAACGACAGCCAAACGGAGTATTTTGAACGGATGCGCGATGCGTCCGCGCCACTCGGTATTCGCTTTTCGTGGGAGTTTGACGACAGTCGCTCCATCCATGCTCGACATATTATCACCGACGATGGCTGGAAAATCTCGCTCGACCGTGGACTGGACATCTTCCAGCGGTATGCGATGAATGATGCGTTTGATTTTGCCAATCGGCTCCAGCAGAATCGCGGGTGTAAGGCATTTGAGGTGACCTACCTGAGGTTGGATGAAAACTAAGAGCCTGTCACGAGCAACCTGACCTGCTCGGCAATCATGGAAGTCTGGACAAAGCGCAATCCTTATTGCTGCGAGAAGGTTTAACACCGATCATGATTGAACAAAACGTTCTTCCCATCAATTCCATGCAGCATGCGCTACAGCTTGAAATCGACTATGTCAAGCAGAGTGGTGGTTCAAAATATACTGTGGTGGATGGCACCCGTCTTGCGCGGACAGGGGACAACTCTATCTATTCATTTGCGACCGATCGTGAGCTGAGATTTCCTGACGGAACGCGCATTAGCCTCAAAGTAAAACGAGATGAGTGCGCGGGTAGCATTTTAACAAGCGATGGCTTTACCGTGATTTTGGTGCTTCGAGAGGGTGAAAAAGAACTTGCGGAAACGATCCCGATGGCGATGCTCCATACAGCCCCGTGGTTTCTCTTGGAAGAGCTAAAGGCGCGCCTGAACGAAATCGGTGTGTCGCCCATTTATAATCGAAAGCTGGCAACGAGACTCATTTCACCCTCAACTACAGCAATGCCCGGTGATATAACAGCCGTCCGACGATTATTGCGCAATTCGCGACAAAAGGTGCCGCTTAACGACCATCAGCTGGCTGCAATCGCTCAGATCCTCAGCAATGATGTTACGTTTGTTTGGGGGCCGCCTGGAACTGGCAAGACGGCCACGTTGGCAAGTACAGCAACGGCGCTTGCCGCAATGGGACAGACTGTCCTAATTGTGGCGCACAGCAATGTCGCCGTCGACGTTGCAATGGGCGGCATTGCGCGACAGTTAGAAGATTCAACATTACTGCATGACGGCAAAATTTTGCGAGTCGGCCCATACTATCTTGAAGAGTTGGCACAGTATCCTATGTTGAACGTGCGCGGTGTTTTACGCGTGCAATACCCAGAGAAGTTCCTGCAGCTAGATTGGCTAGAAAAGAATCGCAAGGAGCTGATCGCACAATCTCGCAAAGAATCGCTAAAAGCAGAAGATAGAAACCATATTTCTCACGCTTTAGAGCGCGCCACCAATCTTCTAAAGGCAGTCAAGGAGAATCTCAAGGAACTGGAGAAGCAGCTAATTGCACAAGCGGTGATCGTTGGCTGCACTTTATCTAAGGCAACTATTGGGGAGGACATTCGTGGCCGCCAATTTGATGCCGTTCTCATTGATGAGGCGAGTATGGCCTACATTCCACACTGCATCTTTGGTGCGGCTCTTGCCCGCCAGCGCGTTGCTATTTTCGGTGATTTTCGTCAGCTTGCACCAATTGCACAATCTGATCGCCCGTCAGTCGCTACCTGGTTAAAACGTGATGTTTTTGAGGAAGCGGGTGTGACGGAGCGCGTCAATCGTAATCAACCAGATAGCCGTCTGGCAATGCTTGCAACGCAATATCGCATGCATCCTAATATAGCTGCTGTCCCGAACCGGTTGTACTACGGTGGCCGTTTACAAACGGAGCAAGGCACACGAGAGCGAGTGCGTTCAATCACGCAGGCTAAGCCACAGCCCCAGCAGCCACTCGTTCTGTTTGATATCGGTCGCTTGAAATCGCAGACACTACGAGAAAAACAATCTAACAGTCGTTTCAACATTTTCTCTGCGCTACTCGCTGCGGCAAACGCAATCATGCTGCATGACCAACAACAGCAGGTTGGCATTGTCACCCCTTTTAACGCGCAGTCACGGTTGATCAATGCGATGCTGCATGATGCTGGATACAAACGCGATATCGTCGTCGCAACCGTACACCGTTATCAGGGTTCAGAACGCGGCGCGATTGTTTTTGATTTCGTGGAAAGCGGCTCGACCAAACCGAGTCTGTTGCTCAAATCGGCCGATTCTGCCCGTCTCACCAATGTCGCTATTAGTCGTGCCAAGGGAAAGTTCATCGCCATCACCGATGTTGACTACGTGCAACGTCGGTATCGTACCGACACACCCGTTCGCGCCTTTTTTGAGGAGCTAAGGCAACATGCTGACAAGCAAACGGGCCTGCTAGAGCAGCTTTTAGTTGAAGGGTTAACTGAGCGGGTGCAGTTGATTGCAGATGAATCTAAAAGTCTCAAATCGCTTGCAGCTGATATTCGCGCGGCCAAGCGCGAGGTAAGTGTCTACTGGCCCGCCGACAGCGCTGCCCCATCTAAGCTAATCCACACCTTACAGAGCTGTCCATCTGCTGTCACCATTCACATTTCTGGAAGCGACAAGTTTCTTGACGTCAACCAAGCTATTCAGTGGGATGTTAAGCGGCGTATAGCGATCGGAATTATCAGCATCGACCGCAAATGTCTGTGGATGGTCTTGTCGCCAGATAACACAAAGACAGCCTTACTCCGCCTACAAATGCCGCAAACGGTTAAGCTACTCATCGCGTTTCTAAGTCTCATTCCAGACCGCGAAGTCCAAAACAAATCGACAGAAGAGTTGATCGAGACGGGGCAAAATCCCATTGGGGCGATGAACTGCCCTAATTGTGGCTCGCAGCTTTGGCTGAGAAATGGAAGATATGGTGGGTATCTTGGCTGTACTGGAAGCAACTGCAACTACACGCGCCCGATCCGCGCCCGTGACGCGACTCAAATTGCCGATCTCATGCAACTGCGTTGCCCGAAGTGTGGTAGTCAATTGCGCGGAAGGAAAGCACGCGATTCGGGTCGAATCTTTCTCTCATGTGCACGCTATCCAGATTGCAATGGATCAAAAAGCATGAAACATTTGATTTGACACCCGCCAACTTGTCACGGGAACATCACTTCTCTGTTGTTGGCGTTATCATCCATTAACCGATGATTCCCCGTGCGAGAGCGCCTCGTGCTCTGGCAATCGGCTCAATCCAGCGCAGTGTTTTACTACCATTCATCACGATGTGGAACTGTTTCGAGGCGTGAATCAACACCTAGGCGCGGTTTTCAATATCGTTGTGGCCAGGGACGATTGACCACACCCACGGCTATCTGACAGATAGCATCTTTACGTTCACCATGACATCCCCTGCTCTTTTTCACATCTCGCTGCTGACTTTTTCAGCGAGCTTGTCGATTGCGGTCGGGTCACTCGCCCACTGCATGATTTGATCGGCTGCTCCCTCCAACTTCTCAAACGAGAAGAAGCCACATATTTCATGTAACCCAATCGCCCGAAAGGTTGGCCGATTCAGCTCACGCCGCACTTTCTTGATGCGTCTCTTTGGCGCAATGATGTAAAGCGGAAAGTTGAGATTGGGTGATTCAGCCACAAGATCGGCCATCCGCAATAAGCCTGAATAGATCGACGTGGTGGATTCAATCTCAAACGCAGCCGCAACGTTGTTGCGTTTTTGTATCCAGATGACATCAATCAAACCGATCAGCTGCTGTGAATCGCTATCCAATCCAAGTCGTGGCAATCGGTCTAGACTGAGATCGCCCAGACGCTCCCCCTGCCATGTGCGGTTGTGGTCATTTGAAGCAATCCAGACTTGGCAGTTGAGTTTTCGGCCGATTTTGGCGAGCAACCATTGAATATGGGTATGCTTCGTCTCAGTTTTGGCTGTTTCAACCTCATCACCCTCTTCAGACTCATCAATACTTTCATTGTCAATCGATACTGATTCTGACGTGTCGTCAGTTGTGAGAATATCGACTTTGTCGCCGCTGTCATTCCACCAAGCTAGCAGATGTTCAACTTCCCAGGGTTGCCACTCCAACAATTCCTGTAGTGCCAAGAATAGCTTGCGGAAGGCGAAGTAGTCAGAGATAGGGTCATTGGATTTCGGCCGAAAGAGCCCATCCTTCTCCAACGCTTGTCTGCCTGATGTGTAGTAGATTGGCCAAATTTCAGGCTGCTGTAAATGCCACCATGCGCCAACGAAGAATGGAATGCGAGCGAGCTGTACTTGCCGTCGTGTCATGACACCCGAGTTTTGTAAATCAGCTAGATGGCTATGAAACGCATGCATTTTCTGTTGTCCCTCTTCTACGCTGGCTGGAGAGCGCAGTACCTGACGCAGTGCAGCTGCAACATCCGCACGCTCGGGGATGTGTTTAACTAGCGTATTGAGAAACATCGCGCCAGAGAGGCCCTTCAACCTAAATCCGTCCCAGTCATTGCGCGTTTTCTTGTCGAACGTCGATTTGAACTCGACAAGAGAAATCTGCTCATTCAAAAACGACGCAAGGAACGTGAGCATCTGGGGCTGTGCAATAAGTCGTTTTTGGTCACGTTTTTGGTGGTATGCCTGAACCTGTGTGTCATTGAGATACGCTTGTGCACGGTCTTGCCAAGTTTGTTTGTGTGTCTCGGTTAGCTTCATGCCACAATCTTACTGTTAACAACGACTGTCGGCCAAAGAAGCAGCACAAAAGTTAGTCAATCAGGTTGAGCAGTTGTTGGACGCAAATCGCATCTGGTATGTCGGATGACGATGTCTACTTCATATGATTAGGGTGTTCTCAACATACCAAAAGGATGATTTGGCGAATTCTAAGCCAGTAAAAAGGACAAAATGACTGGACAGATGAGGACAACGAATGAGACAGTTCACATACGCTCAACGGAATCCTGACGCCATGTGGCGGCTCATACTGATCGATATTGAACTCCAATACTACGTCCGCACTTTAAATTAAAGCACCGCTTACTTTGCACTGTCTCCTATTTTGACCCTATGCAAAATTGCCAGGTAGCTGGCTGTTGCATTTATCGTATTTACGTTTATTCTGTTGAGAGACAGCAATCATGTTTGTACCGTACAAAACATGACTGGCTAACATTCAACGAAGCGTTTCGATACTCTGCCGAGATGGTTAAGGGAAACCGTCCTGGCACAAAATTATGCTCAATATAAAACACACATTCCGCCCTTTTGTCCTGTTGTCTATGTTTGCGTTCACCCTATCTATACTTTGGCTGCTGACGGCTATTGCCAATCCCGTTACAGCCGATGAGAATGTGGCTATCGATTACGCGACTGATCGCGTTATTCTCGCTTTCCGCTCAAGCCGACAGAAGTCGCCTTCCTTTTCTCAACAAGTCATACAGTTAGAACCACTGTCACCTGAAGGTAATATGGGACGTGAGAGTAGCAACGAAACGATCTATATCGCACATTTAGCGGACGGAATTTCAGTTGAGAAAGCGGTAGAGGATTTTTCGGCCGATCCAACTATCTTGTGGGTTGAGCCAGACTACCTAGCTTACTCTGCCACACAACCAGACGATCCGCTACTCCCACAGCAGTGGGCATTGCACCAAATTGGCATCACCGAGAGTTGGAATATCGTTACGGGTACACCCAGCACAATTATCGCAGTGCTAGATTCAGGTATCTCGTTCACCCATCCTGATTTTGCTTCAAAGCTATGGACAAACCCTGGCGAAATTCCGAACAATGGTGTGGATGATGATAATAATGGCTTAATTGATGACATCAATGGCTGGGATTTTGTGAGCGAGGATAATGATCCCGTTGATTACAATGGGCATGGGACTCAAGTCGCCGGTGTCGCTGCGGCTGCCACGAACAATGGCACAGGCATTGCGGGGGCCTGTCCAGAATGTCGTATTATGCCTGTGCAGGTAATGCAGATCTCTGGCTTTGCCAACTACTCCGATATTACACAAGGTGTTCTGTACGCAGCACGGAAGGGAGCCGATGTAATAAATATTTCGCTTGGTGGGTATCAAAATTCAACCGCTCTGAGAAATGCAATTGAGACGGCCGTTAGTCAGTATGGTGCAGTCGTGGTTGCGGGTGCTGGCAATGATAATAAATCACAACTATTCTATCCCGCTGCTTATACCAATGTCGTCGCCGTTGGTGGCACTACAATAACAGATATGAAAACCAATTTCTCAAACTATGGTGAGTGGGTCGATGTCGTTGCGCCAGCTAGCGATCTTACAACCACATTTCTGGGAGATGATTATGGCTTGGTTAGCGGCACATCATATGCTGCGCCGCTTGTGGCTGGCTTGGCAGGCCTGATTCGCACGCAGCACCCTGATTGGCCGCCTGCGTTAGTTGTCAACCAAATCAAACGACTTGCAACACCGATTGACGATATAAATCCGAGTTACGCAGGGCAATTAGGGAGTGGGCGAGTTGATGCATATGCGTCTGTTGCCACTGAGCCTCAACCTGTGTTATCAGTCGCTGAATTTTATGTTGACAATGTGGCTGCGGGACGCCTAGTTGCTGGCGAAACACACACACTAGATATTGACCTCTACAACGATTGGCTCTCTACCTCTGGGATTACTGCCACGCTCACAGCCGCAGATCCATTGCTTACGATCAACACGGACTTAACCACGTTTGAAGCAATTCCATCGGGCGCGGTGATACAAAGTAGTGCACCATTTAGTCTGACCGTTGATGCTGCGGCTGGTTTTAGCTATCCGATCAGTTTGACATTGCACTTGACCAGCGCGGATTCAACATATACAACGACACAGGTAGTAACATTGCAAACCCGCACGCCTAACGAGCCAGTCTCAGGTGCTATCTTCACCGATACAGTCTGGACAAATGATAAAACGTACTTTCTCACTGCCAATGTTGGAGTTGCTCCAGACTTTACATTGACCATCGAGCCAGGGACTGTTGTACATATGGCGGATGGGTATACGCTTGATATCGGTGGAACGTTGATCGCACGCGGTACCCCGCAAGAGCCAATTCGTTTCATTCTTGATACAGGTTATAGTCCTTTATTCTTCGCATCGCCCAGCAAAGATGCTGTCTATGATGAAGAGTACAACTATTTGTCAGGCTCTATCATCGAACATGCTATGTTTGAGGGGACAGGTCTCCTAATTACTTGCCAAGGTGGACGGCCCTATCTGTCACATGTCACTGTTGAGGGATCTGTCAATTGTAATCAGACCACACCTGCTGCATTCGAGGGACCACTAGTTGTAAAAAATAGCCAGATCGGCAATTCACTGAAGGTGCCTGGTAGCGTTATTCTGCTGGACAGCATCGTCAGTCAATCAATCTCTGGTGCTGACCAAGATTCATCGCTGATCCACAATAGTACAGCCAGCTCCGCTGGGTCGTTAGGCAATGATTCAATCATCCGTGCCAGTTCACTCCGTAGCGTTTCGATGGGAAACGGTGGCTTGATCGAACAGTCCAGCGTAAATGGCGATTTGGAAGTCCGAGGGGCTGGTTGGGTCTATTCCAATACTGTCACTGCTGGAGGAGTCATCGTCGGTGATGGAAGTATTGTTCGTGGAAACACAATCCAAGACACCCAGGTAGATTTTGCAGCTTTACCAGGTCTCTACAGCGATGGTGCAATCACGGCGATTAACAATCGCGTCGTCAATGCCGAAATGGGCATCTATGTGAATGGAGGGACGATACAAGGTAACTTGGTTGTGGGATCGGGCATATCAATTGGGGGAGATGCCACTGTGATCAGCAACACGATTATGGAAAGTCCGCAAAATGGACTTTATCTGCGCGGCGGTACGCAGTTTGAAATCAGTGGTAATAACTTTATTCGTAATGCGGGATATGCTGTCCGAACAAATACGTCGATTGGAACAATACCAACGATTCTTGCTCAACACAATTGGTGGGAGACAACGAGCAGCAGTGAGATAAACGGCAAAATATGGGACGCCAACGACGATTACAACAAGAGTCGTATTGTTTACTCGCCAGTTTTAACTATGCCCGCTCAGTTCGCACCCGCGTATGTTACGGACATGACAATATTGCCAGAAAATGTCATTGGTATTGAAGAGATGACAGTTGATGTGACCTACAGTCGGCCGATGAACATCAATGAGATCCCCTCAATGGATTTCAGTAGTCAGGCATCGCAATGGCAAGAATTCAATACGGGCTATGGCAATATCCACAGCGTGGCAATTGATAACAATGGCAACCTGCTGGCGGGTGTCGATGGTGGTGTTGCTACCTACGATGGCAGTTCTTGGAGCGTGGTAGCAACAGGAACCGCCCAAGAGATTCGAGAAATTTACGTCATTGGGGCAGATCAATGGTGGGCGGTTGGAACGTCGTCAATATTCGAGTATAGAGGTGGAATCGTAAATGAGTGGACATGGGAGGAGTATGGAGCTTCCAACTCTTCCGAATACGTGCGGAAGATAACTCGCGCTCCCAATGGCGTTGTCTGGGCACTTAGTGGCGCAACTTTATTCTCATACAGTGGTGGTAGTTGGACGAAACACGTGCACTCTAGCGGTTTTGCGCTCGCAGCCTTTAACTTGGCAGTTGATCAACAAAATCGCGTTTGGATAGTGGATACAGGTGGGTTGTTATCCTTTTACGGTGGTGAATGGGAGTCACATGGCGGTTATGTTGGCTCTGGGATTGCCGTCGCCTCTGACGGAACCGTTTGGGTCACGGCCGAAGATTCACAACATCAACTAGCATCGTTTGATGGAAGTGACTGGAACTATTTGAAAGTTGAGTTGGATGAGGACTATGGAACACCTAGAATCGTTACTATCGGCACGGGGGCAGGTGATGAACTCTATTTAGGCACATCCTATGGACTAGTTATCTACAAAGATGGTGTGCAAGCACATTATCCTCTTCCATTTGAGCCCATGTGGTTTTCACATGTTGCAGTTCATGGCCAGCAAGTTGCGGTTCGACTTCCCGAACTTGTTGGATTTACCATGACACTCCCGCAGACTTTCTCT
Source organism: Anaerolineae bacterium (assembly GCA_030425205.1). GTDB lineage: Bacteria > Chloroflexota > Anaerolineae > Promineifilales > Promineifilaceae > CALECP01. The sequence continues at coordinate 33,068 of JAUIAP010000050.1, forward strand.
ATGAGCGAACAGACCGAATGGCTTTCAGATAACAGCTTCCGAGCGTCATATAACGTCACCTCACTTGTCCCACGCGACATATATACTGTTTCTGTAGAAGAGGGAGTTGATTCGGCCGATATGTTAACTGTTCCACAGAATGGTCTCACTTTTACCGTCGCTTATGCGGCAGGTATTGCCAATGAGACAACACCGCCATTAACACCAATCGTTACGCTAGGTCATACACCAGAAACCTCTTCAATAGCGGTTAGCTGGAGCGCATATGACCCAGATACGCCTGTTGATAAATATCGTTATGCACTGGGTGAACGTCTGGGTTCTGCCGATGTTCTCAATTGGACAACAACCACACAAAGTAGTATGACCCGCGACAGCTTGCAGCTCACAGACGGCACTCGCTATTACTTCTCGGTTCAAGCGCGTAATGCTGGTGGACTTTATAGCCCAATTGGGACAGCAACTTTTGTTGCAGGACAAACTCAGGTTCCGACAGCAATTAGCTTGGTAAGCCAAGCTGTTGGTGGAAACCTCGTGTGGCTACCTACCCTATCGCTTGGTGTATTGAGTTTCTTACTCATCGCTCGCTTTTATAGGAAACGGGATTAGAACGATGACAGTTGATAGAAGAGCTTGGTTTACGATAGTAGCCAGGCTCTTCTATATTTTGTGTCAGAGTCAACTGTGCCACTATAGGAATCACTGTCTGTACAGTGGAACTGCATGTTGAGGTAGTAGATCGTTACCTATACTCCATCAAGCCAAGTCAAAATCAGGCCGAATGCTCGGCTTAGTCGCATTTCCATGCCTGACATGGAAACGCCGCCAGTCACCTAAATACGTCACTTCTAGAAGTAATTCAAGATGCGACATCAAACGACGAGATTGTTTATGTCGTCTATTATTGTGGGGAAGTCGGCCAAACAGGCACGACTGTTGGTTGTTACTTTGTCGAATCAGGTGTTGACCCGTCCATCGTGATTGACGAGATTGCGCGACACAGCAAAATTTTTGAATACACCTTTGTTTGTGGGACAATGTCGTGGTCGGTTGCACGCACGCATTTCTCAGTCAAATCTTGAAAACACTCTTGTCATCTTGTCCCATCCTCCAGCAAAAAAGCGTTGTCAGCTCACAATAGCTCCCTTCATGCAGCAACGCATGCTGCAAAGTATTTGGTTGGTCGACTACCTCATAGTCGCACGTGTTGAACAACGCAAGAGTTGGCATGTCGTGTATCTAGGCATTACAAGCTCATTGAGTGATGTACCGCTTCACAAAAAGGACGAAGAATGTATGAAAATAGAATGGATGATTATCTTTGAAGGGCAACGTAGCGGGTGGCGGTCACGGAACGATTTCTTGAATCTGCTAAACTCGCATTTTGCCCTCACCGTTGACCACAACAATATCCGTCTCGTTGATGTGGAAGGCAATACCGTCGCTGATGCATGGCTTGAGGTAAAAGAAGGCCGTGTTGCAAGTAAAAATGAGGGTGTATTCTACGTGTCAATCACTGACCCTCAAGACAATTGTGACAAACTCACGCTGCTGACAAACGAAATTCGGAGAGTGGCTGAATCTATTAGTAAAGAAAAGACAGAGATTCACACCTTGTGGGATGACGTCGGTCGTCACTACGCGGTCGAAGCATATCCGTGGATACGTGACGTTGAAAACGCACTACGCCGATTAATTCAGCGATTTATGCTGAAAAATTTGGGTTCGGGCTGGCAAAGCTCCGCACTCAGCCAAAGCGATAAGAACAATTTTGAGAGACGCAGACAGGGTGACGATTGGACTGTTGACTATCCCAGCTATCTCAACTTTAATCACCTACCCGATATCCTCTTCAACAGTTATCGAGCAAACGAAAGCCGTTTAGAAAATATCCTTGCGAAGGGTCAGTTTAGTGACAATGAAATTGAAGAATTGAAGACGCTCGCTAAACGGTCGAATTGGGAAAGGTATTTTGTCGATGCAGTACCTAAAAAAGCTGACGGATTAAATAAGCAGTGGCAAAAGCTGTACCAACTGCGTAACCAGCTTGCTCATAGCAGATCGATTTCAAAGCAGGAATTTGCCGAGATTAAAGGCATCTGCAAAGAATTGATTGAGGTATTTGATAAAGCCTCTGATGAGGCGTCTTCTGTTAATTTATTGCCTGTTGATATTGCTGCCCTCAGTCGTTTCGTCAGACGTCAATGGAGAGAGGGGGAATATGATCGGACAGATGAGAAGATCGTTCTAAATTGGTTTCTGAACAGCTACGCACATTGTCAGGTGGTTCGCCTGGAACACACACCTTATCCACCCGACACTTATCTAGTTATAGTCGAGGATGAACCGACCTTTACCGTCACGGTAAATACAACGCAGGCACCGATTGTACCCATGGTTGAGCAGAGCCAACAGTGGGTAATGGAGTCTGGCAGTGAGTCACAAAAGGCAGAGTTTGAGAATGCAGCCGCTATTGCGAGCTACAACTATCAACTGGCAGCAACGGAGCTTTTAGAGAGTAATGCATTCAAAGAGTACCCGCATCTAGTCGCCTACAACCATATCCTTTTGATTGACAACCGCAAAGAATTTGACTACCTAAGTGATAGCGAGCTTGTCCAGCAATTGACAACTACACAACTTGCGATTGCTGTACAGGAGATCGTCGACAGTTGGGCTGTTCCTGATGAAGCTGTCCTATGGATTGGCTACATCACGTCAGACAATAAATTTTCAGGTGCACTTTTCCAAGCAACGTTGAACGAGTTACGACCAGAAGAATGTAGATAAAGATGGTCTCTGTATTTCTCGACGCATCGTCTGTTTTAGTAGATCACCTGCTTCGGCTACGATTGCAGGGTGCAATCAGAAACGAGGCACACGCCGCGCTATTGCTACCGTCTCTACTAAGCTAATAACCGCCGAAGCGACGGCATCTGCATACGGCTGGGTCTCTGCCAATCGGGAAAATCTGCCGCGCACGACACTATTTAGGGCCTCATTCAGAGTGACAATCTGCCCATATAAATTAATGAATTGCACGAGTCAACACTAAGTTTCACACCCTATGCCATCTTTATCGCCATCAAAGCGATGCGGATCTGACCCAATGACCCGGAAGTTGCGATGTGAGATGTCGCGACAATCCAGATCGGGTGGCGGTGGTGGAATACAAACATCTGGATAAGACGGATGACAGTTACCCTGTGGAGGGGCTGCTGTGGGTTGCGGACGTGGGGTCGACGTTGGAACAGGTGTCGGTTCGGCAAACACGCCAGTCGGATGACAGCCAAGGTTAGCGGATCTTGCCTGCGATTCAAGTGTATCGAACAACGAATTGTACTTGGTGTCTGGTTCGTAGTGGACAGACTCGGCCCACCCTGACTCGACAAGCTCAGCGTTAATAAATCGGTCTCCTACATAGACGTAGCGTAACAAGCGTCCATAGCGATCCGCTTCACTTTTGTCTTTGACGAGAGTGACCCACTGATTTGCCACAAGCTGACGATTGGCTGCTGTGGCTTGACTGCCGCAGGTTTCATTAGATTCGGGCGAATTGATGCCGATATAGCGCACAGCATAGGCACCGCCATTTATATCCACCTCAATTGTGTCGCCATCGCGAATTTTTGTTACTCGGGCGCTTTGGCCAGTGATAGAGCTATTCGCTGCTGCGGGCGCATTTGCGCTCTCGCCATTGGTCGCACAGGGTGGCCAAGGACCACTTTCAGGAATGACACAATCATTGTTATTAGCACCACCTGCTGATGGTGCGATGCCACTGCCATTGGTGGCACAAGGTGGCCAAGGACCACTTTCAGGAATGACACAATCATTGTTATTATTTGCGGGGGGTGGTGGCGCGGCGTTCCCACCACCGCTCGTGGCGCAGGGTGGCCAAGGACCAGACGGGGGAATAACACATCCGCTGTCAGCGGGAGTGGGGCCGCTGACAGGGCTCCCATCAGTCAACGTCCAACCGCCCGTTGCGCTTATTTCTAAATAGCGCGTACCAGCTGGCAGCAAGACGGTGCCATCGTATGGATAAGTCACGTTGACGAGTAGATCGAGATATCTGCCATTTGCGGCGTAGGCGACAATGGCAAAGTGCCGATCTGCTTTGTTTGCACTGATGGTTAGTTCACGTGAGCCATAAGTCGCCACCACGTCATCATTGCGCCCAGAGACAGATTCACCAGGATTTAGCCGTTGAGCCGATTCGATGGGAATGAACTCTAATTGCCAGTATCCGACAGCCTCTATCTCAAAGCGCGTCACATGATGGTAATCATCGCTGATGAGCATCACCCCGTCATACGGGTAGAATGTGAATAAATGAAAGTCACCATATGAGCCATCGGCTTCAAGCCCATCAACGCTAAACAACTCCTCGGCACTGTTTCCGATAATCCGAACAAGCTGAGGGCCTTTCTGACGGTCAACCATGAATTCACGGTTGCCGTTCCCAGAATAGATAAGGGAAGTTTGAGCCGCTGCGGGTGATGTAGATTGTTTGCCAAGCGTAATGACAAACGTGAGGATAATGAGTGCTAGGAGGTAAATAGAGTAACGACGCATTGGTCCAACTGCTCCTTAAAAGCGCTAAAACGACAGCGAGAATAAAACAGGTAAACTCGCGGTGACGAGAATAATCGCACGAGTACTGGTTACGATTTTGGTTATATATCAGTCTGATGTTTTTAACAAATTTGGCTCTCAGCTAACTGGCTCTTAGCGGGAGCCAGAGAACTGGAAGCTACATCAGCGTGGGCGTCAATTGGTTCTTTTACGATCTGCTCTGTCTTGCCTAATGACAAAAGAGGTCATCACGACAAGGGAAAGAAGCATCCAATTTAGCAGTCTGTCCACTTGCTCCACGACTGACGCCTGTTTAATTAGTTCGATATTCGTTGGTGTCCCGTGATAATACATCCAGCAATCTAAATCGGCCGAATCCACGTCATCATCTCCGTCGTTGTCTATTCCATCAGTGCAAGTGGCAACGGTAGATTCTGCACAGTTGGAATCTGCCTCATCAATCTGGAAATCGAAATCGTCGTCACGACCGTTAGAGCAGGCCGCGATCCCGCTCTCTGCTGAGATATTGCCACAAATTGTTTCGTCAGGAAGCGCGTTGTAAACGTACATGACTTCTTCGTAGTAGCGCTGCGCGATGGCGGTATTGCCAGAAATAATGACTATATTTTCGTCGTTACTTTCAGCACCGGAAGCTGTCCAATTATAGGAACCTGTAACGACAGTGGGATTAATGCCCGCATGATCAAAAACGGCGAATTTGTTGTGCGCTTTTCCTCCAGCAATCTCTATTTTCAGTGGGATACCCGCGTCACACATTTTCTGATCTTCACTGAACGCATTTCTGGCGCCCACCGCATCCCACACCCCTTCAATACGTAAGCCTTCAGTCACATACTTGCTCACTGCGAGATCGCCCAGTACATCGCTCGTCCAGAAAAACATACTAAAGTGCATGTTTGTCTGCGCGGCGGACATCACATCCACAATTTTGCTCTCAACCTCGTCGCTAGGACTGAAATAAATTTCAACGAATGCATTATCGAACTGAAATTTATGTGGCGTATTGTCTTCTTTCGCCGTGGCAAACTTACCGCTCACCATCTCATCGAACTCAATCTGATAAGCGAGGGCAACATACTCAGATTTCAGCACGAGTGCATTGTTCATATTGATGCTAAACCCCGTGTCAGTCAGGTTTGTGCTACCTGTCCAAACTGTCGCGCCATCTATGATCAAGAATTTGTTGTGTTGTAAATATGACACATAGTTGCTTGGATAAATGGTGATTCCAGCCGTTTCAAGGTCATGGAAGAATTGCGGCGTTCGACTACCGTTTATATCTCGTTCAGCAAACGCAGCGAGAAAGTTGTGAGAATGATTGTCAAACGGCCACGAGCGCGAGCCATGATACTCACTATAGTCAGCCGCTATCCGTACTTCTACCCCGCGCTGATGAGCCGCGATCAGCGCGTCACGGATAGAGACACGGCTAAATCCATAAATCGCTGCATCAATGGTAGATTCGGCCGAATTTATCAACCCCAGTAACGCAAGCTCCAGCGCATTTGTATTTGTTGTTGGAGCCATGGCGTAGAGATTATCGCTGTTGAAATACAGTTCATATTCCAGCAGACCAAGCGTGAACCCCTCATCGACTTCTACATCACAATCATTATCGCGTACATCTAATACCTCGATAGCATCAGGATAGACATCGTTGCGCGTGTCGTCGCAATCTTCGGCAAGTTGCTCAAATCCTACGCCATCGCCAGCAGCCCAGTCGATATTTGGTGAATAACCATATTCATCATTATCTACGTCAACAATTGAATTCGTGGGCGTGCCGTTAATCTCACCGTCAATCCAACTGCTAGAAACATTCCCCTCAACGTGTGGACTAACGCGCTCCATTGTTCGCTTCGACACATTGTCACCCGCAAACCACGGGCTATCAGGATCGCCAGCAACATCCATCTCTTGTCCATCAGGGAGGAAAAGCGTTAAGCGTTCGCCTGTATTAGAGAGTGAACCTGTGTAGATTTGGTCAGCAGTTGACGGGGCAGAATCGTCGTTTGTTCGCTCAAGCAGAAAGTGTCCAAATGCAGGAATTGTGCCTTCTAAAAGAATATCAGGCGAGCCATCGCTGCTAACAATGCGCCATCCGTCAAGCGAGATTGGCGTATCGGTAAAGTTTGAAAGCTCAATCCATTCGTCACTTGCACTGGTGGATGTACCAGCCCATGCAATTTCGTTAAAGCTAACAGCGTGAAAAGTAGGTACAGATGCGGCGACGATATGAAAACTAGCAATGGCAAAAGTCAGAATACTGAATAAGATAACGGCTAAACGCTTCATGGAAATCCTCTCAAGACAGTAGATGAAATTCAATCGTACAGACTCATTTTCGCTGCAAACCACGAGAAACACAAAGCCCCCGCTACGAACGGAGGCTTTCCATCACCAAGTGTTAGGAGGGAAACACTATCTAGGTGACTAACGGTTAACGTCTATAGTCGAGGAGAGGAGACGTTAGCCTCAGTTTAGCTGGATTGTTCCAGTCGCGTTTCTCGTTCCAGTTAAGGGGAGGGTTCCTCTATAACCAACTAAACCTACACTTATCATACCAATCCGTGATCGACGTGGCAAACAGTCCCACCAAGTCGCGTCACCACTGACCAAATACAAGGGTTGCCCGATGCGACGCCTGCTAGAGACGCTGAATGATCAATCTGAACGGGTGTCGAAGGTCAGTGAAATAAAGATCTTAGACGCTTGTTGACTAATATATCCAAAGGTACGTATCCCTGAGGACCCCTTCTAGATGCTCGTACCTGTAGTGCGTTTTTCTTGGGGAACAGGGGCGAGATAGAGCCGATCAGCCATGCGACAACCCAACACGAGGAGCGAAAAATGGGTTGCACGCAGTACCGATCCCGCTTTCAGCCATTTACGGAACAACAGTGGGACATCATTCTGATTGGAATACAGAAGATATTAAGCAGGTGACGATTGAACCTGAGCCAATCCGTGTGCGTGATGGGTTTGGCGTTGGTCAACCAGTGCTCAACGACGAAGAAATTTACCTCAACGGCGATGCTGACACGGACAACGACTATGAAACGTTTTGGCTGAGTCGTGAAGTGCCAGAGATTGATCCTACGATGCAGTTCTGCAAGACGGGCGAGCGTCCGTACGACAAGGTGGTTGCAGCCGTGCTACTATTGGCAAAGACGATCGCGCCTGATGCGATTGACGTCGAATCTGATGAAGATATGGATGGTGAGGATTGGCATGCGGCACGTCAGCTTCTAGCCGTGGCAGACGCTATTCCCTGAAAGGCAGATACACTCGTCTAATTTGATTGAAACTCATGGTGCGGCACGACACTATCATCTATTGCATCACGAACCTTAATCAGCTGGTTTAACATCCAACAGGCGGTCAAGACGAAAAACGCGCATGGCGTTAGCCGAGTAGCAAAATGCACGAAGGTAGCTGGCAGGGTCATCTGGTTCGATCCAGCGTGGCTCGATGGTGCGCCAGCGCGGATGCTCGTCGTGCTGCCCCTGATAGTAAATCTGAATAGGTTGCTCCTCCATCACCGCCCGCTCAACCTGTTGCACCAGTGCTTCATCGGGCGTATCCACAGCGGGAGAAAGATCGTACCCGTCAATCTTGCGCTTGAGCGTTTTGAGGGTCACGTCAACTTGCTGGTCGAGCAAGTTTTGTGTGGTGACATCAAGTGTCTCATTTAGCAGGGACAGCGCATGATGCGGATTCAAATGAGGTAGCTTGTATTGCCTCATCAACTCAGAGACAAGCCGTAACGCTTTATAGCTCTCGTTAGCCACGATGGACGGTTTATTTGTTGCATCAGATGGCGGGTGAAAAGGGATTTGTTGCCCGTGCAGCCAGCGAGTTAGCGGGGCGAAAAGAGACGGGGTGACAGCGGCGAGGGTCCCACTGAATCGTTGCAAGATGTACTGTCGCAAGCCACGCCGTGCAACGAGAAGGTCGAGCTGTTCCTTGCGCTGGGTCTGTAGCAGAAGCGTGTGTTGAACGCGATATTGCTGGGCGCGATTTGCCCACTCGCGCAGCGTGGTACGCTGTTCATCGGTCAATGGTGACCCTTGTAATCGGCCGATGATCGCTTCAGCGGTCGCGTGGCTAACGTGATTGGTAAGCGCGTTTGCGAGTGTAAAGGGGGTGAGATGGAGCAGGCGGTCGGTAATCCAGTCGCACAGCAGCAATAAGTGGAAGTGTAGATGAGGTGGAAGATGATGCGGCAGCTGGAGTGACCAATGGTGTGGCTCCATCAAGACGGTTGCGGACTTGAATGAGTGCAGCTCTTCGTGCTGATAGCGGTCTAGCTGTTGGCGTAGATAGATTCGCTCGCTATCGTCTTGAGGCAGATGAAGGGTTTGGCGAGTTGTGTGCCAAGGATCGGCAGAGCCCAGTGCTGAGTTCAGCTGGGCAACCTGTCTCTCATGCGGTTGTTGCAGCCACTGATAGGCCTGGTCGGTCAGTGTAAACGCGCCGTCTTCAATAGTGAGCAGATTGGCTGTCAGCAAAAGCGAGAGGTGAAGAGCGAGCGGTCGATGCTCGCGTACGAGACGTATCTTCGGTGCTGGTTCGCCCAACCGTTCGGCAAGTGCGCGGCAGTGAGTGGGAGGCAGCCGCCAGCCATGCTGCAACGGGACGCGCAATTGGGCAAAATAGGCTAAAATAGAGACAAGTGAGGAAACGTTGATCGGGTACTTTAACATTGCAAAAACACGCAAAATGCACCTTGCGAAAGCGATTGGACCTCGCAAATGGCGATTAGGCGCGATTAGAGGCGATTAGACGTGATCTGTGGCACGATAGTGGTCAAATAAACAGTTGTAGAACAGTTCTAATGTCGATTATTGTGGTCGATTTTCGTGACCCTCGCAACGATTGTTAGCGATCAACTTTTTGGTGCATTTGTGTGCAGGTTTTTACCAAATTAAACGGCACTGAGATAGAATGTGTGTAGAAAGACGGGTATCCACAACCATTTCATACCTGTGGATATGTGCAGTTTCAACAAACGATGATCCCCAACGGGGTTGGCTACATCAAGTGTCTTCGAGGCATTTTCCAAGCCTGCGGTTTCAACAAACGATGATCCCCAACGGGGTTGGCTACACAAATTTAATGCCGACACTGCCGTTGCAATCGTTTTGGTTTCAACAAACGATGATCCCCAACGGGGTTGGCTACCTTATATAGCTTTCTTTCCAATATGTACCAGCCGCGTTTCAACAAACGATGATCCCCAACGGGGTTGGCTACAGATACTGCACGGGTAGGAAGGCCCTCTAAAGGGTGTTTCAACAAACGATGATCCCCAACGGGGTTGGCTACACGTCGTACTGGGCAAACCACAATGGCTTTTCAGGGTTTCAACAAACGATGATCCCCAACGGGGTTGGCTACATCTAAGACCCACCCACTCACCATATGTAAGAACTCAGTTTCAACAAACGATGATCCCCAACGGGGTTGGCTACAAAGAGTGAGACAAGTGCGATCAAGAGATTTGGGTTTCAACAAACGATGATCCCCAACGGGGTTGGCTACAGTGAGTAATCCCGCGTCCTCTGCTATGTGCACATGTTTCAACAAACGATGATCCCCAACGGGGTTGGCTACACCACGCCTATTCGTTCGAAGAGACCAAACTTAAGTTTCAACAAACGATGATCCCCAACGGGGTTGGCTACTCCAGGTCTCCGCCACCCATAAAAAAAGTAAAGTTGTTTCAACAAACGATGATCCCCAACGGGGTTGGCTACACGTTATAGCAAACTTCCCCCTCGATCCACGTTGTTTCAACAAACGATGATCCCCAACGGGGTTGGCTACACCTGACGACGCCGCCAGCTCATCGCACTCTGAGGGTTTCAACAAACGATGATCCCCAAC
>JAUIAP010000051.1 GCA_030425205.1 Anaerolineae bacterium
GATTAGGTTATGAACGCTACCGCGCAGAGCGTTACAAATGGCTTGGATTATTGTGATGTGAACGAGTCGGTTCGGTGACAGTAGCGAACGAAATGGGATTTTACGTCACTAATACTTTGTCTCATTTGTCGGAGTTGTTTGACTGGGTGGGGACAGATCAATTTGTGCGTCTTGTATAAGCTGGTTGACTTCTTCCTCTGAAAACCGACTCAACAGATAGTTAAGTAAATCTTCCTGTCGATTCTGTCCGAACGCCATGCGGTAGACGGTCAGCGCACGCTGGAGGCGTGTGAAGCGGGTTAAATCTCGGCTGAGCGGAAGGGCAGGGACATGCCGCTCGATGTGGGCAAACGGTTCCCCTTCGGCGGGGTAAATCCAGAAGGGGACAAGATCGCTGCGGGTTGATTGGGTGTGGGCGTAGGTAAAGAGTCGTTGCCAGAGGTCACTATCGGCCGAATCAGATTGCCAAAATTCGACCGAATCCCCCACAAAATGCGCCACATTTTTCCGCACCGCATGACTCTTGTAACGATGGATGCGCCCCTCACGCTGCTCTAAATCGACGGGATTACTCGGCAAATTCCAGTGGACGAGCGCGTGACAGTAGAGGTGAAAGTCCAACCCTTCTTGCCCAACCGATGTACTGACAAGCACGAACGGCCAAAACGGGGAGTTGAACGCCTCGCGCACCGCTTCTTTGCGCGTTAGCTGTGCGCTGTCATCGCGCAGATCGCCAAAGCGCAGGGCAAAATGGGTGCGAATGCGTTGCGTTTCGCTGTGGATGTTGCCGTCCCGCACGCTGATGTCGTCATAGGAAAGGGAAGGGGTGCGTAACGTGATGACATCGCGCATCGTGGCGGTGAGCTGGGCGATGGTTTTTTCGGCCGAAAAATCAAATAGTCCCAGCGACTCGCGCAAAACGTGACAATACTCATCAAGCACCGCTTGCAGACAACCAGCCGCTGCATACTCCAAAACGTGTCGCCAGTAGGGATCGCCACTATCCCGTTTGCGAACGAGCGCAATCACTTCAGGCGTATTGAATAGAGAGCGGAACGCCCATGCGACCTGGGCAGCGTAATGATGGGCATGTGCCTCTGGAAACAGCCGACCAAAGCTCCGCAGCGGCACGATCCCCAATCCCGCAACTGCCAGCAGTGTCAAAACGTCAACCAGATCGCCAGGAGGGTGTCCCCAATCGTGTGTATCCCCGTTTTCCCATAGCTTTCGCGCCTCCGTAACGTGTTCTGCCCAAACTGTACTTTCGTCATGTTCTTCATCCGCTTGCCAAACGGCTGCCAAATGTTCTCTCTCCCAAAACGCCGTCATCTCTGGCGCAAAGTGGCGGTCGAGCAATATTGGCACTGCCCAATACCAGCGTTCGTCGGCACGCCCGCCTGTGTCGGTGGGGAGATTCAGCGGGACGAGATGTTCGGTGACGCGGGCATTGATGGCGGTTTTGAGGGTTTGTAGGGTGGAGGGATCGGCCGAAATCGGCAACATCTCCCCCAAACGTGCCAGGGTTGCGCATGGATATAGCATCCCTAACACGGGCATTCCTGTCAGACGCTCTTCGCGTTGGGCAAAGTTGAGCAACGGACTTGTGCGTTTTGTGTAGTGAGGTTCATCTTCATACGAGCGCAGCATCTCCCGTTCAGCCGCATAGCTGATCAATGACGCGACGGCGTGGGGTACGACCTGCCATGCGGAAAAGATTAGACGCTTGGTCAAGGTTGGCAGCGTCGAAAATGGCATATCGAGTTGATAATACGGCAGCGATGGTGGCAGCCACAGCAGTTGCCACGCCCCTGCATCAACCGTCTCGGCCAACAGCGAGCGCAACCGCGCATTGTTTGGGTCAAGCGCACCAAACTGCTCAATCGTTGCAGCTGGCAGCAAAAGATGTTGCGCTTTTTGTAACTGGGTTGCCGTCTCTGCCTCCTCCAGTGATTTCTCAAATGCACGCTTTAGCTGATAGCCGCGCATAAAGTTGAGCAGATAGGGAGCAGATTGCCAATAGCTCAACGGCATCGGTTGCCCGATCTGTGCGGTGAGCGCATTGAGATGGACAAAGCTGTGGAGATCATTGGCGACAAGTTGCGGCGCGGTGTGAACGGTGCGGATCAGCGCATTGCGATCTTGCGATCCCGACACCTTTTCCATCCGTGACATCACCTTTTTCAGCAGTCCCTCAATCGCTTGCTTCAGTTGCGGCAACAGATCTAGCCGACCCGCAAACATCGCCTGTCGATACTGTTTGAGCAATGAATCGCACTGCAACGCCTTGTGATCATCTCCCTGATAAAGAAATTCAACCGTGCTTAAAAAGTCGCGGTAATGGTCATCTGTCTCCTGCTCATCTGCCAGCGTGTACATTTTGTATGGGGTAGCGGAGAGCAGCAGTGTGTGGGCATCGCTGTGCCGAAACAACGCTTGCGCCAACTCACCCGCCGCATCGTCACCAGCGAGCAGCGATTTGAAACGCTGAAACTCATCGAGAATAATCAGATCGGGTTCAAGCGCGTCGATACACGCATCTGCCAAAATCAGGCGCAGTTGCCCCAGCAGATAGCGTTGCCGCCAGCGTGCCTTGTCTGAATAGTTGGTGCGGCGGCGCATGTAGTCGCAAAGCCACTCAAATCGCTCCCGTAAGCTCTGTTCCCCTTTTTCAGCCCGCACGCGTTCTGAGCGCGTGAGATTTTTGAGAAAGTCACGCATCAAATCAGCATCCGCTTCCTGTACGCGCACCCGTTCTATGTGCCATTTGAAGTTACCTCGATTCATCAGGTGCGCGAACACCTTATAAGGAGCCTCTCCGCGCATCTGCCAATGATCTTCGAGCATGTGATAGATCAGCGCACGTTCGCGTGCCTGCCCGCCAGAGTTGCCCATATCGAATGATGTGCCGGGTGTGAAGGAGATGAAATTGAGCTTGTTGTGTTTGAGGTTTTGAATTTGCAGCGGCAGTAGCGTGATGCGCGTAGCGAGGGCAAAGTCGTGGGAACTGCCGGGATCAGGGTGGAGACGGTTGATATTTTGGCGTGCGATGTCAGCGTTGGAGCAGATATAGATGATGTCGAGACGGTCGATCTTCTCCCACAGATGATCGATGGCGCGTGCGATCAGACCGCGTGCGACCATTGTTTTGCCCAGTCCGACCTCATCGGCGACGAGAAAGCGGCATGTGCGGTCTTCTGCCAAAAAGAGTCGTTCAAAGGCATGATTGACGGTACGTCGCTGGAAATCTTTGAGCGGGGCGAGGGCTTGGGTGAGGTTGGGACGAGGCATAGGTGTGTTGCGTATTGGGTATTGTCTTTACGCTTTACGTTTTACGTTTTCATCAGCGTCGTAGATTTCACAGTATGCTTGCCAAATGGGTTTCCAAATGGTGAGCAGATCAAGCGGCAGGCGGTCGGGTGTATCTTGTAGGATGTCGATGATACGGGCGATGGCGGGGAGGCGGTCGGGCTGTTGGGCGAGGGCTTTGACGAGTGATTCAAATAGTTCGGCCGATCCCAACACCCCTGTCCCATCTGATCCAACCGTTTCACTCGTCGTCCAAGCATCTGCGCTTAACAATGCAAGCGGTGAGTCTGCCAGCAGCAAACGTAGATAGCGCAATACGGCGTTGCTGTCGGACAGCAAATTACGCACGATATGTGCCTGACGATTTTCAGGCGCGTTTAGCAGTGGGACGTTGAGGACAAAATAGCGATTCACCTTTGTTTTATCGACTTTGATAGAGAGCGTAAACGCGAAAAAGCTGGTAAGGGCAGTAAAGGAGATGGGCGACCAGATTAGAGGCTCCACCTCTTCAAAACGTGGAACCTCTAAGAAGTGGCGCGTATAGCTTTCTTGTAGAGAAATCGGCCGAATTCCCAACACAATCCCATCAGGCAACGCAGCGACATTTCCCGACAAACGCAACGCCCACTCGTCGGCGCACGCCTCAACATCCGCTTGCCATGCGACAGCCGCAAGCTCACGCTGCACTTGCTCCAACTGTTCGTCAAGCTCTTCGCGTAGTGATTCTTCTGCATCCGCCTCTGCTGGCTCAAACGGCATGAGCAGCTTGCCGATCCCGTTTTCCATATCAGATGGCAATAGCCTGTCGATTCCGATATGTTTGCGGTCACCGTGTAGGGCGACGAGAAATTCGACATTGTTGCCGAAAGCGGCGTTGGTTGCGTTGGCGGAACCTGTCCAAAGCGTGGCACGTTTCAGCCGTCGGCCATGCTCCAATAGAAACAGCTTGGCATGGAGACCTGTCAGCTCGCTACTCTCTTCCTCATCCAGCTCGGCCGCACTGTCGAGTGTAAAGACCTGATCGACGGGAGAGAGTTGTTCGGCCGAAAATTTCATTACCTCATTCAGGCGCGTAATCAGCGTCGTGCCATGCGTGACTTGGTGTGTCAACCGCTTGAGCGTGCTGGCGGCTAGAAATGGCGAGATAACCAGCAGCCGACGCGAAGGGCCATCCGTCTGAACATCAAACGGCCAGCTTTTGCGCCCTGTATAACCGATGGGGTAAAAGTCGATGTCATCAAAGCCGCTGGGTAAGGTGAACTGAACGCGGCGCACCTCGTCAGCAATTTGGGCGATGATGGCTGGATTGGGGACGGGCTGCGTGGCAAGGGTGGCAAGGGTGGTGATAAAGTCGGAAATCGGCCGATTTTTCCCGAACGCGCGCTTGCGTTCCAGCAACTTGCCATCCAAACAAAGCAACGTGTCCCACGAGCGATCAAACGTCAAGTTGCGGCTGGCAACCAACAGTCGATAGCGCACGGGCGCACCCGTCGCTACATAGCGCAGGGCCCACACCTTTGGATGAAAGACCCCATTTTTCTTGGGCGCAGCCACCTGCATAATCCGCGATTCCAAAAAGCCAAACATCGGCTGATAGGTGGCGGGAATGCTGATGCGTCCTGCCTGACAAAAGATGGTGACGCGCTCCGCGTTGGCCTGTAATGCCTGTAACATTGCCAGCGGATCATCCGTCTCGCCCGAAAACAGACTGAACGCCAGCGGCACAGTCACCGCTGCCAGCAGATCAAGCGTGAACGTCGTCCCAATCGCGTGATCGAGCTGATAGCCAGACGGTGGCGCGAGGGCGGCGAAGAGGTGTTGGCGGTCGTTAGGGTCAAGCATGGTGAAGTTGCTAGTTGCTAGTTGCTAGTGGGGAGAGGATGTCTTGGAGGATACGCTTGGTTTGGTTCCAACGGTAGTCGAGTTGGTTGATGCCCGATGCGCCCGACCAGCGTTCGCGGGCGCGGGTGTTGTGTAGGCGTGCCTTATTGCGTTTGCGCTGATATTCACGCTGTTTAATCAGGGCGCGAGCTTCGGCCGAAAAGCCGCCTGTTCCCTCTCCCACTGCGACAGGACTGGGGTGAGAATTCTCCGCCAACAAATCGATCCACTGATCGCAAAATTGCCGCGTGTGTTGAGGCAGACGTGGGTTGCTCTCGCAGACCATCTGCCAAAAATCATCTCGATCCCAGTTGCGGATTTCGCTCAGGCTAATCGCCGTGTGCCAATTGTCGATCCATTCTTGATATTTCTCTATCAACTCGTCACTTTGCGTCATCTCAGCCAGTATCAGATTGTATAGCAACGCCGCACCGTAAATCGCCTCACTAAACAGTCGTGCGTGTGTAAGCTGGCGTTTATGCAGGTCGGACAGATCGTGCCAGTTTGGAAACTGCCATGCAAACGGGACGTTTTCGAGATCTGTCACGTTGCAGCTTGTCAGATACGCCAGTAGAGACTGTGGCGCACTGCTGGCAATGCGTTCGCGCAGGTAGTCGCTCTCATCGGCCGAAAGTGCAAATGTCACCCCCTCTGGAAACCCCTCTGGCAGTGGCGGCAAGTTGGCGTGCCAGTTGCGCGGCTGTGGTGTGTATTCGTCGCGCTGCTGCTGGATATGATAGAAGTGGTCGAGATGGTCGTGATATTGCGCTTGCGATTTAGTGGGCAGAAAAATTCCCCACTGCCCTATCCCCGCCCAGTAGACGCTGCTTGGCAATCGCTGTAAATGCTTGCGCGACCGCTTGCCGATAACGCCCTCCTTGTCGGCATTCTCATCCGCCAGCAGCGCATTGATCAGCCGTACCTCCTCCCGTCGCGCATAGTCGTTGATCTGCGCCGAGCGGACCCCTCTACGCTCCAACTCCCGATAGATGTACGGCACGAATAGAAAATATCGCGCCCGCGTTTGGATGGTGCTTGTGCCAGGAAAGAGCAGGTCAGACAGCGCATCACGCACGCTGCCGATGCCAAGTTCGTCGCGGGACTCTTTTTCGCTGAATAGTGAGATGAGGTCGAGCATTTTTTGGCGGTCTTGCTCGTTGTGGTCTAGCCATGTGAAGGAGGATGCTGCTTGGAACATGAGGTGATTTTACAGTGTTGCGCTCGTATCCAAAAATCATTTTTCTAAGTTAGAACAAAAAGTGCTAACCGCTGCTTAGGCTGAAAGTAAATCAATTTTGCTGGAGGTCAGATATGGCACGGTTAGAACGTGGAAAGCGTGAACAGCGACGGAGAAGCATCCTTCACATAGTCAAGGAAAGTTTCGGAATAAAAGAAAGTCGAATTGCAGAACAAACAGAGTTGCATCGGCGCGTTGTGAACAACTATTTGCGCGAGCTAGATGCGGATGGGGAAGCGCATCGGGAGGGGTGGTATTGGTATGAAGGATAGCCAGAGTTGCCAACTTTCCAAAAGTTGGCACTCTTATTATCCCCGCGGGGTCTAATACCCGCCCGCTCTGCGGGGTCTGTAACTCTGAGCAAAATCCGTACCCGAAGGGGCAAAATTCCGTAATACTCCGTCCGCTTGCGGCGGAGATAGGAATTTTGAGGATTTTGGTTTTATTGCTAAATCGTGCTTCGTAATTTTCCAACTTTTATTTACACTTACTATTGAGGTAAACCAGTGGCAAGAATCAGTGATGAAGATAAATCGGCTCGCAAAGAACGTATCCGTTTAATTATTCGACGCGAAAACGGTATCCGTGAGAGCGAAATTGTTGACCAAGTTGGATTTGGGCAGCGCACGGTCAATAACTATCTGCGCGAGTTGGAATACGAGGGCAAGATTTTCAAGAAGGGCGTACTTTGGTATGAGCAGGATTTTGCGGAGACGGAGCTAAGACGGTTTGCGCTTTCGGCCGAAGAAACCCTCACGCTTTATATCCTTGTGCGTTTGTTTGTTAAACAGACTGACAAACGCAATGAAATTGCGGAACAACTGCTTGTTCGTTTAGCTGAGGTGTTGAAGAATGAGGAAATCGTCCACGCTGATATTTTAGAAGCGTCGAAAGAGTTGGCAGGACGCGAAGAAAAGGTGGGTTTTCTCAAAATCTATCGCACTGTTTTACGTGGCTATCTCTTTCGACGGCGGCTCAAAATTGTGTATCAACCGCTCAATGCTGAGTTGTTTGAGACGGAGCTCGAAATCTATTTGATTGAACCATCCAGCTTTGGATATGCGACATATTTAATCGGATATAGCGGAAAGCACGGCAAGGTGTGGACATATAAGTTGGAGCGGGTGATTTCGGCCGAAATTCTCCCCCAAAAATACGACATCCCCATAGACTTTCCCGGCCTCGACTATCTCCGCAACGCATGGTCAATCTATGGCGGTGAAAAGACGGTGCGAGTCAAGCTGCGTTTTTCTGAGCGCGTTAAGGCGCGGGTGTTGGAATCTAATTGGCACTTTTCGCAGGAGTATGATGATGAACAGCCTGACGGCTCTTTGTTGTGGTGGGTTGATGTTGCAGATACGACTGACATTTTTCCATGGATTCGGCAGTGGGGTGGGGACGTAGAAATTTTGGAGCCAGATAAGTTGCAACGTGCTATGCGAGTCCATGTGCGACGATTGGCGGAAAGCTACGACCTGACTACAGACATACACAAACTCCCTTATCAGTTGCTCTATGCAAAAACAGATCGCGCTACGGGACAGCAAGTTCATCAACTACTCCATCACCTGATCGATGTAGGGCAAGTTGCCAAGCAGCTTTGGGAAAATGTTTTGGGCGCGAGCTTTCGAGCGCACATCGCTACATTACTTGGTCTGAACGAGGAAGAAGCGGGGCGACTCTGTGCATTTCTGGCGGCTCTGCACGACCTGGGTAAGGCGGGTCCTGTTTATCAGGCGAAATACGCGCCCGACTGGTTGAAGAAAAAGCTGGGAAAGATGGGCTTGAATGTCCGCGACACGAATTTACTAACGGTTCCTACACAACACGCCGCGCACGGCACGGTGACCGCATGGGCGTTGCCAAAGTTATTGCAGGAATATGGAGGATTTGATCCGCATTCGGCTCAAAAAATCGCCTTGACGCTTGGTGGTCATCACGGCGTATGGGAAAAGCCTTCCAAGTTGATCCGCGATAGCGACGCATGGGATAGCTGCCGTCGTGATTTGTATTGGGAGTTACGCGGTGTTTTTCAACCACCGCGTTGGCGAGAGAATTTGCCGCAGGAGGCTCTCAATACTTTCTGTATGCTGCTATTGGGGCTTACATCAGTCGCGGATTGGATTGGTTCTCGTGAAAATCATTTTCCGTTTGTGGAAGAAGTGTTGCCAACGCGAGTGTATGCGGAGATTTCGGCCGATCAAGCCGCAAACGCACTCAAAGATTTAGGCTGGCTGGGCTGGCAACCAACAGGCGAGACGCGCACCTTTGAACAGCTTTTTGCCTATCTCGACCCTAGCAAGACGATCAAGCCACATCTCGTTCAACAGGAAGTGATCGATGCTGCCCGCGATAGACAGCTGCCCGCACTGCTTATTTTGGAGAATGTGACTGGCGGCGGCAAAACAGAGGTCGCTACATACCTCGCTGATAATTGGCTGCAACGCACGCATGGACGCGGTTTCTACGTTGCAATGCCAACACAGGCGACGAGTAACCAGATGCACGACCGCATGACGCGCTTTCTCGAACATCGCTATTCAAAGATGTTGGTCAACGTGCCGCTGGTGCATGGGCAAGCCGCTTATGATGCCCGAATGCAGAACATTGCGCTCCATCGCGTTGAGGATGATAGTCAAGGAGTCGCCGCACTCAACTGGTTTACGGAGCAGCGCAAACGCACGTTACTCGCCCCCTTTGGTGTCGGAACGGTGGATCAAACGCTACTCTCAATTTTGCAAACGCGCCACTTTTTTGTGCGTCTGTTTGCGCTCAGTCACAAGGTCGTGATTTTTGATGAGGTTCATGCCTATGACACCTTCATGTCCACGCTATTTGATCGGCTGCTCGGTTGGCTGCGGGCAGTTGGCACATCTGTCATCATTTTGTCTGCGACGCTGCCGCAAGCGACTCGTCGTCGGCTCGTCGCGGCCTATTCGAGCGTTGAGCCGCCAGATATTACCGATTTCTATCCTGCGCTGACGCTGGCATCTGCCGATCAACCCGCAAAAACTATCCAGCTAACCGCACCAGATGACGTGTCACTGAACATCGCATGGAAATCGCTGCCCGACCCGTCTGCAATCGCGGCGTTTGCCTTTGAGCAGGTAAAAGAAGGGGGGTGCATGGCGATCATTTGCAATACGGTCACGGAGGCACAGGAAATCTTCAAAGTGATCTGGCATGAACGCGCTCAGCATTTTATAGAGGCAGAGGATTTGATTCTGTTTCATGCGCGTTTTCCTCCTGCGTGGCGCACGCAGATTGAAGAGGCGATTCTGGGCAAATTTAGCAAACGAGGAAAGCGACCAAAACGCGCCATTGTCGTTGCAACACAGGTGATCGAACAGTCGCTTGACCTCGATTTTGACATCATGCTTTCTGCGTTGGCTCCGATTGACCTATTGATTCAACGGGCGGGGCGGCTGCATCGGCATGATCGCGGCGAGCGTCGCCATCCCCGCTGTTTGTCGCTCATCCAGCCATCGCTACAAGAGGGACTGCCCGACTTTGGGACTCATGAATACGTTTACGCCCGCTATGTTCTGTTGCGTACCTATCTGGCTCTGCATGAGCGAACGGCGGTTACGTTGCCGAAAGAGACGGTGCAGTTAATTGAGTCGGTTTATGGGGAGGAGGCAGGGGAGATTTCGGCCGAATACGCCCCCGCACTGCAAGCAGCCTATACCGACTTGCAGGAAGCCCAGCGGGTTGCATACGCAAAAGCGGCACGCCAATTGATTCACCAGCCAACTGATCGTAAGCTGCTGATGAAAACGCTCGACGGCTTAGAAGAAGACAACCCCTCTGTTCATGAGGCATTTCAAGCCCAAACCCGCGACATCCGACAAGGAATCATGCTCATCTGTCTCGAACTGCGTGATGACGAAGTTTTACTACCAAGCGGTGCGCCTATCGCTCTTGACGCTGAAATCGACGACACGCTGTTGAGTGACATGCTGCAATATCGTCTTAACGTGCAGCATTGGTCAGTTGTAAAGCACTGCTTGAATGTGCGCGAGGAGTCAGGCAGTGCAGACGCGATGACGTTGCAACTGCTCGATCTGTTCAAGCAGAATGCCGCGTTGCGTTAC
The DNA here is from genome assembly GCA_030425205.1 of Anaerolineae bacterium. GTDB lineage: Bacteria > Chloroflexota > Anaerolineae > Promineifilales > Promineifilaceae > CALECP01. The sequence goes on from JAUIAP010000051.1 coordinate 10,519, forward strand.
TACCACCCGCTTCTTTTTGTCAACGGTCACTACTCGTTTACTAGCAATGAAACGGAATGGAAACTTACTCTGACCGAAATATACGGGCTAGAAATCATAAAAGAGAAAAGCCCTATCACGGGTAGGGAAAACGACAGTTGTTAGACACTGTACGTCAATTACATCGGTACACCCCCACAAAAGGATAAGGCTATATGTATTTTACCAAATTCGGGGAACTTTCCCCACAAAATAGTATATCAAGTACATCTTTGAAAAAAACTAATCAGGTGCTATCATGTCCGCATGAAGACCCACAAACCTGATGAATTTTGGAAGCAACGCAACCAGATATGGACGCTAATTGCACAAATCAACCCAACAATATGTGATATTGTGCGAAAAACTGGCTATTGCGAAATAACCGTATGGATGCACGTTCGAGAGCTGGAAAAGGATGGTGATATTTCTCAGGTATGTACGGGTCATTGGTTTTGTACTTTATCTGAACAGGAGAGCTTATGAACCATGAGTATTCGTTTGATTTGACGCGGGAAGGGTGGTTGCAATGCAGCGATGAACAGGGAGAAACGCGGCTACTCGGCCTGCGCGATCTGTTTCTGCACGCGCATGAACTGCGTGGCGTTAGCGGTGATTCACCACCGCAGACGGTTGCCATTCACCGCACGCTGCTGGCGATGTTGATTTGCATTGTCGGCCGCGACATTGACCCAGACAAATGGGAGCAGCTTTGGGAGGTAGAGCGGTTTAACCCAGTTGAAATTGAAGCCTATTTTAACGAGCAGCAACCTAATCTTGACTTGTTTTCGGAAGATAGGCCGTTCTTTCAATCGGCCGATTCCCGCGTCAAGCAAAAGTCGGTCATCAGCCTTAGCCACGACCGTGCATCTGGCAACAATGCGACCCTATTCGCCCACCATACAGAAGCGATGGGAGAATCGCTGACCCCAGCTGAAGCCGCACGTGCGGTCATCACCGCGCAGGCGTTTGGTCTGGCAGGTCTGAGCGGCATCAAGCCTGGCTTTACAGACGGAACGTGTGCGGGCGGCACGCTATTTCTGCTTGAAGGGGCGACGCTCAAAGAGACGCTATTGCTTAATCTTTTGGAGTATCCCGATCATGATATTGATGGACTCACCAGCGGCGAACGCGATGCACCTGCTTGGGAGATGCCTGATCCATTCATCCCAGAACGCATATTGCCGTTTGGTCTGCTTGACTATCTAACGTGGCAAAACCGTCGTATTCTACTTTTCCCTGAACGAGATGCGACGGGCGCGACCGTTGTTCGCCAGATGACAATGGGGCCTGCACTGAGCTTCGACGGCAATATTCTCGACCCAATGAAGTTCTATCGCCCCGACAAAAAGTTAGGGCATGTGGCGATTAGCTTTAGCGAGAGCCGCGCACTGTGGCGCGATAGTGCCGCCATTCTCTCGTTTCACGAAGACAGCGACGGCCATCACAAACCCCCTGCGACCCTGACATGGGTACGCGATCTCGTTGACGAGTACGACATTATTTTGCAATCTAGCCGTGCGTTTCGTCTCTCTGCACTGGGTATGTCAAAGAAACAGGCCAAAGTTCTGTTTTTCCGTGCAGATCATATGCAGTTGCCGCTGGTCTATCTCGATGATGAGGCACTTGTTGACCAGCTAGCTGATTGCCTCAGTCGCGCAGAGGAGATCGCTAAAGCACTGCACTTTTCGTTACGGATTATGGGAATTTATTTGCGGCAAGGATCGGCCGAAGACACACGCTGGGGTGAACTGCCAACCCCCGCTAAAACGGAAATTGACGACTGGATCAAACACACAGGTGTTGAGCGGCTCTATTGGTCACAGGTGGGCGATGCGTTCGCTGCACTATTGGCAGGTATCCCCAACGAACCAGCAAGCGTAAGAATAGCTTGGCTTGCTACGCTTCGTGTAGCGTCTATCGCCGCTTTTGACCACGCATTTGCGTTCACAACGCAAGACCCCCGCGCACATAAAGCGGCAGTACGCGGGCGAGGCAATCTGTTTGGCGCACTTAACCAATATGCGCCAAAACTGGAGGAATAACAATGAGTCGATTTATCGACTATCTCTATCAACTGAAAGAGGCGGAAGATCGCGCCCCGCTTGCCGAGATGCGGCGTGGCCTCAACGACTTTCCGCACATCCATCCGCGTCTGTTGCGCTATGTCAATCGCTTCGTGCCAGCAAGCGCCGGGGAGTGGGAGGCGAATAGCTACTACCTAATCGCGGCTCTCTTTGCATCTCATCCACAACCCTACGAGCGCAAAGAGGATGAGAAGTTCCCGAATCTGGGCAGACATTTTCAGGCAACGCTTGACCCTAGCAATGAGGGAGCCAACGTCTCAACGGAACGCCGCTTTACCGTGCTACTTGAAGCCCATCCCGAAGACCTACATTTTCACTTGCGGCAAGCGGTTAGCTTTTTGCGCTCAAAAGAGCAACCCATCGACTGGAAACAGCTACATAAAGATATCCGCGCATGGCGGTACGAAGACGGACGCGCCCGTGTCCAGAAAAATTGGGCAAATCAATTTTGGCAACGCAAATCCACAACGGAGGAATAAATTATGTTTATCGAACTACACATTTTGCAGAACTTTGCACCATCCAATCTCAACCGCGACGATACGGGCAGCCCTAAAGATTGTGAATTTGGCGGCGTGCGGCGCGCACGCATCTCGTCCCAATCGTTCAAACGTGCGATTCGCCGTCACGAACTGTTTGAGGCGTTGACGGCTGTGCCAGTTGGTGAGCGCACAAAATGGCTGTCGCGGCGGCTACGCGATGCGCTGATGACGGCGAAAGAGATTGACAAGAATGACGAGGAAGGCAAGCAAGCCGCGATGGACGTGGCGGTTGCATTCACACGCTATTACGCTGGAAAAAAAGGCAAAATGGACAGCAAGAACGACCTAAAGACAAACGTCCTGCTTTACCTGAGCCAAGTAGAAGTCGATACATTGACTGAGTTTGCGCTGGCGAACTGGGACGCTGTTTTGGAGGATACACGCAGCAAGAAGCCAAAGTATGAGCAGGTCAAGCAGGTGGTCAACAAGGAGATCATCCCACGTGTCAAGCAGCGGACGAGTGCGCCTGATATTGCGCTTTTCGGCCGAATGCTTGCCGACCAGCCCGATCTCGAAATCGACGCGGCCGCCCAAGTTGCCCACGCCATTTCTACCCATCGCGTCCGCATGGAGATGGACTACTACACCGCTGTTGATCGGCTGGTTGAGCTAGGCGAAATCGCGGATGATCAGTCGGGTGCGGGGATGGTTGGTTTTACGGGTTTCAACAGCGCGTGTTTCTATCGCTACGCTCGCATCGACTACGATCAGCTTTCGCATAATCTCGACAACGACAGCGAGACGGCAAAGCGCACTGTGCAGGCATTTTTGCAAACCGCGCTGGAAGCGATCCCCACAGGCAAACAGAACGCCTTCGCCGCCCAAAATCCAACCGATCTAGCATTGGCTGTTGTGCGAGACGACGGCAAAAGCTGGAATCTCGCCAACGCTTTTGAGAACCCTGTCAACGGGAAGGGTGGTTTTATTGCACCATCGGTGCGTGAAATGGATCGCTATTGGGGAAAGCTGACGCGCTTTTACGATGATAGCAGTATTAAGGCAGCCGCCGTTCACACGCTGCAATACGAGGAAGCACTCGATACGCTTAAGCCACATCACAAAGAGACGCTTTCTGACTGGGTCACAACGGTGCTAGACGCGCTGGAGGTGTGAGATGGCGACGCTACTTTTGCGCTGTGTTGCGCCGCTGCAAGCATGGGGGACGCAGAGCCGCTTTTCCATGCGCGATACGGAGCGCGAGCCGTCAAAAAGCGGCGTGATTGGGCTGCTGTGTGCCGCCGTCGGCCGACCGCGTGGCGATACGGAGTTCATACAACAGCTTGCCGCGTTGCGAATGGGCGTGCGTGTCGATCAAGAAGGGTACATCTTGCGCGACTATCATACTGCGATGGACATCGCTAAAGCGAGTGGGGCAGGGCTGAAATCGAACGAGCCATCCACACGTTACTATTTGGCAGATGCGGCGTTTTTGGTTGGTTTGGAGGGGGAATTGTCGCTGTTGACAGAGCTTCATGCGGCGTTGAATAAGCCGAAATGGATGCTTTTTCTTGGTCGCAAAGCGTGTCCGCCCGCCGCGCCCGTCTATCTTGCCAATGGACTGCTGCCCGATACACCGCTGCGAACTGCCTTAACTGGCTACGCATGGATTGGCGGTCGGCGGTCGGCATGGGAGCAGCAAGAGGTCGTGCGTCTTGTGATGGAAGATGCAGTTGGGCATCAGGAGCGTAATGACACGCCGATCGACTTTTCGCTAGGTGATCGGCGGTTTGGGGTGCGAAGGATTTCGGCCGAATTTATCCCTAAACCATCCTACGCGGGTCACTGGCTTGACCACTCTTTCGTCAATATGGAGATAACGACATGATCTATCTATCTCAACTAACGCTCAACCCGATGAGCCGCATGGTGCAGCGAGAGCTAAACAGCCCATACCAGCTACATCGCACGCTCATGCAAGGGTTTACAGCGTCACGTGATCGTGCCAAAGTATTGCACCGTGTTGATGTTGGCAGACATGGTGAGTTATTGCTGTTGGTGCAGTCTGTTGAACGTCCCAATTGGCAACCATTACTGACCGCTGGACAAAATGGCTACCTACTCAAGCCACCGCTGAAGCCTAAAGAGGTTGACATTAATCTGCCGCACGGGAGCCGCTATCAATTTCGTGTAGTCGCTAATCCAACCGTGAAGAAGCGACGTTGGAATGAGGAGCTAGGTAAACGACACAACGGCAAACGCAACAGCAATCGCGTGCCGCTTGTGCGTGAGGATAAGCAGCATGAGTGGTTGTGTGGGCAGGGAGAGAAGGGGGGATTTCGGCCGATTTCTGTCACCATAACGCAACCTACACATCAAATCGACTACAAGAAGCGACGCGACGTAGAAGGGAAACATCGCATAAAAGTGTTCACAGTCCAATACGACGGCGTTCTCCAAATCACCGACGCGGAGAAATTTAATCGAGCATGGAGAGAGGGCATCGGCCCTGCCAAAGCATTCGGCTGCGGCCTGCTCTCCCTTGCCCGCGCCTAACTCTTCGAGTTGCCAACTTTCCAAAAGTTGGCAACTCTCAGTACCTTAAAACTTCACCGTGTTCAACCGCCACTGCACCATGCGTTCACTCGCGCCAAAATGCGCGGCTATCGCCTCTTTGGACAACTCACCCTGCTTTGCCCAGAGAATGCCGCCGCGCGGAATTTGCAGACACCCTCCCAAAAAGGCGGCTTCGCGCTCAATCAGGTCATCGTATTCTCGATAGTACCGTTCTGTGGTGAGCGCGTAGAGCTTGATAGGAGGGTGATGGAGCAGAAAGTGTGCCAGTTCGTGCATGATGGTGGACTCAAATCCTGCGGGTGATTGTTGAGGATTGTAAAGGATTGTGCGTGGCTCAAAACTCACAATTACGCCATGCCATTTATCGTTGCACTCCATGAACGTGCTGATTTCGGCCGATAAATTTGGCACTTCTTTCGGCCGATATAGCGTTGCCGTCATTGCGGCCGCAAGTTGACGGGCAGCAAGTGGCTCGAAGTTGGCAAGCCCAAGCTGATTACGCCAACGGGTCGCGATTGCGTCACAGCGACGACGAAAGTGGACGGAGAGTTCAGCCGTCATGTTTGACCGCCTCGTAAGCCGCATTGACCATCTTTGCCAGCATCAGGGCCGTCTGCTCGTCTAGCTCTTTTGCCGCCCGCAGATGCAGCTCCACACTCTCCATCACGGGCAGCTTTGGCTCATCATTCGCATGTTGTTCGCTGATGATTAAATCTTTGGGTGCAACGTGTAGCCAGTCGCAAAGGCGCAAAAAAGTTGAGACGTTCAAATCTTGTACGCGCTCTCCTTCAATGCGCGACAGCGTTGAGGGGCTGATCTCTTCTATCGCATCCGCCGCATCGCGTAGGCCATAGCCAAGCGCATCACGGCGTGCTTTCAATAATTTCGATAATTTTGGGAAATCAATGTAACTTTGTTTCATCGGACTGTACCATTTAATCAAAAATAAGCACGAACTGTATTTCTTGACACACGGTATTCTGTATGATAATCTGAACCAAATAATAGAACCGAGCGTAATTGTACCATAAACGACACGATGCGCTCAAGGAGGCAAAAGTGCCAGATTACACATTTCCATACTTTGCAATAGGGATTGCCAAGCTGCTTGAAGGCAATCGCTACTCATCCGAACTACGCTACGCATTGGGACAGTTGACGTTAAAAGATTGGTTTCCACAGATCGTCACGGCGAGTGGATTACTTGCACTCTGTCGTCAACCCATTGAAACATGGTGGCGTGGAGAGGCGGCTGATTCAGTTGATGTCCTATTGGTGGGTGATCGATTGAGCGAATCGGCCGAAAACTATCTCAACACCCTCCGCAAAGAGTCGCGCTATACCGACTCAATCAGCGGAATCGCGCAGCTTGCCGACAACGACTTATTTCGTCAACTGCTGTTGCGCTTGCGTCAAGAGGACAATCGCGCACGCGCCCAAAGTGAATATGTTCAACTGCGCCGCTTCTTGATTGAACACGCCTTCGCTACCAAGTCGGATATACGCAACGCGTTCGCCAACACGCTACTCATTACACCGAGCGATGTGCGCGATCTCTACATGCGAGCTGATGACATGTCACTGCGCGATCCACAAGCGAACGTCTATTACAACTGTCAACGCTGTGGCGCAGTCCCGATTGAGGAGGGCATTCCGCAGCCACTCAAGCCACAGGTGTGTGGCGCACACTGTCCGCGCTGGCGCGAGGGGTGGGAGGAAATCGCGCCTAGCAAACATCTGCTCGTGTTGCGGCGTGGTGTTCAGGAGCGCACGCTTATTCCTGGTGTACCAGAGCTGCGCCTTCTTGCAGCGTTGCGTGATCTACACGCGGCGCACGGGACTATCGGTGAGCCTGTGCTGTGGCCGGGCATCGACAGCTACGACATTGCCATGCAGGTAGGCGATGCGTTGTGGGTCGTTGATGTAAAGGATCGCGGCGGGAATTTCGGCCGATTCCTTAAAGATATTCCCCATCATCCTGACATTCACTGGCATCGTGCATTCTATGTCTATCCACATGAGCGCGAAGTCGAAAAAGTTCAGGTGCAGCTTGACTGGACAGAAATTCTCAGCGATCAAGCATTTCTCGCGCTTGTCGCACAGGAGGCATGATGTACGACGTTCCAAAATGTTACGGCGATCACGAAACGCTACTGTTTGAAAAGTTGCACGGATTGGGCATCAGAAAGGATGAAGCGCGGGATGCGGCACGTCTAATGATGCGGGTTGAACTGGGATTTGAGCTACTTCATGGGTTGCCTCACCCTGTTCAAGGTGAGCCAGTCAGCGTGCTATGGGTTTTTCTGAGTGGAATGCAGGTGCAGCATCCCACCCTTGAACTATTTGATGCAGCGCATCATCGCGCTATCGCCAATGCACGCATTTTGCTTTCCAGTTATGCGGGTCGCTTTGGTTGGGAGGCCGCGCTGCGTGACTACGCTTTGCGACTGCCAGAGGCAGCGCGACGACTGCGGCAGTATCGCGTTGAACCAGACAACTTAATTGGTCAGCGCGTCAGTCACAGCCGCGCCGATTATCACAGCCCCGCTCGCACCGCCGCTTTGCGTGACACATTGCAAACACAGCTTCTTGTGAAACGACGGACACGACGCGAAGTCGAGGCAAATACGGCGTATCGCTTCAAGCCTGATGGTCAGGAGCAAATGATCACCGTGCGTTTTGACGAAAAAGAGGCGATGATGGCAAAGGAGCGATCTGTTTGGTTTGAAGCGTCACAACCGCGCCCTCGTCAGCCTATTTCTGTTACGCTGGAGCAACTGTTTGAGGTGGCAAACTGGCTCGACGCACAGACGGATGATGATCGCTGGACGCGCAACCTGTCACAAATTTGGTGGCTTACGACCGATGATTTAGAAACAAGAGCGACGACGCTGCGAATTTGTGGCTTCCAACATTATGTCGGGATGGTATCGTCGGGCAAATCGACGTTGATGAAGCTGTGGGCGGCATGGGTTGTCTATCAGCAGCGGGTGTTGAATTCGGCCGATCAACCTGCCCAACGTATTACCCTCGTTGTTGGCGACACCGCAACAGCTATCCAGCTTTCCCACGAAATCAACTGCTGGTTTGCACTATTGCCCGACCGCGACGCGCCCGTTGCCACGCCGCTGCTTGGTCGAACAACGCGCCACCGTCACATCAAACAACTGCTTGCCTCGCAGGGGTACAGCGATGCGATTGCAACGCTCGGTTACCACTGGGGCGAGCGGTTCCTCAACCCAGTCTGTCCGCTACACGCGCTGATTGACCCCGCACAGTTGTCTGAGCAGACGTTAACACCGGGCAGTGAACCCTGCACCGATCTTGGCAAGGTCTATGAGCGGAATGGCGAGGAGAAGGTGACGCAGGTGAGGCATGAATGCCCCTTCTCGGCACGTTGTCCCTCCCATCAAATCTATCGTGACAGTGTGGACGCACAGGTGTGGGTGACAACAGCGGGAACGATGGCGCAAGGTAGTTTGCCGACGCAGATCGAAGATCGCGCTGTCAAAATAGGTGACATCGTTTACGAACGATCTGATTTAGTCATTTTTGACGAAGCAGACACGATGATTGAATGGTTTGACCGCACCTATGCCGCACAGCAAACGCTGGTCGCCAATGGCAAGGGATTGCTTGACAAGCTTGACCTAGAAATCAGCGAGGAGTGGGGGTATGACCGTGTGCAGTCAACGACCGCAAATCGTTGGATTGAGGCGTTGCGCCGCTTCTTAACACCCGCTACTAACATCGTTGCGCTGATGAACAAGCACATTGCGCTGCGCCTGAGTGTGGAGCAGGGGTACTTCACTGCACGCGGCTTGCTCTATGGCTGTGCGCGACGAATGGCGGGGGCGAAGGTGTTTCAGCAAGGGGAAGATGAAGCGGAGCTATCGGCCGATATTGCGATCATCATGGACATTTTTGAACGTCTGCTGCGTGAGCGCGATCCGCTCGATATGCTTATTAGCTCCATTCAACCAGTGACGCTGCCTGAACTGCGCCGCTTGGTGACTTACAAGCAGATGCCCGATTCGCCCGAACGCGCTGCTCGCTTTGCGGAGTACGAAGCGCAGCTACAGCACGCGACACGCGGTCTGATTCAGGTGATGCAACACGTTATGCTACACGGCAGCACGCCGACTGGTCGTAAACATTTGCGCGAATGGATCGAGCAGCTTATTCCAGACGTGAAGGAGCGCATTTCCGCACTGCGTGAGCGACTAAAGACGAGTGAAAACGCACACGATCAGGCGTACTGGAGGCAGGGGCGCATCGACGATAGCCCACGCACAATTGCGGTGCGGCTTGAGTTGGCGATCAACGCGGTATTGCTTGACAGACACAGTCGCCTCGTGCTGAATCGTTGGGACAATCGGCCGAATGCCATCGTCAAGCAAGATCAGCCACACAGCGGAATGCCACGTGGGTTACAAAACATCTTGCCCTTGCCGCCTATCGGTCGCACGTTTGGCATCTATCATCTGCCCGATCTCGATGAGGCTGCAAACACCCTATCAACGTTTGGCTACACCAATATCGGCCGCGATTATCTACTCAACTTTCATCAGCTCCGCGCTCGCCTAGAGCAACAGGCGGGACCGAATGTGTGGGTCATGTCTGGCACATCCTACTTACCACATTCGACGCGCTGGCACGTTGGCACACCTGATGGCGTGATTAAGCGCGTTGGGGCAGATAAGACGCTTGCGATTCGCAAGGCACTACAGGACGAGACGTGCTGGTTTGCCTATCGGCCGATGTTTGACAAGGCCGAAAAGCCGATTCGCATCTCTGGCAATCCCGACAAAGAGAGTGCGATGTATGCGCTGGTCGATGCACTCGTTGAGAGTGACCTGTTGATGAATGAACTGAGCAACCTACATGCGCTCAACGATTACCACGATGATTTCTGGCGCGACCGTCAGCGTTTGCTTTTGCTTGTTAACTCGTATGAGCAGTGCGAGTGGATCGGCCGACGGCTGCGCGAACAACTGCCCGCGTTACGTTCGCAAATTCGCTATCTCGTTCAGGAAAAGGCTGATCCAGACAAGGGGGAATTTGAACGGGTTGATATTGAGCAGTTTGCCCAGCACGGTGGCGTGATTTTGGTTGCGCCACTACAAGCGATTGGGCGTGGCTTCAACATTCTCAACACGACGACGCGGAAGGCGGCGTTTGGTGCGGTTTTCTTTTTGACGCGGCCGATGCCCCATCCGCATGACGTGACCGCCATCGCACAGGAGATCAACCGCCGCGACTACGATTGGAAGGCACATCCCGATTTCATTGCGTGGCAACTTGGCGACACTGTTCACGCCTCCGCTGTCGAACTTCGCAAGGAGGCGCGGAGCTACTGGCATGAAGTAGAGAAGCGCAAGTTTTACCGCGATCTGCGTGATGAGGAAGATGGGGATGCAGACGTTTGGCACAACGCCAACCCGCGCCGTGATCTTGCCGCGACAACAGCGGGGCGCATCGTGCAGGCGGTCGGTCGTTTGTTGCGGGGCGACGTACCGTTTCACGCTTACTTTGTCGATGCCGCATGGTCGCCGCGTCAGGCCATCCGCGTGCGCGATGGGGAGGGTAAAAGTGACGATCAGTACAGCAGCTTGCTCGTCGAAATCATTCACACGCTGCACCAATATATCGAGCGCGACCCGTTTGGACGGGAACTGTACGGCTATCTCCACGCCAAGCTGGAAGAGACCGAAAATCTTTGGTGAGAATTATGACAAGACCAACAAAAGCGACCTTAAACCGCTTTACTATCGACCCAACACACCTCGCCGCGCCCATCACGGCGCAGCTCTTTGCGATGCCGAGACATCTCTATGATGCTTCCAAAGAGGTTGAGGAGGCGGTGCAGAATTTGACGGGCAAAAAATATCTCAAGCGACCCGTTCGCAAGCTGAATAATGCGCTGATGGCGTTATGTCCGCTGACGCATGGGTTTGAGTTTGAATCGGCCGATTTCACCAGCTACGCGCTCGCCATCACGCCTGACACCGCCGATCCTATCGACCCGCGCAAACTCAAACAGGCGATTGATGACTGGATGACATGGTGGATCAAGTCACACACAGCAAACAACCTGACGGCACAAGCGCAGATTTTGAAAAAGTGGCGTAAGGGACGGGATGGGACGCTTTCGGCCGATTTTTGGCAGAAGCTCTCGCTGGGCGAACTGCTCGAACGCGCTGACGGATCGCGCACCTATGTTAAGCGGGCAATCCCCAGCATTATCGCCGCGCTACTACACGGCAAGCAGTCTGAAATCGACGGTACAACCGTGCATTGGTATCGAGTTCAAGACGGCGGTAGTAAACAGCTTTATGTCATCGGGATGGCAGAAAATCAGCCGTTTTTTGCCCGCTACACCGATCTTTCCAAACGAACCAGCAAAAAGAAACCGGGGACTGGTTACTTTGCCTTCAAACTTGTTTTCTCACTCCAAGACCAGAGCGGTCGAGCTGAGCCATGGATTCGGCTGGACATGCACGTACAGCGATATGCTGATAAGCCCCTTGTTAGATCAAACGCGGGGCGCAATGCTTCACTGCTCGTGAGCGCGAACAAATTTCGCATAGACAACAGCGAGAGCGATGCAACGCTGATAAGGCTCCCTATTGAGTACAAGAAGGAGAAAGGCTGGAAGTGGGCCGAGTCGCTTTCTGAGTTGATTGAGCAGATGGGGCTGGACTCGTTTGCCGTGCCGCATGAGATCGTGGCGGGAGACGCAAGGAAGTATTGGGATGCGAGTGCAGACGAGGCGTACTATCTGATTCACGCAGAAGGGTATGACTACAAAGGCAGAAAAAAGGGGCATGAGTTAGAAGCGGGTCTGTCAATGACACAGATGGCTGACATTCGTGACGCAGTTCAGAAGTTGCTGCCGATATTGCAACTGGATGTGCCTTTATCGGCCGATTCCGTCCAATTTCCAACCCCCGCAAAACGTCCTAACGCACTTAAAATTTACGGCAATTGGAAATACGCGACGGGGCAGCGTGACTTGAACGAGAAGGATCGAAAAAGCCGTCTTGATTTTCAAGCTGTGCTTGGCAACGCGCTTATGAATGCAACGGACAGCAAGCCAGTTTATTTTCTCACCTTCACAACTGACCCTGATGTGCAAAATGGTCTACAGCAAGCTCTGCGCGAGGCGTTTATGTTGGATGAAGGGGACGGCTGGCCGCAAAACGTTTTTGTACAGCAACGACTTATTGAAAAAACTGATCTGTTTGCACCGCTCGATGACACACTGCCGCGCCAGACCGCACACGCGCAGCGTGTCGCCGCATGGCACACCTATCTGCAAACGCTCTCCCTTCCAACAGATGGCTACACCATCGCATTGGTGGGTTTGCATAAGGAAGCCGACAGCGCATTAAGCAACTATGGCACACACAGTGCCGTGCGCGAGGCGTTTGAAACGGCACAAATGGGCGTGCAGATGATCCTGCCATTCGCTATGGAAGAGGGGGCTGATGGAACGCTTGGCTTTAAGCGTGGCAACCGCGACCGAGCGATGCAGACGGCACGCGAGATGGTGATGCGGCACACGGGCGTGATGTTTGGAGAACGGACGGAGCTGTTTGCCTATGCTGGTCTGGATCACCCGCTAGACGTGATTGGCTTCTACTTGCACAGTACAAATAGCGGCGTGCAGTTTCCCGTCGCCGTCATGTGGGATGGTCAAATGAGCGTGCGCTTCCCGACCCAAAACGAATGGGTTCCTTACATTGCGGCAGCCCCGCTCTTGGGCAAGCTGTTTGCGTCACAATGGTCACATGTTGAACAGAAATGGGGAAAGCCCAATCTCAACAAGCGATCAATCCTCTATCAATCGAATCAGCAGTTGAGCCGATTTATCCAAGACGTTCTCAGCGACCTGTCTGCGCCAACGCTGGCACTGATCGAGGCGGACAAATGGCGGGAACAGCGCACCAAACGAGCCGTTTGGCCGCAGTTGCAGACGCATCTGTTGGGGACGAATCTACAGCAGTTAGATTTTGGGCAGGATGGCGTGTGGGAGATTTCGGCCGATTCTAACCTCGTCGCCATCATCCGTATCCAATCTGGTACAGACACCCCCCAATACATCACCGATACGTTGCGAAGCTTCAAACGTCCGCACGGCCTACATGAAACCGTTGGCAATGTTTTCCATTACTACTCAATCGGCGGTGAGTTAGGAAACGCGAAAATGCAGCAAGAGCGACCTATCCGCGAGAACCCCTCCATGTTTGGCGATAAGGCAGCAGGCGTTGCCTACAAGCACGCGCAGTCGGTTGAGTTTGTTCCATTCTTCATTAAGCAAGGGTACGACCCGATACAGCTTTGTCGCGTTCCGCATCTGCTGCGCCTCCTGCCGCACTGGAAAATCGGCACCCCTGTTTTGCCCTATCCGATTCATCTCACACAGACGCTTCTCGAAGACCAACTTACGATTCTGACGCTCGACGAATAACCAATTGCTGGCGTTAGAACAAAAATTGCTAACGCCGCCTTATCCTAAAAACAGAACAGCAACACAATATCCGAAGCGTGGAAGGATGACCCCTTCCCACTTCAAGGAGCAAAAACCATGCAAAATTTACACGAACTCCCCTTTCTTCGCGACTCGCTTTCTTATCACTACGTCGAATACGCCATTGTCGAAAAGGCCAAAAACGGTGTGATCGCGCTTAATGAGGCGGGCAAAACGGCGATTCCGACGGCAGATCTCTCCCTGCTGATGCTCGGTCCTGGTACCAGCATCAGCAGTGCCGCCATCACAACGCTGGCCCGCACGGGCTGCCTTGTCGCGTGGGTGGGGCAAGACGGCACGCGCTACTACGCCAGCGGCATGGGCGAAACCCGTCAGGCACGCCGCGAACTGCATCAAGCCAAGTTGGTCAGCTATCCTCACCTGCGCCAGCGCGTCGTTCTGCGGATGTACCACTATCGCTTTGCTGATCGCCTGTCACAATCTTTGACGCTCCCCCAGATTCGCGGCAAAGAAGGCGCAAGAATGCGTCAAGCGTATGCGGATGCAAGTAGGAAATATGGTGTGCCGTGGAACGGCCGAAGGTATGACCGTAGCAAGTGGGGCAACAGTGATCCGATCAACCGCGCCTTGTCGAGTGCGAACAGTTTGCTCAACGATTTGTGTCAGACAGCGATCATCAGCGGCGGCTACTCTCCCGCGCTTGGCTTCATCCACACGGGCAAAAAACGTAGCTTCGTCTTTGACATCGCCGATCTCTACAAAGTCGATCTCACCATCCCCATCGCCTTTGAAATCATCGCAGAGTCTGACCAAAAGATCACGCAGCGTGTCCGCGCCCTTTGCCGTGAACGCTTCCGCGAATATGGTCTGCTCAACAAAATCCTGCCCGACATCGACAAGCTACTCGACATTCCACTCGCCGACATGCCCACCGTCGTACCCGGCGACATCGACAGCGACGGCGCACTGCCGACGAAATTGTGGGAGAAGCTTCAATAGAACGTGGTGCGTAGTGCGTATCATTTACGCACCACGCAATACGCAATAGCCATGGTTGTCATGATCCTTGAAAAAGTTCCTGAAAGTCTACGCGGGGAACTCAGCCGCTGGCTGCAAGAAGTCCGTGCGGGTGTGTTTGTTGGTCACGTCAATGCACGCATTCGTGATAAGCTCTACGATAAATGTACGCGCTCTGCGCCTGCCAGCGGCATCATGCAAATCTGGTCAGGCCGAGGCAACGAGCAGAAGTACAACATCCGCTCGAATGGCCTCTCAAGCCGCGATATTGTCGAGCATGATGGTATAAAACTCGTCCAAATCCCGCACGATTTGGACAAAAAAGCGGGCGGAAGTAACATTAAGGCGAGATTAAGACGAATGCGCCAAACCGCCACATCTGAGGGTGTAGGACTGGACTAACACCCATATAGCACTTTAACATGTTGGAAGAGATTTCCCCGCACACGCGGGGGTGAACCGCGTCAGCTACCAGTCCGCACAAGGAATGGTACGATTTCCCCGCACACGCGGGGGTGAACCGGCTCTTGCGCGGTTCGCTTGGAAGATGAACGCGATTTCCCCGCACACGCGGGGGTGAACCGAAGTATTTTGACGAGAATCATGAAGGGATTCCGATTTCCCCGCACACGCGGGGGTGAACCGAAGCATACGACCTGCTCAAGACCTACGTTGACGGATTTCCCCGCACACGCGGGGGTGAACCTGTTACCCCTGCCGCTTTTTCAATGCCCTCTACAGATTTCCCCGCACACGCGGGGGTGAACCGCGCCAATACATTTGTGGTTCCGCTACAGTTTCCGATTTCCCCGCACACGCGGGGGTGAACCGCTGACGCAATCGCCACCGCCAAACATTGATGGGATTTCCCCGCACACGCGGGGGTGAACCGCAGCGCACCTGCATTTCTGCGGATATAGGGGGGATTTCCCCGCACACGCGGGGGTGAACCGTATGCAGTCGGTTCATAGATTATTCGGTTTAGGATTTCCCCGCACACGCGGGGGTGAACCGCGGTAATGCATCGGCAATGTTTTTGTGTCGGCCGATTTCCCCGCACACGCGGGGGTGAACCGCCATCAACCAATGGCAAGTCTGCCAACGGCGAAGATTTCCCCGCACACGCGGGGGTGAACCGTCAGTGGACTAGAGATGCCAACATTGGAAAACGATTTCCCCGCACACGCGGGGGTGAACCGATCGACCCATGAAAGAGCAGATAGAACAGAAACGATTTCCCCGCACACGCGGGGGTGAACCGGATAACTATGAATTGCTTACATGTTGGTCAAGGATTTCCCCGCACACGCGGGGGTGAACCGATGAGGCGGGTGAGATTGCGGAACGGTTGGCAGATTTCCCCGCACACGCGGGGGTGAACCGTAGCCGTTTGGCCCGCCCGTGTTGGGATCGACGATTTCCCCGCACACGCGGGGGTGAACCGATCGCAGAAATCGAATATGAGGAAATGTCAGACGATTTCCCCGCACACGCGGGGGTGAACCGTTAGGCGATGGCACACCGTTGCCGCCGCCGCGGATTTCCCCGCACACGCGGGGGTGAACCGAGCGTATCTAGTGCAAGTAGATACGCTCAAGCCGATTTCCCCGCACACGCGGGGGTGAACCGTAGCAGTCGTCCTTTCATTGGCGTTTCAATCAGATTTCCCCGCACACGCGGGGGTGAACCGCGGAGAGCGAGTATAAGCCACGCCCGAGCGTGAGATTTCCCCGCACACGCGGGGGTGAACCGGAGGCAGACAACACACGATAATCACGCAACATGATTTCCCCGCACACGCGGGGGTGAACCGCGTATTACGGGATCAAGCAGCAACATCTGACCGATTTCCCCGCACACGCGGGGGTGAACCGCGCGGTTATGTGGAGCGCAAGCGCGTCGATCAGATTTCCCCGCACACGCGGGGGTGAACCGGTGGATGAGGTGAATCGACAAGCGAGCCGTCTGATTTCCCCGCACACGCGGGGGTGAACCGAGAAACGCGCCAAAAATAAATTCGAGCGCGGCGATTTCCCCGCACACGCGGGGGTGAACCGTACAGGCACGCATCAACCTCCTGATGCGCGGCGATTTCCCCGCACACGCGGGGGTGAACCGCGAATTGAGTGTGTTATGAGTGATAATATCGTGATTTCCCCGCACACGCGGGGATGAACCGCCCTAGCCGCCGCACGATTAGAGGCAGTCAAAGATTTCCCCGCACACGCGGGGGTGAACCGTGCGGGCGCGAGATGTGGATCGCAAAAGATGGAGATTTCCCCGCACACGCGGGGGTGAACTGGCATTCCGACCGACTACGACGCTGAGATTACGGATTTCCCCGCACACGCGGGGGTGAACCGATTCGTGATTACATCGCTTGCGGTCATCACGAGATTTCCCCGCACACGCGGGGGTGCTTAAAGGATCGAAGATGAAGAAGCGGCTGGCGACGGTGGGGAGAGATGTTGGGAGTGTTGGGGCAGGTAGTTGAAGCATGGGAGGGGTTTATATACTTGCATAGAAAAGCTATGCTACAATGCTCACAGCTATGACACTTTACACAATGCCTCTCAAACAAGCGGAAACGCGATTGCGTGATTTGGTACAGCGCGCGCGACACAATCCTGTTGGATTGACGGGTGGTGATTCGGCCGAACCCATCGCCTTTTTGCTCGATGCCAACTATTTTGCCTCTGCCACTGATGACGCAAACGTGATCCTCACCGCACGTCTCAAGAAATTGTCAGCCCTGCTTGACCTCTTGGCGGCAAATTGGGAGAACACAGCGATCAAGGCAGAATTTCCCAAAAGCTGGCGTTGGCAACTCGAAGGGATTTGGGAAGCCAGCACCCATCGGGAACAGCCATTTCGTCAGCTCACGCTACTACTTCAATTAGCCGCAGATGATCTCAACATGGCGCAGTTTACACAGTCGCATCTTGCGTTATGGCAAGCGTGTATCGCAGTGTTACAGGGTGAGGTGGTTCATTCGGCCGATTTAGCCCAATGCGATCAAGCCCTCTCCGATGCACAATTTCCCGTCCTGCTCAATTTTGGTGATGATTTAGTCGAATCGTATGTTGCAGAAAGTTGACCCCAAACCGAGCGTCTTTCTTGACAACACAATTCAAGTCGCACGTGTACTTGGCGATCCCGCCAAACGCCAGCACCTCAATCAAATTCTAACGAATCAAATCGAAGCTGTTACGTCTGCCTACGTGTTCATGGAATTTCAGCGCAGCGTCATTGATGACTTTGCCCATGTTCATGCGCGTTTGGCGCAAACACGCGATTGGGGCGAAACGGTAGCAACCATCTCCACAGGTCGCAGATCATTCCGTCCGCGTGCCGTTCAACGTGCAAATCGTATCTTGGGTGAAACACTCACCCGTTCCCGTCTCGACATCGACAAAGGCATTCTGCTCTTGGCAACCTATCTTGATTATCGTCTGGAGCGTGATTTCTGGCATAATGTCCACCCGCTTGAGAACGTTATTCGCTGTGATCTCGTCCACAAGGGAATCGCGTTAGACCCAAAACGCAATCAGTATCAGGTTGCAAATAGCTGTCGTAAGGATTTGGCGAGTTGCCATTTGCCCACTTCTCTGGCGGAAAATCGGTCGAAAATTCAACAAATCCAACACTATCTCTCCCAGCATCCAAACTGCATCAAACAGCAAGCGCGAGTTGAGCGGTTATTGGCGTTGATTGTTGCTGATCCCCGTGCCGCGCTTGGTCAGGCTAGTTGTTGGTCGCTTGGTGATATTATCATTGTGTTGCAAGTGCCTAAGGATACGATGTTATGGTCACTTGATTCCGACTTTGACGCGCTCACTGCTGCATTGGACATTCCCCGCTTTCACCTGACGGGCAAATAAATACACGAAAAGCCGAGTTTGTTTCGGCTGAAACGCGCTATCCTTCTTCCTTATTATAAAAACAATCACAGCCTTGCCATCTCGCCATCGCCAACATGATGCTATTTTGGCGTGTGACCGCCGACCAGCCAGTGAGCGACTTGTGAGACAATGGCAACGACCCAGATCGCGTTTGGACGTGCAGAGAGTTGCTTTGTGGTCATCAATCGGGAGCAAAACGCGCTCAATCGCACCTTTGCCACCTCCCTAAGTTCTGGAACTTATTGCGACACTATTCACCGAATGATTACGCTAGCGCGACAAACGGCTGCACTGGGTCAGCAGATAACGTTCGCACTGGCACACCAACCAAATCGGTAATTTGCTGACGAAGATCGGTTGCAGTCATCATTTCTGCATTTGCTCCGAAGCGTCAGAATAGACAGCGTGGTAAGTATTGGCAAGATTGAGCATTGGAAAATTATAGCGATTCTTTACAATACGCATAAAATTGACCCTGTAAAATCGTCTATGTGGAGACAATATGAAACAGCAAGGTGATATTTCGGCCGAACCATTCTTCCCAACGCGGGAGACATTCCAAGATTTCGCTGGAAGACAGCGCGAGTTTGTCATCGATCTCGTTCCCCCCATGTTGAATGGTTACTTTCTGCGAGCGCGTGAAGTGACAAATTCGGAGCTGGATGAGGGCTATCAATTTGCAACGTATTCCCCCGTCGCTCCCTTCATTGCATTAGGGATGTTACGCGGCAAGATTCGGGAAGGTCTGGCAACTCGCTATCTGTCGAGAGAACACGGGACACTCTCACTGGGTCACAACAAGCTCAAAGGGCGAGTTGGCTACGAAGGCATTGTCGTTGACGGCGAGTTCATTTCATTCGAGATGTTTTGCGCGATACTAGACGCATACGAGGGATTTAACATCTCGCTGGAGATTTCAGACCCGTATGATTGAGACAAAAAACGTCTCGTAACCTCTTAGAGGTTTCAATAATCGCCTGTGAGACATAGAGTGAGACACGGATTATGGCAGTTTTGAGAGGGTGTCAAAACGTGTAAATAACTGCACACAACGCATAAGTATGGAATGACAAGCGCAGTTTGGACAAGCAATCTAAGCGGACAATTCTGCAAATAGTGCAGATTATGTGCCACTTTGTGCCAATCTGTGCATCTCCAACACAAACCAACAATAAGGGTATAGAAAAAGATACAGATCAGAAATGTGAACGCTCACGGTAGATGGCACTAGAAGCAAATCAGGTTAAATTTTGTCACGTTAGATTTTGTTACGATTCCAGTCGTATGTCATCTCTCTCGGCAAGCAAGCTTTTGATAATACTTGGCGAGATTTTTCCTCATGTTCAACGTCTCTGTCCGTTCCAGTTTGCAATTCACCTTACTTGTTATCAGTCTTTTGTTGCTCCATTCAACGACTATCCCCTTGGTCAGCGCACAGGTGGATGGCGATATCCCGCCTATGCCAGAGGTGACGGATGTGCCGCCTATCGATGTACCACTGCCAGAAACGGCAACGACATTGACAGACTTTCTGCCATTCCCTGTGCAAGAAATCCCCGTCACAAAAGGGGGTGTAGTCCGCAGCGCACCGCTGAACCCGTTGGGGGATGCCGTTCTGTTTGGGGAGAGCGTGGCCGTCATCGTCGGCGCAAATACTTTCTCAGAAGCGGTTACGCTCGACTATGTGCAGGGGGAAACGGCAGTCGTGACACAAGACATCTATCTGTTAGATGAGGAAGGGTTTGCCACCGAGAACAAGCCAGAAAATCGCAACGAAAACGGCGACCTCGTACTGGACTCGACCCAAGCAGTGACACTGCTGCAATTTGAGATTGAGGCAGTCACGCTTGATGGGGCAACAATCTATCATGAATTCGACAAACATGTCCGCTTTGCCTTTGATGTACGAAATGTGGGAATTGATCTCAATCCCGCCACACATAAGCTGTACCTCTCCTACGAAGATGCGGAACGTTCGGGGGAGTGGCACAACGTTGAGTTGGTAGAATTTGACAGCAAGGGACTATTCGTTGCCGATGTCGCGCACTTTTCGAATTGGAACGTCCAAGCTCGCCCCGAACAGTGGTCATTGGATTACAATGCGCCTGTAGTAAACGAGTTTAGCGGCGCGGCAACTTACGGGCATCCCATCGACATTCCCAGTGGACGCGCTGGAATGCAGCCGAATGTGACCCTCTCCTACAGTAGCCGTACTATCGACGGTGCGTTGGCTTCATTGGGGCCACAGGGCGATATTGCACACGGCTGGAGCATCGCTGAGATGAAAATTGTACGGGATGGGACAGAAGTGAAGAACGTCGAGTTTGGTAACTATACAGATTGTGGCAATCCAAACCCGTCATGCTATCGTGCAGTCGTCGAACACAAAGATGCATTTCGTCTGATTATGAATGGTTCTGGACATGAGCTTGTGCCAGAACCAAACAGCTCGTTAAACAACACCGTGCGCTACTATGCCAAAGACAACCCCAATATCCGCGTCATCCGCTACTACAATACGAGTGCACCTAATTATGACAAGTTGTATTGGGTCGTCACGACAGGCGATGGCACGGCGTACCGGTTTGGTTATACGGCGGATGCGGAAGAATATCAGTCAGTTGATGAAGATTTTCGCCTTATCGTGAGTGGGCATCGTGGTTTGGATAGTGGATCGACCACCGCCTATAGCAATCGCACTACATCGGGGATTGCATGGCGCGTGGACACCGTGACCGATATCTGGGGCAATCAGATGACGTATCAGTACAATCATGCCGACACGTTTGAGAATTATGCCGATGAAGGGCCAAATAGCAGTGTTGATGTCAAGGTTCACAAAGCGAGGCTTTCCCACATTGCCTACAACTATCCCAATCGACAAAGCATTAGCAACGGAGTGATCTCACACACAATTGGCCGATTTTCATCAAGCAGCGACAATCCCGCTTCCGTCGTGTTGTTTGCCCATGTTGCAGGTGGGTTGAATGAATGGGATCATGCCCGCAAACTCTCCCCGATTACACGCATCGCCGTCTATCATCAGAAAAATCTCGGTCTCAACGTCGCCAACCCAAACAAAGAGCCTATCGCAGAATACCGGATTGGGACAACGTTGTACGCGCATAGCAACAGCTGTAATGGGGGCAATCCAGCCAACACAGGCACGTGGGCTGTGACCAACATTAAGCATTACGGACAGACGGATAGCAACCTAAAGGCAGATGACACTGGGGTAACGCTACCCGCAACGACCTTTACCTATACGCCCAAACCGCACGAGAGCGGTTGTTACACCTATCGTTACTTGGAAAAAGTCTCTAATGGTTATGGGGGATCAGCGCGCTTTGTCTATACGAGTGATAGTCGTTCAATCGGCTATGGCAGCACGGTACCACATCCAATCGGTGAACATTACTTTGTGACGGAGCAGTATACGGACGATGGGTTTGCCAGCACACCAGAGAGCAAGGTGACGTACAGCTACGCCAATCCCTGTTACAACCAGACCGACCCAGATCCTTACACTGCCTATGGAACGCCCTATGGCGGGAGCAACTGTCCAATTGGGCAGAATGTCGAATATCACGGCGCGTTGTCGGGCTTTGCCGATGTCGAGATGAAAGTATACAGTCATGCTGGAACACTGCTAAGCCGCAGCGAGACAGACTTTCACCTAACGGGTGCCTATCAAGGGAAGCCAGCTGCTCATACAATTTACAACAGTGCGGGTCAGACCTATGCAAGCAGTGCCACAACTTATCAGCAATTTACGTTTGGTCCAACACAGTTCACGCGCCAAAGCAGCAGCGAGCAAAAGACATATGACCTCACAAACATAAACAACTACCACATCAATCGTACTGAGCTGACGTATGATGTGGGGCTGCAAGGGGGAACCCAGTTGGGTTACGCAACCGTCATCGTCAACAAGATCGGAGACACCTACAACGCAGCCCGTGATCAACGTACAACGATGCGCAGTTATGACCCAGATTTAACAAGTGGGGTCAGCAACCCAACAGGGCGCTGGTTGACGGGAATTCAGACGAGCGAGCGACTGTTCAATGGTCTCTACACGGCGGCGAGTTTTAACAGTGGCAACCATTTGCTCGAAACGGTCAATACCTATGACGGCGGGGGGACAGATTGCACCGATGGGGCAGTCTATGGGGTGATGTGCGAAAGCAAGGTAGGTAAGAGCGGCAGCTCATTTGGCGGGTCAAGTGGCGGGTATATCAAAAACCAGCGAATACAATACGATGTGTATGGCAATGCTCGTGAGACAAAAGACACACGCCAGCTGATGACCACCAATGGTCTCATCACAACGATTGATTATGACAGTACCTACCATCTCTATCCGACGCGCATGGTAGTCAAGGATAACGGTGGCACGACGTACAGTGAGCTGTGGTTTGAGTCATACAGCTTTAACGAGACAACAACAGTATATGGCACCTTCAATGGAGCGTACCGGCCGTATGGATTGCTCAAGTCGGTTGAACAGCGCATCAACCGCAATAGCACGGCCAATACCAATTGGGCCTATTATGAATACGACCCATTTGGTCGGTTATATGCCGTGTATGATGAGGCCAGCGAACGTGGTACGCTGGCCAACAACAGCGACGGCGACCCAGCCCAGCGGTATGGCTATTATGATAATCTCTGGGCAGGCAGCGTACAGACCAATCCAGCCAGTAATCTGCCGTTCCCGATCTCGGTTGACAGCCGTCCAAGCAGTTTCAGTGTCGGCACAACCAACTATCAATTTAAGCAGGTGATGTATCATGATGGTCTCGGTCGCGTCATTCAAACACAAGACCGGCAAGCGGAGGTAGACGGTCAATCGGGACGGCGTGACATTTTGACAACAACCGCATATGACGCGCGGGGACTCGCTATATGCCAGACCATGCCCTATCAACGGGCAACCGCAACGGGATATGACGCAACCGCCTGTGCGAGTAAGACCCATACAACGATGCAGTATGATGATTTGGGACGTGTTTCTGTCATAACCCCACCAGATGCCGACCTTGCAACCTATCATTACTACGGACTTTACGACAAGACAGGGCTGGATGCGTCGGTGACCAACAACTACAATGCGGTACCCAACTACCATACAGACAGCACCAGCGATGTCATCCCGTCCAACGAGTGGTTCAATGTCCACTCCGTCATTGATGCCAATGACCATGCGCGGACTGAAATCATGAATGCGCTGGGGCAACTGGTCTATGTGACTGAGTATGAGGGGACAAGCAGCCCATATTCACGCTATGGTACAACGGCGTATGGGTATGATTGGCAAGGCAACTTGGAGCGCGTGATCGACGAAGACGACAACCTGATCAAGATGACGTATGATTTGCTGGGACGCAAGACGCAGATGAACGATCCTGATATGGGAATGTGGAACTATCTATATGACGCCAGCAGCAATCTGACCTCACAGGTCGATGCGAACGAGGCCCGTCTCTGTTTCTACTATGATGCCGCCAATCGCCTAACCCATAAACACCACGTGGGCAGCAGCGGCAATCTCTGTTCTGGAACCGCACCCACGACCCCTAATCTGGCCAAGTATACTTATGACACAGCAGACGATGGTTTGGGACAGGTGGCGACTATTAGTTGGGGCAGTGTTTTTGTCAAGACAAAATAGCAGAAAAAGGCCGAGTAAAATGTCAAGATTTGTTATAAGTTGGCCGAAGAGAGGCCGAGTAAAATGTCAATTTATGGCTGTCCAAAATGTCAATTTGAGATTAGGTCAGTAGAGACAGGCAAGGGAGCCTGCCCTTTTTCATTGCTACTTTCTTTTTGGGGCAGTCCAAAAAGAAAGTAGAGAGTGAGTTGGCTGTCGGAGTCAGAAAAACTGCATGGCGGCAGCGACACGCTCAAGGGTTGCCGATGTTAGTTGACGGGTGAGGCCAACATAGGATTTGTGCAACTGATGGTTGTGACGACGGTAGGCGTACCAAAAGTGTTGGTGTCGGCGAGCCTCTTTGCGAAGGGAAATGGGAGCAAAGATGGGGCCATAACCGCGTGCGATGCGCTGGCGTTGCGGACTGAGATAGCGAATGGAAGTCGCCGTTGCCAGCCATGCAAACCATGCAGGTGAATCGAGATAGCAGTGCGGCGCAGTATGGTCGGGCAGCCAGAGTTGGCGTTGGGAGACGTAAGGTGTTGCGCGTGCCATGAAAGTTACCCAACGCGGTCAGCGTGCTGTTGTTGCAGTCGCTGCCGAAAACGGAATGAATCGCCAACAAAATCGAGAATATGCGCCTTGTGTGTGAGCCGGTCGAGCAGGGCGACGGTCAGCCGCTCGTCGCCAAAAACCTGTGTCCAATCTGAAAAGGCCAGATTGGTCGTGATGATGATGGCAACGCGTTCATAGAGTGCCGAACAAAGTTGGAACATCAATTGTGCACCAGCAGTGGTGAAGGGGATGAAGCCTAACTCATCAAGGACAACGAGCTGGTAGCGTAGTAGTTTGTTGATGAAGGCGGTCAGCCGCTGCTCCTGTTGGGCATTGAGTAACTCGCTGACGAGGGCGGCGGCATTATAAAAGCGCACACGCCGCATCTGCTGGGTCGCAACGACCGCCAATGCCGAAGCGATATGGGTTTTGCCTAAGCCTGGATTTCCCAACAGGATGACCGACTCTTGTTTGTCGATGTAATCACCTTGCGCCAGTTGCAACACTTTTTGTTCATTGAGGCGTGGAATGGCACTGAAGTCGAAGCCGTTGAGTTCCTTAATGACGGGAATCTTAGCCTCTTTGAGATAACGCTGACGACGGCGCGTGTCGCGTGTTTGCACCTCCTGGTCAGTTAAGGCGAGCAGATAGCGTGTGTAGCTCTGTTGGGTTTGCGCCGCATCGGAGGCGAAGGCGGCATGGTTTTCAACGAAGGTGGTCAAGCGCAGTTGTCTGAGCAGATTTTCTAGCAGTTGTTGGTCAACGCTGTGGCTCATGCGACACCTCCTGTCAGTTGGTTATATTGGGCAGCATCGACTTTCTGTTGCCCGACTTGCTGGAGGCGGGGATGGTCATGTAAGTCGAGCGTGACATGGTTAGGGTCGGGCAGCGTCAATTGAGTCAGCCATAAGCGGACGCCGTCGGCGTGGGCACAGTTGTGTGCCAATGCCCATTCGATGGCTTCACTGATGGCTTGGGTGCTGTGGTCGCGGTGCAAATACAGCACGTGCATGAATTCGCGCATCCCGCGTCCATCCGGCCATTTATCACGCAGATGGGTCAGCAGTTGTTCGTAGATGGGCGGCCACCCTGCTCGCCATTGTCGCAACGGCTTGGCGTGTTCAAATGCACCGGGTCGCTGCACCAGTAATGGGAGGTAGTGTAGCGGGTCGATGATTTCCTGCTCGTTGTCATAACTGCGGGGATGGACGGCGATGGGGTCTGCCTCATCAGGACGATAGATTTTGACCATCAGTGGCGACAATTTTGCCACCACCTGCGGCAATGCCTTGTCGCACGGTACGCTGTAGCGGTTGGTTTCTAGCAGCACTTGGCTGTACTTGTTGACCGTCACTTCGACACGCCGACAGCTTTCAAATGGGTGCGTGGGGAGCGGGCGTAACTTAGTCACTTCCTCCTGCCACATCTCCCCGATGGGGCGTGGTTGTCCCGTCACGCGGCGACTATCTTCTTTGAGACAGCTTGCCAGCAGTTGGGCGTTGAGTTCTTCGAAACTGTCCACCACGGGCAGCGGCACCATGAAGTTGCGGCGGCCGTACCCGACCCACCCTTCAACAAGCCCTTTTTCATTGCCTGCACCTGGTGTGCAGTAATGGCTGTCAAACAGATAATGTCCGCGAAAGTGCAAAAATGCCTTTTGTTCAATGCGCTGTTTGCCTTTCAGCACCTCGTAGACGGCTGTTTTGAGATTGTCATAGCTGATCCGCTGCGGCACGCCGCCAAAGAAGTCGAACGCCCCCTGATGTCCAACGAAAAACGCCTCTTGTTTTTGGCTTGGAAATGCCATCATGAATGTCCGCCGACTGTAGCACAGCGTCATGTAAAACACCTGTACCGTGCGCTGTTTGCCTTGATAGATGACATCTGCTTCTCCCCAATCTACTTGGGCATCTTGTCCTGGCTCAAATTCCAGCGGCAGATACAGTTTTGGCTTTTTCGTCAATTTTCGCACCTGTCCGACATAGTGCCGCACCGTGGACTCTGCTCCTGTGTATCCCTCTTCGGTGATCTGTTCGCAGATCCGCTTTGCCGTCCAGCGTTGTTTGCGCGGCAGTCGCTTGTTTTCTCCTAACAGTTCCTTGATGCGTTCTTTGTACGCCCCCAACTTACGTGCCTTATACGGCTGGTTGCGCTCGTAGGTTGGCGGACTCTCACTGTCGATCTGCCGCACTACCGTGCGGTATGTTCGCCCTGTTTCCGCCATGATTGTGCTGATTGTTTTTCCTTCGATGTGATACGCTCGTCGTATCTGTTCCCATTCTTGCATTGTCACCATCCTTGACCTCCAGTTCTTTCGGTTTCAGCCGATAGCCTACTGGATTGGTCAATTTGTGACATTTTACTCGGCCTTTTTTCATGCCTTCACTTGTCTTTTTATTTTGTCAAAAACAGGGCAGTACGCCAACTGACAACAACGACAGCTTTGAGTATGATAGCGAGGGACGCATGACCTCTCATACCCGTGAGATTGCTGGAGCAACGTTCACCATGGGATGGGGCAACTTTGATGTGCTCAATCGGCCGACCACAATAACCTACCCTGGTGGCCGCACTGTCACAAAGACGTATGACCGTGAAGGTGAAAACACGTTGAAGTTCCAATTTGGGATTGCCTCATGGAACAACATGGTCGCCAATGTCAAGTACAATGAGCGCGGGCAGATAACATTGCTTGATCGCAGCATCACCAACAGAGACACGACCTACACCTACTACGGAGCAACGGGCAGTGCTGGCAACACCAACTTCCGCTTGCAACGGGCGGACACCGCTGGCGTCAATGATTTCAGTTACCAATATGATCCTGTCGGCAACATTACCAACATCACCAATGCCGACTACATCGACAACCAGACGTTCAGCTACGATCATCTCAATCGTCTCAAAACAGCGCAGGCAACAGGTGGTGTTACCAGTGACAATTACTATCATACAGGCAGCAATGACTATGATTATGATGCGTTAGGCAACATCGTTGAGATGGGCGGCAGCGGGACGGACTACCTCTACAATAGTTGGAGCTCCCTCTGTCCAACGGGTGAAAAGAATCATCCACACGCCCAGCCACATGCAGTCAAGAAGGTAGGAAGCGACTACTTCTGCTACGATAAGAACGGCAATATGACGCGTCGCAAGCAGGGTAGTGATCTCTATCTGCAACAGTTCGATGTTGAGAACCGCCTGACGAGTGTCACTGTCGGAAGTGACACAACCGCTTTTGAATATGATGCGAGTGGGCAGCGCACGTTGACCGAAAAACCCGATGGCACCAAAATCTATACGCCGTTTGCAGATTACGAGCAGGAAGAGACGAATACAATTCCAAATTGCACGGGCAAGAATTGCGAAGCGACTGCCATCACCATTCGACGCACAACGCTTTCATTAATAGGGCAAACGATTGCCGTGCATGTTTGGAAATCTGATACGGGCGGTGTGGGCAATATCCACTACCTGTTTAGTGATCATCTCGGTTCCAGCAGCGTCGTTGCCGACCACAACGGCAACTACACGAATCCTGATGATCGCGCTCAATATATGCCCTTTGGTGAAATGCGTGGCTCTACACCAACTTATCTCAACGATGTTACTGATAGAGGATTTACTGGACACAAGGAAAACTATTACATTAAGTTGCTATACGCCAATGCGAGATATTACCTACCCAGCGTAGGCCGTTTCATCAGTGCCGACACCATTGTACCAAACCCTGTCAACCCCCAATCGCTCAACAGATATTCATGGGTCAACAACCGGCCCCTCAACTTCGTTGACCCTTCGGGACATGAACCCTGTTGGTTTGTCAAAGACGATGGTGCTTGCTTTGATGGTCTCACGCCAGATGAACCGACGCAAGATGAGATATACGAGCAGATGAGTGAAATGTGGCATGAACAATATCGTATGGATCTGTCGCAAACATTTCATCACAGCTATGGTGATCCAAGCAATATGCGCGTGAGCGAAGAAGGTTTACGATTTATCGCCCAGATGGAAGGACAAATCCCCTATCTCTACGAGGATCAAGGCGGACATTGTAGTGTTGGTATTGGTCATCTCGTTCACACTGATGGCTGCAACGCGACAGAGACAATTTTCATCAATGGAGAGGCTGTCACGCTCACTTTCTGTGAAAATCAAAATCAATGCAACAGTTCCTTGACTGAGCAACAAATACTTTCGCTATTTCGATCTGATTTGGCTGATGTAGAAAGGCAAATTCAACAAAACATCCATACGCCTCTTTCACAACAACAGTTTGATGCTTTGGTAAGTTTTGGATTTAACATGGGTGAGCATATTCTTGATCCAAACCGACCACTTACTGTTGCTGTAAACAATGGAGACTTTGAAAGTGCGGCAGCCTACATTAGGCGAACGGGGAACACGGCTTTTGGCTCTGACGAACCGATAGAAGCCCTCATTAAGCGACGAGAGTACGAGGCAACACTATTCCTATATGGATACTACAGAGATTGGTCAACCCCTTACAAGCGACCATAGGAGATAATAAATGACAATACTTAGATGTATAAAGGCCGTGTTGCTGATTGTTCTCATCACCGCCTGTTCTACAACTGTCGTTGATGAACCGTCATCGGTGGAGATTACATATTCTCCTGTACCAACCACACTCCAAACTCAACAGCTTGATGAGGAAAATCTTCAACCAACCGTTACTCATCCTACATCAACACCGATAGTAACGGCTACTGCATTAGTGGAAAGTTTCGAATCGACTTCACGTACTTTGATAGTCATAGATCCATTAGTTGATGAATCAATGTCTGCAATTGATTTGGATACGTTCACTGTAACGCATCCAGAAGATCCGACTGCGGACGTAGCATTATTTGCCAGTGTTGGAAGTATGATTTTCTATTTTCTAGAGCCGAGAAATGGCAGTCAATTTGTTGAAATAGCTGATCAAGATGAGGGTGTTGAATGTACGATGCACGAAGATCAATTCAGTCAGGTATTTCTCGCTGAACTATCTAATAATCCAATTTGTGGAGTAACGAATAACAATACAATTGTGAAAATCGAGATTGGACATCGAGAATTTACAGCAGACAGCGATTCGTATGCAGAAATTACGATTACTCATCAGAAAGACGATGATTGATCATCACCTTATCACAAAGCTGAAAAGACGAACGGGTGGAAGCCACGCCGTCCGCCTCTTCGGGGGGTGTTGGAAGTTTAGATGGGTTAAGTGTCGGTGTCAATGGGGGCGTTGGGCTGGTGTACAAGTTGTCGGATGCTGGATTTTAGTTGTTGGATGAGGGCTTGCTGGTCAGTATTGCCGTCATCGATGAGTTGGTTGACAAGATTTAACAAATGAGCGGTTGGACTGTTGGTGTCGTCGGTGGACGGAACGGCTGACAAGCGTTGTTCAACGAATCGTTGCTCAACGACTCGCATGGCAGTGAAGTAGTCGTCGGCGATGGTGCGGTCGTAGAGACGGGCGTAGCCGAGCGTGGTGTCAATATGCCTGTGACCGAGCAGCCGCTGGACGGTGACGATGGGCGCACCCGCATTGAGCAGTAGCGTCGCGCAACTGTGGCGCAACTGGTGGGGTGTGACTGTCACGCCGCAACGTTTTCCGTAGGTTTTGAGCCGCTGGGCGCAGTAGGTGACGGTCAGCGGTCGATGACGGTAGATGAACAGATGGTCACTCGCCGCCACACCGCGCAACGGCAGATACGCTTGGATTGCCAACACGGTGTCGGGACTGAGATAGACGATGCGGTCTTTCAGCCCTTTGGACTGCTCGATGCGAATACGCTGGTCGGTTAGGTCGATGTCGCTGCGTAACAAGCGGCGCACCTCCCCAACGCGCAAGCCGCAGTGCAGCATGAGCAGAAACCACGCTCTATCCATCACGCCCATGCGCTGACAGGCACGATGCTCGCGCTGACTCTCGTCGGTGATGGCGTTTTGCACTAAACGTAACCGCTCGGACGTGACATCTTTAGGCATCGGGGTCGCCTGTTTGAGCCGTTCGACCTTGAGCAGTCGTTCACAGATAGGAGTCCCGCCATCGCGCACAAAAAGCAAGAAACCGATGAGCGTGGCGAGGTCGCCGTTGAGTGATCTGGCCGAGATACCGTCCGTGAGTCGTGCATCGACGTAGGCAAACCAACGGTCGGGGGTGAGGTCGGGGAGAACAGTCAGTGGTGTGTCGGTGTGTATCCAGCGCAGCACTTTTGTCAGCCGACCGATGAGATTTGCGCCGCGCAAACACCGCACTTCTGGCAACCAGTTGCGCTGGCTGACGCGAATGTACGTCCGCAATTGGTCGCCCAACCAGTCGGGCAAGCCGTCGAGAAAGTACGCCCGGTTGATGGGCTTTGCAGGTTTCGGGCGACCCTGAATGTTGGCGAGATACTCAACCAACTTGTGCAATCCTTTGTGATACGATTGGCGCGTCGCTGCACTGCTGTACCGTTCGTCGATGCGCTGCCGCACCTTAACAACATCGTGAGTCAGGTCGATTTGCCAATACTCCTTGTTCAAGATGCTGATGGCGAGCCGCAAGACGACGGTGTACTGCTGTAAGGTCGCGTCGGTGTATCCACCTGCGACCAGCCATTCACGATACCGTTTGTAGAATCCCTGATTGGCTGGCGACCAGAAGCGAACGGGGACGAATGTTGCGTTGTGGTCAATTCTTGAGGTCATCACGCCCCTCCTAGCCAGCGGTCGGTGAG
>JAUIAP010000052.1 GCA_030425205.1 Anaerolineae bacterium
GTTGTTCGTAGTCGCTTGCGCTGGCAACGATGTCTATCGCCAACCATTTGTCGCCTAGTTGGGCAAATTCGGCCGAATCGACCCCCAACCTGTCAGCAACAGCAGCTACGTCGCCACCTTTGTACACCAAGAGCGTGGCGGGTTGGTTTGCGCGGCTCATCTCCAGATTGGCGGTTTGTGCCTCACGCGCCAGCATCCCGTGCGCCAGCACAAAATCATGTGCGCCTGCCCGGTTGAGTGCCGCGCCATCTCCATAGACGATGTAGGTGAAGGGATGAACGTACTGGACAACTTGCAGTCCTGCCGTCTCCAGTTCGGATAACCATTGCGCTTTGGTGGGGCCGATAAGCTGAATCGCATAGAGATCCTCGTCGGCGTGGCGGCTCACCGCCGCGCTGACGAGCGGGGCATCATAATCGGTCATTGCTGAGTTAGTTGCTGATTTGGGATAGATCGCCCACTTGAACGTGCCATAATCTATGACGCGCAGCGGATTGCCCGACGGCTCCCCTGTCACACGTACACCGACAATTTCGGCCGAATTAAGTTGTTGTGCATCAACGCGAAGTAACGTCACAAGCGTAAGTATCGCGCTGAATAAAAGTAAGAGAATTGTGTTATTTGTACGTGTGTGCATCGAAATCCTATTGTCAATTGTCGTTTAATTACCACTTGCAGTTTTATTGCGAAACAAGCATACTGCGTTTACAAACCAAATGATGTGCAGAGTAGCAATTATCGTCTTTACTTTCACATTACCATTATTTTAGGAGCAACCCTTGACAGAATCCACCAGCAATAACAATCGCCCCCTCTTGATCATTGGGGGTCTGCTCGCGGCCGTCGTCGTCATCGGCGGAGGTATTTTTTTTGGTGCGCGTCGTTTCTTACAGACGAGTCAAGCGACCGTCGCCGCTATGCCGCCGACGACAGCCCTCTATGCCAGCTTTGATATGGTTAGCTTGCTTGAGCCAAACAGCATTCGCACATTGGGGAGACTGAGCGGTGAGGAAACGGCCGATAACGAAGCCGATTTATACAATCAATTTGATGAGCAACTTGCGTCCTATGGCATTACATTTGAGGAAGATATCCAGCCTTGGCTGGGGCGTAGCGTTGGTGCTGGCATTTTGACGCTTGATGCCAACACGGTCGAACCAGAACGCTTTGTGGTCGCGTTTGAGGTGCGCGACACGGGTGAGGCGGATGCCTTTCTAGAAAAATTTGCAGCTAATAATGACACGGAATCGGCCGAATATAACGACTTCACCTATCTCTCAACGACAAGCAAAGAGGGGCATGATATCTTGATCGGCCGATCTGACTCACTCATGTTACTGGGATCAGATACGTCTGCGTTGCAGGCTTCCGTTGATGCGCTCGACGGTGAATCGTTGGCGGACACGCCGGGTTTTGCAGAGGTGGTTGCCAAACTACCTGAAACACGCGCCTTTACCGTCGTCGGTACATCCGCACTGATAGATGGTTTCAAAGAAATCGCCAGCGCATCAGACACAACGGGTGCCACCGCGAGCATGTTTGAAAGCAGCTATATCAACGCGCTGCAAATGGGAGCGGCCTCCCTGCGCATCACTGACAATGGCGTCGAAGTCGATATTGCCACACAGTATGACGAAGAAGCCCTGAGTGAAGATGAACGTGCGATTGTTTTTAACCCAACGTTCCCTACAGGTGATATGGCCGCAGTTGCGCCAGAAAACACGCTCGTTTACTTCAATGGGCCCGGACTCGGTAAGACATGGGCGACACAGAAAAGCGTGATCGAAGAGACAAATGAGGATTTTGCCGACTCATTGTTGCTTGTCGAGGAGCAGCTTGGCTTTAGCATCGACAATGAGTTGATGCCCCAGCTTTCAGGTGAATTTGGACTGTTCATTTTTGAAGCGACGTCTGGGTTGCTGCCCGACCTCGCGGAACTCGATCTCGGCTTTGCATTGGCACACAACGTTGAAGATGCGGCCACAATGCAGGGATTGCTCGATCAGTTCACAACCGTTCTGACCGACAACGGGGTGACGGTGACGGAAGAAGACGGCCTAAGCGCACTTGACTTTTTTGACACTCCTATCGGCGTGTTGGGCATGCAGGGCGACCGCATGGTGATCGCGTCCGGGGCGGCCGATGCAGCGCAGTTAGGGGCATCCGCAATCTCTGACAACGCCAATTTCACCGCCGCACAAGCTGCGTTTCCCAATGAGATGCAGCTGATTGCGTGGGTCGATGTGCAGGGTTTGCTCACGACGTTGGATGCTGATGCCGACGTGATGGAACAAGTGGCACAGGTGCCAATGTTGGCGGCGGCGGGATCGGCCGATGCCACCCGCATTATCGTTTTTATCGACCAGGAATAACCCTTTTTGTGGCTTCTCGGTTTTCGGGATTCGTTAGTGTCTTTCGGTGTTCACCGTAATGAAAACGTGGTGCGTGGTGCGTGGTCCGTGCTCTGGAAACGCACCACGCACTACGCACTACGCACTAGCACCCCCTCGGATTCCCAAAGACCCATTAATTTATGAACATAGTTTGTCTTGCAGGCGGTGTCGGCGGCGCAAAACTTGCCGACGGGTTGGCGCGTCTATTGCCAGTCGATCAACTAACGATAATTGGAAATACGGGGGACGACTTCGAGCATTGGGGCTTGAAGATCTGTCCCGACCTCGACACGGTACTCTACACGCTGGCGGGAGTTGCCAGCGTTGAGCGTGGCTGGGGGTTGGAGGGTGAATCATGGCGCACGCTGACACAGGTTGGCGCGCTCGCTGGGCCCGACTGGTTTCGCATCGGTGATCTCGACTTGGCGACCCATCTGGCGCGCACGCACTATTTGCGGCAGGATGGTTTGTCGCTGACGGCCGCCACGCGCAAACTTTGTGCAGCGCAAGGGGTGACGGCGCGACTGTTGCCGATGAGCGATGAAGCGAATCCGACCCTAATCGAGACGACCGATGGCGTCTTGGGGTTTCAGGATTGGTTCGTCTTGCAGCAATGGCAGCCCAACGTGCAGCGGGTGATTCTGCCCGACACGGCCCGGGCGACCAATGCGGTCATCAGCGCACTGCAAAAGGCGGATGCGGTTGTGATTGCGCCGTCCAACCCATTCGTTAGCGTCGATCCGATTTTGAACGCCTACCCAATTCGGCCGATAATCGAAGACCTCGTCCCCGTCGTCATTGCAGTCACGCCGATCATTGGGGGCGATGCCGTCAAGGGGCCGTTGGCAAAGATGTTGCGCGATTGGGGCAAAACCGTTTCGGCCGAAACGATAGCCCAGCACTATGGCGATCTCTTGACTGGTTTTATCTATGATCAGGGGGATGACCCATTCACTATGGACGATGTCACTATTGTTGGCGAAAATACTTGGATGAGAACGGCACAAGATCGCACACGTGTGGCACAAGCCGTGATAAACTTGATAGAAACGCAACATAGAGAGCTTGCATGACAACTTGGGCAATCGTACCCGTAAAACCACTCAATAAAAGTAAAAGCCGCTTGAGCAATATCTTGTCGAACGAGGATCGCTTTGCCTTAATGCAAGAGATGTTTTTGCACGTGATGGACGTGCTGCGCCAAATACCCGCCCTCGACGAGATTTTGGTGGTCAGCAAAGACCCCGTCGTGCTTGAAATGGCGGAGTCATTTGGGGTACAAACCTACACCAAAGAAAAGCCCAGCAACTTGAATGGGGCAGTGGGAAAATCGGCCGAATATGCTTGGCAAAATGGCGCGCAGTCGATCATCGTGTTGCCGGCCGATCTCGCACATCTTGAAGCCAAAGGGGTTGAAATGCTGATTAATGCGCCGGGTCGCATCGCTATTTGCCCTGATGAACGCTTTGACGGCACAAACGCGCTGCTCTTGCGTGATCTGCCCGAATTCACCTTTCGCTATGGTGAAGAGAGCTTTCAAAAACATCTTGGCGAAGCGGCACGTCTTGATTTGGTCGCACAGATCGTCTACGCGCCATCTATCGAGTTTGATCTAGATACACCTGCCGATTTGCGCCGCTATCGACAGGCTGTCCTCCAGCCAGTATGAAACAGATAACGCAATGGATTCTTCTTATCGTAATGCTGCTCCTCGTCGTGGGGTGTGGGGTGCTGGGCGTCAATGTCAAGACGGGCGCCGAGCAGGAGTTTCGCCCCGATGGACAGGTTTTCACCTATTGCGGAACGGTTTGTGCGGCAAAGGGACAGTGCGGCACCATTAATCGCGATGGCACACAGGTTAGCGTCGTACTGGTTAATCAAAACGAACCGGCAACAGAAGAGCATAGCGCGTTGATTGAGGACAACTTTCCCGTCAATGTGGTCGAGCTGCGGCGACTGACTGTCTACAACAAACAGTCGGGTGAGCCGTTTGAAAATTATCCCTTTTACCGCATTAGCGCAGAGACAGCTCCCCCAATTGTTGGTTGGATCGATGGTGCTTGTCTGGCGGACAAGGAACGCTGACGCCAGCCGATGAATGCTGATAATCAACCGGAAACCGAATGGCCTGTCGAGGTCATCCGCAGTGCCAAACGGCGTAAATCAGTCGGTGCAAAGTTGCAGAATGGCACGCTCGTCGTGCGTGCACCAGCCAGCATGAGCGACGCGGAGTTGCAGCCCATCATCGCCAATTTGCGCGCGCGACTCGCTAAAAAAGTCAACCCACCCCCACAATCTGATAGTGAGCTAGAGATGCGCGCCGCAGAGCTAAACCGCGAGTTCTTTGCTGGCAAATTGCGTTGGCAGTCGATTCGCTATGTCTCCAACCAAACGAAACGGTATGGAAGCTGCACGCCAGCAAGTGGCACTATTCGACTATCCGATCGGCTGGCGACGATGCCCAAATTTGTGCGTGATTATGTGATCGTGCATGAGCTTGCCCATCTTGTGGAGGCAAATCATGGCAAACGCTTTTGGCAACTCGTCAACCGTTACCCCTTGACGGAACGCGCACGTGGCTATTTGATGGCCGTCGATCTGGAAGAGCTGGAAGATTAAGCCTATTTTTGGGAAATAGTTCAAGTGCGTAGGTCAGTTGGCAAGTGGAAGATGCCGTCAGAATCGGCCGAAAACGCATACACGCCCACAACCGCATCCCAGTTTAACGCTCCATAAAGGTGTGGAAAATCATCCGCGACATCCGTCGCCCGCTCATAAAGTAATGTATGAGTCAGTTTTGCGTCATCCACCTCCAGCAACAACAAATCGCGCCCATTGGCATAAAAACGCTGCGCCGTTGCGACGACCTGCGCTAGTTTTGAGAAGTGTATAAATCCTTCATGCGCTAACGACTGCGGTCGATAGGCACCTTGCTTTTCTGCATCTTGCCACGCAGTGCGGCTGATAATGTGATAGATCATTGGAATCCTTCTATTGTGTCTTCAACGTGGTCGCATGATAATAAACACGCCGACGAGGGCAACCAACGCGCCGATTAAGTCATAACGGTCTGGTTGCCAGCCATCGACGCGCCACGCCCAGAGCAATGATAGCACGACAAAGATACCCCCATAGGCGGCATAAATTCGGCCGAATGCCGCCTCTCGCTGCAACGTTGGAATAATCCCGTAGGCAATCAACACGACACCCCCCAGCATTCCCCAACTCAGCGGTTTACCTTCCCGCAGGGTTTGCCATATAAGCCAGCCACCCCCGATCTCGGCCAAGCCTGCGACGATAAAAAGTAATCCCGTGCGTAAAATTTCGCTCATAGCGCAGTAAGTATAGACGTGTTTGCCTTCATGAGGGATAACTGTTCGTCGGATTGCAAAAAATTTTGTAACATCACCTTGCACCGAAAAACGACCCTCATGGCGCGACCATCTTGATCGCGCGTTAAAAGACAAATTATGAGCTACAAACAAATCTACTCCGCATGGCAAAATGATCCGACGCAGTTTTGGGCAGAGGCGGCTGCGGCAATCGACTGGACAAAAAAGTGGGACAGCGTTCTCGATGACAGCAACGCACCTATCTACCGCTGGTTCACTGGTGGTGAAACAAACACCTGTTACAACGCGCTCGATCGACATGTCGAAAACGGTCGTGCCGATCAGCACGCGCTCATTTACGACAGCCCCATTACGGGACAGGTCAAGCAATACACCTATCGTGAATTGCGCGACGAGGTAGCAAAGTTAGCGGGAGTCATCCGTGCGATGGGGGTGGAAAAGGGGGATCGGGTCATCATTTATATGCCGATGGTTCCAGAGGCGGCAATGGCGATGTTGGCCTGTGCGCGGATTGGTGCGATCCATTCGGTCGTCTTTGGCGGATTTGCCTCGAAAGAGTTGGCGACCCGCATCGACGACGCGAAGCCAAAAGCGATCATCTCCGCATCGTGCGGGATTGAGCCAGCGCGGATTATCAGCTATAAACCGCTGCTCGATCAGGCGATTGAGTTGAGCGATGCCAAGCCAGAAAAGTGTCTGATTTTGCAGCGACCCCAACAGACATGCGACCTCATCGCGGGCCGTGATATTGATTGGGAGACGGCGATGCAGCGCGCGCAACCAGTCGATTGTGTGCCTGTCGCGGCCACCGATCCCCTCTACATCCTCTACACGAGCGGCACGACGGGACAGCCAAAAGGGGTCGTGCGTGACACGGGCGGGCATCTTGTCGCGCTCAACTGGTCGCTTGCCAACTTTTACGGCGTCAAGCCCGGTGATGTCTACTGGGCAGCATCAGATGTGGGCTGGGTTGTCGGTCATAGCTATATCGTCTATGCGCCGCTTATACTTGGCTGTACGACGATTCTGTTTGAGGGCAAGCCAGTCGGTACGCCCGATGCGGCTGCCTATTGGCGCGTCATTGAAAATCATGGTGTCAACGTGTTATTCACGGCTCCGACGGCATTCCGCGCCATCAAGCGCGAAGATCCACGTGGCGAACTAATTGGTAATCACGATCTCAGCTCGCTCAACGCGCTGTTTCTCGCGGGGGAACGCTGTGATCCCGACACGCTCAATTGGGCGACGGACAAGCTCGGTATTCCCGTCATCGACCATTGGTGGCAGACAGAGACGGGCTGGCCGATTTGCGGCAATCCATTGGGGATTGAACAAGTTCCGATCAAAGTCGGTTCGGCCGGCGTGCCGATGCCCGGCTATGATGTGCAGGTGCTTGATCCCGTCGGCAATCAAGTGGCAGAAAACGTCATCGGTGCCGTTGTGCTCAAGTTGCCACTGCCTCCGGGAACGCTGCCCACGCTCTGGCAACGGGATGATTTATACATCCAGAAATATCTAAGCCATTATGAGGGATACTATTCGACGGCCGATGCTGGGTTTAAGGACGGCGATGGCTATCTGCACATCATGGCTCGGACAGATGACATCATCAACGTGGCGGGGCATCGTCTTTCGACGGGCGGGATGGAAGAGGTGTTAGCCCGCCATCCCGATGTGGCTGAGTGTGCTGTGATTGGGGTTAAGGATGCGTTGAAGGGGGAAGTGCCGATTGGGCTTTTGGTGCTCAATGCGGGTGTAACGCGCGATTCGGCCGAAATTGCCGCCGAAGTGATTCAAATGGTGCGCGACCAAATTGGTCCCGTCGCCGCCTTTAAACAAGCGACTGTCGTTAATCGCCTGCCCAAGACACGCAGCGGCAAAATTTTGCGCGGCACCATCAAGCGTATCGCCGATCAAACGCCTTACAAAACACCTGCGACAATTGACGATCCAGCAATCTTGGATGAGATGAAAGCGGCCGTTGAAACACTTGGCTACGGAGGCGAGTAAAGAAACCCTCCCGCTAACCAAATTTCGCACACTGGATTGAGTAGGGTACACTAACGTCGCTTGTGCAATTTTGTATGGGCAGGGAACCTAATGACTATGATCCGGACAATTATTGCAGACGATTACGCGCTAATCCGTGAGGGGATTGTTTCACTTCTCGCGGACGTTGATGATATTGAGGTAGTGGGTGAGGCGGAAAACGGGATTGAGGCGCTCAAATTGTTGCATGAAAAATCGCCCGATGTTGCCGTTGTCGACGTTTCGATGCCCAAATTAACGGGCATTGATATTGTTGAGAAACTCAACAAATGTGTGCCAATCGTCATTATCTCCGCGCATGACGATGAAAAATTGGTGCAGAAAACGATCCAAGCAGGAGCATATGGCTTTGTCGTTAAAGACGCCGCAACCGAAGAGCTGCTGTTGGCGATTCGGTCAGCCTATAAGAAGCATACCTTTATCAGTCCACGTATCTCACAAGCCATTCTCGAAACCTGTTTTCCAAAGCGGACAGCCAGCCTCAACAACAAACGACTGACGCCGCGTGAACATGAAGTGTTGAAAATGGTCACGGCAGGGGACACAAATGGACAGATTGCCCAATCGTTGGGAATCAGCATTAAAACGGTCGAAAAGCACCGTCGCAAGTGTATGGACAAACTCGGTGTTGACAATTTGCCCTCATTGATTCAAGAGGCTGTGCGCCAACGTCTCGTGATGATTGACGAACACATCTAGTCCAGCAGCGTTAAAATTTGCTTGACAGCAGTTTCAATGAGTTGTATCGTTTCTCAAACCCGATTGGAGCAAATGTACGCATGAAAAGGCTCTTCGCCACTCTACTAGTTCTCTCACTCTTTGTCACAACCATTTTTGCACAAGACGCTGCCTACCTTGAGGTGACGCAGACCGATATTAGCCGACTGCCCAACGTTGAATTGACGTTGCTAGGCCAGGATGATGCGGGTCGGCCGATTGATTTTAGCAACGAGCTCATTCTGATCAACCACGACGGAACGCTGATCGATGAAAATATCGACGTGGTTGAAATGCAAGATACGGGGACGTTTGCCATCTTTCTGCTCGACTTAACACCCGGCGTACAGCCCCGCATGGGGGAAATCGCTAGCTCGGTGCGTCAATACGCATCGGCCGATTTTATGCGGGAACAGGTCGATTCGGTCGCCGTCTTTCAGGCGGATGAAGTTGGAGCGGTCGAGCGACAAGCTTCGACTGTCTTTTATAACGACATCACCAATCTGTTTTCGATTGGGGTTGCGCCTGCGGCGGGTGCAACTGCGCTCTATGATAGCATTGGCGATCTGCTGGCACGGGTTGATCAGTTGCGCCCCTATCCAAATGCGCCCACCCATCTGATCGTCTATAGCGACGGAACAGATGCGATTAGCACACAAACGACACCCGAAACGCTGATTGCGCGCGCGCAAGAAAAGAATGTCGTCATCGATGCGGTTTGGCTAGACAATGAGGATTTGACATTTTCGGCCGAAGATGGGCGTAATTTTATGCAGTCCCTTGCCGAACAGACGGGGGGCGTTTTTGCGGCACTGTCAGAATCGGCCGAATTGAGCAACGTTTGGAACCAGATCGGCTCTGGTGGTCAGCAAGTGGTGATTCGCTACACAATTCCAGAACTCAGGGCCGGCACGGTCAACGTCGAAGTGCGTCTTGCCAACTCTCCACAAATCCCGGTTGCCCTCACAACGGTCAGCGTGCCGGCGGGACTACCGACTGCCTCGCTCTTAATTTCGGAGGAGAGCCGCGAATTTACGCTGGCGTCCGTCGATGAGCCGATCAACATGCGCCTGCCTGCGTCCGTCACGTGGCTGGATGAGCAGGTGCGCAGTGTGAATCAGGCACAAATTTGGCTCAATGGACAACCTGTGTTGGATGTTGATTCGGCCGAAATTGACCAAATTGTGGCCGATGTGCCGTTAATTTTTGGTAACAATGTGCTGAAGCTGATCATCGTTGATGAGTTGGGGCAACAGGCGCAAAGTCCCGATGTCACCCTCACAGTCAGTCAAGGCGAAGACGCGCTGCCGTCTGAACTACGCACGGGCGGAAGCTTCCCGTGGCGGCTGATCGGGTATGTGCTGCTCTGTCTCGTCATCATTGGGCTGCTTGCCTATCTCTATTTTTATCTGCGAGCCAACCCCGCTAAAATCAGCGGTGTGCGGGAACGTGTGGCCCAGCGTGGTTCGACCATCTTGCCACCTGCTGTTGACAGCGCACCCAATCCGTCCGCACAGCGTGCTAAAGTGGAAGCTCCCACCGTGGCGGTTGCGGCTGAACCAGAGGTTGACAACACGCGCTACATGCCGCCTGCGGGTCAGCCCACCCTCGAAATTTTAGACTCGCTTTCCAAGATGCCCACATCTGTTTTGATCAATCGCAGCGAATTCTTGATCGGCCGATCTTCCACTGTCGATCTCGCCTTCACCGATGATCCGACCGTTTCCCGCATCCATGCAACGGTCGTGCAAGACGGCAAAATTTATCGTATCTACGACGAGCAAAGCACCAGTGGAACCTACGTCAACGACAAACAGGTACCAGAATATGGCTTACAGCTTGCCAATGGAGACGAAATTCACATGGGCGCCGTCCACCTACGCTTTAAACAGTAAAATCGTCATGCGTATTGCGTAAAATGTAATCACTTCTGTTTACGTTTTACGCTTTTCGCCTGACGCTGATTGACATTCCCCTCCATTCACCCCACAATCCCATCCATGAGCTTTCGGGATTTTATTGCCAACACACCTTCTCTCGTCACGATTGATCAACCTGTCAGCGTTGAATTTGAACTTGCCAACATCGCCAATGCGCTGCGCGATCAGGTTGTGCTATTCACCAACGTCAAGGAGCATCCGAACTGGCGCGTTTGCGCTAATGCGTGTGCCAAGCGCACATACTTTAGCCAAGACCTCGACACACCCGTAGACGAACTGCTGCACAAAATGGCGAACGCAATCACCAATCCCGTGCCACCAGAAATCGTCCAGTCAGCCCCCTGTCAAGAGGTCGTGATCGAACAACCGAACCTATTTGATCTGCCGTTCTTACTGCATTTGCCGACAGATGCTGGTTATTACTGTGCGAGCGATGTAGCCATCATCGAAGACCCCGATACGGGTCGCAACATGAGCTACCATCGCATCTTGCGTGTCTCCGAAAACCAACTGGCTGCCCGCATCATAGAGCGACGCGGGACCCACACCGCGATGCAGAAAACAGAGGGTGATCTGCCGATTGCGCTCTGCATTGGCGTCACGCTGGGCACCCATTTGGCCGCGTCAATGGGGCCACCACCGGGTGTTGATGAGCTAGCGGTTGCCAATGCATTGGCCCCAACCCCACTGGTCAAATGTTTGACCAACGATCTCCACGTACCGGCC
This sequence comes from Anaerolineae bacterium, assembly GCA_030425205.1. Classification (GTDB taxonomy): domain Bacteria; phylum Chloroflexota; class Anaerolineae; order Promineifilales; family Promineifilaceae; genus CALECP01. Next base: position 11,179 of record JAUIAP010000052.1, read on the forward strand.
GACGCGGAAATTGTGCTTGAAGGTCGTATCACGCATAAACGCGCCAAAGAAGGCCCATTTATGGATTTGACGGAGACGATGGACGTGACGCGGGATGGCCCCGTGATCGAAATTGACCTGATTACCCATCGCCGCGACCCGATCTATCATGCATTGTTGCCCGGTGGCTTGGAACATAAGATGTTGATGGGGATGCCCAAAGAGCCGACGATATTTGCGGAAGTCAACAAGATGGTTGATTGTCGCAACGCGGTCATCACACCGGGTGGGACTTCATGGCTCCATGCGGTGGTGCAAATTGAGAAGAAATCGGCCGATGATCCGCGCCTCGCTATTGAGGCCGCCTATCGCGGACATGGCTCGCTCAAACACGTATGGGTGGTCGATAGCGATGTCGATCCCTACGATCCTGCCCAAGTTGAATGGGCAATGGCGACGCGCTTCCAAGCCGACAAAGACCTCTACATCTTCCCCAACATGCCCGGCAGTTCACTCGATCCCTCTGGCACACACGTTCCCGGTGAAAAGAGCCGCACCGCAAAGCTGGGTCTTGACTGCACCATCGAGTGGGGGCGGGAACCCGACAAGTTTATGCGTGGTGAGTATGGCACAGTTGATTTAGAGCAATATCTTCAGTAACAGTCAACGGTTTGCCGTTAATAGCACGTGCTGTTTTCTGTTCACTGATAACTGTTGACTGTTTTCTGAAACATGAATAAAGGCTTTTTCTACGGACTCAGTGCATATCTGATGTGGGGATTGTTTCCGATCTATTGGAAGCAACTTAGCAATGTGCCAGCGCAAGAAATTTTGGCACACCGCATGACGTGGTCGCTGGTTTTTTTGGTTGGATTGCTGACCGTGCGCAATAATTGGGCATGGATACGACCGGCCCTGCGGGATAGGCGGACGCTCCTCAACTATTTTGCAGCGTCGATGCTGCTTGCGGTCAACTGGGGTATGTACATCTGGGCGGTCAACAGTGGCTATATCGTCGAAACAAGTCTTGGTTACTTTATCAATCCGCTTGTAAACGTGATGCTGGGGTATCTATTTTTTGGTGAACGTCTGCGCCGTTGGCAGTTCGCAGCGATACTATTGGCGGGGTTAGGCGTCGCCTATCTCACCTATGTCTATGGTCGCTTACCATATATCGCGCTCATTCTGGCGTTTTCATTTGGAATTTACGGACTGCTCAAGAAAAAAGGCAGCCTAAATGCGATTGAGAGTTTATCATTTGAGACGGCGTTGCTTTTCCCCTTTGCGGCCGCATATTTGGTCTTTTTACAACTGCGCGGTGTTGGCTCTCTGGGCAACGTGGGGATCGGGCAAACGATCTTGCTCTTGACGACAGGCGTGGCGACGGCGATTCCACTGCTCTGTTTTGCGGCTGGCGCGCGCCGCATTCCGCTGACTACGATGGGAATTTTGCAGTATACTGCGCCGACTATACAATTTTTAATTGGGATTTTTCTGTACGACGAGTCGTTTTCCCAAGCGCAGTTGGTCGGGTTTTTGTTTATTTGGGGCGCATTGGTCGTCTATACGGCCGAATCGCTCCTCCACTATCGCGCTACGCACAAGATTCAGGTTGTGCCGCAGTAGGAAGTTTTAATGAATTGGCGACTAATTTCGGCCGAAACAGACGGCCTCATACAACAAGAACTGGCGATTATCTTACTGCTAACGATTGCAGCTGGGGTTGCCATTTTGGTACGGCGTTTCCGCTTCCCCTATACCGTTGCATTGGTGATTGTCGGTCTGATTTTATCAGCGATTCCTGAGCCGCTGATCGGGATTGAGTTTAGCAAAGATGTCATTCTAGCCGTGCTAGTTCCCCCGCTGATCTTCGAAGCCGCACTACATCTCCCGTTTAGCAGCTTGCGTCGCAATGGTGTGATCATCTTCATGACGTCGATCATTGGGACGTTCATCGGGACGTTTATCGTCGGCGGGATCGTCTCGACAACGCTCGATATCCCCTTTGTCGCCGCAATCGCCTTTGGTGCGCTTATCTCCGCGACCGACCCCGTTGCCGTCGTCGCCTTCTTCCGCACGCTGGGCGTGGGCAAGCGACTCACGGTTTTGGTCGAAGGGGAGAGCCTCTTTAACGATGGCGCGGCAATTGTCATCTTCAACATCGCATTGGCGACTGGCGCGTTGATGAATGCCGGCACATTTACTGAATTTAACGTGCCAGAAGCGATTGGAGAATTCTTGATCGTTTCGCTAGGCGGTCTCGCCGTTGGCTCCCTTCTGGGTGGCATCGTTTCCTATGTCATCCTGAAAAATGTCGATGATGCACTGATCGAAACGGCGGTAACGTTGGCGGTGGCGTTTGGCTCCTTCCTGCTCGCTGAATACTTCGGCTCGATTTTTGGCGGGTTATTTAGCTTTATGAGTAGCGACTTCCACTTCAGCGGCATCCTCGCCGTTGTCGCCGCCTCGCTGTTTGTTGGCAACGTCGGCAGCATCAACACCTCCCCCACGACCAAAGTGACGCTCGATAACTTCTGGGAATTTCTCACCTTCGTCGTGAACTCGTTTGTCTTTTTGGTGATTGGTCTCAAAATCAACTTGTCCGCCTTCCGCGACAACATCGAAGCAATTTTAATTGCGGTTGCCGTTGTCTTGGTCAGCCGCGCACTGTTAACCTATGGCTTGACGTGGATTCATGGGATTATTCGGCCGAAAGAGAACATCCCCAGTGACTATCGCCACGTCATGTTTTGGGGTGGTTTACGCGGCGCGATCAGCCTCGCGCTTGCCCTTACGCTCGATGGTTCGATCTTTGGCGTCGAAGTGAGCGAACAACTGCAAGTGATGACCTTTGGCGTTGTATTGTTTACCCTGTTGGTACAGGGATTGACGATTGAACGCCTGATTAAGCGACTGGGCCTCGTCACGCGCTTGCCCCACCGCGATGAACAGTTGCGGTTGCAAGCCCTCGTCATCGCCAAACGTGCAGGGCAACAGGAACTAAACAAACTGCATAAAGAGGGCATTTTAGCCAACGACATCCACGCCGCGATGGACAGCGTGTATCAACGCGATATCGATAATTGGCAAAATGCACTCGCCCAGCACTTACAACAATATCCAGAACTTGAACAAGAAATTTTGCTTGTTGCCCGCATTGATACATTGCGAGCCGAGCGCGTGGCGATTGCTGAAGCGGGGCGACGTGGGTTGGTTTCGGCCGATCTACAGGCCACGCTCATCGCCGAAATTGACGAACGCGCTGAAGCAGTCAAACTACTTCAAGACGAACACTAGCCAGTAGACAGTAAGCCGTTAACAGTAAACCGTCTAAGCATGACGTTCGCTGTTCATCGTTTACCGTTCACTGCCCACTCACTATGTCCGAACAACTCATCCAATCCGATCTCCCACTCATCGTCTGTGCGACGCGCGGCGGCGAGGGAAGCCGCGCCGCGCAACAGGCAGCTGTGCAACATGCTCAAGAAATTGAGGCGCGCCTGCAATTTGTTTATGTTGTCGATGAGAGTCAAATCGAGGGAATCGACCATGTGCTAAGACCTGCATTGCGTAAAGAGTTGCTCTGGATTGGGCGGGCGTTGGTCGAGTTGGCGGCGAAGCGGGGGCGTTTGGCGGGCGTTTCGGCCGATATTGTCGTCCTCGAAGGCTCACTCCGCGAACAGTTGATCGCTTACCTGCGCGAACACAATGTCGATACGATGTATATCGGCGCACCTCGTGGCACAACCGCCAACATCTTCGGTGATGAAGAAATTGAGCAGTTTGCCCTGATGGTTGAGCGCGAATCGGGTGCAAAAGTTGCTGTTGTGCGACCCGAGCAACTGTATGCCGGTGAACACTAGAACCTGAACTGTACAACGTATAGTCACAGCACCGATGTTTCAGCCGCGCAACAAAACGATCAGTTCGCCAAAATAGCAATGCGCGCCGCGTGCGGACAAGCTGACCGATTTGCGCCATAAGCGCGGCAGGCAGCCATCAATATGCAGTTTCGTCCCTTCCTTCTCATCCCAATCATCCTTGTTCTGCTACTCTTGCAAAGCACTTTTTTTGCCTATTTCCCAATCGGTGGCATCTATTTGCAGGCAACAGTCACCTTTGTGATCGCATGGGGCTTATGGGCGGAACCCGTTGAGTCGTTGACCGTCGCCTTTATCGCTGGCTTGCTGATCGACCTGCTCTCAACTGCACCGCTCGGCGGCAGCAGCATCGGCCTAATGATTGGTCTGCTGGCGATTCAACCCTTCCGTGTTCTGCTGCGCAACAGCCGTCTTGTGATTCCCATACTCCTTGCGCTTGGCTCAATGCTAACGTTTCGATTAGCAGCACTTCTCTTTCAGCGCATCGCTGGCTATCCTACATCCGCAGAAATGTGGCAAACATTGCCCACCACTATAACTTTGCACGCGCTGGTCGCCCTGCCCCAATACTGGCTTTTGCGCTTAATTTCAGCAGGTACACGTCCATCATCGCGTCAGATAAATCTTTAAGTCGTCTGGAATAAGGCGTTGGTAATCGATCAGCCGACGCCCTACTCACGACGCTCGACTCCCTATGTCTCGAATGGGTTGGGAACGTCCCGAAGATTGGGAAGAACAAGAAATCTATGAAGCCGGTGCCGATCTGCGTGGGCGGCTGTTCTTTATGCGCTTGCTGGTTGTCGTCGTCTTGGGCGGTTTGCTGGGGCGCGTTATCTACTTACAACAGACGCGCGGCACAAGTTTGGAGCTGCAAGCGGCTGATAATCGCACGGCCGTATTGACGGCAGACGCGCCGCGTGGCGTGATCTTTGATCGCAATGGTCAGCCGTTGGCCGAAAATTTACCCCAATTTAATGTGGCCATTACGCTCGACAAGTTGCCCGATGATGAGCAAGATCGGCAGGCGATTTTTGAACGATTATCGCTGTTGACGGGTGTTCCGATTACAAACACGATTCAGCAGGAGGCGTTGGTTGTTTCGGCCGATCCTGACATCGTCGCCCAGACAGAGCAGTTGGCCGGCCTATACGGCGCCGCGACCGACGAGACGCTCGATCTCTCTGGCGTGGTAACCGAACTGCCTACCAGCATCATGAACGTTGTCGAAACATATAGCTTCGACCCATTTAATCCCCAAGTCATCACATCCAGCATTCCAATCACGCTGGCGCGCATCATCGAACAAGAGTCGGTCTTTATGCCCGGTGTCAGTGTCGAGGTTGCGCCACTGCGCAACTATCCATCAGGCGAGTCAACCGCGCACATTATCGGCTTTATGGGGCCAATTCCCGATCTTTCATACGTCGATGTGCTGGGGTATGAGCGCGACGACCGCGTCGGTCTGTTTGGATTGGAAGCGGCGATGGAGCTAGAGTTGTCGGGGGAAAAGGGGGAGCGCACGATTGAGGTGAACTCGGTACAGCGCGAGGTGCGTCAAATTGGACTGACCAAGCCACCCGTTCCCGGCTATAACCTCCATCTTTCGCTTGATCTAGAGCTGCAAGAAATCGCAACGCGCATTCTCGAATCCTATATGGTGCGCCGTCGTCTTGTACCATCGACACGCACTGGCTTTCCCGTCGATCTCGAAATTGAACAAGGGGCTGTCGTCGCAATGGACCCAAAAACGGGGGAAATTCTTGCCTTGGTCAGTTTGCCGTCATACGACAACAATCGCTTTGCAACTGAGATTCCCGTTGAATACTATCAACAGCTCGCCCGTAATGACTATCGTCCGTTGTTAAACAATGCCATTGCGGGTCAGTATCCACCCGGCTCTGTTTTCAAGTTGGTCACGGCCGCGGCTGCTTTGCAAGAGGGGATTGTCTCGCCTAGTCGTCAATTGGACGCACCCGGCGCGATTAGTATTGCCAACCAGTTTGCGCCCAACGATATTGGGCGTGCGCAGCAGTTTGTCTGCTGGATTTGGCAACAGATAGTCACCGATCCAGAAACAGGTCTCACAGAACGTGGATCACACGGCCCTACCGATGTCTATGACGCGATTTCTAAATCGTGCGACATCTACTTCTATAAGGTAAATGGTGGCTTTCAGTCAGACGATGGGCGCGAAGTCGTCGATGCGATTGGCAATCAGCGTCTAAAACGCTATGCCAATGAGTTTGGGCTAGGGCTTGTGCAGGGGATCGAACTACCCGCCGAAGCCCCAGGCAACATGCCCGATGCCGATTGGAAGCAGCGCACCTATGCGGAACCGTGGTCAACAGGAGATGATTACAATACCGCAATTGGTCAAGGCTATGTGTTGGCCACACCGCTGCAAATTGCCAATATGACAGCCGTTGTTGCCAATGGCGGCTTCCTCTACCGCCCCTCCATCATTCACCACATGACCGACGACGAGGGCAACATTGTAATTCAGCGCGAGGGGGATCTGCCGATCTTTGCCGCCCCTGGCGAAAATGGCATCCCTATTTTGAAGGATATTAGTGGTAATCTAATCGACCCATCGACGGTTGATATCAACATCCAGTTTGATGAAGATGGCAACTATATTCGCCCGCCCGATTTGCTCAATTCGGTCAACGTCGATCAGCAATATCTCGATGTCATCGCCGAAGGGATGCGTCGCGTAAACCTAGCGGGCGGAACGGGTAGCGGTTGGCCTGAACTATTTGAAGTTGGCACCAATGCTGATGGCGAACCTGAGCGTGTTTACTGGTTAGATACGTGGGGAATTGCGACGGGTGGGAAGTCAGGAACGGCCGAATTTTGCGATAATATTGCCATTGAGCGCGACTGGTGCGCGACAGATGGCGGCATTCAGCCCAGCCATGCATGGTTTACCGCCTATGCACCTTTTGATGATCCCGAAATTGTCGTGGCTGCATTCATGTACAATGCGGAAGAGGGATCACAATGGGCGGGTCCTGTTGTGATTGATGTGATGAAGGCGTACTTTGGCGTTGGGACATTTGAAACACTCGCCCCATAAATTGAAGTTGCAACTCTAAGCAGTCACAAAATCTAATCCCCGTTTACGCTTCCTTCATGTATAATGTTGCCAAATCATGTTGGGAGTTCGCAAACCACAAACACCCCAAGGGAGGTTACATGCAGTATCGTAACCATTTCCGACTGCACGTCACATTATTTGTCGTTCTATTGATCGCCGCATGTGGTGAAAATAAATCCGTCGTCATTGTCCCACCGACAGTCCAGCCGATTATCCAAGTTGCTGAACTACAAACAGATGAATACGCGCTCAACGACAACGTCAAGTCCCCAGCCGTGAGTCTGGCGGAGGACAACGTGTCAAATGAATCTGCACCGCTGCTGATCGCTGACACCCCATTTAACTATCTCATTCCCGAATGGGATGCAGATGTGCCGCTTGGGGCTGAGATTATCATTCGATTGCAAACAGCAACCTTGACGGGTGCATTTAGCGATTGGCAAACGATTGAAGTCAGCCCCGACGCAAGCGAACCAGCGATTGGGCAGTATTCAGGCTCCGTTGTGGGAACGGGTGAACCTGACCTGCTGCATGAGCGCGTCGCCGTTGAAGTCTCTTTGCTGCCCAACATTAATGGCGAAATGCCCGTATTACGTCGACTCGCACTGGTCTACATCGACTCATCGGATGGCCCAACGACGCAGGAGATATTGCGTGAAAGTCGGCGCGTGCATGCTGCCGCAAAACAGCTTCAACAAGCAGGAGGTGGCTATCCTAAGCCCCCTGTTATCAGCCGCGCCCAATGGTGCACGCATACCCGCTGTAACTACACAGGCGTGCAATATGCGTCCGTTACCCATTTAATTGTCCATCACACTGTCAGCAACAATAGCACGAGCGATTGGGCCGCCAATGTGCGCGCGATTTGGACATACCACACGTTCCAAAAAGATTGGGGTGACATCGGCTACAACTATCTAATTGACCCAGATGGCAACATCTATGAAGGGCATTTGGGCGGTGATGATGTGATTGGAACTCATGCAGCAGCGGGCAATCGGGGCGGCATGGGGGTTGCGCTGCTTGGAGAGTTTGGCAGCATTAAACCATCGGCCGCAATGATCGATGCGTTGGTCGAACTGTTGGCATGGAAGGCTGATCAGAAAAATATCGACCTGTGGGATTCGAGCGCATTTCTTGGTCTCGATCACGGCAACTTGCACCTAATTGGACACCGCGATGTCTATGGGACAACGGCGTGTCCGGGCGCGTTGGCACATCATGAGATCGATGAGATTCGCGCACGGGTCGCGGCAAAAATCAACTTTATACCAGAGTACACCTACATTGATGACCAAGCTACGGACTTCTCGCTAAGTCAAGCCAATTGGTATGACGGCCCACGACAATGCGGGTTTAATCAGCACGCCTATTACACGTTTTCAACACCAGATGCGGCGAGTTCGGTCAATCGCGGTGAATGGCGGTTAAATATCACAGATGCGGGACGCTATCAGGTAGACGCATTTATTCCATTTTGCAACACGGGGGAGCCAGATTCGCATCAATCCCCCTATACCATATTTGACAGTACGGGTTCGCGGCAAATCGTGCGCAGTCAAGCCGATAGCTTAGGCTTTTGGATGCCGCTGGGTGAGTATAATTTCACGCCTACGAGCAACAATTTGGTGCGTTTGGATGATCTAACGACAAGTGAAGATAGACACGTCATCTTGTATGACGCGATCCGCTATAAGCTGCTCGACGTGGCGGCGACCAATTTAAATCCATCCCCCAATGAGTGGCTGACAGATCGCGCCGTCAACTTTAGCTGGCGGTTGAGTGCAGGTGGCGCGGTACGCGATTTACGTTTGCAGGTGGCGACCGATCAGGGGTTTGGCAATTTGGTCAAGGACGTGGGATTATCGGCCGAAACCACCTCTTCTGTCCAAACCTTCAACCAAGATTACAACATACTTTATTGGCGCATTGTTGCCACCACGTTCGACAATGCCCAGGTAATTTCCAACCCGACCAACTTCCACATCGACGCAACCCCGCCCGTCTCCACGATTACGCGCATCATCCGCGAGTGTGATGGTCAGTTTTCGTTAATGTGGGATGGCAGCGATAATTTGAGCAATATCGCGCACTACACGGTCGCCTACCGCCGTCCGTTTGATGGGGATTGGACAACGGTGCTGGCAAACACAACGCAAACGAGCGTGACGTTTGCGCCACCCGACCAAACCTCGTCGTATCAGTTCCGCGTGCAAGCGGTCGATGGGCGCGGCAACGTCGAGCCACTCAAGCCAGAGGGTGACGCGACCGATGCGGACGCCATTCCCTGCATCATCGACCCGCCCGTGAATCACACACCCGCTGTCAACGACATCGTCGACGACGCGATCCCAACGTTTAGCTGGACGATTGGCGTGCCAGCGGCGGTGGCAAACTATCTTGTTGAGGTAGCGACAGATGCGGCGTTTAACGATATTGTTGGCGAGCAGGCGGTTCCCCCATCGGCCGATTATACCGTCATCCCGTTCGCCCAAGATTATCCACAACTGTTCTGGCGCGTAACGGCAAACACGATTCAAGGCGGCTCGTACACATCAACTCCCACACCATTTAGTCTTGACGCGACCGCGCCCACATCGGCCGTCTTCGATGCCCCAAGCCTGCCCAACGGCAACTATCAGCTCCAGTGGCAAGGGGAAGACAATCAATCGGGCATTGCGAGCTATACGATTGAATACAGCACGGGTGAGAGTTGGACAGCGATATTCCAGAACACGACGGCGACACAGGGCGAGTTTACGCCGCCTGCGCCAGACGGATTCTACCTGTTCCGCAGTCAAGCGACCGACCGAGCTGGGAATGTCGAACCAGACAAACCAGATGGCGATTTTGACACGTCGCAATCTTGTCCTGCCTTTGCCGACCCGATTGAATTGCAATTCCCTGTTGTCGATGGGTGGCTCAACCGTCGCATCTTCACCTTCCGTTGGGCTGGCACAGCGTCACGCTGTGTTGCACAGACGGTGATCGAAGTCGCCAATGACGCCGCGTTTAGCGACGTCATGATCCGCGAGGCGTTTGACGGCGGGCGCACCACCTACACGGTCGGATTGAACGAGGGTGAGGCAACGCCGCTTTTCTGGCGCGTTTCACAAACGCTGCTCTCTAACATCAGCACCACGTCGGAAGTACGGCAAATTCGCTTCGACACTAGCGCGCCGACTTCATCCATTGTCGCGCTCACACGCTTGGACAACGGCGATTTTGAACTGCGAGCCGAAGGCAATGACGGCGAATCGGGCATCGCAGGTTATATCTTTGAATATCGTGTTGAAGGGGAAAACAATTGGGTGCGTTGGGCAATTGGCGAAGGCAATACCGCTGTATTTAGACCTGAAGCGGGCAAAATATACTGGTTCCGCAGCCTTGCAATCGACGTGGCCGGAAATATCCAATCGGCCGATTCTGACGGCGATATTAATTCAGGGGAACCGTTGCCCGTGTTTGAGCAATACCTACCCGTGATCAGGAATTAGCTCTGGATTTGGCGATAGACGATGGGCGATTAATTGTCCATCGTCTCGCCTTGCTTAACGAACCCGTTCCCACAGCTCGTCAAAGCCGTCCTGAACCTCTTCGCGATCCATGTTGCCAATGGCCAGCTCGCTATCTGTCTTTTGGAGCAGGCGTTCGTAAAATGCCAACCCTTCCTGCACCATATCTTGTTCAGCGATATGTTCGTTGATCAGTTCCCAAAGCACCTCTTCCGCTTCGTCAAACTGTTGCGTCTTTTCATAGTAGATAAAGAGTTGATAGACGGTTGGGGTGGGGAGAACATACTCTTCAAGCTGTGCGCTCAGATCGCTCACGGTGCTATCGAGATGGGCGTTGCTCAGGTCAAAGCCGATGGCTAGTTTGAGACGAATTTGCAAGGCGAGGAGTCGAGAGCGGAAGGCTGCATCTTCGTCAGCGTCATGTTCGTAAATGATCGCCTTGGCACGCAGCAAATCGGCTAGCATCAGCAGTTCGCCAACGCCGCCTTGTTCACGGGTGCTCAGACGAGCGGCGAGATTATCGGCCGAATTTCCCTCTGCCTCAAATAGCCCAATCCCGACAAACTCTTGCGCGGCCGCTTCTGCGATTTCACGCGCTTCGTCCACGTCATCTTCGCGCACGCGATTGACCACACGGGCAAAAATCTTCCCCGCTTGGCGCACAATTTTCATGATGTAGTCGTCTTTGAACATGGTGAAAGATTTTAACTATAAGTTTGAAATTTTTTATTCGTCTACGATTAAAAGCTAATTTGGCATTTTCTGCACTTTATTTAATGCCAATCTGTCGCACCTGATATGCTTCAATCACCCAATGCACATCTATTGTAGCCTGTTTCGGGAAATGAATTTTTAGGCGCACGGCTAGAGGGACGCACAGAGGTTGCGGATTGCCACATGCGATGGGATATGATGAAGATAGTCGTGTCGCTCAAATGGATCGTCGATGGCGGCGGCGGTCTGGGCGAGCAAGTTGTTGGCGGCGTGGGCAAGTTCGGCCGAAAATTCGACTTCCAAGCAGGCAACATAGACGCCAATTGGATCGAGCGTCCCGAATAGATGAGCCGTCTTAAGATGGTTTACGAGCAGTGCGTGATGGTCGCGCACATCTTTGTTTTGCGCATGTCGTGCTGATATCCATGCAGCGCGAGATTCGACCGCCAGATTCATTTGCCTTGCCTCACTGTGTAATGCGCTGGCCTTTTCAAGTGCGATTTCGGCATTTGTATAGTCGTTTTTTGCAAGGGCAATTCGGCCGATAACATCATACGCAATGGCTTGACTGTGGGTGTTGTCAGAGAGTTGCAACGCTTGCTCGGCATATTCAACTGCCTGTTCAAACGCCGCCAAACGCCACGTAGCAACCCCTTTCAATGCGACTGTTTCTGCCAGTCGCCGCACCTGCCCGATTTCCTCATATCGCTCGATTGCCGTTTGAAACAGGTGTTGTGCCGCCATCCATGCACCGCGCCGCAGCGCGACGATCGCTTGCCGTCGCAGGATTCCCGCGATGCGTGTCGGGTTTTTGGTGGCAACAAATGTTTTCTGCGCGGCTGCATAGCCATCACGCGCCAGATCAAAGCGAAATTGTGCCGAGCGGACATCGGCGAGGTGCGTGTTGAGCAATGCTTCCACATGCACGTTGTCAACGTTGCTGACAATTTCTAATCCCGTGACACCCGCACTTTCTGCCTCTGCATACCGATTGAGCATTATCAGCACTTCGATCAAATTGCAGTGACACAACGCAATGGTGTGTTGGTTGCCAAGACTCTGGGCAGCCGCCAACGCCTGTTGATGGTAGTGTAGCCCTTGTTCTAACTCACCGATATCTTCATGGCACATTGCCAAAACGGTATGCGTAATCCGCGTAATGGCAGGGTTGTTGATTATCTGGCTCAACGCGACCGATTTGCGTGCGGCCGTAATCGCCTCGTCCTTGCGATTTTGATAGCGAAAGATGTTGCTCGTCCCCATCAATGATTCAGCTTCAACGATAAGGTGATTGCGCCCTTCAACATGTTTCAGGGCAAGTTGAAAGTGCGCCAACGCTTGTTCAAAACGGCTGGTACGGCGATAGAGTTCACCTGTGTAGTAGGCCGACTTGCCAGAGAGCCAATGGTTTTCGGCCGATTGTGCCGCTCGATAGGCGACTTCAGCCGCCTCTAACCCTTGATCATATAGACCAAGCCCAAAGCTAAACCCAGCCAACTCGCAATAGAGGTGCGCGTTGGTCTCATCCGCCGCCTTCCCATCTAACAAGCGAATCGTTTCGCGTAGTAACGCTTCACCCGCGACCCGTTCGCCCATGCGCTGGATGTAGTTAAAAAATGGCACTTTTGACGCTTGTAATAAGCTGTCATCGACCGCTTGTGCCGCGAGTCGCCATGCTTGTAAGACATTAGCGTATTCAACATGCAAATAGGCAATCACATCGGCGAAGTCAATCTGGTTGATTTGGCTTAGTGTTGTGAGATAGTGCGTTCTGAAACGTTGTTCGAGCTGCGTGTGTTCCTGCGTCAGCTTTTCGGCCGAAAATTGTCTTAATGCAGGATGAAAACCAAACCGCTGCTCGCCCACTCGTTGCACGAGCGAATGGGTCGTCAAGGCGCGCAATTGGTCTACTTCTGCCCCACAGATCGCTTGGACAGCCGCCATCGAAAAATGATTTGGGAAGATAGCGAGCCGACGCAACAGATCGCGCTGGGACTCGTCTAAGAGACGCCATGAATAGTTGAAAACCGCCCGCATGCTGCGCTGGCGTTCTGGCACATCTGCGCGTTGCGCGGCTAAAAAGTTGATATCTGACTGGATTTGCGCCGCGATTTCAGCACATGAAAATTGACGTACCCAACCTGCGGCCAGTTCGATTGCCAACGGCATTCCAGCGACCTGTTTGATGATGGTGTGGATGGCACTGGTCGGTTGAAATTCGGCCGAAATTCGCCGCGCTGCCGCCATAAACAGTTCATGCGCCTCTGCATCGGGCAGCCCAACCACATCGATCAGCCATTCCGCCTGTAACCCCAACGCCTCCCGACTTGTCACCACAATTTTTAACTCTGGCAACCCATTGAGCAGGGTGATGATTGGCAACGTCTGTGCAACGATTTGCTCATAGTTATCGAGAATCAGCAGGGTGGGGTTGGTCTGTAATCGGCCGATCAGAAAGCGCAATCGCTCCGCTGTCTCACGCACGCTATCTGGAAAGACAATTTCGAGCGCACCTGCGATTGCCTGCACGATGTCTGCATCCGCTGCACCCTGCTCGACAGGGGCCAGTGGGACAAACCAGACCGCCCTTCGTGCTAGCATCCGCTGTCCCAGTTCGACGGCCAGCCGCGTCTTGCCCATGCCGCCCATCCCTTGCAAGGTCAACAAGCGGCAATTAGGGTTGGACAGTTGCCTAATGAGTTGCTCAAGAAGATCCCTGCGACCGACAAAGGGGGTATTTTGACGGGGTAAATTGTGGCGTTTGTGCGCGGTGGGCTGGGTTGTGGGGTCAGGTAGGGTGCCTTTGGCGATTTGGTGGCGCAATTCGGTCGTACTCGCCGCAGGATCGACAGCGAGTTCCGCTAGCAGCAGGTCGCGCACCGTTTCATAGTGGGCGAGCGCGTCGTTGCGTCGCCCTTGCAGCGCAAGCGCACGCATGATGTCCCGCTGCGCTGCCTCGTCAAAGCGATCGATTTCCCCACGCCGCCACGCTGTTTGATACGCTTTCGTATAGTCATTATTCTGAAAGTGCCGCTCCGTCAATGCATGTAGGGCGCGTAGATATTCGCGCTGAAACCATTCGCGTTTTAACAACAGCCACTCATCGAATTGGAGTGATTCGGCCGTGATTACGGACAAAAACTCACCATGATACTCTGATGCGACTCTTTCCCAATCTTCGCCCGCAAGGGCATGCTGAAATCGGCCAATGTCACTCGCCCACGTCCCCACCAATGCAACCGTTGTACGCGTCACCTCCAAATGCGCGGGAATTTGGCGTCGCAAACGGGAAAGGGCTTGTCGCAATGTTGGCAGTGGCTTTGGATGTTCGGGCCAGAGCAGGGTGGCAATTGCATCGCGGCTTTGTGGCCGATCGGGATGAAATGCGAGCCATGCGAGAATAGCCCACGTTTTGTGGGAGGTGATGGGGAGGGGTATGTTATTTAACGTTGCTTGAAAATGGCCGAAAAATCGTAAGTGCAAACCATCCATTGCACATATCGTAGACGCTTTAACAACTGTTTGCAATCAATCTTCGAGCCAATCTTTGATGGTTTTGTAAACTTCTGGACGGCAAAGTAGCTCGGTATGGCTCATATTTCGGCCGATCCACTGATTCTCTGCGCCAAACGCCAATCTCATCTCGGGCCGCTTGTGCCATCCCAATGCGCTATTGACTGTCACAAGTCCATCCCCAATCACATGATCGGCAAACTTTCCCGACGCCTGCGCTAAAGATGCTGCAATCGTAAAACAGGCCACATGCGCGGGCAATGGGACAGCCACCCGCCGATCTCCCACCATACTAAAGCGATCCTGTCCTTGCCAATCCTCGTCCACAATATTTCCATAGCGCAAATCGGTCACACCACTGCTGCGAAGTTTGCCCAATCGTGCAAATGGCGCACTATACGGGCTAATCGTCAAAAGTGTATCGACCCAATTCCCGCCGCGTTCCAATAGCGCACCATGATGAGGTGTACCCAAAAAGACGATCTTTTGCAGCTGTGAGAGCCACGTTTGACCCGAATTTTGCGCGTAATGACAAGCACTGCGGGTAACGAGTCCACCCATGCTGTGCGCGACGATAAATAACTGGAGCGGCATTGACGCCAGGTTAACCAGAGATTCAAGCAGATCTGACAGATCACGTCCGTTCTCCGACGTGTGCAGACCACTGTTGTAAAGCAAATAAAGGGGCGTCATATCCAGATCACGCTGTAACGCTTTGCCATGATCATGCCCATATTCGCCCCATTGCAAATCAGTTTTGCATGAGCCGTGTACCATGATGACAATGCGCCCGTTTGAGCGCGCCAGCAGATCGACAAGCGCAGCCTGATCCAGCCGCTTCCCATCTTGCCTAAATTGCATCTCAGTCGCCAATGGATTGTTGCGTGCTGCCATGTGATCCCCTAGTACGCCATTGAGCGTCGCAATCAGCGTATCACGTTCTGGCGTAGAGTCTGTCTCGCCAGCTTCTGCATAAAGGCGCGATTGCAGACCATCCACGCTAACGCTGGCCCAGTTTCCGACCCTGCGGATTCCCCAGTAGACCAGCCCGCTAATCCCGTTTGTGCGCAGATAATCGGGTGCGCCGACCGCCCATGCTTGCCCCTTAATCGTCTGGTGCATCGCTTCGACGATGTCTGTGACCCCAATGAGGCCGTCAATCACTAAGCTACCCAGTGCAGCGAGATCGGTCGACCTTGTGTTGTTGCTATTCAACATGTCACCAACCCTGCACGGCAAACGCTTCATCGAGCGATAGACGCAGCCGCTGCATCTGCTGTGCGTTCGCCGCTGTTTCAGGATGCAGCGTAATTTTTGTCGCCACTTCGGGCAGCAGATGGTGGTCAACAGGCAAGTTGAGCAAGTAGTCATCAACTACGAGTTGAATGTCTCCCGTCCGAATTTGGAAGACGATTTGTTCATGCCCGTTGCGTTTTGTAAACGGCAATCGTTCGGCGTTTAATGCCCGCTGCACAATTCGCGCCGCCACCTCAAAGTCGCAGCGGAACACCTTGACAAAGGTGCGCGCATAACGCTTGTGCAACCAGCGAAAGAGTGGGATTAAGATCGAATAGCCAAGCGCAACCGTGGTCAGCTTCAGCCAATTCGGGTAGTTCAATTCAAATAGATAGAGTGGATACGCCACGCATACGGCGAGGCCAAGATGAATGATAAAAGTCTGAGTTCGTTGCCAACGTTTACTTACCATTCGAGGCATGTTAGCCAGTGGATGTTGGCTTTTCGTAAATTAATGCCAGTCGCTCAGAATCTATGACTTTTATTGTAACCACAGGCGCGCCAGTGCCGCGTGTCCCTTACAAGCCCCCATGCTCCTGCCAATACGCCATCGCCCAGCGCACCGACTTGGCGATCCCCTCGCGTAGTGGCGTGGTTGGCGTGTAGTCGAGCATGGCGCGCGCCTTGCCAACATTGGCGATGTAGTGGGTCACTTCGCCTACCCGCGACGGCTCGACCGACATGTTTGGCGCTTTGCCCAACTCTTCCCCGATGAATGTCGCCATGTCGATCAAGCTATTACCCTGACCATAGGCAAGATTGATCGTTTGGTTGGCTGGCTGACCTTCAACGAGTAAGTCGATTCCTGCGCGCACGCCGCTGATGCAATCGTCGATGTAAGTGAAGTCGAGAACCTTGTTCTCCCCATAAACGACAATCGGTTCTTCGTGGTAGATTTTCTTGATGAAGAGTGGAATGACGCGCTCCATCCGCTGTAAGTCGTTGTCGTAGCGACCGTAGACGTTGCTGAAACGAAAGACGAGGTAGGGGATGTTGTAGCAGGCGGCGTAGGAGTAGACGAGGGCTTCACCAGAGATTTTGCTGGCGGCGTAGGGGCTTTCGGTGTAGGCAAAGTCGGCGTGTGACTCTTCAGTGATATAGCGGTGGATGTCGCCATAGACTTCGCGTGTGCTGCCAAAGATGATTGGGATGTTGCGGCTGCGGCAAAATTCGAGCGCGTTGAACGACATCTGGATATTTTCGAGCGCACGATAGGGTTGTTCGACCAGCTCATGTACTTTGGCATGGGCGGCGAAATGCACGACGATGTCGATGTTTTCGGGATAGGGGACGTTGCCGATGCCCTTGTCGAAGTTGCGATAGGGAATGGAGAGGTCTTGCATCAGGGTTTCGATTTCGTTTGTCCATGTATTCGGCCGATTATCGACCCCAAACACATAATGCCCTTCGCGCTGCAAACGCAGCCCCAAATTTGTCCCGATCTGTCCGCTTGAACCAGTGATTAATACGCGCATTGTTTTTCCTATCGATTTTGTTCCATCGTCATCCCGTGTAGGCAGGAATGACAGGTTTCAGAGGGCAAATCATAACACAAGAGTTTCATAAAGGAGGGATGATTTTAGATTTGCCTCCTTGTAAAGTATGGGCATGACGACAACTGAAAAGGCGTTTCCGCCTGAATACTTCGATAAATTTGACGAGACAGACGACAGCGAGTTTTATGAAACGCCGCGCAAGGTCGTTCACATGGATGAGCTGGCAATTGCCCATCTGAAAATTTTGTACGACCAGATGTTACCCGACGGCTGTGTGTTGCTGGATTTGATGAGTAGCTGGCGCAGCCATCTGCCAGAGAATAAGCAGTTCACGGCAGTGATGGGGCATGGGATGAATTCGGCCGAAATGGCCGACAATCCCCAACTCTCTGACCACTTCATCCAAAATCTCAACGAAAACCAAACGCTGCCCTTCTCCGATGAGCTGTTTGACGCGGTGCTGTGCGCCGTATCTGTTCAATATCTGCAAAAACCGCTCGAAGTGTTTGCAGAAGTGCATCGGATATTGAAGCCCGGTGGGGCGTTTATCGTCTCATTCTCTGATCGCTGTTTTCCAACCAAAGCGATCAATGCGTGGGTGCATAGCGATGATGAAGACCACGTCGCATTGGTGAGCAGCTACTTCCGCTTTTCAGCCCAGTGGGAGAATCCGTCGATTCGCATATTTACCCCAGAAGAAGGGGATTCGATCTTTATGTTGTGGGCGTTCAAGTAATCAACTTTGCGACTCCAGCATTGCATAGACGGTTTGAACCCATACGTCAACGGACTGCTCACCCTTTAGCACGAGATCGCTGGCGGGTATGATCTGTTCGCGCTGCGCGAGATAGACGCGCCGCAACAAGAAAAGGTATGCTTCGATGTAGGTTTTGAGCGGCATGGGGGCGGCGTTTTCGGCCGATTCCAATGACCGCAACACAAAGCGCGCCAACCCCACCTCAAGCGGCGTGTCGATAAACACCAAGTAGTCGATATGTTGACCAGTGGCGTGATGGGCGCGGCCGAGCGGCGCTTCAAAGAAAATATAGTCGGTCGCTGCAACAGTTGATCCGTCAACGGGCGAGACAATCGTTTCGCCACGCTTCAGTTTTGCGAGATCGTCCGCTAGGTTGGGGGTGCGGAACTGGTTAAAATCTGCACCATCTGCCAGCCACTGGCTGAAATCTTGCGGGTACGTCTCGTCCGTCGCATAGTCATCAAAATGGATCGCAATGGCCCCGTCGATCTGATCAACCAGTTGTCGAACGAGTGTGCTTTTGCCACCGCCCGCAATTGCGCTAATTCCGATTATCTTTGGTTGCATTTGATGTTACCTCCGCCCTTTTCAAATTTTCAATTCCCCAAGATTGTTGCACGAGGTAGAGCGGTCTGCCTTTGACTTCTTCGTAGATTCGGCCGATATATTCCCCAATAATCCCCAACGAGATCAGCTGAATCCCACCCAAAAATAGGACGACCGCCAACGTCGTCGCCTGTCCGCTCAATTCACCATTCATCAAGCGAAGACCAAAGACCAATACGATTGCAATTAAGCTGAGAAAGGCGATAAAAAAGCCAAAGTACATCGCCAGTTGGAGCGGGAAATTGGAAAAGCTGGTGATCGCATCAATCGCAAACGGCAACATGCGGCGCACGCTGTTGAACTTCGATTCACCCGCATAGCGCGCGTGTCGCTCATAGTGCACGCCAGTTTGCTTGAAGCCGACCCATGGAACCATCCCGCGCAAGAAGCGGTTGCGCTCCTTCATGCTGCCAATCACGTTGACGACGCGCCGATCCATCAGGCGAAAGTCGCCCGTGTCGAGCGGAATGTCGATGCCCGTGATGCTGTCGATAGTGCGATAGAACGCTTTGGCGGTGAACTTCTTGAACCACGTTTCGCCCTGTCGATTGCCGCGCACCCCGTAGACAACATCATACCCTTCGCGCCACTTGGCGATCATGTCTGGGATGACTTCTGGAGGGTCTTGCAGGTCGGCATCGGTGAGGATGACCGCGTCGCCACGTGTCGCATCAAGACCGGCCGTCACGGCGATTTGGAAGCCAAAGTTGCGCGAGAAGCTAATGCCGCGCACACGGGGGTCTTGGGCGTGCAGTTCGCCGATGATTTCGGCCGATCGATCGCGCGATCCATCATCGACCAGCACCAACTCCCACGCCTCACCGACCTGATCCATCACCTCACGAATCCGTTCGTAGAGACGTTGGAGGACAGGTTCTTCGTTATAGACAGGCGAAACAATCGAGAATACAGGCTTTTCCATAGCAACTATTTTACACGTCTCGCGTGGACAATCCGCACTATTCTTTTTTCCAGAGATTAGTGCAACTGTGTTGACTAGCTAAAATTACCGCTCTTGCAATCTGTGCCTTGCATTGCGTTGTGAGTATAGATAAACAGGCGCGCCCGACAGCTCCGCGATACGCTTGACAACCAAAATTGTTAGCGATAGGGTGACCGCTTCGGCCGGTTCAAGCCCTGCCCCCGCCAGTAACAAGGGGGCAATCACCTCGCGCACGCCCAACCCGCCAACAGACGGTACAAGCAGCGCAATCGACATAATTGGCACCACGCCTGTCAGATAGAGGTAGGAGATGTCGTAGCGCAATGCCCAACTGACCGCTTGCCACATTGCCACCAGTGAAAAGTTGAAAATCATTGAAATGATAACTGATTGAATCACCGTTGTCAGAGAGAGCATCTTTAGAGCGGCGAGCAGTTTGGCAAGGGGTCGGCCGAGCATGCCGGGCAAGCGTTCAGGCAGCTTGTCGATGAATGGAAACCACCGCCAGCCACCTAACGCCAAGATGCCGATGATTAAACCGCCAGCGCAAATGAGCCCCACGCGCAGCAGAAAATCGGTTGGAAACACATCCGGCGCAACCGCAATCACGATCAAGGCCATTATAAAGAGCGCAACCAACCCCGAAATACGATCAACTAAAACGGTGCCAGTTGCCGTCTCTTGTGGCACGTCTTGCGATAGTTCGACGATACGCAATGCGTCCCCGCCAAATCCAGAGGGCAGGAAACCATTAAAAAATGCGCCAACAAAATAGAGTTGCAACAATCGGCCGAAAGAGACCTTTGTCCCCACACCCTGCAATAATATCGACCAACGCACCGCCCGAATCACCAGACCGATCACGATGAACACAACCGCCAGCAGCAGCCCCGCAATGCGCGCATGACGAATTTCATCGACGATCTCGCCGATTGGCACCTGCGTCAATACAAGCACAAGCCCGATCAGGGTAACGCTGACTTTCAGCAGCGTGATGGCGCGCTGTTTTGTCATAGATAGCCCAAGCTGCGGAGGCGATCTTCAACCGCTTGGCGATCGGCGTCGCTCAACTTTTCCGCATCTTGCGTAGCGAGGTCGTCCAACGCTTCCGTCTCGACAACAATCGACTCGCTAAACAGATCGGTTAATACGTTGCCGTCGATATGCTCTGGGACTGGTTCTCCAAGCAGCGCAAAAATCGTTGGCGCGAGGTCAAGAATGTCTGCATCCTCAATGTCACCATCACCAAGCTGTTCGCCATGCGCGATTAGAATGCCTTCGCGTCGATGGCAGCCGCTGTCGCCGCGAATTTGCTCGGTGACAATTTCACCGTTGGTTGCAAACAGCGGATAAGCAATGATGTTGTAATCGTCCAGAATGAGATGGATGTCGGGGCCTTGATCGGTGTAGTCGCCGTGATAGGTCTCTTCGCGCAGGATAATGTCGGTCACAATTGGACGACCCTCGTCGTCAGTGAGCGTGCGCAGCGCATCGACGACCGCTTGGCGCGTGGCAAGATAGTTTTCGACCGAAACGATCCCATGCGGCTCTCGCCCAATCATGTTCAAATAGATCTGCCCGACGTGTCCCATGCTGTATGCAATGGTGCGCGACCAATCGACGTTGTCGTAGTTAAGGAATTTGCCCAGCACCTGATTGCGCGTATTTTTTGAGACGCGCGTGGCGATGTTTTGCAGCCCAATCTTCTCAATCTGGCGATAGATGCTGGCAGGGCTAACACCATACTTAAATGCGAGTGCCTTCAGTTGTGTCACTGGCTTGCGGTTGAGTTTGAGAAACCCCTTTTCAAGCAAAAAATTGTTTAGATTAACGATGCCGTGTAGTGGGCCAAAGCCATGATCGGACATCACCAAGACATCAGTTTCAGGGGAAATGAGATCGAGGAATCGGCCGATCCAGCCATCAACGCGCTTATAGCCATCCCGAATGGCGTGTTGAAAGGGTGACGGTTCATGCTGTGGGTGGGTCGTGTCCATCAGCCGCCAGAGCGCGTGGCTCATCAAGTCGAGCGCAATAAAATGCACCATCATCACGTCAACTGGCTCATGCTCCATCAGATGCAATGCCCATTTGCCGTGCGCGTCGATCAAGCTGTAAATGTCGTCAATATACGCCGCCTCACTGCCGCGCTTGTACTGTACTTTAGGCGCAATGCGATACTCTCCCAACGTCGGCGCGTAACGTTCGATCAGGTCGCTCGGATAGGAAATTTCGCCGCGCTTGGGGCTGAGAATCCCCGACACCATAAAGCCGTTGACGGGCTGTGGTGGGTATGTGACAGGCACATTCAGCACCCCAACCCGATACCCCTTATTCGACAACATCTGCCAAATGGTCGGTTGCTGCAAGCGGGTCGCGTTGACCAGCGAGTAGTTCGTGCCGTTGGGCTGGATGAAGTCGAAAACGCCGTGCTTGCCGGGATTGCACCCTGTCATGAAGGTCGGCCACGCAGGGCTTGTGACGGGTGGCAACGTCGAGCGCAGTTCGCCATGGGTTCCCTCGCCGATCAATCGCCCCAAATTGGGCAAATGTCCCTGCTCGACCCATGGCAAAATGAGGTCAAATGTTGCGCCGTCTAATCCAAGAATCAATATTTTCATAGCGGCGCAATTGTAACAAAATAATACCGTGAGACGGCGATTGTGCGTGGATGTTTATGTTAGTCCCCGCTGACACCCAATCGCTGTCCGATGCGCCGATATTGCCAGCGCAGATAGCGTTCCATCCCCTGATCGAAGAGGCTATAGACGACGGGAATGACAACCAGCGTGAGCGCGGTGCTGACGATCAGTCCGCCGATGACGGCCGTACCGAGTTCAGCCGCAATGATCGCGCCCCCTTCACTCGATAGAGCTAACGGAATCAGGGCAAGAATGGCGGTGAGTGCGGTCATCAAGATTGGCCGAATGCGTGTCCGACCAGCCTCCACTAACGACTGGTAGGTTTGCTCGCCTTCTTCACGTAACTGCTGCACCAATTCAAGCAGCACGATCCCATTGGTCACAACCACGCCGACGAGCATCAACAACCCCATCATCGCAGAGATGCCGAGAACACTGTTGGTGACGAACAATGCAATTGCTGCCCCAACGAGCGCAAATGGCAAACTGAACAAGATGGTCAGCGGATGAATAAAGCTGCGGAACGTCAACGCCATAATCAGATAGACAAGAACGATCGACACACCAATGGCCGAAACCATCGACGTGAAGCCTTTTGCCTGTTCCTGTGAGTCAAACCCTTCGGCCGCAGTCAGGCCAGAAGGCAGTACGTCGTTCGACGCTTCGATTGCAGCCGCGGCAACACCAATTGTGTCGGCCGTCACTAAGTCAGCTCCGAAGCTGATCGCGGGCTGGCCGTCGATGCGGATGATGGTTGAACCGCCCGCGGCCGCCTCAACGTTGGAGGTGACGTTGACCAGATCGGGTGCGCCATCGCCGTCTGCGTCCAGTTCGCTGAGAGCCGTCTCGACCAGTGGGGCAGCGTCCACAATCTCAGCCAGATCATCGCCTGTGATGATGATGGCAAAGCCACCGAAGCCAGCTTGTGAAGCCGCGCCGACGGTGACCTGTTCCTCGCCAAAGAAATTTTCGGCCGAATCGCGCACCGCTTGCGTCAACACATCGACATCTTCCCCTTCTTCAATCGCAATCGTCAACGATGCCAAGTTTTGCGATACGCTGCCACCGCCGCTAAACAACGCTTCTGCGCCACCGCCGCCAGTGCCGACCTCTGTCAAAATTGACTCCAACCCTTCTATGTCTGTTTTCAGAATCTGCTCGAACTCAGCTAACTGGTCATTTGTCTCAATAATGGCTGTGCCTTCGGGTAATTTGACCGAGACGTTGATGGTCGGGTCGCCTAATGACGGGATAAAGCTGTTCGGCAACTGCTGTAGCAGGAAGATACTGCCGACAAAGATAGCGGCCGCAACCCCCATCGTCACGAGACGATTGTTTAAGCACCACGCCAAAATCGGTGTATAGCCACGTTGCAGAGCAGTCTCGCGCTCCTCTGGAATGTTCTCACGACGAATGAGCAGAGCGGTCAAGGCGGGAACGACCGTGATCGAGACGATAAAGCTAGCCGCCAGCGCATACGTCACCGTTAAACCAAATGGCAAGAAAAATTGGCTGATAATGCCGCCAACAAAGCCGAGTGGCAGAAAGACCGCCATCGTCGTCACGGTCGCGGCGAAAATTGCCACGGCGACCTCTTTTGTGCCGCGATAGACCGCTTCCAACGGCGACATGCCCTTCTGAATGTAGCGATAGCTGTTTTCAAGCACCACAATTGAGTCGTCAACGACGCGCCCGATCGCCACCGTTAGACCGCTTAGCGTCATGATGTTGAGCGTGATTTCAGTTGGGAAAAGCTTCGCAAGCTGGGCGAAGAAAACGTTATTGGCACCAAGACGGTCAAGCCATGGACCGATGGTCGCGGGCAGCAACCACATGAGCAAAAATGCAAACAGCACCGAACTTGGGATCGATAACCCTGTGATGATGGTGGCACGGATGCTCGGTTGGTAGCGACCGTTGACGCGACCACTCAGGAAAAAGAGAATCACGATAATCGCAAATAATGCTCCCAGCGCACCTTCACGAGTCACGCCCGCAATCGACTCCTCAATAAAGGTCGATTGTTCAAAAACGTAGTCGAAATTGATGTCCGATTCAGTCTCACCAAAAGCCTGCATGACGGCGTCGATTTCATGAAAGGTGTTCACCGTGTTCGCTGCGCCATCTTTGTAGATCAACAATACGAGCGATGGGTTACCATCATTGCGCGTGATGGTGCTTTCAGGAATAAACACTTCAACATCACCAGCCGCAATATCGGCGAGGCGTTCCGCCGTTTCAGCAGCATACGCCTCGGGGAAATTTTCGAGCAGATAGTTGATGCTCTCTGCGGGCAATAGTTCTACAATCGTCGGCTGGAAGTTTTCGGCAAATGTGGGCTCGTTCTCTGTAACAAATTGAATGGTTGCCAGATCAAGCACGCCAATCCAGTCGCGCGGGTCGTCTACCTGTGGTGAATTTGGAATGGAGTTGAGCAACGATGCCGCATCGGGGGTGAATGGGTTGTTGACAAAGTCGGCCGCCGTTTGGAATGCCGACGCTTCTCCTTGTGGATTGGGGTCACTCCATGGGGCAGGGAGGGTTGGCGCATCGGCCGAAAGTGCCGCCGCCGCTTCTGCCTCTGCAATTGTCAACTGTCCCGCCCCACCATAATCGACCGCCAGCCCATCAAGATAGACGCGCAGATTGTCGTCTTCAATGGTGGCGAGAAAATCGGCTGGTAGCAGTGCAATCACCTCAGGATCGAGCTGACGTAAATTATCCTCACTCAGCAGTGCCAAGAGTTGCGTCCCCTGCGCACCAAATGCGCCAAGTTGCCGCATAAGATCGGGCGTGATGTCGTCAGTCGTTACGAGCGTCGCGCCGACCTGTTCGCCTACAGTGGCAAAAATTTCGGGTAACAGCGTTGGGTCGGGAACTGGGAATGCATCTAACCCCATTGTGTCGAGGAGATCAGCCTGTACATCAGCATCCAGCCCATCAAAAAATTCTTGTGGGAGTGCCGAAAATGCGGCGAGGGACATCCCGTTCAACATTACTGGGGTCAACTGATTGAATGCGGCTGGAAAGACAGCACCAATGGCCGCGACGATTTCGGGGGTCAAATCGGCCGATGTTGCCAACTCAATCCCCTGCGCCGCACCAATTTCCACCCACTGCTCTGGCAGGGCTGCTGGGTCTGTGGTCAGTTCAACCTCATCGCCAATCGCATCGACCGCCGCACGTGCCGCCAATTCAGCCTGCACATCCTCATCCAAGCTCTCGACATATTCAGTCGGCAGCGCGGCCACCACGTCAGTTGTCATCGCCAGCACCATCTCATCTGTCAACTCTTCGAGCAGTTGTGGCGCAAGCTGGGAAATCCCCTCGACAAGCGCAGGGTTCAGATCGGCCGTTGTGTCCAGATCGATATTTTGCGCGGCTGCCGCTGCAATCCATGTCTCAGGTAGTTTGACAGGCTCGATCACAGGCTTGGTTACATCATCGGTCACAATCAACGTTGCCAATAACTCTTCATCCAACCCCGCTACAAAGTCGGTCGGCAATGCGGCAAACACCTCTGGCGCGAGTGCGAGCAGCATCTCGTTTGTCAACTCATCGAGCAGTTGTGGCGCGAATTGGGCGATTCCCTCGACTAATTCAGGTGATAGGTCGGCCGTGGTGGCGATCTCGATATTTTGCGCCGCCGCTGCCGCGATCCATGCAGCAGGTAGCGCAACTGGCTCAACATCGCTGACGCTCTCAGCTTCAATATCAGTCGCCAATTGCGCCAACAGCGTCTCATCGAGCGTTGCCAGATAGTCTTGCGGTAGGGCGGCGATCATTTCTGGTGACATTGCCAACAGCATTGTATCCGTCAAATCGTTGAGCAGTTCCGGTGCAAATTGTGATATTCCAGCCACCAATGGAGCTGAAAGGTCATCGGTCGTTGCAACTTCAATGTTCTGTGCGGCTGCGGCTGCAATCCATGATTCAGGCAGTTCGACCGCAGAGACAACATCCTGTTCGTCGTTGACTATCTCCTGTTCACTCTCTTCTTCTACAAGCTCAGCAGGCGCAACGTCGGCAATCGTGCCGTCTTCAATCGGCCGATTTGTCAACACATCCAACCCAGCCTCTTTCGCTGTCAACGCTTCATCGATCGTATATTGCCCGACACCACCATACTCGGTTGCGCGCTCATTCAGCTCGGCAACTAGATCAACATCCAGCGTATCGACATATTCAATCGGTAAATAGGCCAGCGTTGCAGGTTCGCCCGCTAGCAGATTTTCAGGTGTCAAAAGTTCCAACGCTTGTGTCGCCAACTCACCGCCGTTGTAGATCAAGCCGCGTGCATCCTCTGGCGTAATCTCATCCGCGTACTCGACTTGAATGCCATAGACACGCAACCCCGCTATGAGCGTCGTCACCAATCGGCTGCGCAAATCGGGTTCAGCTTCTACCTCAACTTCGGCAGCCGTGTCGTCCGCGCTGGCAACAGGCTCTTGCTCACTGTCCTCGACAATCGCTGGCAACTCTTGACCACCGCCAATGCTCACCTCGCTGACGTCCGCAATGGTGAGTAACTCTGGCTGCAACTCGTTCTCGACGAGTGCTTTCAACTCCGCCAATGAACGCTCGGACGACGCTACGCTGGCAATCACAACGGGCAAATCGCTGAGACTAAAGTTGACGATGTCTGGCTCAACGGCATCGGGCAGATTCGCACTGTCAATCGCCGCCGCAATCTCATCACGCAAGCTGACTTGGTCGAGACCAAATTCGTTGCGCACAATGACAAAGGCAAATGTTTGGTTTGTCGTCGATTCAACATTGACGACCCCCTCGACCTCCTGCATGGCCGCCTCAAGTGGGGCGGTCACTTCTGCAAGCATCTGCTCAGTCGATTCAGCCTCGCCCCACTGCGTCACCACAATGGTTTGTGGGAACTCGACTGCGGGTGTCAGTTCCTGATTGAGTTGCCCATAGGCGAAAACGCCCGCTGCCAAAATGAGCAGCGTCAGTGCAAAAGTTATCCAGCGAAAGCGCACAGAAAGGCGCGTGATTGTGTCGAAAAAATTGGTTAGCATAGCCATTCCCTGTTAGTTTGTGAAGAACTTCACAATTGTATAAAATCGGCCGAAATTCGTAACCCTCCTGCACAACTATTGCACAATGTATTTACCTTTTCACAAACGTCTGACTGGAGATGTACGACACTTCAAATGTCCAATAAAAAGGGGGATCGCTATAATTCCATTATGCAAAACCTCCTCACAATTTTCAGGTCGGTAATTTTCGGCCGATGTCCCGTTTGCCAGCAAGGCAAAGTCTTTCGCTCATTCTGGCACACTCACGAGCACTGTCCTGTCTGCCACATCAAATATGAACGAGAAATGGGCTACTTTCTGATGGCGATCTTTATCGCGTATCTCCTCGATGGGTTGCTACTCATTCCGCTCGCGATCTTCCTGTTCAATCGCGTCTCCGTTACAACCAACATTGCCGTTTTAATCGGAGTTCTCCTCATCATGACACCGATCACGTACCGCTACTCGCGCATTATCTGGCTACACATCGATCAACTGCTTTCTCCGCGCCAAACAGAACCAAAAACATAATGCACGCCCTCTTTTCTCCCATTGACAGATCGACTTGCATCCGCTACCCTTTCGCCAGCACGTTTTTAATTGGATAGTCAATGGAAAGTCAGCGCATGGCCCAAGTGCAGTCAGTGGTCGGGCGGTGAACAGTGAGAAATTTTTGAGCTGTTTATTGTTCGTAATCCACGTTTTACTGCACATTGGGTGACGAGGTGAAGGTTCTCTGTGGCGACACAGAGCCAATGTTGCAAGATTCAAGCCGTTGCGGGATTTCAAAATCCCAAAACAGAGAAAATCAGCAGCAGAAAATCGAGAGATCAGCGGATGCCTTCTAGGATTGCCACATCCTATCTTTCCCCAACTTTGGCAAGTTTGTTAAAACCGATCGGTGACGATTGGCACAGAGCAGACATGTCGTGGCACAACTTCCAATTCTTCTAAACGTGAAAATTTAATCGCTCTTACGAGCCACTGTGTGACACATGGGCATTACCCTGTGTTTGTTACATTGTCGCAGTTAGCTAGGCACAGCGAATCGTTGCCTAGGCTAAGTTGCAGTGTGGTGGTGTCAAGAGCAAAGGAGCATAC
>JAUIAP010000009.1 GCA_030425205.1 Anaerolineae bacterium
CAATTATGGTATCTTTGCTCATCAGCGTATTCTCCTTGGGGCTTCTTGACCCCGTTTTGGTTTGAACACCTGTGAGGATACGCTGCCTTTCTCTTTTTTCCTAATCCACAACTTTTGATAATAACTCCGAAATGTCACTGACCTCGCCATCCTGCTCACCGTTCTTTCTGCACGGGACGACAACGACTTTCTCGCGCCGCTTGCCGATGGCTTGCACGGCAGCGACTTCACGAGGGACCTAGGCAGCGTCTCGCTGGCAGGTTTGCGGGTTGGCTTACCTTCTGTCGCAGGATATTTTGATCCAGAGACTTCGACACGCGGGTTGGCGCGGGCGATTGACGTATTGGAAAATGCAGGGGCAACGGTTGTTCCAACTGAGATTGAAGAAGCTGCGTTGTTATCCATCTATCACAATTACAAACCACTATTAGCGGGGAGCATGGCGGCCGACTTAGCAGATTACTTCGCAGCGACGGATGCACCAATTGCCACGCTTGCTGAGGTCGTGACGTTTAACAATCAAGACCTTGCAAAGTATGCCCCCTATGGACAAGATTTGCTGGAGTTAGCAGTGACGGACGTGATGGACCCCGCCGAACATACCCGACAAAGTGAGCTTCGTCGGGCAACCGCGCAAACTATCATCAGACAAACTGCCCGCGAGCATCAGCTAAATGTGATTCTTTCGTTTGATAACTTGTTTAGCCTGTTTTATGCGGCTGCAGGGACGCCCGCCGTCGTCGTTCCGATTGGCGCAGACGAAAGTGGACAACCACACGGCGCAACGTTTGTCGGTATCGAAACAGGGACGGACGCACATCTGTTGGCGATTGCCTACGCATTTGAACAAGCGATTGGATTGGGGGCTGTGCCAGATCTAGGTGACTAAATACAGCGTAAGGTAAATTGTATGGCACTGTCATTCCCGCGCAGGCGGGAATCCAGTCTCAGAAAAAGAATGGATACCTGCCTTCGCAGGTATGACGGAACTTACTCTACGTTGGACTAGACGACTGGTTCGGCCGATTCAGCTACAAGCGCCATTTTGCTTTGGCGCAATGGTTTGTTGGTCAAGGCGTACAAGCCTGTCAGGAGGTACATGACGCCACCGGCAACGTAGATGTCGCGGATCGGCACGATGTCTGAGAGCCATGCGAAGAAGAGACCTGCGATCATAAAGATAGCACTGCGGAGTGTTTCGCGGGTTGCATAGACGCGCCCAAGCTGATTTTCAGCCACGGTACTTTGCAGCAGGGCGTCTTGCGCCACGTCGCGCACGGCAAACGGAGGGCCAAAAACAAATCCAATGGCGACCGCCATCCAGACGGATGTGCTAAAGGCAAACGCCAGCGTCAAGAAGCCAGATAGACACGCGCTCATGACGATAATGCGCCCGGGAAAGCGCGTCAGCCAATCATCGATCAGTAGTGCGCCGAGTGAGCCAGCGATCATACCGACAAAGTAGCCTGTGACGATGTAGCCCCAATCGGCCGAATCGCCCCCCAAACCCTGTGTCGCAAACGCCAACAGCAACGCTCCCGTCCAAATGCCATGAGGGATATGTTCCCACATCTCCATGACGGTCAAGGGGCGTGCAATTGGATGTCGCCGCAGATAGCCCCAACCCGATATAAGTGACTGCCAAAACGATTCACGCTCCTCATCTCCGTCGCGGATCATGCGAATTGGGACCTGAATAAATAGTCCTGCCGCAATCGCAATCAGAAACAACACCGCCACACCCAGCGCGATCTGTTGCAACGACAAGACCAACAACAGCCAGCCACCCACGACGTATGACAGTGCCAAAATGACCTGTCGCGTCACCATGATAAAGCTGTTGGCGCGCACCAGTTCTGCTTGTTTGACGAGAGAGGGGATGAGGGCAAGACGGGCAGGTTGGTGGAACACGTCGGCGGCCGATAGTCCGACGAGGATCAGATAGATGGGCGCGATGGGCAATGTGCCGCCCAAGCGCAATAGCCAAACGGAGACACCGATCAGTGCAATGCGCAATAGATCCATGCCGACCAGCACGTTCTTGCGGCGAAAGCGGTCAACGAGCACGCCAGCGACTGGCCCAAGCAAGAACGCGGGCAACGACCGCGCGACCATCGCACCGGCCGCTTGCAACGTCGATTCTGTCTGTTCAAAAACGGTAACCAAAATCGTGATGGTAAAAAGTTCAATTGCCAGCGTTGTGACGACGCTGATGAGCCAGAGAAGCAGAAAGTTACGGTTGCGGAGCATAGTGCCTCAGTCATTGCAGACGATTTAGTGTCCTTCAGTTGCGGACAGATTACGACAGATTGTAACCGCTTTATCCGATCAATGCGGAGTGTCAATTAGGGATCAAAAAAGCCCCCATTGCTGGGGGCTTTTTACCCAACGCTTTCCTAATGAAAACGCTGTTGGAAATGTTTCACTTAATCTTGACGACGAGCCGTGCGTGTCATAGTTAACGTCGCAACACCAAGTATAGCAATTATGGCAATAATGGTTGTAACAGCAGTCTGCTGTGTCCCAAGCTGAGATAAGCCAACTGTGGTTGCATCTTGCAAGTTACCAAAAGTTTGGGGGATGGCATCTGGAGCGTAGTACAAAGTGCCAGTTTCTGTTCCTGGGTCGCCAGGATTAAAACCAACATAAGTAGCTCGACTATTATCATCAAAATTAATGTCTTTAAGTGCCGTAAACCGGAATACAGCAAAGGTAAAGTTGGCAAGTTCGCCAGGACTCTCAGAAGCAAAGTATTCCACTGTTCCAGCGTTTTCGTCGAGAGCTGGTCCTACTTTTATTTGAGGATTGTTGATCCCACATGTCGTAGCGTTGTTGGCCAATGAACAGTTTGCAGCGGTCAGGAACTTGAAATCTGCACTGTCAATGCCATTAAATGGATCTAAGGCTAAAGCTGATGTATCCCAATAGATGTCAACTTGAACAGAACGGATCTCAGCATCTAAATCACTAACATTAACGTACACGTCAAATGGATCTCCTACCCTAACCATTTGCTGACTAGAGATTAATGAAATGTTAGTTGCTCCCCTAGTACCTGACGGATAGTGAACCGATTGACTAGGCGAATTAATTCTCCAGTTACCCGTAAGCAAAGTTGCATCAGAACCAACCACTGAACCATCTTCGTTCAAATCACCAGGATCACCACTTCCTTCCCAATTTCCAGTCAACAAGGTAGCATCAGAACCAGTCACGTCATCGTCTCCACTGATATCTCCTTCTGGAAGTGTTACTGTAGCAGAATAATCCGCTGTTTCACCCGAAGCTAAGTACACATAGTCTTCTATTAATACAGAGACTGTATCATCTCCCTTGATATATAGATCATACGTTTCGTTCGGGATTCCAATAACTTCAAAACAAGCGCGACTATTTGCCTGATCATATACAGCCTGCTTACTACCACCGTTCGAATCATCATAGCGAACATCTGTTGTGTCAATAGTACGAAGTTCCCAATTCACGGGCTCAATATTTGGACCTGCCGGATCGGTATTGTCAGGACGACTTCCTTCGACAGCAACACAAATAGAATTCGAAACTGTTGGCACGTTCTCAAAGTCGGCACTGACAACTGCGGCGAAGATGAGGCCGAAGATCAGCACGAGAGGGACAAAATAACGGAATGTTTTACGGTTCATTATTGCTCCTTAGAGTTTTAACTTTTTCTTTAGTTACAAAATTTCAGATCACCGGATTAAGTTCCATGAGATCATATAAGATCAAAATTGCTCTACAAAATTGGATGGCATAAAATGAGGGTGGTTATTCGCATCGATAACATTACTTCAATTTAGAGTGCGAAACGTCCACATCAGTATAACATGATGTCAGTGATTGACAAGCATAGAAAAGATACAAAACAGCTTTTTCATCTGCAAATCGCACAGTACGTCGGTCATGTTTCTAAGCCAATCCAATATAAAGTTTAGTTTAGAAATTATCGTTTGCAAACTGTTTGCAGAAACTCGAACTGGATTATAACCAGAGGGAATTTCGGTCAGTGTGGAGATTGCATCCACTTACCTATGAAAACTATTCGCCGCATTTTTGCAGAGTAAAGTAAATTGTATGGCATTATCGCCTTCGCGGGAATCCCGTCCCAGAGGAAGAATGGATACCTGCCTTCGCAGGTAGGACGGGACTTACTTTACGCTGTATTTAGTGGTCATTATCAGAAGAAATGGGGGTCGAAAATTGACGTGGACAGTAACGGCTCGCCGCTTACGGCGACTCGCGATTAGTTACAAAGGGGCTGACAGGTGCGCACGCACCTGTCAGCCCCTTTGGTAATTTGTCCGCGCCGTTTAGACTTTAAAAAATTAATTCGGTAATCGAACTGTCATTCCCGCGCAGGCGGGAATCCACTCTTTTGGTGAGGAAGTTTCGGGAAATCCAATTCCCGAAACACGCGCCGATTTGGTTACCTGATCTATTTTTCAAACTGCCATTGGCACGGACAAGGTGATGAGTCCCTTTGAGGATTTGTTCGCGCCGTTGGCACGGACAAGGTGAGATCTATTTTTGTTGATCTACAAACGGAACAGTGATCAAGCCATTGCGGCTGAAATGCTGAACAGCTTACTTTTAACAAGGCGAGGAGATGACCACGGGGCCTTGTTGAAAGGTTTCGTCGCTGAAGATCAGCATGCGTGCGCCGTTTTGGAGGGCGATCAATTCGGTATTGAGTGGTGATCCACAGGGCATTCCAGAAATGGTCAACAGGAAGTAGTCGTCGCCATCGAGGTTGCGTTCCCGCAAACGTTGGGTGGTGAGAAAAGGCATGTTGAAGCTATAGGTGAAGCTGGTAGGGACACGTATGATGAGGTTAGCGCGCCATGTGCCGTTGCCGTTGGATAGAATGGTCGGCCGATCTGGTCGCCACCATGCGACAGCGTTGGTTGTTGCCCCATTCGCGCTGCCACTCCCCCCACCATTGGGCAGTTGTGTGTTGGTGGGAACGGGCGTCGGGATGACCCACGTCGCGGTTGCACGAGGGGCGTTAACTGTGCGCGGCGTACTCGTCGGCCATGGCGTGTTTGTCGCACGGGCCGCAATGCTTGGGCGCGGCGTGTTGGTCGGCCATGGGGTATTGACAGGACGCGGCGTGGCAAATTGCGGGCGTGGGGTTGGCGTTGCGATCAGTTGAGCCACTTGGGTGGCGCGCACGGTGACATTGGGATCCCCCTCGCCGACAAAATCAGAGACAGGAAGGGCGACAAGTTGAGATCGCGTGGCTGAGAAGAAGCCAGCGGCAGCCCAGCCTTGATCGCCGAGTAGATGGGCGACGTGCAGCCAGCGTAAATCTTCCGATCTACCAAGAACCCATGCCGTCTGCCCCGTTGGAACATAATACCCCGTGCGGCCACCTAGCCCACCCACTTCCGCAAACAGAGCCGCATCGCGCGTCGCGGTAAAAAGTGGTGCGTCAGGAGTGGGAGTTGGACCATCTGGCGTGGCAGTTGGCACAGCAGTGGGCGGCTCGGTCGGTGGGGGTGGTTCTGTCGGTAGTGCTGTGTTGGTTGGTGATGGCTGGGCGGTTGGCAGGGTTGTTTCAGTTGGTGTGATGGCTTCAGTGGTCGCGGTCGCGGGTGGTGCTGTTGGCGATGGTGTGGACGTTGCAGTTGGTGGTTGTGGTGTGTTGGTCGGTGGCGTGGTGGGGGAGGTGACTTGGGCGACGGTTTCGGCCGATTCACAGGGCATCACCGCACAATCGGACTGCACGGCGAGCGAGGTTGCATCATTGAGCAGACGGGGAACGGCAAATCGGCCGATACCTATAAAGACAGCAATGGCTGCCACCAGCAAGACCAAACCGATTACAAAATTAGAACGACTCAACATTACAAAATTTATCCTATGCTTCTTACCAGATACGGCGG
The DNA here is from genome assembly GCA_030425205.1 of Anaerolineae bacterium. Classification (GTDB taxonomy): domain Bacteria; phylum Chloroflexota; class Anaerolineae; order Promineifilales; family Promineifilaceae; genus CALECP01. The sequence goes on from JAUIAP010000009.1 coordinate 5,904, forward strand.
TTATAATCGCAAGAATGACGCATTGTAGCCGCTGTTGGCAAACATCGAAAAGAGTAGCGGTAAAAATTAACCACCATGTTAAGCTATGTTAAAAAATTAGATCTAAATTTGAAGGGTATTGTTGATTTTGGAATTGGGTCACTACGGTTTGTGTGGTAAAGAAACGTGCGCACCACGCATTGCGTCACTTTCCCTAGCGACGCAAATTGCGCCGGACGCGCTTCCAACGTTGTTTGACGGGGGAAATCGTCTCATCTTGAATTTCCTCATTGCTGTAACGTGCTTGGAGAAACGCATCTGTCAACGCTGCGCTGTCTTCTGCGGTGTCGGGGAATTGCTCTTGCAGGGCGGCAAGAAATTCAACGGGGGTTTCGGCCTCTGAACGCTGCACGCCACGTTCGGATGCGCGTTTGATGACGGCGAGGTAGAAGTAACGTATTTGTTCACGTGGGGTGAGGGCGTTGATGCGGAAGAGTGGGGTATTTTTTTGTGTGTTGGGAGAGGTTCGGCCGAATTGCTGCTGAACAGCATGACGCATATCAGCCACACGCCCATCAACTTCCTGTCGTATCTGTCGCCACCAATCGCGTAACATCTGCCAACTCTGCTTGAGAAAGTTACCAATTCGCCCATAATCCTGACCACGTGTTAAAAAGAGCAGCGCGGCGATGATGACAACCGCGATGATCAGCCACGTGATACCCCCTGTCAGCTCAGCTGGGATGAGTGGCCCACGTTGTCCCATATTTTCAGCGTCCAACGCAATTGGGGGTGGGATTTCGAGATTAGGGACAAATGGCTCCGACTGTCCGCTATCGTCGCCAGCGAAGCGTGCAAGCAGGGCGCGGAGCAAGCGCAACAGGGCGGCAGCGACTATATAGAAGGCATAGTAGAGCATTCGGCCGATCCAGACCAACGGCAGCGTCGATCCAATTGGCAGCAGCGCGCATAGCAGTGCCACGATGCTTAACAGCAATAAGCCGCCCCGACGCCAGCGCAGGGCCAACTGTGGCTGCGGCCGCACGCCACGATAGAGCCAGCGCGAAAATAGCACCATATAGCGGACATAGCTTAACAGCCAGAGGCCGACAAATAGGTAGAGCAGCAGATTGATCAACAGTCGAGGTGGCAATGAGAGGCGCGTCACGGTGCCAAACCAGTTGGCATCTTGAAAATCGCTCAGTTGATAAGTAGCCAATGCGGTGACAATGAGGAGCAACACGCCACCACCTGTCCATAAATTGAAATATTCAACGAGCAATTTCGGCCGATTGCGCTGCTGCAATGCGCTCAAACTCTCCTCGCCCATCTGCAACTTGAGCTCAAATTCCGAAAACTCAAGTTCATTGAAGAGCGCGGTCAGTGCATTGGACCAACCCCAGACAACGACGACGATCACAAAATGCACCCACCAGCGATCATCGAGGATCAGGAACGGATCGCGCAGATAGTCACCCCACAAATTTGATTGTGGAAAACCAAACGTGAACCAGAGCAGCAGACGCAGCAAGACGGCAAGGATAACCAACTCGGCTGCTCGATAGCGCAACGCATTGCGGCGCCAGCTCTCTAAAACGGCGAGATAGCGTGTGCTAAAGATTCCCCATGCGCTGACCGCCGCAACGATAATAGTCGTGGGTCGCCAAAAATCGGCCGAAGACTGCCGCAATAACAGCACCACACTCGACGTGAGCGCAAAGATCAGCAGCCAAAGCAATGGCAGTTGCAGTCGGGAGCGTGGGTTATCCAGTGCCATAGGGGGATTATAGCAGTGTTGGAAGTTGGTTGGTGGGGCGTCTGAAAAGAGGTGGTGCGTGGTGCGTGGTGCGTAAATTGCTCAGCTATTTCACAGTCAAATATCAGAGCCAAGCTTATGGACACGATCATTCACTGTGAATCGCCCCATATTCTCAACAAATTCATTTGCACATCCTTTATCACCTCCTATAATGCTTGACAGTAGTATCAGGGTACTACCGTGACGAGCAGTCCTCATCGTCGCAGACCTAGCAGTAACCATCAAATGTGCGTGTACGTTGTGACCGACGTACAGATATATAGAAGCAAAGTGCGTGGGCTGGTTGTCCCGCGAGGAGTGATGTAGTGAGTGAATCGCACCCTATTTGGGTTTCTATTTGGTATCGTGATCAAGAGAGAGGATTTGAACACGATACGGCTGAAGGATCGTTAATTATCGGCCGAAAATTCCTGCAAAGTCTGTTCAATACAAACGGGGAAACCTTTCGTAACGTCTCCCGCAACCATCTTGAAATTCACTATGATCTATCCAAAGATCAGCTTTGGGCGAGTGACCGCAGCTTGCTTGGCACATTGGCACGGGTTGTCAACGACGACAACGTGGGGCCAGAATTTCTTTATCATCATGAGCCATTTCTCGTCAAACGCTCAATGCGCTTGCGGCTGCAAAACGAGGATGATGAACGCGAACCAGACGACGTGCTGATCAATATCGAAAATGACGCTCATGAAGAGACGTGCCCAATCGTCGATGCACCAGCTCATTGGGATCGGTTGCTGTCTCAATTGCGCAGCGTGCGCGCCGCCCACATCGTTGGGCTGGCGGGAACGGGCAAATCGACGCTGGCAAAGAAGTTGCTGGCACCCGATGGGACACTCTGGCAACGCCAGCGGGATCGCCATCTAGGCGGCACGGCGTTGGTAGCGTGGGTCGATTGCCATTTGATGCACGGCGCGCCCGTTTGGCAGTTGGTCGGCCGACGCATGTTGTCCGCGCTCTACACCGCAGCTGATGAACGCGGACTTTTTGAGCTGCGCGACGATTTGAAAGATGCAGTTGAATACTTTAATGAAAATGTGCGCACACGCATCGGACAGATGAACGCCATCTTTCGCGGTGCATTGCGCTTAGTCATCAAGGCGGGATTGCGACCCTTATTCGTCTTCGACCACTTTGACACGGCCTTTGCACAAATCGATCCGTTTATGCTCTATCAGCTATACCAATTTCACCAGTGGCCTGAAATCGGTGAGACGTTGCGCTATCTCGTCATCACGCGACGGCCGCTGGAAATGGTGCGCGATGATGTGGAGAAGGATGGGGTCAATGAGTTCGTGTCGCTATTTGGGCGCACGGCGATTCGGTTGACGCCGATTGCGGAGCAAGAGTTTCGCAAATTATGGCGCGAGGTTGCCCCCGCCTATGGGTTTATTTCGGCCGAAACGCTCACCGACCTCCACACCATTTCTGGTGGACACCCCGCCCTCACTCGCGAACTATATCAGGAACTCGCGATTAACGGCTGGCTCGACGACGCACCTGAGAGTTGGCGCGACCGACTCAATCAGGTTGACTGGCGTGAACGCCCTGCGCAATCTGCGCTAACGCTCTGGCAATCGCTCAATGAGGCGGAACAACACACCATTCTCGCCGCCCTCAACGATGCCCCGAACGATAAGCAGATTGAACTCGCGCTGCGTTCAGCGGGGTTATTTAACGATCAAGGCGAGCTATTTAGCCCAATCTTCCGCAAGACAGTGATTCAGCAATGTGATGGGCAACCGATCCCGCAAGATGGTCTGCACGTTGTTCCCGAAAGACAGCGCGTCTTGCTGAACGGCGAGGATGTTACAGGTAAGTTGAGCGGGCGCAAGCTCGACGTGCTGATGTATTTGCATGCAAATGCAGGACGGCTCTGCTCTTATAACGAATTAATCGAGAATACAATTTCGGCCGATGTTGCACTCGACGACCTGCTCCTCGAAACGGAGCGCGGATCGCTACAGCGCACCGTCAGCCGACTCTGCCGTATCGTTGATCCACAACGACAACATATTTTTAATGAACAAGGGCGTGGCTATCTGCTACGCGCTTGAAGACCCTTTGATCTGATCGGAAGGTGGGGAGCCAAATCCACCGTCCACTGTGAGAAAATTTGTCTAATTTTGCCAACACTTCGATCACGTTTTGGCTGTTGTTCCTGCTCTGTGCGCTGACGCTGTTGGCCGCGGGCATGACGGTTAATACGTGGCGTAAAACAAAACAGAATTTTCATCTATTCAACCGGCGCGAGGCGGAGATCACGATGCAGAACTATCTGACGGTGACGCTCGTGATGGGGATGTTTCTGCTCTTGGTGGGTGGATATGTGTGGTTGGAAGGGAGCCTATTGCGGGGCAGTTCGGCCGAGGCTGCCGCAAACGCTGATGTCGCCGCCATCGTGTCATTTAATCAGCTGGCAACCCTCACTCCCACACTGCCGCCCACACCAACACGTCGGCCGATTGGCGTGGCAACCCCGCGACCCACAACCACCTCTGCGACCTCGCAAGGCACAGTTGACACACGCCTTCCCGTTGACTATGCGAAGATAACGCCGCAGTCGCCGCTCAGGGAGGATTCGCACATCACGTCGCTCGTTTTTGCCTCACGCATCAGCCAAGAGTACCGTCCACTCGATCCCGGTCGCCGCTTCTCAAACGAGATCACAACGCTCTATGCAACCTTTGAATATCGCAACATGGAAAATGGTTTTGCCTGGTCGTGGGTCTGGCGCAAGGATGGTGAGGTGATCGATGGTGGCAATCAAAGTTGGGTCTACAGCGCGGTTGGGCCTGCCTTTATTTCGACTGCGCCAGAAGAGGGGTTTGAGGTGGGGGAGTATTCGGCCGAAATTTGGTTCAACGGTGAGCTTTTCGAGCGTGCCAGCGTCACCATCAGCGATCCAGCCGCATTGACGCTCGCTGATGCACCGCGCAACACCGTTCTGCTCTTCACCACGCCAGAAGTAAGCAACGCCCCGCGCACAACGCTACGACCGCGCTTGCCTGAACGCTTCGACCAGATCGAGCCCGAAACGGCCAGACCGCTCGACAGCCGTATGACCATCACCAACTTTTCGGCCGAACGCGGCAACGACGCGCAACCCCTAATGCTCACAGCCACGCTAAGCCCCGAAAATCTACCAGCTGGGGTGGTTCTCACATGGCTCTGGCAACGTGGCGATGTAATTTTGGGGGGCGGCAATCAGCTATGGACGGGTGAGGATGATTCGCTGGGATTGGTGCATCTGGTTTCGGCCGATGTCGTTCAGCCCGGCAACATTGCGCTAGAGGTCTGGGTGAATCGGGAGCGCATGGCGCGGGCCTCTGTCGTCGTCTCATTTTCGGAATAGCGTGGCGCGGATGCTGAAACGCACCACGCACGCGACAAAGACCAATTTTCAGGTTGACTCGTGACACACCAAATCGTTTGCTGTACGCTTACGGGATGAGTCAAATTACCGTCACCTATCCACAAGGATTTTATCCAATCTATATCGGCCGAAATATCTACGCCACACTGCGTGAAACGCTTGCCGACAAGTCCTATGTCGTTATCAGCGATAGCAATGTCGCACCCCTTTACGCCGCTCAATTCTCCGACGCACTGGCACACATCACCTTTCCGGCTGGTGAACAACACAAAAACCTGCAAACGGTCAACGACCTATACAGCCAAGTTTTGGCGGCGGGATTAGACCGCACAGGCACCATTGTTGCGCTGGGCGGTGGTGTGACCGGCGACATGGCGGGGTTTGTCGCCGCAACCTACATGCGCGGCGTGAATCTGGTGCAATGTCCGACGTCGCTGCTTTCGATGGTCGATTCGAGCGTGGGTGGAAAGGTCGGCGTTGATTTGCCAGAAGGCAAAAATCTCGTTGGGGCGTTCAAGCAACCTGTGATGGTATTGGTCGATCTGGAAACGCTACACACGCTGCCCGCCGACGAATTTGCCTCGGGCATGGCTGAGGTGGTCAAGCATGGCGTGCTCGATAACCCTGAACTATTCGCCTGGATTGAACAGAATGGGCATGAACTTGCGCCCGCGCATCCGTTTATGGAGGCACTCGTCACCGATGCGATTGAGGTCAAACGTGCCACGGTGCAGGATGATCCATTTGAGCTGCACGGCAAACGCGCCCTGCTCAATTTAGGGCATACGTTTGGTCACGCGATTGAGCAGGTGAGTGGCTATGCGGTCAAGCATGGGTTTGGGGTGGCAATGGGGATGGTTGTGGCGGCGCGAATTTCGGCCGAACTTAACCACAGCGATTCGACGTTACCAACTCGCATCGAAAATACGCTCAATAAGGTCGGCCTGCCCACTCGCATCCCCGCCCATCTCGACGTTGACGAAATCATCGCCGCGATGGGGTCGGATAAGAAGAAGATGCATGGAAAGTTGCGTTACATTCTGCCAAGAGAGCTGGGCGAATGTTTTATTTCGGCCGATGTCCCCACCCAACTCATCAAGCAAACACTCGCCGACCTATCTATGTAACACGGCTTACGGTACAACTTCAACCGCACCAATGTCACACGTGCCATTCTGTGGCCTATCGATGCCGCGTTGATCCGCTTCCATACAGCTATCGTTACTGCCCGCATCAAGTGCCGGGCTACCGCCGTTGAGCATCATTGTCGGTGTGCGCCCGCCATTATCGGCAGGGTCGCTGAGCAATGGATTCACCAGCGCAATCTGCTCATGACAGGTCGAGGCGGCCGTCGGATCAGGCGCACTGCTACCCGCGAGATATTGAATGTTGTTGCCCAGATTAATGACCGTATGAGAGCAGTTTTGCCGTTGGGTGTTGTCAGAATGAGCGACATTATTGGCGATTATCGTGTTGGCAAGCATGTTGTTTTGTCCATAGATACCACCGCCGTCATAACCAGCCGTGTTGCCAACAATTGTGTTGTTGAGCACAGCCACCTGCACGCTATTGTTTGTTGCAAACGCGCCGCCGCTGCCGCCTCGCCAATTGGTCGGGTCGGTGATGGCTGGATTAAACGCTTGATTGCCAAACCACGTCACGTTCTCAATAGACATGGGTCGTTTTGTCCACAAACCACCCCCCTGTATTTCCGCGCGATTTCCGATAAAGCTGCTATCTTTCAGCACGGTCGTGTCGCCAAGCTGACCAGTCGTCAACGCGCTCACCCAAATTCCGCCCCCGACGCCTGAGAAGGATGCGTTCGGCGAGATGAGCGCGGCGTTGTCCTTAAACAACAACTCTTCAAAAAGGCGTGTTTCGTTGCGATAGGCGACGATTACGAGCGCACCACCACGATTGTAAGCGGTGTTGCCAATAAAATCGCTGCGCTGGATCGTGACGCTATCTCCGCCAAACGTGCGCGTGCCGTCGAGGTAGATGGCACCACCCCCACAATCTTCATCGCTGCCAATGGACGAACCTACGAAGGCATGGTTGGTTGTGAAGGTGCTGTCTTGCAACGTAAATTTGCTGCGCCGTGCATTGATTGCGCCACCGTTATTGGCACGATTACCGCTGAATGTGCTGCCTGTCACTTGCAAGACCGAATCTTGGTCAGCGAAAACTGCGCCACCCCCATCACACGTCAGCGTGAGCGCACGCGACACGTTATTTTGGAAGCGGACGTTGGTGATGGTCAATTGGGTCCGTTCGCCAACATGCAACGCCGCGCCCGATTCATCCGAACTCGCGTTGATCAAGCTGAGATTTGTCAGTTTGATGGTCAAATCGCTGTTTGCGGCAAGCAGTGCGCTGTTATTTTGCCCATCGAGCGCGATCTGGCTGCCCGTACCGTCCAGTTCACTGTTCTTCGTCAAAATGTGTCGCCGCGTTAAACGGATTGTGTGCGCCTGTGAACCACAGTTGAACGTGATGTGTCCACCGTTGACGATGGCCGAGGCGAACTCTATCTCAGTGCAGCTTGCGGCCGAACCGTTGCCCACAATGCTGTCACCGGGAACGACAATCGGTGTCGGCGTGATTGGCGTTGGCGTAATCGGCGTCACGGTTGGCGGCAATGGCGTGATGGTTGGCGGTCTTGGTGTGACGGTCGGTGGTGTAACCGTCGGCGGCGTGACTGTCGGTGGCGTGACTGTCGGTGGTGTGCCAGATGGTGTCGGAGACGGCGTAATTGTGGGTGGCGGCGTGGTCACGATAGGCGTCGGTGTGTTTGGTGTTGGCGTCGGCGTGTTGTAGTTGCCATTCCCCTCAAACGCACCAGCATCACAGCCGTTCCCTTGGGGGCGCACCCAATTGCGCTGATCTCGTTCTGCACAGTTGGCGAGGTTGGCAATGTCTATCGCCCCACTACCTGTGGTTAAGCCCATCGTCTCACTAAAGCCTCCGTTCATTGCAAGCGGCGCAAGTTTGGGGTCGCGGTTGGGGATATTGGCATGGCACTCAGATGTCTCGCCCCATTGTACGTTGCCACCCTGATCGAGCACGGTTTGCGCACAGTTGCGGGCGATGGAATCGGCCGAATTATCCGCAATCAGCGAGTTCTGCAAGTGAATCCCCGCACCCATCAAACCGCCGCCACTATAACCCGCGTGGTTGTTAGCCAATGTCACATGGCGCAGTGTCACGACGGCCGACTGATCGACCCGCATGCCACCACCACCACCACGCTGCCAGTTCCCAATATCGGCCGATCCGTTCAACGCTTTATTCTCTGCAATTGTCACATTTTCAAACGTGACGGGGATGCGTGCAAAAACGCCGCCGCCCTGAAAGTGGGCTGTGTTGCGCGTGATAGCCGATTGCTGCACGACGATGTGGAAATCCCACTGTTCAGGAATCCGTTCCCCCAGCCAGATCGCCCCACCCGTGCCAGACCATGCGCTGGAAAGCCGCGCGATATTATCATCAAAAACGTTACGCCAAATATCGACATCCGTGCCATTTTGTGCCGCGATGAAGAGCGCACCCCCATGCTGGTTTGTTTCGTTGGCGAGGAACTTGTTACTATGCGAAATAAAGTCGTCGCCGCCAAAGTAAACCGCCCCACCGCCAGCACAAACGCCGCCCGTCGAACGTCCGTCGAGCAGATCGTCCAGCGTCACATCATGGCGTGAGGCTTGATTGGCGAGGTTGCCCGTAAATGTCGTATTGTAAACTTTTAATGACTTGCCAAAGGAGATAATCGCCCCGCCAACGCGCGCTTGATTGGTGCGGAAGGTGCTATCGTAGATATGCACCTGCGTGTCGTCGCTAAAGTAGGCAGCCCCGCCCCCTTCACAGACGGTCGCTGTTGCATAGCTGCGATTGTTCTCGAACGTCGTATTGATGATCCAGACTTCTATATTTGCACCCACGTGCAACGCGCCCCCATTTTCCCCACTATTGCTATTGATTAATTTGATGTTTTTCAGCGTGACAGAGCGGCCACCTTCGGCACCCAAAATACCTGTTTGATTCTGTCCATCAAGCGTAATGCGGTTCTGCCCGTCGATGAGAAGCGGTTTTGTCGCCTGCAGTCGTGTCGTTAGGGGGATGTTAATTTGTCCGCCCCCGCAGTTGAACTGGACGCGCCCGCCCAATTGGACGGCGGCCGTCAGGGCAGCAGCCGTGCAGGAGCTTGCACTCCCATTGCCGACGATGCGAATGGGGAGATTTTCGGTCGATTTAACCACCGGCAAATAGACGTGATAAGGTTCTGTTGCCTGCGCGTTTGGTTGTTCTTGGAAAATGGAGACGAGGGCGAAGAAGAGAAATAGCGAAAGAAGCTGTTTGTACTGCATGATACTGCTGCCTATACTCATCATGATCGCGCGCCATAGACTCATGCGCCGATCACTAACTCGAACAACGTCTGCGAGCAACAATTAGATGCGTTACCGTGCGACGTGGAACTACCCTTACACTTAATTATCTAAAGGAAGATATACATTTTTACCCGAATCCTCTATGGGAGGATAGTCCTAGCCGTTACCGTTCACGGTTTCTTTTGGTCTGAACAACGAGTGAATCACACAGACTGTCTGTGGGGCATCTTTCCCAGAACAGGTATAATTCCTACTTGATGGCAACGCTTTTTCAAAAAATCCGTACACTTTTTCTAGCAAATCTGCATGATCTCGCAGATAAGGCAATTGAGCGCAACAGCATCGCGGTTTATGACCAATATATCCGCAACGCCGAGCGTGAAATCGAACAGTACCGCGAAACGATTTCGCCACTTTTTGCACAGGTCAAAGAGACGCGCCGACGGCGTGAAAATTTGGCAACACGTGCCGCAAAGTTTGATTTAGCCGTTGATGACTTTCTGCGGCGCGGCAAAAAGACAGAAGCCCTAGTTACCCAGCGCAAATTTGTCTCAACGATGAAGCTGATCAAAACGCTGGATAGCACCTTAGAACGGCAAATCGGCGCGGCCGAAACGCTCAAGGATGTACTGATCAAATTAGAAGGGCGGCTCGAAATTGCAATGCACGAGCGTGAAGAGCTACAATTTTTGCTCAACCTTGCTGTTGCAAAAGAGACATCGACACAGGCGATGCGCTCACTCGATGCGTTGGTGAGTGACGGAGATGAAGATTTGGCGCGGGCGGCCGAAAGCGTGCGTCAGCGGCTCGACCATGCAGATGCAGCATGGGAAGTGCAGACGAGCAGTCTCGATGCACAACTCGATAGTGCCATGAACGACATTGAGCTAGAAGCAGACTTGGCTGAGAGAATGGATCGTTTGGGATTAGAGTAGTATCCAACCTGATGTAACAAATTATTTTCGTATTGCGTGTGGCAGCGGTTGCCCCACGTAATACGTTTTTTCTATATTCAAGATGAAGCTGGCACTTATTCACGATTGGCTCAATCAAATCGGCGGCGCAGAGGACGTGCTTGAGAATTTTGTTGAGATGTACCCACAAGCTCCCCTCTACACGTCGATTTACTGGCGTGATGCAATGCCGAGCCATTGGCAAAATTGGGATATTCGCACAAGCTTTATCGATAAGTTACCATTCGCCTATCGCAAGCAACAAATTTACTTTCCATTTTATCCGTCCGCATTTGAACGTTTTGACTTTAGCGACTATGAAATTGTTTTGAGCAACAAAAGTGGCTTTTGTCACGGGGTCATCACAGGCCCTGAAACACTTCACATTTGCTATTGTTTGACCCCGACCCGCTACGTTTGGCGGTATCATCAGTATGCAGAGCAAGAAAATTTAGGACACATTACGCGCACTGTCCTCAGTCCATTTTTAACATTGATGCGCGTTTGGGACCGCTTGGCGGCAGATCGGGTCGATCATTTCATCGCTATTTCGGAGGAAATCCGTCAGCGCATCGACAAAATCTATGGGCGGCAGTCGGTTATCATCTACCCACCTGTGGAAACGAGCCGCTTTGAGCCAAGCAATCAAACCGATGACTACTATCTCTTTGTCGGCCGACTCGTCCCCTATCGTCGCCTAGACATTTTGATCGAGGCGTTTAACAAGTTAGGCAAGCCACTCTACATTGCGGGAAGCGGCCGCGATCGGGAGCGTTTGGAAGGGCTGGCAAATTCAAACGTCAAGTTCTTGGGCTTTGTCCCCGATAGTGACCTGCCCGATTTGCTGGCCCGCTGCAAGGCGTTCATGTTTCCCGGTGAAGAAGATTTTGGCATCGCGCCGATTCAGGCGATGGCTGCGGGGCGACCTGTGATCGCCTACAATGCTGGCGGCGCACGTGAGACGGTTGTGCCGGGAACGGGCGTGCTATTTGACGAGCAGACGGTGGCGAGCCTTATGGAAGCGGTCGATCAGTTCGACCCCGAAGCAGTCAGCCCTGCCTTTATTCGGCGGCACGCAGAAAAGTTTGACACAGAAGTCTTTAAAGAAAAGCTCGGCAGTTATATCGAGCAGAAGTATGAAGAACATCAAGCCAAACGGCAGGGTGTTTATCGGGAAGTGGTAAGTCGTAAGTGATACGTGGTAAGCGAAGAAGTTCTTGCCAGTAATCATTCACCACATACTACTGACCACGCATTTATGGAACTATCAGATTATTTTCGCATTGTGCGACGGCGCGGTTGGCTGATTGTCCTGCTGGCGATTTTGACGGCGGGGGCAGCCTATGGCTTTAGCAAGATGCAAGACGAAGTCTATCGGGCGAGTGTGAAGCTAATTGTCAGCCCTGCACGCACGGCCGATTTTGGCTCTAATCAGGGCGCAAAAACCCTGCTGCTGCGCTATGTCACTTGGCTAGACAGCAGCTTTCGAGCGGCTGAGGTGATTGACGCGCTCAATCTCGACATGGAGCCGGGAACCCTCAAAGGGGATGTGAGCTTTTCGGCCGATGAAGCCCGCTTTACGATTCAAGTCGATGTCCGCAACACAAATCCCGAAAATGCCTCGCGCATCGCACGAACGTGGGCGGAACGCTTGATCCAAGACACCAACGAAAACAACGCAACGCAACGCCAAGAGGATCGCGTCACCATCGAGCTACAAGATAACCCGACGGTGGGACTTTATCGGCCGAATACCAAAATCAACACGGTTGCAGGGCTGATCTTTGGGTCACTCGTCGGTGTATTGCTCGTTTTTGCGCTTGAATGGATGGAATCTGGCACATTGCGCCGTGCGGAAGATGTCGAGCGATTGATCGATGTGCCTGTTATTGGAAAAATACCGGGCTAATGGCAAGGGGCTGGTGGCTAGTGGCTGGTAAGAAGTCATTGGCAACTAGCAACTAGCAACTAGCAACTAGCAACTTATGAACTTAATCACCCTAACCGATCCCCGCTCCCCCGTGAGTGAAGCGTATCGGACATTGCGAACGAATTTATCGTTCTACAGTTTGGATAATCCAGTCAAGACGCTGGTGGTGACATCGGCCGAACCAAACGAAGGCAAGACAACGACCGCCGCCAATCTTGCGGTGACGATGGCGCAGGCAGGCAACAAGACGATTTTGGTCGATTGTGACCTGCGTCGTCCATCGCTGCATGAATATTTTGATGTCTCTTCAAAAATTGGCTTTACCGAAGCCGTTTTGCAAGATGATATGTTGCCCTTGCAGGAGACAGGCGTGGAAAATCTGCGCTTGTTGACGAGTGGGGCAAAGCCACCGAACCCAGCCGACTTGCTCGGTTCACGAAAGACAGATGAGTTGATCAAGCTGTTGGGGGAATCGGCCGATTTTGTCATTTTCGATGCCCCCCCTGTTATCGTCGTCACCGATGCTGTCGTTCTCGGCGCAAAGGTGGACGGCGTGCTGCTCGTCCTGCAAGCGGGAAAGTCGCGCCGCGATCATGCTGAACGTGCCAAACACATTCTTGAACAAGCCAAAGTCCGCATCGTCGGTGCAACGCTGACAAATGCACCCAAAGACGATTCGATTGAAAGCTACTATGGTTAAGTGGCTAGTGGTTTGTGATTAGTGGTTCACAAGAAATGACCACCAATCACGCCCCACTTCCCACTCTCCACTCTCCACTTAAATGAAAGGTTTAATTCTCAGCGGCGGCAAAGGTTCCCGCCTCTATCCACTCACGTATACAAGTGCAAAACAACTGATTCCCGTCGCCAACAAGCCCGTTTTGGTGCGCGTCATCGAGACGATCAAAGAGGCCGGCATCGACGAAATTGGGATTGTCATCAACGTCGGCAGTCGCGGCGATCAGATTCGCAATGCGATTGGCAATGGCTCCGAGTTTGGTGTCAAGGTGACATACATCGTGCAGGAGCAGCCGCTTGGCCTCGCGCACGCCGTCAAGGTGTCAGAAGATTTTCTAGGCGATGAGCGTTTTGTGATGTTCTTAGGCGACAATGTGATTGAAGGCGGCATTTCCCCGCTGATCAAGCAGTTTGCCGACAGCACATGGAACAGCCAAATCGTTTTGACGCGCGTCGCAAATCCGATGCAATACGGTGTGGCCGATCTCGCGCCCGATGGCAGTATTCGCCGCCTGATCGAAAAGCCAAAAGACCCACCGAGCGATCTGGCACTGGTCGGCATCTACATGTTTGATGCCAGCATTCACAAGGCAACGCACGCCATCAAACCATCATGGCGCGGCGAGTTGGAGATCACCGATGCGATCCAGTGGTTGGTCGATCAGGGCATGTCGGTACATCCCTATGTGCATAAGGGGTGGTGGATCGACACTGGCAAGAAAGAGGACATGATCGAGGCGAACAACATGGTGCTGGAAGAACTCGACCACCAGATTCATGGCTATGTGGATCGGGACAGCACCATCGGCCGACGTGTCACCATCGAGCAGGGGGCGGAAATCATCAACAGCGTCGTGCGTGGGCCAACCATCATCGGCAAAAATACGCGCATTATCAATAGCTACATCGGCCCCTACACCAGCATCTTCCACGATTGTGTCATCGAAAATAGCGAGATCGAACATTCGATGATGCTGGAAAATGGGTCAGTCCACAATATCGAGGGACGCATTCAGGACAGCTTAATCGGCCGAAATGTCATCATTCGAAAAAGCCCAATTCGGCCGAAAGCACACAAATTCACGCTTGGTGATAATAGTAAATTGGGATTACTTTGAGAGCTTAGTTGGGTTCTTTCGGCTTGTGTGGTGCGTGTTGCGTAATGATCGCTGGATACGCAATACGCAATACGCAATACGTTGTGCTAACCCCTCTCTGAAGAACCTTCATCCATAGCCTCTCACCTCGTTGAAGAGGGAACAAGAACAATGCAAATTCTTCTGCAAAGGGTTAGCCGCGCTAGCGTCACCGTCGATAACGAAATCGTCGGTGAGGTGGGGCGCGGTTTTTGTTTACTGGTTGGCATTACACATCGTGATAGCGAGACAGAGGCAGCGTGGCTTGCGAAAAAGGTCGCGGGATTGCGCTTGTTTGAAGACGACGTGGGCAAGATGAATCGCGGGCTTGATGATGTCGGGGGTGGCATTCTCGCTATTTCACAGTTCACCCTCTACGGCGACGCGCGCAAAGGTCGTCGCCCCTCCTTTATCGAGGCGGCTCGCCCCGAACATGCGGAACCACTGTTCGATTACTTCGTCGAACAACTGCGTAATTCAGGACTAAAGGTTGCGACAGGGCTGTTTGGCGCAGATATGCAAGTCGAGATTCATAATGATGGCCCCGTGACATTGATGTTGGAACGAAATTCGGCCGAATAATTATGTTAGTCGAAATGGCTCGCAAGCTTGGGCAGAGGATGAGAAACAGCTTGCCGATTTAGTGCGAGAATCGGCCGAAAACAACCAGTTTGGTTTTAGGGCCAAAGATTATTGTTGAACCCACTAGCGTGGAGTGATCAATCAGCGCCAAACGATCTTTCTGTCTTCGTCGTCCAGTACGGCGCGAAGCTCAACACGACAAACAATACCGCCAGCGGCACAATAAAGAGTGCCACCCACCCCAACTGCATCGCCAAAAATAGAATCACCACAAAACAGATTAAACTTGCAATCACTTTCATTTGTTTACCTCATGAAGAGTCTAACGGCCAAATGTCACCAGTTGATGACAGCCTTTCGAAGAGTGATTCTTTTTCGCCGCCGGTTGAGACATGGTGCGTAATGACTTCCAGACACGCACCACGCACCACGCATCACCTAGTTCCCACAGACCCAAAAATGCTGCACGTTCTTTACGAAAGCCACCACACCAAAAACGCATGTGCTATTGCACAACAATTGATTCTCGGTATACTTCATTGACGCAATCATGCGGGGTTATACAACAATTACTTTGGAGCGTGCGATGAAAGTTGCTGTTTTACAAGAAAATTTGGCAAAAGGGTTAAGCATTGTGGGACGTGCCGTTAGCACACGTTCGACGCTGCCCGTATTGGGAAACGTATTGCTGGCGACAGATGGCGGCCGGCTAAAGCTATCAGCCACTAATTTGGAAATTGTGATCACATGCTGGTTGAATGCAACTGTGTCGCAAGAGGGCGCATTGACCGTGCCAGCGCGGATCTTGAATGACTTGGTAAACAATTTGCCGCAAGAGACGGTTGAACTTGAATCATCAGATGAAACGCAGACACTGCATCTTGAGTGTGGACGCACAGAGGCGAATCTGCGTGGGATAGACGCACAGGAGTTTCCGCTTGTGCCAGAGCCAGATCTATTGCAAAGTCTGCGCATCAGTGCGGGGGCGTTCAAGCAGATGATCAATCAGGTCGTCTTTGCCGCCGCGACTGACGAGACACGTCCAACATTGACGGGTGTTTCGATGGAGTTTGATGGCAAAGGGGTTAAACTGGCAGCGACAGATGCGTTCCGCCTGTCGGTGCGGACGGCGGCGCTGGAAAGTTCGGCCGAACCAAAATCGATCATCGTCCCCTCTCGCTCATTGGCGGAAGTGGCGCGCGTAATCGGCCATGATGATGAAGTGTTGCACATTACATTGCCAGAGGGTCGCAATCAGATCATCTTTAAGTTGGACAACATTGTCATCGTCTCACAGCTTATCGACGGCAACTTCCCCGACTTTTCGCCAATTATTCCGAAGCGGCACACGACTCGCGCCGTGATGGGAACGGCCGCCTTTTTGAAGGCGTGTCGCACAGCCGCTATCTTTGCGCGCGAATCGAGCCACACGGCACGGGTCAAAATCACACCGCGCAGCGAATTGATGGATGGCTTCACAACCATCTCCGCGACCAGTGCAGAAACGGGTGACAATGAGGCGCAAGTCGATGCGGATGTGACGGGTGAAGAAGTGGAAGTGGCGTTCAACGTCAAGTACATGACCGACGTTTTGAGCATCATCGACACGCCGCAGGTCGCGCTTGAGACGACCTCAGCGATGGAGCCGGGCGTTATTCGTCCTGTTGGAAGTGATGATTTCTTCCACATCATCATGCCGATGCACTTTGGCCGATAAATCATCTACCCGCACAGGAGATTCGTTTGATCGACATCTGTGTTGAACGTATCTCTTTGAAGATACTTTCTCGCTGAAAGCGTGGTGCGTGGTGCGTTTTGGGACTACGCGCCACGTATGCCCACCGCGTTAAAATGTGAACCGTGGCGCGGGTTTTCTACAATAGTTGTAACAACCACAGCGACACCATTCCTACCCCAACTGTCCACATCACACTTTTTGAATAATAGGCAACGGCCATTGCGATCAGGCCAGCGAAGAAGCGCGGATGGGTTAGGTCGAGCGTGCCAGTTGGCATCATCATTTCAGGGATGATGATGGCGGTGAGGACTGTCGGCGGGACGTAGCGCAGGGCGCGACGCATGATGGGGGGAATGGTGAAATAATCGGCCGAAATGATAAACGACAACCGAATCGCGTAGGTCAAAATCCCCATAACGATAATTAAGAGCCAGAGATTCATTGCGACACACCTTTGCGTGCGAGCTGTTGATTTTCCAGCCAAACGCCGACAACAATGCCCGTCAGTGCGGCAAGCATCAGACCGAGTTTATAGGGCAACGTGAAGGTCAACAGGGCGACAATGCCAGCGGAAACGGCGGCGGCAAACATCGGCCGATCTAGCGGACGGCTTGGCGCACTTTTCAAGAGTGGCACCACCATCCCGATAAACGTCAATGCCAATGTGTAATCCAGCGACCAGCTTGCAGGAATTTGCGTCCCAAAAACCACGCCAATAATGGTCGATAGTTGCCAACTTACCCAAAGCATCAAGCCAGAACCCAGCCAGAAATAGTGTTGATAGTTGTTGGACGGGGTTGCCTCATAGTGCAAGGCCGTAACCACATACGCCTCATCTGTCAGCAGGTAGGCGAGCAACCATTTCCATGGGCGCGAAAGTCGCTGGGCATAAGGAGCGAGGGATGCACTATAGAGCATATGGCGTATGTTAATAATGAACGTTGTTAGCCAGAGAACGAGCGCGGGAATGCCAGCACCGATCAGTTGAGCAGCAACAAATTGGGCAGACCCCGCAAAGACGATGCTCGACATGGCAATGGCGATAAGGGGCGGAATCCCTGCGTTAACAGCCAAAACGCCGTAGATGATCCCGAATGGAATCGCTCCTACGACGATGGGCAGTTCGGCGCGAACGCCTGCGATAAATTCAGAACGGGCTGAAGACATGGCCAGATTATAGCCAGCCGCTTTAGCGGAATGTGTAGATAATGTTAATCCGACAGATTGTTTACGACGGCTGACTAGAATGCGGCGCGATGGTCGATTTTCGGCCGATTAACAATTTACCCTTGGAGAAAATTATGAAGAAACGAATCCCTTTGGTTATCGGTGCAGTTGGCGTGGTCGTCATCGCATCCATTTTGTACGCCTTTTTCCGGACCCCAGAAGCGCCTAGTGGCGAAATTGAAGCTGTTCCCATTCAATTAGCGGCAACAGATGCGCCTGAGCCAACCGATGTACCAGCACCTACCGATGTGCCGCCAACGGATGTGCCAGAGCCAACTGAGGAGCCGATGGAAGAGTCGACTGAGGAAGTGATGGAGGAACCGACGGAGGAAGTTGTCGAAGAACCAACTGAAGAGCCAACTGAAGAGCCCGTTTCGGCCGATCCAGTGATCTACGCGATTGTGCAGGATCGCTCGACGGCAACATTTGAATTGGGCGAGGATTTGAATGGTGAAAGTATTCGCGTTGTTGGAACGACCAATCAGGTTGCCGGACAAATCGCATTCGCGGCCGCCGATCTATCGACAGCCCAAATCGGTGTCATCACCATCAATGCGCGCACCTTGGCAACCAGCAACGATTTCCGTAATCGTGCCATCCAAAATCGCATTTTGTTCACCGATCAGTATGAGTTTATTCAGTTTGAGCCAACGGCCATCAACGGATTGCCCGCGTCAATCGGGGTGGGTGAATCGGCCGATTTTACTATCGTCGGCAACCTAACCATCCGTGACGTGACACTGGAAGAGACATTCGATGCATCGGTCACTTACGTATCAGAAAGCGAGATTAGTGGGGTCGCTGTCTCCATCGTGAGCCGCGATAATTACGATTTGAGCATTCCCGAAGTACAAGGGGTTGCCAACGTGTCAGATGATGTTCAGTTGACGATTGAGTTTGTCGCAACGCCGGCCGAATAGACTAGGGTTTCTGCAATGCGGGAAAATAAAAACCCCACGCGGGGGGTCGTGGGGTTCTCTGTGAGAAAAGGAGAAAAGGAGGAAGTTCGTCTATCAATCAATCTATATGCATAGTATAAAGTTTGGGACGGATTCTCATTGTGGCAACATTTACAAGCGAGGTAAATATGGGGTAAATCCACAGTAAAACTGGCGTGAAGGGACAATCTTTGCGCCCAGCCTACAAGTTGCCTCAATCTTTCCCCTGCAACTTGCAACTTATAAGTTGCAACTCCTACAATTCAACAATGGCAGAAAATAAAAAATTTAACTACGGTGGTCAAGCCGTGATCGAAGGGGTGATGATGCGCGGTTCGCGGTCGGTGGCTGTGGCTGTGCGCAATCCCCAACAGAAAATTGTGATTCATACGGAGCCGCTCAATCAGGCGGTTTACGGTGGGAAGCTGATCAAAACGCCGTTTGTGCGTGGATTGGTCATGTTATGGGATGCGCTGGGATTGGGAATTAAGGCGTTGATGTTTTCGGCCGATGTTTCGGCCGATGAAGAAGGCAGCGACGAGCCAGCCGAAGCATTTACCAAACCCGTCCAAATCGGCACAATTCTACTCTCACTCAGCATGTCGATTGGGCTATTCTTTGTCCTGCCCGCCTTTTTAGGTGGGTTGGTCGAAAATTGGCTCGGCAACACGCAAGCTGCGACCTATTGGAGTCATGTCGCAGAAGGCGCCGTGCGGCTACTCTTGTTGATCGGCTATGTATCGTTGATTGGCTTAATGGAAGATGTCCGCCGACTCTATGGCTATCATGGGGCGGAACATAAGACGATCAATGCGTATGAGGCTGGCGCAGAGCTAACCCCCGCCAACGTCGCCAAGTACCCGATTGAGCATCCACGCTGTGGCACAGCCTTTCTGCTCACGGTCGTGATCATTTCGATCATCATGTTCACGCTCATCCCGCTCGAACCACTTGAAGCGATCATGCACCCTATCGTGGCACGCATTCTGACCCGCATCGCCTTGCTGCCCGTTGTCGCAGGACTCGCCTATGAGTACATCCGCTTCAGCGCAAAACATCTCGACAACCCAATCATTAAACTGCTGACAAAACCAAATCTCGCACTGCAACATCTGACCACGAAAGAGCCAGATGAAACGATGCTAGAGGTGGCAATTGCCGCCTTTGAAAGCATGATGGCGTATGAGCATGGGGAAGAGCCGGTGGTTGAAAAGACTGTTGTGATTGGGCAACCTGCGCTGGGGGATTAGCTGGTTCTGTCGCTAAATCGGCGAGTCAACTAGTTGGCTTGATCGCACTGGAATCGACACAAGAGCGGCTCTCTGAGCTTTCATGTGAGGCAAAGGTTCGGGAAATCCGATTCCCGAACCACAGAGTGAGCATGTATCGGGAATTGGATTTCCCGATACCATCGCGCACAACCACTCCATTCCTTAAAGAGCCACAAAAGCATTTACATGGGTGCCGTGTGGTACTGCGACACGACACCCAGCATGAAACTTCAGTCGGCAACTGCTTGTCTAAGCGTCAGCGTAACGTTGACGGATATTTGGGAGCAGATACTCTTCAAAGGCACGTTCAGAGTTATAGGTCGGTTGCCAACCCCAATCATTGCGTGCAGAACTATCATCGAGATCGGCCGGCCAGCTATCAATGATCTTTTGTCGTTTGTCATTGACAGAATAGCCGATTTCAGCAGCGGGGAATGCTTCAATCACACGGTTGCGGAACTGTTCGGCCGATTTACTAAACGCCCTTACATTATAAACTCGCCGTGTCAAATTCTCATGCGGAGCCGCTGCTAACAGCAGCAATGCGCGCACCGCGTCGGGCATCGCCATGAACGGAATGCGCGAATCGGGACGCACAAAACAGTTGTACGCCTCCCCTTTGGCCGCAGCGTGCAGCATTTCTGGTGCATAGTCACTCGTTCCACCAGCAGGAACCGTAAACGCACTGATCAATCCGGGAAAACGCACTGAGCGGAAATCAACGGCAACAGGCTGCTCGGCCGCCAACTGGCGATAGTGTTTGCTGTAATACTCACCCAACATTTCGCAGTAGAGTTTGTTACAACCGTACATCGTGCGGGGCTGATTCCATTCCCATTCACGGACGCGCTGATACAGCCCTTTACTTTGGTCAATTTCGGGCATTCCATAGACGGCAATCGACGACGGGAAGATGAACTTGACCGCCTCGCCGCGCCATTGGCTCTGCTCAGCCGCGATGCGCAACAGGCCCAGCGTTCCCTCAACGTTGACTTCATGTGCAATATCGGGTTGAAATTCGGCCGATGTGCTCAACAACGCCGCCAAATGATAGATCGCCTGAATCTCAAACTGCGTCGTAATCCGTGCCAGCAATACTTTGTCGAGGAGATTCCCGACAATATGCTCCATCACCAACCCATCCAAATCCGTTGGCAGAGGTCGCAAATCCATCGTCACAATGTTGTGTGACCCTTCTTTCGCCAGATATTTGACCAGCGCGTGACCGACTTCACCCGCCGCGCCTGTGATAAATACAACTTTTTTTCTCATTTGTAACAGGATTTCAGGGCTTCAAGGCTTCAGCGTGCAAGACACTGAGCCCCTGACCACCTGACTTCCTAATTAATTACCGCCAGTTCTTTGCCAACCTTTTCGAACGCACTCAACGCACGTTCTAAATCATCGGTCGAATGTGCCGCGCTGTTCATGACACGAATGCGTGCCTTACCTTGTGGCACAGTTGGGAAACCGATTGACATCGCAAAAACACCTTCTTCAAAGAGCTTGCGGCTAAACGCTTGTGCTAACGCCGCTTCTCCAAGCATGACGGGGACAATTGGCGTGACCGTTTCACCAGTATCAAAGCCGAGCTTTTGCATTTCGCGCTTGAACAATTCTCCATTGCTCCAAAGTCGGTCTACTAATTCAGTCGATTCCTGCAAAATCTTGACGGCTTCAATACAAGCCGCTGTATCGGGGACGGTCATTGCGCTTGAGAAGAGAAACGGCCGACCGCGCTGACGCAACCAGTCGATGATCTCCTGTTTGCCAGCAACCAAGCCCCCAACGACGCCGAACGCCTTGCTTAACGTCCCGATTTCAACATCGACACGCCCGTGCAAACCAAAATGATCGACGATCCCACGACCGCCATTTCCCATCACGCCCTCGCCATGCGCATCATCGACCATGATGATGCAGCCATGCTTTTCAGCTAGCTCAACCAGCTCGGGCAGTGGCGCAATATCCCCATCCATACTGAAAACACCATCGCTGACGATTAGGCGTTTGCCATAGTCGGTATGTTCATTCAACTTTTCTTCAAGATCGGCGGGGCTATTATGTTCATAGGCGACAATTTTGGCGCGTGAAAGACGACAGCCATCAATGATACTGGCATGATTGAGACGGTCCGAAAAGATTACGTCTCCCTTGCCAACAAGTGCGGGAATTGTGGCAAGATTGGCGGTAAAGCCAGATTGCAACGTGATGCACGCTTCCGCCTTTTTGAATGCAGCCAAATCGGCTTCGAGTTGATCGTGCAAACTCATCGTCCCAGCGATGGTGCGAACTGCGCCCGGTCCAACGCCATATTTGTCAATGGCATCTTTAGCTGCCTGTTTGATACGGGGATGGTTAGCGAGACCGAGATAGTTGTTGGCGCAAAAATTCTGCACCTTGCGTCCATCAATCGTAACCCATGCGTCCATCGGACTATCAATTGTGCGAATGTTATTGTAAAGGCCATCTGCCTTTAGCGATTCGAGCTGGTCTGTAATCCAGTCGAGTTTGTTCTGGCTCATCTTTTGCTCCGTTTTAAGGGGGTTTGTTGCGGTTATGCACGTAAGTATAGAGATGCGTACATATTGGGGCAACCTTGCAGAAAGAAAAATAGCCGCTCAGAAATCATGATTTCCGAGCGGCTACAATAAGATGGTCCCACTAGGACTCGAACCTAGAACCCAGCGTTTGAGCTTCAAGTCCTAATACTTGAAGCTTTTTATATTGTTACTCTCTGCAATTTATAGTATATATGTAGTCGTGAGGATTATTAAATGGATAAACAAGAAAAGACTCTGAAAAATAGAATCGATTCGGTAACAAGTCAACTTAATGACGTTTTAGCAAACACACACTTTGAAAGAGTTAAGGAGAAATTACCGAAAAACGATCTCGATCTAGTCATCTTAAAGGGTCATCTCCTAATTGAAGAACGTTTAGATTCTATTCTGATGTTTGAATTCGACCCAGATAGTTTTGACCTAAAAAAAATTAATCTTCGCTTTTTCCAGAAACTTCTACTTTCAAAAGCTGTATGCCACAAATTTGGTGAGAAACCAATGGCTAATTCACTCTGGGATGGTATACAAAAACTAAATTCTTTGCGGAATGAGCTTGCACATAATCTAGAGACGGTACGTTTCGAGAAAAAATTAGATGCGGTACTTGCTATTCATAGGGATATACGAGCACATTATTGGGAAGGCATGACAGAAGAATTTGGTGTTGAGTATCCTACTGAGTCTGGTTTTCCAAAAGTTAACCAGCTTAGAATATTTATTCAATGGTGTTTGTCAGAACTGGACTTCTATATCGCAGTAACTGCCCGAAACACACTAGAGTACGGCTTTTACTGGCAAAAACATGGAGCTGAAATCATTCAAAAGTCAGCAGGTGGATTAGTGTACTCACAGATGCAAGCTTCTATATTACACCGGCAGGGTAAGATAGAAAATTTACTCAACTATGTACGGAAGAATGAGGAAATGAAGCAGTTCCTAACTGAACTAATACCTGGCTGGGAAAAATTAGAAGAGGTTTTGATAAATCCACTCGAACATCTTAACGATGAAAGCTAGTTGTTTTTTAGTCTAATAACTCAAATCTATCTGATAGAGTACATCCAATATCCTCAATGGTATTCATACTTCTCAGCTTCAATACTGTACGTCTAAATTGTACTAATCTTTATTAAGTAGCGTTTTCGTTAAATCTACTGTTGAATCAATTGTTCTGCGAAATTCTGATTTGTTAGAAAAGCTCGCTAATCGTGCAACGAAGTCTAGCAAAGCACTTTCTAATTCTGGGTACATCATTATTTTCTGAAAATTTGTTACTAGATCATGTTCACGTGAACCGAGGTCACCGCGCTTTGTTACTCCTCTAATTGATAATGGGTAAAAAGCTTGCACAGGTTTACCAAGTTTTTTTGCGATAAGTCCTAAATGGACCGAATTCACACCTACCTTTCCACGTTCAATATCAGAAATTGTAGATTTATTTCGGTCTATTACTTCAGCAAGTTCTTCTTGCGAAATTCCCCTTGCCTCTCTAAATTCTCGAATATGTTCTCGAATGTACTTAGCAATTTTTTCCTCTGATCTATTCATGTAGCTTCCTTGACACAATGATGGAAATTATATAACATTGTGGTGGAGTTATTCTAACTCCTATTTTTTTGAATTAAAAGTAAGAGAATACAGAACCTTTTGTTGGATAAGTGCCAACTATTTTTTTAGCATCTGGTTCCGATATTTTCTAACACGTATGTGGATTATTCCGTACATTTTGTGTAGTTCGATGTTTGTATATGTGTTTGGGCAGCAAGCGAGCATGCTGCCGCTGCTGCTCCTCCGTTTATCAATCCTATTGTTTTTAAATTCTCTCGTGTTCGCATTTCTCAAAGGGGGGGTTAAGTATCACCCCCCCTACCTCGACTATACGAAGTCGGTACTAATTTCTTGAGGTCTGATTATGATTACTGGAATTGCTGCACTCGATTATCTGTCTGTGACATCTTTCAATGAAGAAGATTTTCGCCATTGGTTAGATGAAATTCAACTTCATCATGGCGCGTTGTATCCTGAACGTGGGGTCAAGCGAAATAACTACACTGGCATGTTTTGGAAAAGTGACGCAGGAACCGTCTTTTGTGGTTCTGGTGTGCAAGATAAACGGGATCATTACTTTCTGTCAGTGTCGGGTAAGTTAGCTGAAACTGCTTTACTGTGGTCGTTTCGGACTGGCCGATCTTCTCGAATCGACATTCAAGTTACATTGCCATTACCTAAAGATTTTTCACCGCGCAATTTCAAAGATGTTCTCGACGCTGTTGAACCTGAACGCTGGCCCAATCAGCGTAAACCCTACCTTGAACTATTTGAAAATCCTATCGGTGGTGGGGTCTATATTGGTTCTCGCTCATCTGACCGTTATCAACGCTGGTATATCAAAGTCGCTGACGATGGTTCACGCTGGCTACGTTTTGAGACTCAATGGCGTTCACGTCGTGCTTGGCAAGTGTGGGGCCGAATCTCAACAGGTGAAGCGTGCATCGCGCCTATTCTCAAAGCTGAATTCGACCGACTGCCCAATGAAATCCGCTTACGTGATGATCTCGAACCATTCACCAACTTTTTTACTGGTCATGATTCGTTACCCACCAAAGGAGGCCATATAAAAGGGAACCGTTGGCGATGGCTGCAAGATCAGGTTACGCCTGCTCTGTATGACGCTCTCCGTGACCCTGACATTTCCGAAAAGGTTTATGACCACTTCCGTCGCTTACTTTTAGGCTCACCGCATGGCTTAAGCGATAACCTCGCATTCGCTCACGCATTGGGCAACCAAGAAAATGGAGAAATTCCAAATGGATGAAAACTACACAGTAAATTATGCGTGTCGCTTCCATGTCAGATTTCTTACTCAAGAGAGAAAGAAAATCGAACGCTCAGGCGAAGTAAAAGGTTTTGAAGATTTTTCTAACTTTCCAGAAGAGCAAGATATTTATGCGGCTGTCTTTGCTGGCGTGATAGCAAGCGTTATCGACAATCTGCCACATAAGATGTTGCCTGATTTTACGAAAAAGGTCACTGTAACAATTAGTGTTCCCTCCTTTGAATATTCAGGAAGCTTCTAAACGAAATGTCGGCGGGAAAGCTCAAGGGCAACCAAAATTGGCGTATTCGCGCTTTACTCAACATGATGTACAAACCTGCCGAAATTGCTAATGAAGTGGGTTTTGATCGTCGTATGTTTAAGCGCGTTTACTTCCCGTTGGGCTGCCCTTTTGCAACGGATCGTGATGGGTCAATCTACGTTAATGGGGTCGCCTTTCACGATTGGTACTTCTCTCACTATACGAAAAGAAAGTTACAAGCTAATGAAGCATTTTGCAGAACTTGTGATAAGGGCGTTCAACTTGTCAACCCTGTTGAAAAAGAGGCTCAACGAAATCGTTATCTAGCTGGTCACTGTCCCAACTGTAATCGCAAAATCTCACGCATAGTTGCCAGACTGTTCAATGAATCCTAAAGGTATGATTTATCGGCCAAACTATTTTTTGGTCAATGATTATTTACAATATCGGCGCGATGTTCATGGGTTGCGTCCTGAATCTGTCACGGTTATCAAACGTCGTCTTATTCATCTGCTTGAATGGGCGTTAGATGCCTCGTTTAAGCAAGCTCCTAAAAAGCGTCCAACATTCCCAACCTACGTTAAAGGACTCACCCACAAATCAAAAGGCAGCAAGTTAGACCCAAATAGCAAACGGCGTATTGTCAGTGATGCCAGACAGTTTTTTGAGTGGCTGCGCGACGAACATAAAGATTATCAACGGTCAATTACAAAATCATTTATCAATCAAGTTCACCCATTACGTGAAGAAAAAGAGCCAAAACAATACGAAAAAGTCCAGTTTGATGAAATTATTGAAATGATGAATCTCCCTGTAAGAACACTTGGTGAACGGCGTATTCGAGCTGCTACGGCTTTCCTCTATCTTTCTGGTGTGCGGGTTGGTGCATTCGTTACGCTTCCTATTAAAGCAATAGATCTGCAAGCTAAAACAGTCTTGCAATTTCCTTCGCTTGGTACTCGCACAAAATATCGTAAACATGCCACAACCCACCTTTTAAGCATCCCTGAATTATTCGACGTTGTTAAAGATTGGGATCAATTTGTACGTTCCCAACTGCCTGACGATGCCATGTGGTTCGCTCCTATTGGTGATAATGGCAAGCTAAAAAGCGGTGTAACGCCTATTGCTACTAGTCGTGATGATCGTGTTCGTAAAGACCTTCGTGCATGGCTTGAATCGAACGGTATGATCTATCGTTCCCCGCATAAGTTTCGGCATGGTCACGCTGTTTATGGAGTGAAACATGCCGGAACTGTCACAGAACTAAAGGCTCTCAGCCAAAACTTGATGCACTCTAATTTACAAACTACGGATGGCATTTATGGCATTTTGTCAGAAACGGATGTGGGCGACGTTATTAACAACTTCGGACAGGCCAAGCCTAAAGAAGATTCGTCTGAAATCGCCAAGCTCACCGCCAAGATTGACATGTTGCTCAAGCTCATGGCAACTCAGGTACAAACACATGGCGCACAGGGGTCGAGCGATTAAACAGCGCGATCTAAACGGCGGCGTGGACCCGAACGCCGAAATGGTAGTCCCCCGTCGCGTTTTTTTTGCTGTTAGTTTTAGCGGGGGGGGGCTTAAATCCCTTCCTCTTCCGTCCAGTCGCGTATGGCGTTGGAATAGACAGGGCGTAGCGACAGCCGACTGAAAGGAGTGCCGAGCGGGTCGCAATGGCTAGGCGTAAAAATAGGAACCGTAGAAATGATAGACTCACAACCAAACGAAGTTACGTGCATTTACAATCCGAACACACAACGGTTTGAACCAACGCTCCCATTGGGGCAGGTGTCAACCGATTGGCAACCTGTAGAACGTCAACTCATGCGCTTGGGGGCCTCTCTCCCATTCGATCAAATTGATTCCTACGAACGTGAATTCCCCTCTCGAAAGCCTGATTACGATGCGGATGTGTTTATCCCACTAATGCAAGCATCCCTAACGGGGCTTTTGTCATGGCCTTTCTTAACAGTCGTTGTTTATCAATTTGGGGCTAGGCTTGAATTCTCGATTGGGCTTGCATTCTGTGTTGCTCTTCTGGTTTGGTTTAATGGGCTTGCCAATAGTCGGCGGCTGCTGCGTGTTGTCGAGCGGGTAACAGGGTTTGATATTGATGGCGATGGGTACATCGGGGAACCTGAAACCGAACAGGATAATGATAGGCGTGATTTTCGGGTAGCTGTTGAAGTCGATCCTACTCACCAACAAATTCGTTATTTCGATCTTCCTCAACCAATTGAAAACAAACTCCCTGCCATTGCAAACGCTGTGCTTGTCGATGGGGCGGCGTTCTCCCGTCCTGAATTGGCAACTCGTCGTAAGTTGTTGACTCAAGGGCAATATGAAGAATTGAAAGCTACGCTACTTGATGCGGGGTTTGTTCGCAGTGAAACGGGCAATAGAACCGAAATCACATCGGCTGGCCGTGCTTTCTTCCGTCACTATTTAGAGTAAAAATCACTCAATTTCGTTGTTGTTGCTTGTTGTTGTTTGCTGGGGGCTTGCTAGAAATAATCTAGCAAGCCCTTTTAGCTTTTGGGGTGGGTTGGTCGCTTTGCGTTTCCACAACGTCCAACCTTAAAAAATGGTCCCACTAGGACTCGAACCTAGAACCCAGCGGTTATGCTTACCACTATAGCTTTCGCTACCGTGTTTCCGTTTGTGGTCTGGACTATATTTTCACTCTGACTCTGAGTGTCCCGCGCTAGTGGGTATTCTCTTTGCAGTAGATAACCCTAGTCTCTGAACGTTCCACCTACTTTTATCTGCTTCGGTGGCTGCGCTGCTGATTGGCTTGGATGTTTCCATCTTTAGCGTTCCAGCAATTCACGGGATGCAACCTATGATAAACCAGCGTTATGATTCATAGCCGTCGGAGTCATTATCATAGGTGGCCCTTGCTAAATATCATGGACAAAATTTGAACATGCCTTTAGATATTTAGTTTTTAAGCCGCTTGCTCTGCCATTGAGCTATAGGACCAATTCGATTGCGAATGTTAGCATAAATCGGGGCGCGTTCCAATGTTGACACAGAAAAGTGTTGGAACGGTTTTATGTTTGATGGGGGGACTTTATAATGAAGGCTGAAGTTTGGAGAAGAACAGGTTCCTGCAATGACAGGAAGGATAGACTGAGGTAGGTAATTATGGACAACCAGCCGATTCGAGTGTTGATTGCAAAACCGGGACTTGATGGACATGATCGCGGCGCAAAGGTGATTGCACGCATGTTGCGAGATGCGGGGATGGAGGTGATCTATACAGGATTGCGTCAAACACCGACGATGATCGCCGAGGCCGCACTGCAAGAAGATGTGGATGTTGTAGGACTGAGTATTTTGTCTGGCGCGCATAATACGCTTGTGCCACGCATTGTTGAGGCGATGCGCGAAAATGAACTGGGGAATGTGCCGATCTTTTTAGGCGGGATTATTCCTGAAGACGATATCACCGCGCTGAAAGAGAATGGTGTGTGGGCCGTGTTTGGACCTGGTTCAAATATGCAGGTGATCGCAGATGCGATCCAATCGGCCGTTCGTTCATGACCGCTCAATCACAGCTGGATGGCCTGATCGCTCAACTTTTGGACGGCAATCGGCGTGCGGTTGCACGGTTGATTTCCGTTGTCGAACGTGGGGGGGATTCGGCCGATAAAGTTATCCACGCCATCTATCCCCACACTGGCAATGCCCACCTCATCGGGATTACAGGCCCACCGGGGGCAGGTAAGAGCACGCTTGTCAATGCCATTGCCAAGGCGTTTCGCGCAGCCGACCTCACCGTTGCCATCATCGCCGTTGACCCAACCAGCCCATTTACAGGGGGCGCACTGTTGGGGGATCGTATCCGCATGAGCGATCTGTATGGGGACAAAGGTGTATTTATCCGCAGCATGGCATCACGCGGACAGCTAGGCGGCTTAGCACAGACGACGGCTGATGCGGTGAAGGTGCTCGATGCGGGTGGGTTTGACAAAATTTTGATTGAAACCGTGGGGGCGGGTCAGGCCGAAGTTGACATTGCATCGACGGCGCACACGACGATTGTGATTGAGGCGCCGGGAATGGGGGACGATATTCAGTCGATTAAGGCGGGGATTTTAGAAATTGCCGATGTTTTGGTTGTCAACAAGGCAGATCGTCCCGAGGCGCGCAATACGGTGCGCGCGTTGCGCAACATGTTGCAGTTGGGTGGACGTTCGCAAGATTTACATCATGGCAGGTTGATGGAAACGGTTCCAGTAGATACAATGGAAAATGCGAAATGGGAACCACCGATTGTAGAAACTGTGGCAACACAGGATACTGGAATCGATCAATTAGTCGGCGAAATCGGCCGACACCAGCATTATTTACAGACAAGTGGAAGATGGGCGGTGCGGGAAGCACAGCGCAGTTGGCGTGAAATTGAACGGCGTGTGGTGGCCAATGTGTTGGGAGAAATTTCGGCCGAAACCCGCCAATCCCTCACCGATGCCGTCGCCAGCCGTCAGTTAACGCCTGCCGCCGCTGCTAAAATGGTATTGGAAATGGAAGTAGCGAAATGAGAAGAGGAAAAATGACAACACATCACGGATATGGAGATATTAAACTGTATGCAGGAACGGGTAATCCTGCATTAGCACAGAAAATATCAGACTATATAAACATTCCCCTCAGCCCGTGGGAGATCATCGACTTTCCCAATGAAAATCTATTTATCAAACTAGGTGGCAGCGTGCGTGGGCAAGATGTCTATATTATTCAAAGCCATTCACGTCCAGTTCATCGCAACATCATGGAGATGTTGATTGCGATTGATGCGGTGCATCGGGACTCGGCTGGGCGTATCACCGTCGTCATGCCCTATCTCGCCTACTCACAGAGCGACAAGAAAGATCAACCACGTGTCCCAATTACGGCACGCTTGATGGCTGACCTAATCGAAGCAGCCGGTGCGGATCGCTGGATGACGATTGACCTCCACGCCGACCAAATTCAGGGATTTTATAAAATTCCCGGTGACTCACTCTACGCATTTCACCTCATCACAGAGTATTTAAAAGAGAAAGATCTATCGAACAGCGTTGTTGTGACCCCCGACTTAGGATTCGCAAAACAGGGGCGCAATTACGCGGCCGAATTGAACACGCCGCTGGCATTTGTCGAAAAGCGTCGCATGGGAAATACGGGGAAAAAATCGGCCCTCTCGTTGATTGGGGATGTCAAGGGAAAAAATGTCATCATCGTTGATGATTTGGTGGATACGGGTGGATCGATTGTCAAGGCGGTTAATTTGGTCAAGGAGTATGGCGCGTTAGACGTGTCGCTTGTGTTTACGCATGCCGTTTTGTCTGGGTCCGCATTGTCACGATTGGGGGATGCGCCTATCAAAGAAATTGTGACGACGGACACGCTGCCAATTTCGGCCGAAGATCGCCTCCCCAACATGACCATTCTTTCCGTCTCCGAACTACTTGGCGAAGTGATCATCCGCTCGCATGAAGGGCGCAGCGTGGGTGAGCTATTCAACGAGTAGCAGGGGTGATTCTACACTGATCTAGGCAAAAACTATTAAAAGCACGTCGTCTCGCCGCTTATTTTGCGCGAAACGGCGTGCTTTTTTTACTTTCCCTATGACATTGCGTGCAACATGGGCTAACATTCCAAGCTGCAAATATGTTCGTACCTATACAATGCAATTCGGGTACAAAGGACAGAATAACCGGTTAATAGTTGCTGGTTGCTAGTTGCTAGTAAGAAATGCGGAATTGAAGGCACTGTTTACTAGTCACTAACCACTAGCCGCTTGCGCTCTATGCGCGTTAGGGAACAGATGATGAGCAACGTAGTTTACATTTACGACACGACGTTACGCGACGGCACGCAGCGGGAGGGTATTTCACTCTCGCTTCAAGACAAACTTCGCATTGCGAAGCGACTCGACCAGTTTGGCGTTCACTACATTGAGGGTGGCTGGCCGGGATCAAATCCGAAGGACGCTGAGTTCTTTAACGCCGTAAAGCGCATACAGTTTGAACACGCCAAAATCGCGGCCTTTGGTTCAACACGCCGCCGCGATACCAAACCGGCCGATGATCCTAACTTGCAGGCATTGCTTGCGGCCGAAACTCCCGTCGTCACACTCGTGGGGAAAAGCTGGGACTTACACGTGCGCGATGTGCTGAACACGGATAATGAAGAAAATTTGGCGATGATTGGGGAGAGCGTTGCTTACATGGCAGAGCAGGGCAAAGAGGTCGTTTATGACGCCGAGCATTTCTTTGATGGGTATAAGGCCAACCCCGAATACGCGCTGTTAACGGTGCAGGTGGCGGCAGAGAATGGGGCGGCGTGTGTCACATTGTGCGACACAAATGGGGGCTGTCTGCCATGGGAAGTTGCGCGAATCACGCGCGAGGTGCGTGCCGCACTACCCTCGACAACCCAAATCGGCATCCACACCCACGATGATAGCGGCTGTGGCGTGGCAAATTCGTTGGCGGCGATTGATGCGGGAGCCGTGCATGTGCAGGGAACGATCAACGGCTATGGGGAGCGCGTCGGCAATGCCAATTTGTGCGCCATCATTCCAGATTTGCAGCTCAAAATGGGGCGACAGTGCATCAGCGATGAGCAGATGGGTAGCCTGAGCGATCTGGCAAGTTATGTCAGCGAAATCGCCAACCTGTCGCCCGACACACATGCGCCGTATGTCGGGGCGAGTGCATTTGCCCACAAAGGGGGCATTCACGTCGCCGCTATGCGAAAAAACAAGTTGAGCTATCAACATATCGATCCCGCAATCGTCGGGAACGAGCAGCGCACCGTCATTTCGGAACTTTCGGGGCGCGGCAACGTGCTGGATAAGGCGATTGAATTTGGGCTGGATGTCGATAAAGATGAGGCGCGGGCAATTTTAGATGAGATTAAGCGGCTTGAGAGTGAGGGATTTGCCTTTGAAGCTGGAGAGGCAAGCATGGCGTTGCTTGTGCGGCGCATGAAGCAGGATTACTCAGCCCCATTTGAGGTGTCCGATTTTACAACGTGGATCAGTCGACGCGATGGGGAGTCCCACTCTGACGCGACGATCAAAGTATTAATCGACGGCGAGATGATTCACACCGCCGCTTCGGGAAACGGGCCAGTCAATGCGTTGAGCATGGCGTTGCGCAAGGCGTTGTTCACAAAATATCCGCAATTAGAGTCGATTCATCTGACCGATTATAAGGTGCGAATTTTGGATGGGGAAAATGGAACAGAGGCGCAAACGCGCGTCTTGATCGACTTTATCGATGAAGAGACGGAAGAACGTTGGTCAACAGTGGGGGCAAGTACAAACATTATTGAGGCAAGTTGGCGGGCGTTGGCCGACAGCTATGAGTTTGCGCTGTTGCAATGAGCGAACAGGCAATTCCCCTCGTTCAAATCGGTTGGGTGCTGGCTGTTGACAGTGAAAAGCCGGCATTGCAAGAATTCGTTTCGGCAGTTGGTGAACAGGTAATCAGGCAACTGCGCGAACAGTTTCCACAGTTTGAGTGGCAGCTCAATCGCTCACAGCGTAAACGTTTTACGGAGCGTGGTCAGCTTGACCCGCTGCCGCTGCTGGAACTGGGCGTGCAGGAAAAGTTACGCAATGGCTGGGATTACGTGTTTGTGCTCGTGCCAAACGAGTTGCAAGCGCGGAAACGTATTCGCACGATTGGTGTGCCATCGTCCGCATTGGAGTCGATGGTGTTATCACTTGCCCCGTTTATGGGGTTGGAGAATTCGGCCGAAAAAGCAGCCCAACTCGCCCTCCACCTCTTTGGTCACGTTCAAGGTCTCAACCACGAAGATGCGACCCCCATGCAGCCACCCGAAATCCCGCACGAGATGGCGGAGGGGACGCTGTTTTCGGCCGAACAGATCACGTTTATCAGCGACCGTCTTCAGGATGTCGCCGACAGTCGCACCGAAGAACTCGCCCATCATCATTCGCGCATCGGCTTCTATCTGCACGCGCTCCGTGCTGACCCGATCAGCATCTTGCAAGACATCTGGCAATATCGGCCATGGCGATTACCGCTCCGTATGGGACGCTTAACCGCTGCGACAACGGTGACGATCATCATCTTGCTGATGGCAGCTGAGGCGTGGGAAGTCGGCACCAATTTTGATCCAATCCTGCTCATCATCGGCACGATCTGCGCGATTTTTGTGGCAACAACCTTTGTCTTTATTGGGCAAAATTTAGGCGAGGTATCACGCGGCATGGGGATGCGTGAACAGCTTGTGCGCACGCGCGTTCTCGTTTACGCAACGCTCTTTTTAGGGATGACCGCCTTATGGACGGTGCTGTTTGTCGTCTCATTTTTGGCAGGATTGACATTACCGCGTGACGTGCTAATCGGCTGGTCTCAGAATAGTGGCTTAGGAATGATAGAAATTGCGCGACAGGCCGCCTTCATGGCGTTGTTGGGCGTGATCGCGGGCGCATTAGGTGGGAATCTGGAAGATGAAGACGAGTTGAAAGCAGAACTGTTTTTTGATGAAGAGAGTTAGTGATTCGGCCGAATTTCACCCATCCAAAATCAGATCCGTCGTCGTGTCCCGCCGCAGGCGAATCCAGCGCCGACACCCATAGCTGTGAAACCATGCCTCGACCGTCTCCCCTTCTGGATTGCTCCGCATAAATGCGCGATCAAACGCGATCTCACCTACGTCGGTCAATTCACGCGGCGGACTCAAGATCTCACCAAACTCAAACTCTTCAACTGGTCTTTCCCCACAGTGAGGACATGGTATGCGAATGCTCATATTATTTACGATTTACGATTTACAATTTACGAAAAGAGTTTCGCAATCGTAAATCGTAAATCCAAAATCGTAAATCGTCAGTGTGTTCCCGCCGAACCACGATCTGCCTTCGTGCGATCATCGGCAAAGCGCGAAAGGGAGAATGGCGCAATTAGTTCAGGCGTTTCACCGGTGGCAATTAGCTCGGCCAACTGTTCACCACCAGCGGGGATCGCCTTAAACCCCCACGTTCCCCACCCCGTTGTAATCAAGAAATTTTCGACAGGTGTTTTGCCCATAATCGGCGAGTAGTCGGGCGACATATCGCAGATACCCGTCCATTGACGCAGCAGGCGCAAATCGCGCAAAAATGGCAGCAGCGTCAAGGCGCGATGGGCGCACGACTGCACCAAATGATGACCAGACCGATACGAATAGCTCGGCTGGCGGTCGATTTCCGCGCCGATCAACATTTCGCCGCGTGCAGTTTGCGAGACATAGAATAAGAGACTCATGCTGGCAATGATGGGTTGAAAGGCGCGCTCATAATGATTTGTGACAAATGCTTGCAGTGGATGGGTGCGAATCGGCAAGCGCAGGCCCACCATGCTGGCGATGCCGGTCACATGCCCGCCCACCGCACACAAAACCTTGTCGGCATACATCTTGCCAGCCGTCGTCTCTACGCCGATCACCTTGTCGCCCTCCATGATGAAGCCAATTACAGCGGTGCGTTGGTGGATATGCACGCCGCGCTGGTTGGCGCCTTCTGCCAATGCCCAATTGACGCGATCATGGCGTGCCGTCGCCCCAGCCGGATGATAGGTACCCCCCATAACGGGCCAAACCCCACCCCCCGACAGATCAATTTCAGGGCAAATCTCCTTGATCTCTTGCGGCGTGACAAACACCGTTTCTGCCCCAAACGCCGTGTTCATTTCAGCGCGTGCAACTTCAGCGCGTAGGGCTGGCTCGCTATGTGCCATCCAGAGAATGCCCTTCTGCTTGAACATCAGCCAGCGGTCAGTTTCCTGCTCCAGTTGGTAATAGAGATCGACGCTGCGTTGATAAAATTTGACCGCTTCGGGAATCCCATAATTAGCGCGAATGACGGTCGTATTGCGCCCCGAATTGCCCCCACCAATGTACTTTTTTTCCAGCACGGCGACATTCGTGATCCCGTGGCGCGTAGCCAAATGATAGGCAGTT
This sequence comes from Anaerolineae bacterium, assembly GCA_030425205.1. Taxonomy (GTDB): domain Bacteria; phylum Chloroflexota; class Anaerolineae; order Promineifilales; family Promineifilaceae; genus CALECP01. The sequence continues at coordinate 41,589 of JAUIAP010000009.1, forward strand.
GAAAGCCCATGCCCGCCTCCGCCAATGATGATCACATCATATGTCTGCTTTGGTTCATACCATTTAAGTGTGACCTTTCTCTCTTGAAATTCGTTCATTGGTGTTGTAAGTCGCAAGTTGCAAGAAACAACTTGCAATCTGCGACTTTGGAAGTCTTCTCGCTAAAAGGTTCATTTAGCAAGCGGTGTGTTTCGGTATTTGGAAATCTATGGGTGTCTTTAGGTTTTCGCCATTCAGGTACGTGGTGCGTATTGCGTGGTGCGTGTCCAGAGTACGCGCCACGCACCACGACTTATCAAGCAGCGAAAACTTCGTGACATTAACCAATTAGTCACTCATTCTCGCTTCCATCTCGTGCGCGTATGGCGCAGGGACGAGGATAAGGACACGATCTATCTCGAAGTGTAGTTTGGTCGGGATGCCAGCGACATTACCCTGTGCAAAGGCGGGGCGGGTTGTGGGGAGTTCCCATTCGGTATTGTGCAGGAGGAAGTTAAGGGCTTCCTCCATTTCAAACCAGCCACCGCTAAAGCTGCCGTCTTCAATGATAATCGCATATGCGTCGCTGATCTCGACAGCTTGTGGCGGAAAAATCAACAGCTCATCGGCCGCCGTTCGCATCACGATCACATCATCTGCTACGTTAATCTGATCCAACGCACTCGGCTGCGCCACGATTCTGGTCGCCAGCATTCGGCTAAACTCTTGCACGGGCCCCCTCCTTGTCATAGAACGGTAACGCCACGCGCCGCGCCGTCTTGCCGTGAATCATCACCTCTTGCGCCAATTGACCATCCTTGTAAAAGAGCCAGCCCAACATGACCCCTTTATTCAGAACTGGCGACCATGCGCTACTCGTCAAATACCCCATATATTCACCATCTTGATAGATGATCGCACCTTCGTTCGGGGCAATGTCGTCCATTTCGAAACCAACGAGCATTTTGTCGCGTTCGATCGCGTTGGTGCGAATGATAGATTGTTTGCCGACGAAGTTATCTTTATCGAGCTTAACCGCCCACTCGTGATCGATACGACGGGGGGTGCTGTCAAAATCGGTGTCCTGCCCGACGATGATATGCCCTTTTTCAAGCCGTAGGTCGAGCAACGTTTCAAGACCGTGTGGTTTGATGCCTAAATCTGATCCCAGTTCCATCAGGCCATTCCAGAGTTTTTCAGCGTGTTGGGCGGGATGGTGCAGTTCAAAGGAGCATTCACCCGTGAAGCTGAGTCGGAAGATGTGAACGGGAATACCGAAAATTTCAGCCTGTGCGTGATGCATGTATTTTGGCAAGTCGGTCAGGCCAGCTCGCGCCAACAACTGCTTGGCGAGTGGCCCTGTGACGTTGATAGCGCCTTGCGTCCACGTCTGATTGAGAATCCGCACGTCCATTCCCCAGCTCTCTGACCAATCGCGCAGCCACATCTCTGAATGACTTGCACCCCCGCTGGTGAACGTTAACAGATAGCGTGTATCTGTCTCCTTGCAAACTAAACCATCATCCATTACATAGCCGCGTTCATCCAAGATGAGGACGTAGCGGGAACGTCCTGACCGAATGGTGTGGACTTTTGTTGGATAGAGGCGTTCGAGAAATTGCAGCGCGTCTGGGCCAGTCACGATGAATTTGCCGAGCGTGCTGACATCCATGAGTGAAACAGCTTCACGGACGGCCCAATACTCCTGCACGGGATTGCCATAGTTCCACGGTCGCCACCAGCCACCGCTGTGCTCCATGCTTGCACCGAGTTTGCGATGGATTGCATCGAGGGCGGTGCGTGCAGTTGGGTGATGGTGGGCGCCAGCGGCGACTTCACCAAATGTGAGTTGGCGCGTCATCGGCCGAGCTGTAAATGGCTTTTGCAGCGCCCTGCCGCGATCGGCCAAGAAGCTGCGCATGTGCGGCAGACAGACCGATCCCTGACACGTCCCCGTACCCGCTAGGGTCGAACGCTTGACCAGTTCAAGTTCGCGGAAACCGTGCTCCCACGTGTATTGCAGGTCAGCAACCGATACGCCGCTACAAGCGCAGACGATACCAGCGACGGGACATGGGGGAATGTCAGAGTCACGTGCCGCATTGCCAACGGCGCGCACCTGGGGAATGTCATGCCCTTGTCGAGCGAGTGCATCACGGGGATGCAAGCCAAGACCGAGCGAAACGGTGTCACATTCATAACGGTGCTCTTTGCCCGCTCCATCCCGCGTCACCACCGCCTCAACCCCAACTTCTCCCTCAAAGCGAACGAGTTGACCGACAGCCTGTTGATAATCTATGCCTTCGGGGGGGGTGCCAACAGCGACGACGTGGCCGAGTTTGACACCAGCGGCATGGAGCTGGCTGGCGGCGCGTGCTGTGACAAGTCCGTTGAGTAAGTTATTGGGGGCCACAGGCTGAATTTCTGCTGCACCTGTCGCCACAATGACATCCTCTTTAGGATAGACATTGAGCATACCATCGGCCGTTTTCGCCACCACCAATGGTCCCGCATAGATGCCGACCACCTCCTCACGTTTTGCCGCATCGAGCAAGACGACGTGCTTGCCATTGTCGAGAGCTGATTGGGTGGCCCGTTGCCCCGAATCACCTGCACCGATGACGAGGACATCGCAGTGGACATGGCGGCGTTTGACGTCTGGGCCACGATCGAGATTGGCTGGGAGTGGGGGGTATGCGCTGTCACCATAGAAGTGACGCTCGATGATCATGCCAGGGCGTGCTTCTGTTTGGCAGGCTCGAATATAGGAGACGCCGTCAATGGTGACGAGACAGTGGGGGCAGTCGCCGCCCATGCAAAGGCAGCCGCCACCCGTTGGGTGTGCATCAGCTTTGAGCAGTGCGGCGAGAAGATTTTCGCCGTTTTCGATTGAAATGGGATTTCCGTCTACGATGAGTCGCATTAAGTCAATCCTTTGGTGCATATTTCCGAAGACAGGGGGGAATTTAGCGAATATCGGCCGATAATGCACCCCTTCCCATCACCAAATCAAGCATTGCAACAGATTCATCCAGTCAGTGCCGCAATTCTCCAACTTCTTGCGTGATGCTTTTTTGCTGCCATTTTTGATTGTGCTAAAATTCACTAAAGTACGTCATTTGTTTGGAGAAACGACTTGAAACTCAAGAAAAGCACAGTAACATGGCTCGTCATTATCGGGCTGATCATTTTTAGCGGTTTGGTTTCCGCACTCTGGCCGACAATGCGCGAAGGATTGGTTGGTGGCGATGGGGGCGGCAGCGGCATTGCATTGAGCGGTCCCGATATCGACCCAAGCGATAAAACCATCACGTTTGGCAGCGGCATTCCGGTTTTAGGCGGCCAGACGATCAACGAATATATGGCTCTGCTGATTATTGCAGTGCCGATTCTAGTGCTGGTTCCCGGCGTTGGGATTGTACTGTGGCTCATCTTTAGTTTCTTGAGCAACACGGTCGAAAAGACAAAAGAAGACCCCAATTTTCAATCAAAGGTTTCCGCAATTGATAAGCGGACAAGCGATGTCTATAAAGAGTACAAGCAAATCTCCCCACCCGATCCTGTGCCAGACCACGATGAAACGCGCTGGATTTGGATCAGCAGCATTTTCACCGTTGGTGTGCTTTTTGCCTATATTGGCGCGGCATGGAGCGATAACTTTGCGGGGGGCAATAGCCAGGCCATGTTTAGCGCAGTGTTTGCGCTCATTGGGGTGGTGCTGGGCTACCTATTGATTTGGCCGCGTCGCCAGTCGCGCACAGTAGCCGTCACAGGTAATGGTGAAGAAGGTGCCATTCCATGGGAAACAATCTTTATTGTTGTGACAGGTGCGCTTATTGTTGGCGTGGGGCTGGCCGTCATGTTCTGGGTGCGTGCTCAGACAGGTTAACTTTGATCGTTCGCATATAAATTATCGGGACGGCCTTGTGGTCGTCCTTTTTTGTTGCATTCAGTTTTGTCTAAATGTCGTGAGATGACCAAAGAGGGTTTCGATGATTTTGAAAGAGAAGATGACAACTTATCAAGCTGCGTTGGAAGCGGAGATGCGGACATTATTTCATGCCGACGGTTCCGAAATGCCTGAACCATTTTATGGGATGATGCAATATCACATGGGGTGGGTTGATGCGGGATTTGCACCTGACTCGGTCTATGCGGGGAAACAAATTCGGCCGATTCTGACGCTCCTCACTTGTGCAGCAGCAGGAGGCGATTGGCGCAAGGCGCTGCCCGCAGCCGCCTCCCTCGAAATCATGCACAACTTCTCGCTGGTGCATGATGATATCGAAGACGGCAGCCCCACACGGCGTGGACGGGAGACTGTCTGGAAAGTCTGGGGGAACGCACAGGCGATCAACGTGGGAGACGCCATGTTTGCGACAGCGCAATTAGCGATGACACGCTTGATTGATGTGGGCGTATCGGCCGAAATCGTCGTGACCGCGCTGCGTCGCCTCAACGAAACCTGCATTGAATTGACGCAGGGACAATGTGCCGACATGCAGTTTGAGACACGCGATGACGTGACAACTGATGAGTATTTGGCAATGATTCGTGGTAAGACGGCGGTCTTGATCGGGTTAGCGTGTGAGTTGGGGGCGTTGATCGCAGGGGCGGACGCGACGACGGTCAGCCACTACGCTCGCTACGGCATTGAATTGGGGTTGGCGTTTCAGGTGATAGATGACATTTTGGGTGTTTGGGGGGACGAGGGGAAGATTGGAAAATCGGCCGAATCAGACATCCTCACCAAAAAGAAGACGCTGCCCATCCTCTACGGTCTCGCCCACAGCCCTGCCCTGCAATCCCATTTTGAACAGTCGGCAAACACGCCCAATTTTGTGGCAGATGCTGTAAAACACCTCGATAGTGCAGGTGCAAAGGCGTTTGCTGAGGCAACGGCAAGTCGCTATTCAGAAGAGGCAATTGGACATCTGCAAGCGGCACAACCACAAGGAGATGCGGCAAGCGCATTGGATGAATTGACCGTGCTATTATTGCGTCGACAGATGTAGAGAGAAACAGATGACACCTGTTAATAACGACGGAAACATGATCGACCCCGTAGATTTACTCCAAAGGCTAATCCGCTTCGATACCACCAACCCACCGGGCAACGAGGCTGCGTGCATCCATTTCTTGCGCGATCTGCTGCAAGCGTCGGGGTTTGAGGTTACGTTGTTGGGAAAGGCAGAGGATCGGCCGAATCTCATTACACGATTGGCTGGCAGCGGCAATGCCCCACCTCTCTTACTCCAAGGGCACGTCGATGTTGTCACAACGGCGGGGCAAGAATGGACACATCCGCCATTTGAGGGAGTGATTGCAGATGATTTTGTCTGGGGTCGTGGTGCGCTCGACATGAAAGGTGGCGTCGCGATGATGGTCGCGGCCCTCATCAACATGAAGTTGGCTGGCAACGTTCCGAATGGTGACATTATCCTTTGCCTCTTAGCTGATGAAGAGGTTGCCGGTGGTTATGGCGCAGACTATTTGGTCAACGACCATGCCGACCAATTCGCAGGGGTTAAACATAGCATCGGGGAGTTTGGCGGATTCCCATTTTGGTTGGGCGGTGTCAAGCTGTACCCCATTCAGGTAGCTGAGCGTGTTGGCTGTCAAATGGAGATGACCATTCGCGGCGCGGGCGGACATGGCGCATTGCTGCATCGCAATGGCGCAATGGCAAAATTGGGGCGCATCCTGACTCGGCTCGACAAGAAACGTTTACCGATTCACATCACACCTGTCACACATGCGATGGTATCGGCCATGGCGGAGGCAACGAGCGGCGCAACGAGTTTTCTGTTGGAGCAACTACTCAAGCCGCGTCTAACGGGTCGGATTTTGGACTTGCTCGGTGAAAGAATGCGTGTCTTGGAGCCATCTTTCTGCAACACGGTCAATGCAACGGTTGTGCAGGGCGGTGAGAAGATCAACGTGGTGCCGAGCGAGATCACACTTAGGCTAGATGGGCGCATGTTGCCCGGTTTTTCACCCGCACAAATGATATCGGAAGTTCGTCAATTGATCGGTGAGGATGTTGAAATTCGCCAGATTGGGCAGGGCGTTCCGAATATGAACCCGCTCGATCTCTCACAATTTGAGCTATTGGCCGGGATCTTGCGCGAACTCGACCCAGCTGGAAATCCTATTCCCTATATGCTTCCCGCCGTCTCGGATGCTCGACACTTTGCCACGTTGGGGATTCAAAATTACGGGTTCTTGCCGCTTGATTTGCCAGAAGGGTTTGACTTTTCGGCTACGGTACATGCGGCGGATGAGCGCGTTCCCGTCAAGGCGATTGAATTTGGCACACGCGGGGTGGGTATGTTTTTGAAGCGGTACGGGCGGTGAGCTGTGTTTAGTTTTTGTTGCGGCTAATTTCGGCCGAAAGTCGCGCAATCTCCCCACGCTGCGCCTCAATCAAGCGATCGTTCTCCACGATTTTCAGCGTAACTGCTCGATTAAATGCACTCTGCTGGGCAAATTGTGCTTGCGCAAGTGGGCGCACCGCAACGCGACTCCACAAATCACGCAATCGTGCCATCAGTGGCCACTTTGAATGAAATGGTAGTGGGGTTATTTCGGCCGATGGCAAAATCGGTGCGTCGGCGGGCTGTACGGCAGCGGCGAGTAGGCGGTGCATCTGATCCGTGATGAATTCAGCATCAGACGTTGCCAGAATATGCTGATAGGCCAATTGCAACGCGAGGCGTTCGAGGTGGGAGAGTTTGGCGAGATGGGGAATTTCGGCCGAAACGAGTGCAAGAATCTCATCTTCTGAGAAATGCTTTGTGACAAAGCGCATCCGACTCTTATGAAACTGTTGATAGTAGAAGAAGCTACGCTTACCAATTATCGCTGACTCGATATGCGTGGCAACGGCTGACGGTTCGTACCATACCTTCCACCCAGCAGCATGGGCGCGAAAGCAGAGATCCACCTCTTCAAAGAGCAGAAAAAATTCCTCATCAAACAGCCCAATTTCATCCAACATTGCACGACGTAGCGCAATCGCAGCACCAATCACGTATTCGACCTCGCGCGCGCGATCATGCTGCCCGCTGTCCAGTTCGCCAATGCCAAAGTGTGAGGGTAATGCACGGGGAGATATTAGATAGCCACCCGCATGTTGGATGATGTTGCCAGCGGGATAGTGCAGCTTGCTGCCGACAATACCCACTGTTGGATCGGCAAAGGGTGTCAAAAGGTGCGCAAAAAAGTCAGGGGCCACCACAACATCGGGGTTGATTAACACAACAAACGTCGCGTCGCCTTGTTGGATAGCCACGTTGTTGCCCGCCCCAAAACCTCGATTGCTGGGATTCTCAATCAGTTGAACGGTTGGGAACGCTTGTTGTAGAAAAGCGCGCGGAGATTCGGCCGATGCATTATCAACGACAACGATTTCAGATTCAACATCTACCTGTTCAGCGTATACATCAACGGCCCTTTGCAGTGCCTCCAAACAGTTCTGCAAAAGTGAAAGAGAATTAAAATTGAGAACGATAACGGTGAATTTTGTGCGAATCATTGTTGATACGAGACGTTCTGATTTAGTGACCAATGGCCGATATTGTATACTCGCAACATCGAATTCATCCTTTTATTGACACAATTATACAATTGTAATGATTAAACCATGTTCAAATACGCTATTTTACTCTGTTGTACTGTCCTGTTAACGTTTATTTTCAGCGAGCCATCAACTGCAAACAGCGACATAATTTATCAGTCACCTCGTCCCGACGCAGAATTCGTTTCACCCGAAACTCAGATAGCTATCCGCTATGATAGACCACAAAAGTTAAGCGCGATCCAGAATGACATGCGCGTGGTGGGGTCACAAAGCGGTCTGCATCGCGGTGAGTTGCGTCTCGGGGAAGCAGCCGAGATGGTCATATTTTTACCTGACCAGCCGTTTGCACTAGGCGAGCAGGTAACAGTCTCGCTTGATGATCAGGAATACTATCAGTTTGAGATTTCGGCCGAAATTCCCAACGTACCCACTCAATACCCAACGTCCACCTCAACTAACTCGCGCAATTCTACGTCACGAACTTACCAAACAGCCCCTGCCAATGTGCCCGCGATCAACGTCACCGTCAACAATGGGGCGGCTGATGGCTATCTATTCGCCTCCAACTTTAGCATTGACTGGGAAAATTTCAGTTTCGCTGAGTCTGATCCACATTTGCTCATTTTCGATAACGATGGGGAACTTGTCTACTATCAAGACACCCCCCAATTGCGCTTCGACTTCAAGAAGCAGCCGAATGGACATCTCAGTTCATACGTCAATGACAAAGGTCATTTTGAAGTGATGAATAATCGTTATGAAGTGGTCGATACTTATTCCGCAATTGGTTATCCGACGGATAACCATGAATTTCTCATGCGTCCAAATGGCAATGTCATCTTGATGATTTATGATGCCCAAATTGTTGATATGAGTCAATATGTGGACGGAGGAGAAACGGATGCGGTGGTGATTGGCCTTGTTTTGCAGGAGATTGATCCCCAACGTAACGTTGTGTTTGAGTGGCGCAGTTGGGATCATATCCCAATCACCGACACCCGCTTTGACTTGACTCGCAATCCGCTTGACTATGTACACGGCAATTCAATTGAGGTCGATACAGATGGCAATTGGATAATCTCAAGTCGCAACATTGATGAAGTGACAAAAATTGATCGCACAACTGGCGAGATTATGTGGCGCATGGGAGGCAAGGCGAATGAGTTCACCTTTATCCCCGACGATGGGGAACCGTTTTTTGACCAGCATGATGCCCGTCGTGTCTCGAATGGCAACATAACGATCTTTGATAATCGCAGCAGGGGCCGTGATAACTATGCCCGTGCCGTTGAATACACAGTTGACGAAGAGAATAAGATCGCCTATCGCGTCTGGGAACATCTTGAGTATGGCGGCCCATCCAAGGCAATGGGAAACGCACAACGTTTGGCAAATGGGAACACGCTGATCGGCTGGGGGTCGATGTATCCTTCTATCTCGGAAGTTTCGGCCGATGGCGAAACCGTTTGGCAGATGGAGTTTGAACAATTTGAATCGCCCGAACACATTCGCAACTCGTATCGTGCATTCCGTCACGATTGGCAAGGCTTTCCACAAACGATCCCAACACTCGTTGCACAATCTGACAACGATAGCGTCAATCTTTTCTTCAGCTGGAATGGTGCGACAGAAATTGTCTACTATCGCATTTTCAGCGGTGACACGGTCGATCCAACAACGCTCGTGGCGGTTGTGTTAAAGGACGGATTTGAGACAACCTATACTTTTCCGACTGGGGCAAACTGTTTCTATCAGATTCAACCCGTTGGCAAAGATGGAACGAGCTACCAACGCTCAAATGTCGTTATGGCAGATTGGTGCAAATCGGCCGAAATCAACCTTCCAATCATACTGCACAATAATCCTTAACAGCTTTAAGGTTTCAACAATCGGTCGAATGAGATGCAAATAGCGGAGGGCAACCTGTTATACTTGGCTGTCATGCGACGTCTCCCATATTTGATTTTCATTGCGATATTTTTAGTACAGTGGTTGTTGCTATTTTCGGCCGAACATCCCGAATGGGATGGCGTATTCTACTATGCATATGCCCGTTCTATCGTCATGGATGGGGATCTGCAACTCGCTAATGACATTGAATTGGCCTATCAGGTCACAAGCGACCGATTTGCGAGAAATGCATTTCATACAGTTAAGACGCAAACAGGTTTTGTTGACAGCCCCTTTGCGATTGGCACGGCCATTATTTGGGTGCCATGGCTTTTGCTAGCCCGCTTGTTCACAAATGCTGACGGCTATGAGCCATTTGTGCTTTCTGTACAGGCGGCCCTACCTGCCTTTGCAGGGTTATGCGCCTACTTTTTTAGCTTCCAAATTGCAAGACAAATCATCTCGCGCAAATCTGCGCTCATCTCTGTCGCCACACTCATGTGTGCGACGCCGCTTATCTACTACCAGTTTATTGAGCCGTTCTACTCCCACACAATGTCGGCACTTCTAACCACAATCTGTGTCGGTTACTGGTGGCGCAAACAAGAGGATAGTCCGACATTCAACATTGGGCTTGGAATGCTTATCGGCTGCGCTGCGCTGGTGCGTTGGCAGAACGGCATGTATCTACTGTTGATTGGAATTCCTGCGGCGATAGAAACGGTAAAGAATTTTCGCACATTGCCAAATGCTGCCCGTAAGGTGTTGCTAGCCGTTGGTGGTTTTCTGGCAGTGATGACCATTCAGTTCACCATGTGGCGCATTTTTTATGGGAGTTGGATCACTGTTCCACAAGGGGATAGCTATGTCGATTGGACTGCGCCGCGACTATGGCCAACACTCTTTTCAACCTATCGTGGACTGCTATTTTGGATGCCGATCTTCTTCCCTGCGGTTGTCGGGTTAGTAATCCTATGTCGTCGGCATCTTTCAGTTGGATTGCCGTTACTATGCATCGTGTTGTTTGAGATATACGTGAACGGCAGCACATTTGACTGGTTTGGTGGGGGTGGATTTGGTCCGCGTCGATTCACCAGTGAACTGGCAATTCTTGTCATTGGCTATGCCGTGTTTCTCGATGCCATTCGTCTACGTTGGCAATTTGCAACCCTTATCGGCACGCTATTTGCATTGCACCATTGGATATTATTGCGCTTCGGCTTAGAGCAGCAAATTGGCGGATACATCGTTGTCTTTAATCCTGAATACATTTGGGCGGAGGATGGTGTCTCGCTCTATTTCGATAAATTGCTGGGGAATCTACCATTGCTGTGGCGCGACCCAAACACATTTTGGGTGGCGATAAACTCACCCGTTTATCGTTTCACAAACGCCTTATTTCCAAGCTGGCAATTATTCGGTTTTGCGGTTGCAGGGTTGTTTTGCATACTGCTTTATTGGGGTGGCTGGCGTTGGTCTGATCGCTATCCTGTACGCAATATTTTGTTGGGGTGTATTCTTGTGGGGATTAGCGTGATGTGGCTGCTGTTATTTGCCTAACAACATCACCTTTTTGTGCAGCGTTATGACAAACTGAGTTCCACAGCGGAACCCAGTTCGTCATCATGCTTTCAACCGCGCCAGAAATTTAGGTTTTGACTCGGCCGACTAATCTTCTAGCGGCGAATTGCTGGCAAATAAGTTTCATTGCCGTTAATTGCCTTACCACTTAAGATATTGTCGTTTTCATTGAACTCATCAATCGCGTTGCCTGCATCGACTTTGACCCAAACGTTTCTCACACCAGTGGGTGCGCCGGTCCAAACAGCCGAGAATGTATACTCCCGTTGAGCGCAACCGAGTAAAACTGGATCAATTGTCACGGTCGCAATTGGCTGCGTTAAGCCTGCGTTTGAATAAAATGTCACAACGAATGGCGCAGTAACGTGTGAGTCGCCTGTATTACGTGCATTGACGGTCAGTATAACATCGCCATTGTTCCCCAAGCGGCTTGCAATAAAGTAAGGAACGATATTCGGCCGAAGTTCACCACCAGTCGCCGCCGCTTTGAATGCCTTGCCCATCGCCGTCAACGACGCATCATTAGCTGGCGCACCAACAAAATCTTCGTTCAACAAGAGATTACTTGCGTGTCCAACCCGTTCCGTATGCGTGCCAAACCATAACCACTGTTGGACGAGTTTATTGCCATCGGGTGCAAAACCTAAGTTAGGATCTGCGGCCGTTTCCAAGTAGTTATGCGTTGCCTTCATGAAATTCGTCACACGGGTTTCATCAAAGCATTGACCATACTCATCCTGCAAATAGCAACCGTCACCCTCAAGAATATAGGGATAAAGTTGGCTATATTCAGAAATGATTAGCGGCTTGTTTTGTTGATGATGATCTTTCATCCATTGCCGCATTGCTGTCACTTGATTGGCAAAAATGGTGATGCTGTCATGCTCAGCATAGCAGTACGTGTCATCACTTTCGTTGCCACAATGCACGACATTTCCACCACTGCCCATGATGGCACCAAAGTTGTTTGTACCAACAGCTGTGCTGGCAATGCCATTCGGTACGCCGTTCCGTTCAATCTCAGGTAGCGCATAGATATGTGCATTCCAGACGTCAACGGGCATTTGAACACCAAACTGCTGCTGATAGGAAGCCCAAACGAGATCTAGATAGCGCAGTCGATTGGGAGTCACTTGAACCAAGCCAGAGATCGCAAAGCGTGCCGCTGGGTCTGCCGCCTTCAGCGTATGGTAGACGATGTTATAGGCTTCAGCGTAGAGATCTGGTTCTGTCCCATCCTGCCCAATTCGATCAACCTCATTCCCGACAAGATAGAGACGACCGGGGTTCGTTCGTGCTTGTGCAACCAAGTAATCTAGCGATGGTTTTATTTGATAGCCACGCGGCAATATTGCGTTACCGTTATCATCCCGGAACTGTTCAATTCGAATGATGGGTGTATATTGAATATCTGCTAACTCAGACCGATTTGCGCTAAAGTTAACGTACCAGCCTGTTCCAAGGGCACGCATCCAATCGGGGGGGGTGTTAGACAAATCAGCGATACCATAGCGGCAACTCGGCATACTATTAAGTACTTCGCTCGATTCGTTAAATTCTGGTGCATCTTCTTCTGTTGGAAATTCTGCTGGCTTTTGTTCCAGCACAAAATCTTCTGCTGTGCGGCTTTGACCACTGACAATCAAAACGGCAAATCCGATGATCGCAATTAGCGATAATCCCGTAAACAATAAAGGTCTTTTCTTCATGATAAATTTCTCCTGCTAAGTTGAATGATGCAAATCGGGTTGCAGATGACTCCAATTTGCATCGACCACAACCAATCCCTGAAGATCTAGAGGCTGATCGGCTGTGATCGAGAAGGTGTATGCGTGTTGATGATAGTCGTAAGGAATCGGTTGTTGACTATCATGGATTGCCACGCTGACATTGTATTGACCGGGCAAAAATGGGAGGCGACGAATGTGATAGCAAAGTTGTCCCTGCCCTAAAATTTTGGCTATCGGGAGATTGTGGCTAAGATTATTTGCCCCCGTTAGTTGCGTGCCATCACTATGGTAGATAGCACAACCTATTTCCGGGTTGAGAATCGGCCGATGTGCGACATAGTTCAGCTCCAGTGTCATAGGATCCCCAACTGAAAATTGATCCTGTACTGTGCCAAATTGGTCGAGCAATCGAACCTCTGTAATCTCTGCCTCATGCGTCCCAGAACGATTGGCGACAAAACCGCTGCCTCCCTGCGCTCTGATGCGCTCGTTCATATAAGCTGTATAACGCTCACTAATGGTTGCCGTATCGCCCATTGCGATGAGTTTGCCCTTATCCATCCACAATAGTCGATCACATAGCTTTTCCAACGTCTCCAAATGATGACTAACCATTACAATCGTGACACCGTTACTTTTGAGTTGTTGAATACGGTCGAGACACTTGCGTTGAAATGCACCGTCGCCCACCGCCAATATCTCATCGACGAGCAGCACATCTGGGTCACAATGGACGGCCACACTGAAGCCGAGCCGCATGTACATGCCAGAGGAGTAGTGCTTTACAGGCGTGTCGATAAACTGTTCAAGTTCAGAAAATGCGATAATTTCGTCAAGCTTTGCATCTATCGCGGCGCGGCTTAATCCGAGAACGGAGCCGTTTAGATAGATATTCTCGCGTCCCGTCAGATCTTCGTGGAAGCCTGCGCCAAGCTCAAGAAGAGCTGAGATTCGGCCGAAAACCGTTACATCCCCACTCGACGGTCGCAAGATCCGGGTCGCTAACTTGAGCAACGTGCTTTTTCCGCTACCGTTATGTCCAATCAGACCAACACTTTCGCCACGCTGCACATCAAAACTAACCCCATCCACCGCCAGTAACTCCTCCAATGGCAAGCGTCGTACATGGAGACGATGCATCAGCGATTCAAAAACGCTGCTTTGGGCATGCGTCAACTTGAATCGCTTTGTTACATTATCAAAGCGGATTACGGGTGTTTTACTCATTCTCAAACAGTTAACATCTAGAGGGCGCAAGAACAATACCCAACACAGTCGTATCCGTCAAACGATCAGCGTTAACGGTCACAGTTCTGTCATCTGATATATGATACGCGCCGAGCCAGCGAAATGATCATAATTAGGAAAAATGTCTTACGAAAACATGAAATCCAATCGTCGGCCGCTGGTTGAACATTGATAGGGTTCCTATTGTCGAGAACTAGAGGGTACGTCACAATTAACTAGATATCCATCTAATTTCGGAGCAAATCATGGCAGCCATCATGCAAGGTCTCAACGCGGAAGGGTACGACCGCCAATATAGTGACCGTGAACTAATTCAACGGATTCGTAGTTATTTTGGCAAATACAGTCGGGAAGTTTACATTGTCATCGTATCGGTTGTTCTACTATCGGCGTTGCAAGCTGCACCGGCCGTCATTATCTCTCGTGGAATCAACATCATTGCAGATGGCGGCAATGCGGCATTTGTCCCGCTCTTAATTGGTATCGTTTTTGCTGATGGCGTGCTAATTTGGCTTGTCAATTGGGTGAAGCGACTATATTCGGTCAAAGTGGTCGAAAGCGTTATATTGGACATGCGCTCCAAGTCATTTGGCGCAGCGGCGCGACAAGATTTATCCTTCTACGATGAATTTAGTTCGGGGCGTATCGTCAGCCGCATTACGAGTGATACGGATGAATTCGGCCGAATTATTATCCTTGTCACCGACCTCGTGCAGCAGATTGCCACCTCCTTCATGCTGCTCATTCTCCTCATCACCATCGAAATTCGCCTGACGGTCGTGCTGTTGTGCATGATCCCCGTCGTTTTTCTGGTGGCGAATGGCTTTCGCGCCCTCGCCAGACGCGCCACGACCCAAGCCTCGCGTGTGTTAGCTGAAGTGAATAAGTCAATTCAAGAAGCCGTGACGGGAATCGGCGTCGCTAAAAACTTTCGCCAAGAGCAGGCAATCTACGACGACTTTTTAGATGTCAACAAACAAGCCTACGACATCAATCTGCGCCGTGCCCTTGTTATCGCACTAATCTTTCCGACACTTGCCATCTTATTGGGAGCCGCGACGGCCGCGCTCGTCTATTTTGGTGGGCGTGTCGCTATCGCAGGCGCCATCGCTATTTCCGCATGGTATCTGTTTGTTGCCACGGTGGAGCGCTTCTGGTTTCCACTGCTTAATCTGTCTGCATTTTGGAGCCAGTTCCAGCAGGGATTGGCGGCGGCCGAGCGCGTCTTTGCACTCGTTGACTCAGAGTCGAGCGTCAAACAGACGGGTGATATTCGGCCGAAAAATCTCTCTGGTCGCATCGAGTTTCAGAACGTCGAATTTAGCTACACGACGCGCGAACAGATTCTCGACGATTTCAGCATCACCATTCAACCCGGCGAAACGCTCGCCATCGTCGGCCATACGGGCGCGGGAAAATCGAGCATCATCCGGCTCGTCACCCGCTTCTACGAATTCCAAAGCGGCGAAATCTGCATCGACGACTATAACTTGCGCGATCTCGACTTAACCGCATATCGGGAGCAGTTGGGCATCGTCTCGCAGATTCCCTTTCTCTTTGAAGGTACGGTCGCAGACAATATCCGCTATGGTCGCCCCGATGCTACGGATGATGAAATTTACGCCGTTGCCAATCAGGTTGGCGACGGAGAATGGCTTGAAACGCTGCCTGATGGGTTGGAAAGCACCGTTGGGGAGCGCGGCAGCCGTCTTTCAATGGGACAGCGTCAGTTGGTCGCGCTGACACGCGTGCTGGTCGCCAATCCACGCATTTTTATCTTTGATGAGGCGACGGCAAATATCGATCCCTTTACCGAAACACAAATCCAAGAAGCGTTACAACTCGTGATGGAGAATCGCACGTCGATTGTGATTGCCCACCGCCTAAGCACGGTCCGATCGGCCGATCGCATCATCGTCCTTGCCAACGGCAAAATCCGCGAACAGGGCTCACACGATCAACTGATCGCGCTCAACGGTGAATATGCCGACCTGTATAATGCCTATTTCCGTCATCAAAGCTTAGACTACATTGAGCAAAAAGGCTGGGAAGCAACGGTCGAACAGTAAATGGTTGGATTGTCGTCATGCTGATTGTTCACTGTCAACTGTTTGATTATGCCAGAAGGGCCTGAAATCCGCCGTGCGGCCGACACGGTCGCAAAAGCCATCGTGGGGAAGCCTGTTGAAGAGGTGTTCTTTGCCTTCGACCATCTTGCGCACTATGCGAAGGAACTTGAGGGGCAAACCGTGACAGCGGTAGACACCTATGGCAAGGCGATGTTGACACGCTTTGACAACGGCCTCAACATTTACAGCCACAATCAACTTTATGGTAAATGGGTGATTCGCCCAGCCCGCGATCTGCCTGAAACAAAACGCCAGTTGCGCCTCGCCATTCACAACACGGAAAAATCAGCCCTGCTTTATAGTGCCTCTGATATCGAAGTCGTGCGCACTGAAGAGATCGCCATACACCCGTTCATGAGCAGCATCGGCCCCGACCTACTCGATGAAAACGTGACGGTCGAACAGGTAATTGCACGCCTTGTCAGCGACAAATTTAAGCGACGCGGTTTTCCCTCACTGCTACTCGATCAAAAATTTCTGGCGGGGCTGGGAAACTATTTACGCAGCGAGGCGTTATTTGTGGCGCGAATATGGCCGCAATATCGGCCGATTGACTGCACGCCGCAACAGATCGAAGCCCTCGCCCATGCGTGTATCGACCTCACACGCCAATCCTATCGCACAAAGGGAATCACAAACGATCTAACATTGGTTGAAGAGCTTAAGATGGGAAATTTGCCGTTTCATCGCTATCGTTTCCGCGTCTTCAATCGCGCCGATGAACCATGCTGGGAGTGCGGCACGCCGATTGTCAAAACAACGTTAGGCGGACGCCGTCTGTACTATTGCCCACTGCATCAAGCAGCGGGAAGTGAGCATTGAATTGTGAAAAGTGAAGAGATAACTTTGACTGCGCGTGATGCGTTTGCAAACGGTGCGCGTGATGTTTTTCCGATTTTGTTTGGGGCGTTTCCATTTGGAATGGTTGTGGGGGTCGTATCGGCCGAACTCGACCTCACGTCGATCCAAACCTTTGCAGAATCACTCCTGATTTTTGCAGGAGCAGCACAACTTGTCACACTTGACCTACTCGATAAAAACGCCGTTATGTGGGTGATCGTCTTATCGGCAGGCATCCTCAATTTAAGGCACGTGATCTACAGCGCATCGCTTGCGCCCTTCTATAAGAAGCTCTCTCCACTTTGGAAAGCTGCCCTCGCCTTCGTGATGGTTGATCAAGTTTATGCCCTCGCCTATGCGCATCATAGCGCAAATCCGACTGCGCCCAACAAACATTGGTATCATGCGGGATTAGGCGTGACGATTGGCTCCGTCTGGCTTGTTGCCAGCATGATCGGCTATTTCTTGGGCGCAATCATCCCCGATAGCTGGTCGCTCACATTTGTCATTCCCCTGATGTTCTTGGCACTTCTCGTTCCCTCTGTCAAGGATCGCTCCTACCTGATCGCCGCCCTCGTCTCGGCCATTGTGATTATGTTCACCGTCGATCTCCCCAACAATATTGGCCTCATCATCGCGACCATCGCAGGAATCGCCACAGGCTTCATGCTTGGAAAAGAGCAATAAGAATAATCCATGAAGTACACGAAAACAGATGAACAAGCGGCGGACTGCTTCTCCCATCGTGTTGCTCGTGGCCTTCATTGACAAGAGTTCTACATGAAAATCTGGATTGCAATCGCCCTCGTCGGCCTCGTCACATTTCTCGAACGCGCGTCGTTCATCCTCATTTTTAGCAAATGGGAGATGCCTAACTGGTTCAGGCGGGCATTACGTTATGTTCCCGTCGCCGTCTTTCCCGCGTTAATCACACCGCTCTTCTTACGGACAGATGGGGTGCTGGACTTGTCGCTGGGAAATTTGAAAATCTGGGCAGGATTGGTCGCGTTGCTGGTCGCATGGCGGACAAAGCATTTACTGGCGACAATTGTGGCGGGAATGATCGCATTGTGGGTGTTGCAGTTACTTTGAGTGCACTTTGACGCAAACGTGCTGCGTAACAGATAACTTTTTACCTCCTAATCAAAACCGCGTATCGTTTGATGCGCGGTTTTTCTTTGTCTGCACCTTGTTAACCACCCATTAACAAACCCTTGACCCCCCCTTAACAGAGAGGCAAACAATCGTTAACGGTCTCAGCTTAACATTCGTATGTGAAATCCTGCACAAATGATGTGCTGGAAATTTTTAATCCACAAAAAATTTGAGGAGAAACATGCGAAGTAGATTGTTTATTCTATTTACCCTGATTGCCCTGCTCGTCGCCGCGTGCGGTGCAAATACAGAACCACAAGATAACGCGGGAGCGGAGGATGACAACGCGGTTGTTATTGCAACGCAAGCGCCTGACACTGACGACACAACCGAAGAGGTTGCAGAAACCCCAACGGAAGAGCCAGTCGAACTATCTGAAGATGACACGATGGTTGACCCCATCGCATTCACAGGCGACATCGCAATCGCGGGTAGCTCGACCGTTTTCCCCCTTTCGGAACGTATGAAAGAGCGTTTTGAGAGCGACGGCTTCGGTGGACAAATTACCGTTGACAGCATCGGCTCGGGTGGCGGTTTTGAACGCTTCTGCGTCGAAGGCGAGTCTGACATCAGCAACGCATCACGTCCGATTCGGGACAGTGAGATTGAGCAGTGTGAGGCAATCGGCCGAAATCCGATCGAAATCCGCGTCGGTACAGATGCTCTGGCCGTCGTTGTGAGCGCGGCAAATGATTTCGCTGAAGACGTCACAATCGAAGAGTTGGCGCTGATCTTCTCGACGGCCGAAACGTGGGCAGATGTCCGCAGCGACTGGCCCGCAGAACCCATCCAACGCTTCAGCCCCGGCACTGACAGCGGTACGTTTGACTACTTCGTTGAAGTCGTGTTTGACGAAGATGAACAACCAATCTTGGCAGCCGACAACCTTGAGCTATCAGAAAACGACAACGTTCTCGTGCAAGGTGTTGAAGGCAGCCCCTATGCCATCGCTTATTTCGGTTATGCCTACTTCCAAGAAAATGCAGACCTGTTGAAACCGCTGGCGATTGACGGCGTCGAGCCAAACCAAAAGTCTGTCGATGCGGCGACCTACCCACTGGCGCGCCCACTTTTCATGTATGGGGACGCTGGCATCATGGCTGAAAAGCCACAGGTCAAGGCATTCCTTCAATACTTCCTGCAACACGTCAATGAAGAGATCGGCGAGGTTGGCTACTTCCCTGCTGGTGCGACTGACTTGCAAAATGCAATGATTGCCGTTGAAACTGGCGAAAGCGTGATGCAAGAAGAGATGCCGATGGAAGAAGAAGACGGTGCGATGAGCGAAGAAGATTCTGCGATGATGGTTGACCCCATCGCATTCACAGGCGACATCGCAATCGCGGGTAGCTCGACCGTTTTCCCCCTTTCGGAGCGTATGAAAGAACGTTTTGAGGATGATGGCTTTGGCGGACAAATCACCGTTGACAGCATTGGCTCGGGTGGCGGTTTTGAACGCTTCTGCGTCGAAGGCGAGTCTGACATCAGCAACGCATCCCGTCCAATTCGGGACAGTGAGATTGAGCAGTGTGAGGCAATCGGCCGAAATCCGATCGAATTCCGTGTCGGCACAGACGCATTGGCCGTCGTTGTGAGCGCGGCAAATGATTTCGCTGAAGACGTCACAATCGAAGAGTTGGCGCTGATCTTCTCGACGGCCGAAACGTGGGCAGATGTCCGCAGCGACTGGCCCGCAGAACCCATCCAACGCTTCAGCCCCGGCACTGACAGCGGTACGTTTGATTACTTCGTTGAAGTCGTGTTTGACGAAGACGAGCAGCCAATCTTGGCGGCCGACAACCTTGAGCTATCAGAAAACGACAACGTTCTCGTGCAAGGTGTTGAAGGCAGTCCCTATGCCATCGCTTATTTCGGTTATGCCTACTTCCAAGAAAATGCAGACCTGTTGAAACCGCTGGCGATTGACGGCGTTGAGCCAAACCAAGAGTCTGTCGATGCGGCGACCTACCCACTGGCACGCCCACTCTTCATCTACAGCGATGCGGGCATCATTGCCGAGAAGCCACAGGTTGGCGCGTTCATCAGCTACTACTTGACCCATGTAAACGAAGAAATCCACGATGTTGGCTACTTCCCAGCGGGTCAGGCCGACCTCGCTAACGCAGTACAGAAGATAGCAGACGCCACGCAGTAAAGGTATTGTCTAACAGTTTGACCAAACAACTGGACACTTTTGCCAATTTTGCGAGGGAGAGGCGGGACGTTTTGCGACCACCTCTCCCTTTTGGGTCAAAATTACTACAGAAGAGGAGTCGTAAATAATGGCAGAGATAACCGCAACACGCGGCAACGAAGTCGAGATTAATCTGGAAAAGAAACAGCGATTCGGTGAGACGCTCATCCAAGGTTTCCTTTTTCTTTGCGGCGCAATCTCGATTCTAACGACGATTGGCATCGTGTATGTGCTCGGCAAAGAGGCATTGCTGTTTTTCCAACTAGATGAGGTTTCGCTTTGGGCGTTCTTTTCGGGAACACAGTGGCAACCAGCCATCGGAAATTTCGGTATTTGGCCGCTGGTGATGTCCACACTGATGACTAGCACCATCGCCATGGTTGTCGCCCTCCCGCTTGGCCTTGCAACCGCAATCTATCTCAGCGAATACGCCTCACACAAAGCCCGCTCGATTATCAAACCAATTTTGGAAGTATTGGCTGGTGTACCAACGGTCGTCTATGGCTTCTTCGCGCTGACATTTATGACCCCATTGTTGCGGGGTGTTTTTGGCGAGGCGTCAGTCAGCATCTTCAACACGGCCTCAGCAGGTATCGTCGTCGGCATTTTGATCATTCCGCTGGTCAGCTCGATGAGTGAGGATGCGCTACACGCCGTGCCAAACTCACTGCGACAGGCGAGTTATGGGTTGGGTGCGACAAAGCTGGAAACGGCCCTGCGCGTTGTTTTGCCATCAGCACTATCAGGAATCACGGCGGCGTTTGTCGTTGCAATTTCGCGTGCAATTGGTGAGACGATGGTCGTGGCGATTGCGGCCGGCTCAGGACCACGCAACTTTGATAACTGGGGCGCGTTGGCAACAGAGACGAGCAGAACGCCGTTAAATCCATTCATTTCGGCCGAAACGATGACGGGACATATCGTCCGTATCAGCGGTGGCGACCTTAGCTACAACTCGGTCGATTACAACAGCCTTTTTGCGATTGGGCTGCTGCTCTTTGTCATCACGCTATTGCTTAACATCGTTAGCCGCCGACTTGTGGCTCGCTTTCGGGAGGTTTACGACTAATGGACGCACATGGTTATCCCGAAGGGGATTCACTCCAAAAGCTGATCAAGCGTCGCCATCAACGTGGCTCACTGGCACGCAACAGCTTTCTGATGGCAACGGTAATCGCCATTATTGCGCTGCTTGCCCTGCTCTATAACATTCTCAACGCGACCTTTGGCTATGTGGCTATTGAAAACACGGTTGAGCCAGCTACCCTCGTCGCCAATTACTATACAAACACAGGGCGCGACGTGCCTGAACCTGTTCCTGCTCTTGAAAACATGTCAAAAGAGGAGCTGATTGCCGTTCTTGCAGCCAACATCCGCTCACAGCGTGGACGTGCGCTTGAGCTAGAGGGTCGCTTCTTTGCCGACCAACTGGTCTTTTCAACACAGGAGCAGTACGACAGCATTTGCAACCAGCCTGATCCACGTGAAGGGTGTTCCGCCCCAGTGCGCGGTCGTGAAAGTGTCCTGCAACTGATCAACCTCGAACTGGTTGAGCCACGTGTGCAGGAAACGTGGTCTTTTGTTGAATCGCTTACGAATGGTGCGGAGATTCGGGAGATTTCGGCCGAAAAATACCCCAACGCCACCGTTGAGTTCCGCTCATGGTTGACGAAGGGCTTTGTCACCAGTCCACAATCAAGTGTGGCCGAAATTGCGGGCGTGCGCACCGCTGTTCTAGGGACGCTGGGCGTCATTTTTGTCACGATGGCATTTTCGTTCCCTGTCGGTGTGGGCGCGGCCATCTATCTTGAAGAGTATGCAGACCGCACAAGCGCATTCAATCGCATCATTCAGACGAACATCGCCAACCTCGCTGGCGTCCCCTCGATCATTTATGGGATGCTCGGTTTGGCCATCTTTGTGCGAACGCTCGGCTTTTTCACAAGCGGTGACGCATTTGGCAACGCGGCTCCCAACGGTCGCACCATACTTTCCGCAGGGCTGACACTCGGCTTGCTGATCCTGCCCATCATCATCATCAACGCGCAAGAAGCGATTCGTGCGGTGCCAAATTCACTGCGGCAGGCAAGCTATGGGTTGGGCGCGACCAAATGGCAAACGACATGGAACCACGTGCTACCAAATGCACTGCCCGGCATTCTGACGGGTGCGATTTTGTCGATGTCGCGGGCAATCGGTGAAACTGCACCTCTCGTCGTCGTCGGTGCCTCAACAGCCATTTCAATCGACCCAACGGGACCGTTTTCTAAATTTACCGTGCTACCCATCCAAATCTACGAATGGACATCGCGCCCGCAGGCAGAATTTCAAAATATCGCAGCAGCCGCAATCGTTGTGCTGCTAATTTTACTGCTCACGCTCAACGCAACGGCCGTCTTGTTGCGGAATCGTTTTAGCAAGCAATTGGCATAGAGGTCAAAATGACAGAACAATTAATGAGAATTACAAAACCCAATGACCACCGTCTTCAAGCCAATGGAAAAGGGGACGGTCCAAAAAACGCAATGGAATCCAAACGTGTCGAAGTGAAATCTATCCTTGAGGCACGGGCGGTGAACGTCTACTATGGTGGCTTCAAGGCTGTCCAGAACGTCAATCTCAGCATCGCCGAAAACAAAATTACGGCACTGATTGGCCCTTCCGGTTGCGGCAAAAGCACGGTGTTGCGGGTCTTTAATCGGATGAATGACTTGATTCCGATTGCGCGTGTTGAGGGTGAATTGCTCTATCATGGGCGCGATCTGTATGCGAAGAATGTCGATCCCGTTGAAGTGCGCCGCCGAATCGGGATGGTTTTTCAAAAGCCAAACCCGTTCCCCAAAAGCATTTATGACAACGTTGCATGGGGCGCGAAGATCAACGGCTTTAAGGGCGATATGGATGCGTTGGTCGAGCAGTCGTTGCGTAGCGCGGCGTTGTGGGATGAGGTCAAGGACAAGTTGACACAGAGCGGTCTTTCGCTCTCAGGTGGTCAGCAACAGCGACTCTGTATTGCACGTGCGATTGCGATCAAACCAGACGTCATTTTAATGGACGAACCCTGTTCCGCACTCGACCCAATTGCCACGTTGCGCATTGAAGAATTGTTGCAAGAGCTCAAGAAAGAGTACACGATTGCAATTGTGACGCATAACATGCAGCAAGCAGCCCGCGCATCGGACTATACGGCTGTGTTCTATGTCAATGATGATCGAACAGGCTATCTGCTTGAATATGGCACAACGACGCAGCTATTTACCAATCCAGCCAATAATCTGACAGAAGATTACATCACGGGCCGTTTTGGATAATTTGGTCGCAGATTTGTCAGCCAGAGAGGCGTATGAAAAGGCACATTCTGATTAGTGAAACACGGCGATTGCAAGATGAGCTATTGGCGATGGGAAGCATGGTGGAATTTGCGTTGCGCGACGCCGTCGAAGTGCTGCAAACGCGCGATTTTGTGCGGGGGAATCAGCTAATTTCGGCCGATTCCCACATCAACTCGCTCTATTATGATATTGAACAAGGCTGTGTTCGCTTAATCGCCACACAAAATCCACGTGCCGGCGATTTGCGCTTGTTGACTTCGTTGATTGCGGTTTCGTCTGAACTGGAACGCATCGGCGACTATGCTAAAGGAATCGCCAAAGTCAACAACCTGATTGGTGAGGATGAGTTGATGAAACCACTCATCGACATCCCGGCCATGTCTGCCAAAGCTCAGGGGATGTTGCATCGCTCACTCGTCGCCTTTACACGCCAAGACCTCGAACTCGCTCAGTCGATTCCACAAGAAGATGATGAAGTTGACCAACTTTATCAACAAGTCTACCGCGAGCTTTTCACCTATATGCTGCAATGCCCCCACTACATCAATCAGGGCAACTACCTGCTTTGGGCAGCGCATAACTTAGAACGCGCGGCCGACCGCGTTACCAATATTTGCCAGCGCGTTGTCTACATGGTGACGGGGCAAATCGTTGATTTAGAAGATGATAGCGGGGCATTTGCTGCCAACGGGATGGAACCTGTTCAAACCGCGACATATGTATAAATCATGTTACGCAACCTTGCCCCTACCTCAACATCGCGTAATGTGAATCTATAATTTAGAAACATGAGCCACGAAATGACAAAAAAACAAGTTCTATTTCTATGTACAGGCAACTCATGCCGCAGCCAAATGGGTGAAGCACTCGTCAACCATCTAAAAGGGGACGAATGGCAAGCGCACTCTGCTGGTACTCGTCCGTCTGGCTACGTCCACCCACTGGCGATTCGTGCGCTGCGTGAGATTGGCGTTTCCGTCAATCATCTCAGTAGCAAAACGCCAGACACATTGAGCGACGTTAAATTTGATCGGGTCTATACTGTTTGTGCAAATGCGGCCGAAGATTGTCCGATTTGGTTGCGCGAGGGGGAAGTGCATCACATGCCATTTGATGATCCAGCCGATGCTGAGGGGACGATTGAGGAAAAATATGCTGTTTTTACTCGGGTGCGGGACGAAATAAAGCGGCAGATTGTTGATGCCTTGTAGATTGCATTAAAGAGCGGAATCCGCTCTGCATTGTAAAATAGCTTCCTGCACAGGCAGGCCCGAATATCCTAATAGATCAAAAAGCGCGGCTGTATCCCCAAACTGGGAAGCCGCGCTTTTTTTCATTAAACCGTAAAACTTTTTAATTTTTCCGTACAGGGATAGCTTTTGGTTTGGGCTGTTTATCCAAGTGATCCTTGACCACTTTTGGAACTAATACTGCTGCCACTGCTGCCGCTGCCAATCCAATTACGAAGCTCATCAAAATCATGACGTTAATCCTGTAAATATCAACTCAATAACTAAGCTGGATCATAGAAGGTAAAGATAAGAACAACGTCTGTACAGTATATACAATTGGACAAATCGCGTAAAGTCCTAATTTTCGTAAACCTGCCCCTAAAATCCTCGTTTTTGAGATTTTGTTGGTGAATTTAGGTTTTTGCCACAATGCAAAACGTGGTGCGTGGTGCGTAGTGCGTGGGCTGGAGACGCACCACGCATCACGCACCACGCACTAATGTGGAAAACTCCGTGACACCAACAGATTCTCAATCTACATTTTGGAACAACAAACAATGCGTGAAAACAAGACAAAAACAAAACTGAAGAACGGTGAGCCTGTATTTGGCGTGATCTCAAAGAGCAGCGATCCGCTGGTGGCAGAACTGGTCGGGCTAGCGGGCTTTGACTATTACATGGTCGATGCGGAGCATGGGTTGATCAATCCCGAGCAGATGACGAATATCGTGCGAGCGTGTGAGTCGGTTGATGTGACGCCGCTTGCGCGCATTGGACAGCCCGATCCCAAGCTAATTTTGGCCCATCTAGATGCGGGCATGATGGGTTTGATGATACCGGGTTTGAATTCGGCCGATTCTGTCAAACAGTTCGTCGCCGCCTGCAAATATCCGCCGCACGGCACGCGCGGGTTGGGCTTGGTGCGCGCGGCCCGCTACATGACGAACATTGATCCCGTCGCCTATGTGCCATTTGCCAACGAACAAATTTTGATATTGCCACAATTTGAGGATGCCGCATTGTTGCCCCATTTTGCCGAAATGATGGCGGTGGATGGCGTTGACGGGTGTGTGATTGGGCCACGTGATTTGTCGCTGGCGATGGGTTATGTGGATGGGGCCAACCATGCTGAGGTACAGGCGGTGATCGATGAGGCGATTGGGATCATGCGTGCGGCGGGTGTGGCGGCGGGCATTACGGCGGGATCGGCCGATGCTGCCCGACAACAGTTGGCGCGCGGCGCGACGATCATTCTCAATGCCCTACCTGCCCTCATCATGAACAGCAGTCGTGACTTTCTAGCGGCGCGTCCGTGACGTTGGGCGCTTGAATCTTCCAAATTGCAGCTATATTTTGACAGAAATCAATTAAACGATACAATGTCATAACGTTATAACATTTACAAGTACAACTATGATGAAAACGATTGACCGTGACTCACCGATTCCTCTCTATCATCAGCTGACGCAAATTTTCGAGGCCAAAATCAAAGATGGCGAATGGCAGGTGGGTGGAATGATTCCCTCAGAGCAGGAGTTGCAACAAACGTATGATCTGAGCCGCACAACGGTTCGTTTGGCGTTGGGCGAACTGGTTTCCGACGGACGCTTGACGCGCCAACGTGGGCGTGGAACGTTTGTCGCCATACCCAAGCTATCGCATGATCTAACCAGTGGTCGTTCCCTGAGTGACTACTTGTTGCAACAGGGCAATACTCCCTCATGGAAGGTCATTCGGCGTGAATGGACGCTGCCTGACGAGTCGGTGCGCCAGTTATTGCAATTGGAAGAGGGGATGGGCGTTTACTATGTTGAACTTTTGTTTTCGGCCGATTCCGTCCCCATCGGTCATCACTCGGCCTATGTGCCAAAGCGCGTGCTTGATTTGACCATTTCGGCCGATTATGACGATGACGCATGGCTCACCTATATGCGCCAACTCCCCCTGACGGCCGGTTACAGCACACAACGCACTATCGAAGCGGTCAATTTGAGCAATGATAAAGCCGCCCTGCTAGATATAGACATAAAAACCCCCGCCCTCTCAATCGAAGCCGTGACCGTTGACCAAAACGGCAGCCCCGTCCAACTGATCAAGGCGTTGTTTAACGGACAGCGGTTTAAGTATCGGTTGAGTCAATAAAACCTATGAACGACTATGGCCCCCCACTGCAACGCCCCTACCAATGTTTTATGGGACGCTGGGAAGGATTAACCAAAAGCTTTACCCCACGCGGCGACTTTATCGAATCAACCGCCGTCCATATGGAAGTCTACTGGGTCGATGACAACACGTGGCATTTACACGAGGCGTTTGAACGCTTTTACCCATTAGGCAAACCTGTCGTTTTTGAGACAGATATTCGGGTGGACGGTAAATTTTGCTGGGGCGAAAACGAGTTTATTCGACTCGATGGCTCAGAAATCACGCCATTTAACTACGTCTTCACCATCCACAGCGATGTCTCCAAAACGACGGTCTATAACAATCACTACTTTATCGACCCGAACCAGCGGCGCATCATCACCCACAAGGTGAAAGACGGGAAGACGGAGCTGTATCAGATTCAGGATTTTGTGCGGGTAGCGTAACATCTTCTAGTAGCTCATTTTCATGATTGTTCAAACTTCTTCAAACGACTCCCACTTCGTCATGACGCAAGTTGATCATGCACTCGCATCGGCCGAATTAGCCCGCGCGTTTGGCAATGCACAGTTCGCGCCGCTTGATCCCGCCCACCTCATTCAGTTTGTCGTCGCCCACCATGATGACGGCTGGATCGATTTAGACAGTCGCTGGCTGCAAGATCCCAACACAGGGCTGCCCTACCATCTCGTCAAAACCCCGCTAGACAAGCTGGTGCGCACAGGATCGGGATCACCCGACGTAAACGAAGCGCACCATCCGCTCTGTGGAGTCATTTCGAGTATGCACACCTATGGGCTTTATCATGGGCGTTATGGGCTTTCAAACTTTATCTTTATCGACCTCATGCCTGAAGAGTTGCAACCGTATGTCTCGCAGATGTTGGCAGATGAGGTAACGCGACAGGAAGGCTTGAAGGAGCAGTTGTCAGCAGAATGGTCAACTGATGATTTCCTGTTTCATAACTACAAGCTCCTGCAATTTTTTGACACGCTGGCGCTGTATTTTCAGACAACCCATGCGGAGGCGCGCAAAGAGGCGACTTTTGAAAATGTGCCGCGTGCGCTTGGAGATGATGTGACGGTGACAATTCGGCCGATTGGCGATAACACCTACACCCTCGACCCCTACCCTTTCAAAGACCCCACAACGATTATCGAGACACGCGGCCGCTACATGACACCTCAACCAATCGGCAGCGATCTAGCGACTGTTGCCCACGCCGCCGAACAACTCATTCAACGCGACATCATCAAGCCGATATGACAGGTACAACGCAGCACGCAACACGCACCTTCTCCGCTGGTATCGGCCGCTGGATCGGATCGGCCGAAGTCTATGATGGCAACGGCCAATTTCTCGGCAACGCCCACGATCAACGCCATGTCCAGCGCGTGACGGGTGAAAACGCGGTCAAGATCGACCTCTCATTTGTCGGCCCCTTCAAATTTAGCGGCAGCTACACAATTGTCGATCATGGTGACTACCGACTCTATCAAGGTCCCGCCAACTATGGCTACGCCGAAACACTCGCCAACAATCTCATCGACGCAAATGCCTACTGGCCCGTCACCGGTTTAACCCAACGCTTTTTCTTGATGATTCTGCCCGACCAGAATCGGCAGATGTCGCTTGCGCTGATGTCACGCGGCGAGCAGTTGATCTACGTCGTTGTGGGCGACTATCAGCGTGTCGATGACGCATGGCAAGGTGTCAATCCAACGATGCAAAACGGCACATCGTTTGACTTTGCCAACGACCCTGCTGGTGGACGTGACGCCATTTTGCTGCAACGTGAAGGCGAATGGCGCGGCACGTTAAATGTGCTCGATGGCGATTTGGTGGAACTCGGCACGACAAGCTATCAAGAGATCATCCACGCACCACGCACCGCCCCCAACATGCTGCGCACCACACTCATCGGCAACCACTTTGATCCCACAACCCGCCAAATCGAACTAAACACGAACGGCTGGTTGGCGTGGTCAAACGCGGGAGAGGTGGTCGGAAGTTATAGCTTGAGCGGTGGGCGCGCACTGAGCGGCACATTTCACCATCTCGCAAAGAGTTTGCGCGTTTGGCGGCGCGAGGTTGTCTCGCACGATGGCACACATAAGGCGGTCGTGCATAACTGGTATCGCGGTGGGCAACGCATTGGCGTGCAGTTCGGCGTTCTCAGTTACACAGCGTGACGCCTCACCGATTAAATTATGAGCGACTCATTCTTAGGCACATGGCGCGTCACCGAAACGGTGTTTGATCCCGATGATTCATATGCGGGATTCGTGCGGCAGCGGCGCGAGTTGTTCAGGCGGGCGAATGGAAATTTGCGGGTGGTGCAGAATTGTGAGGTTTCAGCCGAACTGCACACCCATCCGATGGGCGCATTTCAAGGCGAATGGATTTTTGATTTGCGCGTCGCTGGCAAGAACCGCCACTATCTCGGCACAGATGTCGTCGGCATGGGGATTCAATATGTCGATGGCATCATGACAGGGCGTGGGCATTGGCCGCGCTTTGGACATTCATTTGTCTCATTTGGCTTTTTAGACGGCGCAGATCGTCAAATCACGGGCGGTGTTTTCCATGATGACGGCAACGTTGTTGCCAAGATTATCGGCATTGCATCACAAACAGACTGGCCGGAAATTGTGCAGATTTCGGCCGATATTGAGATGAAAAGAAAAGCAGACTCCCTCGCCACCATCGTTGGCGAACCAACCTATCAAGTCTGGGTCAAGATGTTGAGCGAACTGGTCCCAGACGGACGCACCCATCGGCTTGCCCCACTCGTGGCGGGTATGTTGCAATATGCGGCACAGGTCGCGGTTGTGGAAGGCTCAGATGAGCCGCTCGCCAACGCATTTAGCAATATGGAAGAGGTTTACGATAGTGGCGATGTGCCGAAAGCGATTGTTCGATCGGCCGAAAAACTATTCTTTGATGCCAATGTCGCCTTTGATCGCCACAGCAGCAGAGGTGACCATTACAGCATTCTTGAGGAAGCCCTTGAAGAATTTATCCGCTGGCACGACATGCCGTGGGAATAGGAGAACAATATGGCAGAGGATACCGTCAAATCACTACTTGAACTCGTCGATGAACGACCGCACGTCGATGCGACCGGAACGTTCGACGTTCTGTGGGACACGTTGACTGAACTGCGCCAAAAGTTTGATGCGCGTTTTGCCGTCACGCAAGACCCATCGACACACGATCTGAGCAGTTACACCTCGCTTGACGGCAACGCACAAGGCTCCTTGCGCGCCTATAGCAGCGATGAAATCGACTGGTTTACACATACGTGGATCGGCAATCCGAAATTTAGCTTTAGCAACATGCACTTTTCGATTTGGCTTGGGCCACACATCGACGTGCCGCACTTTGGGCTGGCGATGGGAACGATGCCCGATGTCTTCTTCTATTGTGACTTTGTGCCGCGCGCCGATTTGACGGTCAATCTCGACTATCTCGACCGCTACTATGCGCCGATCAACGATCTCTATGTCGAGACGCGCAACGATCCACGCTTCGGTCAGTTCGTCAGCAAAACGCCGTATATGCGCCATTCGCAGTCGCAATCGAGCCACTGTTATCTGGTTAAACCTGAGACGGAAATTGTGCAACGACTGCGCGAGATTGCCCACGCGATGTTTGACCAGTGGCTGGTGTTGGTCGATTCGGCCGATCCCGTCCCCGCCGCCGACCGTTCCGCCCTCGCCGCACGCGACCTGCACATGCGCCGCGCCATCGCCGACCGTGACCCCGCCAACGCAATGGGCGACCGCCTGTTTGGGGCAGAGATGACAAAACGGCTTGTCAGTGGTTTGTGGGGTGGGGACCGCGTCTTGCCAAGACCGCAGTAAATTGTTTCGTCGTGCGTCACGCACCACGCATCACTTATGATTAGAGCCATCGTCCGCGCTGTCAAAGTCAAAGGCGCACCCGCCCAATACGACACCATTTTCGCCAAAATCTACTACCCTGCCGTCTATGGCAGGACGTTGATGGAGCAGAACACGGGGGTGTTATCGGCCGAAAACCACGCCCCTATGCCGGTCGTCATCTTCCTTTCAGGCATCAACGTCGGCAAGGAAGCCTACCAATGGTTGGCGGTTGAATTGGCGAGAGCAGGAATCGTCACGGTGACCTATGACTGGATCGCGGAAGACCTGCCCGGCTTCATCAGCTTAACGGCCGGCGTTGATTTGAGCAGTCTGGGCCCAGAGGTATATGGCTCAAAACCAACCAGCACCGTGATTGCACCACTGCTTGAACTGCTCGAACGTTTGCAGTCGAATAGCGTCTTAGCGGGCGCACTCGATCTTGACAACATCTATCTGGGCGGTCATTCGGCAGGCGCAACGATGGCATTCCAAAACGCAAATCCTGACTGGTTCCCACAGGTTAAGGGAGCGTTCGGTTATGCAGGGCATACGATGGCCTCCACGATGTTTGGCTATGACGTTGGCACGATTTTGCCCGTCTTGTCCGATTTGCCGATTCTCATCATGGGCGGAGCAAATGACGGCGTGATCGCGTCGAGTAGCCATCGCTATGGTCTGGCCGAAGGCAGCGCGACCGCTGCCATTGAGCGCACATTTGACGAGGCGATCGAGCGCGGTCATCTCGTCATCTTTGGGGATGCGGGACACTTTGACGTTGCCTATCCACATGACCCAACGATGGGGCGCGGCTTTCTAGAAGATAGTGAACCGCAAGATGAGGCGGAATTACGACTGCTTGTGGCGGAGATGGTTGTGGCATTGGTTCGCGGCACGCTCGCCAACGAGACGTGGGGTGAACGGGCGTTGATTTCACATTACAAAGAGAGGTAGCGTCAGCATAGACGCAGATGCTATAGATAAATGGCCGAAATAATCCCTCAAACCCGCTTAGGTCGCGTTCGACTCGAACAAGGAGTCGGACGCAGCCACATGCTGACGTTCTACGTGGCAGCGTTTTTTAGCATCATGCTGTTCACGTTTTTACCGCAGTTGCAGACCTATTTACTGACGGAAACGCTCGGCATTCCAGAGGCTGAAACAGGGGTGGTGAGCGGCAATCTCGCATTTTGGGCAGAGGTCGTCATCATTATCAGCATTGGGGTATTGGGAACGTTGAGCGACAAAATCGGCCGAAAACCCGTCTTTGTCGTTGGCTTTTTCCTGATTGCGCTGGGTCTCTTCCTCTATCCATCCGCCACGACCGTCGGGCAGATGCTCGGTTTCCGTCTCGTTTTTGCGCTCGGATCGGCCGCTGCAACTGCGATGCTCGCCACCGTCGTTGCAGATTACGCCGTGGACGCAGATCGCGGGCGTGCATCCGGTATGCAGGGCGTGATGAACGGCTTAGGCGCGATGGTCACGGTGCTGTTCTTGGTGCGCTTGCCACAAATTTTCCAAAGTCGGGGGATGGACGCGATTGCAGCAGGTCAGGCCGCCTTTTATGTCGCAGCAGGATTTGCACTGATCGCCGCCATTTGGCTCTGGTTTGGCTTACAAGGACGCACCGAAAAACAAAAACAGCAGCGCAAAAGTCTCGTCGAAATTGCGCGTGAAGGGTTAGATGCGGCACGTGATCCCGGCATTGCGCTGGCTTATGCGGCGGCCTTCAATTCGCGTGGTGATTTGGCCGTTGTCGGGACGTTCCTGCTGCTGTGGATTGCCAATCATGGCACGGAGGAACTCGGCATGACGCGGGCGGCAGCGGTGGCTGCGGCGGGCGGGTTTGTCGCCATTGCGCAGGGGTTTGCCCTGCTCGGCGCACCGCTTTTTGGCATCATGGCCGACCGCATCAATCGCGTCAATGCGTTGATCATCGCCTCCAGCTTTTCGGCAATTGGCTACCTTTCGACCTTTTTAATCAACGACCCATTCGGCCCAGCGATGATCGTCAGCCTTGTGTTCATCGGCTTGGGCGAGATTAGCGGCGTGATCGCCAGCGGTGTCTTAATCGCTCAGCAATCCCCCAAAGAGGTGCGTGGCTCGGTGATTGGCTTTTTTAGTTTTTGCGGGGCAGTCGGCATTTTGATCGCCACAAAAATTGGCGGGATTCTCTTTGATGGCTGGCGTGAAGCGGGGCCGTTTGTTCTGTTTGGGGGCTTTAGCGTGTTGGTAATTATTTGGGGACTCATCGTGCGAGATAAAGTTGTGCCGTTGCATGAATCGGCCGAATCAGTTGGACATTAAATTACGACCTATCAAGGATGACCGCTGAAATGCAACGAGTTTGCAGACGGCATCCTTCATAGTTACAAAGCTTATGATAAAAAACTTTTGGTACGCCATTGAACATAGCGCAAATGTTACCCGTGACCCGATACGGCTAACTGTGTTGGGTCAGGAATTGGTTTTATATCGAGACACAAAAGGCAATCCAGTTGTGATGAGTGATCTATGCGTCCATCGTGGTGGGGCGTTGTCAGAAGGGTTCACTGAAGGCGACTGTATTCGCTGCCCCTATCACGGCTGGAAATACAAACCTGATGGTGAATGTGTTGAAATTCCCGCCAATCCGCCGGGACGCGGCATTCCCAAAAAGGCGCGTGTCGATGCCTATCCGGCCGTTGACCGCTACCACTTTATCTGGGCATTTTTGGGCGACTTGCCAGAGAGCGAGCGCGTGCCAATCCCTGAATTGCCCTATTTCGATGATCCAGACTTAAAGCACATTCACGGCGACTATGAGTGGGATGTCCACTACGCCCGCGCGCTTGAGAACGGTATCGACTTCGCACATGGGGCATGGGTACATGGTGGCTCCTTCGGCAATCGGGATGCGCCAGAAATCGAAGATTATGAGATCGAGTATCACGGCGATTTCTCCGCCAGCGCGACCATTAGCTTTAAGCCGAAAAAGGCGACGGGGCTATGGAGTCGGCTTTATGGTAGCAAGAGTGAGCCTGATCCCGTCAGAGTGACAAACCGCTGGTGGATGCCAAATGTCTCGCTGTTGATTGTCGAACTGCCGTTTGGCTACCAGCGTTTGTACAACGCCCATGTGCCAGTCGACGAGAATAGAACGATTTCAAAGTGGCATTTGATGCGCGACTTCTTTAAGGGGAATTGGGCCGATCGGGATGCACGGCGGCGCGTGATCAAGATTTTCGACGAAGATCGGCCGATGGTGATGGCGCAACGTCCCGAACTGTTGCCGTATGATTTGGCGGCCGAGCTACATGTCAAATCAGACGCGATTCAGGTCGCCTATCGCAAGCTACGCAACAAATATCTCGACATGGGTTGGGGGATCGACATGCACCGCATCCGCGCCGAATATGCCAACTATCAATCGGTTGTGATTCCATCGCCAGCCCGCCGCGACAATCCAGAGCTGGCAAATGCATGGGTGATGAAGGAAGTCCCGATGAAGGGGAGTGAGTTGCCAGCCGATCACAAGTTGCGCAAGCCGGGTGATCCGAAGAAGAGTGAGCAGCGGAGATAAATTAGGATGCGCGTGGTACGTGGTGCGTGATTCGTCAAGAATCTGGTTACGCACCACGCACCACGCTCCACGCAAAATGTCACTAGCACAAAAACTAAGTCACAAAACGCTTAACGCTATCGTCGAACGCTTCAACTTGACGGAACAAGGCGAACCGTACCAAACGTTGCACAGTCCGATGTCGCCTGCGCCGGTTGGGGAAGTGCGCCTGTTTTCGGGCGGGCCGATCCACAAAATGGTCTATATCGGTCTGTCCGTACCGCCGATTGGGTTGGATTCGCACATGGTCTTTGCGTTTACTGCGCCAGATTCGGCCGAACCGCACTTCACACTCGATTCTGTCCTCGCTGGCCCCCATTTCGCCTTCCATCTCGACTTGATTCCACGTGTCGATTTGGGTGCAAATCTCGCCTACATCGATGAGGTCTTGCAACCATTAACCCCATTAGTCGAGTCGGCGCGTGAGATTGAGGGGCTGACGCGCGCGCATCTGTCGCCGCGTCAGTTGGCGATTATGTCGCCATGGATGTTGGCATATCGGGCGAATGAGGATGCGTTTGCCCAGATTGATGGGCATGTCGATCAATATCTCGCGCATTGGTTTGAGGTCGTGGCGGGGGGAATTTCGGCCGAAACCCTATCCTCACTCGACAACAACAACTTCGCCCAACGTGACCAGCGCAACCGCGCCGCCATCTTCAACCCCGAAGTCGATCCTGTTTGGGCGCAGGTGAGCCGCTTGATCGGCGAAGAGACGAGCGCACAATTGCGCGAATTATTGAGCGAACAAGCGATGCCCTAGACGCGACCCGCTCGGTCGCGAGCCATTACATTGCAGGAGAAGACGAATGTTTGTCATCTATTTAGTCTATGGAACATTGCTACTGATTTGTCTGGGGTTGGCCCTGCGCCTTTGGCTCGCAGATACCCGTGCGCTCTATCTACTGGCTCTCACATTGGTCCTGTTTGGCCTCACGTATGACAATTTTATCATTGGATTGGGGAGGCTGATTGGTGAAGGCGATCTGTTGCGATCGCTCAACTTTCCGCGTTATCTACTCCATGCCCTGCTCACCCCCTTGCTGATCATGGTTGGCCTCTACTTGGCACGCAACGCGCGCGTGGAATGGGCATGGGGCAAGAAAATGACGTGGTTTTTTGTCGGGATGACGGGACTGATGATCGTCTATGGTTTTTTCACCGACGTGATTCAATTACAGCTTGCGCCCGCCGTTGGAAATGGCACGATACGTTATCACAACGCGGCGGCGGCGGGTCCTCCCATCCCCGCGATTGTTGCCATTTTGCTGCTGATCGTTTGCGGCATTGGCATCATCATCACAGCCCAATGGCGTTGGCTGTTGGTCGGCTCAATCGTCATGTTTATCACCTCTGCGGGTGGTGCAGCATTTGGCATATTGACCAATTTGGGCGAGTTGGCATTGGCGAGTTCGTTGATCTACACAGCGCGACGCTTCCCCTACTTAACCCATGCCGACTATGTCGCGTCGCAGAAACAGTTGACGCGCCAAGAGAAAAAGGAGTTAGCCGCTGGGGTACGTGCACGTAAACGCAAGATGGCACTCTACAATCGTCGGATGGCATGGATCACCTTTCCAACCCTGATTATTGGGACAATCGCCTACTATCAAGCGTCGCTGCCTATCTCTTTACCAGCATGGATGGACCCAGCGTTTAACACCCTCTTTATCATCCTGTTTTTCCTGCACACGGCGGCAAGTTTCTATCTATTCGGCATCCCAAAACCGCGCAATCACATTCGCGTCTGGCATGTCTACATTGGCTATGCCGTCTTCCTATTCACAATCGTGAGTCAATCGCTAATCGGCGTCGAGCCGATCCATCTGATCACCTACATCATTAACTGGGTTTTTATCGGAGCGCATGTTTTGCTGAGTACACGTTTTATGATCAAGCGCGTGTTCAAGAAAAAACCGGTTCCATCTTTAGAATTTACCGTTGGCAAGAAGCTGACAGAAGGATAAATCATGGCTGACAAACCAAGCAACTGGCAAGAATCAATTACGGGAGAGTGGCATGGAATGCCGTCGATTTTCGACCCCGACGGCAACCATGTCGGCTACAACAAGGTCTATCGGTCGAGTGTCTACGAAGACGGCATCACGACCTACTACATGGACACACGACTCGACGCAATCGGCCCGCTGCGCGCGCGATTTGAGGCGCAAAAGTTTGCCTTTGGGGTCAGGGATAGTGACCGTGACCGCATCTATCTGGGCCCCGACTTTATCGGCGCGGGTCATCCACATGGCGCATTGGTTGACGCGCACTACTATGGGCCGGGCTGGACAAGTGATTTACGCACAATGGTGCATGTCGTCGGAGATACGCAGATTTACTCGTCGCTGCTCTATGATGGCCCTACGATCAATGGGGTTTTCAACGGCATTTATAAGGTCGCATACGACTATCACGAAAACCCAGAGACACGTGCGCGGATCGATGCGTTTGTCGAAAGTGAGCGGCCAAATGGCAAAAAGCCCCATATCTTGCCGCAGAAGCACAGCGGGTGCTGGCGTGGTGAAATGACGGTTTACAGTGGGGAGCAAGAGCTACTCGGCACGAATCAGGTGGAGATACGTTATCGGCCACTCGATCTATTACGGGCAGAGATGCACGTCGTCGTGTCTGGCGTGATGGAGCGGGAATGGAAATTCGGCCGAACTCGCAACGGTATTCGTCACCATTTCACTGGCCCGGGCATCTTTGGCAGCAGCATCGCCTACGGTCGCGCTCTCTACACCAGCCAACACTTCTATGGCGAGTCGCTCAAAATCAAAGGGCGCGAATTTATCATTGACGACGAGTACACGATGAGCGTCGTCTGGCAATTCTTCGCCTCCGACCGCAAAAAGTACACGACGTTCGGGTTGTTGAAGTGGGAAGCAGAAGAAGAGATTTTGCAGCCCATTTATTAGTTATCAGTTGCGGGTTGCAAGTAAGAAAACCACTTTCTGACTTGCCACTCGCCACTTACTAATTCCATGAAAAACATCATCATCACAGGCAGCACACGCGGGATCGGATTTGGTCTTGCACGGGAATTTTTGGAGCGCGGCTGTAATGTCGTGGTCAGCGGGCGCACACAGGCAGGGGTTGATCAGGCATTGGCGCAGTTGAACAGCTATCGAGCTGAATCGATCGTTGGACAGCCGTGCGATATGACCGACTTGGAGCAGGTTGAGGCATTGTGGGCGGCGGGGATTGAGAAATTCGGCCGAATTGACATCTGGATCAACAACGCGGGTCGCGGTCATCCCCAACAGCCGATCTGGGAAATTCCGGTCGACACCGTTCACGCCGTCTTCGATCTCGATGTCAATGGCCTCATCTATGGCTGTCGCGTGGCAATTGCCAACATGCTCAAACAGGGCGGCGGCTTTGTCTACAACATGGAAGGGTTCGGCTCAGACGGGCGCACACGCGCTGGCATGGGCGTGTATGGCGCAAGTAAGGCAGCTGTCACCTATCTAACCAAAACCTTGATCGTTGAGACAAAAGAAACCCCCGTCAAAGTCGGCTATCTCAGTCCCGGCATCGTCGCCACCGATTTTCTAAGCGACATGTATACAGATGATCCCGCCGCCTTTGAAAAGTCAAAACGCATCTTCAACATTCTGGCCGACAAGCCGGAAACGGTCACGCCCTATCTTGCTGAACAACTATTGGCAAACGAAAAACACGGCAAACGCATCGCATGGTTGACGACCCCGAAAATCATGAAGCGGTTCTTGACTGCGCCGTTTAACAAGCGTGATGTGTTCGCATAAGAAAAATGACACAGCGTTACATGGAGATCTGTATTCATCTCTTTTCTCTGTGAACTAATTGCAGCGTAAGGTAAGTCCTGTCATACCTGCGAAGGCAGGTATCCATTCTTTTCTAAGACTGGATTCCCGCCTGCGCGGGAATGACCATGCCATAAAATTTACTTTACACTGAACCAATGTGAAATTCACCTATGATCTCAACCTTCCCCAAATCCGTCACCCTAATCGAAGTCGGCCCGCGTGACGGGCTACAAACACAGGAGAAGTATGTTCCTGTTGACCAAAAGATCGCGCTGATCGAGCGCACGATTGCGGCTGGGATAAAGCGTATTCAGGTCACCTCGTTTGTGCATCCGCGCCTTGTTCCGCAGATGGCCGATGCGGAAGCGGTTTGCGCGCGCTTACCAAAACAGGACGATGTGCAGTTCAACGGGCTTGTCCTCAACGAGCGCGGGCTTGATCGCGCACACAAGGCGGGTCTCCAACATATCGACACAGGTGTACCCGCCAGCGAGACGCTTAGCCAGAAAAACGCCAACAGTTCGATTGCGGAAGGGATGCAGCGCATGCGCGTCATCGTTGAGAGGGCCCACGCCTATGGCATGAGCGTGCGGGCGGGGGTGCAGACCGCGTTTGGTTGTGTCTACGAGGGCGCAATTCCCCAAGAGCGCGTTGTTGCGATGTGTGAACAATTTTTGGCGATGGGGGTCGATGAGTTGACGTTGGCTGATTCGGCCGGTTTGGGCAATCCATTGCAGATGAAGCAGATGCTACAAACGGTGCTGCCATTGGCGGGCGATGTTCCCGTCGTGCTCCATTTGCATGATACACGCGGGATGGGGATTGCCAATATGTACGTGGCACTTGAATGTGGCGTACGTCACTTCGATACGTCGTTCGGCGGCTTGGGGGGATGCCCCTTTATTGAGGGGGCGAAGGGCAACATCGCCACAGAGGATAGCGTCTACATGCTCGATCAGTTGGGGATTGAAACGGGCGTTGACATTGCACAAGTCGGCGCAATTTCGCGTGATCTAGAGACGTTCTTGGGAAAAGAGTTGCCAGCGAAGCTGCATCATTTGGCTTAAATTATGGATAAACAATACGACTTACTAATTACAAATGTGAAGGTGGTTCGGCCGAATCACAGCGAACTTTACGACCACGATATTGCCGTAAAAGATGGCAAGATCGTCGCTGTTGGCGCAGATTTGGGAACGGATGCCACAAAGATTATCGACGGAAAGGGACATCTCGCCTTTCCCGGCGCAATTGATGCCCATATGCACATTGGGATTTACCAGCCGCTCGACAAAGATGCGGTCACCGAGAGCATGGCGGCAGCCAGCGGCGGGGTCACAACGGCGATGACCTACATCCGCACGGGCAGCTACTATCTCAATCAAGGTGGCTCATGGCGTGACTTTTTCCCAGAGGTACTCAAGTTATCTGAGGGCAACTACTATGTCGATTACGCCTATCATGTCTCACCCATCGAGAGCTTGCAGCTTGATGAATTTGAGTACATGGCGGTTGAACAGGGTGCGCCCAACTTTGGTGAAGTGTTCATGTTTTACGGTTCACACGGCCTACATGGGCGTTCGGACGACCAGCGCAAATGGTTAATGCTGGCGGAGCATGACAACTACGACATCGGCCATTTCGATGCAATTTGTCGCGCTGCCGCCCAGCTACAGACGCAACATCCTGAGATCGCGCCCTATGTGCAGGTCAGTTGGCATTGTGAAACACCCGAACTGCTGCGTAAATATGAACCGCTGGCACAGAAGTCCGATCTCACAGGATTAGCAGCGTACAGCGCGGCACGGCCACCCCATCAGGAGGCCACTGCTATCGCAACCGCCGCATCGCTCGTCTATCATGCAGGATTGACCCAATCCAATATCCTGCACATCACGAGCCGCGCAGCGATGGATGCGGCACTGGCAGCACGCGCCACCTATCCAAGCGTCACGTTTGGCATGGAGGTGACGGCAGGACATTTGATTCTCGACTATGAAAACTGTTCAGCGGGTGCGAAAGGGAAGGTCAATCCCCCCTTGCGCTCAGCCGATGATCGCGAGTACCTCTGGAAGCACGTGCTCGATGGCACAATCGAGTGGGTCATCACGAATCACGCCAACTGTCCACCAGACATGAAGTTAAACGCGGATGACCCTGAGAACATTTGGAAGGCACGGGCTGGGTTTGGTGGAACGGAATATCTGCTGCCCGGTGTGTTTAGCGAAGGGACAAAACGGGGATTGTCGCCCAATCGGGTGGCAGAGTTGGTGGCGTGGACGCCTTCGCGGCGGATGGGCGTTCTCAACAAGGGGGATATTGCGACGGGGTATTGTGCTGATATTGTGCTGCTTGATCCCAATGAGCAATGGACGATTCGTGGGGCAGATTCGCATTCGACGCAGGCGTATACCCCATTTGAAGGGATTGAGGTGACGGGGCGTGTAAAGCAGACGTTTTTGCGCGGTGAGTTGGTATTTGACAATGGGGAAATTGTCGGGGAACGCAAGGGACGTTATGTGAGTCGGCCGACAAAGCCAGTCTGAGGGAGTAGTCCGTTCGTGTCACGAAGTTTTCGCCGCAATGCGGGGCGTGATGCGTGGTGCGTGGTACGTATCTAGGTCACGCACCACGCACTACGCACCACACACTAAACTGGCGATAACCTAAATAACCAACCTATAGATGCAACCGCTTCTCAAAAATCAGCGTTTAGCGGATCAACGTGAAAGTAATTATGACAACAAACAATAATCTCACAGGCACACAGTTTATTGAGCAGATGACACAGGCGGAGTGCGAACGAGCGCAACGGGTGGAGGCGATCTTGCCCGTGTTGCGAGAGGGGGCAATTTCGGCCGATTCCAATGCCCAATTCCACCCACCCCACAAACAAACCTTGCTCAATGCGGGTCTGCTGGGATTGGTCGTTCCCACAGCGTATGGTGGTCTCGGTGGCACATTACGCGACTTGGCGGCGGCGACCTATGCAATGGGAACCGCCTGCCCTTCAACGGCACTCGCCTATTTTTTCCACAACAGCAGCATCTCACGCGGATTGCTGGCGTTAGAAGCGGCCGAAGCTGGCGACTTTAGCGATAGTGAACGCGAGACATTGCGCGCATTTGGCGAAAAAGTGTTGCACATGATGGGACGCGATGGCTTGCTGTTGGGCAACTTTGCCAGCGAATCGGCAAAATCGGCAAAATCGGCCGTTACAATTTCGACAACTGCAACCCCAACCGACGGCGGCTGGTTGCTCAACGGCGTTAAGGCGTTTGGCTGCAATACGGGGGTGGCCGATGCGTATTTGGTGGCGGCAAAGCTGGCGGACTATGAGACAGCGGAGGGGTTGGCACTGTTTATTGTCGATCAATCGGCCGCAGGTGTCAGTGAACGCCCCGCATGGGACGCGATAGGAATGCGGGCAACGTCGAGTCACGGGATTGTGCTGGAGGATGTCTTTGTATCGGCCGAAAACGCCCTCACCATTCCCGGCGCATTTGTCCAAATGATGTCCTTTAGTCGCGGCTCGCTGCTCGGCAATCAACTCGCCATCTCCGCCATCTATCTCGGTGCAGCGCGGGCGGCATTTGACCATGCGCTCGCCTATACGACCAAACTGACGTTCCGTGATACGGGCAAACCAATTGCCAGCAGTCCATTTCATCAGGAGTTGATCGGCAAGATTGCCGTTGACCTTGAAACGGCAACCTTATGGCTACGCCGTCAATTGGAATTAGAAACGTCAGAGCCACCGCTCAAGCCAAAAGATGATGTCATTATGCAATGGCGATTGTGTAAGGGGGTTGTCAGCGAGGCCGCGATGCGCGTCGCACAGAACGCGCTCAAGATGTGTGGGACGAGCAACACGGGTAACAGCGGCGTTGTGGCACGCATGTTGCGCGACATTACGATGGGGCTGGTGATGGCGTTTCCGATGGAGCGGGGACGGCTTGAAGCGGCAAAGATGATCGTTGAGGGGCGCGAGCAGGATGTTTTTAGTGTTTAACGGCGGAAGCACAAAGGAAGAGTCATGAATTCAGTTACGATTGCACCACTACAAGATTACATCAATGGCGAGTTTGTCGAACCGACTGTTGAGATGGGGAAGATGGTTCACAACGCGAACACGGGCGCGGTCATTGCGCCGATGCTGGCAACTTCGGCCGAAAACGTATCCCACGCCCTCAACAGCGCAGCCAGCGCACATACGAGCGGCATCTGGTCAAAAAAATCACTCGCAGAACGCGCTGCATGGCTCGACCAAGTTGCGGATGCGTTGCTGGCACAAGTCGATCAAATCGCGGCGGTCGAATCGACCAATACCGGCATTGTGATCAGCACCAGCGGCATGGTCAATCACATCTGCCATCTCGCATTTCGGGCAGCGGCTGGCGTGTTGCGTTCTGGCGCGCTCAATAAACGGATGGAGGGGCCACATGGCGATGTAGAAATTCTCGACAAGCCGCTCGGTGTCGCCGTCTGCATTGTGCCGTGGAATGCCCCCGCCGCCCTCGCCGCCCACAAGATCGCCAACGCTCTCGCCGCTGGTTGTC
Source organism: Anaerolineae bacterium (assembly GCA_030425205.1). GTDB lineage: Bacteria > Chloroflexota > Anaerolineae > Promineifilales > Promineifilaceae > CALECP01. The sequence goes on from JAUIAP010000009.1 coordinate 84,464, forward strand.
CAACCATTCTCAAGCCGAGTGAATACGCGCCTTACTCCTGTCAATTTCTCGCCCAAGCGATCGATGCGGTTGGCATACCAGCCGGCGTGTTCCAATTGGTTAATGGTGGCGCGGAAGTCGGCGCACGGCTTGTCGGCGATCAGCGAGTGCGCGCGGTTTCATTTACGGGTGGGTTAGGCGGGGGACGTGCCGTTGCGGCAGTGTGCGCGCACGACTTCAAATCGTTGCAATTGGAATTGGGCGGAAATAACGCCATGGTCGTGCTGCCCGATGCCGATCTTGATGCGACGGCGGCCGGTGTGGTCGAGGGGATGACGACGTTAAACGGGCAGTGGTGTCGTGCGCTCGGCCGACTGATCGTGTCTGAACAGATAGCGGATGCGCTGCTTAACGCCATCCTCGACCAACTCGCAACGGTCAAGATGGGGAGTGCGCTCGATCCTGAATCCAAACTTGGCCCGCTTGTCCACGCTGGGCATCGCGCAACCATCCAGAAATCGGTTGATGAGTTGGTCGCACAAGGCGGCATCGCTCACGCGACCACCCCACGCCCCACGCACGATGAACTAGAGAATGGTTACTGGTTTGCACCGACGATCGTGACGGGAATTTCGGCCGAAAAAACCCGCGAAGAGATTTTCGGTCCCGTCGCCGCACTCCACACCTATCGCACCATCGAAGAAGCGATTGAACTGGCAAACCAAACCCCTTACGGACTCGGCGGCTATGTCTATGGTGGTGACACCGAACAAGCGTTGGAAGTTGCCCGCCAAATCGACACGGGCGGCGTCAAGGTGAATGGGGTCAGCTTGATGGAGCTAAATGTCGATGCGCCGCGCCCGGCATGGGGGTTGAGTGGGTTTGGGGTGGAAGGAACGTTGGAAACGATGCGCGTCTTTCTCGGGCAGAGCGTGGTGGGGGTTGCTGGCGCGTAGGGTCAAAACCACGCGCTTGTGCCAGACACATGAACTATACACCCAAAAAAACCGAGTTTCTGTCCGAAACTCGGTTTTTGAATGTCGAATACTTTACTAGAAACTCAGCGTTGCTCGATGGAAGTTACTCCCAGTCAACCGCATAGTCGGCCACCCAATCATTGTTGCTATCATCACCATCATCGAGATAGCTCATGCCAACAACTGCGCCAACTTGATAGCACCACGAGTCGCGCCACCAGCGACGGTTCCAATGGCGCCACGTGCGCGGGCTGCACCAGCCGACACCTGATGCAATCCAAAACTCACCTGTGAAGGCGAAACATCCATCCGCTTGATCATCTGGACAGACTTGATCAAGCGCACCCCCCCATCCCGTGTTGATCTGATCGCCGCGGGCGACCTCTTCCATCGTCAGGGCGAGTGCGCCTTTGCCGCTGAGAACGTAGGCGAGCTTGGCGTGGGCAGAGCCGATGAGGGTGCCGCCTGTCGATTCGCCGCGGGATGAGCTGAAATCCCACAGCGCGACTTCAGCCGCTGCGGAAACCTCTAACACACCTAGTTCCAGAATGGGGAACGTGCCGTAGACATTGACATACCAACCATCGCGGATGTTGGGAGCCGTTGGATCGGCATTGCCAAATTTACCTAGCAAGTCACCAAAACCAAACGCTGCGAGGGGGCTGTTTGGACTGACATTGATCTCACCCATCAGAATGCGTCCGCCGAGTGGGTAGCTCGACACATCGAGCAGATCGTCGCCAAATGCGTTGAAAACCGCTTCGACATCCGCACCAAAGTAGTCGATTTTGATCGTCTCGTTGTTTTCCAACGTGTAGTTACCACTCCCAAACACGCCATTTAGGTGGGGGAATGAGAGCAATACCAACTCCAAATTTTCGACATGCACGCCCCCTTCCGTCCGTTCAACGTTGTTGTCGTCATCGAACTTAACCTGAACATCAAAATCGGCAACGGGGCCAAGTCCGGGAATCAGGCTGAGAGCGATCAAGTCTGTCTCGACCCCTTGACCGTAGGCGTGGAGCAGGCCATCACGGTTGTAGCTCGCGCCGAGCCATGCCGCTTCGAGTAGTGTGAAGTCAACCTCCAGAAAGTCATCGTGGCCCGTCAACAAGAAGTGGGTTCCCATGGCGAGTTCTTCAAAGGTGAAGTCGAAGAAATCGGCCGAATTGATCACAACTTGTCCCGCAATACCATCGAGTGAGGTAGAGGCTTTGGATTGCAGCAAGTCACCCGAATCAAGTGGCGACAGACCATAGCAAGAGCGACCCGCGAGGCCGTCAATCTTCGGTTCGACGAGCGTGAACGTCTGTGAGATACCGTCTTCGGCCCAATCAGCCCAGATCGCTTCGATCAGTTGCTGAGGCGTTTGGCGCGCGTCGCCACAGACTGCGTGATTGTCTGCCAGCTCATCGTAGTGGAAGACCGCGAGCCAGTCGGCAACATCTGCCCGAATGTCGTCGTAGTTTTGATAGGGGCGTGTGGCATTTTCAGATTGGAAGTCGGGTAGGTTCATTGCCAGCGCGCGCACTGCCGCAGGGACAGCCGCGTAGCCGACAAAGATTCCAACATCGTCGATGGTGTCCACTTCGGCGAAGTCAAAGGTGATCGCGTAACCGATGTCACCATGTAGCAACGCCAATTGTTCGATCCCGTGTTGCTCTGGCAGGAAGTTGAAGTCCTTGAACACGCCGACGAGTGCGCCGCCCTCTGGATGAACCTGTAAGCGCATGCCATATTGCAGATCGTTGACACCCCCGTTGCGCGTTTGCCAATCCCATGCGATGCCGGGATCGGTGATGAAATCCTTGAGATAGTCACCGGCATAGTTGAGAATGGCGGTTGGAGAGCTGCCAACGGGAAGATAGGCGGCAACCATATCATCCAAATCTTCGATTGTTGGCTTGAGTGCGCCGAGTTGATCGATTGCCAGTTCGCCGTCGATCACAAGGAAGCCACAACCCGCTTGCTGCTGTTGCGCGCAGGCGTTGATCGTTTCGGCCGAAATTTCTCCCTCAGCCAATCCGTAGACGGCACGCAACGCCGCCATATCTAGCCCCAACATATTTGGCAGCGATGTGACATCGCCCGGTTTACTGTAGCGTGGTGCGATGATGATGTTTTGTAGCGACTGCTCTAACCCGTTGATCTGTCCGGTGGGGGTAAACGGGAAGCTGCTTTCGATGAGATCGGCCGAACGTCCCGCCGTCAGCCAGTATGATTCGCTGTCCATAATCTTGCTTTGCCCCGCATCGCCGTTGGGCAACCATGCTGTTTGCAGTGGGACATAGACCTCATCCGCGGTGCTGCCGTGATAGCTCATCCCACGCACCAATGCAGTACCTGAAAACTGCACCACTTTTGCGTATGGGTTGTCATCGCCGTACAGTTCGGGATCGGTATTGACGAAACGCGCGTCTCCTTTGAGATATTGCGACAAATCCCAATAGTCATGATAGACCATGCCAGATTCAAGGGTTCCGTCAGCCGCACAACCGCTTGGGTCAAAGCCATCGATCTGCATTTTGGCCTCAATGTCGCTCGGATAGGGCAGAATCAACGCCATATCGAGGTCGCCGCGCATGTAGTTATCGAGAAATGCCCCGTTCATCCCCTCAATTTTGACAACAAAGTCGTTCATCGTGCGGTCGAGACTTGCGTCGGGTGTCAGCGCAAAGGTGCGGCTCATGCCACCGCGTCGCAAGTAGAGATCGAGCGCGGCATCAAATTGATCGCTCACAAAACAGCTATAGGCGAGGCTGTCCGTGTCGTTCACATCCGCACTGCGCGTGATGTTCAGACCGGGATCGTTGTTGTCATGTCTAGCCCAGACGACGAGTTCGGGATCGGTGTTGACCGAAACGGGCGCAATCATCAAATCAGCTTCAGCGTGCAGCGAGGTGAAGGATAACCAGCTTGGCTGCTCAGCGGTAAAGACGGGATGGTAGATGCGACCAGCTTGACCCAACTGCAACACGCCAGCTTCGCCAAAAATTGTCAGCCGCTTCAACGTCATATCGTTCACTTCGATCAAGTGACGCAGACGTGGCGGGCGAAAATCGCTGCTGGGCAAGAGCAACTCGAACTCAACGTGATTGGGGAAGTAATCGACCATTGCGGTCGCGTTTTGCAGCTCACCATTGATGATCCCGCCGTTTTCCAAGACCAGCGTTGCGCCTTTGAACGTGATGGCGAAGGCGGCGGGCATACTGGTGCTGTATGTGCTGTTTTCGGCCGAATTGAACACCCCCGACAAACCATACTTATCAACTTGTGCGACGGCGGTTGTGTACTCAACTGCCATGAAGCCCAAATTGTTGTCCGCGACGATCACGCCGTTTTGTTCAGCTTGCACGGGCATGGGCAGACGATAGGTCACCTTGATCTCGCGCAGTTCAACACCATTTGGCGTGACCAATGTCACATCTGGCATCGCCAACCATGGCAAATTTTCATCGACAAACCAGAGGTCGGTACGACCGCGTGGGGTAAATTGGAAGTTGCTTGTGAAGTCGTTGACCACCCCTGTAAATGTATTGCCACGCTTATCAGGGCTGCCCTTTTGCATGAAGTTGACCGCTGTGGGGAGGATAAATTCGGCCGAACTGCCCGTCTCCGTCAACTCAATGCGACTGACCGTCATCACGAGCTGGTTCGCCAGCACAACTTCAAGGCCATCCGTCACAAAGACGATCCGGCCAGCGATTAACGCCCCCGTTGTGGGGTCAATTTTCAGCCCTGCAAACTGGACGACATAATCGTTGCTACCGATGGCCACTTTGCCAACACCGTTCACGTCGGCATGTTCGAAGTCGATCGGAAAACAGCCATCGCCCGCATCTTTCCAATAGTCCGTGACAACTACTTTCCAACCGTTGGGCGCGACAATCTGCGCGGGCAATCCCGCATTGCTAGGGGCTTCGGAAATTTTGCCGCAATTGGGAATATGTGGCGCAGCGTCCAGCGCGCCTCCCATATCGAAAACGTGCGCTGTGTCGTCAAACGGCTCCAGCACCCAGCTATCGTACACGCCGACCAATTCCAGCTTGTTTTTGCCAAATGCCAACACCTTGTACTCATAGCTTTCATTGTGTGACAGATCGCTATGATCTTCGATGACCATTTCGATGCCGATGTTGTTCACAAGTGTCGCCATGTCGATAAAGCTGCTGACTTGCAGCCAGTTGCCATATTCAGCACGCCGAAACAGCGCGACAAACGGATAGTCATCACAATCGGGGCAGGTCAGTTTATCTGTGATCTGCACGCGCACATAGGGATCGCCGTTGTCGGGGTCTTCCCATGTCACCAACTTAAGCGCACCCAAGTTGGCAAACTCGCGCTCAAAATCGGTCGGGTTGCCGGGTCCGATGATGTCGATCGTTGGGAATCCTTCCACGCCAAATGGGGTCACCGTGTAGACAGCCACACGCACGCTGCCGCCATTCTCAAGCGTTTCGTCGATAATCTCAGAAGCGGTGGGATCATCATAGGTGATGCTGCCATCGGGGTTGACCGTTCCCGTGAAAGGCTCGTCATAGCCGGGAACCCAAATGCTGACCCGCGTGCCGGGTGGAATGTCGCCGTCGTCTACCCAGATGATGATGATCGTCTTGCCCGTTGTCACTTTAGGGTCGATGCTGATGGTCACAGGCGGGGGTTGTGGTTTTTCACCTGAGTCGAGCAACACGCAATGGTCGGAAAGCTCACTTTGATTGCCGTTGCCATCGACCGCTTGGAGCGAATAGCGTGCGCTGATATTGACGGGTGGTCGATAGTCTTCCTCGTCAAAGATAGCTGTGCCATCGGCCGCGACGGGTATGGTGGTGATAAATTGTGCGGGAGAAATAGGGGTCGTCTCATCGCGCAACAGTTGGCGATAGACGCGCACGCTGACCACATCAGCATCAGCCAATGTTAGATTGATCGGCAATCGTCCCGCTTCACAATCGTTTACGTCCGCGCTGCTAGGTGGTTCGGGTGCGATACGATCGGCGAAGGTTGCACTGACTGGCGGGCTAGCGGCCGACCAGTTGCCCGCATTGTCACGCACCTGAACGCGATACCAAAGCGTGACATTGACCTCATCGAGCGGATTGCCAAACGAAACGGCACTGTTTTGTAACCCGGCGAAAATTAGATCTTGCCATTGGTCGGCAGGTAGATGGGGATCACGACTATACGAAACGTAGTAGCGCACAGGCTCGCTCGCCTCCGCTGCTGTGTCGTGGTTCCAGTCGAGAGTCAGGACGGTGTTGGCGGTGTTCATTTCGGCCGATAAATCCGTTGGTGGCATCGGCGGAATCAGTTCACGCACAGGCACTTTGGCAAGCAGTTCACAGGCATGTTCTGTGCCTAAATAATCGACCTTGCACACGCGATAGTCGAGCGGCACATAGACTTGTTGCAACGGAAAATCGGGGAAGTTCGTCTTGATGTCGTCTTCCAGCAGATAGGGTTCTGCGCCCTCCATGAGGTAGTTGTCATCGCTGCGATTGGGATCATTTTCTGCTTGCGAACCGACAGAGATACGAGTTGGATTGCCGCTGGGCGTTGCGTCGAATGGCTCCATTCCGTCAGTCATCAAGCCGTTGCGATAGACGTGATAGCCAGCGAGACGCTCCTGTTCACGACCCGCACAGCGCAGCGGATTCTGTTCTTCGGGGAGTGTATCCCAGTCGAGAAAAACGCGGCCATCTTGCGTGCGCCAGCGTTGGCTGCTGCCCCAGTCGAAGCGTTCAGCCGCGTTAAATGGGCGCGGGCTGGGACGTTCGCCCAAACCGTCTGGAATGGCGAATGGGTCAATGGCGCGCAGGTTGAGCGGGGCGAAGTCGTTGTTGTGGTCGGCGCATATTTCGCCAATGCGTGCGCCACCAGCAGCGGGCAACACGGTATACAGGGTAGAACCCGCTAGCGCGTCGCTGTCGAGATAGCCCAGCCCAAAGGCAATGGCGACCTCGTGATGGTTGTTGGCGATCAGACGCACGAGGTCATTATCGGCCGAAAGCCGATCATATAAATCTTGCACACTTTCTGCGCCAAGCTGCACCTTCAGGTCGTCCATCACGTCGGCGGGAACGAGCTGTTGAAAGTCGGCAAAATTGCCTCGCTTGACATTAAATGACACGGCCTCAGCATCGTCATCCAGAGGTCGGCGCATGACGGTGTACTGAGAATCGGCCGAATAGTTACCATCCTGCCAATGGACATACACTTCACGCGCACCGTTTTGTTCGCGCTGTGACCAGACGACAACCCCTTCATCTTCGGGCCAGACAAAAAAGTTTTGAATATCGGGCAGACTGAGTTGAATGACGAGAGGATCGTGGGGGCGAATCAGGAAGTTGGGGGACCGTCCGTCGCGGGTATACGTTTCAAATTGTTGCGTGGCGGCGTTCCAGCGTTGTACCGTTTTGAATTGGGGCGTTTGGTCGAGCAGAGATTCGGCCGAATCGATCGTCCCGACCTGTGCGGGAACGGACATCAAATTTTGCACATCCTCCAGCATCTCATAATCACGCGCCACATGTTCGCCCGTAAATGTGATGTTGGGCAACATGCCAGCACCCGCCGCGATTAACAGCGTGTCACCCGGTTCGATCAGGAAGTTATCGCCGCCAAATGGTGGCACAAATATGCGAAATGCGCCGCGCTCAATGTCCCATTTCATAACAGCTCGCGCACCATAGACATAGGAGTAGAGATCGAATGCGCTCTGAATGCCGTTGCTGAACGGGATGGTGATGAACGTGTATGCCCCATCTGTCGTATTGAGTTCAAACTGTTTGGCGCCCTGTGTGGCAGCAGGCAGAGAGTCGCCGCAACTGCTCACGCCAGCGATGGTGTAGTTGTAGACCGTTCCAGCATTTTTCAGCACGTCTTCGTCGAGAAAGTGGTTGCTACCAGCGGGTAGCGTCGCGTAGGGGGCATCTTCGATTGAGATAGTCGCTTCATCAACTGTGCGCCAAATCTTATAGCCGAGCTTGTTGGCAGGGTCGTCTGTCCACATCAGTTCCGCGTCGTCGGCAAATGCACTTAGCGTGAAGTCGGGCGTAACGGCATCACACGTCTGCGCGTGCGTCGTCTTAACCGCAAAGACGGTTGAGCCGACGATCAACAGCGGCGCAATGTAGATGCCAAACCAGTTCAATCGACGCAAACGCTTGCGCCAGTTGCCGCGGTGACCGCGACGGATTGGGGCAACAACAGACGGGTGTGCCTGCCAAATTGTGGGGAGCAGAAGAAGGAACGCACCGATCAGGGCGAGATTGGAGAGGGTGGGAATTTCGGCCGAAATCAACCCGACCGCCGTTGGAACCCCTTGACCCACCTTGATTTCAGGGCCAAGTGGGGACCCACTCTCCCCCAAGAGCAACGCGCCGCCAAATCGCCCATCTGTCACTGCATCAATTCGCAGCACATAGCTGGCGATCCCATCACCCTGCCGTTCACGCTCAAGCTGATCGGCAAACGCCGATGCGCTCGTTTGGCTCCCAAAAATGATCTGCGTACTGTCAGGCTTAATCGTCGTGGTTGCAAATGGGCTGCTGGGCAGCGTCGGCGCATTGCCAGCGGTCAGCGTTGCGGCCGTCCAATCGTCATCCACCGCATAGAGCGCGACGACCGCATCATCGGCCAGCAGCGCATTTTCCATAATCGTCAGCATCAGTTCGCTCCGATTGAGCGACTGATCGATTTGGCTGAGATCAAATTGCAGAAATGTCGTATTGGTGGCTCGGAAATCGGCGCCGTCAAAACTACTGTAGGCGATCATCAATGATTCGCCGTCAAGATTTTGGAGCGCGTTAAAGGGGTCGGCCGTCGTGTCGTGGGTTGGCAATAGCGTTTGCGGCGCGGCGAGCGTTTGCCCCACAAATGCAAACACCAATAGCAGTATAAAGGTCATCCAGCGTAGTCGTTTCATCGTGTCTCCTAGTAAAAATTTCCTGTGCATCACCTAGAAGACGGCTGAAATCTGAAATCTTTACCACGATTTTTGCCGGTTTCCCTATCAAATCGTTTTCTCGCCACGTTCAAATGGTTTGAGTAGCTGGCCGTGCATAAACAATGTAGACGGTAGATGAAATGCAGTATCATTCCCCGCATGATTGAAAGCACAGAGTTATACGCCGCCTGTCGTAGTGACGACCCCACCCAACAGACAGCAGGCTATCAAGCGTTATGGGATTATCTCTACCGCGTGACCTACAACGTCGTGCGTGACCAGCCAAGTGCAGACGCATTGGCGCAGGAAAGCGCACAGAAGGCGATTGTCAAAATATATCGACAAATCGAAACGTGTCGTTCGGCTGCCGCATTCAAATCGTGGTCGCGCACCATTGCGAGTCGTTTGGCAATTGACGAATTACGCGCGCGGAAGCGGGTCGTGTTCAATTTGGACGAGATCGCGGAGTATGGGGCGGCCGATAGCAGCACTGGGCCTGAAAAGCTAATTGGGAATCGCTCTTTGGCGCAGGATGTGCGCGAATTACTGCAACACGCGCCGATCAGTGATCGCTCCTATCGGGTAATCAAGGGTCGCTATCTCGATGAGGTGAGCGATGAAGAGATCGCATCGGCCGAAAGTAAACTCGCCAAACAAGAGGTACTACCCTATCACGTGCAGGTAACCCGCTCAAAGAACATCAGCAAGCTCCGCAAGTGGGAACTGTTGGGGGCGTTGTTTGATGATTCTCAGGGAAATGCGCGATGAAGAGATTGGATGGTAAAGATCGCGGGTGGGAAGCGTCTTAACAATAGTGAGGTTCTGATCACGAAGAGAACCGCTTAGGACAGTGTAAAGTAAATTTTATGGCATTGTCATTCTCGCGCAGGCGGGAATCCAGTCCCAAACAAAGAATGGATACCTGCCTTCGCAGGTATGACAGGACTTACTTTACGACGCACTTAGCCTGTAACAAACATTACAGGGGGTATGAGATGAGTTTAGAAGCATTACGAAACGTCATTGAGATGGAAAACGTTGCGGTCGATTGGGATGACCTGTTCCCACGATTAGTCGCGTATATTGAGGCGCAAGGTGCGGGTGAAGCGTATCAGGCGCAATTTCCCGATGTGACGGCACTACTCGATAGTTCTGTCGAAATCGCGTCCGTTTATGCGCGGGTGAGTGCCTTGCATCTGGCGGAGCAACGGGGAGCGTTGCATGTGCCGCGTGTGCCAGCGGTCGATCTTTCATTCTTGCAACAAAAACCATCTGTATGGGATGCTGTGCGAAAAATCGGCCGATCCTACCACTTGCAACTGACCCAAGCCCTGACCGAACTACTAACACCGCCCCCTTCCCTTGCCTTCGCCCCCCGCAACGAGACGGACGACATGGGTGCAGTTATTTTGCAGCTAGAAGAGCGGGAAGACGCGCCGTTCACGTTTACGCTTTACCAAAACGGCACGCTAGAGGTGGAGGTTATTCCAGCAGGTCTGGCGTGGCCGGATCTGGCAGGGAGCCGCGTTACGATTGAGGTCGGAACGCGGCGTGAAAGTCAGACGACAGATGCGTGGGGATTGGTGTTATTTGAAGGATTGCCGCTGGCAGAGATTGGCAAGCTGGCAATCTTGGTGGAGGTTGTTCCGTAATTTGCGCTTGAGCAAGAGGCGAGGGTTTGTTTCATCGCGGCAAATCAATCAAATCGCAAGTGTGTGCAGGGCAATTTTGGACGTACTGCAATTGGCAGTCGATTTAGGGGGTCATTGCAGATGTCGCCGTGACGAGGGCAAAACCTGCCCAGTAGCGGGGGTCGGCGAAGGGATAATCTCTATGATGGCGTGCGGTTAGCTCGTCGAGCTGTTGTGAATTTGTCACCAAAGTGGTGAGGGTTTCATGGGCAGCGGCCGAAGTTAGCTCACGCAAATCACGTTGGGCATGGGTCAGGGCTTGCGCGGGTGATTGTCCCGCTGCGAGATGGGTATAAAAGGCTTGCATCAACAATAGTGTGGCAAGATCATCGACTGCCCAATGGGTGACGAGGACGGCATGTGCGCCCGCGTGCAGAAAGGCGCGGACGAGACCCATTGGCTCGTCCCCACGCAAAATTTGGCTGATACCCGTTTGACAGGCGGAGAGTGTGACCAATTCGGCCGAAAGTCGCCACTCGCTGCGGATTTTTTCGGCCGAAATACTACCTTCCTGCAACGCCAAATAGGACTGCATCGGCTCCCGATAGTCAAACCAACCGTGACAGGCAAAGTGTAGCCAGTTGGCCGTTGCCCGCTCGCCCGTCGCCAACGCACCGTCCATGATTTGCGCAACCATTTGCGCCTCAATTGTCGCAAAACGCAGCTTGGCGGCGCGTTGCCCATCCCCATCGTAAGCCATTGCGATGCCACGCCCCTCCCCAATTGGTCGCGGGATGACCGACTGACAGAGCGAAACGCTCGGCGTATAGTCGATGATGGTGGCGGGCAGCAGCGCGGCAAAGGGGATGTGATGCAACGGGCCGTGTGGCACAATTGTGAGGCGTTGGGGAGCGTCTGGGGGCAGCAATCGCTGGCGCAAAACGGGTAGAATGCGGCGATGCAAAAAGCGTTGTCCATCGCTGCCACGCGAGGCGACGGTCGTGAACTGGTTGGGATCAAGTTGGCAATCGGTGAGGGTGAGCGCATCTGTCGTGAGCATAAAGCGCAGCGTGTGGGCAGGTGGCAGGAGCAGTGGGCGCAGGGGATGATCGGCCGAAATCGCCCGCACCAGTGGAATATCGCGCTCCATCACGCCCGTTGTAAAAAAGGAGAGCAGCGCATGATCGGTCGACAGACACCGTTGGGCCATCGCAGGTTGTATTTCCCCATCGCCACCCCCAAGCGCATCGGCAAACGCCCGCGCCCTTGCTCGCTCCGACCAGCGAAACGCCGCGTCCACATCCCCACACTCATGACACAGCAAGACCAACAGCTCAAAAATCTGCTGCCAGCGTCCGAGCAGGCTGATTTTGAGCGTTTCATCTTGAATGTCGCCGCGTTCGATCTGTTCGGCCGCCAGTGTACACGCAGCGATGGCTCGCGTGATGTCGCCCTGTTGTTGCCACAGTGTCGCAAGGCGTAGGTGGATGATGGGCATGATCTCATTTCGGCCGATTTCCCGCGCCACCTCCCGCGCCGTCAAGAACGCTGTTTCTGCCGTCGTCATGCGATTTGTCACTTGATAGATCATGCCGAGATGGAGCAGGGCATCGATTTTATAGATCTCCCCCTGCATCAAATCAATCGCTATGAGAAGTGATTCTTCTGCGCCAGCCAGATCACCCGCAAACAGCAAAATCTCTCCCAGATTGCATAACCCCTTGGCGACCAGATCATCGCTCTGTTGCTGGCGTGCTTGGGCGATAAATACCTCAATGCTGGCGCGCGCCGCGTCCCACTGGCCCAAATCTCGATAGACAACCGCCTGCTCGCTGCGCACATTTGCCAGCCAGCGCGCATCCCCGACTCGCGTAAAACAGTCGGCCGCCAATGCCAAGTGCTGCAACGCCTCATCATAACGCTGCAACTGATAGGCGATCACGCCTTGATTGGTGCGCACGATACCTTCAAAGTGCTGATCACCAAGCTGTTGGATTTGCGTTAGGCTGGCGGCATAGTCGGCAAGTGCAGCGTTGAGATCACCCAGCACGCGGGCGGTGATAGCGCGGGCGTTGTGAGCGCGGGCGGCGACGAGCGGAATCAGATTTTGTTGTGAGAGCAGTTCGGTAAAGGCGGATCGCGCCTCTGGAAAACGATCTTGTCGTGCCAATAGCACCGCCTCAAAAAAGGTGTGCCACTGTTGGGCAGGCGCTGTTTGTAATGACAACGTCTGCGCCCAGCCAACCAACGCTGCGAACTGATCGATTTGGCTGTTAAGCAGACGGCTGGCGAGTGGTTCATAGAGGGCCAGAAAGTTAGCCTCATCACCCAACGCCGCGAGCAGTTGCGCTGCTTCTGGCAACTGGGTCAAAATTGGTGGAAAGGTTGCGTGATGATTCACCGTCATTTAGTATGCTCACATACAAGGAGATTTAGATGATTCTACATCGAGCGACCTTTCTATTCATGTTATTGTCTATGATTGTCGGCGTGCGCGTCACGAATGCTGCGGCCGATCCCATCTTTGCGAATGCCGAAACAGGGTTAATTACGGGGTTTGTGCGCGTGGTCTGCTATGACCAAGCTGACCAACCACCGACCGCAGATGTTGTATTGAAGGTGATGGACGGGGTTGTTGTTGGGGATGAGCCGTTTCCCACAACATGCAACTACATCACTGCGCTGCAAGAGCGACACAATCAACTCAATGCACACGGCGAAGTGGCATACACGGTTTATGCGACAAATTTGCTGCCGGGCAACAGTTCGCCAGAGCCAGTCGGCGACACGGTGAAAATTTACAATGAGCAGCGGCTGACGCTGTTTAATATCGTGGCATCGTTGGCATGGAAGCCGACGACGGCATCGGCCGAAATCACGACGGCGCAAGTTGAAACTGCCCTCGCCAGGGCCGCCGTCGATCTCTACGATTGGTCGGAAGGGCAGCTCTCGATTGGCGAGATTACCGTCTATGAGGATGGCATCAACTGGGACACCGCCGATTTGCGTTTTTTGCCCGCCAACGATCGCCGTCCAAGCGCGTATGTCGGCGGGATTGTCAACGCGACGACAGCCTATGCACCCGTCAATGATGACTACATTTACACGCCAGCCAATGCGTTTTTCGGCCGATTGTGGGACGGCAAAGATGCCCAACGCGGCGACTGGGAGGCCCCCGCTGGCATAAAAACGATCTTGCATGAATGGGCACACTACGCCCTTTTTCTCTATGACGAATATCAGGACATCTCAGGCAGCGACCGCTACTGTATTTGCAAAGATTTACCAGCGGTTGGAACGAGAGAGGCAGTATGTAACGGAGCTGATCCAGCTCTTACGGGTTCGGTGATGGCATTTCACTACACGGCCAGTGAATTTTGGCATCCGACGGGACAGCTCGATTGGATCGACCAAGAGGCGTGTGAGGCGACATGGCAATATATGGTGCATCAGCAGTCTGATTGGGAAACGCTCGCCCAGTGGCACAACATTCAAGACGTTGCACTCAATCCACCGCCCATCGTGATGAACAACTCACTGTTTGGCGATGTCCCGCTTGGGTTGGCGTCAGAGCTTGTTCACATCAATCAGCCAACACCCCCCTCGACTGCACCAACTGAGCCGAAGGTTGAGGCAATTTCGGCCGAAAACGACCTGCTCGGCCCGATCGCGTCGCAACTCTATCTGCTCGAATCAGGTTCTGAAAAACCGACGCGCATCACCCATCAGGGCCAATTTCTGTTTGATCCATTTATCAGTCGTGGCGACGGCGTGATTGCGGATCTGCCATTATTGGGGGTTGAAAGTGGGGATCGCATACGCGTTCATGCGGACCAATACAAGACGTCGGGGCGTGTCGCCAAACAGTTGGCATTTCCGATTACGGCCGCAGACGCACAGCCGACTGACGTGTTAGATGTCGATTTAGAGGCGGATAGCTGGGCGTACACGCTGGAGGCATTCTATCAAATTGACAACTACCTGCCGACGACGCTCACGGTGCGGCTCGAAAGCCCTAATCACCTATTGACATCAGCTCCCATCGCCCAATTTTGCGCGATGGATGTCGCGTTGGGCTGTGTCGATCAGTGGGGTGTGACGATGCAAAAGAGCGACGGCTGGTGGCAGGTGGACATTTTGCCGTTGCCAAACGAAAGTGCGCTCCCTCGTTATGGAACACTGCGCATCACTGCGCCATCTGCCCCGGGATTTGGCGAGATCGTGCGCTGGGTGCAGCTACAAGGCGGGGTCGGACCGGCCCACATCGACGGGATGGCACCACTGGTTGATGGGGAGGTTGCCGTTGCTGCACCGAATTTTGTCGGGCAGCCCTGCACGGCCGTCAGCGTCATGCCCGCTGCTAGCAGCAAGGCGATTATGTCCGCCATTCCAGTTGAGGGGGTCGTCGGCATGCCATTTGACGTGACGATACTGGATGATTGTGACCCGTCGCTGCCGGGTGAGAATAAACAGTTCGCGCCGCTGATTCTCACGCTGAGCTATGGGCAGGCCGTGCTCGATGCGTATGGAATTTCGGAAAGCGATCTGAGCATCTACCACTTTGAAAAGAGCGCAAGTTTGAGCAATTGGGAGCTGATGACTGAGCTAGGACAAGATGTTAGTCTGAACTGGATTTCGGCCGAAATCGATCAAGACGGCATCTACGCCATCACGTTTGGCACCTCTATCCCACCAACAAGCGTGACGCTCAATGCTGTGAATCAGCCCGCGCAGGTGCCTTCTGTGCTCTTGCATGTGTTGGGGATGGTATTTGGATTGACGGTTTGTTCGGTGTGGTTTAGACGTGGTGCGTGATGTGTGGGAGACAGTGCGCGTGCTGATCTTATTCACCCCATGCTCACTGCCTAGCCGCCTACCGACTATGGCTTGAGCATTTTAAGTTGCAGGTCGGCAAACGTGATTGTGATCTCGCCGTTGGGCGCGATAAATTTTTCGGCCGAATTTTCCGCAAAACAGATCAACTCGATCGGCGCAGACCGCCCCACCCCGCGTAGCTCTTGCTGCACCATTGCCTCAAATGGGCGCAGGTCTTTCCCCCATTTGCCCATTGCAAAATGTGTGCCGCGAAACTTCCGCACCAGTTTGCGGATTTTCTGCTTGCTAACGGCGCCCGCCTCACCCCAAAAGATCGGCGTGCCGTTTTGCAACTGAACGACGTCAGGCTTGAAGCGTTCCCCGATAGAGACTTCCACGCGCAGATCGGGATATTGCGGCAGATACAGCGCCCAAATAAACGCCTTCATCAGCACGTGTTCAACGCGCTCAATCGGATTTTTGACAAAGACAACCTGTTGCCCATGCGCCCGAAACGTCCATTTTTTGCGTAATGTATCCATCATTGGATGGAATCATAGCAACAAATGTTGTTCGGGCAGCGTGGTTGCGCTGTCGATTAATTGTTCACACTGTTCAGCGAGATAAGTGAGAAGATCGGCCGAATCTGCAAACGCATACTGCTCACCATTATGTGGATTTTGCAGCGTCGCCCGCAATGTGCCATCCGCCTCGCACCATATTCGCAATAGGTAGGATTGATAATCACGCTTTTTCATTATGCAATCCTACTCATCAGTGCGATCCGAAAGCGATCCGAGCGTGGATGCATTGTATAGAGACTCAGAAAATCGTTTTCTAAGGGTCGATAGTGACAGATGGAATGACAAATGATGTTTTACGAGATTTCTATGCAATCTCATCCAATCAACGTTTGCTATTTGTCCTGTGCTGGTCAAAAATAACCTCATGCTGTACATCGAAACACTTGGGCATCTGCGCGTTCACATCGGGGATGATAAGCCGCTGCATTTTGTGAGCCGGCGTGCCGAGCTGCTGCTCGTCTATCTTGCCCTCACCCAGCGACCGCACAGCCGCGAATCACTTGCCACCCTACTGTGGGATGATCGTGACCAACGCCAATCGCTGGCAAATTTTCGTTCCCTATTGGCGCGAATGCCCAAAGCGGTTAAGCCATACTTGCAGGTTGAGCGACATCAAGTTGCCGTGAGCAGTGAACAAGACAGCGATCAACAGTTGGTCGTCGATGCGCTTGTGTTTGAAGAGGGACTGGCGGCGGCGGACGGGTTGACCGATGTGGAGGATGCGCTTGGGCTATATGAGGGGGCGTTTTTAGACGGGGTTTTTGTGCGTGACAGCTTTGGGTTGGACGAGTGGATCGTGTTGACGCGAGAAAAATTCGGCCGATTAGCCGCCACGACGCGCCACCAGCTCGCCACAACCTACCTACATCAACGTCAATTTGAAGATGGTATCCGCCACGCCCGCGCCCTCGTCGCCACCGACTCACTACACGAAGAGAGCCAGCGGCTTCTTATGCGACTGCTGGCAAAAAATGGTCAATTTAATGAGGCAATTCAGGCGTTTGAGGCGTGCCGAGTCGTGCTGGAAGAAGAGATGGGAATCGAGCCGACAAAGACGACACAGCGCTTGGCAGCGCGTATACAGGCGGCACGACAGGGCGTTCCGCACGTTGTTCCCCCTGCTGCAACTGAATTGGTGGGGAGATCGGCCGAATTGGCAACCCTGCATGAGCGACTCGACAATCCCAAATGCCAGCTATTGACCATCGCGGGCATGGGAGGCGTGGGCAAAACAAGGCTGCTGATGGCGATTGGTGATGAGCGGCAAGGTGACTATCTCAATGGCGTTTTCTTTGTCCCGTTGGCCGACTTGACACATGATCTTGAACTTGCCGTTGCGCGTGTTTGTGGCATTTCATTGGGCGCATCCGAGTCGCCGCTCGACCAACTGGTAGCATTTATGCGTGACAAAGAGTTGTTGCTCTTGCTCGACAATGCAGAACATGTGGTCGATGCAACAGCCGCACTCGTCCAGAAGCTTACGGCCGCGGCACCTGCCGTGCAGATCGTCGTGTCGTCACGAGAACAATTGGCGTTACGGATGGAGTGGGTTGTTGAAGTGGCTGGATTGCAGGTCGCCAGTCAGCCATCGCAAGGCGCAAAGTCGGAAGCGTTGCGACTGTTTGAGCGCTGTTTGTTGCAACGTGGGCAAGTGGTTACTGATTTGGAGGCAATTGCGGCGTTCTGCGAACTGGTGGAGGGCAACCCACTGGGAATCGAACTAGCCGCAACGGCGGGGGTACAGGCGGATCTTGCACGCTTGGTGACACGAATGCGCGATGTGCCAACCCGCCATCGGAGTCTGCAAGCGGTCTTTGAACATTCCTATCAGCTTTTAGAACCGCATGAACAGCTCATTTTGGGCAAGTTGGCGGTCTTTCGTGGCTCATTTTCGGCCGATGCTGCCCACGCAGTCGCCAATGCCGCGAACACTGACCTACAAGCATTGGCGGCGAAGTCGCTGGTGCGTAATGTGGGGGAGCGATTTGATTTACATGAGGTGATTCGACACTTTTCGGCCGAAATCAACCCCACCCTCGCAAACAGTCAAACCATTCATAGCCGCTACTTTGCCCAGTGGCTTGGGCAGAATCTGACGCAACTGCGCGGTGGGCAACAGGCGGTGGCACTCGACCAATTTGAGCAAGATCGCGCCAATATCGAACAAGGTTGGCAAACGGCACTGCGTTCGGCCGATTGGCAAACGCTTGACCAATATATCACCCCACTGCATGACTTTAGCGAAATCCGCAGTGAGTTCCATCCAGCGCACACGCATTTTCTGGCCGCTGTTGAACAAGTTCGTCCGCTAGTCAATAACCAATCCCCCGTGCATCTGCGCCGCTTGTTTGCGCGGTTATTGGCACGGCTTGGATTTCATCAAGAACGGATCGGCCACTATTCCGCCGCCAGAGGCTCACTACACGAAGCCGAGAAACTGCTCGAACCGTTTGCTGTCGATGATGAACAGCTATTTGTGACAGCACATCTCGGCGTTACGGTCAGTGGCTTAGGAGAAGTTCATGCCGCACGCGACTATTTTGAGCAGGCATTGGCTCAGGCAAGGCAGCTCAACAATCAGCGCAAGGTCGCGCACTGTCTTTCCCAGTTGGGACATCTGTTGCAAACGGCAGGGGAATGGACGGCTGCGGAAGCGGCATTGACGGAGAGCGTTGAGATTTGGCGCGAAATCGGGGGGAAGCAGGATTTGGCAATTGCACTAAACGGATTGGGCAATCTGTTTGAAGCGCAGGGTCGGCTCGATTCGGCCGAAAAAATCTATCGCGAAAATATCGTCGTTTGTCAAACGTTGGGGGATATATTAGGCGAAGTGATGAGCGTGAAGAATTTAGGGGATGTGCAGAAACAGCAAGGCAATATCACAGCCGCCGCAACCAGCTATACGACAGCACAACAGCTCAATAATCAAAATGGTAAGTTGCCATGGCTCGACGCACAGTTAACGGTACGCTGCGCCGATATTGCAGTGTTACGGGGAGATTTGGCAGAGGCAAAACGGCTCTTTATGTACTCATTGGCGATCTGCATCGAACTCGGCGATACGGTCGGACAAGCGGTCAACAAAATGGGCTTGGGTGATGTCGAAAGAAAGTTGGGGGCATGGAATTCGGCCGAAAAAAGTCTGCAATCCGCCTTAAGAGTCGCGTTGGAGAGTAAGGCAATCGGGTTTGCGTTGAAAGCCTTACTTGTGCTGGGCAATCTCTATCGAGATGCTGGAAATTTGGAACTGGCGGCAACGGTGTTTGCAACTTGCATTGAACATGATTTGGCATCGGCCGATATTCGTCAACGCGCAGAATCATTCCGCAAAGATTATCAACTGCCCCCTGCCCCGCCAGCCGCCACGCTTGAAGTGTTGCTGCAACCCTATTTCACCACCTAAACAAAGCTCACAAACTCTTCCAACCGCTTTTTTTGCAGTGCATGTGTTGGAATTTCAGCATCTTCGGCTGGGTAACCAACAACGAGGTTGATGTAGGCGCGTTCGTTTTTCGGCCGATTTAGCAGCTCCGCCAAGAATCCCATTGGACTCGGTGTGTGTGTTAAGCACGCCAAACCCGCGTTGTGCAGGGCCGTAATCAAAAAACCCGTTGCAATGCCAACCGACTCCTGCACATAATAGTGCTTCTCCTTGCCGCCGTCGTCTTTCAACCCGTAGGACTGCGCAAAGATCACAATGAGGCATCCCGCACGGTCAATAAATGATTTGTCCTCGTCTGTTCCCAATGGTGCAAGCGCGGCCAACCATTCATCCGACGCTCGTCCCGCGTAGAATGCACGCTCTTCTTCCTCCGCAGCAAGACGAATCTGATGTTTAATATCAGGATCGGTAACGGCAACAAAATGCCAAGGCTGCTGATTTGCACCACTTGGCGCACGACCAGCCGTTTCAAGACAAGCCTGAATCACCTCATGCGGCACCGCCTTATCGGCAAAGTCACGAGTGCTGTGCCGTGCGCTCATTAGTTCAAAGAAGTCACGCGCACGTTGATGCATCTCTGTCTCAGGGTATGTCTGCATTTTTAGGGGAACTGTTGGGATATTCAGTGGCATTTTTGACCTCAGTTTTGTTTTTTCTTACAAATTATACGCATTGTGGGATGACAGACCGAATTGCGTGTTAAAATCTTATCCAATCTGTTTCACGGGAAACAAAAAACGTTGTCGGTCGGCAACGTTTTAAGATTTACAATAGGTATTTTTATGGTCGCAAAGTTTATTGCAGTCGTTAATCAGAAAGGAGGCGTGGGCAAAACGACGTCGGCCGTCAACATCGCGGCGATTGCAGCCCGGCTGCTTGGCGCGGGTCGCGTCCTGTTGCTCGACGCCGATCCCCAAAGTAACTCAACTGTCGCGTTACTTTCGCCAGATGCAGCATTTGGTGATCGCAGTGAGTCATTTCCAACATTATTGGACGTTCTAGAAGGTCGCTGTGAATTAAATGAGGCTGTGCATCCCGTCACGTTGGCGGCGGTGGGTGATTTTGGCGCAGGGGAACTTGATGTGATCCCAGCGCGGTTGGAGCTAGCCGCATTGGAGGCACAACTCAACTCGGCCCAAAATTTGTTTACACTACGTCGTAAAGCCAATACCATTCGGGATCGTTACGATCTTGTCATCATCGACACGCCGCCTAACATTGGTGGTTATATGATGAACATTTTGATGGTTGCCACGCACATCGTCATCCCTGTGACACCGGGTATTTACGAAATTATTGGTCTCAATTCGTTACTCGACACGATTGAGCCGGTGATTGATGAGCTAAATCCTAACTTGCAAATTGTGGGGATATTACCGACGCGCGTCAAACGAACACGCTTTGCAAAAGATGGTGTGACAGCATTACGAAAGCGGTTTGGGGAAGAGCTGATTCTGCCGATTATCGGGGATCGTGTCGTCATTGAACGTGCGCATATGCACGGGCAGGATGTTTTTAGCTACGAACCAGATAGCGACGGTGCGCAGATGTATTTGGAAGCAACACGCAAATTATTGACACAAATTGGGTTAGTGGAGAATTCAGCATGAGTGATGAATCGGCATTTGGCAGCATCATCGGTTATCGAGGACGATTGGGACAGCGTGGCAGCGATCAACGTGAAAAGAGTGCATCTGTACGCCAGCCACTCTATTCGTTACGGCCCGATCCCGATCAGCCGCGCAACTTGTTTGGGGACGCAAAGTATCAGAAACGATTGTGGAACGGAGATGATCCTCGCGACGTGTTGCGTGACTGGATGGTAGCCGCAGAGAATCATGCGGCACGCAAACAATCGGCCGATTCCCTACGCCATCTCGCTGCAACAATCGCAGAATACGATCTGATTCAACCGATTACCTATCGCACGTTGCCCGATGAGATGCTTGCGCCCAACGGGGTTGATAAGCTAATCGTCACGGGAGAGCGGCGGTGGTGGGCGCATGTTTTGCTCGATAGCGAAAATCGAGAGGTTGGGGGGATGTTTTCGGCCGATTCGATCAAGGCGACCGCGCTCCCTGATGATGCAAAAATTCGCGGGATGCAGCTGATCGAGAATTTGTCGCGTGAAGGTCTCAATGCGGTTGAGCGGGCGGATGGTTTGAGTCAACTGCGAGCGGAGATGTCGGCGGGGCAGAAGAAGCCAATTGCATGGACGGAGGTAGAAAAACGGCTGGGTATCGATCGCACCTATCGCTGGCGCATCCAGCAAGTCGACAAACTGTCGGCCGGCGCAAAGCGCCTGATCGTCGAATATGGCTTGACGGAGAACGCAATTCGGCCGATCACAACCAACAAAGAGTTGCAACTGCTACCTGAGATGCAAGAAGTTGCACTGAAGACGTTGATCGAGTGGCAAAACAGTGATGAAGATAGTGGCAATCGCCGATTGACGCAATATATCACGCAGTTGCTCGATAAGGTGCAGGGTGGGGGGGTGAAATCGGCCGAAAGTACGCCAGATTACGCAGCCAGCACGCAAAAAACGGTCAGTCGGATCGCCTCTGCGGTCAAGGCAATTCGTGGTTTAGATGATGGAAGCCGTCTCTATCTTGCTAATGCGTTGGCGACCGACCAAAAAGCACACAGCGCATTGATCGATCTACAGCGACAAATTGAGGTGCTATTAGAAGAAGTCAACGTTGTCGGTCGGCAACATTGATTTGTTTTTAATTTAATTATGCTAACATTTAGCACTCTCTATTTGTTTCTACACACCCTTTTTGTGACACTAGAGAGATACGCTTGACAATCTGAATTTCCCACAAGGATTCCCAAATGATTAAATCAACAATTCCCACACCAGTTAACGAACCGATCCTAAATTACGCACCCAATAGCCCAGAGCGGGCTGAAATTGAGGCGAAATTGGCTGAAATGCGTTCACAGACGGTTGATATACCGCTGATTATCGGCGGCAAAGAGATACGCACAGACGATACGAGCGAGATCCGCTCTCCCCATAATCACGACCAACTACTTGGCACATATCACAATGCGGGTGCTAAAGAGGTCACAATGGCAGTGGAGGCGGCACTAGCGGCGCGCGCGGCATGGGCAGCATTGCCGTGGGAGCAGCGGGCTTCTGTTTTCCTAAAAGCCGCCGATCTATTGGCTGGCCCATGGCGGTCAACGCTAAACGCGGCTACGATGCTTGGGCAGTCTAAGACGATCTATCAGGCTGAGATCGATGCGGCATGCGAGCTAATCGACTTCTTGCGCTTTAACGCCAAGTATTATGAAGAGATTTTGGAGCAGCAGCCGATTGCGAATTCGGCCGATACTTGGAACCGCATGGAGTACCGACCCCTCGAAGGGTTCATCTTCGCCATCACACCATTCAACTTTACAGCGATTGCAGGCAATCTCAACGCAACGCCAGCGATGGTGGGCAACGTCACTCTCTGGAAGCCATCGCCAAGCGCAGTCTTGTCGGGTTACTACGTCTATAAATTGCTTGAGGCGGCTGGCTTACCGGCTGGTGTGATCAACTTTATTCCTGGCGATGCACCAAGCATGGCGGACCAACTGTTAGCACATCCCGATCTCGCGGGCGTTCACTTCACGGGATCGACGACTGTCTTTCGCGGGATCTGGGCAAAGATTGGCGAAAATCTAGCCAATATGAAGAGTTATCCGCGCATCGTCGGTGAAACGGGCGGAAAAGATTTCATCTTTGCACACCCAACGGCCGATGTCGATCCGCTCGTTGTGGGCGCACTGCGTGGTGCATTTGAATATCAGGGGCAGAAATGTTCGGCCGCCTCACGCATGTACATCCCGCGCTCCATCTGGCCAGAATTCAAAGAGAAATATGTCGCTGAAGTCGCCAAAATCACAGTAGGGGAGGTGGAAGATTTTAAGAACTTTATTGGCGCCGTCATCCATCGTCAGTCGTTTGACAAGATAACTGGCTACATTGAACAAGCTCGCACTGATGGCAATGCCGAAATCATAACAGGTGGAAAATATGATGACAGCAAAGGGTTCTTCATCGAGCCGACGACGATTGTCACAACCGACCCTCACTATCCAACGATGGAACAAGAGCTTTTCGGCCCTGTCCTTACAATTTTTGTCTATGAAGATGCGGAGTTAAACGCGACGCTGACGCTGTGTGATGAGACGTCGCCCTATGCGCTGACAGGGGCCATTTGGGCGCGAGATCGCCATGCCATCAACTATATGATGGATCGGTTGCGCGACAGTGCGGGCAATTTCTATATCAATGATAAGCCAACCGGAGCGGTCGTCGGGCAGCAGCCGTTTGGTGGCGCACGTGCATCTGGTACAAACGATAAGGCTGGGAGTTCACTAAACTTGCTGCGTTGGTTAAGTGCACGCGCGCTTAAAGAAAATACCAATCCACCAACTGATTGGCGTTATCCATCCGTCGCATAAAGCAGAGACCCTTCAAGATTACGTTGGTGTCTTTAGGTTTTCAGTGCGTGGTGCGTATTGCGTGGTCCGTATCTAGATCACGCACCACGCATCACGCACCACGTACCACGCAATACCAGTACACACCCCGCAGATTTCTAAACAGCCATGTTAATCTAAAACGGTGCATCGGCCGAATCGGTTAAAGACTCCCACCAACCGCGCATAAATGTCATCGCATCGCTAAACTGCGCCGCAGGTAGTTGCTTATAGCTGGGAATTTCGAAGCGGCGATGAAGCTCCCCGTAAACCCCACCAAATTCGTTGCGTCCGCTGCGCTTGCCTAATTCAAGCGCAATCTGCTTAACGCCCTGCGCTATCTGTACAGCTTGCGCATTGGTGATATAGCGACTGTCGTCTCCCTGATTGGCCTCGACAATTTGCAAGCGGGATTCGATGTCGCTGAGATGCGTTTCGGCCGAAATTATCCGCGCCTCGATCACAATCTGTTGACGAGCAAGATTGGCGACTGCCATTGCCTGTCGATAGGCAACGGCGGTTGGGTTGTCGCTGGCGAGTAGCTCGTCGATCAGCGGGTCAGGGGCAGCCGTGACCTCATTGCGGCCAAACGCCTCAAATAAGACCCGATAACAATCCCGTTGATATTGGAGTAATTTCGGCCGAATGGCCTCCTTGACCCGATTGACGTTGATGCCAAACAACCAACCATTCAAATACTCTAGCGGCAGGCAGGTCATTTCGCTCGTATGTGGCTGTCGGCTATTGGGATCGATGTCCGTTCGTGTAACACGAATGGAGATCGCCATCTCCGAGAGAATAGGCTCACGCTGGATGCGTTCATATTGACCATTCCAACGCACACCTAACTTCTCACAAATCGGCCGAATTGGTACAAAGACAGTGCCGCTTTCTACCTTTACCGCGGTGATCAAATCTTCATTAAACGTAATCTCTCGCTGCTCAACAACAGTCAATTTGCTATCTTCACCCATGCAAGTCTCCGTTCTACTCATCACATCAACTGAACTAGAATACCAATTTTCATCCATCCACACCTAAAACGCCACCTCTCATTACGGTTACCCGCTTGATTTTACCTGACCAAAAGATCGAACAATTGCTCAAAATGATGACTACGCGATTGCGCGCGCTGTTCTACAATATTTTCGCTGCGATCTAAATTTTGATCGCCATTTCGTTATTGCATAAAAGAAAATGATCGGTTATAGTCAGTTTTGAGATCAAATGTTCATTGATTTTGCAAACGATTATGATACTCGGAACGGAACTAAGACGACTGCGCAAGACACGCCACGAGACGCTCACAGAGGTGAGTGATAAAACGGGTATTGCAGTTTCATCCCTTTCGACCATAGAACGTGGTCGCACCAGCCCAACCATCGAAACGTTGCAACGGTTGGCTCGCTACTATCAAGTCCCCATCCAACAGCTACTAGAAATCGAACAGTCACCATCGGCCGAAATGGTAGCACGACCCCTGCCTGGGTTCAGCGAGTTTGTGGGACAAATGAATGGTCATCTTACCGACGATATCAAATCCCTTCTGCTGCACGTTAATTCCAATGCGCGGCAGCCAGCACAAGATATAGACGATTGGCGACGATATTACTATACGCTCGCCTCAATCATTAACTGACAAAAGCTACGGGCGTATCGTGGGAGGAAAAATCCTGCGGCGCACACGGTTTTAGGTTGGTTAGTGCAAAATTGAATAAAAAAAGTGGCTCACGTGAATCCAACTTTGCCAAGGGGTTTCACGGAGCCAGACGTGGGTGTAATAGGTTTCCCTATTGCCCTTCATTATGACCGCTTTGGTGTAGATCGTCAAGGGGTCGGCATGTTTTTTATCTTTTGCCGACTACACGAATTATCAACACTTTTGTCGTCAGCATGAATATGGGCAATCCTCAACAATGAGAAGCCTGTCACCCGTTTGGTGGCGGGCTTTTTTTATTCACTTGAAAGACGGAAAACAGTAAATAGTGGAGAGTGAACGGGAATGCCTCATAGGATGACCCTCAATCAGAGTTCACAACCGACGTTGTTGATTCTGATTGGTGGTTAGGCCACCAAAGACAATGGCGTTGTGCTGACAGGCAAAAGTCAACACAACGCCTAGAAACAAAAAAGCGAAATGCCAATCACATTTCGCTAATCAATAATTTTTTGCCACGTTTACTGCACCGATGTTGCCCACATTTTGCAGTTACCGCCCCTTAATTGGGGAGGGGGATGGTATATCCCGTGTGGCGATTTGATACATGGCAAGCATAGCACACGCTGATCCGCGCGTCAATAGATGTACGGAGCAGCGATCCATACCAGAAAAAACAGCTGGTACGTGGGCGATGTTGGCGGCTGCTAATGCGCGTCTGATGGCGCGACGGGCGCAGCTTGCCGAAAAGAAACCTGCTGAAACCAAGCGGGATACGCACACGCCATCGGCCGAATTTCCCCCTCATTTGGGTTGGGGTGGTGCTGCCCCGATCGTGCATTCTGCCCCGTCACATGGACATACGAGCTTAGAAGTATTACACGCTAGCCTGACCAGCCCTGCGCAGGCGGAATGCCCAGAGAGACAGCTCGATGCTGCGAAAGTTGTCGTGCGGCCTTCGTTATTGGCGGCGATGTTGAAGGGGGAGGTGGTGAGTATCGGCCGAATTTATCTCCTCTGTCGGCACATCGACCAAGCTGGGCGCGGCTGGCTAGTCATAGATGATCTGCGCGACCAGTTGACGCGCAAAGATTCCCCGTTGCGCGTCTGTGGCTGGCGGCGACTGCGCCAAATTTTACAAGCGGGCAAGGGAACATTTTGGGAACGCGACGATCATGGACGGCTCTGGCTTAATGGTCTCACGCGGGTCGCTGCTCAACTCGCCGTCCAACGATTTTCTGGTGACGCAGTTGAACTGCCGCTCGATATTCTCCTCAGCTCGATCGGCACGGTGCGCGGCGCATTCTACGCCACCTTTCACAGTGGCCGCGATAGCACACCGATCGCACGTGCAACCTTGCGCGACATTACAGGTGTGGCCGAACGCACCCAACGCAACTATGACATTCAACATGATGTCGCGATCAGCGCAAATTTCACACTCATTCAGGGCGAAGAAAATCATGATCTCTATTTCGAGAAGGGTCGAGCAGCCTTTCGCTTCACTGATAAATTAGGTAAACACGGAACGGCGGGGCAATGCTATACCGCTGTTCGTCTTCCAAATAGCTACAAAATCTCGCGCTACACACGCTTATCTGACAAACGAAAACGCCTCAACAAACGACTGCGGCAAGACCTTGTGAAATATGGGACACAGGGGAACAGCAGCAATCTTAGAGGAAAAGTCTACTTTTCAGATGGACGTAAAATGGTGCAAGATAAATCCAAAAACAACAAGTTCTTGGCAGACTGTGAAATAAATTACAGTTGTTTCTGGATTTGTGTCACATTTTAAGATTGGAAGTAAATTGCCATGCTTATTTTGGGATTTCTTTTTTCTCGCCAAAGGTTGCCAACGGTGACTTCTGCTACAATTCCCTTGATGGAAAAACAACACAAGCTAATCTCTCCCCATATCTTTTGGCTGATTGCCCTGCCCATCTTGGCAATCGATCAGCTCACAAAGTGGTGGGTTATTCAAAATATCCCGCTTAATACGACGCGTCCAGCCGTCGATTTTCTCTATCCCTATCTAAAATGGTCACACGTTGCCAACACGGGGGCAGTCTTTGGCTCATTTGAGGGAGTCGGGAACCTGTTTGGCATACTCGCTGTCGTCGTTGCCATCGGCATCGTGATCTACAACTATCGCTTGCAAACGCCGAGTCGTATTTTGCGCATTGCGTTGGGCTTGGTGTTTGGCGGTGCGTTGGGCAACATGCTAGACAGAATTTTTGTCGGCCACGTCACCGACTTTATCGACGTCGACCTGAGTCGTTTTATCCCGTTGCGAATTGCCGATTGGTATGTCTTTAACATCGCGGATATGGCGATCATCAGCGCAATTATCGTCATGGGCTACCTCTCGTTTTTTGAACCAGAGGTGCTGGAATCACCTGTACCACAGGAAGACGCGCCACAATCGTCCGCACAAGAACTGACCGCAAAGGATAACTAAATGGCTGAAAAGCTCACGCTCTCAATAGAAAAACATATCGGTTCGCGGCTCGACAAAGCCCTTGCGGAAGTTCATCCCGCGCTCTCGCGTCAACAGTGGCAACTGCTCATCAAAGAGCAACAAGTTCTCGTCAATGATAAATCGGAGAAGTCGAGTTATAAGCTGTCTGGAGATGAATCGGTTGTTGCGTTTATCCCCGATGTCGTCATCACCGAACTGGTTGCCGAAGATATTCCGCTGGACATACGTTATGAGGATAGCGATCTAATCGTCGTTAACAAGCCGGCCGGCATGGTCGTCCATCCCGCGATTGGACATCAGCAGGGAACATTGGTCAACGCCGTGTTGTATCATGTTCCCGATTTGGCGGGCATTGGTGGTGAAATGCGGCCGGGTATCGTCCATCGACTCGACATGGACACCTCTGGATTGATGATGGTGGCGAAGAATGACAACGCGCTGCGCTATTTGCAAGCCCAATTTAAGGAGCGCAGCGTGCGGAAAATTTATACGGCACTGGTGGAAGGGCATATCAAACCTGAACAGGCGATGATCGATGCCCCAATCGGCCGAAATCCGCGCAAGCGTAAAATGATGTCGGTCATTCCGCCCGGCACCTCTGCTCAATCAAAAGAGGCGCGCACCAGCTACGAACTACTCGGCACGTATGACGACTATTCGCTTGTGCGCTGTCTGCTCCATTCGGGACGCAAACATCAAATTCGTGTCCACCTTTCGTATCTCGGCTATCCGATTGTTGGGGACGTCGTTTACGGCAGGCGCAAACAGCATATCCTCAAAAACCGCCACTTTCTGCACTCAACTGAGCTGGGCTTTAAACGGCCGAGCGATGATGAGTGGGTGCAGATTTCGGCCGAATTGCCCCCCGAACTACAATCCCTACTCGACGATTTGGCGCGTTAGCCACAAACATGAAAAGCGTTGTCGGTCGAACCATAGATTTCATCCAAAGTCGCGCAGCAGGTCTGCGTGGCTTATACGAGGATGTGACGACCAGTTTGTGGTTTCGGCCGATGTTTTGGCTCGTCGGCATGGGTGCGCTGGCGACGGGTCTGATCGCGCTCGACCAAACGGCGGCGGGTGACATGGCACGTGACGTGTTGCCACAAATGTTGCTGGGCGACACAGACAGCGTTCGCACGATGCTGGGGGCAATCGTCGGCGCAATGCTCACCGTCATGTCGATCTCCTTCACGCTGATGATGTCCACTGTTATGCAGGCTGCCAACGCCTACACGCCCCGCTTGCTCCGTAAATACATCGGTGACGCCCAAAATCAGCACGTACTTGGCGTACTGGTCGGCACGTTTCTCTATAGCGTGCTCGTTCTCTACTCAATTCGCGGGGGTGAGGCTGCCTTCGTCCCTGTCATCGCCAGCAATGTCGCGCTGCTGTTTTCGATCATTTCGATCATCGCCTTCATCTACTTCTTGAACCATACCGCCTCTTCAATCAAGGTGGGCAGCATCATCGCGCTGATCGTTTCTTCTGCAAAACGGGTCATACAACAGCCATTTCGCGCCCAGTTGGGCGAGGATTGGAAATCGCAAGCGCCATATCAACCACCCAGCGGCGAACCACACGTCGTCTGTTCAAACAAAACGGGTTATCTTCAAATCTATGAATTTGGCGAGCTGTTTGAGCGTGCCGTTGAGAAGGATGTGACAATCAAAGTCCTCAACGCGATTGGCGATTTTTTGCTGATGGGAACACCCGTCATGCATGTTTGGCCGGCAGAATCGGCCGATGAGAACCTGCTCGAAGTCGCCAATTCGGCCTACGTCCTCAACCGCGAGCGCACTGAATCACAAGACATCTACTTCGGGATTCGCCAACTGTCAGATATTGCCTTGCGCGCGCTTTCGCCGGGCATCAACGACCCATCGACGGCAATCAACACCATTCATTCGCTCGCCTCTTTGTTGAGCATGTTTCTTGCCAGCGAAAAGCACTCGCACGTACGTTGTGATGCGGCGGGCGTGGCGCGTATTGTGCTGCCAGAGGAGACCTTTCAGGGATTGCTCAGTGAGGCGTATGTGCAGTTACGCCACTATGGGAAAGATGATTTTATGGTCATTGCAACGCTGATCGAAATGGCGGGGAAAATTGCTTATTCGGCCGAAAATGACGCAGACCGAGACATTCTCTGGAAATTTATCACGACCACGATGCAGGAGGTCGCTGAGGTAATTACGACACCAACCGAGCGCGAGTATATCAATCAGGTGTTGACAAAATCGGCCGAAACGCTCAATCACAATCCCCAACCATACACCCTCGCCCTAAACGAAGCGATGTAGCTGACCACCTCCCTACTTGTATATAGATTGAAATCCAGTTTTAGAAATGCCAACCTTCACGCTCTACACCAAAGACGCCTGCACCCTCTGCGACTACGTCAAAAATTACCTCATCCTACGCCAACCCGTCCATCCACACACCCTCATCGAAGTTGATATCACCAGCGACCCCGACCTATTTGCCCGCTACCGCTTTAGCATTCCCGTCCTCGAATGCGGCGACATCCGCCTGAAAGCACCTATTAGCAATGGTGAAATCGAGCAGCTCTTGCGCGAATCGTCAAAAACTAAGACTTCAACAGATCGAGCGGATCATTCGGGTCAATCTCGGCCATAAATTGCTGTTTGCGATCATGGTGAGTCAGTCGATAGACCAACCCCATCCAGTTGTTGATAATCGACTTCGCCGTATCTCCCCACGTGTTGTCCAGCAGCGGCAATATGCGTTCCTCGGGGAATGGCGGCAACGGCTGCCCATGCTCGCGCGCCCACTCCGCACGCCCTAGATAGCGTTCTGCAATGGCGGCCACCTCGACCGAAAAGTAGTTTTCGGGGTGGGGTGGGGAAGTCGGGATTTCCCCATTTAGATAGCGCAAAACCTCACGCTTGTACTCTTTCAAGAGGCTATTCACATCATATTCTGGATGCCCCTGAAAGTAGATAAAGCGAAACTGATCGGGGCTAACCGCCACCTGAACCCCTGCCTCTTGACTTTCGACCAGCACGGATAACCCGGCAGCCTCCAATTGCGCCCGCGTGATCTCATTCCAGCGCGAATGTGGGACGTCAAAGCGCGTGTTGATGTCCCACAACAAGGGATGATCAGGACGGATAATGCGGTGATGAAAGACCCCCCACTGCTTCATAGGCAATCCATTGCGCTCGATGCCATGCTGATATTTGAGCAGTGCATGGGAGGCCAAACAGGAACATAACACCGATGTCACGTTCTCGTTTGCCCATGCAATCACCTCCTGTAGCGGCTCCCAAAACGGCTCCCGATCCAGTTGCGGACTCGTCACATTTGCGCCAGTGATAATGAGCGCATCTAGCCCCTCATCGTGCAATTCCGCGAAAGTGCGATAGTGATTCTTGATATACGCCTGTGTATCTGCGCTGCGTGCTAGGCCATCGACCGAAAATGGATGCACATAAAATTGTGCGATCTGGTTGCTGTTGCCAATCAGGCGCATGTACTGCTGCTCCGTCACGCGCAATGCAGCATCGGGCATCATGTTTAACAATCCGATATGCAGTTCACGAATATCTTGCCGCAGCGCATCGTCAAGCGGCAACACCTGCTGCCCATGTTCGCGCAGTCGTTCAAAGGTCGGGAGGGAGGTATGTGCAACAATTGGCATACAATAAGTTTGGATTTTAGATTAAGCAGAATGACTGCGTCAATCATCAATCGTAATGCGGCGCTTGGCCTTAATTCGGTAATAGCCCGTCATTCCCGCGAAGGCGGGAATCCATTCTTGCTTTGCCCCGTCTGGACAACGTTTCGGGATTTCCAAACCCCAAAACACTTATTACCAAACTTAATTCTTAAACTGCAATAGCCGCAGGGGAGAGGTGTGAGTAAATAGATCAAAAAAGCCTCTCCAATAGTAGAGAGGCTAGTTTACGTACTTGCAAATGATTTGCAATAAATTTAGATAGAGTTGCTAAGTGGGGAACGGATTTTATAGATGATTTTCGATCATTCGGCCGATTCCCGGCACCGCCTCTTGCACATTGCGTTTTGCCATTGGGCGCAACTTGTCATACGCACCCGTCAGCATTTTATTGCTTTCGGCTTGTCGTCGCTGGTCAGTCGCCGCCAGCAATGCCTCTGCCACCGCATCTTCCCGTTCTGCCAAGAACGCCGCAAACGACCCGTTGCCAGCCGCTTGATATTGTGCGTAAAATGGCTCCAGTGAACTGACAAATTGATCGAGCATCTTGTCCACCATGATGTGCGTCATGTAGCCACCCTTCAACTTGCTGACAACCTTATAGCCGTTCTTAATCGCAAAACCAGAAATGCCCTTCTTGCGATTTACCTCTTCCTGTACCAATGTCACGCTGTCGTCGATGACGGCTTGTCGTGCGCCGTCTTTGTTCAAAACTGTTTGCAAATTCTGCATCTTCAATGTTTCCTATTGAGGCTTACGCACGTAAGGAGGTGAGCCACGAATTTCACGAATTACACGAATAAAATCACTCAATGCAGTGTAAAGTAAGTCCCGTCATACCTGCGCAGGCAGGTATCCATTCTTTTTCTGGGACTGGATTCCCGCCTTCGCACGAATGACAATGCCAGACAATTTACCTTACGCTTTATTCAATTCGCGTAATTTGTGTCAATTCGTGGCAACAAATCAATCAAATGCGTATGTCCTGTTTCACTTTAAGCTACGAAAGACTCAGTTATTTTCGCATAAAGCAAAGCAGTGTGTGGTTACATCCCGACTTTCTCTAACGAATATGTGTTCTGGATTTGTTATAGTTCTAATCAATGTTTGCCGAAATTGTCGTCAATATCGAAGTTCCGCTCGACGGAACGTTTCATTATAATGTGCCGTTTGATCTGCGGGAAAAGGTGCAGGTTGGGCATTTGGTTGAAGTGGAATTCGGCCGAAAATTAGCGCAAGGTATCATCCTCGACTTTTCCCATTCTGCCCCCATCGAAAACACCAAGCCACTGATCGCATTAATCGATCCGCTGCCCGTCGTGCGGGCATGGCAGCTTGACCTTGCCAAATGGCTGAGTGAGGCGTATCAAACCGCGCTTAACCAATGTGTGCGCCTGATGCTCCCGCCGGGGCTCACCCGCTGGTCCGATACGGTCGTGGACATCAATCCCTACTGGAATGGGGAAGGTCGCCTGACTGATGTGCAGGACGAGATCATTCGGATATTGCGCGAGAATGGGGATATGCGAGGGCGCAAGTTAAGCCGACTTTTGCCAAAAGAGTGGCGCAAACGTGGCAAGGCAGCGATCCCGCAGCTGGTCAAACGCGACATCTTGCAACGGGGAACGGTGTTGGACCCGCCGCGAATTCGGCCGAAAAAAGTCAGCACCGCCGAATTAGTCACCGATCCAGAGAAGATACGCGACGAGGTGGTGCAGTTGGGTAGGGCAAATTTATCGGCCGATGTTCTCAACTTTCTCGCCAAGTCTGACGATCCGCTGCCGACTGAGGCTGCCGTTTTAGCAGCGACAGGCGCAACAAAGAAACATCTTACCCAACTCGAAGCGGACAACCTCATTGAGCGTGTCCCCGAAAAGCTGTTTGAAGTCGAGCGACCCGATGGGGAGATGGCACAACTTGTCGAAGAAGCTGTCGTTGGTCTCGCCATACAACGTCGCCAAACACTCGGCCACATTTTGCGTTTGCGCAAAGCGGAAAAGTATCATGCCATCTTGACGCTGTTGGCGGAGGCAGCCCAACCCGTTCCGTTTGGCGAAATCTATGAGCAAACTGGCACATCGCGCACCTATCTCAACAAATTGGAGGAACTGCAACTGATCCGCTTCCGCAGCGATCATGTTTGGCGCAACCCGTTGGCAGACCGCGATTTTGTCCCGACAACCGCCCCCCCGCTGACGTTCGATCAGGCCAAAGTTTGGGACGAGGTGCGCGTGATGATGGGCGCAGAACCCTTTTCACAACCGGCTCACACCAGCGACGAGCAGGATATGGCTGTCTCATCGAATGAAACGGATGACGATGATCTATTTAGCGGGAGCATCTCTTCTTTCTTAGGCACGACTGAAACGAAAGCTGATAACGTCGATGCGCCTAGTGCAGAACAGCCCGTTACCTCTCAGCGTGTGCTGAAAAGTGAGGGCATTCGCGCCGTTCTCTTGCATGGTGTGACGGGCAGCGGCAAGACTGAAATCTACATGCGTGCGATCGATCTTGCGCTTGAGCGAGGTCAGCAGGCAATTGTGCTGGTTCCCGAAATCGCCCTTACGCCCCAAACGACGCGCCGCTTTGCCGCGCGCTTTCCCGGACGAGTGGCCGTCATGCACAGCGGCCTGACCGATGGTGAACGCTATGACACATGGCGACGCGCCCGCTTAGGACTGTTTGACATCGTAATCGGGCCACGTTCCGCCATGTTTACACCGCTCAAAAATGTCGGTGTCGTCGTCGTTGATGAGGAACACGACGCGAGCTATAAACAAACACCGCCCGTCCCGCCGCCCTACTATCATGCTCGCGAAGCGGCGATTGCACTTGGGCGTGTGGCCAACGCACTGGTCATTTTAGGCAGCGCGACGCCTGATGTGGTCAGCTACTATCGGGCGCAACAGGGAATTTTGCGGCTGCAAGAGCTGCCGAAGCGCGTCATGGGGCATCGCCAGCGTATCGAGCAGCAGATGGCGCGGTTGGGTCGCACGGCCGCGTGGGAAGCGTCAGGGGATGAAGCGTTGATGATCGGGATGCCGCCCGTCACAATTGTCGATTTGCGACAGGAGCTACGGGCGGGCAACCGCTCAATTTTCAGCCGCACATTGCAGGAAGAGATGGATGCCGTGCTGGAACGACAGGAACAGGCGATCCTGTTTCTCAATCGGCGCGGCTCATCGACCTATGTTTTCTGCCGCGACTGTGGGCATGTCCAAAAATGTCCCAACTGCGACATTCCGCTGACCTTTCACCAAAACCGCTATCACTTAACCTGTCACCAGTGCGGTTATCATGCCCCGCCGCCAGAGGTCTGCCCTGAATGTCAATCACGTCGCATTAAGTATTTTGGACTGGGCACAGAGCAATTGGAACAGTTAGTGACGCAACGCTGGCCGAATGCGCGGGTGACGCGCTGGGATGGCGATACGACGGGTGGCAAGGACAGCCACGATGAGTTGTTGGCCCAGTTTGTCAATCACGAGGCAGACATTCTGATCGGGACACAGATGATTGCAAAAGGGTTGGATTTACCCTTAGTGACGCTGGTGGGCGTGATTTCGGCCGATACTGCACTCAACCTGCCCGACTTCCGCACGGGCGAACGCGCCTTCCAACTGTTGACACAGGTGGCTGGGCGTGCGGGTCGTAGTTTGCTCGGTGGGCGCGTCATCCTGCAAACCTATCAGCCCGAACATTACGCGATTCAAGCGGCACAAGAGCACGATTACGCGCAATTCTTTCTCAATGAGATCCGCGAGCGCACCAAATTGCGCTATCCACCCTTTCGCCGTCTCGTCAAGCTGACGATTGCTGACCCCATCGCCAATCGTGCGGAACGGCAGGCAAATGAGCTGGGGACAAAGTTGCGCCAACACATTCGGGCACAACGCTTGGGCGGCACCGAAGTGATCGGCCCCGTGCCGCCATTTTTTAGCCGCGTTGATCGCCGCTTTCGCTGGCAAATTCTCGTTCGCACCACCGATCCTGCATTGCTCCTTGAAGATTTTCACATCCCACCCCCATGGATCGTTGACATCGATCCCGTTTCAACGCTATAACAATCAGCAAACATTGTTATTCCTGTGTAGGCAGGAACCCATTTTTCTGGAGAACCTCATGAAACGCTGGATTATATTGCTGCTGCTGGTTGCGCTTGTCATCGTGGGAGTGGTTTCGGCCGAAACGATTGCCACCACAAACGGTGTCGTCTCTGTCACAATTGAAGAAGTGGTTACGATTCCCAATCAAACAGCCAATGATGCTGTCACTGGAATAACCACCGTAGGCGACGGCCGTCTCTTCATTGCTAAGCAGAGTGGTCGAATTCACATTTGGACGGGTTCAGAACTGCTGCCTACGCCTTTCCTCGATCTTTCAACTGAAGTTGAGAATTGCAATGAATGTGGTTTGCTCGGCGTGGCGTTCCATCCCGACTATCAAAGTAACGGCTATTTCTATGTCAATTACAGCGAAGATAATAGCGTCGATACGATTATTGAACGTTTCCAAGTGAGTGCAGAAGACCCCAATATCGCTACAAAAACGGGGCGACAAGTCGTCCTTGAAGTTGATCAGCCTGCGGCGAATCATAATGGGGGTGCGCTCCATTTTGGACCAGATGGCTATCTCTATATCGGGATGGGGGATGGCGGTGATCGAGGTGATCCGCTAGATAACGCCCAAGATGGTGCGGAATTGCTCGGTAAAATGCTGCGCATTGACGTGACAGGGATAACGACATACACCATTCCCGTCGATAACCCATTCATTGGGAACGCAACGGTACGTGATGAAGTGTGGGCATTGGGTTTACGCAATCCGTTCCGCTTCTCGTTTGACAGCAGCACGGGTGCGATGTGGATCGGCGATGTCGGGCAGCGCAAATTTGAAGAGGTGGACTATCAGCCGGTGGGGGTTGGGGGTCAGAACTATGGTTGGGACTGCTATGAGGCAAATGCGCTTTATCCGGTGGATGGCACAGATCCGGGCGATCATTCGGCCGATTGTCCCACCGATCCTAATGTCTTCACCTTCCCTGTCTACAACTATCCGCACAGCGGCGGCGCGATCACGGGCTGCTCTATCACGGGTGGCGTAGTCTATCGTGGTGGTGACTACCCTTCATTGCAGGGCCACTACTTCTTTGCCGACTACTGCACGGGTGACCTCTGGACATTGAGCGGCGACCCGACCAATCCTACCTTCAACACGACCACCGCAGGCAGTCCGAGCAATCCCTCCACATTTGGCACCGATCACCGCGACGAGCTATACGTAGGTTACAGCAATGGCGCAGTTTATCGCATCACGGATGGCACGCCGCTTGCCGTTGGATTAAGCAACGTGCAGATCACGGACATCTCGCCAGCCCTTTTTGCCGCACTCACACTGCTCGGCATCGCCACGTGGCGCATCGTGACACGAACGAAGAAAGGCTAGGATTCGTAGACATTTCAAAACCAGACGTAGGGGATAGGCAAACGGATTACGATGTTTTGTGGACATTAGCAATGTGCCGTTTGTCTCGCCCCATTTCGATGGAATTGAGGCGCAATAAACGGCATTGAATTGTGCGCAATCAGAATATAGGATGCCGTTTACCTAGCCTCTACCTAAGTGTCAACGAGACCTAGTCCGGTACGTCGGCTATTCCAAATCTGGTTGCACAATGGTTGGCCTCTCACTATCCAGCTAAGAGTTGCGGGCATAAAGCTAAAAGTTGCGAAATCGATCATTAAATTTCGATGTAGTTAATGTTCTCATGGGATAAGTGACATTTCGCAGGGATTTTTCTGCTAAATCTCTAAAATTAGTTGTCATTCTATCCCCCTTGTAATCAAATGAGGGGGCTACGATAGCCAGACCGCACAACACTGGCAATGATCAGCAGATGCAAATGGATTCACTTTTCCGAATAATAA
This sequence comes from Anaerolineae bacterium, assembly GCA_030425205.1. Taxonomy (GTDB): domain Bacteria; phylum Chloroflexota; class Anaerolineae; order Promineifilales; family Promineifilaceae; genus CALECP01. The sequence continues at coordinate 122,079 of JAUIAP010000009.1, forward strand.
TGCTAGCAACGACTGGAGAATTGCATGTTTAATCTCAAATCTTACAACATCGACGTAACGAAAATTGTACGTAACGCCGCACCCGCAGCCCTCTACCAACTCGCACTGGCCTACGAACCAGAGGCCGCACTTGCAGACAGCGGTGCCTTGATGGTGCGCTCGGGTGCAAAAACGGGGCGCAGCCCGAAAGATAAGCGCATTGTGCGCCATCCCGATTCTGAGGATGACATTTGGTGGGGTGACATCAACATTGCCGTTGACGATTTGACCTTTGCGATCAACCGCGAGCGCGCACTCGATTATCTCAATACGCTGGATCGTCTCTATGTGGTCGACGGTTACGGTGGTTGGGATGAGGCGGAGCGTATTAAGGTGCGAATCATTTGCACACGCCCCTATCACGCGCTGTTTATGCACAATATGCTGATTCGGCCAACCGCCGCACAGCTAGCCGACTTTGGCGAACCCGATTATGTCATCTTCAATGCAGGACAGTTTCCCGCCAACCGTCACACCAGCGGCATGACCTCGAAAACAAGCGTGGACATCTCGTTTGAAGAGGGAGAGGTGGTCATTCTCGGCACAGAATATGCGGGAGAGATGAAAAAGGGTGTCTTTACCGTCATGAACTACATTATGCCGAGGAAAGGGGTGCTGTCGATGCACTGTTCGGCCAATGAGGGAGAAGAGGGGGATGTCTCACTCTTTTTCGGGCTATCCGGCACGGGCAAGACGACGCTTTCGGCCGATTCTCGCCGCCAACTAATCGGTGACGACGAACATTGCTGGACAGATCGCGGCGTATTTAACATTGAAGGGGGCTGTTATGCGAAGGCGATCGATCTTTCAGCCGAAAAAGAGCCAGAAATCTTCAGCGCGATTCGTTTCGGAACCGTTTTGGAAAACGTCGTCTACGATCCACAAAGTCATGTTGTCGATTATCACGACACATCGTTGACGCAAAACACCCGCGCCTCCTACCCGATTGAATATATCGACAACGCCAAAATCCCCTGCGTCGGCGGCCATCCCAGCAACATCATATTGCTGACGGCCGATGCGTTTGGCGTGCTGCCGCCCGTCAGCAAACTCACCCCTGAACAGGCGATGTATCACTTTATCAGTGGCTATACGGCGAAAGTGGCTGGAACAGAGATGGGCGTTACGGAACCCCAAGCGACCTTTTCAGCCTGCTTCGGTGCGGCGTTTATGGTTTGGCATCCAAGCAAATATGCGGAACTGCTGGCCGAGAAGATGGACAAGCATGGCGCGTCGGCATGGCTCGTCAACACGGGCTGGACAGGTGGAGCATACGGTACAGGATCGCGCATCAAGCTCAAATACACCCGTGCCATCATCGACGCAATTCACAGCGGTGCGCTCGACAACGTTGAGACAGTGACCGATCCGATCTTCGGGTTTGCCGTGCCGACAAGCTGCCCCGATGTCCCTTCTGAGCTGTTGATTCCAAAAAATACGTGGGCTTATCCAGCGGCGTATGACGCACAGGCCAACAAGCTGGCGAAACTATTTAAGCAGAATTTTGAGGCATTTTCGGCCGATTCCAGCCCCGCAATCAGTGCCGCAGGGCCAAAAGAATTAGCTTAGAAGTGGAGAGTGGAGAGATCTGGCTGCGTCCATACTCTCCACTCTTCCCTAACCACTCTTCTCTTCCCTAATCACTTAACCAACTAACCACTCATTACTTCTCTTCCCGCAACGCCGATTGTGCCGCCGCCAGCCGCGCAATGGGTACGCGGAATGGGGAGCAACTCACATAGTTCATGCCAATTCTGTGGCAGAAATCGATGCTTGATGGCTCGCCACCATGTTCACCACAAATCCCAACCTTGAGTTTTTCCTTCGTTTGCCGCCCTCGCTCAACGCCCATCTGCACAATCTTCCCCACACCGCCTTGATCGAGCACGCGGAACGGGTCGTTTGGCATCACCTTGTGGGTGATGTAGTGTGAGAGAAAGCGCGCGCTGTCGTCGCGGCTCAGGCCAAATGTCGTTTGGGTGAGGTCGTTTGTGCCAAAGCTGAAGAAATCAGCATGTTCGGCAATTTCATCGGCCGTAATCGCAGCACGCGGCAGTTCGATCATCGTGCCGATCTGATAGTCAAGCTGCAAGCCGTATTCACCGATTACGCTATCCGCAATCTGCTTGACGACCGCACGTTGCGCCTGTAGCTCCGTCGCCATGCTGACCAGCGGGATCATGATTTCTGGCATGACTTTGATACCTTCGACCTGCACTTCACAGGCGGCCGCAACAATCGCGCGCGCCTGCATCATCGTCACTTCGGGATAGACCATCCCCAAGCGACAGCCGCGATGCCCCAACATCGGATTCGATTCGTGCAGCCGCTCAACCTGTGCCATCAGCTGCTCTTTTTCGTAAATCTGCTTGAGTGTCGCGTCGATCTTTTTGTACGTCTTAACCTTTTGTAGCTTGAGTTTGAGCTCGACAAGTTCGACGTGTAAGGCGGCTGCATCGGGCAAAAATTCATGTAGTGGTGGGTCGAGCAGACGGATCGTCACGGGGAGTCCATCCATGGCGCGGAAAATCGCCTTAAAGTCATTTTTCTGGATGGGCAACAGGCGATCTAGGGCCTCTTCACGCTCTGAACGTGTACTCGCCAAAATCATCTCGCGCATGATCGCCAAACGCTCTTTCTCAAAGAACATGTGCTCTGTGCGACACAGCCCAATCCCTTCCGCCCCATAGTTGCGTGCAACGGTTGCATCATGCCCATTGTCCGCATTGGCGCGCACCTGCAAGCGGCGGGTCTCATCTGCCCATCCCATCAGCGTTTGGAAGTTATCATCCAGCTCAGGCTGCACGGTTGGCACTTTGCCCCTGATGATGCGTCCCGTTGAGCCATCAACGGTCAACCAATCGCCACGCCGCATTTCAACGCCGTTGACGTGCATAAACCCCTCTTCCTCGTCAATTTCCAATGCCTCTGCGCCGACAACACACGGTTTACCCATGCCGCGTGCGACGACCGCTGCATGGCTCGTCATGCCGCCGCGCGCCGTCAGCACCGCCTGCGCGACCAACATGCCGTTAAAGTCATCAGGGCTGGTCTCGTGGCGCACCAAAATCACGCGATAGTCTTCCGAATATTTTTCTGCTTCGGCGGGGGTAAAACAGATACGTCCCGTCGCCGCGCCGGGACTGGCGGGCAAGCCTTGTGTCAGGAGATCGATTTCGGCTGATGGGTCGATCATTGGATGGAGTAACTGATCAATTTGATCCCCATTGACGCGCATCAACGCCGTCTTCCGGTCGATCATTCCCTCTTCAACCATCTCAACAGCAATGCGCACAGCGGCCGCACCCGTGCGCTTGCCCGTGCGTGTTTGCAGGAGGTAGAGTTTGCCTTTTTCAATCGTGAACTCGATATCCTGCATATCTTGGTAATGGCTCTCTAGCTGTTTAGTGATTTGCTGAAACTGGGTGAATGCGGTTGGTAGATCAGCGGCAAGCTCGGCAATTGGCTTGGGCGTGCGGATGCCTGCAACGACATCCTCGCCTTGTGCATTGAGCAGAAATTCGCCATAAAGCGTTGACTCGCCCGTTGAAGGATTGCGCGTGAACGCAACGCCCGTGCCGCAATCCCAGCCCATGTTGCCGAAAACCATCGACTGCACGTTGACAGCCGTGCCGATGTCGTCTGAAATACGATGGACACGTCGATAGGAGACGGCGCGTTCGGTGTTCCAGCTTTCAAAAACGGCCGAAATCGCCATGCGCAACTGCGCGAATGGGTCTTGTGGGAACGATTCACCGTGCCGCTCAGAAAAGATCACCGTTTTGTAGGTGGCGACAATTTCCTGCAACTGTTCGACGCTCAAATCGGTGTCTGCCCCGCTGGTGGTTTGCGCCTTATAGCGGCTGAGCACACGGTCAAACTTTTCGCTCTTGACATCCATCACAACGTTGGCAAACATGGTGATAAAGCGGCGGTAGGCGTCATAGGCGAAGCGCGGATTGCCCGTCAGCGCGGCGAGACCCTCAACCGTTTGATCGTTGAGACCAAGATTGAGTACGGTGTCCATCATGCCGGGCATCGAGACGGCCGCGCCAGATCGAACAGAGACGAGCAGGGGATTTTCGGCCGATCCAAACAGCTTCCCAGTCTGTTTTTCCACCACCTTGAGCGCAGTTTGCACTTGCGTCCACATCCCTTCGGGGAATTGGCGGCTATAATCTTGATAGGCGGTACACGCCTCAGTTGTGATGGTGAATCCGGGGGGAACGGGCAACCCGATGTCCGTCATTTCGGCAACATTGGCTCCCTTGCCGCCGAGCAATGCCTTCATGCTGGCGTTGCCTTCTTCAAACGAATAAACCCACTGGTGATTGCGATCTTGGTAAAGCATTCAATTTCTCCTTCTATTACTCAAATTGATCTATCAAATGAGACATTTTCCATGCCAATTTGTGCGGCATGGAAAACTTCTTAATCAGTATAGGAGAATATTACCATTTTATGGTGACTAATTGTGGTCTCTTTTGTTGCGAAACACTTGACAATTGTGGCTGAATCGTCATTCCTCAACGATAAAGACGTTGGCGGGTACCTCGCGCGCTGACAAATCCCCGTTGTTCACAATCACCTCTGCCAACGTTTGGCGATAGTCGATGCCATAGACGCGCTCGATTTGGCGCAGAACGGGATCGTTGCGATAAAAGAAGCGATCGCCATCGCGTAGAGCGGTGAACTGCGCTTCCCACATCGCCAATTGCAACTCGCCAAACTCCGTTCCCGCGACGTGTGCTTCAGAAACCATGCCTGTGAACGGGTCGAGCGCGTCAACTGTGCCGTAAATCGCCTTGAGCCGTGCCGCCAGCGTCGAACGGCGCACCATCCGCACGGCCAACGCGCCTGCATCGACCTGCGCCTGTGTCAGAACATTACCATCTGCGTCGTAGTAGGTGATGACATCGAGAATGTTGGGGTCGTTGATCGGGTCGTCTGCATCGATCAGCGGATCGTTGGGGAATTCCTCCGTCGCCTCGCCCGTGATCTCGGTGAAGCTGCTGACTGGTTCCAAACCATAGGCGACCCGCAGGGCATTGTAGCTGGTGATGCCGTGATCATACGCACGCAGCATGTCAAGTGCGCCCAAATCGTTGACAAGACTGTAGCAGTCGGGCAAGTCAACGCCATCGAGACAGGCGGCTGGATTGACCGCATCGGGAGATGGAATCTGGAACAAGACGCTGCGGAGCTGATTGTCGATCATCTCATCGTTGGCGTATTGCGCTTCAGATGCAAAGCCCAAGAGGGCAGCATCAAGCCCAATCTGTTGCAGCAGTTCAGGTCGGCCGAATGCGATGTTCAACGGAATTGCAAATTCGACCTCATCCCCGTCGATCTCGACCTCGATCCCCTGCGCTTCAAGTGTGGCTAATTCGGCCGATGTGTAATCCGCCAATTCAGCCGCCATCTCGAACTCGCCGTGAATCATAGAGTGTGCGCGATAGCCGACGGTCGCAAACTCGTTGGTTATGCTGGGGTCAACGCTGGGGTCATAGCCCGTGTAGGCGTCCAGCTCGATGCCAAAGGCGGGCAGAAACTCTTCATAGGTGATGACCTGCTGCGTCGCGCCGACGACTCGCCGCGCAATGGCGAATTTGACTTCTTCAGGCATGTCATCGGGCAATAGCCCAACGATACGATTGTGTTCACGCACAAAGAGCGTCTGCACGGCGGTGAGGCCGATATTTTCGTTGGCGCGCACGTCTCCTGCAACGATCACGTTGGATGGGTCGAGTCGCTGTGAGCCGATCAAATCCATGGCGGGGGCGTTTGTCGCGTCGCCACGTGCGTCGAGTGTGGGCAGATACCCATCGGACGTGGTGAGCAATTCGGCCGAATTGTTCGTCGGATCGCCGTCGAGTGAACCAACGCGCAGCCAGTCAAGCCGCTCTTCCGTTCCGCCATACACGGCAAATGCGTCGATATAGGAGTTGACGGTGTTGATCTGCTCGCGCGCTGTCGTGTCTCCTGTGCCAGCGGCGGCAGCAGAGCGCGTGAAGGCGATTGCGCCTAAGTCGTTCTCGAACTCCTCAAGCGGATCGGCCGAATCGAATGGAATCATGACCTCTTCCTCACCCCCTTCGCGTAGTCCTATGGTGTGGTCGAGGAACTGTCCCCAAACAAAGCCCCAGTGGGTGACGCCGCTTTCGGAAAAGAGATTTTCCGCCACGTCGTTGTAAATTCTGTTGCTGATGTAGCGCGGATCGGGGCCGTCGGGCATCTCGCCCAAACCATCGGCATAGGTCGCTTCCATCACTCGCGTATAGGGCAGTCCAGACGCACCCAACTGCGTATCCTCCAAGTTGTTATCGCTGCCGTCTAGAGTGCGGTCATCGAGATAAATCTCAAAATCGGTCTCATCTGGCGGCGTATCATTGTCGGGTCGGTCGCCGTTGCCCGGCCGTCCGCCATTGCCGGGTCGCTGTCCGCCGTTGTTGGGGCGGGGTCGCCGTGCGGCCATGAGGCCAACAAAGATCAGCAGGATGAACCCTACGAGTAGCTGTTTTTTCCATCGTTTTGTCTGTTTCATGATATGTGTTCCTCAAATGTTGTGTTGTCGGATTGACTTCTCAACAATAAGAAGAAATTGTGAAGAAATTGAGATGGAAATATGTATAGGATGTGTTGGTTAGGTGAGGGGGAGATGGGTGACTGTGTATTTTGGGCTTGGGATTGCCCCAGTGTGACCCAGATGAGACAATTAGAGTTGGCGCGAGCTGCGTCACTATCAAGCGAGGTACAAAAATGGGCTGGGTTACACAATTACGAATTTCAGGCGACAACGACGAACCGATTTTCCCCGTGCGCTATGAGATGCACTACGCATACTGCGACAAATGCGGCTCGTTTAAGCTCGATCCGTGGCAAGAGAAAACGGGCAATCGCCTTTTTAATCGCCAACAAGATTACGGCATCCGCTGTGGCATATGTGACAGCACCTACGAATATGGCTCCCGCTTTTTTGCCGATCTGACCCACAATCCAAACGGGTACACGATGGCCGACGTGCCACTTCCCCTTAATCGTAACTATCAGCAAACGGGCAACGTTTTAGGGCCTATGGACGAACCAGATTGATCGGGTGCGTCCTGCACAAAGCACTCATTGCACAACCGTAGTTAACATAACACGCTGTTTTGTCACAGCGTGTTTGTGTTTGTATCGGATAAAAGTCTGACCGAACGCCCCTAGATTCTATGATTGCGTGGGCATCGTCACATGGCGCGTGATATTATTTCGTTTGCGAATTATTTCAATAGTTTAGAAATACGAACTAATATCAATGAATGAGACATTATCTGACCACGTTTTTCATCAATTCTTGACCCTCATGCGGACACACCGCCAATATGCTAGGCGCATTCTTGATGAACGAGAAATCAAGCCACGCGACCTGTCTGTGCTGCGCTACTTGTCCGAAAATGAGGCGGTCAAAGTCAGCCACATCCAGCAATATCTGCATCGTAGTCCCAGCACGACCTCTGCCTTGATTGCCAAATTAGAGGAGGACGGCTATGTGACACGCACGCGCACATCGGCCGATCGGCGCGTCGTCTATGTCACGTTGACCGAAGCTGGGCGCGCCATGCTCAATCAAACGCCGCTGGGCGGCATGCCGCTGTTGCGCCGTGAGCTTGAAGCATTGTCGCCTGAACGGCTGGCAGAGATGGCGAGCGTGTTGGGTGAATTACAAACGATGATGCAGGAGGTGTCACTTTGAAAACAGAGACGACAGACCGACAAATTCTTTGGCGTTGTTTTCAATATCTGCGCCCCTATCGCAACTGGGAAATTGGCATCTATTTGCTGATGATCATCGTCAACCTGATCAACATCGCCACGCCGCAACTGTTTCGCTGGGCGATTGATGGCGGCATCTATGGGGGCGATTTGCGCTTGCTGGGCTGGATCGTCGGTGGGTTGCTGTTGCTGACGTTGATCAAAGGCGTGATGACGTATTATCAGGGGCAGTGGACAGAAAACGCCTCGCAAAGCGTCGCCTATGACATTCGCAATGAGCTGTTAAGCACGCTCGCGTCCCTCTCCTTTTCCTTTCACGACCGCACAGAAGCTGGGCAGATTTTGAGCCGCGCCATGCAAGATGTGGAACGCATTCGCTTTTTGACGGGACGTGCGGTGCTGCGGGTGATTGAAGGGACGGTGTTGATCTTGTTTACGGCCATTGCGCTGCTGATTATGAATCCGACGTTGGCGGGGCTGATCATTTTGACGCTGCCGCTGCTGCTACATCGCGCATATAAATTCGGCCGAATTTTCCGCCCCCTCTCCTACGACATTCAAAACCAACTCGGCGACCTAACGACGCAGCTCGAACAAAATTTGCGCGGCGCGGCGATTGTCAAAGCGTTTGCCCAAGAAGAGGCGGAGATCGAACGCTTTAACGAACAAAATGAAAAGTGGTTTGAACTTTCGGCCGAATCGACCCGTGTGCAGGCAGTCAACGCCCCGCTGTTGGATATGATCGCCAATCTCGGCACGGTCGCCATCATCTGGTATGGCGGCTTGCTCGTCACACGCGGCCAGTTGAGCTTAGGTGAACTGGTCGCCTTTACAACCTATTTGGCGATGCTCATTCGGCCGATTCGCCTGATCGGGCGCATCATCCCGATGTTTGCCATCGCCGCCTCAGCAGGGGAGCGGCTGTTTGCGATTCTGGATGCGCCGGTTGAGGTAGCCGATTCGCCCGATGCGCGCCCACTGCCACGACTCGATGGCGCCGTCCAATTTGAAAACGTGTCGTTCACCTATCACACAGGACAGACGGTGTTGCGCGAGATCGATTTTTCGGCCGATGCGGGACAAATCATCGCACTGATGGGCGCAACAGGTTCAGGCAAATCGACCCTTATCAACCTCGTCGCCCGCTTCTACGATCCGTCTGAAGGGCGCGTGCTGGTTGATGGTAAAAATATCGCCAACCACACCATCAGTTCCCTGCGCGAGCAACTTGGCTTTGTCATGCAGGACACCATTCTATTTGCCACGACGATTCGTGAAAATATTACTTTCGGCCGACCCGACGCAACCGAAGCGGAAATCATTCAGGCGGCACGCGATGCCCAAGCGCACGACTTCATCATGGCGATGTCTGACGGCTACGATACCTATGTGGGGGAGCGCGGCATCACGCTGTCGGGCGGACAAAAGCAGCGTCTCGCCATCGCCCGCGCCCTAATCGCCGACCCGCGCATCCTGATTCTTGATGATGCGACCGCCAGCGTCGATACCCACACCGAACACCAAATCCAGCTTGCGCTAGACCGTTTGATGGAGGGGCGCACGACCTTTGTAATCGCCCATCGTCTCAGCACGGTGCAACGCGCCGACCAAATTTTGCTGCTTGAACATGGGCGCATCGCGGCACGAGGTACGCATGACACGCTGCTGCACAGTTCGCCACTCTACCGACAAGTCTACGAATTACAAATCCAGCCCGATCAGGAGATAGCACATGAGCTTTAGTTTTAGTCCCGGCATGGGGCCACGTGGCGCAATTAACCAATTTGGTAAAGAGGGCAAAGACGGCCGCTTTTTTGACAAAAAAGTAATCTTGGGGATGTTGCAATTTGTGCGCCCCTACGGTCGCAGAATGGCGATTGCCGCCGTCCTGATGTTGTTTGTAACGGGATTTACGCTGCTGATTCCCTACCTGATCAAGATCGCCATCGACGACTATATCGCCGTCGGCAACAGTGATGGCTTAATTTGGATGGCCCTGTGGCTGACGCTTACCTATGTGGGTCTTTACCTCAGCACGATGGGGCAAGAATATCTGTTGGGCTGGACATCCCAGCGCGTGTTGGCCGATGTGCGCGAGAAAATGATGCGCCACTTGCAGGCGTTGTCGCTCAGCTACCATGACCGCACCATCATCGGTGTGACCGTCTCGCGGGTCATCAATGATGTCTCCGTCATCAACGATCTGCTGACGCAAGGGCTGCTTTCGCTGGTTGGCGATCTGCTCGTCTTGGTCGGCATCATCGCCATCATGTTGACGATGAGTCCCAAGTTGGCGTTGCTTACTTTTGCCGTCCTCCCGTTAATGATGGCTGCAACCTATCTCTTTTCGGTCAACGCCAAGGGCGCATTCCGTCTGACACGCCGCCGCGTTGCCGAATTGGTTGGCAATCTCGCTGAAAACATCAACGGCATTCGCGTCATTCAGGCATTCGCGCAAGAAAGCACGGTCGAAACGCAATTTGAAGGAGTCAACGCCGCCAACCGCGAGGCCAACGTCGAAGCGATGCGGCTTTCCTTTATCTTTCTGCCCACGATTGAATTTTTGGGCGTGCTGGCGACGGCGGTTGTGCTGTATTGGGGCGGTCGTTTTGTCGCTGGTGAAGAGGTGACGTTGGGCGTGTTGGTCGCGTTTATGGCTTATGTAACGCGCTTTTTTCAGCCGATTCAAGAGTTAAGCCGCATCTACACGACGATGCAGTCGGCGATGGCAGGTGGCGAGCAGGTGTTGAAATTGCTGGACACAGAGCCAGAAGTGGTGGTGCGTGATGGGGCAGGGGAGATGCCGCCGATCGAAGGGCGCGTGGCGTTCAAAGATGTGAGCTTTCGCTATGGGGGAGAAGATTCGGCCGAAATTCTCCACAACATCAACCTAGAGATCGCGGCAGGTCAAACGGTTGCGCTGGTCGGTCAAACGGGCGCGGGCAAAACGACCATCGCCAACCTGATCCCGCGCTTTTACGAAGTGACCTCTGGCGCGGTCTGCATCGATGAAATCGACGTGCGTTCTGTCACACCGACCTCGCTGCGCCAACAGTTTGGCCTCGTGCCACAAGACCCGTTTCTCTTTGCTGGCACGATTGCTGATAATATCCGTTTCGGCCGATCTGATGCGCCGCTGTCCGACGTGATCGCCGCCGCCAAACTTGCCAACGCCCATGAATTTATCATGGCGCTGCCGAATGGGTATGAAACCGAAATTCTGGAAGGCGCGGTCAACGTCTCCGTCGGTCAACGCCAACTGCTCTGCATTGCGCGCGCCAGCTTGGTCAATCCACGTATCCTGATTCTCGATGAGGCGACCGCCAGCATTGACACGGTGACCGAAGTGTTGATTCAGAAGGCGTTAGACCAACTGATGCAAAATCGCACGGCGGTCGTGATTGCCCATCGACTCAGCACCATTCGTAATGCGGACGTGATCTGCGTGATTGATAAGGGGAACATCGTCGAACAAGGCACCCATCAGGAGTTGCTGGCGCAAGACGGTTTTTATCGGCGGCTCTATGAGGGGCAGTTCATGACGGAAAACGGGGTTTAACGGCCCGTCGTGCGTATGTTGTCATCTGCGCACTGATAGTCGAATAACTGGATCGCCACATTCATCATTGCCAGATTTGTACGAACGGCTACAATGTTTTAGCGGCACATTGCCCAACAGGTGTGCCGCGCTTACAATTTTAGGAACCGTTCAAATGAAACCTGCCCCTTTTGACTACTTCGCCCCGACAACGCTTGCCGAAGCACTCGATTTGGTCGCGCAACATGGACAGGATGGCAAGCTGCTGGCAGGTGGGCAGAGCTTGATTCCTGTCATGAACTTTCGACTGGCGCAGCCGTCCGTTCTCGTCGATTTGAACGGCGTGGAGGCATTGTCATTTATTGCTGCAAATGACGACGGCCTGCATCTTGGGGCAATGACGCGCCAGCGCACCTTGGAACGCGATTCCCGCATTGCACAACACGCTCCCCTGATCCAACAAACGATGCCCCTGATCGCCCATGCCCAAATCCGCAATCGTGGAACGCTGGGCGGCAGCCTTGCCCATGCCGATCCTGCGGCCGAGCTGCCCGTCTTGGCGGTCGCGCTGGAGGCGAAATTTAAGCTGCAACGGCTGGCTGGCGCAAGATGGGTTGACGCAGCCGACTTCTATCAATCCCTTTTCACGACCGCCCTCGAACCCGATGAAATTCTCACCGAAATCAGCATCCCGCCACGCAAGCCGCAGACGGGGTATGCGTTTCAAGAGTTTGCGCGGCGGCATGGGGACTATGCTCAAGCGGGTGTGGCCGCGATTATCTCACTTGACGCTGAAAATGTTTGCACAGCGGCGCGTCTCGTCTATCTCAACGTCGGTGATATTCCGATGGTGGCACAGCAGGCGATGGCGCTGTTGGTTGGCGAACGGCTGACCGACGCTGCAATTGATGCCGCAGCGCAACATGCGGCGCAACACGAGATTGCACCGGGGGGCGATGTGCATGGATCGGCCGAATATAAACGCCATCTCGCCTATGTGCTCGGTAAACGTGCTATTCAGCAGGCAATCAGCTTGCTCTAAGAATTATGGAAAATCGTACGATTTCTGTGACCGTCAATAACCTGCCGCAAATACATACGGTTGAACCGCGCCTGCTGTTAAGCGACTTCCTGCGTCATACGTGTGGTTTGACTGGCACACACGTTGGTTGCGAACAGGGCGCATGTGGGGCTTGCACCATTCTGTTTGATGGGGAGCCTGTGCGCTCCTGCATCATGCTGGCGGTACAGGCAAACGGGCATACCATCGAGACGGTTGAATCGCTTGGCACGCCCGACAACCTGCATCCGCTTCAGACCGCTTTTCACGATGCCCATGCGCTGCAATGTGGCTATTGCACGGCGGGTATCTTGATGACGCTCAAGGCGTGGCTCGTCGAGAATCCGAAGCCGACGGAGCGCGAGATTCGGGAAGCATTGTCGGGCAATTTGTGCCGTTGTACGGGGTATCAGCATATTGTCAATGCGGTTTTGCTGGCGACGGGACAATCGCCGTTAGGAGCAAAATGAGTGAGTGCTTTTTTGAAGGAGAGTGGTCGCGGATTGCGCGGATTTTCACGGATTGAAAAAACAATCTGCGACAATCTTGAGTAGAAGAGTGAGAAATTGTTGTCAAGCATACTATGAAAACTAAATTTGAAGTGCGACAAGGTAGTTACTACGATTCGATTGTGCTGATGCAGTTACAGCGGCGATTGAGCGAGCTGGAGGGAGTCGCCGATGCAGCGGTTGTGATGGCGACAGAGGCCAACAAGGAGATGTTGCGGGCATCAGGATTTGACGTCGATCAATTTGTGGCCTACGCCGATGATTTGGTGATTATGGTCAAGGGGGATGGCGCGAAGGCGGCGATTGGACGAGTAGATGAACTCTTGCAGAAGCGCAGTAGTGGGGGCGGGCAGGGTCAATATCGGCCGAAATCCCTCGCCACCGCCGCCAAATCTGCCGCCAACGCCCAATGGGTGCTCATCTCCGTTCCCGGTCGCTACGCCGCGCAAGTCGCCCACGACGCACTCGATCTCGGCAAACATGTCTTTCTCTACAGCGACAACGTTGCGCTGGAAGATGAAGTTGCCTTAAAGCAAAAAGCGCGCGCCAAAGGATTGCTCGTAATGGGTCCCGACTGCGGCACGGCAATCATTGATGGTGTTGGATTGGGATTTGCCAACAGAGTGCGACGAGGCAATGTCGGCATCGTCGCCGCATCGGGGACGGGGCTGCAAGCGGTCACGGTCAAAATTGATCAACTCGGCGGCGGCATCTCGCAAGCGTTCGGCACAGGGGGGCGCGATCTCAACGCTGCCGTCGCCGGCATTACGGCGTTGCAGGCACTCGACTATCTCAACAATGATCCCGACACAGAACGCATCGTCCTTATCTCTAAACCACCCGCCCCAAGTGTGGCGACGCAACTGCTGCAAAGTGCCTACGCCTGCGAAAAGCCCGTGATCGTCTATTTTCTTGGCTACGCTGTCTCTGCGACAGCGATCGGCAATGTCACATTTGCCAGATCGCTGACAGAAGCTGCGCTGTTAGCGACTGCGACCGAGCTGGAAAAATCGGCGATAGATGTCCCGCACACCTATGAGCCTTACATGCGCGGCCTGTTTTCAGGTGGGACATTGGCCTACGAACTCCTATTGGCATTGCGTCCGTTTGTGACACCTTTGTATACAAATATCGGTGTCGAAGGTGTGCCGAAATTGCAGAATTCGCTGGTCAGTCAAGCGAACACGGTGATCGATTTGGGCGAAGATGAATTTACGCAAGGGCGGCTGCATCCGATGATGGACAACGCGTTACGCATTCGCCGCTTGCGAGAGGAGGCAACAGATGATGCTGCGGGTTTGATCGTCTTAGACGTGGTGCTGGGTGAGGGTGCGCACGCTGATCCAACGAGTGAGCTGGCACCTGTGATTGAAGAAGTCAAGCGCAATCGGCCGAATCTGCAAATCATCGCCATCGTGATTGGGACGGAAGCTGATCCGCAGGGGATGGAGGAGCAGATCGGCCGATTGCAAGCGGCTGGCTGTCTCGTCTACACCGACCTGCACAACGCAATCAACGCGATCACAGCGTTGATCGTCAGCCCACCGACAGCCTACAAAACGGTGTCCCCATTCAACGCTGGCCTTTCAATTATCAACGTCGGGCTCGAAACATTTTATGACAGCGCGCTAGAACAGGGCGCAGAGGCGATCCATGTTGAGTGGCGACCACCGGCGGGTGGTAATGCGCAAATGATGGGGTTATTGGCGAAGTTGAAACGAAGTGGAACGTAAAACGCAATGTCTGTTTTTGCGTTTTACGCGAAAGGATTTCTATGATTGATATTGACCAGGCAAACAAAACAGCCGTCGAGCGCATGATGGCAGCGAGACCGATCTTGCGCCGTATCGCGCTTGCCCGTGACGTGATCCCTGACATGCGCGACAACTTACTCCTGCACGCAGGGCCGCCAATCACATGGGAACGCGCTTCAGGGCCGATGCGTGGATCGATCGTTGGGGCGTTGATTTTTGAGGGGTTGGCAGATGATTGGGAGAGCGCGGTTGCGCTTGTGACCTCTGGAAAGATCGACCTTGAGCCATGCCACGAGCATAACGCGGTCGGGCCGATGGCGGGGGTCACGTCGCCGTCGATGCAGGTCTATGTTGTCGAAAATGTCACCCATGGCAATCTTGCCTATTCCAATCTCAATGAAGGGTATGGGAAGGTGTTGCGCTATGGGGCGTACAGCGCGGAGGTGATCGAGAAGCTGCGCTGGATGAACACGACATTTGCCGATCTGCTCAATCAGGCGTTGGCCGCGATGGATGGACTAGACATTCGCGCCCTGCTCGCTGAATCGCTGCACATGGGGGATGAGGGACATAATCGTAATAAGGCAGGGTCGATTCTCTATGCGACGAAGCTTGCGCCGTTTATTGTCAAGGCTGACGGAAGTGCTGTGGAAAAAGGCAAGGTGCTGCAATTCTTAGGCGACAATGCGCTCAGTGTTTTAAATCCCGTGATGGCCGCGTGTAAGGCGATGGCGGACGCGGGGCATGGCGTGGAAGGCAGCACGATTATGACGGTGATGGCGCGCAATGGCACCGATCTGGGGATTCGCGTCAGCGGTTTGGGGGATCAGTGGTTTACGGGGCCAGTTGGTCAGCCAGACGGATTGTACTTTGCGGGATTTTCGGCCGATGATGCCAGCGGTGACATCGGCGACAGCACCATCACAGAGACGGCCGGCATCGGCGCATTTGCCATGGCAACCGCCCCCGCCATCGTCACCTTCATCAGCGGCACACCCGAACTCGCCCTCAACACAACGCTCGAAATGTATGAAATCACGGAGGCAGAACATACGATGTTCACCATCCCTGCGCTCGGTTTTCGCGGCACGCCGACGGGCGTAGACATCCGTAAAGTGGTTGAGTTAGGCATCCGTCCACAAATCAACACGGGGATCGCGCATAAAGATCCCGGTGTAGGGCAAGTGGGGGCGGGTCTCGTTTTGCCCCCAATGAACGTTTTTGAAGATGCGCTGATTGCATTCGCAAATCGCTACTTGTAAAGTGTACTTATGAAAACAATGACTTATGACGAAGTTTGGGACATGACACGCCAATTGACGGCAAATGAGCTATTGCAGTTGATGCAGGATATCAGTCGCTACCTTCAACAGCAGACGCAACTGTCGAATGCGACAAGCTTACTTGAGTTAGAAGGATTGGGCAGTGAAATTTGGGCAGATGTTGACGCGCAGAATTATGTCGATCAGGAACGTGCGTCGTGGCAATAAAACAGTCGTTGCAAGGTACGAAGGTAGGACTTGATACGGCTCCCCTGATTTACTTCATCGAAAAGCACCCAATCTACCATAAGTTGAACGTTTTGCTTCCAAACGAGCTAATTTAACTGCCGGCAGCGACCAAGCTGGTCGCGCTCCAACATACTATGAAATTTATTGATCTCACAATCCCCTTTGGCATCGGCACACCCGCATGGCCGACCTATGAACCGCTGCAATTGAAATATTTCAAACGACTGGCTCCGAATGGTGCGAATGGACAGTTGCTTACACATAGCAATCATGTTGGCACCCATCTCGATGGCGAAATCCATTTTTATACGCCGGGCAAAGATATTGCGTCGCTTGACTTCGACTTTTTAGCAGGCGAGGCGGCCATCGTCGATTTAAGCGACTGTTGTGGCGATTATGACATTTACACCCCAGAAATGATCGAGGAACGCGTGGCGGTGCACGAGGGGGATATCTTGATCATTCACACAGGGTATCATCATTTTGGCTGGGATCAGCCGTATGGGAATGAGGTGCGCTACATGGTCATGCATCCGGGACCAGATGCACGCTTTGCCAACTGGTGTGTGGAGAAAAAGATTAAGTGGATTGGCGTGGATTGTGGATCGGCCGATCACCCCATGAACACCAAAATTCGTGACTGGATGCCTGCTCAAGCCGAGGATTGTGACACACACATGCAGGCCAAGTATGGCAAGCCACTGAGCGAAATTTTCACCCGCGACATGTACCAGATGATGCACTTGTGGATGTTTGACAAGGGGATTATCCATGCAGAATGTATTGGCGGAGATATCGATCTGCTGGTCAATCGGCGTGTGCAGGTCGGCTGCTTCCCGTGGCGTTTTGTCGATGGGGAGGCGAGCATTGCACGCATTGTGGCGATGGTCGATGATGACGAATATGCTGAGCTAATGGCGAAAAAGGCGACGATGCCACAGACAAAATTTGGCGATTGTTATGACCCGACGCATGTTGAGCGATTGGGTGGGCGTGGGCGTGTTTTTTAGCGACAAAAAGAATATAAGACGGTCGCGGATTGCGCGGATTTTCACGGATTGATGAAAATCATCCCCGTAATCTGCGGCAACAACTTTCTTCCTCTCTGGTGCATTATGAATACAATCGAACTTCTTCAGAACGCAAATTGGTACGATCTCAACATGGGTTGCAGCATTTTCACGCCGCCATTTCCGGGCGAAAAGGCGTTGGAGGTGCATTTCTTCAAGCGGCTAACGGGCGCGTATGGGGGTGGCGCAGGGGCGAACGGTCAGCTAATCGAGTGGAGCAACAACACGGGAACCCATCTTGTGGGGGAGCGGGCGTTTCATTCGGGGATGCGTTCGATTGCAGAGATACCGTTGGAGGAGATTTGCGGCGAGGCGGTGATTGTGGATTTATCGGCCGAACTCACGCACTACGATCTCATCACCCCCGATATGATTACAACAAAAGTTGCCATTAAAAAGGGCGACATCTTGATTATCAACACCGGCTATCATAAGCACGGCTGGGATCAGCCTGACGTGCCGAATTCCGCAATGCAGGGTGGGATCGAGAACAAGGAGTTTGGATTTTATGTGCGTCATCCGGGGCCGACACTTGAGCTTTACGAATGGGCGTTGGAGATGGAGCTAAAGCTGATTGGGGTGGATTGTGGATCGGCCGAACATCCCATGAACACCAACATTCGCTATATGCACGCGCGTGAATTTGAGAAGGCGGAGGCGAAGCTCGGCACAGCATGGGACGAAAAATTCCCGCCCGACAAATATTATGACATGACGCATCGCCAAATGCCGAAGGCAGGGCTGCGCCTATTGGAATCGTTGGGTGGACAGATTGATGCGTTGAGCAATCAGCGCGTTTGGTTGATGGTGGGGCCGATTCCGTTTATGGAGGTTGAAAGTGCATGGTGTCGCGTCATGGCACTGACGCCTCCTGACGGGATGAGTGACGACGACTTTTTTGCCGCCATGCACACCATCGACCCGCTCGACATGACGTTGCCATTTAGCGTCCAAACGCCCCAATGGGCAAACTACGAGCCGCTGACCGTTACCTACACCAAGCGTGTGGGCGGTCAATACTTTGGGATGGGGCGCAACAATGCCCACTGTCGCGCCAGCTTCCATTTGGCGACCCATATGGACGGCGAAGTCCACTTCCATGCAGCGGGGCGCACAATAGGGCAAATGCCGTTTGACTATTGGCGCGGCACAGGCGTGATCGCCGATATTAGCGCCTTGGTGAGCGATACGAGCGTCTATACACCCGCGATGATCGAATCGGTCGTTGACGTGCAGCAAGGGGATATATTGCTCGTCAAGACCGGCTGGTACAAATACGGCTGGAATAGCCCCGACAGCGATGAGTTCCGCTATATGATTCGCCATCCCGGCCCGTCGCCCGACTTTGCCGAGTGGTGTATTGAAAAGGAGATTAAGTGGTTGGGCGTTGACTGTGTGGCGATGGAACATCCCATGAACACGATTCAGCGACAGTGGCATCCCAAGACGTTTGAGGAAGCCAATCAGAAGCTGGTCGAACAGTTTGGGGCGGACTGGGACACGATCTATCCGCTCGACAAATACTATCAGGATATGCACTTGAATCTGTTTCCCAAGGGAATTGTGCATGTGGAGAATATTGGTGGCGCAATAGCTGAGGCGGCTAGTGGACGGTATTTCATTGCGGCGTTCGTGCAGAAGGGGACGGAGTTGGCGAGTTGTTGGCTGAGGATGGTGGCGTTCAAATAAAGAAAGCCACGAATTACACGAATTGCACGAATTTTAAGAAGAGGTTTGGATGGGTGAGATTCTGTATAAGGATTTGTCTTATCAAATAATTGGCGCGGCGATGACGGTTCATCGCGCATTGGGGCCGGGCTATCTTGAAGCCGTTTACCAGAAGGCATTGGCAATTGAGTTGGAGCAGATTGGGATTTCTTTCAGAGAGCAGTTTCCGTTGCCAGTTACTTATCGCGGCATCAATGTCGGAGACTACGTCGCGGACTATATTGTTGAAGATTTAATTGTGATAGAAATCAAGTCCGTGTCAAAGATTCATCCACGTCACCAAGCGCAAGCGATGAACTACCTTGCCGCCTCTGGCCTAAAACTGGCAATTATTATCAACTTCGGTCAACAAAGTCTCAGTCAAAAACGTGTTGTCCGATAAAAACTTCCTAATTCGTGTAATTCGCACAATTCGTGGCAACAAATTCTTGTGATGGCGATGCAAAAATTGGGACGGCGAAAGGAAATGTGAATAAGCGCGTGCTGTTACTCGGTTGTTTACTCTATTATTGTGTGGCGACGTTGCCATTTATCGGCCGATATAAAACATGGGATTCGGCCGAAATGATGATTGCTGCCCCCGCCTACCAATTTGCCACAACGGGTAAATACGCCAGCGAAATGTATCAGGGCTTCTTCAACAGCGAGCAACACAACTATGATCACATGCCGCTATACGCCTTGCCGCTGGCGGCCGGCTGGCGACTGTTTGGCGCAAATTCACTCCTCCTTCCACGTCTGCTTTCATTCAGTTATGGTCTGATCGGCCTTGCGCTCCTTTATCGCTTGGGCAGTCAACTCTATGATGCGTCGATTGGGCTAATTGCGGCGGCGGTGTTGGCGGGTCTTAAGTTGGGCGCAGTTTCAGGCACAAGCGGGATTCCACAGGTGGATATCGGCCGAATTACACGCTTTGACATTCTCATTCCCGTTTGGACATTGAGCGCGTGCCTCGTCTTTTTGCACGCCCGCAAAACAGAACGCTGGCACACCTACGTCGCGGTCGGCGTGTTGGGTGGTTTGGCCACGTTGACCCATGTGTATGGCGCGTTCGTTCTCGTCATTGCGGGTCTGCTACTCCTTTGGGACAAAAAGCCGTTGCCCATTCTCTACATCTCGTTCGGCTGGCTACTCGCGTTGACCCCCTATTTTCTCTACATCGCGCAAGATATCCGTGCCTATCAGGGACAGATGTTGCGCCATGCTGAACGGCTCGGTTTTCTCAATCTTGCCTTCTATCAGCGTAACATTACGGAGGAGCAATACCGTTTTCTCGCATGGTTTGGCGGCAGCTATGAATCGCCCATTCTGTGGCCGCGCATCGGTATTTGGGTCTTTTTCGTTGGAATCTTGCTCGCAAATATCGTCTTGCTGCACCGTATGTGCACCAGCCCGACGTTTGCCGATCGCTTTACGTGGCTCGCCCTGCCCGCCGTTTGGCTGCCGCTGATCCTGCTCATCACGCTCAAACGCTACTACTATGTCACGCTGTTGATGCCATTTTTTGCGCTGCAAATAGCGGTCGCGGCCGTTTGGCTCTGGCGTGAGCAGCAACGGTTGCGCTGGCTGTGGTCGCTGATTGCCGCGCTACTTGTCTTTGAAAGTGTGTTGGGGGTGGCGCAAAATGTGCGTGCGGCGGCGCAAGCGACCCCGTATGAGACGGTCGCGGCCGAAATTCGCGCTGCGCTGCCCACCGCCTCGCGGGTGATGGCGATGCCGATCTTCTGGTATGCACTGCGCGACCGCGACTTTTTGTCGTTAGATTTAGCGTTTGTGAAATCGGCCGAACGCTTTCACTATACGCCCCAACCAACCGCCTATGACGTGATCGGCGACTATGCGCCCGACTATTTGCTGATCGCGCAGGGGATGCTCAATCAAGACCCCACGACATTTCCGCGTGCTGAACTTGCCCAACAGTGGGCAGACATAAAACGTTATCTGGCAACACGTTGTGCCGCTCCTGTGGTGGTCAGTGAATCGGCCGATTATGGCATCCTCCTGCTTGCCCACTGCAATCTGTGATAAAGTAATGACATTACCATCTGGCGTATCTGACGATACCCGTTAACAAGAATCATCATGGCAGCCACACAATTTTTTGGAGAACGCATTAAACGCAATGAAGACCCGCGCTTGTTGACAGGACAAGCCCTTTTTGTCGATGATGTCGATTTGCCTCGCATGGGACATTTGGCATTTGTCCGCAGCCCCTATGCCAACGCGGAGATAGTCGAGATCGACGTGAGTGATGCGTCTGCGCTGGCGGGCGTGATCGGGATTTATACGGCGGAGGATTTGGGCGACTATTGGCAACATGGCCCATTGCTCGTTCCACCGCCTCCCGTTGAAGGCATGGTGTTTAACGGGCGGACACAAGTTCCATTGGCGAAGGGTCACGTGCGCTATGTGGGCGAGCCAGTGGCGGTCGTCGTGGCAGAAAGTCGCTATGTGGCGGAGGATGCAGCCGAACAGATTTATGTCGATTACAAATCCTATCCCGCCGTCACCGATC
Source organism: Anaerolineae bacterium (assembly GCA_030425205.1). Taxonomy (GTDB): domain Bacteria; phylum Chloroflexota; class Anaerolineae; order Promineifilales; family Promineifilaceae; genus CALECP01. The sequence continues at coordinate 143,558 of JAUIAP010000009.1, forward strand.
TTGAACAGGCGATCCATCCTGACAATCCGCAGGTGCACACAGATGTTGCGCTGGTTGAGAGTGAATTCGGCCGATTAAACAACGTCAACGCCCACGTCGTCCAAATCAAAGGAGCCAGCGCCGATTTTGACACCATTGCCGCAAACGCCGCAACCGTCATCAAACGCCGCTTCTACTACGATCATGGCGCATCAAGCCCAATGGAGTGTCGCGGCGTCGTGGCCGAGTGGGATCGTCGTGCGCAGCGCATGACGATTTGGGACACCACACAAGCCCCCGTCTTTGTTCGCAACGGCTTGGCGGCCGTGCTGGGACTTTCAGAAAATCAAGTCCGCGTTATTGCGCCGTTTATTGGGGGTGGGTTTGGACCCAAGATCATGATGTTCTATCCAGCAGAGATGTTGGTGCCGTGGTTGGCGTTGAAGCTGGATCGGCCGATAAAATGGATCGAAGACCGCGCTGAGCATTTCGTTGCCACCACCCAAGAACGCGACCAAATCCATTGGGCAGAAATGGCCGTTGACGCCGACGGAAAAATCCTCGCCGTGCGTGACCGCTTCCTGCATGATGCGGGAGCTTACGCCCCCTATGGCCTCACCGTCCCGCTCAATAGCCAATGCACGCTGCTCGGCAGCTATGACATCCCCCACTATCACAGCACCTTCACAAGCATTTTCACCAACAAGCCAATCGTCACCCCCTATCGTGGTGCGGGTCGCCAGCATGGCGTGTTTGTGATGGAGCGTCTGCTTGACATTGCCGCCAAAGAGATGGGAATCGACAAGACCGAAATCCGCCGCCGCAACTTTATCCAGCCAGCCCAATTCCCCTACAACAACGAAATTATCTACCAAGATTTTGCCCCATTGACTTACGACAGTGGGAACTACGAACCCGCACTCGACAAGGCGATGGAGCTGATCGGGTACAAAGATTTCTACGACCCCGACCACGCTCCACGCACCACGCCTGATGGTAAATTACTTGGCTTGGGACTCGTCTGCTATGTCGAGGGAACAGGCATTGGCCCATACGAAGGGGCGCGTGTGCAGGTGCAAAGCAACGGGCGCGTCTCCGTTGCAACCGGCATTGGCACACAGGGACAAGGCCATTTCACCGTATTCGCGCAAATAGTTGCCGATCAAGTTGGCGTGAATGTCACCGATGTTGACGTGGTGACGGGAGACACCGATCAATTCCATTGGGGGGCAGGGACGTTTGCCAGTCGCGGCGCGGTGGTCGCGGGCAATGCGATTAACGAGGCAGCGAAGGACGTGCGCGAGAAGATCTTGCGCCTTGCCAGTGAGCAGTTAGAGGTTGCGCCGGAAGATTTAGTGCTGGCCGATGGGCAGGTAACGGTTAGTGGCGTACCGGAGCGCGCGCTGGACTTGGGACAATTAGCGCAGATGGCGAACCCGATGCGCGGTGCAGTCAAGCCGGGCAGCGAACCTGGTCTGGAGTCGAGCAACTACTTTGGCCCCCAATTTGGCGCGACGGCAAGCGGCGTTCACGCCATGATCGTCGCGGTCGATCCTGAAACGTGCGATGTTACCATCAAGCGTTACGTCATCGTGCATGATTGCGGAACGGTCATCAACCCGCTCATTCTCGACGGGCAGATTCACGGGGGCGTGGCGCAGGGAATTGGCAATGCGTTCTATGAAAAGCTGGCGTTTGACGAAAATGGGCAACTCCTGAGCGGATCGTTGATGGATTACCTGTTGCCAACCTCTCTTGAAGTGCCAACGATGGAAATCGACCACATCACGACGGAATCGCCATTAAATCCACTGGGAATTAAAGGGGCGGGGGAAGCGGGCGCAATCCCGACAGGGCCACTGTTTGCACAGGCGGTTGAGGATGCGCTGGGGGTTGAAATTCTCGAAATCCCATTGAGTCCGAGCAAAATTTGGGAGCATCTGCATTTGGCATAAGCCCGCCAAAAATTGGAAAGGGGTTCGTGTCGCGAAGTTTTCGCCACTTCTGGAAATAGTAAGGTGTGCGTGTTTCGGGGTTTCCAAATCCCGAAACATCCATCTGACAGCAAAACCGTCTGGTAAAGAACTAAAGACACTAACGAAAGGGTAGTTTGTGGTTGAATGTTCCCACAAACTACCCATTACATGATTCAGGGTTTAACTGACCAGTTCTTCAACATGATCAAACTGACTGTTATATAGGTCGGCGTAGAACGCGCCACGCGCCAGTAGTTCGTCGTGGGTGCCTTGCTCGATGATGTCACCGTCTTTCATGACGAGAATCAGATCGGCGTTGCGGATGGTCGAGAGGCGATGGGCGATGATGAAGCTGGTTCGGCCGACCATCAGCTTATCCATCGCCTTCTGGATCAACACCTCTGTGCGCGTATCGACCGAGCTGGTCGCCTCATCCAGAATCAAAATTCGCGGGTCAGCGAGGACAGCACGGGCAATCGTCAACAACTGCATTTGACCTTGCGAAATGTTGTTGATCTCCTCGTTGATCACCATGTTGTACCCATCGGGCAGCGTGTGCACAAAGTGGTCAACGTGCGCCGCTTTTGCAGCTTCGATCACTTCAGCATCGGTCGCTTCGGGTCGGCCGTAGCGAATGTTTTCCATGATCGTATCGTTGTAGAGCCATGTATCTTGTAACACCATGCTAAACCATTGGCGCAAATCCTGCCGACGGAAGGCGCGAATGTCGTGTCCGTCAACCAAAATCGCCCCGCTGTCGATGTCATAAAAGCGCATCAGCAGCTTCACGATGGTCGTTTTGCCCGCGCCAGTCGGGCCGACAATCGCCACTTTTTGGCCCGGTTCAACCTTCGCGGACATGTTGTGGATGATCGGCTTATCTTCTTCGTAGCCAAAGGTGACGTTGTGGAATTCGACATGCCCTTCCAGTGCATCCAGCTCGACTGGGTCAGGTGATTCGAGAATCTCTTCCTCTTCTTCAAGGAATTCAAAGACCCGCTCGGCCGCTGCCGCCGTCTGTTGCAAGACGTTTGAGATGTTCGCCAACTGCATGAGCGGCTGATTGAATGAGCGCACATATTGGATGAACGCTTGGATGTCGCCGACGGTGATGGCGTTGCGGATGGTCAGATAACCACCCACAATGACGACCATCACATAGCCGAGATTGCCGATAAAGGTCATGATCGGCATCATCATGCCTGAGAGAAATTGAGACTTCCACGCGACACCATACAGCGTCGTGTTATAGCCTTCAAACTCTGCGATGCTGCGCTCCTCACCATTAAACGCCTTCATCACGCGATGGCCGCCATACATCTCTTCGACATGGCCGTTGACATGCCCCAGAAATTCTTGCTGATCTTTGAAGTAGACTTGTGACCGCTTGATGATGATGCTGACGATCACCAACGTCAGTGGAATCACCAGCATGGCGACGAGCGTCATCACCCAGCTAATCGACAACATCATGATCAGCACACCGATGACGGTGATAAAGGAGGTAACGAGCTGGGTCAGACTTTGGCTGAGCGTCTGGTTGACGGTGTCCACGTCGTTGGTGATGCGCGAAAGCACTTCGCCCTGTGACGTTTTGTCAAAGTAGCTCAGCGGGAGTTTGTTGATCTTTTCGGAAAGCTCCTTGCGAAAGCGATAGCCGATGTCGGTTGCAACTCCCGCCATAATCCACGCCATTAGGTAGGAAAAGACGGATGCGATGATGTAGAGGATGAGCATGATGAGGAGAATTCTGCCGATATAGTCAAAATCGATCTCACCCGTTCCCGCGATCTGCGCCATCACTCCTTCAAACAGCTTTGTCGTTGCATTGCCCAACACTTTTGGCCCGACAATGTTAAACACGGTCGAAAGCGCGGCAAAAATGAACACGACGATAATTCGGACTCTGTATGCGCTGAGATAACTGATCAGCTTGAGCATGGTTGCTCTAAAATTGCGGGCCTTATCGTCGCCCGCCACGCCCCCTACGGGGCCACTTCCCGGTCCACCACGTCCCATCATGATGACAACTCCTCTTTGCTCAATTGCGACAGCGCGATCTCTTGATACGTTTCGCAACTTTCCATTAACTCGTCGTGTCGGCCCTTACCGACAATTTTGCCTTTGTCTAGCACGATAATCTGTTCGGCGTTTTTCACCGTCGAGACGCGCTGTGTCACCACCAAGAGCGTGCTGTCACTCGTTTTTTCGTTTAAGGCGCGGCGCAATGCGGCATCCGTTTTGAAGTCCAGCGCAGAAAAGGTGTCGTCAAAAATGTAGATCGGGGCTTCTTTGACCAGCGCACGCGCAATCGAAAGCCGTTGCCGCTGTCCACCCGAAACGTTCGTCCCGCCTTGTGCAATCTCTGTTTGCAACCCTTCTGGTTTGCTGTCAATAAATTCGGATGCTTGGGCGATAGAAACGGCCGATTGCAGGACATCGTCAGCGGCAAATTTGTCGGCATAGCGCAAGTTGCTCTCAATTGTGCCAGAGAACAGCACCCCTTGTTGTGGCACATAGCCGATTTTGTCGCGCAAATCGTGCTGTGTCACGTCGCGTATATCGACATCATCGAGCAAAATTGCGCCATCGCTGACATCATAAAAACGCGGAATCAGGTTGACGACAGACGACTTGCCCGACCCAGTTGAGCCGATAAAGGCGGTCGTTTCGCCGGGCTTGGCAACAAAGTTGAGATTGTGCAGCACGTCCGCATCTGCGCCCGGATAGCGGAATGAGACGTTGCGAAATTCGACTGTGCCCGTGAACTGTCCATTGAGCTGTTTAGGCGCGACGGGGTCGAGAATGATCGGCTCCGTCTCCAACACGTCCGCAATTCGATTGGCTGAAACGGTCGCACGTGGCAACAGGATAAAGAGCATCGACAGCATCAGGAAGGCAAACACAATCTGCATCGCATATTGCAAGAATGCCATCACGTCGCCAACCTGCATGTTGGCTTGTGCCACCTGATTTGCGCCAACCCATAAGATAATGACGGACATGACGTTCAAAATCAGCATCATGATCGGCATCATGATCGCGGTGATGCGGGCGATGAAGAGCGTGTTGTCGGTCAAATCTTCGTTGGCGTTGTTAAAGCGGTTTTCTTCAAACGCTTGCATGTTAAATGCTCGAATGACCAACATTCCCGACAAATTTTCGCGTGAGACGAGGTTGAGACGGTCGATGAGCTTCTGAACGATGCGGAATTTGGGGACGGCAATTGAAATCACAACCGAAATCGTGCCGACAAGAACCAGCACGGCGAGCGCGATTGTCCACCACATGGAGGAGCCTTTGTCGATGGCGCGAATGATGCCGCCGATACCCATGATCGGGGCATAGAAGGCGAGCCGCACAAGAAAGGTTGTCACCGTTTGCAACTGTGTCACATCATTGGTCGAGCGCGTGATCAGCGAGGCGGTGGGGAACTTGTCGAATTCGGCACTTGAAAAGCTCTCGACTTTCTGGAAGACGGCACTGCGTAAATCGCGTCCAAGTCCTGCCGCGATTCTGGCGGATAGATAGCCAACGGTGATGCTGGCGATGGCCGAAAGTAGCGTCACGCCCAGCATCAGTGCGCCGATGCGTAGGATGTAGTTGTTTTGTAATCGGCCGATTTCCACCCCCAACGCCTCGTACTCCGTCTTTACCTGTACAATCGCCGTCTGTTCGATCATCGTTTCGCCCAGCGCGGCAAACTGCTCGCTCATGCCCGCAGCCATCTCTAGCCGTTGCGCCGCTGGCATATTCTCCAACAGCGCAAACAGATCTGTGCCGGGTGGCAATGCAGACAGATCAAAGTCGCCCCCGCCACCCATTTGTGCCGCCGCCTCTGGATTGGTCATCACCTGCTCGATTGCCGTGACGGCGAGCAGTGCGCGAGCGATTGGCGGAGTCAGTTGTTCGATGGCCTCTGCATCGAGGTCGTTGAGAACGTAGATCGGTTCAGTTTCTAGCAGCGGGTAGGTATCGATGTATTGGCTGGATTCGGCCGAATTTGGCCCAACCAATGTGTAGGCGGATCGGACGGCTGCGGCATCCTCATCGCTCAAAAATAGCGTCATGCGCTCAAGCGTTTGCGGTCGCATCGCCTCTGGAACGGCGTTATCGACACCATTCTGCTGAATGCCCACATTGACAATTCTCGAAAGATAGTCGGGCAGTGCCAAATCAAGATTGGCTTGTAAGAACAGCAATGCGATTGAAATCACCAGCATCGCTGTAAACGGTTTGAAATAGCTTCTAATCCGGAGCATGGTCGTTGTTGTCTCCTGTTTTATACAGAGTGAGGATTAACCTTGTTGACGTACAAGCGTCACGTGGTCCCCCAATTTTTTCAATACGCCAAAAAGGTTTTCCTGTTCTGTCTGCGATAAGGCACTGAAACATTGGTTGAGTGCGGCCAGATGGTCGCTCGCGTAATGGCTTACAAGATCGCGCCCATCTGTGGTCAGGCTGATGTTAAAACGGCGCCGATCGTTTGGATCGAGTCGCCGTTCGATCAGCCCGTTTTTTTCGAGGTTGCGAATAAACGAACTCATGGTGTTGCGGTTGACCCCCTGTCGCTCGCTAATTTCTGAGGGGTTCAACTCATTGCGTCCGTCCATCTTTTCGGCAAAAAAGAGGTGCATCAACACTTGGTATTGGGCGTAGGAAAGCCCAGCCTCCTCAATGCTTTGCTCGCGCATGTGGGCGAGTGAGCGGGCGACAAACCCGAACTGATCCATCAAGTGCAGGGTTTGTGGATTGATTTCAGGATGGAAGTTCTGCATAAATTGCAGCCACTTTTGCCGACGTTCATTATCTTGTAGCACACGATTGCGTTTCATATCACCTTTCATGAAAAATGCACTGCGCCCAAAAAGTTCGACAGTGCATCGTATTGTTACGGTATAGAATTGTACGGCGTAGAACTATATTGTCAATCAGGTTTTGCGTTTGTCTAATGCACAAGCCTTATCTGGGACTTTGAGCAATCGCCCTCATTCAACCCAGCGGGGTTGCCAATCGGTCTACGGACGCACATCTGTCTCGTCAGTGAACCAGTGCTGTGAGAAGGTTTAAGTCGCCTTACAAATCGATTCGACCGCTACGCGATTTTGCGAGCTCAATCAGGGCAATGACGTCACGGGCAGATTCGGCCGAAACAAAGCGCGCATCCGCTTCCCCGCGCACCGTCGCCGCAAAACCAGCATAAAAATCTGGATACCAGCCCCGCAGCGACTCAATTAGCACTGTCTCTTCCGTCACCAACTCCGCACGAATGGACGCATCTTCCCAACCATACGCTACATCGCTGGGTAATATCCCCGCCTTGATCTGATCCTCTTGCGGGTCGAGCCCTTGCTTAATCAGACTTCCCTTTGAACCGTGAATGGCAAAACGACACGTCGGTTTGCGCGTGAACGAACTGCTGTGTAGCAAGACGCGCAAATCGCCATAGCCCAGCGTCAGGTGGAAGTAGTCGTCTGTGACGGCGTTGGGACGCTGCCCAAACACATCGCTCATCATCCAATCTGGCCAGCCAAAAAGCTGCAATGCCTGATCGATCAGGTGTGCGCCCAAGTCGAACAGCATCCCCGAACCCGCGCCGTCTTGCTCGCGCCAGCGAGGGCGCACATTCGGCCGAAAACGATCATAGTGGGACTCAAACTGATAGATCTTCCCCAACTCGGCTTCCTGCATGAGCTTTTTGATCGTCAAAAAATCGCTGTCCCAACGGCGACTTTGGAATACGCTCAATACGCGCTCCTGCTCATTGGCGATGGCGATTAACTCGTTGGCATCGGCGACGTTGGTCGTAAACGGCTTGTCCACAACGACGTGCTTGCCAGCCAACAACGCCGCCTTTGCCTGTGGAAAGTGCAGCGAATTGGGCGTGCCAAGCACAACGACTTCGATGGCGTTATCGCTCAAGATGGCGTCAAACGCGCCGACAACCTGCGCGTCGGGATAGTCTGCCTTGACCGTTTCAGTTTGGGACGAAACGATGGTATGTAGGTTGAGATCGGGTGAGTGGTGAATCAGTGGCGCGTGGAATACACGTCCTGCGAGGCCATAGCCGACAACTGCTGTGTTGATCATGTTTGTTCCAGATGTGTTGTTTTTAGAAAAGAATGGTTCTTTGGGACTGCGTGGTGCGTATTGCGTGGTGCGTGTCCAGCGGTCAATACGCAATACGCAATACGCAATACGTTGTGCAAACACGTTGCATTCCCAAAGACCCAAAATGATTTACGGTAAGTGTAAAATTCGATTGACCGCCACCCCTTTTTTGCTCATTTCACGGCCATCGGGGTAACGAATGTGTAGTTCGGTGATGCGTTTGACGTCGCCAACGCCAAAATGACAGCGCAGATCATCGGCCGATAAATAGCTGCCGCCCACCAAAATTTCGCGCCGTAACTGCGTCCCGTCGGGCAGAATTGCCGTTACAACCGTTCCCGGCGGCGCGTCCGCAATGGCCACAGTCAGCCAGTTACCCATCGCGCCATCGTTGCGTAGCAGTGCCAACTCGCCGCCAATCGTCGCCAGCGCAATGTCGAGATCGCCGTCGTTGTCATAGTCGGCAACCGCGCTGCCACGTGCGAGATAGGGGCCGAGATAGTCGAGTTGGCTTGTGGAAGAGGCATTGACAAATCGGCCGATTTGACCCTGCGCCGTTCGATTTTCATATAGTTGGGCAAACTCCCCATCGTTGGCAATGTTGCTGACGGGAATTTTCCCATGTGCGACAAACAAATCGAGATCGCCATCGAGATCAAAATCTCCCCAATTGGTTCCCCAACCTGTCCAGCCAACCCCAAATTCTGGCACGCCGAACCTGCTTCCCGCATTTGACATCGCGACAGCGACTTGTGACTCATTGCGATAGACCGAATGAAACTGGCGACCCATGTTGGTGATGAACAGGTCGCTGCCACCACTGTTGTCATAATCTGCGCTGGCGACTCCCATTCCACTATTTGTGTCGCCCACGGCGGGGCTGTCCACGACTTCAACAAAGCGAAACCCGAGTGCGTTATCGGCCGATTCATTTGTGTACAGTCGATTGGGATTGGTGTCATTGGCGACAAACAGATCGAGGTCGCTATCGCCGTCAAAATCGCTCAAAACTGCACCCAGACCGTATTCTAGCTGCTGCAATCCAACCTGTTCCCCAACCTCTTGAAACGTCCCATCCCCGTTGTTCAGATAAACCAAATCGGGCATCCCCTCATGCGTGTTGGGGAATCCCAACGTGCTGCTTTCCAAGGGGCGATTGATATTGACATAGCCCGCCACAAATAGGTCGAGCCAGCCATCCCCATTCAAATCCCCTACATTTGCCGCCGTCTGCCACCCATACGCATCGACTCCCGCCGCTGTGCCGCCCTCACTAAATGTGCCGTCCCCGTTGTTCCAAAACAACAGGTTGACACGAGCCGTTGTGACGTAGAGATCGGGGTGAGAGTCGGCGTTGAAATCGGCCGAAACGCACCCATTCCCGCGCATCGCCACATTCACCCCCGCATCGACTGCCGCAAACGCCCCCTGCATATTGCGATATAAAACGCTCGTCGGCAACCCACCTTCTTCAGATTGCCATCGCCCTGCCTCGCGTTCTGCATACGAGTTGACCACATACAAATCTTGCCAGCCGTCTCCGTCATAGTCGAGCCAGCACAACCCGCCCCCCATCATCGCCACAGGATCGCCCGACATCCCCCAGCGAAACGCCCCATGCTGAAATTCGAGTCCGCTCTCAATAGCGACATCGCTGAATGTTAGGTTTGTGGGGATGGTTTCGGCCGATTGGCAGCCAATCAACACCCACAAACAATAAATGACCAACACGATCATTCGGTTGTGAGACTGTATATTGCGAAAGTTGTTTCTGGATGTTAGCATACGATTATGCAAGCAACGCTACCGACAGTGACCATTCAATTACCACAGACCACTTTTGAGGGATTAGAGCGCATCGCTGTGCGGCAACAAAGTTCTGTATCTGAGGCGGTGTTCGTATTAGTTAGCGAGAAAGAAAATTTACCCGCGCTTTCAGATGAGATTGAGTCAGAGTTGGCCTCATATTGGCACCTCTCGAACGAGACGTTGATGTTATTGACACATCCGCCGTTGACAGATGTCGAGGCCGCAGAAATGACACAACTCACTAACAAATCATCCCTGAGCGAAGAAGAGGCGTCGCGATCGGCCGAACTTCTCACTCGATATGAACGTGGTTTATTACGACGCTCCGCAGCCCTTGCCATCTTGAAACAGCGCGGCATCGACACAGCTCCTTTTCTGACAAACAATCTGGCAGTATGAGCGTCTACATTCCGCGTCCGCTTCGTCGTGAAGTTAGAGCGTTGGACAAAGAACGCTGTGCGTTCTGTCAAGCACAAGAAGCGATCATTGGACAGCTCTTGGAAGTCGATCATATTCAGCCTACGTCTGCTGGAGGCAAGACTGTTCTCACTAACCTCTGTCTCGCTTGTCGAAGTTGCAATAATCGCAAATCAAATCGCCTCTCAGGCCATGACGCTACCACAAATCAAGACGTACCGCTCTACAATCCGCGTTCAGGCAGTTGGGATGACCATTTTGAATGGGTTGAACAAGGTCTGAAAATCGTTGGATTGACGCCTGTTGGTCGAGCTACCATAAATGCACTTGATATGAACAACTCGCTACTCGTTCGCTCTCGCGCATTCTGGATTATTGGCGGTTGGCATCCACCCAACGCGTAAAATTTATGTGATGAGTTACCAACTATTACGCAACGCCAGATTCTTGGCGCAACTTGTTGGCAACTCTTCAAATAGATTACGCAATCCCCGAAGCTGACCGACTGCGCCGCGAGAAAGAGTCAACCAAAACTGCCGCCAACAGCACCAGCCCATTGACCACAAATTTCTGCCCCGATGACCAGCCCATCAACCCCATCCCATTCTCAACTGACGCGATCACAAGCGCACCCAACAGCGCACTCGAAACCTTGCCCGTGCCACCAAAGAGACTTGTGCCGCCGATCACGGCCGCCGCAATCGCGTTGAGCAGCAAGTTGCCGCCCCCCGCATTTGTGTCAATCGAGCGCAAGCGTGAGGCCAGAATAATCCCGCCGACACCAGCCATAAAGCTGGCAATCATGAAGACGGAAATGCGAATGCGATCGACGTTGATACCGGCACGCCGTGCTGCTTCGGGATTGCCACCGACGGCGTAGACATATCGGCCGAATTTCGTCCGACTCGCCACAAATGACCAAATCCCCAAAAATCCCAAAATGACAATCGCCGCTGTTGGCACACCGCGATCTTGATTCGCGTAATAGACGGCACCACCCCCCAAAATCGCCAGCAGCGCGATTTGCATCCCGATGATTGCCAGCGGCTTTGTTGTCAATTTTTGCTGTTGCATCGACCGATACTGAAAAATCAGTGTGGCCGTAAAGCCGATCAAAATGGCGAGAAAAAATAACCATCCCCACAGTGCGGGCAAATAGCTATTGGCAATTCCCAAAATAATGGGATCTTGAATGACTATCGTTCCGGCCGTCGAGAATTCTGTCGTCAAAATTAGAACGACCCCGCTCCATGCCAACAGACCAGCCAGCGTCACCACAAACGATGGAACCCCCGCTTTTGTGATGATCAGCCCTTGCAATAGCCCGATCAGCGTTGTGGCTGTCAGCGCAACTGCAACAGCCGCCCACCACGGCCAATCAGAATTTGCCTCGCGCAATAGCAGCGTCATCAAAACACCACCGACAGCACTGACATAGGCAACGGAGAGATCGATTTCCGCAATCAGCAGCACAAAGACGACGCCAATTGCAATCGCTGTCATTCCCGACATTTGTAGCAGTAAGTTGACAAAGTTACGTGGTCTAAAAAAGATGCCATCTGACAGCGTGCCAAAGATCGCTGCAATTGCGACGAGGCCAATAATGATCGGTAGTGATCCCAAATCACCAGCCTTAACACGCACCCACCAATTGTTGACATATTCGCCAAATGAGACGACTTTTGGCGCCGCTTTTAGCTCTTGAGATTTGATTGATTCACTCATGCTACTACCTCCTCCATTCCCGGCACAAACTGCATCTCACCCGCTGTGATTGCCTCGACAATCTCCTGCTGATTTGTCTTCGCCACCACATATTCAGCCACATTCTGGCCCAAGCGCAACACCGTCACGCGGTCGGCCGCCTCAAATACATCGTGCAAGTTATGCGAAATAATAACGACGGCCAACCCACGATCTGCAAGTCGTCGCACCAAATTTAGAACCTGTCGTGTCTGTGCCACACCGAGTGCCGCCGTCGGCTCATCCAAAATGACCAGCTTTGAATTCCACATCACCGCTTTGGCGACGGCAATCGCCTGTCGCTGACCACCCGACAATCCTGCAACCTCTTGCCGCACCGAGCGGATGGTTGTCACAGAGAGGGAGTCGAGTGTTTCAAGTGCGGCTTGCTCCATGCTGACTTCGTCCAATCGGCCGAAACTCATCATCCGTTCCCGCCCCAAAAACATGTTGGCGACCACATCTAAATTGTCTGCCAACGCCAAATCCTGATAAACGACCTCAATTCCCAACTCTGCACAATCACGCGGATTTGTAATCGTCACCTTTTGACCGTCAAAATAAACCTCTCCCCCATTAAACTGATGAATCCCCGCGATCCCCTTAATCAGCGTTGATTTCCCTGCCCCATTGTCTCCAACGAGTGCCATCACTTCTCCCGCCCGCACGCGAAAATCGACCTTGTACAACGCCTGCACCGCGCCAAAATTTTTCGACACTTCCCGCAGTTCCAAAAGTGGCTTGCTCATTCTCTTCTGCTCCTTCATAACGCCAGTAGCGTCGGCATTCACGCCGACGCTACCGGCTAAACGTTAACGGTCCGCTGGGCAGAACGCTTCAAACTCACCAACGCAAACCTCTTCCCATGTGCGGAAACCGTCGGCGATGACAGTCTCTGCCACATTATCGACGGTTACGCCTACAGGCGTCAATGCGATAAAGGGAACCTGGCTCGTGCCATTGTCGATGGTCAATCCGTCCGTCAGGTCGGCGAGGTCTTGACCCAAGAGTAACATGACGGCTGCAACTGCCGCAGCCTCAGCTTCAGCTTTAATCGGCTTATAGACGGTCATCGCTTGGTCGCCAGCCAGAACGTTCTGGATACCGCCAACCGTCGCATCTTGACCTGAAATTGGAATGCCCAAGTCGCTTGGATCCATCCCCGCATTCTTGAGTGCTGAGATTACCGCGCCCGCCAGTCCGTCATTGGCGGCGAAAACGGCTGTCACTTCGTCGTTAGCCGTCAAAATCTGCTCGAAGATGACGAGTGCTTGCTGGTTGTCCCACTCTGGGACGGCCTGATCTGCAACCAACTCCCACGTGCCATCATTGATGTATGGTTCAGCGATTTCAAAGTAGCCATTGCGGAAGAGTGTCGCGTTGTTGTCTGTTGGACCACCATTGAGCATGACGAGCTTGGGCGCATCTTGCGCTGCGATGAGCGGCTCAAGCACAGTCCCCATCGTGCGGCCGACCTCTTCATTGTCGAAGCTGACATAGACATCTGCCCCCGACCCTTCAACGGTCAAGCGATCATAGTCGATCACGGCAACACCAGCCTCACGCGCCAATGCGATAATCGCCGCACCCGAACCTGAGTCCAAGTTGACCATTAAGATGACCTTCGCGCCAGAGGTGATCGCCTGTTCTGCCTGCGTCTGCTGGGTCCGTGCATCACCTTCGGCATTGACGATGTTGTAATCGACACCAGCCGCCTCAAATGCTTGCTCGAAGAAGCGGCGGTCGTCCGTCTCCCAACGGGCTGAACTGGCACTATCAGGGAGCAAAACCCAAACGCTACCGTCTGCACCGCTGGCATCTGGCATCATTGCCATGAAGTCCATCATCTCGCTGCCGCCGTCATCCATCGTCATCTCGCCGCTCATCACCTCATCGGTGCAGAATTGGGCGAAGTCACCTACGCAAACTTCTTCCCACGTGCGGAAGCCGTCTGCGATCACCGTGCTGGCGATTTTGTCAATCGTCACGCCAACTGGCTCAAGAGCCAAGAATGGCACGTCGCTTGTGCCGTTGTTGAGCGTTAGACCGCCCGTCAACGCCGTTAAATCTTCACCCTTCAAGAGGGCAATCGCGGCGCGTGCGGCTGCTTCTGCCTCTGCCTTGATTGGCTTGTAAACGGTCATCGCTTGGTCGCCCGCGAGGATATTCTGGATTCCGCCAACCGTTGCATCTTGCCCCGAAATCGGGATACCTGCATCACTGGGACTCATGCCCGCGTTCTTCAGGGCAGAAATGGTCGCGCCAGCCAATCCGTCGTTCGCAGCGAAAACCGCGCTGACGTTGCCATCGGCCGCCGTCAAGATTTGTTCAAATACGACGAGAGCCTGCTGGTTGTCCCACTCTGGAACAGCCTGGTCAGCAACCAATTCCCATGAGCCATCATTAAAATAGGGCTCGGCGACACCGAAGTAGCCGTTGCGGAAAAGGGTCGCGTTGTTGTCAGTTGGGCCGCCGTTGAGCAGAACGACTTGTGGTGTGCCGTCTTGCGCGTTGATCATTGGCTCAAGCACAGTCCCCATCGTGCGGCCGACCTCTTCGTTGTCAAAGCTCACATAGATGTCCGCGCCGGGCCCTTCGATGGTCAGGCGGTCATAATCGACAACGGCAACGCCCGCTTCACGCGCTGTTGCGATAATCGCCGCGCCTGAGCCTGAGTCGAGATTGACCATCATGATAACGGCTGCACCAGAGGTGATCGCCTGTTCAGCTTGTGTTTGCTGCGTGCGTGCATCGCCCTCAGCATTTACGATGTTGTATTCAACGCCCGCCTCTTCAAAGGCTGCTTCAAAGAATCGACGGTCGTCCGTTTCCCAACGGGCCGAGCTTGCGCTATCGGGGAGAAGCACCCAAATGCTGCCCTCAACCCCTTCGCCAGCACCAGCCAAGCCGCTATCTGTGCCGTTTTGCAGCTCATCACAGAACGCTGCGAAGTCGCCAACACAAACTTCTTCCAATGTACGGAACCCATCGGCAATGACCGTGTCCATGACGTTGTCTTTGGTGACACCAATTGGCTCCAACGCGACAAATGGCAGGTCGTTTGTGCCGTTGTTGATGGTCGTGCCGCCTGTCAAATCATCGATTGATTCACCCTGCAACAGGCGAATTGCAACTGTTGCGGCCGCTTCCGCTTCAGCCTTGATTGACTTGTAGACGGTCATTGCCTGATCGCCGGCGATGATGTTTTGGATACCGCCAGTCGTTGCATCTTGTCCTGAAATTGGGATACCCGCCGTGGCTGGGTCGATTCCTGCATTTTCGAATGCAGAAATTACGGCACCAGCGAGACCATCATTGGCAGCAAATACGGCTGAAACATTGCCATCGGCTGCCGTCAGAATCTGTTCAAAGATAACGAGTGCTTGCTGGTTGTCCCACTCTGGAACGAATTGATCGTCAACCAACGCCCAAGAACCATCATCAAAGTGGGGTTGTGCTATTTCATAATACCCTTCACGGAAAAGGGTCGCGTTGTTGTCCGTTGGGCCACCGTTGAGCGTGACGACTTGCGGTGTGCCGTCTTGCGCGTTGATGAGTGGTTCAAGGACGTTACCCATCGTGCGACCGACCTGAACGTTGTCAAAGCTGACGTAGACATCTGCGCCGGGACCTTCAACCGTCAACCGGTCGTAGTCGATGACGGCAACATCGGCCTCGCGTGCGGCCGCAATAATCGCCGCGCCTGAGCCAGAATCGAGGTTGACCATCAAAATGACTTTTGCACCAGACGTAATCGCCTGTTCAGCCTGTGTTTGCTGTGTGCGAGCATCACCTTCGGCATTCACAATGTTGTATTCAACGCCAGCCGCGTCAAATGATTGCTCAAAGAAGCGGCGGTCGTCCGTTTCCCAACGCGCTGAGCTTGCACTGTCGGGGAGTAACACCCAAATGCTGCCTTCAACATCGGCCGAAACTGTCGGCACGGCGGCTGGTTCATCCGTTGGTGCTGCGCTATCTGATGCTGTTGTTGCGGTTGGATCGGGTTCTGCTTGACCACCACACGCGGCGATCATCAGAGCCAATAGAAGGGTAAATAATATGTAGAGTCGTTTGGACATCATTCTTCTCCTCTTTGTGCAAAAATGCACATTGACATGTTTATGTCGATTTGTATTTTCGTCCTCACACCTTTGTTGTATTAGTCATGTTACACAACGTAATGGCGCGATCTTGCGGTAAAATCGACAATGCGATGTTAACATGCTGCAAAATCCTGTGCGATAGGTGGTCTCCCCCAAGTAGATTAGGGGATTTCCCCCTAAATTTTCGATCACATTGTGAAAAATATGTCCAAATTCCGTTTACTGCTTGTTGATGATCATGCGCTTGTTCGCGCAGGTATCTGCAATGCATTGGCAGAGATGCCGTCGTTAGTGGTCGTGGGAGAGCTGGAAGATGCCACATTACTGCATTCCACACTGGCTCACTTGCAGCCTGATTGTTTGCTGATCGACGTGACTATGCCGCATTTTGACCCGATCCGCGAAATCACGCAGATTCGGCGCCAATATCCTCAACTCAAAATACTCGTCGTCAGCGCACATGACGACGACTTTTATGTGCAAGGGCTGCTACGTGCGGGGGTGAATGGCTACCATCTAAAGGATCAGTCGTTGCGTGATTTGCAACATGCCGTCGAGCGCGTTTTGCAAGGGGAACGTTGGGTGACGAGTCGCTTGCTCGACAAGCTGTTTGCCGCACCATCTGAGTCACCCGCGACAACGTTGCCCAAGCTAACGAAGCGACAGCGCGACATTTTAGGGCTGCTGCAAGCGGGTTACGACAATCAGCGCATCGCAATGGAGATTGGGATTCGGGTGAAGACGGTGGAAAATCATCTGACACGTTTGTATCGTCAGTTAGGCGTGCAAAGTCGTTTAGAGGCGGTCAACATCGGCCGAAAACACCCCCAACTCTCACAGCCAAGCAAACCATCGGCCCCGACCCCTTTGCCAACATTCAACAATGCGCATATTCTCATCGTCGATGACAATGAACGCTTTCGGCGGCAGTTGCGGCGGCAGATCGGCCGATTTACCCCCACCGCCTACATCAGCGAAGCCGCCACCACAGCCGCTGCACTAGAAATTGTCCACCAAAAAACGCCGCACCTGATCTTTGTCGATGTTGTGTTGGGTAATGAAGATGGCATCGACTGCACGCGCCAGCTACGAGCGGCCGCGCCAAACGCCCGCATCATCCTGATCACTGCCTACCCCGACCGCGAATTTCGCCAGCGCGGCATGGCTGCGGGCGCAGTCGCGCTGCTCGACAAGAAAAATTTGGACGTGGCGGCGTTGCGGGAGATTGTGCGCGACGTTCTCTAACACGCGCCATAAATGACTGTCATGCCGCTTTTAACCGTCCAAAATCTCTCCAAACAATACGGCAGCCTGACCGTTCTGCGCGATGTCAGCTTTCAGCTTAACGCTGGTGAAGTCGTCGGGTTGGCGGGGCGCAACGGCGCGGGAAAATCGACGCTGATCGGCATTTTGAGCGGGTTGGTTTCAGGCACATCACAAGGTGGCAAATCCCATTCTGGCACGATCACGTTTGACGGGGCAGACCGGCATGATCTCGCTGTGATTCATCCCGACCCCCAACTTGCCGACCAGCTCGATGTGACGACCAATCTTTTTATGGGGCAAGAGATCGGCTGGTCAAAATTGGGCAAATGGGGCCGCTTTTTTCCGCGCCAAAAGTTGATGAATGAGCTGGCGGCGCAACTGCTAATTCAACTCGATGCGCCGTTTATTTCGTTGAGTGAGCCAGTGACAAATCTTTCGGCCGAAGAACGTCAAATCATCGCCATCGCTCGTGTCCTTGTCCGACCGCGCAAGCTGATCTTAATCGATGATCCCAATCAACAGTTGAGCATCCCCTATCGGCAAAAACTGTTGCAACTCATCCGCGATTGGCAGCGTGCCGGCAGCTGTGTCTTGTTTAGCAATGAGAACTTGGACGATCTGTTTGCCGTTGCCGATCGCATGTTGGTGCTGCGCGGAGGTGATTTGGTGCTCGATACGCGCACAGATGTGACGACTCGTGAGCGGGTCGTTTCTGCCTTTGTCGGTGTGAACGAACGCGACCAGCGCACGCCCATTCTCTGGGCGATGGACAGCTACTATCGCGCACGCGAACAGACAGAGACGTTGCGCCATAATCAACGCTTGCTGGAGCGTGATTTACAGGCACGCGACCAGCTCAATCAGCAGCTCGTCGAACAGTTGGCCGAGCAGGTGCAGGCATTGGATAGCGCGAACCTCGCCTTGCAGGATGCGCAGCGTAGATTGATGACGGAGCGTGAGGAGGAGCGCAAGCACCTAGCACGCGAGATACACGATCAGGCCATTCAAGATTTGTTGAGCCTCAACTATGAGTTAGAGGAGATTGAAGATCAGGTGACGGAAGGGGATATATCGGCCGATGACATCACCGAAATTCGCCAAAGTATCCGCGCTCTCGTCGAAGACTTGCGCGGTATCTGTGGTGATTTGCGACCACCGACAATCGACAGCTTAGGATTAGAGGCGGCGTTGCGTTCGCTGGCACATAGTTGGAGCGAGCGCACGGGGATCGCGGTTTCGGTTGAGATTGGGGCAGATTTCGGCCGATTGCCCGAATCACTCGAACTGTCCATCTTCCGCATTGTCCAAGAGGGTCTCAGCAACATATGGAAGCACGCCGACGCAACGGCGGCAACGGTCAATCTACACGCCAGTTCCCCGCGCCTTCTGCTCATCTCCATTGCGGACAACGGGCGTGGAATTGGCGAAACGTTCAGCCTTTCCACCATCAGCCAAAAAGGTCACTACGGAGTGTTGGGAATCAGCGAACGGGTTGCCTTGCTGGGCGGACGGCTGCGGTTTGCCAATCAGCCCACCGGCGGACTGCTGCTACAGATTGAAATCCCCCATCCACGCATGATTTAGCAGTCGAAATCCCCTCTTCCATTGCGGCGAAATAGCGTTAAAATCTCGCTACCAAGACCACACAATGGAGACAAGCCATGAATCGCCTCAACTCACTTCTGTGGGGCACTGCCCCTTTCCTCATGTTGCTCTTTTTGATAGTTAGTGACATATCGGCCGAAACCCAAGCTATCCTCACCGTCGGTGACAACTGCACCTTCCAAGACATCGAAGACGCCATCAATGCCGCGGCCAGTGGCGACATCATCCGCGTGCAGGGCCGAACATACACGGGTGGGGCGGCCGAAATCGACATCACCGACAAATCGCTGACGCTGATCGGCGGGTACGACAACACCTGCACGACCAAATTCGCGCTGCAAACGCGCCTCGACGCGACTGGCACGGGCGACAGCGTGATCGAAATTCGCGCCACCGCTGCGCGCACCGTTATCCTGCAAGATTTCAATATTACGGGCGGCAGTGACGACCCCAACTTTGGCGGCGGCATCGAAGTCGATCCCAACATCACGCTGACGCTGAGCGGCACACACGTTCAGTCGAACGACTCGGCCAACGGCGCGGGCGTGCATCTCGATGGCAGCACGCTGATTTTGCAAAACCGATCGCTGATTTACGGCAACGACGCATCGGCCGATGGGGGCGGTGTCTTCTGTCGCAACGGCACGATCCACATAGATGGCTTCTCGTCCATCGGCCCTAATTTGGGCTTTGTCACGCCTAACGAAGCCATCCGCGGGGGCGGCATCTTCGCCGACAACTGCATCGTTCATATCGGTCAGACGAGTGAGGCGAGCGTGCTGGACAATGTTGCGGTTGATGGTGCGGGCATCTATGCGACGGGGGCGAGTTCGCTCAACGCCTACACCAGCGGCATAGTGACGAACAACAGCGCGACGGGCAACGGGGGTGGCATCTATCTCGATGGTGGCACGACGCTCGACGTGAACCAAGCGCAGATCAGCAACAATCAGACATCGGCCGATGGAGGCGCACTCTACATCAATGGCGACGGCAACAAGGCGACGATTCGCTCGACCACTGCCTGCTCGCCGACAACCTGTGCGCGAGTCCACGACAACAGCGCGGCACGGGGCGGCATCGCCTATCTCAACAAAGGGGGCCGTCTGACCCTCAGCCGCGTCTACGCCGACGGCAACAGCGCGACGACCAACGCCGCCGCCGTCTTTGCCGACACGCTCGACCCCATCGAAATCACCTTCAACAACGTCATGCTGACACGCGGCAACACCGTCGGCGATCTCTTTCACGTCGTTGAGTCATTTCCAGAGCAAGCGACGCTGACGCTGGAAGGGGTGACGATTGCCGACGTTGATGGACTAACTAGCGATGATCGGCTGATTACGCTAAGTAACAACGCCGACCTGTTCATGAACGCCGCAGCGGTTAGCCCGATCAATGAGGCGGCGATTTTGAGCGGTGGCAATTCAACGAGCGTAAGCTGTTCTGTATTGCCCGCTGCGCCGACGGCCGGATCGACTAGCAACAACCTGATCGCCACGCCCGTTTTTCTCTTGCCAGCCAACGGCATCTACCACCTCAGCCCTACCTCGCCGGGCGTGGACATCTGCCCGTTGCAGTCGTTGAACCTTGACATTGACGGTGAGGCGCGGCCGAATAATGGCGCAATCGATGCGGGCGCGGATGAGGTGTATGCGCGGGTCGGCACGAACGTCGGGCTGTGCCAATTCAACACGATTGCGGCGGCGATTAGCAGCGTCGGTAGTGGCGGCACGGTCTACATTCCAGCCGGCACGTACAACGAACTGCTGGGTGACATTAACAAAAACGTCACGCTTGTGCAGGCGAACGCCAACTGCACCGCCGCGACAAATGGCTCAGCGGGCAGCGTCGTGATCGATGCCAACGATGCAGGTGGGCGCACGTTTGGCGGTGTGGCGCGTATCACCAATGGGGCGACGGTCGCCATGCGGCACATGACGTTACGCGACGGGTCGGCCACGTCGGGCGGCGTTCTTGCCGTCGATGCGGGAGCGACGTTAACGCTGGATCGCGTCGAGATTACACAGGGGAATGCATCCGCGCAAGGGGGTGGGCTGTTTGTGGCGGGTTCGGCCGATCTCACCGACCAAACGCGCATTTACGGCAACACCTCAGCAACCGATGGCGGCGGCATAACCCTCAGCGGCAGCGTCAACGTGCGCGACACCAGCACTATCGGCATCGGCGGCTTCCCCAACACGGCGACCAACTTTGGCGGCGGGGTCAATCTCACCGGCAACGGACAACTGCACCTGCACGACAACAGCGCGATCCGCGCCAACAGTGCCAGTCGCGGCGGTGGGGTCTATGCCGCTAACGGCAGCGATCTCTTTGTCAACGCCAATGCCGTCATCGGCGGCGATAGCGATGCGCTACGCAACACCGCGTCGCTTCAGGGCGGCGGCGTTTTCCTCACGGACGACGGCACAACGGCGACCATCAACGGCACGGTGCAGCGCAACTTTTCGCAGTCGGGCGGCGGCCTTTATGTCACCACAGGCGCACGGTTGACGGTAGACGGTGGCGACATCACCGACAATCGGGGCGGCTTCACGGGCGGAATCACAGCAGTGGGCAGCAATAGCTCTCCGACGACGCAGATCATCTTGCAGAACGGCGCGGTTGTCAGCGGTAATTTTGGGGCGTTGGCTGGCGGCATTTATCTTTCGGCCGATAACATCTCTCTCACCGCAACCGACAGCACCATCACGGGCAACAGCGTCAACGGCAACGACACGTCGGTCGGCGGGATTCGCGCCGATAGAGCGACCAACGCGATTGTGCTGACGCGCAGCACGGTCAGCCAAAACGTCAGCAACACGGGCAGCGGCGGAGGAATTGGCGTGAGCGGGGGCGGCACTTTGCGCGTTGTCGATTCGAC
This sequence comes from Anaerolineae bacterium, assembly GCA_030425205.1. Taxonomy (GTDB): domain Bacteria; phylum Chloroflexota; class Anaerolineae; order Promineifilales; family Promineifilaceae; genus CALECP01. The sequence goes on from JAUIAP010000009.1 coordinate 165,451, forward strand.
CATCAGCAAAAATTCGGCGCAGGACAATGGCGGCGGCATTGCGGCGACGGGGATGCAGTCTGTGCGCTTGGAGGGCAATACGCAGTTGCGCGACAACACGGCGGGTGGGTATGGGGGTGGTCTTTACGCCAGCACGTCGCGCATCATCGTGGACGACACGGTGAACGGCCGCCCGTTGTTTGGTGGTAATGAGAGCGGCAACGATGGCGGCGGCTTATACATCGCCGATCAGCAGAATAATGAGTTAAGTGGGGTTGATCTATCGTTCAATACGGCTATCGATCAAGGAGGCGGACTGTTTGTCGACAACGCCGAAGTCGAGTTGACGACGGTGACGTTAAGCGACAACATCGCATCTGATGGGGGCGCGATTGCGGCGGTCAACGGCGCGGAGGTGACGCTGGGCAGCAGCTTTGGCGCACCCAATCGCAATGCAGAGGAGTGCAATCCGTTGCTGCTGGCGGCGAACACTTACTGCACGCAATTGCTCAATAATGATGCTAGCGATCAAGGGGGTGCGATCTATGTGAGTGGGGGGGCACTTTCGGCCGATACCATCGCCATTCTCGACAACGAGGCGGCGACGGGCAGTGCCATATTTCTGACCAACAGCGCATCTGGCCTCTTGCAGAGTAGTCTCGTCGCAGATGGCAGCGTCACCGCAGTCAACGGCAGCGCAATCGACGTGGGCGGCAACAGCACGCTCGATCTCCAGTTCAACACTATCGCCGACAACTTGGGTAAATCGGTCGTCTACGCAGCGGGGACGGGTGGCAACGTCGATGGCAACATCATCTGGAACAGCGGCGCGACGACCGTGCTTGACACGGGTGCGACCTGCAACAACACCGATTCTATTGTCTTGTCGGGCAACGGGAATATCAGTCAAGATCCGCTGTTTGAGACGACGGCACGGGGGAAATATCGGTTGGGTGTCGGGTCGCCATCGGCCGAAATTTGTCTCAGCAGCCCCACGATTGATCTCGACAACCGTCCACGTGGACAGGGAACGGCGCGTGAGATGGGGGCGTTTGAGCGGCCAGATGTGCCAACGGGGGTGAGATTGCAGCAGGCAGGAACCGCCTCGCTCCATCAAACTGGCGTTGTCCGCTGGCTTGGTCTGTCGTTGGTCGCCATAACCCTTATCATTCTCGTTAGATTTACGCTACCGCAAAAGTGGCGAGATTGACGACGAGCTATAAGGGATAAACCTGACGCCCCAGCCGCTTAAACGGCAACTTGCCCATGTTGTGGAGACTTGGCTCGTCGACCAACTGGACACTACCCGCCCACGCCTCAAAACCCGCCCGAAAGTGGGCGGTTGACTTGACGCCAATATAGCGCATCTTTTTAGGATCAAGCCCAAGCGAGCGCGCAAACGCCGTGCAGTAAGGCTGCTCGCCGATGCTGACCAGCACAACGTGAATACGCCCTTGCCGCACATAGGCGGATGGCCCCATTCTGCCCTCTAGCCCAGCATACATCGGGCCATCATAGAAAAAACGTCCGTCTGATAGGGCCATCACCTCGACCGTCATCTCAATCGGTTCGCCTTGCAATGGGGAAGATTTCGCGCCGATTGCAAGCGTCAATGTTGCCCCTACACCCGCAGCGGTACAGGCGGCAATCGCAGCGCGGTCAACGATGTACAGAAGACAGGCATCTTCCAGCCCTTCCTCGATAAAGGTGCGCAACATGCCCGTGCTGTCGCCGGGTGCGCCGCCACCGGAATTATCGCGGGTGTCGGCAAATACGACTGGGAACTGCTTCGTTTGTTGCACGTGGCGAATGGCGGCGCGTGTTGTTGGCAATTCGTAATGCCAATCAGCCCGCCGCTCCCAGCACCATGCGGCTAGCTCATCGGCGTATTTTTGGGCGAGTGCTGGGTCATCATCGGTGACAACGTAGACGGAGCTGCCCATATATGGCACGTCGGCCAGAAAGTAGCTGACGGCAATCGATCCACAAACAACGCCCGCCCGTGCTTCAACCTCGTGCAGATAGTCGATTGCATCCCGCATCGGCCGATGTGCCGTCACCTGATGCAACCCCCAAATCATTGGAATCAGGCTAATTGCCATCGTCGGGCGCAACCCCTCGCGCAAGATCTGATTGAGCACATCGCCACATTCGCGCCCGCGCTCCGCTTGATCGATTTCAGGATAGGTCTCGCGCCCGATCAGTACATCAGCCATCTCGACCATCTTGGGCGAGACATTTGAGTGGATGTCAAGCTGTGCCACAATCGGCACGTCGGGGCCAACGACGGCGCGCACAGCGGCCAGCAGATACCCTTCGGGATCATCAATGCCGGCATCTGTGTCAAGGTCATCGACCACCATCGAACCGTGCAGTTCAAGCAACACCCCATCGACCTTTCCTGCTGCTCGCGTGCGGCGCAATAGTTCGTCAACCATCGCATCGAAAATTGGGCGCGGTGTTGGGCCGCTTGGATGTGCTTCTGCAAACAGGGTGGGAATCAGCTCAAAGCCGTGTGCTTCGGCCGCTTCGATAAAGCCACCGGGAGGCGTATTGGTGCCGCGAAACGTGGTGATGATGTCGTCACCCGTTAGGTAGAATCGGTCATGATAACTTTGCCATGTGGTTGGTACTAGCGTGAAGGTGCTGGTTTCGTGGACGATGCCACCTGTAATAATGCGCATGATTATTTGGCTCAACGAATGCTACTTGTAGGAATGCTGCCGAACCATTATACTGGTTCAGTTGAAGTACCACTGTACCATAAATTCTTGACAGCTTCAAGGAGATCAAAGTGAGTAATATAGGTCAAAATTTCGTAACGTTAGATACACCGTTTCTTTGGGTCGATGTCGCACAACTTGAAAAAAATATCATGCTCGCCGCTGCCCATTTTGCCAAGGGAGGCAAGCAGTGGCGACCCCACTTCAAGGGGATCAAAACCCCAGCCATTGCACATAAATTGATCGCCGCCGGCGCGATCGGTCTTACGTGTGCCAAACTGAGCGAGGCCGAACTATTGGTCGCGTCTGGCATAACCGATATTTTGGTTGCAAATCAGGTGGTGGGTGAACAGAAGATTATGCGCTTGGCGCAGTTGCAACATTCGGCCGATGTCAAAGTTGCCGTCGATGATCCCAGCAATGTCTTGCAATTGGGAGCGTTGGCACGGGCGGCGGGCGTCGAAATTGGGGTCGTCGTCGATGTCAACACGGGTATGAACCGCACGGGCGTGCAGCCTGGTGAAGCGGTCGTACAGCTCTCGGGACTCGTGGATGACACGGCTGGCTTGCGCTATCTCGGCGTGATGGCGTGGGAAGGGCACACGCTTGGTCATGCGGATGAGGCGGTCAAGCGCGCCGCAATTGAAGAGGCGATCGGTAAGTTGGTCGATTCGGCCGAAATGTGTCGCGCCGCAGGACTGACCGTCAGCATCGTCAGCGGTGGTGGCAGCGGCACGATGACGGTCACGCCATTTCTAAACGGGGTCACCGAAATTCAGGCGGGCGGCGTCATATTTTCCGACGTGCTCTACCAATCGTGGGGCGTCATCACCACGCCATGCCTGTTTGTGCGCACGCTTGTGACGAGCCGTTCCGCACCCGATCGCATTGTGACGGATGCAGGATACAAAGCCCTTCCCGCATTTCACCAAGCACCTCGACCACAGGGGATTGAAGGGGTGACGGGCTATTCAGCGTCGGCCGAACACGGCGTGATCACGCTTGACTCTCCCAACACCACCTATAAAGTTGGTGATACAGTCGACGTGATGGTTGGCTACACCGATGCCACCCTCTATCTACACGATCAGCTGATCGGCGTGCGGGATGGCATCATCGAGTCAATTTGGGACATTTCGGCGCGTGGAAAAATTACCTAGCTGAATGTAACGCCTTCCATACCGCTTCGGCCGAAATGGGCAACTCGACCATTCTTGCCCCTGTCGCATCTTTGACCGCATTGGCAATCGCCGCCGCACCCGCAATGATCGGCGGCTCGCCGATCCCGCGTGCGCCAAACGGGCCGTGCGGTGAGGGATGTTCGACCAGCACCGTCTCAATCATCGGCGTGCTGTCGGTACGCGGCATGTCATAATCCATAAAGCTGCCGCTTTGCAACTGCCCGTCAGCGTCAAAGCGCATCGCTTCGTGTAGTGCAAAGCCAATGCACTGCACCGCGCCACCCTCCATCTGCCCGCTCACCAGCAGTGGATTGAGCGCAAACCCGACATCTTGGATCGCCACAAATTGGCGCGGCGTGACCTTGCCCGTGGCGGGATCGATGCTGACTTTGGCGATATGGACGACGAAGCCCGGCGCATTTTCGGGCTTTGCGCTGTTGCCCTCGCCGACAATCGGGCCGATTCCACCGTGACGGGATCGGCCGATATTGACCAACTCTCCAATGGATACGCGCTTGTCGGGCACGCCCCTGACTTGTGCAAACCCTTCGGCCAACTCAACGTCTTCAGCACTAACCTCAAATTCGTCGGACGCGATTTCGAGCAGCTTGCGCTTGGCTTCGCCCGCCGCATTTTCGATGGCGCCGGCGACGCTATACAAAATTTGACTGCCACCGCTGTTGGGCGTGTAGGGTCCCGTTTGCGTGTCGCCTTGAATAATTTCGACCTGTTCAGGTGGCACGCCCAACGTCTCGGCCGCCACCAGTACAAACGAACTGTTGACCCCCGAAATGTCGATGGCTCCCGTTTGGATGGCGACGGAACCATCAGTATCGACGGTGCAAATTGCGCCTGCTGGCCCCATAAAGGCTGGCCAGCCACCTAGCGCGATCCCGATCCCCTCATTTTCGGCCGTTTGGCGATCTTGCCACGCGGGATGTGCTTGCGCGGCCGCAAGCACATCTTGCAGACCGATCTCGGGCCATGCTGTATTTGTGCCATTGAGATCACCCGTATCGACCGCGTTGCGAATGCGGAGTTGCAGCGGATCGATCTGGAGCTCGCGGGCGATGTCATCCATCGTCGATTCGAGCGCAAAGGTGATTTGCGGTGCGCTTGGTGCGCGATAGGCGCCAGCGGGCGGACGATTGGTGTTGACTTCGTATACGTCGATGCTCAGATTGTCACACTTGTAGTAACCCCCGATGAGGGTTGCGCCGATACTGCCGACGGGAAATGCGAACACGCCGTTATCAACATAGAGGGTCGTTTCAATCGCGGTCAGCGTGCCGTCGTTGCGTGCGCCGACCTTCAGCTTGACCACCATGCCGTGCGCGGGTGTCGTGGCGAGGAAATCTTCAGAGCGCGACAGGACGAGGCGAATCGGCCGAAGTAGCTTCATCGCCACACTCGCGGCGAGCGGTTCAATGATGCCATACTTTGCGCCAAAGCCACCGCCAAACATCATCGGCACCACCTTGACCTTGCTCACCGGCAAGTCGAGCAGAGCCGCCACCTCATCGCGCACCATAAATGAGCCCTGCGTGCTGGTGTGCAGCGTGAGGCTGCGTCCCAGCGGGTCAGGTTCAGCGACGCAGGCGTGCGGCTCCATATAGGCTTGATGCACCATGTGGGTGCGATAGGTGCGGTCGATGACGAGATCGGCCGCCGCGAAGCCAGCCGCGCAGTCGCCACGCCCATAGTGTGCGCTGTCATAGACGTTTGGTGGGAGCGTCGAACCTGTCGACTCCCCTTTCTCGACGTTGGCGTGGGCAGAAGAGAGGTCATTTTCGGCCGATGGTAAGCCATGCGGCCAAACAAGGGGCGCATCCGCCTCTATCGCCGCCATCAAGTCGATCACGGGCGTCAGTGGCTCATAATCAACAAAGACCATTTCAGCCGCATCGGTCGCCTGTAGCTCCGATTCCGCCACCACGACGGCGACGGGTTGACCGCGCCAATGTACCGTCTCTTTTGCCAAAATAGCCGAGTTGCGCGAGGTGATCTGCTTGTCTTTCGTAGGCAGATCATCTGCCGTAAATACACCGACCACGCCGGGCATCTCCTCGGCTGCGCTTTTGTCAATGTCGAGTATTTTGGCGTGGGCATATTGGCTTAGAACGGGGCGCATGTAGAGCATGTTCGGCAGCTTGAGGTCAGCCGCATATTTGACATGCCCCGTCACCTTGATGTCGCCCTCAACCAATTTGCGTGGTTTTCCAAGATATTTAAACATAGATTTGTCGCTTGTTGTCATCAGTTCACCCGTTAGCGTGGTTGACTCTCTATTTTATCATGAGGCGGTTGCCTCAAGACAGATTCCACGTGCTGGGGTTGAGCATATGCTCGTCGTCCCAGCGCAATTTGCGAAATTGGTGCATCGTTGCGGTTGCGAGCGGCTCAGCGTTGGCAAACTGCAATGAGGTATCTAGCTCGGTAGTCGTGCGGACGCCGACAAGTGTTGTCGAGACGGCCGGATTGGCAATGACAAAGCGCAAGGCTGCCTCGATCAGCGTCATCGGCTGGGGTTGGGCTGCGGCGAACTGTTCGACCGCGTCGGCACGTGCCTTGAGGGCGGCGAGATGGGACGGAAGATCGGCCGATCTCGGTGTCAACACCCCCTTCAAAAAGACGGAGCGCACGACAATCCCGACCCCCGCCGCAGCCGCCTTCGGAAACACGATATCATCCATCCGTTGATCGAGGACATTGTAGGCGACCTGCAACGCATCGACGCCCGCGGCGATGGCGCGCAGCGGGTCTTGCGTGCCATAGGTCGATGCACCGACGCTGCCGATATGGCCCTGCTGCTGAAATTCTCTAAGAATGCCCACCGATTCGGCGTAATCGGCGGGTGTGCTGTGCAGCATCATGAGGTCGATGTGGTCCGTTTGCAGCAGTCGCAAACTCTCCGACAGCGATGCTTGCATATGCCGTCGCAGCGCACTGCCGCGCAACTCGCTGCCATCGGGCGCATGAATGCTCATTTTGCTCGCCAGCACAACCGCATCACGCCGACCTTGCAGCGCATGGCCGAGCACCTCTTCGCTGCGCCCATACCCACGCGCCGTGTCGATGAAGGTTATGCCACCGTCGATCGCCTGTTGGATCAAGCGTGTCGCCTCTAGCAAAGAAGGGGGTGTCATTCCGCCACCCCCGTTATCTTGCTCATCTTGCGGCGTGATGCCATACGCCATGCCGAGCGCAACCGTGCCCAAGCCCAGTGCTGAAATTTCGAGAGGGGTATTGCCAAGTTGATTCTTTCGCATAGTCAATATGCTGATGTGTCGAAACCGACGGCATCGAGCGCTTGCCAGAGCTTTTCAGTTTCGGCCGAATCCAACGCCCGCAGCGGCGCACGTGGTATGCCACAGTCATATCCCATCCGCGACAAAATCGCCTTGACCGCGGCCAGTGATGGCACGGATGTAAACGCCTTGATCACACGACCGGCCTGAAACTGTTTTTGCTGGGCCGCTGCTAAATCACCTTGCTGATAGCAGTCGTAAAGCTCTGCAAACAGACGAGGCAAAATGTTATAGGTGGTGCCAATTGCACCATCCGCTCCCATTACCAACGCAGGCAGACACATCTCATCTGGACCAGACAAGACGCTAATATCGCGCCCGACATCGAGTTCGATCATGCGCCGCATCGAGTGGAAGTCATAGGACGTATATTTGATGCCCGCGATCTGCGGAATGTCGAGCAGATCTAGAAACATCTCTGGCGTGACGGTGACGCCCGTTGCCCCAGGAATGTTGTAGAGCCAGTGGGGGAGGTCGGGGGCTGCGTCGGCGATCTGCTGGTAGTGGGCGCGCAGCGCAGGGGGATCGGGACGATAGTAGATCGGCGGGATAGCGGCAACAGCCGTTGCCCCCACCGCTTGGGCATGTGCGGCTAGGTCGGCCGCAACATGTGTCGCCACTGCCCCAACGTGGGCGATGACGTAGCTGGTATCACCCACCTCATCGAGAACTGTTTCCAATACCGCCTTGCGCTCATCGGGGTCGAGCAGCAGACCTTCGCCTGTGCCTCCATTGACAAAGAAACCGCTCAAGCCAGCATCTACCTGACCGCGCACCAAGCGGCGTGTCACGGCATGATTGATCTTGCCATCTTTCCCAAACGGCGTGATCAGGGCAGAGAGGATACCTGTGATTTTAGTCATCATTAACCTTTTGTTCGTGTCTATTGTGCAGCGTTTATCACGCTCTTTTTAGTAGTTTTCTCACCCAATCATTGCGATTGAGCGAGAAGACCAATTTGTTTATCACCCATAAATTGCTCTGCGTGATGGCAGGCGACGAGATGGGGTGTTTCGGCCGATCCCATGTTGCGAAATTCGGGGTCTTCCTGCCGACAAATATCAGTGACATAATTACAGCGCGTATGGAAGCGACATGCGTGGGGCGGGTTGGCCGGGTTTGGCACATCTCCTTCCAGAATGATGCGTGTCCGCGCTGACTCTGAATCAGGATCGGCGACTGGAATAGCCGAGAGCAATGCTTGCGTGTAGGGGTGCAACGGATGGTCGAATAGCTCATTGCGGTCGCATAGCTCGACGATACGACCCAGATACATCACCGCGATCCGATCACTGATGTAGCGCACCATCGACAAATCGTGCGCGATAAATAGGTAGGTCAAGCCAAGCTGGTTTTTCAACTCCATCAGCAAGTTGATAACCTGCGCCTGAATCGACACGTCGAGCGCAGAAATCGGCTCATCCGCCACAATAAAGGCGGGATTGGTCGCCAACGCCCGCGCGATGCCGATGCGCTGCCGCTGCCCGCCCGAAAATTCATGCGGGTAGCGGTTGACAAAGCCCGGATTAAGACCAACCAATTCCAACAATTCATGAACCCGTTCAGCGCGGCTCGCGCGGTCGCCAATCTCGTGAATCTCCAACGCCTCGCGGATGATCGTGCCGACCGTCATGCGTGGATTGAGTGAGGCGTAGGGGTCTTGGAAGATCATCTGCATGTCGCGCCGCGCCAGCCGTAGCTCTTCTTTCCCCAATTGCGTTAAATCTTGGCCGTTGAGGATCACCTTGCCCGCAGTCGGCTTGAGCAGTTGCAAGATGGTGCGCCCGGTGGTCGATTTGCCACAGCCGCTCTCACCAACCAAGCCCAGCGTCTCGCCGCGCATCACGTCAAACGTGACCCCGTCAACCGCCTGCACCGCGCCAACTTGGCGGCGCAACAAGCCTTCCTGGACAGGGAAATGTTTTTTCAAATCGCGCACTTGTAACAGCGCATCAGTCGGTTTTTCGTCTGCCACCGTCACATCAGCAACGTTGACAACGGCCGCTTTGGTCGCCACCGCAGCAAGGCCGCGAATCTCATCCCAGCGCCAGCAGGCTGAAAAATGGTCCTCGTCAACCGCAAGGAGCGGCGGATTTTCTTCCCAGCACTTCTCCACCGCAAAGCGACAGCGCGGTGCAAAGGGGCAATGCTGTGCTTCTTGCAGGAGATCGGGTGGTAGACCCGGAATGGGGATCAGCCTTTCTTCGCTGCCATCAATGGTGGGGATCGATTCGAGGAGGCCGAGCGTGTATGGATGGCTCGTCGCCATGTACAGGTCGCGCACGGGGGCCATCTCGACGATGTAGCCGCTGTACATCACGGCGACTTTATCGACTAGCCCCGCGACCACGCCTAAATCATGCGTGATCCAGATGATTGCCATCCCCAAGTCGCGCTGCAACTTGGCGACAAGCTCCATGATTTGCGCCTGAATGGTCACATCGAGCGCGGTCGTCGGTTCATCTGCAATCAGGAGCGATGGGTCACAGAGCAGTGCCATTGCGATGCCGATGCGTTGCCGTTGCCCGCCTGAAAATTGATGTGGATAGTCGCTGATGCGGTCAGCCGCATTGGGAATTCCGACCAATTCCAATAGCTCGACCGATCGCGCGTTGGCGGCGGTCCGGCTGAGCTTGAGATGACGCTCAAGCGCTTCGGTCAGTTGGCGACCAATCGTCAACACAGGGTTGAGCGAGGTCATCGGGTCTTGAAAGACCATCGCAATCTCGCGGCCGCGAATGTCGCGCATCTGGCGCGCTGTCAAATCAAGCAGATCGCGCCCGTTGAAGATCACCTCTCCCGCTTCGATTTTTCCCGGTGGCGTGTTAATCAACCCCATGATGGAGAGAACGCCGACCGTCTTACCGCTGCCGCTTTCACCGACGATGGCCAGCGATTCCCCTTTCTCAAGCGTGTAGGAGATGCCGTTTACAGCGTGTACGATTCCATTTTCGGTGTAGAACCTCGTCTTGAGGTCGTTAACTTCTAGCAAATGTGCCATTGTGTGTTGTGGTCAGCCGTCAGCTTGCAGCTATCAGCATCTATAGTTGTGTCAAAATGGGCTGCATATCGGCCGAACTTGCCAACCGCTCGGCCGCAAACGCCTGATCAACCTGATTCTCATTGCGCGCCCCGATCAAAACAGACGTGATCGCAGGCTGGCTGATCGCCCATGCCAGTGCGAGCTGCACCATTGAGTGACCAGACGCTTCCGACTGGCCGCGCAGATTCTCGACGATTGCAAAATTTTCATCGCTGAAATAGACATCTTGATGGGCGGGTGCAACGTCAAAGCGGGTTCCCGCTGGTATCGCGCCGCCCTTGCGGTATTTGCCTGTCAAAAAGCCAGCACCGAGCGGGCTAAACGAGAGTACGCCGATCTGTTCTTTCGTACACAGGGGCAGCAGTGCCGCCTCAATGTCGCGCTTAACGAGGTTGTAGCCGGGCTGGACAGAGACCATCGGCGCATATCCAGCCGCTCTTTGCACTGACAACATGTCTGCAAGCTGTTTTGCGCTGTAGTTGCTGCATCCGACATAGCGGACTTTGCCTTGTGTCACTAACTCATCGAGCGCGGCGGCCGTCTCCTCGTAAGGGACGTTTTTATCCCAGTGGTGGAGTTGGAAAAGGTCGATGTAGTCGGTTTGGAGCCGTTGCAGACTCCCATCGGCCGATTCAATGATCCGCTGCCGCGTCAATGAACCCGCTACTTTGGTCGCCAACACAACCTCCGCGCGTTTGCCGCAGCGCGTTAACCAGCGACCGATAACCGCTTCCGACGCGCCGGCCGCATACGCTTCGGCCGTGTCAAATAGGTTGATGCCCCGCTCAAGCGCGTGATCCATCACCACATAGGATGTCGGCTCGTCAATTTCTCGGCCGAATGTCACACATCCCAATCCAATCGAACTTACCTTTAATTCAGTCGTTCCCAACTGTCGATATTCCATTCTTCAATGCCATCCTGCAAGGAGTCGGCACGCGACTGTCGCCTCGATCAGCCCGCGTCCCAGTCTCTCCTTAGTCATATCGTATTCTCGGATCTACAAGCCCATACAGTATGTCCGCCAACAAATTGCTCAATAAAATCATCATCGCGCTGATCAATGTCACGCCCATCAAGATGGGGTAGTCGCGCGTCGTCGTTGCACGCCAGCCCAACATGCCCATGCCGGGCCACTGGAAGATCGTCTCGACGATGATCGCGCCGCCCAATAGCTGGGGCAGACTCAGCGTGACGACCGTCACCAATGGCAACAGCGCATTGCGAAACGCATGACGCGCAATGACCGTCCACTGCAATAACCCTTTTGCCTGCGCCGTCCGAATGTAATCTTGTCCCAGCACTTCTAAAATGCTCGAACGCGCATACCGCGCCCAAACGCCTGCATAGAAGGAACCGAGCACGAGCGTCGGCAACACGAGATGCAGCAGTCGGTCGGTGATGCTAAACGGTGCGCCAATCGATTGCATGCCGCTTGTCGGCAACAGGTCGAGCCGCAGGGCAAAAATATAGATGGTTCCCAATGCCAAAAAGAAATTGGGGATCGATAGATTAAAAAATGCCGTTATGGTCAATAGGTAGTCGAGAAACGAATACTGCTTAAGACCCATGATGATGCCCATTGGAATCCCAATCACCAGCGAAACGATAAACGCGCTCCCCATGAGCAACAATGTCGGGCCAATCCGTTCACCAAGCAGTGCCGTAACCGATTTCGACCCCTTGAAGGGGTATCCCAAATCACCTTGCAGCGCATCACCCAACCACCGCGCATAGCGCATGGGCCATGGCTGGTCGAGTCCGAACTGCACGCGCACCTGCTCCACCTGATCGGGCGTCATCTCGACGTAGGCGGCAAACCCAATAATGTTGACAACAGGATCACCCGGTGAAAGGGAGAATAGGGCGAAGATGATCATCGTTACGCCAAAAAATACGGGAATTGTTACGAGCAACCGGTTAACGATATAGCGTGCCATGTAAATTACTTTCTGGGAAGCTGCCAGCCTACTTTGGGGGGCCAGCAGCTTCAGCCAGCTAACTAGTCAGCAAAGATTGTGCAGGTTGCAACCAATGGGGTTGCAACCTAATAACTGCTCTACTGTCCGTCCCAAACCCACCAGTCACCGGGACGATACATAACTTGCCACGTGCCGAGACCAGCGTTGAGTTGCCAATTAGGCCCCTGCAATAGGCGGCTCTTTGCAGCCAAGAAGGAGGGGGAAGCCGTCGCAAATGCAGGATGTTCTTCGTTCCAAATGCAGTCGATTTGTTGGTAAATCTCGACGCGTGCATCTGGATCGGTTTCGACAAGTGCACGTTCGATCAGACCCGGTAGGTCAGGATGTGTGTAGCGCACCGCATTTTCTTTGATGCCCGATTCAGGATTGGGGCTTTCAGGCCATGAGCGGTGACCAAAGTTGGAGTTGGAATCTTCGGTGATGAACGGCAAAATGCTGCCGGGATCAACGCCGGGGCCAAAGAGCAGCACGTGGAAATCCCAATCTTGCCCACGCACGCCGTTCCCACTGACGTAGTCGGTGATGAGCGAGTTGTCGATGAAATCTACGTTGACCAAGAAGCCTTGGCTGCGCAAGAACTCTTGGGCGATTGGCAGATAGTCACGGCGGGCGTTGAGACCGAGCCAAGACATCATGTCGATGGTGACGTCAGCAGGTTCGACGCCAATTTCTGCCCATAGTGCGGATGCCTTGTCGGGGTCATAGTTGTACTCAACCATGTCGGGACAGGCATAGATGGTGCCATCAAAGAAGCTGTGTCGCACGACGCCCTGACCTTGCAAAATGCTGTCCACATACCCTTGTCTGTCGATTGAGTAGAGGAAGGCTTGCTTTGCCTTAGGATTTTGCCAGAGACCATCGTTTGTGAAGTAGTTCATCTCCAAGCCATACCACTGTGCGCTGTTTTCGGCGACGAGTACGTCGATGTTGGGGTCTTCACTAAGACGGGCAACCTCTGTCGCCACAATCGGATTCATGAAGTGGATTTCGCCGCGCTGTAGTTTGACAGCGGCAACTTCGGCCGTTGAGATTTCCAAGAACAAGCGATCGGGGGCAGGTGCGCCACCCCAATAATCTTCATTGCGTTCATACTCGATAAATTGGTCAGTTTGATATTGGACAAATTTATAGGGGCCAGTTCCGATGGGATTGGTGTACCAATAGTCAGCCGTTCCGTTCAGCACGGCTTCTTCATCCAATGTGCTGACGATATGTTCGGGAACGATTTCGAGCAGATCAGCCAAGAAGAGGCGCGCAAGACCCGCATCGGGGCTATCCAACGTAATGCGAACCGTGTAATCATCAACTTGTTCGATCCCTGCAATTGAATCGGCATTGCCCTCGTAATAGTCGAGCATCCCCGTAATCGTGCGTCCTTGACGTAGACCATTGAGCGGACGCAAGTTTGGATGGTTGCGCAGATGGATGGAGTAGATGACATCATCGGCCGTAAATGCCTCGCCATCGTGCCAAAGCACACCTTCACGTAGCGTCACGGTATATTCAAGACCGTCTTCTGACACTTCATAGCCAGTTGCCAAGCGAGGCTCCAAACCATCAGGCAGCGGCCAGAACAGTGTCTCGGCCATTGGGCTAAGTGCCCACGCACTTTCCCAGTTGCTACGATGTGGCCAGCTTTGTTCTGGCCAGCCGTTGGGTTGCCAAATTCTTAGATCGCCGCCCTGTTGTGGCTCACTGGGTGGCTCGGCCATGACGACCTCTGGTTCTGTTTCAGCGGGAACCTCAACGATTTCCGTCTCTGTTTCGATGACAACACGGGTCACCTCGACCACTTCGCCTTCTTCAACGATTGTCTCGGAGACGACGCGGGTCACCTCAACTTCTCTGATCACCTCAACGATTTCTGGTTCCGCTGTGGAACATGCCACGACAGTCAGGAACAGTGAGAGGATTGCTGCTATTGTCCAATATCGTATCTTCATTTCTTTACCTCCAAAGTAAGTGTATGTAGGTTGAGTATTACTTTTTCAATCTTTCTGAATTCAAACCGCACTGAATCGACCCGACCGATCATTTTTCCATAGTTTTCTCCAGTATTTGAGGGACAAGGTGCGAACGCCTTGCCACGCCTAATGAGACCGTGTGGTGTCGAGCGCATCACGCAAGCCATCGCCCACGAAATTGATCGACAGCACGGCGAGCATGATTGCTAATCCGGGTGGGAGCCACAGCCATGGCATCTGTTCGAGAATGACCAGCTCTTGAGCGGCCGTCATCATGTTGCCCCAACTGGCGGCTGGTGGAAGAATGCCGAGATTGAGGAATGAGAGGGCGGCTTCAAGCAAGATAGCGGTTGCGACACCGAATGTGGCATGTACAACAAGCGGTGCGACTACACCGGGAATGATGTGGCGACGAATGATGCGGGCATCTTTCGCGCCTAGTGAGCGAGCGGAAAGGACATAATCCATCTCACGCAGGGATAGAATCTGTCCACGCACCAAGCGCGTCGGTTCTGTCCAGCGCAATATGGCGATGGCGACAATCGTGTTGCGTAGGCCGGGACCGAGAATGGCGACCAAAAAGATGATGATGATGAGCGATGGAAATGTCATCACCACATCGACAGCACGCATGATGACCCAATCGACCTTGCCACCATAGTAACCCGCGAGGGAGCCGAGAATGATGGCAATGGTTTCGTAGAATGCGACGGCGAGCAGCCCGACGGAGAGTGAGGGACGTGCCCCATAGATGAGACGGCTGAGAACGTCTCGGCCGAATCCATCTGTACCGAGCAGGTGTGCACGGCTGGGGGCCTGTCTGAAGTTAACTAAATCTTGTGCGGCGGGATCATACGGTGCAATCCACGGCGCAAAAATGGCGGCCAACGCCATGATTGTCAAAACGACCAGCCCAAAGATCGCCAAGCGATGACGCAAAAAGCGGCGCAACGCTCTGCGAGTGGGGCTGTCAATTTTGGGTTTACCCGTTGCGCTTTCTGATAGATTTCGGCCGATTTCCGCCGCGCTTACATTATCTGACATCTTTACCATTAAATCCTCAATATGCGTGCGGCATTGCCGCCTAGCACGAGCCTTTTTGCCTCGTCTGAAATATCAGCCGTAATAATTTTTCCAATCTGCGAACGCGGATCCATCAGCGGGATATCCGACCCATACAGCACGCGATCTGCGCCTGCCTCGTTGACCAACCGCTCGACCACGCCAACCGTCCGAAAGGTTGAACAGCTTTCTAAATAGATGTTTGGATGCGCCTGCGCTGCGGCGATAGCCTCATCGCGTGCTTCCAAGACGTTGCCCGAATGACCCGCCACAAAGTTGACAGCAGGAAACAGCGGTGCAATGTCGGCCAAATAGCGCGGCCGATTTGTGTGGAAGTGGTCCGTGTGAAAAATCACTGCCAGCTTGCGCGCGTTGGCAAACTCATAAATTGGATACCAGCGTTCATCGTTGAACGGCCACGGTGTAAAGGGTGGATACAGCTTAATGCCGACAAACCCCAGTTCGTCTATCGCCCGCGTCAACTCGGGAACCATGCGCTCGGGCATCAGCGGCGACACGTAGGCGAACCCGACAAAGCGGTCGGGATGTTTTGCGATAAAGCGGGCGTTGATGTCGTTGCTCGTCGTGCCATCAGGCTGAAAGATATGGAATAGACAGGCGATATCGACCCCTGCCAAATCCATGGCGCGCAGCATGATTTCAGGATCATCGACAAAGCCGATACTGTCCATCCGCCCGCTATGTCCGTGAAAATCGATCACTCTTGTGCCATCAATCACGGCGACCCTCCCCACGCAAAATACGTTCAAGATTGCCACCACAGACCATGCGCAATGCCTCATCGCTCCAGCCACATTGATGGGTGTAAAACAACATCGGCCCCATTGCGTAGCAGCTATACCATGAGCCATACAGTAGGCGTTCTGCGCCAAATTGGTCGTGCAGTTGCTCAAACTGTCCGAGCGATTCATAGCGGCTCAATTCGAGATAGGCGTTCGGCAACTGTTTGAGCATCGGCCGAATCCACAAATGGTGCGCGTAGTGTGCGCCCACCAACACGGTGACGAGTTGCGGATATGCGCTCAGCGTCGCCATCAGCTGATCGGCGTCTGCTTCTGGAAGCGGAATCCACAGCGCAATGTTGTTGTCAGACAGCCACGATAACATCTCGTCGTATGCCCAGCGGCTAAACGGCAATCCCATCTGGCGGGAGTCATGCAGGCGCACCGCTTGTACGCTGCCTTGCTGCTGTAGGGACGCAATTTGTGCGTGCGATTCAGCGGTCGGCATCATCATCCACAGCGGTTGCAAGCGACCATCATCGCCCAGCCAATCCGCTAGCAGTTGGTTGCCCACGATAGGGCTAAGCAACTCACCTTGTGCGTGGTAAATCAATGCCTTCTCAACGCCATGTCGATCCATTTCGGCCAGCAACTGCGCACGATTGCGTGCAGGCGCCACCTCATCACGGCGGTCGCCGACGCGCACGTTGGCATCAAAAACTGGGACACGGGCTTTAAAGCTTAAGGATGGCATGTTAGTCTAGGGCGATTCTGTAGGAAACTCGGCCGATTTTTTCATGATCTGACTCACGTGCTCCGTCGAGCGCATAGGTTGTGAGCGGGAGCGTGTAGTGAGTCTCGGCACGTAGTGAGATAAACGCCTCTGCGTAGGGCACACCCGCCGCAACGCCCATCGCGCCATCGCTCGTCTCGATGCGTTTGCGCGCATACGCGCCGCCATACCCTTGACTTTCCAATGCGTCGAGCGAGGCAACTTTCTTGTGCGCCACGTCGGTGATGTCGATAAAGACATCGTTGTAGTAGCCGCCGTCCGCATCCCAAACTTCACGGCGTGGAATGGCGGCTGCCCCTGTGCCAAAGTAGAAGATTTGCGCCACCTTGTGGGGTGGGTTGCGGTCGCCGGGATCGACCGCGCCTGCCAGCATGATGGCTGCCATCACGATTTGGCCGGTCACGGCGTGGGGATTGACGATGGCATCACTCTCACGCGGAAAATGGGTGAGAATGATATTCGGCCGAAATTCTCGCAACAGGCGTGCCAATTGCCGCACATTCTCGTCCGTCACTCGCAACACCGCATCATCTGCGCCAAAGAAGTAGATCTCTTCAACCCCAAGCAGTCGGCAGGCAGCCCGTGTTTCCTCCGCCTTGATATCGGCGCGTTCGTTCATCAAGGCTTGCAATTCGCCTGCTTCAGGAACCTCATTGCGGCGGTGCATCTCATCGCTGATCACCTTGTCGTGAATGCGTGCGCCATGTGTCAACACGACGCAGCCAACGTGGTCGCCTTGACTCACATGGTGCGCCATCGTGCCGCCAGATTGGTCAAAGATGTCCGCTGGGTGTGCGCCAATCGAAAGAATTCGTAATGGTTCGGTTGTTAATGCCATCGTTCAATCCTGTACTTGTCTTGTGGTGAATGTCTTAGTTAATGTGCAACCCAATCCGCAAACTGTTCATGGAAAAGTTGTTTGCAACTTTGATATTGCGCTTCCGAAAAACCTTTGTAGGGAGAGAGCAAGCGGAGCGGCATCTCTTCAAATCCGCCTAGCCGCACCAGCACCTTGTCGTATGCGCCATCCATGCGGTTGTCCCCACGCAATGGGCTGATCAGGGCCGCGCCTAAATCGCGGAAGCCATGTTGTAAACGCACGGCCGTCGCAAGGTCGCCACTTCTGCCCGCTTCAAAGAGTGCCTTGACTTTGTGTGGCGTGGTCGGCCCCCATGATGACAACATCGAGCATTCGCCGTAGAGACAGCCATGCACAAAGTTTGCCTCGCCTAGAAAATGTTGTAGTTCCCCCGCATCGCGTACCAGCGATGCGGCGCGTTCCATGCCGCCGCCCGTGTTCTTGGTGGCGACGAGATTGGGGATGGCGTCGATTAAGGGGCGATAATCGGCCGATTCCAACACCCGTCCCGCACGTGGCAAGTTGTAGTGTAAAAAGTTGGCATCGGGATATGCGCCGCAGACATCTTGAAAGAAGGTCATTAGCTCATCGTCGTTGAGCGCACCCCATGGCGGGAGTGCCACCTGAAACATCCGGAAACCTACGCTATACGCATAGTCGAGCTTTTCCATGACCGTCGGCGTTGAAAGCGCAATCAGGCCCACCATGGGATGCACATCCTCGCCGCGTGTTTCTTCATAGAAGATGTCCACAATGCGCCGAAATTGTGCCGTATTGACCGCATGACCTTCGCCAGCTGTGCCAAAAATATAGAGATGGTTGTAATGGGCGAGCGTGTGCCGAATCTCACGGCGGAAAACATCTTCGAGTAAATTTTCGTTTTCGTCCCACGGAACTTCACATGAGACGAGGATTGCTTGTGGATAGCGTGCCATTAGTTTCGCATACCTCCTACTTCGACCATGATGCGGTCGTTTTCAATTGAAACGGGATAGGTTTTCAGTTTCGTCTCAGGGTCAAACAAGCTACATCCGGTCAGCAGATCAAACTCCCAACCATGCCATGGGCAGCGCAACACTTGTCCTTCCATGCCCCACACATACTCGCCATACGCCGATGGCAAATAGGTCCCGTTGACCTCGCCCAAACAGACAGGGGCTTGATCGTGGATGCAGGAGTTCTTGACGGCACACAGCTTCCCGTTGACGTTAAAAACGCCGATCGTCTGCCGTGCGACCTTGACCAACTTGCGCTTGCCCGCTGGTAATTCGTTGATGGAACCGATGTCGTACTTAGCCATAATCAATCACAGTTTGAAGAGTGCTTCTGCATTCTCTTGAAAAATCTTGCGTCGGTGTGCGAGCGGCAGCTTGTTGAGGACGTGCATCGCGTCAAAATCCCAGTGTGGATAGTCACTCGCATAGAGCAGCATATCTTGCGCGTCGATCATGTCGAAAATTTGACGCAACCACTGTGGATTGGCAGGTTCCTCAATTGGCTGTGTGGTGAAATAACAGTGATCCTTGATGTATGCGCTCGGCATGCGGCGTACCCATGGTGCATCGGCGCGCAGTGCCTTGTAGTTCTTGTCCATGCGCCACATCACTTGTGGCAACCACGAGATACCACCCTCGATAAAGACCCACTTGAGCGTCGGGAACTTTTCAAAGACACCTTCCGCGATAATGCTGATCAACTGCACCTGAAAAATGGTCGGTAAACCTGTGTGATATTCAAAAAATGTGCGCGGATAGCCAACTGCCGTCACCGAGCGCGCCAGCCCTGTGCCAGCGGCGGCGGGATGCATGCCAATCGGCAGATCATGACGCACGGCCGCCTCATAGATCGGATGGTAGAACTTCTGCCCATAGGGCGCCGTCGAGGTCGCGCCCATAATCACCATCACCATGTCGTCGCGTGGCCCTAGCCGATCAATTTCGGCCGCTGCTGCCAGCGGATCATTTGAGTTGACGGCGATGGCACCACGCAGTTGCCCATACGGTTTAAGCCAATGATCGATCGTCCAATCATTAAAGGCGGCGACGACAGCGTTGGCATACTCATGATGCGGATGTGTATTCCAGCCATAGATCTCGCCCGTCAAAATGGCGGTATCGACCTTGTTGTCTTCACACAACTGCCGCAGCAAAAACTGGGGATCAGAGCCGGGTGCGCCGCCCGTTTCAGGGTAGGCATCTTTGCGTCGGTGACCGGCTGGCGATAAGTAGCCAAGCCCACCGACACGTGACCCCGCCTCCCCGATCCGTGTTCGCCACGGCTGGTTGAGGTAGGGCTGTAAATCTGACCAATCCGCAATTGTGTGATGCACATCGCAGTCGATGATGCGGTAGCTGCGGGATTTATTCGATTGATGGCTGGATGGTTCCAGAGCCTGTGTTTGCATAAGCGTTTCGGAGGCCGCCCCTGCAAATGGATCTAATTATTCGCCAGAGGCGGCTCACACAGGAAAGTCTTGCAGTCGAAAGTGATCGTGCATGGCAAGTCGGGCGGCCGATATATCGCGATTTCGCAGAGCATCGACGATGCGGCGATGCTCTATGATAATGCGGTCGGGGTTGCGTCGGATGCCCGAGACGTTTTCGGCCAAGTTGCGCCGAAATGCGTCATAGACGAGGGGAGCCATGTCTTCGATAACTTTATTCTTTGTTGCCTTGAGTAGGGCTAAGTGAAAATCGATATCCTCTTTGACGGTGCTTTTGCCAGCAACGTGCTTCTCTTCATAGCTTTTGAGGATTTCTTCGAGGTTGGTGATTTCGGCCGATGTGATCCGTTCAACGATCAGTCCGACCGCACCAATTTCTAGCGCAGCTCGTGCTTCGCTCACTTCTTGTGTCGTCGTGCCGTCTTGATTGACAGTCAGCGGCAGGGCAATGCGGGCGGCTTGGCGATCAAACTCGCCAACATACGTCCCCTTGCCTGCATACTTCTTGACTACCCCTTCAGCGACCAATGTGCTGAGTGCCTCCCGCACGATGTTGCGGCTGACGGCTAGGGATTCACTTAACTCGCGCTCGCTCGGCAACTTGCTACCTGTTGACAAATCTTCAATCAAAATAAAACGCTTGAGCGTTTCGGCAGCTTGCTGGGTGAGTGTGTCGCGTGATACGGCAGTTAGCACTAAGTATTTCCTCGTTTTAAATGGTTCACTTATAGTACCAGTATACCGCAAATCTACAGGTTCGCAATGGCGAATTTCTAGAGTTGCGGTAAATCAGGCGTCAGTGGTAAACCATTTGATTGCTCACCTGCTGGATTGTCATGACGTGACTCGCAAGAGAGCGTAGCGAATGTGGGTGAGTGACATTTCGGTACACCAGAAGCTGACCAAGATATCGCCGTTGGGCAGGAGCGTGGCAGTCGGTGCGCCATAGGCGATGGTGTCGTGTGAGCGCGGATACGCTTCGGGAGAATCTACGCCAAGCCGTTCACGTCCTGTGGCGTCCCAGACGACGATTTGCTCGTCTAAATCCCAATGTAACCCACCATCCTCTGAAAGACAGACGTGAAAGCCGGGCCGGCCTTCATCTCTCGACGTGTAGATAGCGGCCATGCGGCCATTTCCCAAGTCAACGACGTTGTTGGTTTGGCCGGGAATGTTGGTGGCCTCGGGGTCGCTCCATTGGCGTCCATCGGCCGATCCGATCGAACGATGCAGCGGCAACGCAGCCATCCCGTCCGACATCTGTGCGCTCCAAAAAAGGGCGAACAGCCGGTGGTCTTGTAACTGTATCACGCGCCCGTGCCAAAATCCCTTGCCCGCCGCCGAGCCATCGGCAAACGAGACAGGTTCACCCCAGCTTTTGCCCTTGTCTGTCGAGATGAAGCCGACTGTGCGCGGCTTGTAGGGGCCGGGATCATCAAAGGCGTGCCACTGATCGTAGGGCAGAAACCATGTCCCGTCCGCCAGCTCGACAATGTTGCTGCTGGGCGTGATGACCATGCCCTCTGGCACCGCAATGATTTCGGGGGCGGACCATGTATGCCCATTATCGGCCGAACGTTGGATCAGCACTTCAAGTTCAGTCAGGCCGCCTGTGTGTTCGTTGAAAATCGGCCGATTAGGATCGCTGCGATCAACGCGAAACGCCACAATCACCAGCAGTCCATCGCGCATCCGCGTGATAAATGGACTGTGATATGAATACGGTCGCTCGTCGTGACGCGGGTCTGTAATCATCTCGTGATCGCCCCAACTGCGTCCCCCATCGGTGGAGCGCGCTTGCCAAAAAGTCAGGTCGGTCGCATACATGCCTTGCCCACGATTGTAGGCGCATAAGATTTCGTCGCCACCGAGCGGGGCGATGTGGCTGAACAGTGCCGTCACGTGTTCATAGCCGGGATTGGGGTTGCGGAAAATCGGACCGCTGTCGATCAATTCAAGTCGAAGCTTTGTCATAAAGACTCCTTTCCCGCAAATTTTGCCAGTCAGCATTGCGGGTAATTCTAGTCGGATGGTAATTACTCAGGCTTGTCAGCAACTCAGCAATTCAGCCTGTCAGTAATTCAGCCTGCTGCCTTATTTGTCATGGCTGCCCTATGCTTCAAGCGGGAAAAGCTGTTTGGCGTTGTTGAAGAAGATGTCTTCAACTTGACTATCGGTCAACTTGAGACGTTGACATGCCAATCGCAAACTGCGCAGCGATTCCAGACCAATTAACACGGGAGCGAGCTTGATGTGCTGCTCGTCCAAATTCATATCTTTTGCGTAGAACCAGTGGAAGGAGTCCCCAATGGCGACACAGCGTCCGCGCACGTGGCTAACGTGAAAATCGGTGCCGTAGAGCAGGCGATGATGCTCCATCGTCTCGATGATTGCTTCAAACGCGCCCGCCTCAGTGACGGCTGATGTGTCAAACCAAACGTTGTCCAACCCTTGCAGGCTATGGATGCCCTCAATGGTGTGCCAAGGATTAAAGCCACGCGCCGCATGCGCCAAGATGAGCTGCATGTTGGGGTATGTCTCGCAGTAACGACGGATGGTCGCCTGATTGATCGGGTCGGCCAGCGCACGATCGCGCACCATGTGGAGCGTAATCGTCAGCCCCAATTCGTTGGCGACGCGCATTTGCGCCTCTGGCAGATACGCTTCGATGGGGGCGTGCCATGTGGGGCCGGCGACGTTCGCCATCGTGTGATAACACTTGAGACCGACCATGCCAAGACGCTTGACTTCACTGTGGACATATTCCGCAGACATGTCAGGAGAGACGATCATTTGACCAAAGGCGTTTTTGCCGAGTGGGGAGTGAACTTCGGCCGAAATATACTCATTATTCCCTACCCGATCGCCCAAAAAGGCCAGCCCAAAAAACAGCCCGCCATTCGTCCGCCCCTGCGGGTGCAGCCATTCGCTGTATTCGTAAAACTCAGCTAACCCCTGTGGATTGGGCGTGTCGAGAAAACCATCGGCCGAATCTTCTGCCAAATGCTCATGGGTGAACAAGTGGGCATGTGCGTCAAATATTTGATCGGGCAAAAATGGTACGACTTCACGCGCCACCATCAGCCGATCTTCTTCGGTAAATTGCCAGCTAACCATTGTTAATCTCTCCAGTCAAAAATGACACCCAGCATCGACTTTTCGCGCTGGTAGGCCATCTCATATGCTTGAACCATGTCGGTGTAGTGGAAGCGGTGGGTGACGAGTCGCTTCGGTTCGAGTTTCCCATCCGCCATTAGGGAGAGGACGTGGGCGGCTGCGCGATCACTGGCAAAGCGATTTTGCATGTCAACCGGCGTGCTGCCCGTGTCGGGAAACAGATAACCCGCTGGACCTGAAACGGCGTGTAGCGAGATACCTTTCGAGTAGAAAAGCTCCATCGAGAGCGGATTGAAATCGAGCGGTGCTTCACCGCGACCGGTCAGCGCAACGATGGCGACACGTCCATGCGGGCGCACTATGTCGAGTGCGGTGCGAAACGCTGGCCATGGATTGGCGGTCAAAATGACGAGGTCGATGCCGTTTCCATCGGTGAAATCGTTGAGTTTGTCCTTCAAATCGGGGTCGCTCGACAACATGCCCGCGTGTGCGCCCATCGACGCCGCCATTTCTAGTCGCACGGGACTGTTGGCCAATGCCACGACGCGCCCACCAAAGAGCGGCCCCAGCGCAATGGCTCCCAGCCCCAACACGCCCACGCCGACAACGGCCACATTTTCGCCCGGTTGAAAAAAGCCTTTGCGATAACAATGTGCGCTCAGCGCGTAGAGGTGTGCATAGACGGCATCTTCATAGTCAACCCCTTTGGGAACCTTGACCATGCTCGCCGATTGCTTTGTGATGTACTCAGATTGGTGGGGTTGGCGGGTGACGACGACATCGCCGACCTGCACGCGGGTGACTGCGTTGCCGATGCCGCGCACGATACCCAGATTGCTGTCGCCGACCCAACGGGGATAGGTCGGTGCGCCCGGCACATCTTCAGCACCTTCATAGTTGCCGCGATCTGTGCCGATCTTTAACGCGCTGATTTGCGTTTCGATCCAAATTTCGTCTGGGGCTAAGGAAGAGGTGTCGAGCGGCTGATCTTCAATGCGTAGATCGCGTGGCCCGTGGAGAATGGGGATTTTCATGGATGCTCCAAAATTTTCGCTGTTCGTTTCGAGTCAGTTGAACAAAGACGCTATGTCGCTTCCGATGTAAATATGTCTGCCAACGATCACACTGTCTTGTTTGGCGCGTTTGTGCCGCCATCTGGTGCCATAATCGTTTAGAGTGTGTGAATGATCGCTGCGATATTTGCATGTCTCGTGATCTAGCGTAATAATTACAACTGGTTCACATGAAGTACCAGTATGCCACAGCGAGATGGCATAGTCAAAGATTAGGCGCAAAATCGCGCTGATTAAATCGGCCGAATACTAACCCGAGCGCGTCGATTGGACTTTACAAATGAAATCGTGTTATGAGTTATATGGTTGCGAAGATTGTCGCCACAAATTACACGAATTGCACGAATTCAACCGCCTTGTTCGTGTAGCCATTCAGCCTTGCAGCAAAAAGCCACCTGAATCAACGGCTTGCCTTTCATCCCAATAGGAGTTTAGACATGCACAGTTCAACTTTACGCGGCAAAGATTTCAAAATAGTTGTTGATGGATCGATTGTCGAACATGCAACATACTTTGACGGACACGCAAGACAGCGACGGGTCGGACTCGTCGCGCCACAGCGTGTCGATGGGGTCGGCGCGATGACGCTTGTGATGGCACACGTCACCGCATTTTACGATCGCTATCGCGCGGAAGGGGTCGGCTTTTTCGCCTATCCCGACTACTACAGCTTTCAAACCGAAACACCCTTGGCCCACTACTCAAATGCCGACATTTGGCCGAATCATAAGAACGTCCTCGCTGGTGAAACGCCTGTCGACCGCTTGAACGCGATCAACGACCGCGCCATCAATACGCTGATTGTGCCAGACGTTGTTCCGACCGAACACGACTTTGAGCGCACACAATTAGAGTGTGCAAGGCGCACAATCGACTGTTGCTACCTGTATGCATTCACCGATGCGATTGCAGATGCAGACGTGGTGATTGAATGCGAGAAGAAACCACTTGTTGGGTGGGCGAACAGCGTTTTTGAAACAGAAGCGTTATACGGTGATAAGGCGGTGGCTGAATTACGAGCTGAGTGGGATGAGTGGGTTGAAAATCGGCCGAAACTGACCCAAACTTTTAAGCGCATCTCTCTCGACGAAGCGTTGCAACGACTTTAAGCACAAGGAGCACAGCATGGAAATTATTGCGGCAAACGAACAAGTTGACATGGCAAAAAACAAGCGACTGCTCAATCGCTATCGCTTCATCGAGTATGAAACCATTCGTATCTTGGCTGGCTGGCTCCCCGCCACCGCCACGATGGAGTACAAGTTGGCGATGGGTCGTCTGCTTTGGGAAGATGCCCAGCATGTCCAATATCTCTACAAGCGGTTGCGTGAGGTGCAGACCCCTGCATTTCGTCCGCCCGGTGACGATGCGCTCGAACATCTCATGGCGGAAGCGATCCACGCGCCGACTGAACGGGACCTGCTCGCGGGCATCTTCCGCGTCATCAAGCCGGCCCTTGTGGACGCCTACCAGTGGCATCGCGGACAAACATTCGCCAATCCAGATGCGCCGACGCTCTATGCTTTCAAACATATATTGGTCGACGAACGCGAGCAGTTGACGTGGGCCGACGAGGCACTGGCCTACTATCCGCCGAGCGAATGGGAGCAGTATATTGCCGATCTGCTCGCCGCCGCTGGTGGGGTCACGGGTGATGAGCCACGCCGTGACGCGCCGCCTCCCCCAGCCAACCGACGCGAATTCCACGCGCCTAAAGTGGCTGCACGGGACGAACGCTTTACCATCCAGCAAGAGCAGCGGGTTGGTTCAGGGGCGGGGCCATCACCAGATGAGCGTCGTTTAGGTGAGTTTGAAAGCTATAGCCAAGAGATGCTGGCAGCCGAGACGTGTGCGCTGATTCTGTTTGAATCCCCCAAGATGCCATGGCAGTTCGTCTTTGACACAGCCCGACATTGTTATGACGAAACCCGACACTGCAAGCTGGGGATCGAATGGTTGGAGCGGCACGGACTCGACTACAAAAAGGTGCCGCAGAACACAAAAATCTACGAATGGCGCAGTCAATATGACCCCGCAACCCAATACTGTTTGCTGACGCGCGGCAACGAAGCACACGCTTTCCCCCATCGCCACCAAAGTTTGGCACTCTACGAAGAGGCGGGCGATCAGATCTCGGCCCAATTTGTCAGCTATGATATGGCGGATGAACGACAGCACGTCGCCTATGGCACCAAATGGCTGCCCGACCTGATGAAAAGTCATGGCATTAAAATGCCCGTTGATCAGTTTATCGAGGAAACAGTAGAACGCTGGCATGCTGAATATATTTCGGGCAAACTGCCATTGAAAGCGAATTTGAATAACACATAAAGTAGTAACGCCACAATCAAATCTATCGTGATTCAGAAAAAGAAATTGTGTTTCGGGAATTGGATTTCCCGAAACATGCGCCGATTTAGCCGGGTTTCGGGATTTCCAAATCCCGAAACATCACTCCAAATCATTATCTGAAGGTTTATAGTCACAGATTGCGCGGATTGACGCAGATTTTTCTGCAATCAGTGAAAATCCGCGTAATCCGCGACAAAAATCAAATGGGTTGTTAGGAATTTAAGAACGTATTGCGTATTGCGTATTGCGTATCCAGCAGTCAACACGCAATATCACAAAATCCGCAACAGCCATTATCTCTACCATGCATCAAGAACAACGTGATCGCACCCATGAACTATTGCGAGAACGCGGTATCGACCGCGCCATATTTGCACATCCAGCGAACGTGACGTGGCTAACGGGCGTGCCGCAGCCGTGGCGAGCGGGGGCCGATCTCTATGCGGGAGGCCCTGCCCTTGTTTGGTATGAGGCGGGGGCGTTCACGCTGCTGCTGATGGACGGTCACGCGGGGAACGCGAGTGAGTTTGGCGGTCAGCCCAACTGTGTGATGACAACCTATCAGGGGTATGCGTATCAAGCGCAACCAGCAGGGGTGGCAAATTTGGCTACTGCGCTCAATCGTGTGGTTGGGGCTGGCAGTGGTGCGCCGATTGGGGTTGAGACCCAACGGTTGCCTGTCTCACTCCAGCAAACACTACTCGCTAATCAACCCGTCAATACAGAAGTTGTCTCGATTGATGGCTGGCTCGATCCGCTGCGACTGACGCGCACGGCCGAAGAGTTAGACAAGATGCGCGAGAACTTTGCCCTGATCGATGTCGCACACAGCGTTTGTGATGAAGCGGTGCGCCCGGGTAATTTGGAGTTGGATGTATGGCACGCGATTCATGTGGCGTTGCAAAATTCGGCCGAAATGACCCTCCCGCTCGGCAACGATTGCACGGTGGGGCGGCGCAGTGGCGGTCCAGCACTGGCAGTCGAAATCTTGCCTACCGACTCTTTTATCGTCGATCTGAGCACCATCTGGAAAGGGTATTGGAGCGATAGCTGTGTCACCTATTACGCGACGCAACCATCACCCAAACAGCTTGCCATGCATCGCGTCTGCGCCGACGCGCTCGATCTCGCCATCTCGCTTGCCAAACCCGGAGCGGTCTGCCGCGAGATCGATCAAACGGTGCGTGCCTTCCTAACCGATCAAGGCTTCCCACCCTATCCACATCACACAGGACACGGCATTGGCGTGCTGGGCCACGAAGCACCGCGCATCACACCGCACAGCGATGAGCGGTTGCAGTCGGGTATGGTCGTGATGCTCGAACCTGGCATCTACTATCCGGGTGAGAC
Source organism: Anaerolineae bacterium (assembly GCA_030425205.1). Classification (GTDB taxonomy): domain Bacteria; phylum Chloroflexota; class Anaerolineae; order Promineifilales; family Promineifilaceae; genus CALECP01. The sequence goes on from JAUIAP010000009.1 coordinate 193,423, forward strand.
AGGGGTGAGATTGGAACACGCCGTCTTGATTGGGGATGCGGGGCCAGAAATTTTGTCCACTTACAGCTTAAATATTCCGGGCATCTGAAGAAGGTAGCGCATGTTTCGGGAAATTGTGCGCTCACGAAGTTTTCGTCACAATTTAAAAGTGGTGCGTGATACGTGGTGCGTGGACTGGATACGCACCACGCACCAAGATGGCGAAAACCTAAAGATACCTACGGAAACCGAATGCCCGAAACATCATTTTTTTAGCGCAGCCGCCTATCCACCACCCAACACACCATCCAAATCACCCTGTGCATCGCGCAGGACATTCATCAGCGCAAAGTCTCCGCCCCATGGCAACATCTTTGCACCCATCTCATGAAAACGTGCCAGTTCTTCGACAGATCCAGCCGTGCGACCCCAATAGATGCCGTTGGCATCGGCCGCCGCCTTGATCGTGGCCGTCGCAGATTCGATGGTTAGATCGAGCGTTGGGTCTGCGTCGATCCGCAGTTGTAGGTCGCCGGGACCGAGAAAGATCAGATCGATGCCGGGCACAGCCGCAATTTCGGCCGCGTTGCGAACGGCGGTCGGTGTTTCGATTTGCGCCACGATGAAGGTGTTGTCGATGGAATCTTGAATAAACGTGCTGTTCGGCTTCCACGAGTCGATGCCAAAGTTACATTCGAGACCAGCCCCATCGAGGCCACGATTGCCAAGGGGCGGGAACTTGACCGACGAGACGATCTCACGGGCAATTTCGGCCGAATCGACAAACGGCATCATCAAGCCAGCCGCACCATCTTCCAGATAGCGATAGAGTTGGCCGCGCATCGTTGTGGGTGGCCGCACCATGATGTCGATGTCGAAAAGATGCCCCAGTGCCAACAGATGTTGCACCTCGCGCTCATCCATATTGCGATGCTCTAAATCGAGCCAAATACCGTCGAATTGGTGGTGTGCAGCGTAGCGCACGAAGAACGGTAGCACATGCCCCATCGCCGCAAAGCGTGCAAATTGATCATTGTGCCATTTAGCGAGAACCTTACTTTTTCTCATAAGTCTTTGTGTAGGAAGCCCCCATCGACGCGCAGGATGGTGGCTGTAATGTAGTCGGCGGCGTCGGATGCGAGAAATGCAACCGCATGCCCAATATCGGCCGGTTGCCCTAAACGTCCCCACGGGAGTAGCCGACCCTGTTCTTGGACAACCTCGTAGCTTGAAAATTCATATTCACCGGGCGTTTCGATCCAGCCCGGTTCGATGACGTTGACGTTGATGTGATGTTCGATCAACTCTTTTGCAATCGTCATCGCCATATGGTTGAGACCCGCCTTGGCCGTGTTGTATGCGATGGCGGTCTTGTAGGGATTTTGGGCATGCACGCTGGAGATAAAGATGATTTTACCCCCTTCGTTGCGTTCAACCATGTGCCTTGCCACCAGTTGGCTCATGTGAAAACCAGCCGACAACGTCGCCGTCAGCGTCGCTTCAAACTCTTCTGGATCGAAGTCGAGAAACGGGCTGCGCGAGCTTTTTGCTGGATTGCTGACGAGAATGTCGATTTTGCCAGCAGCGGCGAGCGATTCCGTCAAAATCGTTTCGCAACCGCTGCGCGTGAAGGCGTTAGCGGTAACGGGATAGGCTTTTCGGCCGAAACTCTCCACCAACGCCACCGTCTCAGCGAGATCGGGACTATTCGGCCGATCGTTGACCACAACATCGGCTCCCTGCTGCGCCATGATCAGCGCACAAGATCGGCCGATGCCACGTCCCGCACCGGTGATTAAGGCGACTTTGCCGCTTAAGTCGATCATCGCTAGCTCAATCCCGGCACACCGATAGAAGTCAGCAGCGTCTTTAGCTCTGCGCGTTCCTCGGCGTTCAGCGTGCGCGATGGCAAGCGACTTGGCCCACCATAGCGTCCCAACAGATCGAGGGCCGCCTTAACTGGGGGTGATTCGCCACTCGTGCGCTGTGCCATCTTGCCGCGAAAATCTTGCCAGATCCAGTTGCCAGCCATAATTCGCGCCTGCGCCGCCTCATACTGTCGCGCCTTGAGCAGATGCCACGTTTCAATGTCATATTCAGGCCAGATCGTCGCCAAATGGGTGATCACGCCCGTGCCACCAAGCATCATGGTCATTACCCACATGCCCGAATTATCGACAATCGCCAGCCGGTCCGCATAACGCGCAACCCCTTTCATGTAGTCTGTGCCACCATTCGGCCGAGACCATTTTAGCCCGACGATCCGCTCCATTTCACACAGCTGATCGATCACGTCAAAGGGCAAATCGTAATCGTGCCAGTAGGTGTTGTATGCCATGATGGCGATGCTGTTTGTCGCGTCATGAACGGCGCGATAGATAGCCAGCGCGTCTTCATCGGAAGGCGGATAGTAGTAGGTCGTACTCATCTGGATACCATACGCGCCGATCTCTTCAGCAAATTGCGCCATGTCGATCATGACGTTGACGTTGGTATCTTGTGCGCCAATCAGAACAGGCACGCGCCCTGCTGCGCCGTCCACGATTGCCTTGGCCGCCGCCTTTCGCTCAGCAACGCTCAACATATTAAAATCACCACCGGCCCCCACCGCCAGTAACACGCCATCCCCCGTGACAACACCACGCTCGACCAGCGAATTGACTTCTTGCTCAATCGCCTTGCAGTTCACACTTAAATCGTCGTTTAGGTGTGTAATAACGGGAATCATCGGGCCACAAAGTTCTTGTTTGACTTGTCTAATGTCCATATCTTCTCCTAGGATTTCAGGGATGAAAGGGTCGTTTAACGCCAAGCTGTCTGCAATAAGCGCAGCCAGTTGCCATGCATGATGGCAGATATGTCAGACTCAGCGTAACCACGATTGCTTAGAAGGGAAGGGATTTTTTGTAGGTCAGCGATGGTGTCGAGATCATGCGGCGACTGTTCTCGGCCGAAACCGCCGTCTAAATCGGTGCCAAGCGCGGCATGGCGACTATTTCCAGCCAGTTGACAGACATAGTCGATGTGATCAACCACCGTTTCGAGCGATACATCGGCGTTGCTGTCGCCCATTTGAAAGCCAGCCTTTAGCATCCAGATATCAAATGCCGCGCCAATCACGCCATCGCGCTCAAAGATCACTTTAAATTGCTCGTCATCGAACTGTCGCTGCTGCGGAACGAGCGTGCGACTATTTTGATGGCTCGCCAAAACGGGGCCGTCATATAGTTTGACCGCTTCCCAAAACGCTTGATCGGAAAGATGGGTGAGATCGAGGACAACGCCCAAGCGTTGCATTTCACCCAGTAACTGGACGCCGAGTTCCGTCAGACCAAGCTCCGTTCCGGTCCCACCCGCATAGCGACCCGGTCCATAGTGGGTTGGCCCTAAAAGTCGCAATCCAGCCGCGTGCCATGCCGCCAGCTGTGACGGCGTTTGAATCGGATCGGCACCTTCCATCGTCAAGACAAAACCGAGCGGTGGCGCGGTTGCAACATCTGCCCCCGCCGCCTCCCACACCAGCCATTCGTCGATGTGGCGCGTCAAGCTTGCGCTGTCGCACAAAATACGAACTTGCCCGTCGTTTTCCAGCGCGCGATAGTAGGCTAACTGCCCCTGCGCGATGCCGTAAGACTGTGTTGGAGATTGAAAATCAATGTGGGGGACGGGATGCCCGGTTGAACGCGCCAAGACGGTCGCAAAACTGACGGCGACACGTCCCTGCCGCATCTCTGGCAAGGCTACGGTGTTGACCCCGCGACCCTTGCCTTCCATGCCACTTTCCTGAGTGCGGATTTTGTAGACAGATTGCGTTAGGTCACGATTCCACTGTAACGCATTCCAAGACAGATCGAGATGTGCATCTATGGTAAGCATAGCTATTTGTCACTTCACCAAGCGGCGAAATGGTTCCTGCTTTAAGTCACTTTCTAAGTAGTGGTCGATATCGCCACTGTCCAGCGCACGTTTGACAACTTGTAATGCTTCAGTTGTAATGCGCCCAGTCAAGGCAATGTCCCCTGCGCTGTGTGCCAGCGTCGCCTTGAAGCCCATGTAGGTATGCACGCCGCGCCGCGCCATCTCTTGAATGAACAGCGTTGTCACTTTGGGGCGCAGCGTTTCATCGGGCAAATCGAGGGAGATGGCGGGTGTATAGGACAATCCCGTGCAGGCGCCAGAAAGGCCAGCGTCCGCGATGGATTGATTGAGCGTCGTGCGCAGTGCCTCACCGATAGCATCAAACTGCTGTGCCGAATTGCGTCGCTGCAACTCCCGAATTGTGGTCAGGGTCGCAACGAGTCCGAGGTTATCGCTCCAGTAGGAGCTTGAAATAAACATGTTTTTGGCTGGCTCCATCGCCGCCCTTGAGCCAACAACTGCGCCCATCGGATAGCCATTCGACATCGCCTTAGCCAGCACCGTCATATCGGGGATGACCCCCGTTTCAGCTTGTGCGCCACCGATGTTCATGCGCCAGCCGCACGATACTTCATCAAAGATGAGGATCGCACCGTGCATTTCTGCAAGCTGTTTGACCCCTTCAAGATAACCGGGTGGGGGCATTTCAGAGCGCAACGGCTCCATCATGATGGCGGCAACTTTGCCCGCGTGTTGTTCGAGCAGCATTTGCAACATCTGCAAATCGCCATAAACGAAGGGGAGGGCGGTCCCCGCCAATGCTTGCGGGACACCGATGGGTTCGATGCCGGCAAATGGGTACTCACCGCTGGCGGGATCGACCAAGTAGTTGGCCGACTGATACCAATCGTGCCAGCCGTGGTAGCCTGTAAATAGGACGATGTCTCGGCCCGTTGTGCCGCGCGCAATGCGGACGGCCAGCGCGTTTGCCTCGCCGCCCGATTTCGTGTAGCGAACCATCTCAGAACTTGGGATCACTTCGTTTAGGAGTTCGGCAAGTTCAATTTCGAGGGGGCTGTTGAGGGTGTAGAGACTGGATCGGCCGATCTGCTCAATCACTGCCGCATCGACTACGTCATCGGCATGACCCAAAATGATCGCGCCAACCGCGTTGACCCAGTCAAGATATTCATTTTCATCGATATCAATAAAGCGGGAGCCCTTGGCGCGCTGTGCGTAGATGGGGCTATTGCCATAGGCGAACTGGCTAGCTCGCCGACTGATTAATTGTGTCCAGCCGGGAATAAGTTGTCCGGCTCGATCATAGAGTGCAAGTGACTGTTCAACTCGATTATCGCTGTTGCGTTTATGCTCTGACATCCAGACTTCACCTTTTGTACAGTTTATGACTTACGCGGTTGCGAGTAAGAAGTGGGAATCTTAGTGCGCGTAGGGCCAACGTTCATTGCTGTTAATTGGTTCACTTGAAGTACCAGTGTACCATAACGGCAATCGAGATGCTAATTTTGGCTGGCGTCGATAATGGGCCGACGGACACGGTTTGGTCAGAATTGAGGTGTTCTTAGAGGAGAATGCACCGCAAAGGGCGCGGAGAGCGCAGAGGTAGGGTGGGAAAGGGAGGGGAGTGGGAAAATGCGCCTATTTATGATGGGCAATCAATGGGAATAGGAGACATGCACGAAAAGCAAACGAGCCACGAATTATACGAATTACACGAATTCGGAGATCTTCTTCGTATAATTCGTGCAATTCGTGGCAACAAAACAATCAAGTGTGGGGGTACTGGGGAATGTACGTTAGCTGAACTCCCGCCGTACCTTGTCGTTATGTTCGCCGAGTGTGGGAACAGGCGCGTACCGCTCGTCGTCATTGGCCATGATGACAGGGGGCGCGATCAGCGCGGCGGTTTGCCCATTGACCAGCATCTCGCGGCGGCGCAGCGCAGGGTGTTGGGCTAAATCTGCCAGCGAATTGACCGAGCCATAGGCGATGGCGGCCGTGCGTAATTTGGGTAGTAGTTCGGCGCGGGTTTGTGAGCTAAAGACATTGTTGATGATTTGGTTCATTTTCGGCCGATTTTCAACCCGCGCCTCGTTCGTCGCATAGTCTGGATCATCGGCCAATTCTGGTCGGCCCAATAGATGCCGCGCAAAACTGGCCCACTCTCGATTGTTCTGAATGGCAATTACTACGGTCGCACCCTCTTTTGTCTGATAACCGCCATAGGGCGCAATCGACGGATGATTCAACCCCATGCGGCGTGGCGCATTGCCGCCAAACTCATAGTGTGCGAGCGGAACCTGCATCCACTCCGCGGCCGTGTCAAAGAGGGAGACCTTGATGCTGCTCCCCTCGCCCGTGCGTTCGCGTAAGAAGAGGGCTTGCATGATGCCTCCAAACGCATTCAACCCCGTTCCAACATCGCAAATCGAAACACCGATCCGCCCCAACTCGTGCTCGCCCCCCGACACGCCGACTAATCCCGACTCGCATTGCACCAAAAAATCATACGCCTTCATCTCGCTGTAGTCGCTGTCGCCATAGCCCGAGATGTCGCACGTGATGAGGCGGGGATAACGTTGACGGAGATCGGCCGATCCTATCCCTAGCCGCTCAGTCGCGCCGGGTGCTAGATTCTGGATAAACACATCAGCTTGTGCCAGCATTCGTTCCAAAAGCGCGATATCGTCGGCTGCCTTGAGATCGAGCACAACCGACTCCTTCCCGCGATTGACCCAGACAAAGTAGGACGCTTCCCCGTGCACAACGCTGTCATAGCCGCGTGCAAAGTCACCCGCCGACCGCTCAATTTTGATGACCCGTGCGCCCGCATCCACCAACCGGCAGGTCGCCATCGGTGCCGCGAGTGCCTGTTCGACCGCAATTACCAAAATGCCTTCAAGTGGTTTCATCATTGCCCCCAAGTTTGCACGCGACGCAGCCGCAAAACGGTAAAATCGTAGTGACTCATTCCCAAAATCAGTGGGATGTTTTCCTTATTGTAAAACATGTCCCGCAACTTTAAGAGCGGGGTTCCCACTGGTGCATTTAACGTTTGGAGCTGCGTCTCCTGCACAATAATCGCCTCGATATCGGAGACGACATAGGTGATCTGCTCATGGCAATAGGTTTGCATGAACTGGTGTAGCGGCAAATTGCCGACGAGCTGGGCGACGTTTACTTTGATCAGGGTGTCGGGAAAGACGTTTGACGCATAGATGACGGGACGTTGATTGGCATAAAAGACGCGCACCATTGCGATGACGGGAGATTCGGCCGAAATGCGCAACTTGCGCTCTTCCTCTGGTGTGGCGGCGCGACTTGTGAGGGAGACCGTTTTGATCGATGGCCGATACCCGTTCGCCTCAATCAGGCGCGAAAAATCCCAAATCCCACCATAGTGCGTCTCCACTTCGTCAACATACTCATTGACGTAGGTGCCATCTCCCTGTTTGCGAAAAATCAGCCCCTCTGTCGCAAACTTCGCCAAAACCGTGCGCACCGTTGTCCGACTAACCCCTAGCTCCTGCGCCAGCTCTTTCTCGGATGGTAAGCGTCCGCCCGGTGGGTAGGTGCGCTCATGAATCCGCAGGCGCAAGACCTCCGTGACCTGCTCAACGATCGTTTTTGGACGTTGAATGACCATTTAACCTTCTCCCGCTGTTGAGTTGCCTGACTCTTGACGGCAACATGCATGCAATTTCAAACGCCAATGCTGCCATATAGGTGCAATTGTTGGACATTTCATCTTAGGGCTGGATTTTAACACAAGATTGAGAGGTCAAGGAGCGGCGCAAAATTCCATTAGAACTTTGTTGCACTGTCACAAAGTTGTTATAAAATCACGTAAAGGTCGGACGTTTACCGACTTACCTAAGCTTGGAGTGAATCGTGGCAAAAACTGCTCTCATCGCGATAGGCGGCAACTCCCTCATTACCGACAAAAACTACCCAAATGTCTCCCATCAGTGGGATGCAGTGCGCGAAACGTGCCGCCATATGGCGGACATGATTGAGGCGGGCTGGCAACTGGTGATCACGCATGGCAATGGCCCGCAGGTCGGTTTTATCTTGCGGCGCAATGAGCTGGCTTCCGAGACGGTGCACACCACGCCGCTCGATGTCGTCGTCGCCGACACGCAAGGCTCCATCGGCTACATGCTGCAACAAGCGTTACGCAATGAGTTGCGCCGACGAGAAGTGATGCCTCGCTCCGTCGTTGCCATCGTGACGCAGGTGATTGTCGATGCGGACGATCCCGCGTTTCAAAATCCGAACAAACCGATTGGCGGCTTTATGGATGAAGCGGAGGCGCGTGAATTTGAAAAAGACGGCTGGCGCGTCGTCGAAGATTCTGGGCGTGGATGGCGGCGCGTGGTTGCGTCACCGATGCCGTTGCGCGTTTTGGAAGAGAGCGCAATCCGCAATCTGATCGACACGCAGAATACGGTCATCGCAGCGGGTGGGGGTGGCATTCCCGTGCGCATCAATACGAGCGGAGAGTTACGCGATTTGCGCGGCGTGCCGGCCGTCATCGACAAGGATCGCGCCAGTTGTCTGCTGGCCATACAGTTAAATGTCGATCTGTTTTTGATTTCGACGGGGGTGGAGCAGGTCGCGATCAACTTCAATACGCCCGAACAGGAGGGGATTGGGGAGATTTCGGCCGAAAAACTAACCCAGTATCTCCACGAAGGCCATTTCGCCGCAGGCAGCATGAAACCCAAAGTCGAGGCCGTCCTCGATTTCGTCAACGCCACAGGCAATACCGCGCTCATCACTGACCCCGCAAACCTCACCCGCGCCCTCAATAAAGAAACTGGCACGTGGATAACAAAATAAGCAAGGATGAAATATGAAGTATGAACTTGGTTTTCATACTTCATACTTCATACCTCATAGTTCAAAATGCAAGAAATTATTGAGCAACTAAACCAGAAAGTCACCGCTGCCCATGACGACATCCTCAGATTTTTTCGCGAAATTGTCGCCATTCCGAGCATGAACAGCGACATTGAAGCGGTGGGTAAACGAGTCGGGCAAGAGATGGAGAAGCTCGGTTACGACGAGGTGTATGTGGATCGGTATGGGTCGATTATCGGCCGAATCGGTACCGGCGACAAAATTCTGCTCTACGATAGCCATCTCGACACCGTTGGCATCGGCGATCCCGACCAGTGGGAATGGGACCCTTTTGAAGGCAAAGTTGAAGATGGGATGCTTTATGCGCGCGGCGCACTCGATGAGAAAAATAGCACGCCGGGCATGATCTACGGCCTCGCCTTTGCACGTGATCTCGGCTTGCTCGATGGCTTCACCTGCTACTATCTTGGCAACATCGAGGAGTGGTGTGATGGCATCGCCTGTGCTGCCTTTCATGACTGGGAGGGGGTGCGACCTGATTTTGTCGTCATTGGCGAACCGACCAATATGAAGGTCTATCGCGGTCATAAAGGGCGCATCGAGATGGAAATTTCGTGCAAAGGCAAGAGCGCACATGCTGCCAGCAACTATCTCGGTGATAACGCCGTTTACAAGATGCTGCCCGTGATCGAAAAGATTTCGCGTATGGAAGAAGCGTTTGTGCCAGATGATTTCTTGGGAATCGGCCGAGTGACGGTCACACAAGTTCGCACATCCGCCCCAAGCACCAATGCCGTCCCCGATGAGTGCACAATCTTTATCGATCGACGGATCACATTTGGCGAAACACGCGAGTACTGGCGACAAGCACTTGAAGCGATCATTCCAGAAGAACACAAAGATGATTTCGAGGTGCGTGATCTGGTTTATACCGAACCCAGTCATACGGGAGCTGTCTACGAATACGAACAATACTTCCCGTCGTGGGCGTTGGAAGAAGACCATCCATTTGTACAGGCGGGCGTCGCGACAATGCAAGCCCTTTGGAAGTCGGAAGACCCATTTGGACAAGGCAAGTGGGATTTCTCAACCAACGGCAACTACTGGACAGGCAAACTCGGCATTCCGGGTATCGGATTTGGTCCCGGTAACGAAATCTACGCCCACGCCGTCAACGAACATGTGCCGCTAGAAGATGTCGTAGAAGCAACAAAGTTCTATGCGCTGCTTCCCGCGATGATTTCGTGATTGTGTTTCAACAAGACGCGCCAATGCGATCTTGCTGGTGCATGAGTTAAATTTTGGGGCAGTGAGAACTGTCATTTGGCTACCTTTGAAATAAAGTTTGTTCGGGAACAGTCTAACATAGCGAACAATTACGGAGAAAGAGATGCAAACATATTTACGGGGTCGGGACATGATCTCGACACAGGATTGGACAAAGTCGGAGCTGGACACCGTTTTTGATGTGGCGATGGATTTGAAGCGCAAACGGGCGATGGGAGTTCCACACGCCTATTTGCGTGACAAAGTGTTGTCTATGCTGTTTTTCTTTACCAGCACACGCACGCGCAATAGCTTTGAGGCTGGTATGGCGCAGTTGGGCGGTCACGCGCAGTTTATCGACCATCAGACGACGCAGATCAGTCATGGCGACACGGGCAAGGAGATCGGCGAGATTCTGGGACGCTATAACGACGGCATTGCGGTGCGGCAGTGTGATTGGGGTGTCGGGAATGATTACATTCGT